>JAYZUZ010000012.1:0-561521 GCA_036156195.1 Pseudomonadota bacterium | reverse complement strand
GGCTCAGGCTTCGGCTCAGGCTTCGGCTCAGGCTTCGGCTCAGGCTTCGGCTCAGGCTTCGGCTCAGGCTTCGGCTCAGGCTTCGGCTCAGGCTTCGGCTCAGGCTTCGGCTCGGGCTTCGGCTCGGGCTTCGTATCTAGCGGTTGCTCGGTTGCGTTTTGTGCCGAGGCTGTGGCATCGGTGTCGCCGTTGCGTTTGCCGCGCTGGCCTCCGCGTCGGCGATTGCGCCCGGAACGAGTCGTCGTGCTGCCGTCTGCCGCTGCGGATTTCTGATTCTCCGCCGAGGCGTCAGCGACAGGGCTGCGTGTGTCGGCCTGCGTGTTGTCGGCGTCGGCCTTGGCCTGGCTGGCATCGGCCGAGGCGGCCTGATCTGCCCCCGTGTTGGCCTGGTTGCCGTTCTGACCACCCCCCTGGCCGCCACGACGGTTTCGGCGGCCGCCGCGCCGGCCACGACGACGGCTGCGATTGCTACTGCCGGCTTCGTTGCCACTGTCCTTGCTGTTGCCACTGGCACCGGTTGAGGCGGCGCCGGCGCTTGCGGTGTTCTCAACCGGGGCATCGACCTTGTCCGCCGTGGGTCGCGGCCCGGCTGACTTGGTCGACTGTTCGGGCTTGTTGTCCTGAGCCGGTTTGCTTCCAGCGCGATCCTGTCGCGGCTGACGTGGTTTGCGCTCGCGCTGGCCGCGTTCGCCGTTGGAGCTACGTGTGCCTCGACGACGGTTCTGCTGGCTTCGGCTGCCCGACCGATTCTGGTTGCCGCCACGGCTTTGGCCTTGTCGTGCGGCGGGTTTCTGCGCAGGTTTCTCTGGCTTGGTTTCTGCCTTCGTCGTACTGCCTATGCCGAAGAGGGCGCAAAGCCGCTGCCAAAAACTGGCCGGTGCACTGCCCTCAACGACGACCGGCGTCGGCTCCGGCTTGGGTTTCGGCACCGGGATGGGTGCAGAGGGGACAAGCTGGCTGACAGCCGGCTGCTGCGTCTTCTTTTTCTGCTCGTCGGGTTTGCGATTCAGTACCTCGGCAATGTCTTCACCACGAGGCTGGATGAGTTCGTGGCTGTACTCAGCCACGTCCTTCATCTGGTCGCCACGGATGCGTTGAATCTCGAAATGAGGGTGATCCATGCCAGGCACGGGCAGGAGCAACACACCGACTCCCGTGCGTCCTTCGATGGCGGCGACATCCACGCGCTTTTCGTTCAGCAGATAGGCTGCGACGGTGACCGGCAGCTGCGCCTCCACGCGCGCGGTCTTTTCCTTCATGGCCTCTTCTTCGACCAGGCGAAGTACCGACAAGGCAGTGGAGTCGATGGAGCGAATCTGACCCTTGCCTTCGCAGCGGGGGCATTTGCTCTGGGTGTGGTCGACCAGGGAAGGGCGCAGACGCTGACGCGACATCTCCAGCAGACCAAATCGCGAGATCTTGCCGATCTGGATGCGGGCGCGGTCGTTGCCCACGGCGCCACGCAGCCGGTTCTCAACTTCGCGCTGATTCTTGTTGGGCCCCATGTCGATGAAGTCGATTACGATCAGGCCGCCAAGGTCACGCAGCTTGAGCTGGCGGGCGATCTCATCGGCTGCTTCGAGGTTGGTGTTAAGGGCCGTTTCCTCGATGCTCGCGCCGCCTGTGGCCCGCGCCGAGTTGATGTCGATGGCCGTCAGGGCTTCGGTGTAGTCGATGACAATCGAGCCACCCGAAGGCAGGCGCACTTCACGCTGGTAGGCCGTTTCGATCTGGCTTTCGATCTGGTAGCGCGAGAACAGCGGAATACGATCGTCGTAGAACTTCAGCTTGCTCAGGTTCTGCGGCATGACCGCCTGCATGAACTCCTGGGCCTGGGCGTGCAGCTTGGGATTATCGATCAGGATTTCATTGATATCCGGGCGCAGGTAGTCACGCAACGCACGGATAATGATGCTGGATTCCTGGTAGATCAGATGTGGAGCCTTGATTTCGCCTGAAGCGCGTTCGATGGCTGTCCACAACTCAATGAGGTAGTTGAGATCCCATTGCAGTTCTTCCGCGCTTCGTCCCATGCCAGCGGTGCGTGCAATGACGCCCATGCCGTTGGGGATTTCCAGCTGCGCCATGGCTTCGCGGAGTTCGGAGCGGTCTTCGCCCTCGACCCGGCGTGAAACGCCGCCGGCTCGCGGGTTATTCGGCATGAGGACCAGGAATCGGCCTGCGAGGCTGAGGTAGGTGGTCAGTGCCGCCCCCTTGGTGCCGCGCTCTTCCTTTTCGACCTGGACGATGAGCTCCTGGCCTTCCTTCAGCACTTTCTTGATGTCCGGCCGACCCTCGCCCGGATCCTTCACGAAGTAGCTGCGCGAGATTTCCTTGAGGGGGAGAAAGCCGTGCCGGTCGCCCCCGTACTCGACGAATGCAGCCTCGAGACTGGGTTCGAGCCGGGTGATGCGAGCCTTGTAGACATTGGCCTTGCGGCTTTGGCGCTGTTCCATCTCGATGTCGAGATCGATCAGACGCTGTCCATCGACGATCGCAACGCGCAGCTCTTCGCGCTGCGTTGCGTTCACGAGAATGCGTTTCATGTTGTCGTTAATCCTGTTGCGCGCTCGAACCGTCTGCTCAGCGGAGGGGAGCGCGATTTATCCCTGTGCGGCGTGCGCGCGAGTGGTAGCTGCGCACACCAGCTTCGATTTGGTGCAGTCGGAATCCCAGGAACGTGTGATCAGAGTAAGATCTACGGTAGACGGGCCGATCTGCCCACCGGCGCCACCTAAGAAGGTGTCTCTATCGTGGTGGGTCGGGCTGTGATGACGATCATAACGGTCATTCAGCGGAGCTAGTTTGCCACAGAATTCTCCAAAGGTGCGGTACCACGCCGTCACCGCGGCCGAAGACGGCCAACGTATCGACAACTTGTTGCTCGGCCAGCTCAAGGGTGTGCCGCGTTCTCATGTGTACCGCCTGCTCTCAAGCGGCCAGGTGCGCTGCAACGGCGGTCGGGTCAAACCCAGCACACGCGTGGCAACCGGCGACCAGGTCAGGATTCCGCCGGTTCGGACGGCCGAGCGCGATGCCGGGCCGCCGCCGGACCGGTTGGTGCACCGGGTGCGTGAGGCCATTATTGATGTCGACGGCGACTTTATCGTCCTGGATAAGCCTGAGGGCATTGCCGTGCATGGCGGCTCAGGCGTTCCGCATGGGGTGATCGAGTGTCTACGGGTCAGCCACGGGCAGGACTACGATCTTGTGCATCGTCTCGACCGCGAAACCAGTGGTGTGCTGGTCTGTGCGCGTCGGGGCGAGCCCCTGCGCCGTGCCCGGCAGGCGCTGAACCATCCGAAAACGGAGAAGCACTACCAGGTGCTGGTCCACGGCCGTTGGCGCGGCGGATTGCGTACGGTAGACGCGTCGCTGGACGTGCACGCACGGCAGGGGGGCGAGCGTACGGTGCGCGCGGACGAGGGCGGCAAGCGGGCTGTCACGCATTTTGATGCGCTGGACAGGCGGCCTCAGATGAGTTTGCTGGAAGCCCAGATCGATACCGGCAGGACGCATCAGATTCGGGTGCATGCGGCCAGCATTGGGTATCCGGTCGTCGGCGACCTTAAATACGGGGATGCCGACCGTGACGCGCAGGTTGAGCCGGGGCGGCTGTGTCTGCATGCCTGGCGAATGCGGCTGGTCCACCGCGAGGCGGGCAAGTTGTTGGAAATCAGCGCATCCGTCCCGGATGCCTTTCTAAGCCTTCTCGATGGCGCAACATGACCCGTCCCTATGACCTGATCGTGTTCGACTGGGACGGCACGCTGGCCGATTCAACCGGGCGCATCGTTGATGCCATGCAGGAAGCCATTGCCGAGCTGGATCTGCCTGAGCGGCACGACGACGAGATCTCCACGCTCATCGGCCTCGGCCTCTGGGAGGCGCTTGCCGTGCTGTTCCCCGATCACAGTCGGGAACAACTGGAGCCAAGACTGGTGGATTACCAACAACGGCGGGGGCCTGCGCGCTTTGAGCAAGCACCGCTGTTTCCCCAGGTCGAGGCTACGCTCGCCCAGTTGGCTGCCGATGGTGTCACGCTGGCCGTCGCGACGGGAAAGGGGCGACAGGGCCTGGAGGCTGCGCTCGATGCCAGTGGCTTACGGCAGTTTTTCGCAGCGACGCGCACGGTCGACGAAGCGCCCTCGAAACCCGCCCCGGACATGCTCGAGGAATTGCTCTGGGAAACCGACACGCCGGCTGAACGGGCGTTGATGATCGGTGACAGCGAATACGACCTGGCCATGGCGCAGAACGCGCGTGTTGCGGCCATCGGTGTCCTGTGCGGGGTGCACGACGCCCAGACGCTGCGCCGCTGCAGGCCGCTTGGCTTGTTGCCGCATGTGGCCGAACTGCCCGGCTGGCTGGATGCCCAGGGTCGCCGGCGCTAGGCCCCCGGTGCGTGAGAGCGCCGGGGTCTAGGCTGGTAACAACCCGACGTCCCGAAGCATGCGTGCCAGGGCGATGAGTGGTAGGCCGATCAGTGCCGTGGGGTCCTCCGTCTCAATCGCTTCGGTCAAGGCGATGCCGAGCCCTTCCGACTTGAAGCTGCCCGCGCAGTCCAGTGCTGGCTCGCGGCGCAGATAGTCCTCGATTGCGTCCTCGCTCAAACGGCGGAAACGCACGGACGTGGTGTCGAGATGGGCGTGGCTCGCATCGCCGGGACCCATTAAATGCATGGCCGTAAGAAATCGAACTGTTTGGCCGGAGCAGGCGCGCAACTGATCACGTGCGCGCTCGATCGTGCCCGGCTTGCCCAGCGGTTGGTCGCCCAGCATGGCCACTTGGTCACTGCCCAGGACCCAGTGCCCCGGATGCCGTTGCGCCACATGGGTGGCCTTGTGGCGGGCCAGCCGGATGGCGAGCTCGATCGGTGTTTCGCCCGCCAGCGGGGACTCGTCGATATTCGGCGCGTCCGTGCGCACCGGAACCTGTAGGCGGCCGATCATCTCCAGGCGATAGCGCGAGCTTGAAGCAAGGATTAACGGGGCGCGGGCGGGGCCGGAATCGGCTGGAATCTCAGGGTTTTCTTTGACTTGATCTGCGCTCATCACTATCATCGCGCGCGCCATGCAGCGCCCTTTGCCGGTTTGGATTGATCTGGCGCGTGCCCGAGCTAAGCAGCAACTGGATGGAACGGTTGCTGGTGAGCGTATGCCGCGCCTGCTGGAAGCCGGTGTCGAACTGCTTCGACCGGCTGAAGTGTCCGCGTGTCTGACCGTTCCCGAGTTTCGCTCGGCCGCCAGACCCGCAGAAGTCACGGGCCATATTGTGGCGCTGGCCTCGCTGCAGTGCCAGCGTTGCATGGGCAGCATGGAACACAGGATCGAAAGCCAGGTGTTCTGGCAATTGGTGGCTTCGGATTCGGCGGAGGTCGACGAAGACGCCGAACCTATTGTGTTAGAGGGTGACCGCTTCGAAGTGCTTGAGGCAGTCACCGATGAATTATTGCTCGCCGTCCCGAGCTACCCGAGGCATGCCGACTGTGAGCTGCCCGGGCTTGATTCTGGCTCGGACGACAACTGAGGACCTCGAGATGGCTGTACAGCAGAACCGTAAAACCCGTAGCAAGCGCGGCATGCGCCGTTCCCATGACGCGCTGAGTGCCCCGACGCTGTCGATTGACCCGACCACGGGTGAAACGCATCGCCGCCATCACGTCACCGCAGACGGCTACTATCGTGGCCGTCAGGTCATCGTGAAGCCGGAAGCGGCAGAAGAGCAGGAATAAGCTGCTCTTGCAGCCCTGCCTGGATCGCCGACGTGCGCCGCGGCGATCCCCAACATGATCGAGCACGATTCACGGTCGCGCCATGACTGATCTGCGTATCGCCCTGGATGCGATGAGCGGAGATCATGGTGCGGCCGTCGTGCTGCCCGCTGCTTCGCGTGTGCTTGCGGAGCGTTCGGATCTGAGTTTGCTCATCGTCGGGGACACGTCCCAGATCGGGGCTGATGTCGCCGCGCTGGCCGGCCGGTATCCCGGACGAGTTGAGCTGCTTCACGCCGACGAGGTGGTGGGGATGGACGAGCTTCCATCCCGTGCACTGCGGGGTAAGAAGCGTTCGTCCATGCGCCTGGCCATTAACGCGGTCAAGAACGGGCAGGCCCATGCCTGCGTGTCCGCGGGCAATACAGGCGCGCTGATGGCCACTGCGCGCTTCGTGCTCAAGACGCTGCCGCATATCGACCGGCCGGCCATCATTTCGCGGATCCCTTCGCTCAACGGTTACACCCTGATGCTGGACCTGGGTGCGAACGTCGAGTGCACGGCGGATCATCTGGTGCAGTTTGCGGCCATGGGCGATGTGGTCGCCCATGCGGTCCACGGCCAAGCTTCACCGCGGGTGGCCCTGCTCAATATTGGCGAAGAAGAGATCAAGGGCAACGATGCCATTCGCGAGGCCGGGCAGCGCCTGGCGGACAGCGACCTTAACTACATTGGTTACGTCGAGGGTACGGATGTATTTCTGGGCGATGTCGATGTGGTCGTGTGTGACGGCTTCTCGGGAAATGTGGCGCTTAAGTCCAGCGAAGGCGTGGCCAAGCTGATCGGGACGTTATTGCGCGAGGAGTTCTCACGTAATGCCCTGACCAAATTGTCTGCCTTGGCGGCGCGTCCGGTACTCAAGTCATTTGCGCGTCGGATCGACCCGGGTAATTACAACGGCGCCAGCTTTGTGGGCCTGCAGGGAACGGTGATCAAAAGCCACGGGAGTGCCGACGAAAACGCCTTTGCCAACGCGATCCGAATTGCGCTGGTTGAGACCGATTACGACGTGCCCCGGAAAATCGAGTCCTTGCTGGTCTCCAGTCTCGGTGCAGTGGCACGGCCGGAATCGGCGCCGCAACAGGCGGCCAGCTAGGCCTCCGCCATCAGCCGTCGTACGGCAGCGTTTACTGCACCAGCGAATTGAGTTCGAAAATCGGCAGCAGAATCGCGAGCACAATCATCAGAACGAAGCCACCCATTGTCAGAATGAGCAGTGGCTCGAAAACGCCCATTAAACCAGCGACCAAAGTCTCGACCTCTCGCTCCTGGTGCACGGCAGCGCGGTCCAGCATTTCGTCGAGTTTGCCCGATTGTTCGCCACTGGCGATGAGGTGAACGGCAATCGGCGGGAACAGCCCACTGGCTGCCAGCGACTTGCTAATGGACTCACCCTCGCGCACTCGACGCGTTGCATGCGTAATCGCCTCTCGCATCGGCAGGTTGCTGACGACCTGTTCGCAAATCTTCAAGGCATCAAGCATCGGGACGCCGCTGCCGGTGAGAATGCTGAGTGTGCGGGTGAATCGCGCGGTGTTCAGTCCCCGGGCAAGCCGACCGATCAGGGGTAGACGAAGACGCGCCGCGTCGACCCGGAATCGGAAAGACTCCCGCCGCTTGAGCAGCGACCATCCCAATGCGATGGCTGCAATGCCGCCAAGCAGTAACCACCACTGGGCACGCAGAAAGTCGCTGGTTGCGATCATGCCGCGGGTCAGCGCCGGCAGTTCTTGGTCGATGGACGAGAACACATCCACGACCTGAGGAACCACAAAGGTCAGTAGTAGCACCACAACCAGCACCGCGACCAGCGACAGTATGGCGGGATAAAAGCTGGCCAGCACGATCTTCTGCTGCATTTGCTGGCGTGATTCGACGTAGTCGGCCAGCCGCTCCAGAATGAGGTCGAGATGGCCGGAGTGTTCGCCGGCTTCCACGGTCGCAAGGTAAAGCGTGGAAAACGCACCAGGAAATGCCGCCAGGGCGTGTGCCAGGGTGTGACCCTCAAGCACGCTGGCCCGCACGCCCAGCGTGGTACGTTTTACTTTCTTGGATTCGGTTTGTTCCGCGACTGCGCTCAGCGCCTCTTCCAATGGGAGGCCGGAGCGGAGCAGGGTGGCTAATTGGCGAGTGAACAGCGCCAACTCACTGGATGAGAAGCCTCTGGCGCTGCGCAGGCCTTGGCTCCCCGATGCTTCTGCGACCTCGCGGACATCCGTTGGCATGAGGCCGTTGTCACGCAACTGCTGACGGACTTGGCGTGCTGTGTCCGCTTCCATCAGCCCCTTTTGCTGACGGCCCCGCCGATCAATTGCCTTGTACTCGAATGCAGCCATGGTGGCGGCTAGCCCTCGCGCGTCACGCGCAGTACTTCCTGCACGGTGGTCTCGCCTTCCAGCACCTTGAGCAGGCCGGCCT
This sequence comes from Pseudomonadota bacterium, assembly GCA_036156195.1. Classification (GTDB taxonomy): domain Bacteria; phylum Pseudomonadota; class Gammaproteobacteria; order Nevskiales; family OUC007; genus Abyssibacter. The sequence continues at coordinate 553,330 of JAYZUZ010000012.1, read as the reverse complement.
GGCGTATCCCCGGGGCGGATCGGCGGGCATGGGCTTCCAGGGCTTGTTCGGAGGATCCGTCGTGGATCATTGTGCGCATGGTCTCGTCGACCGCCACCAACTCCTGTATGCCTGAGCGACCCAGGTAGCCGGTGTGCCGGCATTCGGGGCAACCGACTGCGTTGTAAATCGTCGGCCGGTCCGCCGGGTCGATGCCGAAAAGCTGGCACTCGGCATCATCGGCTTCGTAGGGCGTCCGGCAGTGAGGGCAGAGTGTGCGGACCAGGCGTTGAGCCATCAGTCCGATCAAACTGGAGGCGAGCAGAAACGGCTCCACGCCCATGTCGCGGAGCCGGGCAACGGCGCCAACGGCGGTGTTGGTGTGCAGGGTGGACAGCACCAAATGGCCCGTCAGCGACGCCTGCACGGCGATTTCTGCCGTTTCCAGGTCACGGATTTCACCGATCATCACGACATCGGGGTCCTGGCGCAGAATCGCTCGCAGACCACGCGCGAAACTCATGTCGACCTTGGTGTTCACCTGCGTCTGGCCAATCCCGTCGATGTAGTACTCGATCGGGTCCTCGACCGTCATGATGTTGCGGCTGCGGTCGTTGATTTCTGCCAGACCGGCGTAGAGCGTCGTGGTCTTGCCTGAACCCGTCGGGCCGGTGACCAGAATGATGCCATGCGGCTTTTTGATCAGGCTTTGAAATAGCGCGCGCTGATCCGATGCCATGCCCAGCTGCTTAAGGTCGAGCCGTCCAGCCTGCTTGTCGAGCAGTCGCATCACCACGCGCTCGCCATGACCGGATGGAATGGTCGACACACGAACATCGACCGGTCGCCCCGCGACACGCAGCGAGATACGGCCATCCTGGGGCAGGCGTTTTTCCGCAATATCCAGACGGGCCATGACCTTGATACGCGAAGACAGCAACGGGGCGATGGCGCGCGGCGGCTGCAACACCTCCCGTAGAACGCCATCGACTCGAAATCGCACGGTTAGCCGATTCTCGAAGGGCTCGACGTGAATGTCGGAAGCACCTTCCTTAATGGCCTCAGCCAGCAGGGCGTTGATGAGCCGGATAATCGGCGCGTCGTCATCCGATTCCAGCAAATCCTGCGGTTCGGCCAAAGCCTCGGCGGCACTGGACAGGTCCAGCGAATCGTCGTCGAAGCCCTCAACCATCTGCATGGACGAGCCCGACTTATTCTCATAGGCCTGCTGCAGCAGCCGATCAAACTCTTCGGCACTGACCATGCGCAGCGAAATCGGGCGGTCAAGAAATCGCCGCATCTCCGCGGTCGCCTGCAGCGACACGTCATGGCGTGCAATCAGCTCGACACTGTCCTCCCCCTGGGCCCCGACGATCAGGCCATGGCGCTTGGCAAAGGAGAAGGACGGCCGGCGCAGGGTTGCCGCTTGCTCGTCTACTTCGGCCAATGTGCCCTCCGGGCGGTGTTGCCGGACTCGGACTTCTTGAAGCCCGGATCACGCTCGTCGTCCGGCTCTGCTTGTGGCTCGACGACGGGTTGGACATCGGTCTCTGCCGGCGCGGGTTCGCCCACAGGTGTGCGGGGGTAAGCCTTGGGGGCTGCCGGGTTCACGCGTGCAGGACCGGATTCTCGGCCGCCACGGGGTTGAGCCTCGACGCGGTCGATGTCTTCGAGCAGCGGGCGCTTGGCACCACCGAGAATCGAGATGCCGCCAGAATGTGACTCCAGCTGCACGTTGCGGATCGTGTCGTACTTCTGCCGTGTGTAGTAATCGGCTGTTTCGCGATCGCGCAGCACCACAGGCCGGATGAAAATCATCAGGTTCTGCTTGTTCTTGCTAACCGAGCGGAACTTGAACAGGTTGCCCAGGATGGGGATGCTGCCAAGTATCGGGGTGCGGCGTTCGGTTTCCTGTACTTGATCATCGATCAGCCCGCCCAGCACCAAAATGTCACCGGAATCCACCATGACGGTTGTCGTGAGGCTGCGCTTGTTGGTGACCAGATCAACCGCGCCGGCAGACCCGGCAGATACCGCTGACACTTCCTGGCTGATCTTGAGCTGAATGGTGTCACCTTCGTTAATCTGTGGGGTAATGCCCAAGGTGATGCCGACATCCTTCCGGTCAATCGTCTGGAAAGGGTTGACGATGCCGGTCGTGCTGCTAGTGCCGGTGTTGGAGAACTGACCAGAGAGGAAGGGGACTTCCTGGCCAACGGAGATTTCCGCCTCCTCGTTGTCCATGGTCACCAGCGTGGGTGTGGACAAAATATTGGTATTACCGTCACCGGCCAGCGCCTTCAACAGGAACAGAAAGCTGGTGCCATTCTCGTTGATGCGCCCGCCGGCGGCGGTGATGCCTTGCTCGATGAGTGCAGCAGCCGCAGCGCCGGTGATGCTGCCTGTAGCCGCTCCGGCCACGCTGCCGAGAATATTCAGCGTGTCGGCATCCAGGATATTGGCGGCGGCAATCCGGTCGTTGTCATAGACGACGCTGTCGATTCCCAGCTCCCGAGACTTGGACTCGCTGACTTCCGCGATGATTGCCTCGACCAGCACCTGGGCGCGTCGAATGTCCAGTTGGGCGACGACATCCTTGACGGCGCGCATGATCTTCGGCGGTGCGGTCACAACCAGCGCATTGGTGTCGGGCTCAGGGATGACCTTGACCACGGAACCACTGCTGCCCGCTGGCTTGTTCTGGCCGCCACCCTCGTTGGCGGCGACCTGCTCGACATAGCCTTGCAGGACGGGCCCCAGGTTCTCGGCCGATGCGTAACGCAGGTAGATCACCTGCGTGCTGCCGCTGTCTTCCAGCGGAAGGTCCAGCTCGGCAATGATTCCGCGAAACTGGTTGCGCGTGGCCTTGTCGCCGCCGATGAGCAGGGCATTCGTCCGCTCGTCCGCGAGGATGGTGATTGGCGTGGTTGTGGGGTCGGTCTTGCGATCTTGCTGGGTCAGCGTGGTGAGCGTTTGCGCGATGTCTCGCGCGCTGGCATGGGTGAGCCGGACGAGTTCGAATTCCCGATCGCTGGAGGTGTCGATCTGGCGGATGATGGTGCGAAGTCGGTCCACATTGCTGACCCGATCGGAGATGATCAGCATGTTGGACGGTGCATAGGCGGCCAAGTGGCCGTACTGCGGCACCAGCGGTCGCAGAATCGGTACCAGCTGTGCAGCGGGCACATTGTCGATCGTAAAGACCCGCGTCACGACGTCATCCGGGGCCAGACGCTGAGGCCCTCGTGTCGGAGCACCATCCTGCTTGGCATTGACCTCGGGAATGATCTTGATGGCTTCTCCGGCAGGGATTGCGGCAAAGCCGTGGACTTGCAGAACGGCGAGAAAGGTCTCGTAGACCCCCTCGGCACTCATCGGCGTGGAGGACAGGACAGTCACCTTGCCCTTGACGCGTGGATCGATGATGAAGTTCTTGCCCGTGATTTCGCTGACCGTCGAGATCAGCGTGTTGATGTCGGCGTCCTTGAGGTTCAGCGTGGCCTGCGACGCAGATTGTGCGCTGACCAGCGAGATCTGCAGCAGGAGCAGCGCGGCGGCCAGCGGTCGGATCAATGTGCCTAGAGTCATGTCAGTTCAGGTTTACGCTGAGTTGTTGCGGCTGTCCGCCGCGCAGAATCGTGACGTTAAGCGAGGTTGCCGAGCTCAGGTCACCCAGCAACTGGAGGGCCCGGGTCGGATTGTCCAGGCTTACGCCATTGAGTTCGGTGACCAAGTCGCCAGGTCGCAGGCCCGCCTCGGAAAACAAGGTGCGATTGCGGCCAGGGTAGATGCGGTATCCCCGTAGCTGGCCAGCATTGTATGCCGGTTGTACACGCAGGTAGGTCGAAGCCCGAGACGGGTCGCGCAGCAGCTCTTCTCGGATATTCAAGAGGGACTGGCTGGGGGCAACTTCACGCACATCGCCATCACGGCTGGCGAGTGTGTTGCCCCCACGGCTGGTGGCCGTGGATCGCGCCTCATCCTTGTTCAGGCGGAGTGTTTCGAGTTTGCCGCCGCGGTCCAGAATGACGCGGTCGGCGTAGATCTCGTAAAGCTCGGCGCCCCCGGTCACCGTGTCGCCCACGGCATAAGGCTTTTCCTCGTCACTGCCACGGGCGATCAGGGCGCGCGACTCGCCATCGAGTTCGGAGGCGAAGATTCCCTTGAGCGTGAGGGGCAGGCGGGTATCAGGGGCGTCGACGACCTCTTGTTGCGGCGCCTCGGCAACGGCCGGCGCGGCCTTGCCGAACAGGTTGGCATTCAGGATCGCCTGCAGATTCACGCCCTCGTCACTGCGCTGGGCGTTGACCGGGCGAGGCTCGACGGGAGGGGCCTGCCACGCCGGTTGCGGCACCAGCAGCCAGATGGTTTTTGCCACAACCAGACCGCAGGCGGCGGCCAAAAGGGTGGCGATCCATCTGGGTGCAGGTCGCGCGCGACGTTGCAGCGACTTGATCAGCGCCGCGTCCATGGACTCACGAGGGTTCAAAAACAAGCCGACATCATACCTGCCGAGTGCCGTCGGGGACATGTGCGCGTTGCCTCACCGCAATGACGGAGATAGGGTGCCTCGACCCGGGGAGAGGCCGTTCATGCATCAGATCGTTCGCTATGCCATCAGTCTGGCGCTGTTTGCGCTGCTGATCCTGCATCTCAATCACGTCTTTCGGATCGGCTTGCTCGAGCAGTTCGAAAACTCATCGTACGACGCGCGCATCCGCGCGACCATGCCCAATACCGTCGATCCGCGTGTGGTCATCGTGGACATCGACGAGCGCAGCCTGACCGCTGAAGGTTACTGGCCGTGGGATCGCGACAAGTTCGCGGTCATGGTCAAGCAGTTGTTGGATCATTACGCCGTCCGTGCCGTAGGTTTCGACATTCTCTTCGCCGAACCTCAGCGCTCGGCTTACCAGGAAATGCTCGAGCGGCTGGCCCCCCGTCCGGACGTGCGCGCTCAACTGGCTGACACCGGTCAGGCCCTGGGGTTCAACGCCAGCGGGGAGACGCAGCTGGCCGAGGCCATCCGGGGGCGTAACGTGGTGCTCGGCATGGTCTTGCAGCCCACCGACGCAAACCGAATTGGTCAGCTGCCAGCGCCGCTGATTAGTGCGGAAGTCGCGCAGACGATTCCGGCGAACTTCGTGACGGCCGAGGGGTACGCAGCCAATGTCGCCGAGTTGCAGGCGGCTGTGGATCGCGCAGGGTTTTTCGACAATCCCCTGTCACGGGCGGAAATCGACGGCGTGTTCCGTCGTGTACCGCTCATGCAGCGCTATCAGGGCGAGATCTATGGGTCTCTGGCCTTTGAATTGACGCGGTTGGCATTGGGCAATCCGGATTTCGGCTTTGTCTACGATGGCCAGTTTGCGCGCGCGGACGAGCCCCCCGACGCGTTGGAACTGGAGCTGGTTGCGCTCGGCGAACACGAAATTCCGGTCGATGGCGAGATGGCCGTGATGGTGCCGTATCGTGGACCACAGGGCAGTTTCCCCTATGTGTCAGCCACGGATGTGATCCATGGCGCAGCAGACCCGGCAGTCCTGCGGGACGCAATTGTGCTGGTCGGCACCTCGGCGCCTGGCTTGCTGGATTTGCGTAGCACGCCGGTGGGTGGTGCCTATGCGGGGGTGGAGGTTCACGCCAACATCGTGTCGGGAATTCTCGACGGGCGAATTAAGTATCACCCGGCCTACGCCACCGGGCTGACGGTTGTCATGCTGTTGGTGATCGCGCTGGCCATGGCGTGGCTTTTTCCGCGCATGTCAGCGGCCACTGCGGCGCTGCTGGGTCTGGGGTTCATGGCGGCCATCACCGGCTTGTCGCTGGTGTTGTGGTCCCGTTTCGACATGGTCGTGCCGCTGGGGCTGCCACTGGCTTTCACCGCCGTACTCTTTCTGCTGCAGCTGCTGTATGGCTATTTCGTTGAATCGCGCGGCAAGCGTGAGGTGACACGCCTGTTTGGCCAGTACGTTCCGCCTGAGCTTGTCGATGAGATGGCCGAGAACCCCGAGGACATCTCCATGGAGGGTGAGACGCGGGAACTGACGGTGTTGTTTTCGGATGTGCGTGGGTTCACCACGATTTCCGAAGGACTGGACTCCAAAGACCTCTCGGAGTTGATGAACGAGTTTCTCACGCCGTTGACGCGGGTGATTCACGATCATCGAGGCACCATCGACAAGTACATGGGGGATGCCATCATGGCGTTCTGGGGCGCCCCGCTGGAAGACCCCGACCATGCCCGGCATGCGCTGGAAGCGGCCATGGAAATGCTCGGCGCCGTGCGTGCGCTGGACGATCGCTTCAAGGCGCGCGGCTGGCCCGAACTGCATATCGGAGTCGGCCTGAATACCGGACCCATGAGTGTGGGCAATATGGGTTCTGAGTTCCGCGTGGCGTATACGGTGATGGGGGATGCCGTAAATTTGGGCTCCCGGTTGGAAGGCCAGACCAAGCAGTACGGGGTCGAGATCATCGTCTCGGAATCCACACGGGCGGCCGTGCCTGACTTCGCCTATCGCGAATTGGACAGAATTCGGGTCAAGGGCAAGCAGGAACCGGTCACGATCTATGAGCCGCTTGGGCCAAAGGATGCGCTGGAGGAGGCACAGCGCAGGGAGCTGGCCCGCTACCGGCAAGCCTTGCGTTACTACCGCGCGCAGGCCTGGGATCAGGCGGAAGCCGAGTTTTTCGGCCTGCAACAGTCGGGGCAGCCCCGAGCCGTATACGCCTTGTATCTGGATCGGATTGCCACGTATCGCGCCCATCCGCCGGGGGCGGACTGGGATGGGGTTTACACGGCGACGAGCAAGTAGCCCGAAAGGCCGGCTGGGCGTCGGCGTCACGACGACGATTCGTTACACTATGCCGCCCCCGCTGGATGACCGCCGACTGGTCACCAGCTTCACCTTGGCGCGTGCTTCGCAGAGGTCGGCATGAGTGATTTCGAGCGAGATGAGGGCGTCGGTCTCGCGGAGGAGACCAGCAAGCCCAAGCTGCAACCACCACCCAGGTACAAGGTGGTGCTGCTCAATGACGACTTCACGCCGATGGAGTTCGTCATCGAGGTGCTGCAACGTATTTTTCGTCTCGACCGTGAAACCGCCGTGCGCATCATGCTCAAAGTCCACACCAGCGGCGCGGCGGTGGCGGGAACCTACACCGCCGAGATCGCCGAGACGAAGATGAATCAGGTGATCGAGTACGCCCGACGTCATCAACACCCCTTGCTGTGCAGGCTGGAACAGGCGTAACTTTGGGTCACCCGTATGGGGGGCGATGGAATTGCCCCGGCCAGACCCGCTCGACCGGACGCTGTCGACCCACTATCCCCACTCGACACGGAAGGACTATATGCTGAGCCAAGAACTGCAGAAGGCCCTCGACGCCGCGTTTCTGGCGGCCCGCAATGAGGGTCACGAAATGCTCACCATTGAGCATCTTCTGCTGGCCTTGCTCGATGACGCGAACGTGACAGAGGTTCTACGCGCCAGCGGCGTGGGGCTGGATGCTCTGGAGCGCGATTTACGCAGCTTCATCCGGGAGAACGTCCCCGTGGTCGAGGAGGACGCCGACGGCAATGAGGTACAACCCACATTGTCGTTTCAGCGTGTGTTGCAACGGGCTGTGTACCACGTGCAGTCTGCCGGCAAGAAGGAGGTCACCTCGCTGAATGTGCTGGTGGCGATCTTCTCCGAGCGTGATTCCCATGCGGTCTACCTGCTCAACGAACAGGGAGTGACCCGGTTGGATGTCGTGAACTACATCAGTCACGGCATTTCCAAGTCGTCCGGTGAGGACGCTCCGGGTGCGACAACCGATGGTGACAGCAAAGCCGACGAAGGCACTGCGGCGAATCAGAACTCCCTGGAGCAATACGCCACCGACCTCAATGCGCTCGCAGCCGAGGGCAAGATCGATCCACTCATCGGTCGTCGGCACGAAATCGAACGTGTGGTGCAAACGCTTTGTAGGCGTCGCAAGAACAACCCGTTGCTGGTGGGTGAGGCCGGCGTCGGCAAGACTGCCATTGCCGAAGGCCTCGCGTGGTTGATCACCGAGGGCGAGGTGCCTGAGGTTCTGCTTGGCAGCACCATTTACGCACTGGACATGGGTTCGCTGATCGCCGGAACAAAATATCGCGGCGACTTCGAAAAGCGGCTTAAGGGCGTGCTTGCCGAACTACGCAAGCGCCCGGGTTCGGTTCTGTTCATCGATGAGATTCACACGGTTATTGGCGCCGGTGCCGCCTCAGGCGGTGTGATGGACGCATCAAACCTGATCAAGCCCGTGCTTTCCAATGGCGAGCTCAAGTGCATCGGGTCGACCACCTACGACGAGTACCGCGGCATTTTCGAAAAGGATCGCGCACTGGCGCGTCGTTTCCAGAAGATCGATGTGCCTGAGCCGTCGGTACCGGAGACGATTCGAATTCTGGAAGGCTTGAAGTCGCGATTCGAGGATCATCATCAGGTTCGGTATACACACACCGCGTTGGAGATTGCCGCAGAGCTGGCTGCGCGGCACATCAACGACCGGCGCCTGCCCGACAAGGCCATCGATGTCATTGACGAGGCAGGCGCGCAGATGCGGTTGTTGCCCGCAGCCAAGCGGCGCAAAACGGTTCAGGTCAAAGACATTGAATCCATTGTTGCCAAGATTGCCCGCATCCCTCCCAAGAGTGTTTCCGCGAATGATCGTGAGGTTCTCAAATCACTGGATCGCGATCTAAAACTGGTGATCTTCGGTCAGGATCCGGCGATCGACATGCTCGCCTCGGCCATCAAGATGGCTCGGTCGGGTTTGGGCAGCGGCGACAAGCCCATTGGCTCATTCTTGTTCGCAGGCCCGACCGGTGTCGGCAAGACCGAGGTCACTAAACAACTGGCGCAGCAGCTCGGCATTGAATTGGTCCGATTCGACATGAGCGAGTACATGGAGCGCCATACCGTTTCTCGCCTCATCGGAGCGCCGCCTGGCTATGTGGGCTATGACCAGGGTGGGTTGCTGACGGAAGCCGTGATCAAGCATCCGCACGCCATTGTGCTGCTCGATGAAATTGAAAAGGCCCATCCGGACGTTTTCAACCTGCTGTTGCAGGTGATGGATCACGGCACGCTCACCGACAACAATGGGCGCAAGGCAGACTTCCGCAACGTCATACTGGTCATGACCACGAACGCGGGCGCCGAATCCATGGCGCGTCGCAGCATCGGGTTCAAGACCCAGGATCACTCCAGCGACGGGATGGAGGTGATCCGGCGCAGCTTCTCACCCGAGTTCCGGAATCGACTCGATGCGATCGTGCCGTTCGCGCCGCTGGATACGAGCGTGATCGAACGGGTGGTCGACAAGTTCATCATGGAACTGGAAGTCCAGCTCGAGGGCCGGGGCGTGGAGTTGCAGGTCGACAATGCCGCACGGGCCTGGTTGGCTGAGCACGGCTACGATGCGCAAATGGGCGCGCGACCCATGGCGCGGGTCATCCAGGAACACATCAAGCGGCCGCTGGCGGATGCGCTGCTGTTTGGAGATCTGGTCGATGGAGGTCGGGTGTTGGTCGGTGCTGGCGACGAAGGCCTGACCTTAACAACCCAATCCAAGCTGGAAGAAACCGCGTCGGTGTAAGGAGTGCTGCGCCGTCCTCGGGACGACGCGCATCACCGGGTCCGAAGTCTAGCGACCTCGATAGACGATACGACCCTTGCTCAGATCGTAAGGCGTCAACTGGACCGTGACCTTGTCTCCGGTCAGGATGCGGATGTAGTTCTTCCGCATGCGGCCGGAGATGTGAGCCGTGACCACGTGGCCATTTTCGAGCTCGACACGAAATGTTGTGTTGGGCAGGGTATCGGTCACCGTGCCTTCCATTTCAATATGGTCTTCTTTCGGCATGCGCACTCAGCGTTAGGTTAGGGCGGCGCATTATCGTCTAAGCGCCTGATATCGGCAAACGGTTCCCAGCGTTCGTTCACATAGAGCTGCAGCGGGCGGAAATCCGTCTTGTAGCCCATCTGCGGTGCTTCGGCGATCCAATAGCCCAGATACAGAAAATCTGCACTGGCGGCCCGGGCGAGTCGATGGGTTTGCAGAATCGCAAAATTACCCAGGCTACGGGACGCCTCCTGTGGGTCGAAGACCGTGTAAACCGCCGACCAGGCATTCGGTGTGCAATCGACCACGGTGTATGCCAGCAGGCGCGACTGCTGGCGGATTTCGCAAAGACAGGACAATTGACCCGCCGGATCGAGTAAGTCGTCGGCCGTGAGTTCTCGCATGCCGGATTCCGCGTGTCGACCTTGCAGGTATCGGTCATACAGCTGGCGGTGCTCACGCTGCATCCGGCCGGCCACCATGCGCACGGTGCAATCGGTGTTCTGGCGTAGAACGCGCCGGTGACGGCGCCTGAGCGACAGCGGGTCTTGCAGTGGGATGCGCACGGCAACGCAGGCCTGGCAGGCACGGCAGGCCGTGCGGTAGGCGTAGGGTCCGGAGCGTCGAAAACCCAACGCCAGTAACTCCTGATAGCGGGCGGGTGTCAGCGCACGCGCCGGGTCAATCACTGCCTCGCGGGCCATTTGCGCGGGCAGGTATGAGCAGCGGTGTTCCGCGGTGGGATACAGGTTCATGGCGAGGGTTGATGCATGGGGGAACACGGCACGGACACCTCAAATTGCCACGGCCCTCTGCGATGCCCACGAGCGGCTGCCAGATGAACACGGTTAATGAAGTGGTCACGTGGCCATTCAACCGCACCCAGTCGCTGCAGATGCTCTGAACCCACCTGGCAGTCGAAGATGTCGAACCCCCAGGCCCTGAGTTGTTCGCGCAGCCAGTACACCGCCAGCTTGGACCCGCCGCTTTGTTGGCTGAACATGGATTCACCGAAAAAAGCCCGCCCGAGGGCAAGCCCGTAAAGGCCACCAATCAGCTTGCCGGCACGCCAGACCTCCACCGAGTGTGCATAGCCTTCCGTGTGCATGGCGCGATAGGCGCGTTGCATGTCCTGACCAAGCCAGGTGCCGCGCTGATTGGCGCGCGGCGCGGCACAGTGTGCGATGACCTCGTCGAACGCTTGATCGAGCGTGACCGCGTAATCGGACCGGCGTGCTTCGCGCCGTAGGGTTCGGGCAGCGGGTCGTTCATCCAGCGGAAACACCACGCGGGGGTCGGGTGACCACCAGAGAATCGGTTCGTCCGGGTTGTACCAGGGAAAAATGCCCTGCGAGTAGGCCCGTATCAGACGTTGGATCGACAAGTCGCCACCGATGGCGAGCAGGCCGTTGGGCTCGTCCATGGCCAAGCGCGGTTCCGGAAACGCTTGCGTGGGGTTTCTCGGATCGAGCCAGTACAGGCGAACGGGGCTGTCCATTTGCTCAGCGCTTGCGGTAGGCGCTGTGGGCCTGGGCGGCCTCGGCCCATTCATCGACGGCGAGGCGTTCGCGAGCAAGAAACGCATCCACTGCGTCCCTCAATCCGGGATGGCCAATATGGTGCATTGACCGCGTCACCGTAGGCTCAAATCCACGCATGCGCTTCTGCTCACCTTGTACTCCTGCATCGTATCGAATCAATCCGTGTTCGATGCAATATTCAATGCCTTGATAGTAGCAAGTCTCGAAGTGCAGACCATCGATATCCTGGGCTGTTCCCCAATGACGACCAAACAGCGTGTCCTGACCTTTGATCGCGATGGCGACGGCCAGCAGGGTGTTGTTCAGCCAGGCTTCAATGAGCAAAACGCGTCCCGGGGCACGCTCCGCGTACACTGGGAAAAAGTCGGGGTTTAGATACGGTTGCTGGCCTCGAATCTGGTAGGTCCGGGCATACAGCGCATAGACCTTCGCCCAGTGATCAGCATCTGCGGTTTCACCACTGCGATAGCGGAATCGAATGCCCGCCTGGGCCAGTTTGCGACGCTCACGCCGGATTTCTTTGCGGCGCTTGGCGCTGAGCTGCGCGAGAAACGCGTCAAAGTCCGGATATCCCCGATTCGACCAAACGTAGCGGACATCGCGGCGTTCCATCCAGTCGCAGCTGCCCGTGGGGACCGTGTCGGGGAACAGGATGTGCGTCGAGGACGCTGCACCCTGGTCGCACTGTCCTGCCAGTTCGGCAAGCACGCAGGCCACGCCCGCTGGGCTGCCCGCCACCCGTGGTCCGGGTACAGGTGTGTAAGGCACGCAGCACACCCGCTTTGGGTAGTAGGCTTCGCCGACACGCTCCAGTGCGTCGGCCCAGGCCCAGTCAAAGACGAATTCGCCCCGGGAGTGCGTTTTTTCATACACGGGTGCGGCCGCGACAATCCGTCCTTGGGCGTCGCGGGCGACCTGGTGTAGCGGGTGCCACCCGGTGCCGGGGCCAACGCAGCCGGTGTCTTCCAGCGCCCGCAGAAAATCATGCGAAACACAGGGGTTTCTCTCCGCCGCAAACAAGCGATCCCAGTCCTGAGCAGGCAGATCGGCGATGCATGCGTAGGTCTGCAGGGCCAGTGGCGAGTCCGGGATGGCTGGCTCCGGTGGGTGGTGATTCAGCCGCGCAAAGGCGGATGGCTAGTGCAGCGTGTAGGGTTCCTGGTACTCGTTTTCCAGGGCGAGTTGGATGCACGTGTCGTGCGCAAATCGCATGGTGTCGTCGCCGTCCTCGGGCATCGAAGCTTCCTCAAAGCGGCCGCTCTCATCAAAATGCACGATGGCACCGGCGGTTCGGACATGCAGTTCATTGCCTTTGGGGGCGTCGTCGACCCAGACCTGCACGTAGTGAATGTCCCGGCCGGCGAATTCGGGCAACGCCGCATCCCGCGCCGCCACACGAGCCGCGCGCTCGGGATCGTATTCGCGAATCTCGCCTTCTGAGGTCAATAGATAGTGCTTGACGGACATCGCCTGCATCCTTCGGTGTTCACGCCCAACTATGTGGCTTTAGCAGCGGCAATCAAGTCCCGTCCGGACCCCACCGACTGAGGGCGGTCTTACGCGGAGCGACGGCATGATCGGCCGGAGCCACTGATATACTGCTCAGGACACGTTCGAACGTGTCGGTGATTTCTCAGACCTCCCGCGCCTCATGTCAAAAACCAAATCGCACGCGGTTGCCGAAGGGCCAACGCGTCTGGAGCGCAGCCTGCGTGAAGCCGTGCTGCTGACCTCGGCGGCGGTGACAATCTACTTGCTCCTGGCGTTGTTCAGTTACGACCACACGGACCCGGGTTGGTCGTCCACCGGCATCGGCGGTTCGGTATCCAATCTCGGTGGCGTCGTCGGCGCCTGGGTGGCCGATGTGGTGCTGAGTCTCTTTGGCTATGTGGGCTTCATCCTGCCCTGGCTGATCTTTGCCGGCGGGGTGATTCACTACCGTTCCAGCGGGCAGGGTGGGCGATTGGTCGACAGTCTGACGGCGCGGCTGGTGGCGTCCGTGTTTTTGCTGCTGGGGGCCTGCGGATTAGCGGCCGCGCACGATCTGGGCGATCCAGCGGCCTTGCCGCAGGGCAGTGGCGGGATGCTGGGGGCGGTGATTGCTTCCGAGCTCGGTAAGGTGCTGGGCACGGTGGGCTCCACGCTCATGTTGCTGACGATCCTCGTTGCTGCCGCACCGCTGGCGCTGGCATTTTCCTGGTTGGCCGTCATGGACGCCATCGGGCGGGCGCTGCTGCGATTGGGGCAGCGCATTCGCAAGCGGATGGCGGAGCGGGCAGAGGCCAGGCAAGCACGGCGTGCCGAAAAAGCGGCCGCAAAGGCTGCCAAGCCAGCAAAACCGATCAAACCGCCCGAGCAGCCCAAGAAGGCCCCTGCTATATCGCCGCCGGCGAACGCTTCGGCCGAGGCAGACAGCGGCAAGCGCAAGGGGAAGAAGAAGGCGCCCACCGCCGAGCCTGTGGCAAGCAATCAGTTGCCATTGCCCATGGACGCTGAACAGACCGGTGCATCGGTTCCGCGATTTGAGGGGAATCCGCTTCCGGCCACTGAAATGCTGGATCCGCCACGGGCGTCGACACATGCCTATACCGCTGAAGAGCTGGAATCCATGTCGCGGGAAGTCGAGGCGCGGCTGGCGGAGTTTGGGGTCACCGTCGAGGTTGTGGCGGCTACGCCGGGGCCCGTGATCACGCGCTTCGAACTGAACCCGGCGCCCGGTGTGAAGGTCGCGCAGGTCAGCAACCTGGCGAAGGATCTCGCCCGCGCCCTCTCGGCGGTGGCGGTACGCGTGGTCGACGTCATTCCGGGCAAGTCGGTGATCGGGCTGGAGATCCCGAACCAGAATCGTGAACTCGTCGCATTGCGCGGCATTCTTGAGGACGGCGCGTATCAGCGCTCCGACTCACCGCTGACCATGGCGCTGGGCAAAGACATCAGCGGGCACCCTGTCGTCGCCAATTTGGGGAAAATGCCGCATTTGCTGGTCGCCGGCACCACGGGCTCGGGTAAATCCGTGGCGGTCAACGTGATGATTTTGTCGATGCTGCACAAGGCAACGGCGCGTGATGTCCGGCTCATCATGATCGACCCCAAGATGCTTGAGCTGTCGGTGTATGACGGCATTCCCCACCTGCTGGCGCCGGTGGTGACCGACATGAAGGAAGCCGCTAATGCGTTGCGTTGGTGCGTGGCGGAGATGGAGCGTCGCTACAAGCTGATGGCGGCCATGGGGGTGCGCAACATCGCCGGTCTGAATCGCAAGATTGCCGAGGCGGACAAGGCTGGCGAGCCCATTACCGACCCTCTGAGCGATCCGGAAGAAGCGGAACGGCCAACGCTGGAGCACATGCCGTACATCGTCGTGATCGTCGACGAACTTGCCGACATGATGATGGTCGTAGGCAAAAAGGTGGAAGAGTTGATCGCGCGGCTTGCGCAAAAAGCGCGCGCATCGGGCATTCATCTGATTCTTGCAACCCAGAGACCCTCTGTCGACGTGATTACCGGGCTGATCAAGGCCAATATCCCCACGCGCATCGCCTTTCAGGTGTCCTCACGTGTGGACTCGCGCACGATTCTTGACCAGCAGGGTGCAGAAAGCCTGCTGGGCCATGGCGATATGCTGTACCTGCCCCCCGGCACGGCTGTGCCTACCCGTGTTCATGGCGCCTTTGTAGATGATCACGAGGTTCACAAGGTCGTCGCCTATCTCAAGCAGGTGGGAGCGCCTGTGTTTGAGGACGGCATTCTTGATGGCACCGCAGGCGATGCGGTGTTGCCGGGCGAGGGCGGTGGCGGCGAGGGTGGCGACGAGGCCGATCCGCTATACGACGAGGCCGTGAAGATCGTCACCGAGAGCCGCAAGGCGTCGATCTCGTGGGTGCAACGTCGCTTGAAGATCGGCTACAACCGGGCGGCACGTATTGTGGAACAGATGGAGGCCTCCGGCGTTGTAGGGCCGGTATCTGGCGGCGGTTCCCGTGAAGTGCTGGCCCCACCCCCTCCCGAGGTCTGAATTCATGGCACGTGTACTTTTAAAGGGCTTGACCTGGCTAGTGGTCGGCATGGTGGGGGTGTGGGGCAACCCCGCTCAGGCCTCAGCGGATGAGCTGGCCGAAGCCTTGTCCTCCACCCAGGCGTTGGCAGGTGTCTTCGAGCAGCAGTTGCTCGATAGCGACGACACCGTGATCGAGGCATCCCGTGGCAGCTTCGCCTTGCAGCGACCGGGGCGGTTTCGCTGGGATTACGAGCAGCCCTACGTGCAGCAGGTCATGAGCAACGGCGACACGCTGTGGCATTACGACCGCGACTTGGCGCAGGTGACGGTCCGCTCCGTGGGCAGCGCTCTCAGCGGCACTCCAGCGGCGCTGCTCTCCGGGGCGACCGATTTGAAGGCGCGTTTCGTGGTGCGCGAGCTGGGTCCCGGGCGTTATGCACTGGAGCCGAAAGACAGCGACGCGGAGTTCGAGGCCGCAATTGTCGAGTTCGACCAGGGTGTCATCGCCGCGCTGGATATCCGCGATGCCCTGGGTCAACGAACCCGTATCGAGTTTTCGGACGTTGCGCGCAACGTGTCGTTCAAGCCCGGCTGGTTCGAGTTCGAACCGCCTCCCGGCGTGGAAGTTGTCGGCGAATCCGGTTCGTGAGTCGGTTCCCGAGCCGTCTCAAAGCCTGGAGTGTGCGGCTGGTCGGCTGGTTGTTGCTGCTGGTTGTCGGGGTGTTATCGCTCATTAATCTCGCTGAAACGCCCGCCGATGATGTGTTGTGGGACAAGTTGAATCACGCCATCGCTTACGCTGTCATTGCAGGCTGGTGGGCCGCGCTGCTGCCGGGGCGCCGCTGGAAGGCTGCAGCCATTGCTCTGGTCTTTGGTCTGGCAATGGAGGGGGTGCAGGGGTTGTTGCCCTATCGGGCATTCGAGTGGGCTGACATGCTGGCGAATGGTGTGGGTGTGCTGCTGGGGTTGCTGCTCTCGCTGTGGATGTTGCCCGCTGGCTTTCAAGGCTGGCGGATACCGGGGCGCGCATGAACGACCCGCGGCCACTGCCTGAGCGCATGCGGCCCGGCACACTGGATGCCGTGATGGGCCAGGACCACCTTGTTGGGCCGGACGGCAGTCTGCGTCATGTGCTGGCGGCCGGTCATCTCCGATCCATGGTGTTCTGGGGGCCGCCGGGCACCGGCAAGACCACCCTGGCTAAGTTAGTCGCGCAGCAGGCCGGGCTCCCGTTTTTTGGGCTGTCTGCGGTCACGGCGGGGCTCAAGGAATTGCGTGCCGCTTTTGCCGGCGCGACGGCCGAATCCCCTGTGGTGATTTTTCTCGATGAGATTCATCGGTTTAACAAGGCCCAACAAGATGCCTTGCTGCCAGTCGTTGAGGCCGGCGCTGTCGTGTTGGTGGGGGCGACCACGGAGAATCCTTCGTTCGAGATTAATCGTGCGCTGCTGTCACGGGTTCAGGTTTATGTGGTCAAGGCGTTGGAGCCAGACGCACTGGCTGCACTGGTTCAACGTGCACAGGCTCAGGTTTACCCGGATTTGTCACTGGAGGATGCGACGGTAGAGAGTCTGGTTGCATTGGCCGATGGTGATGCCCGGCGTGCCCTCCACTTGCTTGAGGCAGCGGCGGCATCCGCCCAGGCAGCCGGGGCGCAGGTCATCGGGCCGAGCCATCTTGAAGCCAGCCTGGGCGCGGCCTTGCGGGCCTTTGATCGGGGTGGCGATGTGTTCTACGAACAGATTTCGGCCTTGCACAAGTCGGTTCGTGGTTCTGATCCGGACGCCGCCATTTACTGGTTTGCACGCATGATCGACGGCGGCTGTGATCCACTGTACGTGGGCCGCAGACTGGTCCGTATGGCATCGGAAGATCTTGGCAACGCTGACCCCCGGGCGCTGGCGGTGGCTGTAGACGCCTGTGCGGCGTTCGAACGGCTGGGGTCCCCAGAAGGCGAACTGGCATTGGCGCAGGCCGTGCTCTACTTGGCCAGCGCGCCCAAAAGCAACGCGGCGTATGTCGCGTACAAGGCGGCACTCAAGGAGGTGCGGCGAAGTGGTTCCAAGCCAGTGCCCATGCATCTACGCAACGCGCCAACCGGCATGATGCAGTCCATGGGATACGGCAGCGATTATCGCTACGATCCGGACGAACCTGGCGGCCATGCCACGGGCCAGACGTATCTGCCGACAGGCCTGCACACAAGCCGGTTCTATCACCCGCGGCAATCAGGGCTGGAATGGAAGATCGCCGAGCGCCTGTCCAGGCTCCGGGGAGGTGGCGCGTGACCGTGCTGTGGGTGGCCCTGGGCGGTGCCCTTGGCGCCAGCCTGCGTTATGGGGTGGCGCTGGCGCTGGCCCCGGTGTCGCGCTGGGCGCTGGCTACCTTGTTGGCCAACGTGCTGGGTTCCTTGTTGCTCGGTGGTTTCATGGCCTGGTGGCTACCGCGGGCCGCTGTTGTGGGGGAGTCCTTGCGATTGTTCGTGGCCATCGGACTTCTGGGCGGGTTCACGACGTTTTCCACGTTCTCCTACGACACGCTGGCCATGGCTTTTTCTGGTCGGCCGCTGGCGGCTGCGATCAACGTCGTGGTCAATCTCACCGGCGCGCTGGGTGCCGTCTGGCTCGGCTGGTGGCTCATGCGAGGCTGGGCGAGCGGCGCAGGGGCCGTATAATCCCGCGCCTCATCAACCCAGGATCAGATCGATGCTCGACCCGAAGCAACTTCGGCAAGACCCCAAGGCGGTTGCTCAGGCGCTGGCCCGGCGCGGCTATGTGCTGGATGTCGACGCGTTCGAACACCTGGAGCGCGAACGCAAGCAGCTTCAGGTTCGCACGGAGGAACTGCAGGCCGAACGCAACCGGCGCTCCAAATCCATCGGTCAGGCCAAGGCCCGTGGCGAGGACATTGAGCCACTCAAGGCCGAGGTCGCTCGCATCGGAGATGAGATGCGCGCTGTTGCCGCCGAGTTGGAGGCTACGCGCACTGGCCTAGATGATCTCGCCCTCGGCCTGCCGAATCTCCCGGATGCGTCGGTGCCGGAAGGGGCCGACGAGCAGGACAATGTCGAGCTGAGACGCTGGGGGCAACCCGGCGAGTACTCATTTGATGTTCAGGACCACGTCGCCTTGGGTGAACAACTGGGCGGTATGGACTTCGAGGCCGCATCGCGTATGTCGGGGGCGCGGTTTGTCGCATTGAAGGGGGCCTTGGCCCGGTTGCACCGCGCGTTGGCTCAGATGATGCTCGACCTGCATATCGACCAGCACGGCTACACCGAGGTTGCGGTGCCGTTTCTGGTGCAGCCACAGTGCCTGGAAGGCACGGGGCAGCTCCCGAAATTTGCGGATGATCTGTTTCGCATCAACGATGATCGTGGTCTGCACCTGATTCCAACGGCAGAAGTGCCGTTGACGAACCTGGTGCGTGAACAAATTCTGGATGCGCAGTCGCTCCCGCTGAAGTTTGTCGCCCATACGCCGTGTTTTCGGGCCGAGGCCGGTGCGCACGGCCGTGATACCCGCGGCATGATTCGCCAGCACCAGTTCGAAAAGGTCGAATTGGTTCAGGTGGTCACAGCGGCGGAATCCGATGCGGCGTTGGAATCCCTGACCAGCCATGCCGAGGCGGTGTTGCAGGCGCTGGAACTCCCGTACCGGGTGGTGGCGCTGTGTGGAGGCGATCTCGGCTTCTCTGCTGCCAAGACGTATGACCTCGAGGTGTGGCTGCCCAGTCAGCAGACGTACCGGGAGATCAGTTCCTGCTCCAATACGCGTGATTTCCAGGCGCGCCGCATGCAGGCGCGATGCCGCGCCGGGCAGGGCGACAAGCCCGAACTGGTACACACCTTGAACGGGTCGGGTGTTGCTGTGGGGCGTGCGTTGGTGGCGGTGCTGGAGAACGGGCAGCAGGCCGACGGCTCCATTCGCCTACCAGCCGCACTCGCAGGTTATTTCGGCTCCGACCACATCCCCGCAGTGGGGTGAGGTGTGTCCGTCCGCTGGCAGCCGCAGTGCTGCCAGTGGACTCTAAACGAGGGTGCGGCGCTTGTTATGCGCTGCGACGACGGTAGGCGGGCACCTCGCCAGCTTGCGTGGCCTGATACGCCGTCGTGAAGTCATTGAAGCCGCGCGCCAGTGTGGCTGCCTGCGTCTCGTCCTCAACGGCAAACACGTCGATCCCACAGCGCCGGAGGTAGCAGGCCTGATCCTGGTGTAGATCGCCGGTGGCGACCACTGGCCCGGTCCAGTTCAGACGGCTGCGCAGGACGCGAGCCTGAGAATAGGCACGGCCATCCGTGAAAGCGGGGAAGTCCAGGGCTATGAAGCCGAAGCGGCTGATGTCGACAGGAAGCGCTTCGACGTCCACTGTGTTGTCCAGATAAAGGCCGACCGGAGCACCAGCAGATTCCACGGATGGGTGATCCAGACCGATGGCCTCCCAGCCCTGGCCCGTCGGGGTGTCGTCCTCGCCAAGCAGGCGCCAGGCCACGGTCTCGGTCGACCCGTCAGTGTGCAGAAGAATCATCCGTAGACTGCCTCTCGAAACGGTGTAATGCCCAGGCGGCGGACGGTGTCCAGGAAGAGTTCATCACCTTCGCGGACTTCCGTGTAGCGATCAACAATCTTGCGAATGGCGGGGGCGATATCCTGTCGCGAGACCGACGCGCCCAGTCGCTGGCCCAATTCGGCATCTTCCGCGGCTGATCCGCCCAGTGTGATCTGGTACCACTCCTCGCCTTTCTTATCGACACCCAGAATCCCGATATGACCGACGCTGTGATGGCCGCAACCATTCATGCAGCCGGACATCTTCAGCTTGATCTCACCCAGGTCGTATTGCTCGTCCAGGTCGTCGAACAAGGCGTTAATCTCGCGCGCCACCCCAATCGAACCCGCATTGGCCAAGCTGCAGAAATCCAGGCCAGGGCAGGCGATCATGTCGGAGATCGTGCCGTGGTTCGGCGTGGCCAGACCGGCCGCGTCCAGCGCCTGCCAAACCGTATACAACGCCTCATGTGGCACATCCGGCAGGATCAAATTCTGTTCGTGCGTGGTTCGGACTTCGCCGAATCCATGCATATCCGCCAAATCGGCCACACACTCCATCTGCTCAGCCGTGCAATCACCCGGCGCGTCGTTCGGGTCCTTGAGCGAGACCGTCACGATCCGATAGCCAGCTTGCTTATGCGCGATGACATTGTGGGTCACCCAGCGCCCGAATGCTGCCTCTTGATCGGCTTGGGCGGCTACCACCTCGCTGTCGCGACGGTCCGGGTAGGCCGGCGGCACGAAATAGCTCTGCATCCGGGCGATGTCGCCTGGATCCAGCCGTAAATCCGTATCGCGAATCTTGTCCCACTCGCGCTTCACCCATTCTGCAAAACGGTCTGCGCCGGACTCGCGGACGAGAATCTTGATCCGCGCCTTGTACTTGTTGTCGCGGCGGCCGAGCCGGTTGTACACCCGCAGAATGGCCTCAAGATAGGACAGCATGTGGACGGGTTCGAGAAAATCCCGGATCAGTGTGCCGATCACCGGTGTGCGGCCAAGACCGCCGCCCACGTAGACGGCGAAACCCCGCTCACCTTGATCATTCTCGACCAGTTGCAGCCCGATGTCGTGCACCCGGATTGCTGCACGGTCGGTGGCGCTGGCTGTCACCGCAATCTTGAACTTGCGAGGCAGATAGGCGAACTCAGGATGCAGCGTCGACCACTGGCGAATGATTTCGCAATAGGGACGAGGGTCTTCAATTTCGTCGGCGGCTACACCGGCGTACTGGTCCGAGGTGGTGTTGCGGATGCAGTTGCCACTGGTTTGTATGGCATGCATTTGCACGCTGGCCAGTTCTTCCAGGATATCCGGCACCCTTTCAAGGCGCGGCCAGTTGAACTGCAGGTTCTGACGCGTCGTGAAGTGACCATAGCCCCGGTCGTAATCGCGGGCGATGCTGGCCAGCTTGCGCAGTTGTGTGGTCGATAGCAGGCCGTACGGGATGGCGATCCGCAGCATGGGCGCGAATCGCTGGATATAGAGGCCATTTTGTAGCCGCAGCGGGCGATACTGGTCTTCAGTCAGCTCGCCGGCCAGAAACCGGTTGGTCTGGTCGCGAAACTGACGGACGCGTTCGTCGACAATGGTTTGGTCGATGGCGTCGTATTGGTACATCGGGCACGTCCGCGCGGTGAAACGGGCGGCGAGGATAGCAATACCATGCCTCGGCGCAAGCCACCGGACCGCTTAGTTATAAGGCCGGAACCTCTCCGACATGCTCGCTAACGAACGTTCTGCGTGCATCCGGGTCGCGAATTTCGATGGCTTGTTCTATCAGATCGCGCGTGAGATGCGGTGCGAAGGTTTCGATGAACCGGATCATGAAGTCCCGCAGGAACTGGTTGCGGCGAAATCCGATGTGCGTGGTACTTCGGCTGAACAGGTGCCCGGCGTCAATGGCAACCAGATCATCATCCTCGCGCGCGTCGAACGCCATATTCGCAATGATGCCAACACCCAGGCCAAGGCGGACATAGGTCTTGATGACGTCGGCGTCGACAGCGGTCAGCACCACATTGGGTTGCAGGCCCTGTGCCTTGAACGCGCGGTCGAGCTGCGAGCGGCCCGTGAAGCCGAATGTGTAGGTAATCAGCGGGTAGCGCGCCAGATCCTTGAGGCTGGGCTTGCTCACCGAGGCCAACGGGTGTCCGGGGCGTAGCAACAGCGCCCGGTTCCAGTGATAACAGGGCAGCATGACCAGTTCGTCGAAATGGTGGAGCGCTTCGGTGGCGATGGCGAAATCTGCTTCGCCTTCTGCGGCCATCCGTGCGATCTGGGGCGGAGAACCCTGATGCAGATTCAAGGTGACGTCGGGATACTGCTTCTTGAATGCGGTGACGGCGGGCGGTAATGCATAGCGCGCCTGGGTGTGGGTCGTGGCCAGGCTCAGTACGCCGCGATGGCCGTCCGAAAAGTCCTTGGCGACGCGGGTGATGTTGTCCACATCCAGCAGGACGCGATCGACGATTTCCACAATGTGTTCACCGGCGGCGGTTAGCCGGGTCAGGTGCTTGCCGCTGCGTTCAAACAGGGGTACACCCAACTCGTCCTCTAACAGGCGCAGCTGCTTGCTAATCCCTGGTTGTGAGGTGAACAGCGCCTCTGCCGCAGCCGTGATGCTGAGGTCATGTTTGACGATCTCACGTACGAAATGCAGTTGCCGCAGCTTCATGGCCGGTGGTGTCGTGTCCGCATCAATGGTTTGGCAACCTTACGTTAGACTTTGCGGACGGTCCATGCGCTTGTATGCGGCCCCATCTTCCCTAGCTGAGGCGTTGCGTTGCAGTACTTTCCGGTATTTCTCGACATGGCCTCGGCCAAGGTGCTCATCGTCGGCGGCGGCGTGGTGGCCGAGCGCAAATGGCGATTGCTGGCCAAGACGCCTGCTCGGGTCGAAATCATTGCCCCGGAGCTGACTGCGGCATTGCGAGAGGCGGCGGATACGGGCGTCATCGACTGGCAAGCGCGCGCGTTTGTGGCGACCGATGTGGGCGATCAGCGCCTGGTGATCGCGGCAACCGCTGATCCGGAGGTCAATCACGCTGTGGCGCACGCCGCGCGCCGGGCATCGATCCCGGTCAATGTCGTGGACGATCGGGCGGCCTGTACGGCCATCACACCGGCCATCGTCGAGCGTGGCGAGCTGGTCGTGGCGATTAGCTCACAAGGTGCCATGCCGGTACTGGCACGTCGGGTCCGAGAGCGGATTGAGCAGGCGCTACCCCAGGGGCTGGGGGCATTCATCGCCACGGCGGGTCGCTATCGGGATCGCGTGCGCGCCCAGCTAGCGCCCGAGCGTGTCCGTGGATTCTGGGAACGCCTGGTGGATGGCTTGTGGCGCGAGGGGTTTGCTGAGTCGGATGCCCGGCTGGCACAGCGCATAGATGCCGCCCTTGAGCGATCTGGCGACGGAGCGGCCACGCCGCCGGGGCGTGTCACGCTTGTCGGTGGCGGCCCCGGGGATCCGGGTTTGCTCACCCTGCGCGCGCTGCGCAGGCTGCAGGATGCCGACGTCGTTCTCTTCGATCGGCTTGTGAATCAGGCGCTGCTCGATCTGGTCCGGCGGGACGCCGAGCGCATTCACGTCGGCAAGCGCCGAGACCGCCACACCGTCCCCCAGTCGGACATCAATGCGCTAATGA
The DNA here is from genome assembly GCA_036156195.1 of Pseudomonadota bacterium. Taxonomy (GTDB): domain Bacteria; phylum Pseudomonadota; class Gammaproteobacteria; order Nevskiales; family OUC007; genus Abyssibacter. Next base: position 529,740 of record JAYZUZ010000012.1, on the reverse strand, counting down.
TTGAACACGCGCGTGCGGGCAAGCAGGTGGTGCGCTTGAAGGGCGGGGATCCCTTCATCTTCGGGCGTGGCGGGGAAGAAATCGCGGACGTGGCCGCAGCCGGATTGCAGGTGGAGGTGGTGCCTGGAATCACCGCGGCGGCTGGCTGTGCCGCCTATGCAGGGATACCTCTGACGCATCGCGATCACGCACAGTCCTGCATGCTGGTCACCGGGCATCGCAAGGCCAACGGCGTTCTGGAACTGCCTTGGACAGCGATGGCCGCTCCGCAGCAGACCCTGGTTGTCTACATGGGGCTGGCCACCCTGGGGGAGCTGAGCCAGCGTCTCATCGAACATGGACTGGCACCGGATCACCCCTGCGCGATGGTCGAGGCGGGGACCTTGCAAACCCAGCGGGTCGTGACGGGGACGTTGGCCACAATCCAGCAATCGGTGACGGTGGCGGAATTGACAGGGCCTGCACTGCTGATCGTCGGAACAGTGGTGACGTTGCGCCAGGATCTGGCGTGGTTTGATCAGGCAGGCTCGACGGCCTGATGCGGCGACGTCAATACCGCTGGGTCTTGGCGGTCGGGTTGGCCCTGGGGGCGTTGCTTGTGGGGTTGTTGTTCCCCCCGTCTGCAGATCAGGCGGGTGTACCGGGAGGCTGGCCGGAACCGCTGATCCAGAGTCGCCTGCACTGGGTACGCGTGCTCGATTCCAAGCATTTTTACACTGGGTATTCCGAATGGCGGGGCGCACCGCTGTGGGTGATTTATCGCAGCGGCTACATCGACAACCCCGCGGGTCCGCCTCGCCCGGATCGATTTGTGCGGGACTGGCGGGTGTTTCATCAACCGGGGCCGAGGGCGTTGACGGGCAGCGGCTACGGACGGGGACATCTGGCGCCGAACTACGCGATTTCCCGCCTGTACGGGCGTCAGGCGCAGCTCGCGACGTTCCGCATGACCAATGTCGTGGCACAGCGGTCGACGATGAACCGTGGCGTCTGGCAGCGCATTGAGGAATTGGAGACCGACGCCTGGGCCCGCCAGGCCGAGCAGTTCTGGGTCGTGACCGGGCCGGTGTTCGACGAGAACCGCGAATGGGTGGGCGCAGGCGTGGAAGTGCCGGATGCGCTGTTTCGCGTGTTGTTGGCCCGTACTGCGGACGGGGCGTGGCACGCGCTGAGTTTCATCGTGCCGCAGGCCGCAGCTGCCCGGGCGGATCTTCGGGACTATGTCACCACCGTCGATGATGTGGAATCCCGGATCGGGTTCGACTTGTTCCCCCAACTCGACCCGGCGCTCGAAGTGCAGCTCGAGGCCGCCATGCCCTCTGCGTATTGGCGCCTGTCGACGGTCGCGACGCGGCCGGGTCGGTACACCGACTAGTCGCTGGGCTAGCCGGCTTGTCCGGCGGAGCTGGCCTCGTCCAGATCGCGCGCGCGCAGGCGGCGCTGGATGGCGCGCTGAATACCGGCTGCATCCAAGCCCAGGCTGGCCAGCATTTCCTCGCGGCCGCCATGTTCCACAAAGGCATCGGGCAGTCCGAGATTCAGGGCGGGCACGGCTAGATGTCGCTCCATCAGGACTTCATTGACAGCGCTGCCGGCGCCGCCCGCGATGACGTTGTCCTCCACCGTGACGAGCAAATCCGCCTCGTCAGCCATGCGCAGAATCATGTCTTCATCCAGCGGTTTGACGAAGCGCATGTCCACCACGGTGGCATCCAGCAGTTCCGCGGCCGCCAGGGCCGGTTCGACCATGATGCCAAAAGCCAGGATGGCCACTCGTGGTCGACGCCGACCCAGTGCGGAGCGCAGGATTCGCGCCTCGCCAATCGGCAGCGGGCGAAGCTTCTCATCGATGTCGGCACCTGGTCCGCTGCCTCGCGGGTAGCGAACCGCACTGGGTCCCGGGTGAGCCATGCCAGTGGCCAGCATGCGACGGCATTCGTTTTCGTCACTGGGCGCCATGATGACCAGGTTGGGGATGCAGCGCATGAAACTCAGGTCAAATGCGCCGTTGTGGGTTGCGCCATCGGCGCCCACGAGTCCGCCTCGATCGATGGCGAACAGAACCGGCAGGTTCTGGATTGCAACGTCGTGCACGAGCTGGTCGTAACCGCGTTGCAGGAACGTGGAGTAAATCGCGACCACCGGGTGCAAACCTTCGGTGGCCAGGCCCGCGCCGAGCGTCACAGCGTGCTGCTCGGCGATGGCAACGTCGAAGTAGCGGTCCGGAAAACGTTGAGCAAACTCGACAAGCCCGGAGCCCTCGCGCATGGCCGGCGTAATGGCCACGAGATCCGGGTTGGATTCGGCTGCTTCGCACAACCATTGCCCGAAGATCTTGGTGAACGTCGGCCGGCTGCTCTTGGATTTGGGCATCTCGCCCGTCACCGGATCGAAACTGGTCACGCCGTGATAAGCGATGGGGTCGCATTCGGCAGGGTCGAAGCCCTTGCCCTTGACGGTGGCGACATGCAGCAACCGCGGCCCCTTGATCGTGAGCGCATTCCGCAGAGCAGGCAGCAGTTGCGTCAGGTCATGCCCGTCGACGGGGCCGAGGTATTGCACGCCCAGCGATTCGAACAGGTCGCCGTCGTCCGGAGCCAGATCGGACTCAGGTGCCCGGGCGCGGCGATACGCTTCGGAGGAGCGTGCGGCATCCGGGTGACGCGAGAACACGCGCGCGCAATGATCGCGTAGCGCGCCCACGTTCTCGGATATCGACATGTCGTTGTCGTTGTAGATCACCAGCACATCGCTGCCGGCAGTCCCCAGGTGATTGAGCGCTTCAAAGGCCATGCCTGCCGTCATGCCACCGTCGCCGATGACGCAGGCCACACGCTGTTCGCCGCGCGCACCTCGAATGCGGATTGCTTCGGCCATCCCCACGGCAGCAGAAATCGAGGTGCTCGAGTGACCCGTGCCGAAGGTGTCGTATTCGCTCTCTTCGCGTGCCGGAAAGGGCGCCAGGCCATCCTTACGACGGATGGTTTCAAGGCGCGCCCGTCGGCCAGTCAATACCTTGTGTGGGTAAGCCTGATGGCCGACATCCCAGACCAGACGGTCGGACGGGGTGTTTAGCAGGTAATGCAATGCGATGGTCAGCTCGACCGTGCCGAGATTCGCGGCGAAATGACCGCCAATGCGTCCAAGGGTTTCGATCAGAAACCGGCGCAAATCGACTGCAAGGGCGGGAAGCTGGTCTTCCGGCAATGCGCGCAAATCCTCGGGCGAATGCACGCGACCGAGCAGAGAATATCCAGACGCGTCAGACATGACACGGAGTTACCAGGCGGTGGGATCGCACCATTATGGGGCGGTATGGCATAGGCTTCAAATCAGTGGCTGCGTTGAATCATGTGATGGGCCAGCGCGCGCAGTCCGTCGGCATCGGGGCCGAAGGACTGCAGGGCTTCTAGCGCTGCGTCGATGAGCTCTCGCGCGCGCTGGCGCGAGGCGTCCAGGCCCATCAGCGCTGGGTAGGTCGGCTTGCCAGCTGCGCGGTCCGCGCCCTGGGTCTTGCCGAGTACGGCGGTCTCGGCGGTTTCATCCAGGACATCGTCATGGATTTGGAATGCCAGGCCGATGCGGCTGGCGTAGGTTTCTAGCGCCGCGCCGACAGGTGTGTCTGCGGTGCCAGCCAGGTCGCAGGGCAATAGAGTGGCTGCGAGGATGAGTCGGCCGGTCTTCAACCCGTGCATGACGTCGATGGTGTCCAGGTCCGGTTGCTGTCCGACCTGCTGCAGATCCACCGCCTGACCGCCGACCATGCCCTGCGAGCCTGCGGCCTGCGCCAACCGGCTCACCATGGCCAGGCGTTGCGGTGCGTCGGCGCCGATGCTCGGGTCCGTGGCAAGAATCTCAAAGGCCAGCGGCTGCAGGGCATCACCCGCCAAGATCGCCGTCGCCTCATCAAAGGCTTTGTGGGTGGTGGGCTGACCTCGTCGCAGGTCATCGTCGTCCATGGCAGGTAAATCGTCGTGTACGAGCGAATATGCATGGATGAGTTCGACCGCAAGCGCGACGGCATCCAGGCGTTCGAGGGGTAGGCCTACCGCCTGGCCACTGGCGTAGACCAGCTGCGGGCGAAGTCGCTTGCCACCACCGAGTACGGCATAACGCATGGCCTCATGCAGACGCGCCGGCAGGGTTTGTGCCGAAGGTAACCAGCGCTGCGCTGCGATTTCGAGGCGGCGCGCTCGCGCTTCCAGCATTTGCTGGAACGGCTGCTTGGTCACGAACCGGACTCGTCGTCCGGCAGCGGCGCTTCCTCACCGTCTTCGGTGAGTTGGCGTATCCGTAGTTCAGCGTGACGGACCGCCTCCTGGCAGGACTTGACCAGCGTGACACCGCGCTCGAAGCGCTGAAGCGCTTGTTCCAGGCCGAGATCACCGGATTCCATCGCCTCAACAATGGTCTCCAACTCGGACACGGCGGCCTCGAAGTCGGCGAGAGAAACAGCGGGGGGCGCGTCGGACTGGCTCATGCGTGCTGCTGGGGGCGGGACGGGGCGCGCAAGTGTACTGGATTCGTTCCAGATCACGCGCGTGCAGTGTCCGTCCGTGGCGCCAGTCGCTGGCCAAGCGGCCTGTGCTTGATTGCGGCCGGGGCGTCCTTTACGTTGCCCACACGCGGCGCTTTGCCGCCTGTTCAGCACTATCTAACATGACAAGCAGTTACGACGCGGCCTCCATCGAGGTGCTCAGCGGGCTGGAGCCTGTTCGCAAGCGCCCCGGCATGTTTACCGATACCACCCGGCCAAACCATTTGGCCCAGGAGGTTATCGACAACAGTGTCGACGAGGCGCTAGCCGGCCATGCCTCTGAGATTCGGGTCACCGTGTTCGATGACGGCTCGCTGCAGGTCGAAGACGACGGGCGAGGCATGCCGGTGGATGTGCATCCGGAGCACGGCGTGCCGGGTGTCGAACTCATACTGACGCGGCTCCATGCCGGCGGGAAGTTCTCCAACAAGAACTACCAGTTTTCCGGTGGTCTGCATGGCGTGGGTGTCTCCGTGGTCAATGCGTTATCCACCCGGCTTGAGGTCGACATCAAGCGAGAGGGTCAGCGCTGGATGTCGACCTACGCGGGCGGACACCTGACCGCGCCACTGGAACCGGTTGAGACCGTGGGCAAGCGCAATACGGGAACGCGCTTGCGCTTCTGGCCAGACGTCAGCTTCTTCGACTCACCGAAGTTTTCCATCCCGCGTCTGCGTCACGTGCTGCGCGCCAAGGCCGTGCTGTGCCCGGGTTTGCGTGTGGTGTTCGATTACCCCGGCGCGGAATCCCCCGAAATCTGGTGCTACGCCGACGGGCTTGCGGAGTATCTGGACGAGGCTATTGGCGCTGCCGAACGGGTGCCCCCATCCGCCTTTGTCGGGCATTTTGCTTCGGAGCGTGAGGGTGTGGACTGGGCGGTCGCCTGGGTGGTGGACGAGGACGCGGATGCGGCGCTGGTCACCGAGAGCTACGTCAACCTGGTGCCCACGCCTCAGGGCGGCACCCACGTGAACGGGTTGCGAACAGGGCTCACAGAAGCCATGCGTGAGTTCTGCGAGTTCCGGAACCTGCTGCCACGCGGGCTGCGGATCACCCCCGATGATGTCTGGAACGGCTGCGGTTACGTGATCTCGGTGAAGATGCAGGATCCGCAGTTCGCCGGGCAGACCAAGGAGCGGCTGAGTTCCCGCGAATGTGCGGCATTCGTCTCCGGGGTGGTCAAGGACGCCTTCAGCCTCTGGCTGAACCAGCACCACCAGGACGGCGAGGCGCTGGCGCAATGGATTATCTCCACCGCGCAGCGGCGGACACGCGCGGCCAAGAAGGTGGTGCGCAAAAAGGTCGTCACCGGTCCGGCGCTACCCGGCAAACTGGCAGACTGCGTTGTCGACGACCCGGCACAGACCGAGCTGTTCCTGGTCGAAGGCGACTCGGCGGGTGGGTCGGCCAAACAGGCGCGGGATCGCAACACCCAGGCCATCATGCCGCTGCGGGGCAAGATCATGAACACCTGGGAGGTCGATTCGGCCGAGGTGCTGGGCTCCCAGGAGATTCACGATATTTCCGTGGCCATTGGCATCTCTCCGGGGCAAAGCGACTTGTCGGGGTTGCGCTACGGCAAGGTGTGCATCCTCGCAGACGCCGACTCGGATGGGCTGCACATCGCCACGCTGCTCTGCGCACTGTTTCTCAAGCATTTCCGTCCGCTGGTGGAGCAGGGACATGTTTATGTCGCCATGCCGCCTCTGTTCCGTATCGATATCGGCAAGCAGGTGGAATACGCACTGGATGAGGCCGAGCGGGATGGGGTGCTGGACCGCATTGCCGCCGAGAACATGAAGGGCAAGGTCTCCGTCACACGATTCAAAGGGCTTGGCGAGATGAACCCTCCGCAGCTGCGCGAAACCACCATGGCGCCGGATACACGACGCCTAGTGCAGTTGCAGGTTGAGGCATCGGATGCGGATGCCTTATTTGACATGCTGCTTGCGAAGAAGCGGGCAGCTGACCGACGGGGGTGGCTGGAGTCTGAGGGCGACCGCGCCGAGCCTGTGGGCTAGTGCCAGACGTCGCAAGGATGCCGTAGTGCCTGACCACCGAAATTTAACGAGCCGAGCATGACAGACGAATCCACGATCGAGGGCGAGTCCCTTCCTCTGCGGACTTTTGCCGAAAAGGCGTACCTGGACTACTCCATGTATGTGGTGTTGGACCGGGCACTGCCGCATATCGGTGACGGGCTCAAGCCGGTTCAGCGCCGGATTACTTACGCCATGAGCGAGCTGGGTCTGAGTGCGGCCTCCAAGCATAAAAAATCCGCGCGTACCGTCGGCGATGTGATCGGTAAGTTCCATCCGCACGGTGACAGTGCCTGCTACGAGGCCATGGTGATCATGGCTCAGCCGTTTACGTATCGGTATCCCATCGTCGATGGGCAGGGCAACTGGGGCTCGCCGGATGATCCCAAGTCCTTTGCGGCCATGCGCTACACCGAGTCGCGCCTGGCGCCCTATGCCGCCACACTGCTGGCGGAGATCGGCCAGGGAACGGTGGATTGGGCGCCAAATTTTGATGGCACGCTAACCGAACCCCGGGTGTTGCCGGCCCGTCTCCCCAATGTGTTGCTCAATGGCGGGTCGGGAATCGCCGTGGGCATGGCCACTGACGTACCCCCTCATAATCTGCGCGAGGTCGTGGCGGCGGCCCGTCATTTGTTGGACAAGCCCAAGGCGCAACTCGACGATTTGCTGGCCTTGATGCCGGCGCCGGACTTCCCCACCGGTTGCGACATCGTCTCGTCGGGCGATGAACTACGGGCGATTTACGAGACCGGCAATGGGCAGGTGCGCGTACGTGCTGTGTTTGAGCGTGATGGCCAGGACCTGATCGTCACAGCGCTGCCACATCAGGTCTCTGGAGCCAAGATTCTGGAGCAGATTGCGGCCCAGATGCGGGCCAAAAAACTGCCGATGGTGGACGATCTCCGGGACGAGTCGGATCACGAATCGCCCTGTCGATTGGTGATTTCACCCCGGTCCAACCGTGTGGATGTCGATGCCCTCATCGCCCATCTTTGCGCCACTACGGATCTGGAGAAGACGATCCGGGTCAATCTCAACATGATTGGCCTGGATGGGCGGCCTCGTGTGCGCGGCCTGGTGGACATTCTTGGTGAGTGGCTGGTGTTTCGTCGGCGCACTGTGCGGCGGCGGCTGGAACACCGCCTGGCGAAGGTCGAGGAACGGCTGCATATCCTCGAAGGGCTGCTGGTCGCTTACCTCAACATCGACGAAGTCATCCGGATCATCCGCACGGAGGATGAGCCCAAGCCGGTCATGATGGCCCGGTTCGGTATTAGCGAAATCCAGGCAGAGGCGATTCTCAATCTACGTCTGCGGCACCTGATGCGCCTGGAGGAGATGAAAATCCGCGGTGAGCAGGATGAGCTGGAGGCGGAGCGTAACTGGCTGTCGGCTGTTCTTGGCTCTGAAGCCAAGATGACCGCGTTGATCCGCAAGGAACTGGCGGAGGACGCCGAGAAGTATGGTGATGATCGTCGCTGTGCGATCAAGGCCCGTCCGCCGGCGCGGGCGCTGTCCGAGTCGGATTTGCTGCCGGCCGAACCGATTACGGTGGTGTTGTCGGAGCTGGGCTGGATACGCGCCGCCAAGGGTCATGCGGTTGAGGCCGATTCGCTGAACTTCAAGGCAGGGGACGGGTATCTCTGCGATGTGCCGGGGCGCAGCAACCAGCCATTGATCGTGTTGGACTCGACCGGGCGCTCCTACCAGCTGGCTGCGCATAAGCTGCCGTCGGCTCGAGGTCAGGGCGAGCCGCTGTCTGGCAAGCTCAACCCGCCGGCTGGGGCTCAGTTCGTCGGTCTGCTGCTCAATGAGGCCTCGCAGTCCGTTGTGCTGGGCTCGAATGCGGGTTACGGGTTCATCACCACCATCGCGGATCTGGAGAGTCGCAACAAGAGTGGCAAGGCGGTGTTGACCGTACCCAAGGGTGGGGCGGTTCTTCCGCCGCTACCGCTATCCGATGGTGCCACTCTGCTCTGCGTTGTGGCATCCACCGGGCGGATGCTGGCCTTCCCTCTGGAAGATTTGCCGGAATTGACGCGAGGCAAGGGGAACAAGCTGATGAGCCTGAAAAAGGGCGAGACCCTGGTCGGTTGGGCGGCGCTGGCCCCGGGCCAGCAACTCCGGATCGAGAGCGGGGCACGGCACATCGGATTGCGGGTAGCGGATGTGGAAGCAACCTATCTGGGCAAGCGGGCTCAGCGTGGTGCCTTACTGCCCCGCGGTTTTCAGCGTGTGCAACGGGTCTTGTCCGTCGACGCTTGATTCGCGATCGGTCGGGCACATATTGCTCTGCAGAGTGTCTTCCCCCTGGAATTGACGAGAGGCTTTAAGTCCATGAAACGCATCCTGCTGTTCGTCGCGACCAACATCGCCATTATGGTGGTGCTCACGGCCGTACTTTTTGTGCTTAGCGCGGTGTTCGGCATCGATCTCGCCCAGAGCACAGGCGGGCAGTTCAACTACGCCGGAACGCTGCTGCTGGCGGCGGTATTCGGTTTTGGGGGCGCGTTTATTTCCCTGGCCATGAGCAAATGGATGGCCAAGCGCTCCATGGGGGCGCAGGTCATCGAGCGCCCATCCAACTCTCAGGAAGCCTGGTTGCTCCAGACCGTGCAGCGGCTGGCGCGACAGGCTGGAATCGGTATGCCCGAAGTGGCGATTTTTCAGTCGCCGGCACCGAACGCCTTTGCAACCGGGGCTTCTAAAAACAACGCTTTGGTGGCGGTGTCTACAGGCCTGCTGCAGACGATGTCGGCCGATGAAGTGGAAGCGGTTCTTGGTCACGAAATCGGCCACGTGGCCAATGGTGACATGGTGACGCTGACCCTGATTCAGGGTGTTGTGAATACCTTTGTCATCTTCCTGGCACGACTGGCAGCCTTTTTTGTGGACCGTGTCATCTTCCGTAACCAGGACGGTCGCGGGCCCGGTTACTTCATCTCCTGGATCGTCTTCGAAATCCTGTTCGGCGTGCTGGCCTCGATCGTGGTTTGCTGGTTCTCCCGTCAACGCGAGTTTCGGGCAGATGCCGCCGGTGCGCATCTGGCAGGCCGTCGCAAAATGATTGCTGCCCTGCGCCGCCTCCAGGGCGGGCAGCCCGAGCCGCTTCCGGAGCAGTTCAGCGCATTCGGCATCGCCGGTGGTGTCGGCCAGGGTTTGCGTCGTCTGTTCATGACGCATCCGCCGCTGGGCGAGCGCATCCGCGCGCTGGAAGCCGCTGACCGATAAGGCGCGGCTGCACGGCGGTTGGGGCGGGTATCAGGCCTCTCGGTTGAGCGCCGTGAGGCCTAGACCAAGGCGATGCTGTCTGCCAGCGGTTCGTCTGCAGTCATCGATGACTGCACGTGATTGCCCTGGACGTAGTTGATGCCCAGTTGCCACAGCTGCGCCATGGCGTTGGCATCCTCGACGTGTTCGGCGATGGTGCGGATGCCCTTGCTCTGAGCGGTTTCGATGATTTCGGCGAATTGACGGCGGGCCGCGTCGTCGGAGGATTCCAGCGAGCGGGTAAACGCTGGATCGAGCTTGATGAACTCCGGCTCAACGGCGGCCAGCAGTCCGATGGACGCATGTCGGTTGCCGAAGCGGTCGATGGCCAAACGTCCCTGACTGTCGATGATCTGCTGACGCAGGGCCGCAAATTTTGAACGGTGGTCATGGATTTGACCCTCACCGATTTCAAAGACCAGTTGTGCGGGTCGAATGCGACCACTGGTCACGGCCTCACGCCAGATGGCAAGCATGGGGTCGGGTGCGGCGAGGGTCTGGTTGGACATGCGGATGAACAGCGTCGGGTCGTTGTCACTGGCCTCGTCGGCCTCGGCCAGCTGCTCCACCGCCGCGCGCATGACCCACTGGTCGATCTCCGGCATTAACCCGTACTCGATGGCGACAGGAAGAAAATCCATGGCCATGAGTTCGCTGCCGTCGCCGGTCAGCATGCGCACATGCGTGTCCAGCAAGCGGCCTGGCTCCCCTTCCAGGCTGGCGATGGGCTGAAAGACCAGTCGTAATCCGTCGCCAGCCAGTGCTTCGCGAATGCGTTGTGCCTGCTGATCGGCGACGCGTTTGCGCTCGGTCGCCTCGGCCGTGGGGCCCATGAATATGCTGACGTTGCCACCGCGTCGGGACACTTGGGCTGCGTTTCTGCGCATGTCGCGAATCAGGCTTTGAGGGCGTTCGTCACCCGTTAGCGGGAAGGAGACGATCGTGGCTGTGATCGCGGTTTCGTGTTCTGCCGTGGTGAACGTCGCCGATGTGACGACTTCGAGCAGGCGGTCGGCGAACTCTCGTGTGGCCTCGGGCGAATCGCGCCGGATCAGGAGGATGAGTTCGGACATCGAGAAGCGGAAGACACGGTCCCCAGGCGCCTGGACCGGGGCCAGCATGTCGTAGAGTCGCTGCAGAACCTGGTCGGAATCGAGATAGCCGATCCGTTCCTCCAGGCCGTCAAACTGATCCACCAGCACCAAGACCATGGCCTGGGTGCTTCCATCAGTGGGTGGTGTCAGTGCAGACAGGCGCTTGAACAGGTCAGGCCGGCTGCCGGGGGTGAATGCGCGTTCCAGTGCGCCCTGGTGGATCATGCACTCGGTGATGAGTTCCCCATCCACTGTCTTTGCCGACACGCCCAACTGAATCGGTGGCGTGACGCCGTCCTTGCCCATGAGCCGGATCTCGGACTCGATCTCCACGCCCGGTTTTTTCCTGGCGCGTTTGAGGACGGTCTTCAGCGTGGGCTGGTCATCCGGTGTGGCGATATCCAGCAGGGTCTGGCCGATGAGGACGTCATCGCCGGTTGTCCGGCCGAGTATGCCCAGGAACGCCGGGTTCACCTCGGTGATCACCCCCTCATTGGCGTGTAGCACGGCGTCGCCGGTTTCTTTGAGCAGGCTGCGGGCCCGGGCCTCCAGCTCCTGGCTGCGCTTGAACAGGGCGTGCATGCGGCGACGGTCTGCGTAGCACTCCAACTCTCGTCGGGCGATGAGTGTCAGGTGTCGCATGTCCAGCGATGAGACAAAGTCGCGGGCGCCAAGGTCCAGCGCGCCGACCGTGCGCATCAGGGTGACGTGGTCGCCCATCACCAAGACCGGCAGGTCAGGATCGAAATCGCGCACCGCGCGAATCACATCCTCGACAGCTGGGTCCTTGAGCCGCTCTTCGCAAAGCACCAGTTCGGGCGTCAGGCTTTCGAGCATGGCGCCGAATTCCTCGCTGGCGCTGGGCCAATGCACCTGCGTATGGATGCCGGTGTTGCGGAGCTCGTTCTGGATGGTGTTGGCCAGGTTCTCGGTACGAGAGGCAACGATCAGCTGATGTTTGTGATGACCCCGAGTCATGGCCCTGTCATGCGGTGTTCTTCGACAACGGGGCGCTTGGATGCATCACCCGGCACCTCCCGAACATAGCGGGGGACAAGGTATCCCGGCAGTCGATCTCGAAGTGCTTGCATCAAGGGCAGCGCCACGGCGTCTGAAACGCGAAAATGGGAGGCGCCGGACACCGGGTCCAGCGCATGCAGATAGTAGGGTAACACCCTGTTCGCAAAGAGGGCTTCGGACAATTCGGCCAGGGTTTCAACCTGGTCGTTCACGCCTTTGAGCAACACGGCCTGGTTCAGCAGTGTCACGCCGGCTCGGGCCAGGGCGGCCAGGCCATCACGGGCATCTGCGCCGAGTTCCTGCGCATGATTCACATGCGTCACCATCACAACCTGGAGCCGGGTGGCCGCCAGTTGGTCGATTAGCCGTCTGGTGACTCGGGAAGGGTCCACGACCACCGATCTGGAATGCAGTCGCAGCGTGCGCAGGTGCTCGATTTCTGCCAGTGCATCCATGAGCGCTTCCAGCCTCGGACCCGAGAGGGACAGGGGGTCACCACCTGAGAGGATAACCTCGTGCAGGCTGGGGTCTTGCCGGATGGCGGCGATGGAGCTGTCGAGCTGGCGCCCCATGCCAACGGCGGCGTAGTCCGTGTGGCGGCGGAAGCAGTACCGACAGTGGACTGCGCAGGCGCCGGTGGTGACCAGTAGGGCGCGTCCCGGGTACTTGCGAATGAGGCCGCCGTCCTGCGCGAAGTTGCGTTCCTCAACCGGATCGGTGGAGGTGTCGGGGTCATCAATTCGCTCTTCGACGCTGGAGAGCACCTGACGCAGAATCGGATCATTCGGGTTGCCCGGCTGAATGCGCGCAACCAGCGCCCGCGGCACCAGAAAAGGAAAGTCCGGCGCCTCGTCGATGGCATAGGGCAGATCACCAGGCTGCAATCCGCAGTCGGCGAGCAATGCTCGTGGGCTGTGGTAACTCCCGGCAGGTTCGGTTGCGCCTTGAACAGGCTGTATCATGCGCATCTCACACGTCCTTTCATTACTGCGGGCGCAGGGTCATCCCGCGCCGCGCGAGCGAGACTTTATGACGACTTACGCCACCAACCAATTCAAGGGCGGATTGAAGATTCTGCTCGATGGCGATCCCTACACGATTGTCGAGAACGAATTCGTCAAACCAGGCAAGGGCCAGGCCTTTAACCGAGTGCGCGTGCGCAATCTCAAAAACGGTCGCGTGGTCGAGAAGACCTTCAAATCCGGAGATTCGGTCGAAGGTGCTGATGTCATGGAGCTGGAACTCCAGTATCTCTACTTCGACGGCGAATTCTGGCACTTCATGGAGCCGAATACCTTTGAGCAATACACTGCGGACGAGGTCGCCGTGGGCGATGCCAAGCAGTGGCTGAAAGAGCAGGACATCTGCAAGCTGATGCTATGGAACGGCGCCCCGATCTCGGTCGAACCCCCCAATTTCGTCGAACTCAAAGTCACCGAAACAGATCCCGGTGTGCGCGGGGATACCTCCAGCGGCGGGGGTAAACCGGCGACGCTGGAAACCGGCGCGGTGGTGCGTGTTCCGCTGTTCGTTGAAGAGGGCGAGCTGCTAAAGGTGGACACCCGCACCGCTGAGTACGTCTCGCGCGTCAAGGAATAGCCACATGACCGGGGCAGGGCGCTCCGGGACGACCTGGCAGACCCTGGAGCGACGCGCCGGCCTGCTGCGCGACATTCGCGCCTATTTTGCCGCGGCGGGTGTGTTGGAAGTCGATACCCCGCTGCTGCGAACGACATGCGCCTCCGACCCACATATCCCTGAGACACCCGTGCTCGGGCAGGGGCAATCAGCCTATCTGCAGTCGTCACCCGAAGCGCTTTTGAAAGCCCTGCTCGCCGAGTTCGGGCGGCCGGTTTACCAGCTCGGTCACGTTTATCGCGCGGCCGAGGTGGGGCGTCGGCATCAGCCCGAGTTCACGATGCTGGAGTGGTATCGCCCAGGCTGGAGCATGCAGGCGCTCATGGATGAGGTGGGCACGATTCTGCGCCTGGCAGCGCCGACACAATCTACCCGAATCGGGTCAACGGACTGGAGCCATTGTTTCGAAGCGGCCACGGGCATCGCAGCCACCAGCGGCTCCAATGCCCTGTATCGGCGTGCATCCGCCCTGGGACACTCCACGGCGCTGCTGGATCAACTGGATGAGGGTGGCTTACGGGATCTGCTGTTTTCGCACTGCGTGCAACCTACATTGGGTCGGTCGGGGCCTGAATTTGTCACCGGGTTTCTGGCCGGCGATGCGGCATTTGCGCGTCTCGACCCGAAGCGGCCGGGTCATGCGCTGCGCTTTGAGCTGTACTGGCAGGGCGTGGAATTGGCCAACGGCGGAGAAGAACTCACCGATGCGCAGACCTGGCTGGATCGCGCTGACCGCGACAACATGCAGCGTGCGGCATGTGGCGCGTCCAGGATTCCGCGGGATGACGATTGGCTGTGGGCTCTGCAGCGGGGGCTGCCAGCCTGTTCCGGGGTTGCGCTGGGTGTGGACCGCTTACTGATGCTCGCCACAGAGGCCACGAGCATACAGTCGGTGGTGCCGTTTGCATGGCGCCAGACCTAGACCGCAGAACGGGCCCAGGTCTGGCACCCCACAGGAGCGACGGCCTATTGCGCCGTCAGATCCTCTTCCGAATTCAGTAGTCGAATTCGATCCGCGCGCAGCACGCCGGCGGACTGATCCTCCACGCCCCAGGCCTGGGTGGTCAGGCCGGCGGTTGCCGTGGCTTCGAAGACAGCTTCCGGAATCTCGGTGCCGGCCACGGACTCGTACACTGTTTCGCTGTCGGTGACGACTTGCACGCCGCCGATGCGCATGCGATTGGCTTCGGCCGCCGTGACGAGCTCGCTGAGTTCGCCGTACACCGATGCCTCGTCCAGTTGATCCTGGCGTTCAATCCGCGTCGCTACGAGCTCGCCGGTTGGCGTCCGATAGCCGATGATGGTGAGCGCATCGCCGGTCTGGATGCTGGCAGCCGCAAATTGCCGCGGCATGCCGGCCCGTGACTCGAGCATCTGCGTGACCGGCCGCGTGGCGACGGTTTGGTCCAGCACACGGAGCAGGCCAGCCTGTCGCAGGGCCTGCCCTTTGAGCACTACGTCCGGAGCAGGTAGTACCTCGACATCGGCGGCAACCAGCAGTCCTGATGCATCGACCGGCCCACGTGCGATGAGCAGGGTGCCTGCTTCAATGGGCGCTGCACTGGAATCAAGGCGCTCGGCGCTTCCCAGCGCGATGCTGGTTTGACCCGCACGGAGGGTGCTGCCGTCCACCGCGTCCACGAGCACGGTGCGGTCTGCGTAGCTGCCGGGCTGCGGCATCCGCTGATCCAGCCGCACTGAGGTGGCGATGAGATCACCCCCACGCGAAGGCTGGCTGCCACGGATGACGACACGATCCCCGACGGACAATGTGTCGGAGTCAGAGACTGCAGTGAGATCAACCCGGAGCGAACCGATGTCCAATGCGTCCGCATCCAGCGAGTCCACGTAGCCCGTCACGAGCAAGGACTGACTGCCTGGAACATAGGCCGATTGCAGGACCGTGAGATAGGTTGCGAGCAGGTCACCCTCGCTGGATACCACGGCATGCACGTCCACCAGCATGTCGGAATGCAGCGAATCGAGATTTGTGCCGACCAGGCGGGTCATCTCATCCACGCGAACATTCTGGCCAAGCATGGACAGTGTGGCCGCCTTGACCGCCCCTACACGGGCAATTCCGTCAATGGGTGCGAGCAGGCTGCGCTGGGCGATGACGCGATCCGCACGTGGCGCGAGCAGGTCACCCTCGATACGCGTCTGCATCCCGATCCGGATATCCGCCTCGGTGACGGTGGCTCCGTTGAGCGTGAATTCAGCGGTGTCGGTCGCAAATGCGCGACCGTTGACGAACAGGCTGCCATAGCCCGAGGCCGAACCGGTCGAATCGCCGGTGCCCTCGATGCCCGCCAGTTGCAGCACCGAGCCACAGGCCACTGTCAGGCAAGTGGCGGCCAGTGCCGGAATCAGGCGGTGAATGCGTCGGTCGTTCATGGCTTAGTCGTCCGTCGGCGGTTCGTCCGACCGATCAAAAAAGTAAATGCCCGCGCCGACATGGGCGGGGCTTGTGGAGGCATCCTCCTCCTGTTCCTCGCTGGACAACCAGTCGTCCAGGGATTCCAGCAACTGCATGCCGCGCTCGGCCAGCAGGCGCTTGAAGAGCGGCACCATGCGCGGATTCAATCGCGCATTCGATACATAGCGTTGGAACAGCAGGTCGCCGTCAGGCCCCTCGTCCAGATTGTGCTCGATGGTGTTGCCCAGGTCGCTCATTGCCAAGCCGAACATGCGCAGACTATCGGGGTCGCCGCCGGCAGGAACAAAGCTGCGGGACAAGACGTGAATGCCTTCCTCGTCGACGCTCACGGCTTTGACCCGGCGCAATTCCTCCAACATGGCGCGAGGCGGCATGTCACCGGAGTAGCGTCGGACCAGGGCGGGGAACTGGGGACCATCGTCCGTCATGTTCAGCACCCTGGGCTGCCCACGCTCGTCGCAGAAATCAGGGTCGCGGAACCAGCCCGACAGGACGCGGGTGGCCCGATTCATATGGTTGGTAGAAACCTCTGTCGCCTGGGCCCGTGTTTCTCGCAGACGCTTGACTTCCTTGCGAGTCAGCCCCGTCATGATGGCAACGCGGGAATCCGAGGGGCGGGCATCGCTGGGCGTGAATTCGTCCCATGCGATTTCCATATACGTCCGTTTGGCGATTTCTGAGAATTCACCAAAGGACACCCCCTGACGGAGCATGATGCGAACCAGGGGTCGCAGCAGTCGGCGTAACGCCCGGTCTAATTGGCTGTGAGCATCCATGTCCATACCTTGGGAAGCGTATCCCAGAGACTCCTTTCTTGCCAGATTCATTGCAGGCCTCCCAATGTGCCGACCCGTTGTCCCATGCGAACCGAAGTGCCGGGCGACAGATGGTCAGTCCATTCCACTGCGCCAGCCCCGGATAACAGGATGACAGTCGATCCCATGTTGAATCGACCGATTTCTTCCCCTTTGCGGACGTCCAGCGGTGTTTCCATGGTTTTTTTCCATGCCCGCTGGCCATGCGGCGGCGTGACCAGTCCGGTCCACCGCGTTTCAATAGAGCCTACGAAGATGGCGCCAACCAGCACTAATGCAAGAGGGCCGACAGCGGTATCGAAGAAAAGGGCCAATCGCTCATTGCGATTGAAGACGCCGGGAATCCCCGCCACGGTCGTCGGATTAACGCTGAAGAGCCTGCCTGGCTCGAAGTGCATGGCCACGAGTCTGCCGTCCATTGGCATGTGGATGCGATGGTAATCACGGGGAGAGAGGTACAGCGTTGCAAATTCCCCACCGAGGAATGTCCCCAGACCAACGGTATCAACGCCGAGCAAAGTGGCTGCCGAGTAGCGGATGCCTTTGGCCTGAATAAGCCGGCCTTCCTGAATGGGGCCGGCCTCGCTGACCGTGCCGTCGACCGGACTGACCAGTGCCTCCGGTGCGGGGTCCAGCGGCCGCGCATTGGCGAGCAGCGCGCGCGTAAAAAAATGATTGAAGCTCAGATAGGCATCGGCGTCTCGCAACCGTGCTTCGTCCAGCGAAATGCCGAAATGTGCCATGAACCGGGTGATGAGGAGACGTTTAAGCCAGGGGCGCTGGCTACGCGTGACCACATGGGCCAAACGCGACAGCCACAACGTTGGCAGCACACGTTGTAGCCAGACGAACGCATGTTGCCCTGCCGTCAGGGTCGGGCGGGTGTCGCTCACGAACGCACCACCGTTTCCAGATCCTGGCGCAGTGTGTCCACATCCCAGGGCGGCAAGATGTACCCGGCGATACGGCCTTGCGGGTTGATCAGGACCAGCGCGGCGGAGTGATCCATGGTGTAGCCGCCGCCATCCAGAGGAACCTTCAGAAACGCGATGCCAGCGCCCTCGGCAAACTGTTGGATTGCCTCAGGTTCGCCCGTGAGTGACCGGATCGCGGGGTCGAAATAGGTGGCGTACTGCTCCATGGCCTGAGGCGTATCACGCGCCGGGTCGACGGTGACGAACTCCAGGCGCAGCTTCTTGCGTAAAGAGTCAGACCCGCCGCGCACCCGCGCAAGCCGCTCCAGTGTCGTCGGGCAGATGTCGGGGCAATGCGTGAACCCGAAGAACAACAAACGCCATTGCTCACTGGCCGCATTGGCAAGCACCGTCTCGCCTTTGCCTGTTACCAGCGTTGCATCGGGTAGCGGCCGGGGTTGCTCCAGCAGCGTGATGGATTGCACGGGGGTTGGTGCGCGGACGATCATGGCGATGATGAGCCCCAGTAAGGCGGGGGCTACGACAACGAGCAGCAGCAGGCGCTTGGACATTCTCGAACGAACTTTCTGATGGGCGGGGAGCCGGAACACAAAATTATGACAGACACGGCAACAAATTCCGTGATCGAGACCCTGACAACGGCTCGCGACTGGGTGCGATGGGGTGCGAGCGAACTACAGCGTGCCCAGCGCTGCAGCGGGCATGGGTTTGCAACCGCACTGGATGAGTGTGCATTTCTGGTCCGCCATCTATTGGGATTGCCGCAGACCAGCGCGGACCAATGGCTTTGCGCAACATTGCTGCCCGAGGAGCGTCGCGAGATCTACCAAGCGCTTCGAGAACGTGTCGTCGATGCGCGGCCAACGGCTTACATCGCAGGCGAAGCCTGGTTTGCCGGGCTGCCGTTTGCGGTCGACGAGCGGGTGTTGATTCCACGTTCGCCGCTGGCGGAGCTCATTCAGGCAGATTTTCACCCCTGGCTGACAGCGCCGCCGGCGAGGATATTGGATCTTTGTTGCGGATCAGGCTGTATCGGTATTGCTGCAGCGCTGGCTTTTCCCGACGCCGAACTGGTGCTGGCCGACTTGTCGGCGGATGCGCTGGCCGTGGCCGCTGAAAATGTCGAGCTTCACGGCCTGGAAGACCGATGCCGTCTGGTCGAGTCGGATCTGTTCTCCGCGCTGAGCGGGGAGCGCTTTGATCTCATTCTGACCAATCCACCCTACGTGCCGCGCGAAGAGGTCGACGTGCTGCCCGCAGAGTTCGAGCACGAACCGCGCATGGGTCTGGAATCTGGGGAGGACGGCCTGCTACACCCGGCACAGATCGTTGATCAGGCGCGCCGTCATCTGACGGAGCACGGAGCACTGATCGGAGAGGTTGGCGCGTGGTGGCCCGAACTTGAAGCGCGTTTTCCGCAAGTGCCGTTTACCTGGGTGCATCTGGAGCATGGTGGTGAGGGCGTGTTTTTTGTACCCGCCGACGCACTACCACGCGTCTAGACCCATCGGGCGGGGGTTCGGGGGGCATCGTCGCCCCATGCATTCGCTGAAGGCTTTCCCTAGACTGCTGCCTCCCGCAACAGCCCGCACCGTCTAGCAAAGCGCACGCTCATGTCTGGAAATACCTTTGGTCACCTGTTTACGGTGACAAGCTTCGGCGAATCTCATGGGCCGGCCATCGGCGGCGTGATTGACGGATGCCCGCCGGGACTGGCGATCGACGCGGCCATGCTGCAGTGCGAACTGGACCGCCGGCGCCCGGGCACATCCCGGCATGTCACGCAGCGCAAGGAGCCCGACACGGTGGAAATCCTGTCCGGGGTCTTCGAAGGGGTGACCACCGGAACGCCTATCGGCCTGTTGATTCGCAACCAGGACCAGCGCTCGCGCGATTACGACAAAATCAAATCGGTGTATCGGCCCAATCATGCCGACTACGCCTATGACCAGAAATACGGTTTTCGGGATTACCGAGGCGGGGGGCGTTCCAGCGCACGTGAAACCGCAGTGCGCGTTGCAGCCGGCGCCGTCGCACGTGCGTATCTGCGCGAGCGCCTGGGAATCCAGGTGCGAGCCTGCGTGACGGCGATCGGGCCGCGGCAACTGCCCATTGCTGACTGGTCCGCAGTGAACAGCAACCCGTTTTTCTGTGCAGCACCCGATCAGATCGACGCACTGGAAGCCGACCTCATCCAGTTGCGCCGTGACGGAGACTCCGTGGGTGCCGTGCTGCAGGTCGAGGCCACCGGCGTGTTGCCGGGACTGGGTGAACCGGTCTTCGATCGTCTGGATGCGGACCTGGCCAAGGCGATGATGGGGATTAATGCCGTCAAGGGCGTTGAAGTGGGTGATGGATTTGCGGCCGCCGCGCAGCGCGGGAGTGAGCACCGTGACGTACTCAGCCCCGACGGGTTCGGCTCGAATCACTCGGGTGGTGTCGCCGGGGGAATTAGCACAGGCCAGGACCTGGTCATGCGGGTCGCGTTCAAGCCCACCTCCAGCATCATCATTCCGGGCGAGACGATTACGCGAACTGGCGAATCCACGGAGATGCGGACGACTGGGCGCCATGATCCCTGCGTCGGCATCCGCGCAGTGCCCATTGTCGAAGCCATGATGGCGCTCGTGCTCATGGACCATTGGCTGCGGCACCGGGCGCAGAATGCGGATGTAACACCGCCAACACCGCGCATTCCGGCGCAGCGCTAACAGTTTGCCGGGAGCACTTCCTTACGGGCGCCTGTCGGCGTTCTACGCGGTGTACTTCTCCACACTGGGGCTGATTCTGCCGTTCTGGAGTGTGTATCTCGATGCGGTCGGTTTCTCGGCCTCTGAGATCGGTGCATTGGTCGGTGCCATGCTCGGCCTCAAGATCATCGCCCCGTACCTGTGGGGCCAGCTGGCGGATCGATTGGGGCGGCGCTTGCCGATCATCCGGCTTGCGGCCTTGCTGGCCGGCCTCAGTTTTGCTGCGGTGCCGGCCTTCGATCGTTTTTGGCCGTTATTGGGGGTGGTGATTGTTTTTGCGTTCTTCTGGAACGCGGCGCTGCCCCAGTTCGAAGTCATTACCTTTAACCATCTGCGCGAGCAGGCGGATCGCTACGGGCAGATTCGGGTTTGGGGATCTGTGGGCTTCATCGTGGCCTCCGTCGGCCTAGGTGCCTGGATCGAGCAGGTGGGGGTGCAGGTCCTGCCTTATGCCGTGGCGGTGGCCATGCTTGTGCTCGCCGCGGTGGCGATGATGGTGCTGGAACCGTCGGCCCAGACGACGCACGACCCTGGCCCCATGTGGCAGACCCTGCGTCAGCCGATGGTTGCCGGTTTGTTGCTGACCTGTGCACTGATGCAGCTGAGTCACGGGCCGTACTACGGGTTTTATTCGCTCTATGTCCGTAGCCACGGTCATGGCGAAGGCTTGATCGGCTGGCTCTGGGCACTGGGCGTGGTGGCAGAAATCCTGACATTCCTGCTCGCGCCAGTCTGGTTGCGTCGGATCGGCCCGCGGCAGCTCATGTTGGCGGCGCTCGCGATTGCCGCGCTGCGCTGGGTGTTACTCGCGCTGTTCGCCGAATCGCTGGGGATGCTGGTATTCATCCAATGTCTGCACATGGCCTCGTTTGGCCTGTACCACGCGGTGGGGGTGTTTCTGATCAATCGCGTGTTTCTTGGGCGCCAGCAGGGGCGCGGGCAGGCCTTGTACAGCGCGATCTCGCTGGGTTTGGGCGGGGCGCTGGGCAGTATGCTCGGTGGCATGATCTGGGACCACGGCCCGTCCGAGGCCCTGTTCCTGTTTGCCGCCGCCGCGGCGAGTTTGGGTTTTGCGGTTGCCTGGGTGACGCTGCGCGGGCCGGCTTTGGCGCGCTCAGAGTCGCGGCCGGCTGCTGACGGCTAAAGACTGGCGTACACGCGTGATTCCGGGCGTTCGCTGCGAAACTGCTCCGGGGAAGACCGTTGGGGGCTGGGCTGCGAGAAGTCGGGACGGGCAATCCATTGGTTACGACCCGCACCCTTGGCGGCGTACAGCGCTTCGTCTGCGGTCTGGATCAAGTCGATGGGCCGCAGGTCAGTCGACGGCACGCAGCCGGCCACACCCAGGCTCATCGTGACGTGGGAAGCAACCTGGGATTGTGCATGCGGTCGACCAAGCTGACGCACCGCAGCCAGGCCCGCCTCGGCCAGTTTGACTGCTTCGGCGACCGGGCCGTTGACCAGAATGGCGAACTCCTCGCCGCCGAACCGGGCCGTAATCTCCGCAGACTCGGTGGCGCTGGCCAGCGCTGCCGCGACATCGCGCAGACAATCGTCACCATCGGCGTGGCCGTAGCTGTCGTTGTAGCGCTTGAAGTAGTCGATGTCGCCAAGAATGAGCGCTAGCGGTTCGCCGTTTTGTCGGCAGGTCTGCCAGCGTTCTCGCAGGCGCGCGTCAAATGCACGCCGGTTGGCAATATTGGTCAACCCGTCCACCGACGACATGCGCAGCAGGTTGCGGTTGGCGGCCTGCAGTTCCTGACTGGTGCGCATGAGCTTGCGACGCATGTCGGTGATGCGGGACATCGCGCGCAACTTGGCATTGAGCACGACTGGCGAGATGGGTTTGGCCAGATAGTCGTCGCCCCCCGCATCGACGCCCTGGCTCACGTCTTCGTCGCGGATGCGGCTGCTCAGAAAGATGATGGGTATCCAGGTGTCAGGTGGGTCGCTTCGGCGCAGCTGCCGGGCCAGGGCATAGCCGTTCATGCCGGGCATGTCGACATCGGTGAGGACCAGGTCGGGCTCCAGATCGACGTAAAGCGATAACGCAGCTTCGCCGTTCTCGGCTTCAACGGCTTCATGGCCCATCTCAGCGAGGTAGTGGGCGATCAGCCGGCGGGCTGAGCGTGAATCGTCGACAAGTAGAACTTTCATGATGCGCAATCGAAGTGGCGGCCACTCATTGCTATCGGCCGGTGTCGTGGGAAGTTAAGCACGCGATTGCGCGTTCGCGTCCAAGGTGGCCAGAAAGGCTCGTGCAGGCGCGGACAAGGTGCGGCCACGGTGTACGGCCGTGCCCAGCGTTCTGCGAATTCCCATATCCAGCGGCAACGCAGTGACCCCCGCATCGAGCATGGTGCGGGGCAGCGCAGACCAGCCGAGGCCGATGGAGACCAGCATCTTGATCGTCTCCAGGTAGTTGGTGGACATGCGCACCTGCGGTTCGGCACCTGCCCGAGCCAGTGCATCGGCGATGAGCCGATGGGTGAAGGTGCGCCGGTCCGGCAGTATCGCCGGGTGTCTGGCCAGCTGCTCGATGTCGAGTGTGCCGGCTTGATGCAGCGGATGATCCGGCGCCGCGCACAGCGCCAGCGGGTCATCCCACACGCTTTGTGTGATCAGCCGGGATGAGGGTGCACGCGGCAGGGTGATCACGGCGAGTTCCAGGCGCCCGGATTCCACGGCATCACAGCCTTCCTCGGAGTCCATGAACTCCAGGTTCAGGTCGACGGCCGGGTAACGGCGAGTGAATCGGCTTAGCACCTCAGGTAAGCGATAAAGACCGAGGTGATGACTGGTGGCGACGTTGAGCGCGCCCCGAACCTGGCTTGGGCTGTGCTGAACGGCCTGCCGCGCCAGGTCCAAGTCGGCGAGGATTCGACGGGCGATGGGAAGCAGGCGTTGACCCGCATCGGTGAGTTGCACACTTCGACCAATCCGGTCGAGCAACTGGTTGCCGAGTAGCTGCTCCAGTGTTTGCAGGCGTTTGGAGACGGCCGATTGGGTGAGGTGTAGGCGTTCCGCTGCGGCCGACATGGAGCCTTGCTCGACGATCTCGACAAACGCCTGAAGCTGCGTGGTATCCACATGTATTCCTGTATGGAATTTATTGGATAAATATAATTCGTTTGAAGAATGAATGTCGGCGGGGATAGAGTCGCGGCCCCCGACAGGCGAGGCAGACCGATGGCCGGACAAACGCTTTACGACAAGTTGTGGGACGCGCATGTGGTGCGCGACAACGGCGACGGAACGGCGCTGATCTATATTGATCGCCACCTGGTCCATGAAGTCACATCCCCCCAGGCCTTTGAAGGTCTGAGACTGGCTGGTCGCCAGCCGTGGCGTATCCGGGCCAATCTCGCGGTGCCTGACCACAACGTGCCCACGACGGCCCGGTCGGCCGGGATTAGTGATCCGATTTCCAGGGTCCAGGTGGAAGCGCTGCGCAGCAATACCCGGGCGACGGGGATGACATTGTTTGACATGGACGACGTGCGACAGGGCATCGTGCATGTCATCGGCCCCGAGCAGGGCGCAACTTTGCCGGGCATGACCGTGGTCTGTGGTGATTCGCATACCGCGACGCACGGTGCCTTCGGCGCGCTCGCCTTTGGCATCGGCACCTCGGAGGTCGAGCATGCGCTGGCCACGCAATGCCTGGTGTTGTCCAAGTCGCGCAGCATGCGGGTGACGGTGGAGGGCGCGGTGGGCCCAGGCGTGACGGCCAAAGACATCGTGCTGGCCATTATTGGCGAGGTTGGCACTGCGGGGGGCACGGGTTCGGTCATCGAGTTTGCGGGGCAGGCCATCCGGGATCTGTCCATGGAAGGGCGAATGACGGTGTGCAACATGGCCATCGAGGCCGGCGCCCGAGCCGGCATGGTCGCTGTCGATGACAAAACCATCGAGTACGTGCGTAACCGCCCCTATGCGCCGCAGGGTTCGGAGTTTGACCAGGCCGAGGCGGCCTGGCGGGCGTTGGTGTCAGACGCGGATGCGCAGTTTGATCAGGAGATCACGCTACGGGGCGCCGACATCGTGCCGCAGGTCAGCTGGGGCACGTCCCCGGAAATGGTGGCGCCAGTCTCGAGCCAGGTGCCCGATCCTGCACTGGTCTCGGCGGATAAGCGCGACGGCTATGCCCGCGCGCTGGAGTACATGGCCTTGCAGCCCGGCCAGGCGCTCACCGAGATTCCCATGGATCGCGTCTTCATCGGGTCTTGTACCAATTCACGCATTGAAGACCTCCGCGCGGCGGCCGCCGTGGCGCGTGGTCGACGTGTGGCCGAAGGCGTGAAGCAGGCATTGGTGGTGCCCGGTTCCGGTCTGGTCAAGCAGCAGGCCGAATCCGAGGGGCTGGATCGCATCTTTATAGATGCCGGATTTGAATGGCGTGAGCCCGGCTGTTCCATGTGTCTGGCGATGAACGCAGACCGTCTGGAGCCCGGGGAGCGATGTGCTTCAACGTCGAACCGCAATTTTGAAGGGCGGCAGGGGCAGGGCGGCCGTACACATCTTTGCAGCCCGGCCATGGCCGCTGCTGCGGCTGTCCATGGTCACTTTGTCGATGTCCGCACGCTAGACCAAGGAGCCTGATGCCATGGAGCCGTTAGTGACACATACCGGGCGGGTGGCAGCCCTGGATCGATCGAATGTCGATACCGATGCCATCATTCCCAAGCAGTACCTCAAGTCGATTAAGCGCACCGGCTTTGGCGCGTTTCTGTTCGATGAGTGGCGTTTCACGGACGCGGGCACCCTCGATTCACGCCCGGAAGACCGGGTCGAAAACCCCGATTTTGTGCTGAATCAGCCGGCACAGCGCGGGGCCAGTATCCTGCTCGCACGACGCAACTTCGGCTGCGGCTCATCGCGTGAACATGCTGTCTGGGCATTGGCCGACTACGGTTTTCGCGTGGTCATCGCTGAGAGCTATGCCGACATTTTCTTCAGCAACTGTTTCAAGAACGGCGTGCTGCCACTGGTGCTCGAGGCCGAGGTCATTGAAGCACTGATGCAGGACGCGACCGCTGCGCCGCTGGATCTGACGGTGGATCTGCAGGCCTGCGAGGTCCGTCATCCCGATGGCCGTGTCTGGAGCTTTGAGATCGACGGCTTCCGGCGTGATGCCTTGATGCAGGGCCTGGACGAAATTGGCAAGACGCTGCAATACGCAGAGGCCATCCGCGCGTTCGAGGCCCGCCAGCGAGCGGCTGCACCCTGGCTTTACACACGAGACGCAACATGACCCATCAACTGCTGCTGCTGCCTGGCGACGGTATCGGCCCCGAGATCATCCGCGAGGCGGAGCGCGTCATCCAGACGCTGACGCGCACCCATGGACTGTCCGTGGAACTGGAGCGCGGCCTGATTGGCGGTGCCGCCTACGAGGCCGAGGGCGATCCACTGCCCGAGCGTACGCTTGCACTGGCCAAGGCTGCGGACGCTGTGTTGTTTGGTGCGGTGGGCGGGCCCCAATGGGACACGATTGCACGGGACAAGCGCCCGGAGCGCGGACTGCTGCGGATTCGTGCCGGCCTGGATTTGTTTGCAAATCTGCGGCCGGCCACGCTGGCGCCGGAACTGGCGGAGGCCTCTAGCCTGCGGCCGGAACTGGTGGCCGGTCTCGACATCATGATTGTTCGTGAGCTGACAGGGGGGATTTACTTCGGTCAGCCTCGGGAACAGGCTGCGGATCGGGCGTATAACACCATGGTGTACAGCCGGGCGGAGGTTGAGCGCATTGCCCGCCGTGCCTTTGAAATTGCCCGGCTACGCGGGCGCCGCCTCTGCTCCGTGGATAAGGCGAATGTGCTGGAAGTCTCGGAGTTCTGGCGTGAGACCGTTACAGCTGTCGCCGCCGATTATCCGGATGTCGAGTTGTCGCATATGTACGTCGACAACGCAGCAATGCAGCTGGTTCGGGCACCCAAGCAGTTCGATGTCATCGTAACGGGCAACTTGTTCGGGGATGTGCTTTCCGACATTGCCGCCATGTTGACGGGGTCGATCGGCATGCTGCCTTCGGCGTCCTTGAACGAGCAGAGTCGCGGCCTGTACGAGCCGGTCCATGGTTCGGCTCCCGACATCGCCGGTCAGGACAAGGCCAATCCATTGGCAACCATTCTGTCACTGGCCATGTTGCTGCGTTATAGCCTGGGCGAGACGACAATGGCCGAGGCCGTAGAAGCTGCTGTCGGCCAGGTGCTTGCCGATGGGTTGCGCACCGCGGATTTGCATCAGCCCGGCACGACCCCGGTGGGGACCGCAGCCATGGGCGATGCGGTCATCCGCGCTCTCGAAAAAACCGCACACTGAATTCAGACGCGAACGGACATTCTTATGAGCAAGACATTTGACGTTGCCGTAGTCGGCGCAACCGGCGCCGTGGGCGAGGCCATGCTGTCCATTCTGGCGCAGCGCAAGTTTCCCGTGGGGGAGGTCTACGCGCTGGCCAGCGAGCGCTCTGCGGGCGGCCGGGTGGCCTTTGGCAACCGCCAACTCAAGGTCGAGAATCTGGCCGATTTCGACTTCACCAAGGCGCAGATCGGCCTGTTCTCGGCGGGCGCATCGGTATCTGCCGAGTACGCGCCCAAGGCGGCCGCAGCTGGCTGTGTGGTCATCGATAACACCTCACAATTCCGCTACGACGACGAGATTCCTCTGGTAGTGCCTGAGGTCAACCCGGATGCTCTGGAGGGATTCGAGCTGCGAAATATCATCGCCAATCCGAATTGCTCGACCATCCAGATGGTGGTGGCGCTCAAGCCCATTGATGACGCCGCGCACATCGAGCGCATCAATGTGGCGACGTATCAGGCAGTCTCCGGTACCGGCAAGCCTGGTATTGAGGAGCTGGCTCAGCAAACCGTCCGGCTGCTCAATGGTCAGGATATCGAGCCGCCGAGCGCCTACCCCAAGCAGATTGCTTTTAATGCGCTGCCCCACATTGATGTCTTCCAGGACAACGGCTACACCAAGGAAGAGATGAAGATGGTCTGGGAGACGCAGAAGATCATGGGCCGCTCAGATATTCGCGTAAACCCGACGGCTGTGCGCATACCGGTGTTCTACGGCCATTCTGAAGCCGTGCACCTGGAACTGCGTGAGCCACTGTCGGCGCTGGATGCGAGGGAGTTGTTGGCCCGGGCGCCAGGTGTGGTTGTGGTCGACGAGCATGGCGATGGCGGCTACCCCACGGCAGTCACCGAAGGCGTGAACAACGACGCGGTTTACGTGGGGCGTATTCGCGAGGACATCTCGCATCCGACCGGGCTGAATCTATGGATCGTTTCAGACAACGTCCGCAAGGGCGCGGCCCTGAACAGCATCCAGATCGCTGAAACCTTGGTTGCGCGAGGTTTGTAAGGTATAACAGCGACTTAAGGAAACACTGAAAGTAATGTGTGAACTTGATCGAGGTCGATCAGGTTCACGCGGGTCCCGGGTAGCAGACTCGCGCAGTGTGACCGATACGCACATGGTTTAAGCCGGGGGTACGTCGACCGACGGCGGCAAGGCCAGGGGAGAGTCGACAGGATCATGCGTTTCGCCGCAGTTATTCTCGCGCTTGCGAGTGCCAGCATCATCTACCGCGCAGATGCGCTCGCCATTGGCGAGATCGAAGTGCGGACCATGCTCAACGAGCCGTTGGACGCTCGCGTACCACTGATTGCCGTGACTCCGGAGGAGTTGGGGTCGCTGGTCGTCAGCCCGGCCTCGGTGGCGGCCTATGAAACTGCGGGGCTGGAACTGACCAGCTATGTCGCCGACCTGGACTTCGAGGTCGTCCGGGGGACGCCGCCGTTTGTTCGCATCCGCGGTCAACGGCCAGCGCGGGAGCCCTTCCTCGACTTGTTGCTGGAATTCAGCTGGGGTAGCGGCCGGCTGCTGCGGAATTACACGATTTTGCTGGATCCGCCTGCGGTCGCCTTCGAGCCGGTGGCCGAGGCGGATACGGCTGCATCGGATGTCAGCAGCCCGGTGCCTCAGCGTTCGCCGGAGCCCACGACCAGCAGCCGGGCGACGGCGCGCTCTGCGCAGGCCCCTGCGGATCAGGCGCCGACAACAGACCCTGCCTTCAATGAAGGTGTCGGTTGGGTCGATGGCGCGAATCCCGAATCGGTCCGCCCAGCCGCGCCGCCACCTGAGCCACGGATCATCGCACCCGCACCCAGGCGCGAAGACACCCGCGTCGGCCGCTATGGCCCGGTGCAACCCAAAGAAACGCTGTGGAGCATTGCATTCCGTCTGCGTCCGGATCCGACGCTGACGATGAGCCAGATGCAGTTGGCCATTTACCTGGCGAACCCGGAGGCCTTCGACGGCAATATCAATACGCTTCGGTCGGGGGCCATGCTCCATGTGCCCAGCGCTGCCGATGTGGCCAGCCTGGATGCGCTGGAGGCCAAGCAGGAGATTGCGCGCCAGCGACAGGCCTACCGTCCTTCTGCGTCGGCCCCTGTTGCGTCATCACGCCCAGTCCCGCCACAGCTGCCGAAGCCTGTTGAGCCGAGCGTCGAGGCGGAACCCGCTCCACAACCCGTTCAGCCGGAACAGCCCAGCGACGAGCCGACCTCGTCGCAAACCGACGCGGCGGCTGAGGACAGCGCGCCAGCGAATCAGGACGAGGCGCTCACCGAGACGGCGGCTGCAGAGTCCACCGAGGTGCCCATGGAGGCCGAGGCTGCGGTGGCGTCGGCCGAACCGGCCAGCACTGAGGACGAAACCCCACAGCGTCCCATGACGGCCCTGGAGCGCTTGCGTGCCCAGCAGGCAGGTCAGCCTGTTCCCGGTCGACCTGAGCCTCCGGAGCCGATTCTTGGTGCGCAGCCGGACGAGGACACAAGCGCCGAACCGACCACTGAGACCACCGAACCTGTAGCCGACTCGGCGGCCGAGGATGCAGTCAGCCAGCCCGCTGCCCCGGTTCAGGCCCCAGTCGAGGACGAGGGCGGGTTCCCATGGTTGATCGTATTGCTGGCGCTGGTCGCCGGCGGCGGGCTCGGTTATGTGGTCTGGAAGCGTCGGCAGGCTTCGGTCGCCACCGCGCCGACCTGGCCCAGTGCTGCAAAGGCGGATGAACCACCACCGAGCAAGCCCGATGAGCCGCCGGCCGAAGAGGCCGTGCCGGCAGAGGGATTGGCCACTGGTGAAGAGACGGCCACCCTGGCAGCAACCGCCAGCTTTGATGCCAACGACGAGGCTGCTGAGCTCGCGGAAGGACTGGACCCGACGCCGGACGATTTCGGGCTGGAAGCCACCACCGTTTTCGACGCAGGGGCGGTAGAGGCCCCTCCGACCGGGCCGGCCAGCGAAACGCCTCCCAGCGAATCGACGCAGCAATTCCATTCAGAAACTATCATGATCGACGTCAGTGGCGACGATCCGGTCGCCGAGGCGGACTTCCATCTGGCCTACGGGCTGTACGACGAGGCTGCCCTGCTGCTGCAGCAGGCCATGGACGCCGACCCTGGGCGGGCTGACATCAAGTCGAAACTGGCCGAGGTGTATTTCGCGGCCAGCCAGTCTGAGGAATTTGTCGCACTGGCCAGGCGCGTGCAGCCGGAGCTGGTGGAGAACGCGCCGGCGGAGTGGAATCGCATTGCCATCATGGGCCAGCAGATTGCGGCCGATGACCCGCTGTTCCAGGCTGGCCCCGAGGCAGACATCGAAGGCGGGCTGGATCTCGACTTTGACTCCGACGCTGAGCCCGCGCCCGCTGGCGAGCCCGCTGCAGATTTTGACCTGGGCGATTTTGACACGCCCAGCATCGACTCAGCGGGAGTCGACGACGCTGCCGCGCGCCCAGCCGACGACGAGATGTCGCTGGAGTTTGATCTCGAGCCTCAGGTGGGTGACGAATCCATTGATGCACCCGAGCCGGTCGAGTCTTCTCTGGAAGACGATGCGACGGATGCTGCAGACGACGGGCACTCGCTTGAATTCACGCTCGATGCTGTGGACTCGGACAGCGTGTCTGCAGAGGAGCCGGCCGACGCCATTGGGGACGAATCCGCGACTGCTGCGGCATCCTCTGAGGAGGTCGAACCGGCAGACGCCTCAGCGGAAGCACTTGCCTTTGATATCGACACCATGACCTCTGACGAGCCCCTGCTCGCCGAGGAAGAGGCGGATGCGGTGCTCGATGAGTTGGGTGACTTCGAGGTGGCGGACAATCCGGCCCTGGATGAGGCCGCGCAGGCCCCGACGGATGAGACGCCCGATGAGCCCGCCAACGAACTGGCACTGACGGACGGCGAGGCTGAAACGCGGCCTGAGGCTGCTGTCGACACCCTCAGCGACGCCGAGGCGGGTGACCTCATCGGGGACACCGACCTCGCTGCGCTGGAAGCGGATGCGGATGATCCTGCCGAGTTCGACTTTGGCGAGTTTGGCGTACCGTCCAGCGGGGCAGCGGAGGCCGGTGAGGCAACGGCTGCCGAGAACTCCGCACCGGACGCGGACATGCCGGCCAGCGGATCCGAGCAGGACACGCAGTCGACGGATGATCTGGCAGGGGATACGGATGAAACCCCTGCAGGACCGGACACCGAATCGTTCATTAGTGAACTGGATGACTTTCTCGCCGAACCCGAGCCGTCTGCCGACGCGGATTCGCAGGTAGCCCCCGCGGCTGTAGACGACTTTGACGTGGACTTATCCGGTTTTGACCTGGATGAGCGCGCAGCGGATCAACCCCTGTCGGATCTCGAATCGGTTGCAGATGATGCGACGGAGCTCGATCTCGGTGAGTTCGACTTCGACATGGCCGAAACGCCTGACACCGGCTCGAATACCGGAGACGAGACCGCATCTGCGGACACTGACGCCGTGGATCTTGATGGCCTGTTTGACGCAGACGCAGACGCAGACGCAGACGAGGACGGCGAGGGCGCTGATCCTGTCGACCTGGGTAGCAAGCTGGACCTGGCTCGCGCGTATGTCGACATGGGCGATGCCGAGATGGCGGGCAGCCTGCTGGACGATGTGCTGGCCGCTGGCAGCGACGAGCAGAAGGCCGAGGCCACTGAACTCAAGGCACAGCTGGCCGGCAAGGCCTGAGCCTGTCGCGGCTTCATGAAGTCCGCGCAAGCGGTGGTTGCTGGTCGGTGTCCCAGGCTGGCCGGGGCCAGAGGGCGGGGTTACGCCGTGCTCCGTAACGACATGTTGGCCCGTCCTCGATTCGTGCCGGCGATGCGTCAGCCGTGAGGGCGGGTGCTCGCCGTGCGCTCACGCAAGTCAGCGCACCGGTGCGACTGCTCACGCTGCTGGTGCTGGCCGTGCTGCTCATGCTGGCGGATTTACCTGCTCTGACCGGCATGACGATCGTGCTGGTGTTTGTGTTTGCGCTTGAATGCGGGCAACAGGCCGTCGTCCACTGGCTGCGTGCTCTGCAGCAGCTCAAGTGGTTGTTTATCGCATTGGGCGTGCTCTACCTGGGATTCACGCCAGGTGAGCCGATGTTCGCAAACCTCGATCGCCCCAGTTGGCAAGGGGTCTCGGAAGGCGGACACAGAACGCTGGTGCTCATCACGCTCCTGCTGGCGGTGCATTGGCTGGTGCGTCCGCTACCCGCTGAAAAACTGGCAGCTGGCTTCGTCTGGCTGGCGACGCCGCTGTCGGCGCTTGGCCTACGTACCGAGCGCTTCGCGGTCCGTCTCGCGCTGACATTGCAGCAGGTGGCTGAACTGCAGACCCGTGTCAGCGAACTGCGCACCGCGGCGCGTCGCGGCTGGGTAGACGTGGCCTCCTCGCTGGTCCAGGAAATCGAGTCCGCTGCTGCACCGGTTGAGCGGCAATGGATTGAAGTGGCGACACCCCGTGTACTGGAATGGACGCTGCCGGTCGCGCTGGGTGGTGTGACCGTGGGGATGATTCTGCTGTGATGCGTTTCGCAGCAGGGATCGAATACCTGGGGACCCGTTATGCCGGCTGGCAGGCCCAGCGGCATGCGACCGGCGTGCAGGCCGAGGTCGAGGCCGGACTGTCCAGTGTCGCTGACCAGCCCATCGAGGTGGTTTGTGCGGGGCGGACGGACGCGGGTGTCCATGGTCTTGGGCAGGTGGTGCATTTCGATTCGCCCGTACAACGCCCGCCTCACAGCTGGATGCTCGGCGCCAACACCCGTATGCCGGATGATGTCGCGATTCGCTGGGTACAGGCCGTCGACGATGCGTTCCATGCGCGTTATTCCGCCGTAGGCCGTCGGTATCGCTATGTCATCCACAACGCCCGTTCGCGGTCAGCGCTGTGGGTGAACCGGGCGGCCTGGTGGACGTATCCGCTGGACGCCAGCGCTATGCATCGCGCCGGTCAGACATTGCTGGGCGAGCATGATTTCAGCTCTTTCCGGGCAGCCGAGTGCCAGTCTCGAACACCCTGGCGGCGAGTGGAGTCCTTATCGGTGCGACGGTCGGGCGCCTTTGTGGTGATCGATATTCAGGCCAATGCCTTTGTTCACCACATGGTGCGGAACATCGCCGGTACACTGTTGGAAATCGGGCAAGGCAAGCGGACAGAGCATTCAATGGCGTCGGTTCTTGCAGCGCGGGATCGCAGCGCAGCAGGCATTACCGGCCCTGCTGGTGGCCTGTACTTCGTTCAGGCGCTTTATCCGCCCCCGTACCATTTCCCAGCGGCCGACGGCGAATCGGCGCTCTTTGGATCAGCATGCAGCGAACCCGGATCAAATTCTGCGGACTAACGCGCGCAGCGGATGTCGACGCCGCCGTCCGCTTGGGTGCGGATGCGATTGGCCTGGTGTTCGCGCCCGGTAGCCCGCGAGCGCTTGGGCTGGACCAGGCCCAGCAACTGCGTGAGCGCATACCGGGGCTTTGCCACTGTGTCGCGCTGGTGATGGATCAGCCCGTCGCCGACGTGGCTGCGATCGTCCAGGCGATCCGACCTGACATGCTACAGTTCCACGGCTCGGAAACGGCCGAGGAATGCGCCCGTTTTGGCTTGCCGTATATCAAGGCGCTCGGCCTGGGCGGAGAGGCCGGTTCGGCCGTTCACGCGTTTCCTGACGCCCTGCTGCTCACGGATAGTCACGCGCCGGGAGAGTCTGGCGGGACAGGGCAGACCTTTGACTGGAACCGCGTCGCCGACTGGGCGCGCCAGCGTCCGCTGATGCTGGCCGGCGGGCTACACGCCGATAATGTCGGCCTTGCCATTGCGACTGCACGACCCTATGCGGTCGATGTCAGCAGTGGTGTGGAATCCGCGCCGGGCATCAAATCCATCGACCGCATGCAAGCTTTTGTGAGAGCAGTTCAACGTGCCGACCAATTCAATCCCTAACCGACCGACGCATGCCGCACCGGGCCATTTTGGGCCTTATGGCGGTTCGTTTGTCTCAGAAACCCTGATCGAGCCGCTCAATGCGCTCATCGCGTCCTACGATCAACTGAAGTCAGACCCGGCTTTTCAGGCCGAACTCGATGCCGACCTCGCCAACTATGTGGGCCGTCCGACGCCGCTGTACTTTGCGGAGCGATTGACACGTGAATTTGGCGGCGCCCGGGTCTTCCTCAAGCGGGAGGACCTCAACCACACTGGTGCCCACAAAGTGAACAACACCGTGGGGCAGGCCATGCTGGCCAGCCGCATGGGCAAGACGCGCATCATTGCCGAGACAGGAGCGGGCCAGCATGGCGTGGCTACTGCGACCGTAGCGGCGCGCCTGGGCCTGCAGTGTGTGGTGTACATGGGAGAGGAGGACATTGCGCGCCAGTCGCCCAACGTCTACCGCATGCGGTTACTGGGGGCTGAAGTCGTGCCCGTCACCTCGGGATCGCGGACCCTCAAGGACGCGATGAACGAGGCGCTGAGAGACTGGGTCGCCCATGTCGACGACACGTTCTACATCATTGGTACAGTTGCCGGCCCGCACCCGTATCCGACCATGGTGCGGGACTTCCAGTCGGTGATTGGCCGAGAGGCGAGGGCGCAGATGCTTGAGCAGACCGGGGCGTTGCCCGATGCCGTGGTCGCCTGCGTAGGCGGGGGGTCCAACGCCATTGGAATCTTTCATCCATTTATCGACGACCCGGTGCGGCTCATCGGTGTCGAGGCCGCAGGTGACGGCGTGGAGACCGGTCGCCATTCGGCGCCGCTGTCGGCAGGCCGCGCCGGCGTGTTGCACGGCAACCGGACCTACTTGATGCAGGACGACAACGGGCAGATCCTGCCCACCCACAGTATTTCTGCTGGCCTGGACTATCCGGGCGTGGGCCCCGAGCATGCCTGGCTGAAGGACAGCGGGCGGGCCGAATACGTTGCTGCGACCGACGACGAAGCCATGGCAGCCTTCCATACGCTGACGCGAGTCGAGGGCATCATCCCGGCATTGGAGTCCTCCCATGCGATCGCCTACACGCGGAAGCTGGCCCAGCAGCTGGGTCCAGATGCCAGCATCGTGGTGAATTTATCGGGCCGTGGGGACAAGGACATCAACACGGTGGCCGAGCGTGAGGGCATCAAGCTATGAGCAGGCTGGATCACCGTCTGACGCAGGTGCGGGCTGCAGGTCGCAAGTCGCTTGTGCCCTATGTGGCAGCCGGCGACCCGGCGGGTGAGGACACGGTGGCGCTACTCCACGCACTGGCGGCGGCGGGCGCCGACGTCATTGAACTGGGCGTGCCATTTTCTGATCCGATGGCCGATGGCCCCACGGTTGCGCTGGCCTGCGAGCGTGCGCTGGCAAAGGGGACGCGGCTCGTCGATGTGCTGGACATGGTCCGCCGCTTTCGCCGCGACGATGTGCACACCCCGATCGTGCTGATGGGCTATCTCAATCCGATCGAATCGATGGGATACCAGCGGTTTTCCGAGGCTGCCAGTGAGGCTGGCGTGGATGGGGTGCTTATTGTTGACCTGACCCCGGAAGAGGCCCCGGACGTCACGCCCGCGTTGCGCGAAGCAGGCCTGGATCCCATTTTTCTCGCCGCCCCGAATACCTCGCTGGAACGGCTGGCAGCGATCGGCAGAGAAGCGGCCGGGTATCTCTACTATGTGTCGCTGAAAGGCGTGACGGGATCGAGTCAGTTGAACACGGACGAGGTGGCCGCGCGGGTTGATCTGCTCAAGGCGCATACCGGTATACCGGTGCTGGTTGGCTTTGGCATTCGGGATGCTGACACCGCTGCGACCATTGCCAGTACGGCCGATGGAGTGGTCATCGGCTCGGCGCTCATCCAGGCCTTGGTGGACCGGGGTGGGCAGTCTGCTGTCGATGCGGCGACCGCGTTTCTTGCACCGATTCGCGCGGCCATGGATGCTGGCGCAACACCATCAGGGAATGCTGCATGAGCTGGTTAGAGAAACTGATGCCCTCGCAGGCTTCGGGGCAGGAACGCAAACGCAATGTCCCCGAGGGCCTCTGGGTCAAATGCGACAAGTGTCAGGCAGCGCTGTACCGCGCTGAGCTCGAGCGCAGCCTGGACGTCTGTCCCAAATGTGGTGCGCACCGTCCAATTGCAGCCCGGCGACGGATCGACCTGCTGCTGGACCCGGACGGGCGTGAGGAACTTGCGGCAGGGCTGGAGGCCAGCGATCCGCTCAAGTTCAAGGACAGCAAGCGGTATCGGGATCGTCTGGTCGCTGCCCAGAAAAGTGCTTCCGAGAAGGACGCACTCATTGTCATGAAAGGCACGCTGGACTCGGTGCCCGTGGTGGTAGCGGCCTTTGAATTCGGATTCATGGCCGGCTCCATGGGCAGTGTGGTGGGCGAAAAGTTTGTCCGCGCGGTCGAAGCCTGCCTGGCCGAAGACCGGGCGCTGGTCTGCTTCACCGCGAGCGGCGGCGCACGGATGCAGGAGGCGCTTTATTCGCTGCTGCAAATGGCCAAGACCAGTGCAGCGCTGGCCCGTTTGTCCGAACGTGGGTTGCCCTACATTTCGGTGATGACGCATCCCACCACGGGGGGCGTCTCGGCCAGCCTGGCCATGCTGGGAGACATTAACGCGGCCGAACCGGATGCGCTCATTGGCTTTGCGGGGCCCCGCGTCATTGAACAAACCGTACGGCAGACGCTTCCGGAAGGCTTTCAGCGGGCGGAGTTTCTCCTGGAGCATGGGCACATCGACATGATCATCGATCGTCGCCAGATGAAAGCGACCCTGCATCGCCTGCTGTCCATCCTCATGCAGCGGCCCGCTGCCTGAGCACATGACGGTGGTCACCGAGCCGTCGCTGGGCGACTGGCTCGAGCGGCTGAATGCCCTGGACCCCACCCGGATCGAACTGGGTCTGACGCGCGTGCGGCCGGTCGCCGAGGCGCTTGGTGTTCTTAATCCCCAGGCGCAGGTTGTGACGGTGGCGGGCACGAACGGCAAGGGCAGCACCCTGGCCCTGGCCGAATCCATTGCCTTGGCAGACGGCCGGCGCGTCGGCTGCTACACCTCGCCGCATATTCTGCGTTTTAACGAACGTGTCCGCGTCAACGGCCAGGACGCCTCAGATGCGGACATTGTTGCGGGTCTGGAGGCTGTCGAGAGCGCCCGCGGCGAGACGCCGCTGACATATTTCGAGTTCATCACTCTGGCTGCCTTGTGGCAGTTTCAGCAGCAGGCGTTGGATTGCTGGCTACTCGAAATCGGTTTGGGTGGTCGGCTGGATGTGGTCAACGTTGTCGACCCCGATGTATCCGTCATCACCTCCATCGGGCTGGATCACATGGATTGGCTCGGGCCGGACCGGGATGCCATCGCGGTGGAGAAGGCCGGCATTCTCCGTGCCGGGCGTCCTGTCATCTGCGGCGAGTCGGAACCACCGGCAACGCTGGATGCACGGTTACGTGCGCACGACGGCCGTGTCTGGCGTGCCGATGACGAGTCATTGCATTGGACCGAAGGCACGCCCTGGTCTCTGCGCGTCGCAAACACCCGCTGGACCGGATTGCCGGCGCCGGGTGTGGCCGGCGTTTGTGGCCGGCGAAACGCCGCCGTGGCCATCGCCGCACTGCTGGCGACTGGTCGACCACCCAGTGATGCGGCGGTCCGGGCGGGCCTGGCCGCTGCCCGGATACCGGGGCGATTGCAGGTGATCGCGCAGACGCCGGAAACCTTGGTCGACACCGCACACAATGGCCAGGCGGCCGCCTTTCTCGCGCAGTCGCTGGCGGCACGTCCGTTGGCGGCTGGCCGTATGCAGTGCGTGCTGTCGATGCTCGCCGATAAGGACCCGGGTGCAGTGGTCTCGGAATTTCTCCGACACTGGCCTGCCGAGCGTCCAGTGGACTGGTTGTTCGTTGACTCCCCGGGCCCACGAGGGCAGCGAGCCGCCACGATACGCGATCGCGCAGAGATGGATGGCCGCTGTTACAGCAGCCTGGGTGGGGCGCTGGACGCCGCCCGTCGCGCCGCCGGGTCTGCCGGGCGTGTCGTATGCTTTGGCTCCTTTCTGACTGTGGAAGCTGCATTGCGCCATGCCCGTGACTGAAGCCCTGAAAGCCCGTTTGGTGGGTGCCGCAGTGCTGGTTGGTGTGGCCATGCTCGTGTTGGGCAGTCTGCTGGGTGGCCCCAAGGAGAGAGCGCAGCCGGCGGAGGGCGTCATCGTCATCCGTCCTGAGCCTGAGCGGCCGCCCAGCCTGCGTGAGCGGCAGGTGCCTGACGAGAAGGCCGCGCCGGCTAATGCCGAGCCCGAGCCCGGTTCCAGAGCAGAGCGCTCCGGCTCGCGATCGGCCGGAGCCACCGCACCCGCATCGTCAGACGAACAAGTGGCCGGTAAGCCCACGCCGGATTCGGCACCCGTCCGCCGCGCTGCGACTGATCATCGGCAACCTTCGGAGCAGAAGTCCCAGGAGCAGAAAGCGGCAGAGGCCAAACCGCCCCAGCCGGCGTCTTCCGCCGCAGCAGCGCCACCGCGCGAGACCGCTGAAGCACCGGCGACACAGGCAGCCGGCGGGGACGATCTTTATGCGCGCATCGCCGGCACATCGAAACCCACACCGCCGGTCCAGCCAGCAGAACCTGCGCAACAACGCTCGCAGGCACCGTCTCAGACCGCGACGCGGCCTGCCCCCAGGCCCGCGCCCGCCAAGCCGACAGCCACCCAGGGTTGGATGGTGCGAATCGCATCCTTTGGTGATGCGGCCAATGCGCAGCGCATGGTGCAACGCCTGCGGGATGCCGGCTATACACCGAGCACAGAGACCGTCACCGTAGCCAACCGCAGCTACACCCGGGTGCAGGTTGGCCCCTACGCTTCCGAGCGTGAGGCGCGGTCTGCGCAGACTGCACTCAAGGCCAAGGTGGGGGAGTCCGGGCAGGTGATCGCGCCGCGCTAGCGCTGCCGCCGACAGCCGAAGCAAGTGCTCGGTTGTAAGTGAAATATTGCTAGAATATGACGCCCCGTTGGCCTCGCCGACCTGTCTTGCGACCCGCTCATTCGAGACCGGACATGTCCCTCCGAAGTTTCAGAACGCCGCTTCGTCCTGACGCGAGACCGCCGGCACACGGCATGGCCCGGATCTCCAGTCGAGCTGCGCGACGGGCCTGCCCCTGACATGGTCTGGGTCGACTATCTGATTCTGGCGATTGTTGGCGTCTCAGCGCTGATCAGCCTGTTCCGGGGTTTCATCAAGGAAGCCTGCTCGCTGACGACATGGATCGTTGCGTTCTGGGTCTCGATGCGCTTTGCCAGCCCCGTGGCCGCGTTGTTCGAGCCCTATATTTCGGCCCCGTCGGCACGGCTGGGTCTTGGCTATGTGTTGCTGTTCCTGCTGGTTCTCATTCTTGGGGCAATTGCCACGCATTTTCTGACCGAGCTGGTGCGCAAGACCTATTTTGCGGGCACTGACCGGATGGTGGGTGTGATCTTCGGCATCGGCCGCGGTCTCATCATCGTCACCGTTCTGGTGATGGCGGCGCAGATCTTCACGCCGGTACAGCAGGATCCATGGTGGCAGGCTTCTGCGTTCCTCCACCATTTTGAAGCCATGGCTGACTGGGTTCGGGGGCTGCTCCCCGAGGACTGGTCGCAAACTGTGATCGAACGTGCGGTCACACCCCAGGGCGGCGAATAGTCGCTCGCTGTCGAACTCGAATACGGACCCCAGAAACATGTGCGGAATCGCTGGAATCGTGTCTCATCAGCCGGTGAATCAGGAGCTGTACGATGCCCTGACCGTGCTGCAGCATCGGGGGCAGGACGCCGCCGGCATCATGACGGACGCCGATGGACGACTGTTCCTGCGCAAGGAGAACGGCCTGGTCCGGGATGTCTTCTCGCAAGCGCATATGGAGACGCTCATCGGCACTATGGGCATCGCCCATGTGCGCTACCCCACGGCCGGCTGCGACTCCAGCGCCGAGGCGCAACCGTTCTACGTCAACTCACCGTTTGGGGTGGCCTTGGCCCATAACGGCAATCTGACGAACGCCGAGGTGCTCAAGCGCGAGCTGTTTATCCAGGATCGCCGCCACATCAACACCGACTCGGATTCCGAAATCCTGCTCAATGTCTTTGCCCATGAACTGATGGAGCAAGATAAGTTGCGGCTGACCGCCGAGGACGTGTTCGAGGCCGTTTCCCGCGTTCACCAGCGCTGTCGTGGCGCCTATGCCGCCGTGGCCATGATCAGCGGCGTCGGCATGGTGGGCTTTCGCGATCCGCACGGCATCCGGCCGGTGGTCTACGGCAAGCGCGAAACGCCGGAGGGCACGGATTACATCATCGCTTCGGAAAGCGTGGCCCTGGACAGCCTGGGGTATGAACTCATCGGCGACATCGCTCCTGGCGAGGCCGTGTTCATTTCCACCGACGGGCTGTTGTCCACCCGGCGCTGCGCGCCCGAGGCCGAGTATGCAACCTGCATCTTCGAGTATGTCTATCTGGCGCGCCCGGATTCGGTGATTGACGACGTGTACGTCTACAAGGCCCGGCTGCGCATGGGTGCCACGTTGGCCGACAAGATCCGCCGCGAGTGGGGTGACCACGACATCGATGTTGTGGTGCCCATCCCCGATACGAGCCGGACATCCGCGGTGCAGCTGGCCAATGATCTGGACGTGCCGTACCGCGAAGGTTTCATCAAGAATCGTTACATCGGTCGCACCTTCATCATGCCGGGGCAGGCTCAGCGTCGGAAGTCGGTGCGGCAAAAGCTCAACCCGATTGATCTGGAGTTTCGTGGCAAGAACGTGCTGCTGGTGGATGATTCCATCGTTCGTGGCACAACCTCGCGCGAGATCATCCAGATGGCCCGCGATGCCGGAGCGGCCAAGGTGTACTTCGCCTCGGCTGCACCGCCCGTGCGCTATCCGAATGTGTACGGAATCGACATGCCGGCGGCCAGTGAGTTGGTGGCCCATGGACGCACGCACGAGGAGCTGGAGCGCTTGCTGGGTGCCGATCGGCTGATCTACCAGGATCTGGATGATCTGATCGAGGCGGTCCGCGCGGGTAATACCAATCTCAAGGATTTCGACACATCGGTGTTCGACGGTCGCTACCCGACCCAGGATGTCGATGCCGAATACCTGAACCAGCTGGAACTGTTTCGCAGCGACGCGGCCAAGGATGCCAAACGGCGTGCCGGACAGCCGGTCATCGAGATTCACAATACCGCCTGAGGCGGTGACGCGGGGGCGCTGCTGCTGCATGCTGCGCGCCCCGTCGACAGCAAGGCCAGACCATGAGCAAACCCGATCGACCGCAGGA
Source organism: Pseudomonadota bacterium (assembly GCA_036156195.1). GTDB lineage: Bacteria > Pseudomonadota > Gammaproteobacteria > Nevskiales > OUC007 > Abyssibacter. The sequence continues at coordinate 488,532 of JAYZUZ010000012.1, read as the reverse complement.
CCTTAATCCGCACTGGGGCACGGCAACCTTGGGTGTGCGCGCGGGCGAAATGCGGTCGGAATTCGGTGAGCACTCTGCGGCGATTCATGCGACTTCCAGCTTCGTCTTCGAGTCGGCGGAGGCGGCTGCAAAGCGGTTCTCCGGCGAAGAGCCGGGCCTGATTTATTCGCGGTTCACCAACCCGACAGTCCAGAGTTTCGAGCGCAAGATGGCAGCGATGGAGGGCGGGGATCAGGCGGTGGCCACCGCTTCGGGCATGAGTGCCATTCTCAGCCTGCTGCTGGCGACGCTTCGCGCCGGAGACCACCTGGTTGCCGCCAAGGGGCTATTTGGCTCGACCACCGGCTTGCTCAACAACATAATCGGCCGGTTCGATATCTCGATCAGCTATGTCGCGCCGTCGGATACGGATGCCTGGCGGCAGGCTGTGCGCCCGAATACGCGCTTGTTCCTGGTCGAAAGTCCCACCAACCCGCTTTGTGAACTGGCGGATATCGCCGCGTTGGCGCAGATCGCCCGCGATGTGGGTGTGCTGCTGGCGGTCGACAACTGTTTCTGTACACCGGCCCTGCAGCAACCGCTGGCGTTGGGTGCGCACGTGGTGCTGCATTCCGCCACCAAGTTCCTGGACGGGCAGGGTCGCGCGGTGGGTGGCGCTGTGGTGGGTGATTCCACGCTCGTGGGCGAGGACGTGTTCGGCATTATCCGCACCGCCGGCCCGTGCATGAGTCCCTTCAACGCCTGGATTTTTCTCAAGGGGCTGGAGACCCTGGACGTGCGCATGCAGGCCCATTGTCAGCGCGCAGAACAGGTCGCCGGGTGGCTGGCGGAGCAGCCGGCGGTCGACAGGGTCTATTACTCTGGATTGCCTTCGCATCCCCAGCATGCGCTGGCCAGTCGCCAGCAGCGCCGTCACGGAGCCATTGTGGCCTTTGATCTCAAGGGCGGGCAGGACGCAGCGTTCCGGTTGATCAACGCCACACGGCTGTTTTCCATTACAGCGAACCTGGGCGACGTGCGCAGCACAATCACCCATCCCCCCACGACGACGCATTACCGCATCGGGCCTGAGCTGCGTGCCGCCGCCGGCATTCAGGACGGTTTGGTACGCCTGTCAGTGGGGCTGGAAGACGCCGAGGACCTGATCGCCGATCTTCAGCGCGGTCTGTGACATGGTCGCCACGCCAGTGCTGGCGGCTTATCTGGAGTCCGACCCCGCACGCAAGTGTGCGCAGGTGCTGGCATTGGCCGACGAGCAGGCCGAGCCGCTGCGACAGCCCATGCCTGCACAACCTGGCCGGCCGGGGCGACCGGAGCTGATTCATCCCGCCGGTGTGCGCAAGCGCAAACTGGGTTCCCCGGCTGGGCGAGCCGCGCTGGTACACGCCGTGGCGCATATCGAGTTCAATGCCATCAATCTGGCGCTGGACGCCGTGCTTCGGTTTGCTGATCTGCCAGATGCCTATTATCGCGACTGGCTGAGCGTGGCCCGCGATGAGGCCCGGCATTTTCAGCTGCTGGCAGGCCGCCTGCAGCAGCTGGATACCCGGTACGGCGACATGCCGGCGCATAACGGCTTATGGGAGATGGCCGAGAAAACGGCGGCCGACCCGCTGGAGCGTATGGCACTGGTGCCGCGGGTGCTGGAAGCCAGAGGGCTGGATGTCACACCGGGCATGATCGAGCGGCTGCTGGATGCCGGCGATACGGAGACCGTGGCCCATCTGCGGGTCATCCTCGCTGAGGAAGAGCGCCACGTCGAGGTGGGGTCCCGCTGGTTCGAGTACTTATGCAGCCAGCGTCAGCTTGATCCAGTGCCGACATTCAAGGCCCTGCTGGCCCGGCATGGTGTCGTGGTCGCGCGTGGCCCGCTGAACAGGCCGGCGCGACTGCGCGCCGGTTTTACTGATCAGGAACTTGATGCCCTGCTCACCGATGACTGAGCGGGGGTGTCGGCGCAGTCCCTGTGCGGGTCCTGGGGCCGCCGTCGATATGCCAGCACAAGTGCTGTCAGCATCAGCACGATCAGACCCAACCGGACTCCGTGCACCACGCCGAGCGGGTGAAGCACGCCATGGTTCGTGATATCCAGCGCCAGGGTGAGCCCGATCGCCGTTGCGATGATTCCGCAACCGCTGCGTAGCAGCGTCCGATCGGGGCGCCATTGACTCCATAGGAGCGCCGCTGCCAGCAAACTCCAGAACACCAGGATGAGTGGCTGGCCTTCCAGCAGGCCCATGCGGGTCACGAGCAACAATACGGCCAGTGACGCCGGCCCGCCCCAGATGATGGCATTCCAGGCTGCGGCGAGCCGCGGCGCCGGATACCCCCGCTGCGCACGCTTGAGCAGCCAGATGGACAGGCCACTGTGAATGACCAGACAGGCCAGCAGGCCGAACAGGGCGTAGGCGCTTTTGATGAGCAGTCCGCCGTAGGATCCGAAGTGTAGGGGGTAAAACGCGGCAATCAGCTGTTGGCCGAACGCCCCGTCCGACAGACCCAGGTTGCCTTGCAGCTGTCCGTCGGGTCCGAATGGGTAATTGTCTCCGTAGATCAACCGCTTTGGATGCTTGGCAAGAATTTCCGCACTTTGTCCTAGCGTCGCGGGCTCGTGGTAGCTCACGTACCAGGGGATGAGCGATGGGTACTCTGTGCGGAACTGCGCCAGGGCATGGTCGACACGGGCCAGCGGAGCCGCAGCGTCACTGCCTTCGACTTCTGATCCGAAGATCGGTGCAAAAAACGCTGCGGTGTCGCCGCCGCTAAAGGTGGGCGCCATGACCTTCGAAACCGCGCCAGCCAGACCGATTACCGCACCGGTGAGCGCGATCGCCAGAAAGACCGGGGAGGCCCAGACCCCGATGCGGTTGTGCAGGTCTGTCCAGGCGAGTTGCGGAGCCCGTCGCAGTCGGAGGCGGAACGCGTCCCGAAACAGGCGCGGCAGGGCCAGTAAGCCTGAGCCCACCAACGTCATCATCATGACGCCCAGGCAGCCGACCACTGTCAGGCCCAGTACCCCCGGCAGGGTGAGGTAGTAGTGCAAGGTCTCCAGCCAGTCACGCCAGGGTGCGTGGACAGCCTCCAGCAGCTGGCCATCGGCGTTGGCATACCAGCTCCGGGCATCTGCCGTCACGGTCATGCGGGGCATGCCGGAGACGGGCAGGCCGATGAAGAAGTGATGGGGCGTCTCGTCGACGCGTGCCAGCCCGGCATTGGCTGCCCGGGCCACGGCGCCGGGATCGACCTGTGAGAACTCGGCGACCTGTGGCTGCTCCCACCGTGCGAACTCGTCGTGAAACACCATCAGCGTGCCGCTGAGGCAGAGCAGATAGAGCAGGGCGCTGGCGGCCAACGCAACGGAGCGATGGGCCTGCAGAAGCGAAGAAACCCAGGCGGAGGAGCCGAACATCAGGACGTCCAGAGTGGTAACACGGGGTGGGCCGCCGCACCGATCGCGGCGACGCCCAGCAGGATGGCGCTACGGGTGCGCAGGGCCAGCCCCGCGGTTGCCAACGGCAGCAACAGGCACCAGAGCAGCGGTGCGGCGATGAGCCCAACCGCGAGGCCGTTGGCCGCGCCCATGCCTGCGGCCAGAGCCAGCGCGTAGAGCAGCATCCCCAGCAGGAGCGCTGCCGTCATGGCAACAGGGCCGGCCAGTATTGCCACCCACAGGCTGCGAACAACGGCAGGCGCAGCGACCGCTCGTGCGCGGCCCGCAGGTGGCCGGCGTACTGGCGGACGCCTGGTCGTATGGGCATCAGTGCGCGCCGCTTCCAGCAGCCACAGCAGACCGGCGAGGCTGACAGCCAGGCCTGCAACCGCCAGGCCTCGGTCCGGTCCGGCTGTCTGCGCCCACCAAACGGTTGCGACAATGAGCAGACTCCAGCCGCCCCAGCGCAGCGCTCGACGCTGCCTGTGTGCGTCAGCGTGACGACGACCCAGATGCCAGGCACCCCGCAGCGCGGTCACACCAAGCCAGGTCAACGCACAGGCGGCGAATGCTTCGTGCATTTAAAAGCTGCGGCGCAGGGTGCCGACGACGGTTCTGCGATCACCGACAAAGCAGTCGCCTCGTGCCAAGCAGGTGGCGACATACTGCTTGTCGGTCAGGTTTCGCACATTCACGCTGAAGTCCCAGGCGCCCATGGGGTAGCCCAGCATGGCATCAGCCAGCGTGTAGGAAGGTGTGCGCAGCCCGTCGGCACCGTCCCAGCTCTCACCCACGTAGCGCATGCCCAGACCGGCCCGCAGACCGCCCCATTGCGTGATGGGTTTCAGGTTCAGCCAAGCTGAAGCCTGATTCTCCGGCACCGATGCGTAACGCCGGCCATTGGGATCTTCGCTCAGGATACGGCTGGCGTTGGCCTCCAGGTCCACGATGCCCAGATCCAGAACCGATTCCAGCTCCACACCGCGAAACTCCGCGACACCTTCCTGTTGTGAGCCGGCATTCGGCAAGCCATTCGGGTTCGCCAGATTGGACTGCTCGATATCAAAGGCAGCCAGGGTCAGCTGCGAGCGACCGCCGGTGGGTTCGTATTTCAGACCCACCTCGTACTGGCGGCCTTCCTGCGGACGCAGTGCCTCGCCCGTCAGGGTGTCCGTGCCGACGACCGGCTCAAAGGACTCCGCGTAGCTGGCGTACGGTGCGATGCCGTTGTCGAAGCGATAAAGGGCGCCGATGCTGTAGCTGAACGCATCATCATCCTGTTCGGTGCTGCCGTTATCGGTCGTGACCTCGTCGTAGCGCAGCCCGGCCGTAAGACGCCATTGGCCCACGCTGATCTGGTCGTTCGCGTAGAAGCCCAGGTCCCGCGTGCGTGCCTCGGGGGCATCGTTGTAGAACATGTCGAGAATGTCGTTGCCGGGGACGTTGCCGTAGACGGGGTTGAACACGTTAATCCAGTAGGTGTCGCCCAGTGTGTCGTCGGGGCCTCCGGTCGCGAAGTCATACCCCAATGCGAATGCATAGGCGCTGTTGTTGTCGGTGGTCACGTCCTGGTACTGCACGCCGACCATGATTTCGTGGTCGAGCCAGCCGTCGAAAAAGTCGGCGTGTAGCCGTGTGTCGATGGCGGTTTGTTCCGACATGGCGTCACTGACGTAGAAGGTGCGGGGTACCGTGCCGTTCTCGTAGAGGCTGCCGTCGTCGTTGAACACGTAGCGGCTGCCGCCGATAAAGGCGGGCCAGGCCTGGCGATAATCGGCCTCTCCCCGGGTCCAGCGGGCTGTGACGTCGAAGGACCAGATGGTATTGATGATGTGATTTGCCAGCAGCGTGACGGACTGGGACTCGGTGTTGTAGCGGTCGAATTCCGGTTCGCCCAGGAACGTGCTGTCCTCGATGAACTGCCCGTTCGGAGCCGGGGTGAGTGTTCCTGCAATGGGCAGGAACTGGGCGCCGGCCTTGCTGCGGGTGTCCTGATAGTTGCCCAGCAGGGTGATTTCGGTGCGCAGGCCAGGGCGCCAGGTCAGAGACGGAGCCAGGACCACCGTATCGTTGTTGACGTGATCGACCATCGTGTTGGCGTCGCGGCCCACCGCCACCACCCGGTACAGCAGGCTGGCATCCTCGTTGAGCACGCCGCCGACATCGGTGCCCAGTTGCAGGTGGTCAAACGAGCCGTATTGCACGAAAAGTTCGTTCTGCTGGTCCGCACGGGGCTGTTTGCTGACGATGTTGACCAAACCGCCAGGGGAGCCCTGGCCGTAGAGCACGGAGGCCGGTCCTTTGAGAATCTCGACCTGCTCCAAGGTGTAGATATGCGGTCGGACGTTGTTGTAGTTGCCGAACAAGGCCTGAAGACTGTCCCGGTACTCCGGCACGCTCAGCCCGCGCACCTTCAACCAGTCGCCGCGGGTGGCAAATCCGTAGGTATCGCCGATCACGCCGGCGGAGTAGGTGTAGGCATCGCCCAGATCCAGAGCGCCCTTGGCTCGCAACTGCTCGGCTGTCTCGACGGAGACAGAGCGGGCGGTCTCCATGATAGGGGTATCGGACTTGAGGGCGGAGTAGCGGGTCATGCCGCCATGAATCGTCATCTCACCCAGGTCCTGGGGAGTGGATTGCGCCTGCTCTTCGTCGGTTTCTTGTGCGTTCGCAGCTTCCGGCGGGTTCGCGCCCGTTTGCGCCAGCGCGGCGGCGCTCATCGTCATCAGGCAGCCCAGGGTAAAAAAGCGGACGGAGAGTAGTCGAGACATGCAGGTCGCCAGGCAGTAGGAAAGGGGCGGCGAAAGATAATGCGAACGATTATCAATAACAACCCCTGCGAGGCCTTGGCGGCGGGGGATCGATCCCACGCACGGACTGGGGTCGAAAATGCCTCGCTAGCCGGCTGCGCCGACCTCGCGACCCAATGCGTCGACCGGCACCACGGGCAGCACGATGGACGACGGCCGCGCAGCCTGGCTGTCAATGCGCATGATTCCCAGTACCTGGTCGAGCAGGTCGGTGACAGGCGGCAGTCCGTGGGGGAAATCGCTACTGGCGATGGCGACCCGGAGCCGGTGGCCTGCAGGAATGACAAAGCTGCTGGGGAAGATCTCGACTGCGACATGCGTCGATTCGCCGGGTGCAACCGCTTCCACCGACTCGGCGGTGTAGGGGTGCCAGGGCTGGATGCTCTCGCCATCGAGCAGTCGCGACCGCTGCAGGTCGGTTTGTCGTGTTGAGAATGTCTGCAGCCCATTGGTGAGCTCGAATGATTCGCCGGTCGGTGAGACGCTGGTGACCCGCACCGCCACGCTGCCATCCGATCCGAGTTCTGAAGCCAGCCACAGGTCGGCCTGCATCGGGCCGTTGACGTAGTAATCGGTGTCCATCGGTTCCGTGGTGTACGTCACCGCGCCCAATAGCGGCAGCTCATTCAGAGTGTTCTGACCCTGAAAACAGGGCAGGGGAATCAACTCAAGAACACCGGCGGTCCACTGTGCGGAACTCGCGGAACAAAGGTTTTGCACCGGAATCTGGACCGTGTGCCGAGAGGGCTCATCCGTGGCGGGCAGCTCCGGCGTGAGTGCGCCGTCACCGCGGAGAAACCATCGCTCGGCCCTAGCCTGCGGGTGGGGCCAGTCGGCGGATCGGACGTACCGGTCTTCGTTCCACACGTATTGCGTGACGGCTGGGACGCTTTCCGCCCGGTTGTCGAGATTCTTGAGGTAGCGGTCGAACCACAGCAAGGCCATGTGGTTCAGGTCGGGTACGCCGTCGGCAGGTAAGCCCGCGCCCGAGGACGCATCGAGATGCGTCCAGGGCCCGATGACGAGCTTGGTGGTGGCATGCGGTTTAATCGCCTCGTAGAGCATGGGCTCACCGCGTTGGAAGATGTCTCTGAGGCCCCCGACGATCACCGTCGGAATGCGCACCTGGTCTGCGACCTCGATGGGCGAGCGGGTCCGCCAGAAGGGCCCGTCGTAGTTCTGACCTCCAACACCCAGGGTGGCCTGAAGAATGACGGGAAGATCGTAGCTGACGGTCCCCTGGAGGTGATCCAACAGAGTCGATAGCGCCTCGGGCGAGGGGTGGGCGGGGATTAGGCCCAGGCCGGTGACCAACCCGATCCACAGCGGGATAAATCCCACGTTGACCTGACCGCCGGTGAAGACGATATCCCGGTACGCGTCCGCCATCGGCACGATGGCAAACATTGCCTGGTGTGCAGGGTGTTGCCAGGCGGCGGTATAGATTTGGGTAATGGCCATGAACGAGGGGCCCCAGGTGCCAACCCGGTCGTTGCTCCAGGGCTGCTCCACAATCCAGTCCATGACCTCACGGTAGTCCAGCTGTTCGCGTTCGCTGAAGATCTCCCAGGTTCCCTGCGAAGCACCGGTGCCACGCACGTCAACCGCGACATGCGCGTATCCGTGCTCAACTAGAAAGCGGTTGAACGCAAAGCCTTCGACGTAGCCGCTGGCGCTCTTGTTGTATCCCGTCTGCGTGAGAATGACCGGGAGTGGGCCTTCGACAGCCTGCCCGTTAGCGTCGGTTGGCAACATCACCTGCGCTGACAGCTGGGTGCCATCACTCATGGTGATGTATTCGGCAGGCAGTCGCGTCGTGCCGCTGTAGGCAGGTGCCGGGTTGTATTCGAACCAGTCGCTGGCCAGCGTCGGGGGGGCAGCTGTCGGCGGAACCTCATCGCTTGCGCCATTGCAGGCAGCGAATGCGACGGGGAGCAGGCACAGGACAAGCTTGTGCATGCGACGTGTCAGAACGGGCTGGATCATCTGCAGTCATCTCCTCTTGCTGCACCGGCTCTGCGCCCGGCGTCATCGTTCAATACATGATGAACGAAGTGCGGGCATCGCACAGTGGCGTAGCAACGCCCGATGCTGTGAGGATTTTCTGACGCTGACGGCAGTTGCGCCTAGGCAGCGGGTTCGATGACGGGCGGTATCCGCAGCGAGCCGGTGCGGCCATCGGCATCAAGCGTCAGCACGCGAGCACCTGTATCCCTGCGCCAGTCCTCCAGCACATAGCGCTCGATGACTTGTTTGCCCTTGCCGATGCGGTGCACCGCCGGGCGATGGGAATGGCCATGGATGACGCGCGTCGCGCGGGCGTCTCGCACAGCCTGGTACAAAGCCCGGCTATCCAGGTCGGTGACCTGTAGAGGTTTGCCAGGTGTGGCCTGCCGGCTGCCCTTGCGCAAACGGTTGGCCAGCCCCACCCGCCAGCGCTGCGGCATGCCATAAAACCCGCGCTGTACAGCCTGACTCCGGACCACCGAGCGAAACGCCTGATAGCTGCGATCCTGGGTGCAGTAGCGGTCGCCATGGGTGAGCAGCGTGACGACGCCGGCCAGTTCCCCGACCCAGGGGTCAGCGATCAATGACGCGCCGGTGGCAGATTCAAAAATTGGACCGAGCAGAAAGTCCCGGTTGCCGTGCATGACCTGGACTTGAACGCCCGCATCCACAGCACCGGAGATGGCATCGATCGCAGCGCCGTGTTCGGGCATGGACAAATCGTCGCCCAGCCAGACATTGAACAAGTCACCCAGTATGAAAATGACCGATGCGTCTCGGCCGGCACCGGCCATGTACTCCACAAAGCGCTGGGTGAGTCCGTCACCCGGCGCCAAGTGGAGGTCTGACAGCAGGTGAATCACTCGGAATCGACGATGCGAACCGATTCGATCACGACCAGAGGTTGAGGCACGTCCGAGCGGAAGGGGCCCTGCGCACCGGTTGGCATCTCGGCAATCTTGTCGACGACATCCATGCCTTCGACCACCTGTCCGAACACGGTGTAGCCGTAGCCGTAGGAGGTTTCGCTACGAAAATCCAGGCGCCCGTTGTCCCCGTGGTTGATGAAGAACTGCGCCGTGGCTGAGTGCGGATCGTTGGTGCGCGCCATGGCGATCGAGCCGCGCACGTTGGACAAACCGTTGTTGGCTTCGTTTTGAATCGGATCGCGGGTCTCCTTCTTGGCCAGCGACTCGGTATGGCCGCCGCCCTGGATCATGAACCCTTCGATCACTCGGTGAAAAACGGTGCCGTCGTAGAAGCCGTCGTTGGCGTATTCGACAAAATTGGCCACCGTGGCGGGTGCCTTGTCAGCGTCCAGCGCCAGCACGATGGTGCCGGCTGAGGTCTGCATATCAACCTTGACCATGTCGGCGGAGGCGGCTGCGGAAGTTGTCATGAGTACGAGTCCAGTCAGTAATTTGAGTCGGTTCAGCATGAGCGCGTGGGTCTCTGCAATGTGGTTCCGCTGGCATGATAATGCCGGCGGCGCCGGAATGCCGAACAGTCTCAGCAAGGAACAACGCCAGACGCGACTTGTCTGCTAAGGGGCGGGGGAATACGACGACCAGGAGGATCAACCATGGCGAACTCAGATGCCGATCTCAAAGCCGTAAAGGATGACCTGAACCAGCTGCGTGACGACGTCAGGGCACTCACCGAATCCCTACAGGCCTCTGCAAAGGGTCGCGCCGCCGAGGCACGCGCACGGGTGCGACAGGGCGTGGATCAGGGCAAGGATCAGCTCCTCGCAGCTGAGCAGCAGGCCGAGGCCAAGATCGCCGAACACCCTCTGCAAAGCGTCGGCATCGCCTTTGGCGTGGGCTTTCTCATCGGCCGCCTGGCGGGACGGTAGCCGCCCATGCTGATCGAGCGCGCCCGGCGCGCGACGCGCTGGGGCGCGTTCTCATTGCTGCTTTGGGGGCTGATGAGTGTATGGATCAGCCTCGCCGTCTTCTGGCTACTGCGGAACTGGTGGCCGGCCTGGGCGTCCGCCTCGGGCGTTGCGGCCGTGGCCTTGCTCATCTACGTCGGCGCCGTCGTGCTGCGGCGCTACCGGGCGCGCCGACGTCAGGTTGATGCAGGGTCGCCGCCCGATATGCCGCAGGAAATGATCGACTTGCTCGAACGCTGGACGGCAGATCAGCCCTGGCTGGCGGTTGGCCTGGCGGCAGGTGCGGGCTGGGTGACGGCGCGATCCGAGGGCGATCCTCAACAAACGCTTAAGCAAATCCTGGAATTAATGCGCGGTATGGAAGCCGCGCGTCAGCAGACGCGTCGTTCTTAGCGGCCGCTTATACCGCGACGTTGCTCGACGCGCGTGCGCCACGCGGTTGAACCGCCTCGACGGCTGCATCGAAAACCTCCAGACCGGCCGCGCGATCATGGGCGCCTTCCGATAGCAGGCGTCGAAACACACGCCCGCCCGACTGGCCGTGATAGAGCCCGAGCAGCGGGCGGATGAGCCGACCCAGTGGCGTACCCGCCTGGCGCTCGGCGGCCACATGCAGGCGGTACTCCGCCAGCACCTGGGCGCGTGATTTCGGGGTGGCATCGCCGCCGAATATGCGCGAATCCACCGCGCTGAGCAGGTACGGCCGCTGATACGCCGCGCGCCCCAGCATCACGCCATCGACCTGCTGGAGGTGATCCAGTGAATCATCAATCGTTTGTATCCCGCCGTTAATGGCGATGGTCAGTTCGGGTCGTTCCCGCTTGATGCGATAAACGAAGTCGTAGCGCAACGGGGGGATGTCCCGATTCTCCTTGGGTGACAGGCCATCTAGCCACGCCTTACGGGCGTGCACGATAAACACCCGGCAGCCCGCCTCGGCCACGGTGTCGATAAAGGCTTCGAACGGCTCATACGCATCCTGCCGGTCGATGCCGACACGGGTCTTGACCGTCACCGGAATCGCGACGGCTGCCTGCATGGCCCCCACGCAGTCACCGACCAGCTTGGGTTCTGCCATCAGGCAGGCGCCAAAGCGGCCGTTCTGCACCCGGTCGGACGGACAGCCGACGTTTAGATTGACCTCGTCATACCCCCAGTCTTCTGCCATCCGCGCACACTGGGCCAGCGCCTGCGGATCGCTGCCGCCGAGCTGCAGCGCCACCGGGTGCTCGGTCTCGCCGTAGGCCAGATGGCGTTCGACATCACCATGCAGCAACGCCCCCGTCGTCACCATCTCGGTATAGAGCAGGGCGTGGCGCGACAGGATGCGGTGCAGGGCACGGCAGTGCCGGTCGGTCCAGTCCATCATCGGTGCGACGCTGAAGCGCCACTGGCGGGAATTTGAAGAATTACTCGACAAAACAGTTGCTTATCCTGGTTTCTTGTCCTCCATAGGACACGCGTTTTTGTGCATTTAGAGGTATTATAGAGACGGTGGTGCACAAAAAAGTGCACAACGAGTGAGCGTTGTGCACCGGAATTGGAGGAAGAATGGCGACCATAACTAAGTGGAAGAATGCGAACGGGACGATGTCATATCGGGCCCTCATACGTGTCAAGCGAGAGGGCAAGATTATCGCGTCTGAGTCCCGCACGTTTCCGCGTCGTGCCATGGCCGAGAACTGGTCGCGTAAGCGCGAGACCGAGATCAAAGGGGAGGGCAGTACTCGAAAGCTGGCGCTAAAAGACATCACCGTTGGCGACGTCATACACCGCTATCGTGCCGAGTACGAACAGCTCAGTGGATGGGCTCGCTCAAAACGTGAGCATCTGCGGTTCCTCGCCAAGCACGATATCGGGCGCGTCAAAGTCCAGGACCTGACGAGTCAGGTGTTGATCGACCATGTGCGGACAAGGCGACAGGCTGGTACAGGGCCATCAACTATCATGAACGACATCACTTGGCTGAAAGCCGCGTTCTCGCCGATGAATGTCGCGTGGGACTTACCGTTCGATATGACTGTGTTTGAAGACGCTCTGCAGTTCAGCCGCGACCAGAAACTCGTCCGTCGTTCACGGCGACGTACGCGTCGCCCGACAAAGGATGAATTGAGCCGGCTCGACAAGTACTTCGCGCAGTCTGATCAGAACGCCATGATCCCCATGCAGGAGTGCGTCAAATTTGCGCTCGCGTCCTCACGCCGACAAGCCGAGATCACCCGGCTTCGGTGGGACGACTTGATTGAGAAGGATCTTGTGATTGTAGTGCGGGACGTGAAGCACCCTCGCACCAAGAAAGGGAATGACCTTGAAAGCAAGCTCACGCCCGAGGCGCTCGAGATCATCAAACGCCAGCCGCGAACCAGTGAACTGATCTTCCCGTACAACCCCAAGTCCGTTGGAGCACGGTTCACCCGCGCTTGCCGAATACTCGGAATTCAGGATCTCCGCTTCCACGATCTCCGTCACGAGGCTACATCGAGGTTGTTCGAGCGCGGGTATGCGATCCACGAGGTGGCAGCGTTTACGCTCCACCTGGATTGGAACATCCTTCGCAGCTATACACATTTGAAAGCGAAGGATGTTCCAACCCGGCCGTATCAGGCGGCATAGGCCATCCCGATGTGGTGGCGTTTGGCTTGAGCGCGTTGCTCGTCGATGAGTTGTGCGAGATCTTCGATGTGGACGAACCAAGGTGACTTTTGCGATCCCGTCCGAAATGTCGGAACGGGTAGTTGATTAGTCGCGGCCTTGCGTCGGGCCTGACCTTCTTCCATCCCGAAAAAATCGCCGCAAATCGCGGTGAGTTCAACGATGGGGCTGCCGAATCTTTGGACCAGGATTTCTGCAGTAGAACGGTTCATGGTGATATACGTGGTGTGCATGTACATCATCAAAGGGACGGGGCCGGACATTTGCGCATCGCATGACCGCTGGGGCACTTATTTGGCCGATTGCATCTCGTCGAACTGGCCGCGTTGTGCCAACAGCCGTCATTCGCAGGTCAGTTTTTTCTCTTGCCAAGCCGTCCGTCTGACCGGGACCGAACCCGTTTACTGATAAACCGGACACCGGTCGTTTCGGGGTTCTCCAGGGGGCGTAGTACCCCCTCCATCGCATCCCGTCGCCCCGTGTGAGAAAAAAATCAATGCTGAGGCACTTTGTTCGCCAAGTGATTGTCTGAGTTTCCGACTTATCAGATAATAGACTTCAAGCAGTCCTCCTCAGCTACGTTCTCGTCACTTGCATATCAATTCTCACAAATTGGTCTGGTTCCTGGTCATCCTCGTGCTGGCCAGCCGCATCCTGGGCGCGCATGCCCATGCGTGCTCGGACGGTGACCTCGATTGCCTGAAGGAAGCGCATGCAGACGCGATTGCTCACGTTAGTGAAGCGTGTGCGGACGAAACCTGTATAGACACCAAGGTTGATGCGGCTGACGGCATCCTGGTCAAGCTGCTCGACCTGGATGAAAGCGATTTGCTCGCCGTTGTTGCAGCTGTATTGCTGGGCTTGTTTATCGCGCCGCGCATATTGCTCGTAACGCAGCGCACCGCGCCGGTGCCGCACCGCCGTGTCGGTCTCAGTCCCCCGGCGCGAGCCCCGCCCCTAGCACTCTAGATATCGCCTCCGGTGCCAATGCGGCACCGCCATGCGCCTGTTCGGCGCAACGATTTCTGGAGTCACCATGTCTGGTTATTTTTGCCGGATGGCGCTTTTCGCCATCGGGTTCACTTGGCTTGCAGCGGGCCATGCACAACCGCAAACCGCTGACGCCCTGACCTTGGGCGAGACGATTCAACGGGTCACCGACAACAACCCGTCCCTGGCGGCCTATGCGCCGCGTTTGAAGGCCTTGGCCGGGGAGCGAGCTTCAGCGTCGCTTTCACCGCCGTTGGCGCTCAATGCCGAAGCGGATGAGTTTGGCGGGACCAATGAAGCACAGGGCATCGACGGCGTTGAGTTAACGCTGGCTCTTTCCAGCGTCATCGAGCTGGGTGATCGTCCTGCCTTCCGCACAGCCATCGTTGATGCACGGGAAGGGTTGTCCGTTGCGCAGCGACGCACGCAGTTGCTGGATGTGCAGGCCAAAGCTGCCCGGTTGTTTGTAGAACTGGCTGCGCTGCAGCAGGAGCTTGAGGTCGCCCGCCAAGCGGAGGATCTTGCGCGCCAAGCTGAAGAGACCGTGGGCCGGCGGGTCAGCCGTGCACGCGCTCCACAAGCGGAACTGGACCGCGCCAAGGCCGCCACGGCCCGCGCCAGCCTGGAGGTGGGCCATATCGAGCACCAGCTGCCGACGCTGCGGACCAAGTTGGCCGCGCTGTGGGGTGCTGAGCAGCCCGGCTTCGAGTTGGTTGATGACGATGCGCTGTTTCATCCCGGTAGCGCAGGGGCCTTCGAACCGATGGTCGAAGCACTGAACCGCAACCCAGACCTTCAGCAACTGGCCAGCCAAGAGCGAATCCAAACGGCCAGCTTGCGCCTGGCCCAGTCAAACGCGCGTGGCGACATTCGCTGGCGGGCGGGTGTGCGTCGGCTGGAAGGCAGTGATAGCACAGGCCTGGTTGCCGGGGTGAGCATTCCCTTGTTCTCCGGCCGCCGCGCGCAGGGCGACATTGCCGCCGCGACGGCGCGACGCGAGGCCGCCCGGTTTGATTCGCAGGCCGCCGTTATTGCCGCACGCGCGACGCTGTTTGAAGCGTGGCAGCACCGGGCCCACGCCATCGAAGCATTCGTCATGTTGCGGGATGCAGTCATCCCCAGGCTGGAGTCTGCCCTGGGAGACACACGTGAGGCCTACCGGGCCGGGCGCTACAGCTACCTGGAGCTGATTGCCGCCAGGCAAGAGCTGATTGATGCGCGACTGGCGCTCGTCAACGCTGCACGCCGTGCCCATCTCAACCGAATTGAACTGGAGCGCCTGTCCGGCGCGGCGCTGACTGCTGCCGACAGCGACTCCGAACACAAGGAATCTGACCATGACCACTGAACGAGACACTTTTGCCGCGACGATGCGGGCCGTGAGCCTATCGCTGTTCATTGCAGTGCTTTCCCCGACCGCGCTCGCCGCTCAAGAAACGGACGAGCATGCCGATCACAGCGAACCCGATACGCACAATGGCCAATCGAATGACCACGGCGGTGCCGATGTCGTCCAGCTAACCGATGAGAAAATTGCATTGGCAGGGTTGCAAACGGCTGTCGCACAACCCGGCACGCTGCGCGAAACGCTGCAGGTTTACGGTCGCATCGAACCCATCCCATCACGCATGGCGGTCGTTCGGGCACGATTTTCGGGCCAGATCATCCGGCTCGATCCCGATGTCGGGCAGCGCGTGACACGCGGAGATGCCTTGGCCACGGTTGAGGCCGATGACAGCCTGCAGCGCTACACCCTGCGGGCACCCGTCAGCGGCGTGATCGTCCAGCGCATGGCAACAGCCGGTGAGGCGACTGCCGACCGCAACCTGTTGCGGATCGCGGACTATTCACAAGTCTGGGCACAGCTCGCCATCTTTCCGTCTCAGGCCGAAAAAGTGCGCGCAGGCCAAACGGTTTTGCTGCTTGGCGACGGCGTGCAAACCGAAGGCGTCATCGATTGGATCACTCCCGATGCGATGCTCGGGCCTGCGCGCCACGCGCGCGTGGTGTTGCCAAACCCCGATGGCAAGTGGACGCCGGACTCGACCATCCGCGCGGAGATCGTCACAGCTGTGACCGACGCCGCGCTCGTCGTCGAGAACCGGGCATTACAGGACATCGAAGGCCGCCCATCCGTGTTCGTTCGAGAAGCGGATGACTTTGAAGTGCACCCACTCACGCTGGGCCGCAGCGACGGCCGAGCAACGGAGGTGCTGGGCGGTTTGAAACCCGGTGTGGTGTACGTGACGGCCAACAGCTATCTGCTGAAGGCCGAGTTGGAGAAATCCAGCGCCGAACACGACCACTGAGGGCTCGTCATGATCAATTCAATTGTGCGCGCTGCGGTTGAGCAGCGCTGGCTGATATTGGCACTGATGCTGGTGTGGATCGGGGTCGGGGTGTGGAGCTACAGCTCGCTGCCCATTGATGCCGTGCCGGATATCACCAACGTGCAGGTGCAAATCAACACCGCCGCACCCGGTTACTCGCCACTGGAGACCGAGCAGCGGGTGACCTTCCCGGTAGAGACGGCGCTGTCCGGCCTGCCGAATCTGGACTACACCCGCTCGCTGTCGCGCTATGCGCTGTCACAGGTCACGGTGGTGTTTGAAGAAGGCACCGATCTGTATTTCGCCCGCAACCTGATCAACGAGCGCTTGTCTGCCGTACGCAGCCAACTGCCACCCGGCCTGGAGCCGGAGATGGGGCCTATCAGCAGCGGATTGGGCGAAATCTACATGTACGCCGTGCGCGCCGAGCCGGGTGCCACGCAGGCGGATGGCCGCCCTTGGGATGCCATGGGCCTGCGCGAAGTGCAGGAATGGATTATCCGCCCGCAGCTTGTGCTCACGCCGGGTGTGGCGGAGGTCAACAGCATTGGCGGCTTCAACAAGCAGTACCACGTGCTGCCTGATCCGCAGAAGCTGCTGGCGTGGGGTCTGTCGATGTCGGACCTGACCGACGCCCTGATGCGCAATAACAGCAATCGCGGCGCAGGCTATGTGGAGCGTAATGGCCAGCAACTGCTGGTGCGTTCACCGGGGCTGTTGGAGAGCATCGCCGACATCGAGCAAGTTGTAGTCACTCAGCGCGAGGGGGTCCCTGTGCTGGTGAACGATGTTGCCGAGGTCGCGCTCGGACGAGAGTTGCGTTCGGGGGCGGCGACCGTCGCCGGCGAGGAGGCCGTGGTTGGCACCACCATGATGTTGCTTGGTGAGAACTCGCGTGCCGTGGCGCGCGATGTCGCCGAGCGTATCGAGACCATCAACCGCTCGCTGCCTGATGGCGTGTACATCCAAACCCTGTACGACCGCACAACGCTGGTTGATAAAGCCATCTCCACCGTGCAGAAAAACCTGCTCGAAGGCGCACTGCTGGTCATCGTGGTGTTGTTCCTGCTGCTGGGTAATATCCGCGCCGCCCTGATCACTGCTGCGGTTATCCCGTTGGCGATGCTGGCGACGATCACCGGCATGGTGCGCACGGGCGTCTCGGCCAATCTGATGAGCCTGGGCGCACTGGATTTCGGGTTGATCGTGGATGGCGCCGTGATTGTGGTCGAGAACTGCATTAGACGTTTGTCCGAAGCACAACACGGCACTGGCGAGCGAAGGCTCGCGCTCAAAGAGCGACTGCATGTGGTCTATACCGCCACCAGTGAAGTGATTCGCCCGAGCTTGTTTGGCGTTGGCATCATCACCGTGGTTTACATCCCGATCTTCTCGCTCACAGGCGTTGAGGGGAAGATGTTTCACCCGATGGCCGCTACCGTCGTGATGGCGTTGCTGGCGGCCATGGTGCTGTCACTGACATTCGTTCCGGCGGCCGTTGCCCTATTCATGCGCGGGCCAGTTGCAGAGCGCGAGAGCTTGCTGATTCGCGGAGCCAAGCGGGCCTATGAGCCGCTGCTGGCTGGCGCACTGAAGTTGCGCTGGGCGCTGGTGGCCGGAGCGACGGTGCTCGTGGTGGCCAGTGGCTGGCTTGCCACCACGCTGGGGTCTGAATTTGTGCCGCAACTCGATGAAGGTGATGTCGCCATCCAGGCCCTGCGGATCACGGGCACAGGCTTGGGCCAGTCGCTTGAGCTCCAAGCTCAACTGGAACAGCGCATCAGCGAGTTTCCGCAGGTCGAAATCGCGTTTGCCCGCGTCGGTACGGCCGAAGTCGCCACCGACCCGATGCCGCCGAACATCTCGGACGGTTACGTGATGCTCAAGCCGCGCAATGAATGGCCCGATCCGAGCCTGTCCAAAGCCGAACTGGTCGAGCAGATGGAAGACGCGCTGGGCGAGTTGGTGGGTAACAACTACGAGTTCTCGCAGCCCATTCAACTGCGCTTCAACGAGCTGATCTCAGGCGTCCGGGCAGACCTTGGCATCAAGGTGTTTGGTGATGACTTGGAAGAACTGCTGCGTAGCGCGCAAGCCATCCAGGCCGTGGTGCAAGACATCGACGGTGCGGCAGACGTGCGCGTCGAGCAGGTCAGCGGCTTGCCTGTGCTGTCGGTCATCCCAGACCGCACGGCGCTGGCCCGTTATGGCCTCAATGTGCAAGCCGTCCAGGACCTGGTCGCGACATCTGTAGGCGGGACTGCTGCAGGCTTGATCTTCGACGGTGACCGCCGGTTCGAGTTGATCGTGAGGTTGCCCGAGCGCCTTCGGCAAGACCCGGCAACGCTGGAACGCCTGCCGCTGATGCTCCCAGGTGAAGCGCAGGGCGAGAGTGGCGCACGCTACCTGCCGCTCGGCGAAGTCGCCGACATCAAGCTCGCCCCCGCTCCCGCACAGATCAGCCGGGAGGACGGCAAGCGTCGGGTCGTGGTCACAGCCAACGTGCGTGGGCGCGACCTCGGTTCGTTCGTGGCAGAAGCGCAGCAGCGCATCAATGACCAGGTCGACCTGCCTGCCGGGTACTGGCTGGACTACGGTGGCACGTTTGAGCAACTGCAATCCGCGAGCAAGCGGCTCAGCCTTGTTGTGCCGGTCACGCTCATGCTGATTCTGGGTCTGTTGCTGATGGCATTCGGGTCGCTGAAGGACGCGCTCATTATCTTCACCGGTGTGCCGCTGGCGCTCACTGGTGGGGTGGGGCTGCTTTGGCTGCGTGACATGCCGTTGTCCATTTCAGCTGGTGTTGGCTTTATCGCGTTATCCGGTGTGGCGGTGCTCAATGGCTTGGTGATGCTGTCGTTCATTCGTGAACTTCGGGCTGATGGCAAGCCCTTGCAGCAGGCCATTATCGAAGGCGCATTGGTTCGCCTGCGCCCGGTCTTGATGACGGCACTGGTGGCCAGTCTCGGCTTTGTGCCCATGGCCTTGAACGTCGGCACCGGCGCCGAAGTGCAGCGGCCGCTGGCCACAGTAGTGATTGGCGGTATCGTGTCCTCGACCTTGCTGACGCTATTGCTCCTGCCTGCCTTGTATCGGATCGTGCATGGGCGGGAAGATGACGGCGAGCTGTCGGCAAACACCAAGGAAAGTGAAGCATGAGCGACTGCGGCTGTGAGTTCGAGGCCAGCAATCAGGCGGAGCGGCGCGTGCTGATCGCTCTGATGGCCATCAACGGGGTGATGTTTGTCGCCGAGTTCGGATTGGGTTGGCTGAGTCAATCCACCGGATTGATCGCCGACTCACTCGACATGCTCGCTGATGCGTCGGTGTATGCCATCAGCCTGTATGCGGTTGGACGCGCGGCAACGGCCAAAACGACGGCGGCACGACTGTCGGGCTGGCTGCAGATCAGTCTGGCTTGCCTGGTGTTGATCGATGTCGCCCGGCGATCTGTACTCGGAAGTGACCCGCAAAGTGAATGGATGATCGGCGTGGCGCTGGTCGCACTTGCGGCGAATGTCGTCTGCCTGTGGCTGCTTCGTAAACACCGAGATGGCGAGGTCCACATGCGTGCTGCCTGGATTTTCTCGGCCAACGATGTCATTGCCAATATGGGCGTCATCATTGCGGGTGTTCTGGTGATGGTGTCGGCGTCGCGCTGGCCAGACCTGGTCATCGGCTTGACCGTTGCCGGCATTGTTCTGCGCGGCGGCATTCGGATCCTCCGTGAGTCCAAGCAGCAGCCTGTGACGCAAGGCGCCAATACGGCCGGTGAGGTTTGATGCTGGCGGAAAGCGCTAAGTTGTTCGGCCTGTTCGTCGCCACGGCGCTCGCCGAAATCGTCGGCTGCTACTTGCCGTACTTGTGGCTGCGGCGCGACGGCAGCGCGTGGTTGCTGTTGCCGGCTGCTGCCAGTCTGGCGCTTTTCGTGTGGCTGCTCAGCCTGCATCCAGAGGCCGCGGGTCGTGTGTATGCAGCATATGGCGGTGTCTATGTCAGCGTGGCGCTGGCTTGGTTGTGGCTGGTGGATGCAGTGCGCCCGACGTTTAGCGATTTGCTTGGCGTCGGGCTTTGCCTTGCCGGCATGGTTGTCATCATGCTTGGAGCACGGAATGCATGACCGAGTGACTGTCTCAACTGTCGCGGCCGACTCGAGACACCTGACATGAGCGCCGATCACGACCATGCGCATACCTCCAGCACCAGGACCTTGCTGCTGGCGCTAATCATCACGACCGGCTTCGCGGCCGTCGAGGCGATCACCGGTTGGCTGGCCAACTCGCTCGCGCTGATTGGCGATGCCGGCCACATGCTGACCGACAGTCTGTCGTTGGCGGTCGGCGCGCTCGCGGCCTGGGCGGCCAAGCGCCCGCCCACTGCGCGGCTGAGTTACGGCTGGCAGCGCACCGAGGTATTGGGTGCGCTGTTCAATGTCATTTTCATGTACGCCATCGTGGCAGTCATCATCTATGCGGCAATCAAGCGCTTGATTGATACGCCGGAGGTTGAAGGCGGCACGGTATTGCTGGTGGGTACGCTTGGCTTACTGGTGAACATCGGTGTTGCCTGGCTGCTGTCGCGAGGTGAGCAGACGCTGAACACTCGTGGTGCAATGTTGCACGTGATGGGCGACCTGCTGGGATCGGTTGCGGCAGTGGGCTCTGGAATTGTGGTGCTGGCCACGGGGTGGATGCCAATCGATCCGATTCTGTCAGTAGTGATCTGTGTCTTGATTCTTGTGTCATCCACCAAGCTGCTGATCGAGACCCTTCGGGTCGTGATGGCCGGGGTGCCACCGGGATTGGATCTGCACGAGATCAAGCGCGCGATTCGAGACAGTCATCCGGCGATTTCAGGCGTGCATCACCTGCATGTCTGGGAGGTGTCGTCGCACAGCCGAGCGTTGTCCGCACATGTGGAGATGCAGGCATTGGAATATTGGCAGCCTGCGTTGGAGGCTGCGGCCATGCGATTGCAGGCAGAGTACGGCATTAACCACCCGACCTTGCAGCCAGAACTCGAATGCATTACGTACAAAACGAGCCGGTTGATTACTTCGTCATCGAACAGTCGGTAGTTTCCCGAGCCTTTCCGGTGCGGAGGTACAAGGCCGACGCGCTCGTAGTATTGAATGGTCTCGACCGGGATTCCGGTTTCGGATGCAGCTTGTCCAATCTGCAAGCCGTCCATCAGTGTTCACCATTGGCTTTTCCAGATGACCAATGCACGTGCGCTATGCGCCACTGCTCGGCATCCCGATGCATAACGAGCGTCTCGGTGCTGATCACATCGATGGCCCGATCACCCAGCTGCGCGGTCAATCTGGATCGAGTTGCCACCCACGCACGGTCATCTTGAATATCGGAACTTCGAGATAGCGGCTCTCGCTTGGCTTGTTGCAAAAATGCCATGTCACTGGGCATGTGATGACCGGCGTACTCGTCCATTGAACTCTCAACGCCGCCCGATTCAAAGATCAGAACCTGGTCTGCGAGCACCCTGCGCACGGCAACCTCATCGCCATCTGCCAATGCGTCGTAGAACTCGTTTGCCAGTGCTTCGGCGTCATTCCTTGCGAGTGGCTTCGTCGGTTCAGCATGCGAGTGATCATGGTCGGAATGGTCGTCCTTCGGCGTTTCGCGGGTGGGCGGAGGCGACCCATGATCATGCGCATGCCCGTCGTCTGTGTCGCTGTGCGGGTGATCGCCATCGCCATCGGTCGCAGGCGCATCGGCTGCCGAACCATCATCTGAGCTGTCGTCACCCGGACCATGTCGGTGGTCATGCCCGTCGTCGGCATCCAAGACTTTGCCTGCTCTCGTCACCAGCGAACGGTATGTGTTCGCGTCCGCGCCTTTCATAGCTTGCAGGAATCCGACCAACCCCCAAAGCTCTGAAGATTCATGGGTCGGGCCGAATGCCGGCATGCCGGTCATGCGCACGCCGTTGTCGATCACCCAGAACTGCTCTGCGGGCGTGCTGTGATCCGCAATGTCCAGCAGGGCGGGCGGCTGGGGATTCAGCCCAGTGGCTACCGGTGTGTCACCCAAGCCGGGCGGGGTGTGGCAAGTGCTGCACATGGCATCGAAGTTTCGGGCACCAATGAGCACCGAAGCATCGGACGCGTAGTCCGCTGGAACATCCACGTCGCGGGCGCGGCGTTGCACGGATTGGTGATACGTCGTGTGCAGCAACCAGGCAACCGGGCCGACATCACGCTCAGTAGCGGCGACGTTGTACAGGCCGGTCAAGGGCACCGCAAGCGCGATGACGCCCACGCCGATGATTGCAGTTACAGCACCCAGTACAAACCTTTTCATGTCAGTGCCCCCCATGGTTGTGATCATGTCCGTCGGCTTGGCGCTTCCCCTTATCGGCAGACTCCGGATGCGAAGACTCGCAGGCCGCCATCATCGCCATGTGGTCGGCGTGTTGCTGGTGGTTCATGGTGCCCATGTCCATCTGCCGGTGTTGCATGCAATCCTCACGACTCGGTGCCGAAGCCTTCGCCGATTGAGCGCGATGTGCGTCGTGCTCCCCGCCGTGTTGGCCTGCGGCAAGTGCTGGAGTTGCCGAGCTGGCGACCAAGAGGGCTGCGGAAGTCAGAATTATCTTGTTCATGATGAGTACCTGGATAGGAAGTAATGAGTTCTGCGCGACATTAGTTGTCACGCTGCTAGTTGCTGAATATGAGACGGTGGACTTGCCCAAGACTCAGATGGATTTTGACCAAGTAGCGCTGGCCATCGAGGGCTGGGTCAACGGATCCGACAGCGTGGTCGTAACTGATTCTTAGCGGCACAACTTGCATGCCCGAGGCTGTCCAAGCCTTGAGCTGAGCGCTCAGTAGTTGCACCGGATCATCCTGAAGGTCTCTGGCGTAGACATGTACGAGTCCGTCTTGCAGCACGAGCTCCACCCGTGTCTGCCCAACCTGTTCGACCTCCCCGCCATGCATAGGCTGGAGTGGCGTCGCAGGGCGGTGAGCGATTGCCGGAACAGCCGCAAGAACGAAACACGCCATAACGGCGTGAAGCAGGGCGCGATTCAAAACCACGCCCGAACTCCCACAACCAGCGCATTCACGGAGGTTGGCGCTCGTTCTTCACGGGCAAAATCGGCCGTCTCGCCATAGCGTTGCGTCCACTCGAAGCCGAGGTACGGCGCAAACTTTCGGCTGATTTCGTAGCGCAGCCGCAGGCCCGTCTCCGTCGTGTTGACACCGCTGCCTACGCCCGCCTCTGGAACCGACTGCACGGCGGCGTTCAACTCGAAGCGAGGCTGCAGGATGACGCGCTGCGTGATCAGCAGTTCGTACTCAGCTTCAATGCGCAGCGACACATCACCGTCATCACTGATGAAGCTGGCGGCATCGACTTCAAAAAAGTACGGCGCCAGGCCCTGTACCCCAAATGCGAGGAACGTCCGGTCCGGGTCTGGCCGAAAGTCGTGTCGCACACCGACTTGCAGATCCCAGAACCGGCCGATCATTCTGCCGTAGCCAAGTTGCAGTTCAGCTGACTCCAATGGCTCGCCCTGGGCGCCTTCGCCTTCGGTCTTGAGCCAGCCCTTGTGCACATCGCCGCCGTACCAGCCCTGGGCATCCCAGACGTTGGTGTCTTCAGCGTCCGCGAAGCCGGCCTCCAGTCGGTCGATCAGAAACTGGGAGAAACGCGATCGCTTGACAGGCTCAGGCCAGGATGCCGGGGCACCAGTTCGCGGATTCACGCCGTCATCCGATGCGTGCGCGGGGATTGCAGAGATGGCTGCCAGGCAGGTAAGCAGTGTAATTAGGTAACGCATCAGACCACCTCCACGACGCGAAACATGCCCATCTTCATGTGGTACAGCAGATGGCAGTGAAAGGCCCAACGCCCGCGCTCGTTCGCCGTAATTAGCAAAGAGGCTCGCTCCGACGCCTTGACGCTCAGTGTGTGTTTGAGGGGCAGCCGCCCGTCATGGCCGTTCTCCAGCTCCATAAACATCCCGTGCAGGTGTATTGGGTGCTCCATCATGGTGTCGTTGACGAGAATCAGACGTAGCCGCTCGCCGTAGTTGAAGCGAACGGTGCTTTCGACTTCATGAAATCGGTCGCCGTCGAAAGACCACATGTAACGTTCCATGTTGCCGGTGAGATGCAGTTCGATCTCGCGATCGACCGGCCGGGTATCGGCGTTGGGCTGAATGTTTCGCAGGTCGGCGTAGGTCAGCACGCGATGATCGACATCCTCCAAGCCGGTACCGGGCTCACCCAGCCGGTTGCGCTGGACCGTCGCCACGCTGATGTTGCCGGGTCCATGTGTGTCCGGGCCATGTCGCGCGACGACTGGACCAGCCCGCTCCATCCGGCTTTCGATCGGCTGATCCCGGCCATTGGGAATTGATGCCGCCAGCGTCGCAAAGCCGGAAATGGCAGGCGCAGTCTTCATGCCGGCAGAAGGATCCATGCTGTGATCCATGGATGCATGAGCTGACCCCGATGCTGTGTCTTTGCCCTGCATGCCGGACATGCCCTGGTGGTCCATGCCTTTCATCTTGGGCATGTCACCGTGCTGCATTCCCTTCATGCCGCCGTGGCCGCCTCCCATGGACATATCCATGCCCATATCGACCATGGTGCGCATGGGTCGCTCTCTAAGCGGCGGCACTGCTGCCTCCATGCCCAAGCGCGGTGCCAGCGTGCCGCGTGTATAACCGCTGCGATCCATGGACTCGGCCATCACCGTGTAAGCGGCATCCTCTTGCGGTTGGACGATGACATCGAAGGTTTCGGCGACGCCGATCTGGAACTCGTCGGTCTCAACGGGCTGAATGTTTTGTCCGTCAGCCTGGATAACCGTCATGGGCAGCCCCGGGATTCGGACATTGAAATAGCTCATTGCCGAGCCATTGATAAAGCGCAAGCGGACGCGTTCGCCAGGGTGGAATAAACCCGTCCAGTTACCGGCCGGGTGCAGCCCGTTCATCAGGTAGGTGTAGGTCTCGCCGGTGATGTCGGCGATATCTGTTGCCATCATGCGCATACCACCCCAGGCCGCACGGTCTGCGAGGGCGGCGCCTGTGCCCGCCTTGCGTGCGTCACGAATAAAGTCTTCGCTGGTGCGTTGCTGAAAGTTGTAGTAATCGGCCATGCCCTTCAGGTTCGCCAGAACCCGATGCGGGTCTTCGAAGGTCCAGTCCGACAACATCACCACGTAGTCCCGGTCATAGGCCCAGGGTTCTGGTTCGGCCGGGTGGACGACCATGGGTCCGTAAACGCCTAACTGCTCCTGCAGGCCCGAGTGGCTGTGGTACCAATATGTGCCGTATTGACGAACATCAAATTCGGCATTGAAAGTGTCGCCCGGTTTGATGCCGGGGAATGTCACGCCGGGAACGCCGTCCATCTCGAACGGCAGCAAGATGCCGTGCCAGTGGATCGAGCTGTCTTCGGCAAGATGGTTGGTGACCCGCAGTGACGCCCGTTGCCCCTCGTAAAGTTCGACCACGGGACCCGGAATTGAGTTGTTCAGGGTCATCGCCTTGGGGCGCTGCCCGGCCAGCTCCAGCCGTTGTTCGCGAATTGCGATGTCCATGAGGGTGTCGGCGGCATGACGACGGTTGGGGGGTGTAACCGTGCCAAGCCCTGGGGCGAATTGCGTTGCGGCGTAGGCGGGCAGCAGGCTGTTGAGTGCGAGCAGGCCGCCAGCACCTAATGCGCCTTGTAGAAATTCGCGACGTTGCAACAACGTCGCCGGGGTGTTGGGTTGACTCATGCGTGTATCTCGTGACTGATAACCAATTCCCGGACCGAAAAGCGGTCGGGCTTGGAGCCGCTGCGCCAAACGTCAGCGCGAGCGGTCTCTACACGCCTCGCGAGGCGTGTGTTTCGTCAGGTGATACTGGGTGGGTGAGTCAGTTCATCGGCACGGTCGAGGGGCTTCCCGATCACAGCCGGAATCTTGGCGAATGCGATGATTTGCACTGGAACGGCGGCAATGTCGCCAACCGCAGTCGCCATCACTCCGGTGGTGCACGACGACATGTTGCTGCACGGGGTGCCATCCAAGTGGACGCCGAATAACTTTCCGGCTTCGCTTCCGGAGACCATTTCATCTCCGGCATGCGATCCACAGTGCTCAGCGGTGTGATTGTCGGGTGCAATCTCCATCTCAGCAGAGTGACCGCCAGCGTGCTGTGCGCAACATGCAGCTGCGGCTTGGGCTATCGGCCCAAGCACAAAGCTTACCGTCAAAATGACAATGATCCAGTTGCGCATAGGCCCAGTATGACCTTGTAGTTTGGTCCAGGGTCAAGCGGTAGAACTTGCGCTGCCACAGCGATCACAAGGGCTGGCTCCGTTGCCGCGACAAGCCAACGAGCGAAACGACAAAGCGCTCACGCCGTTCGAGAGCCCCGTGATTTTCGGCGAAATGCGAAGACCAGCATCCACAGTCCGCTAATCACGAACAGCAGCGCTGTGCCGGCTGTGATCAGCAGTAGTGGATGATTGAAGTCGTCGCGGTCGTCATAGTCCATGATGTGCAACATCCAGACAAAGTCGAAGATGCGCCATAAATTGTTGCGGCGGGCTACCACTTCACCGGTTTGCGGCGACACATAAATTCGTGTCCCTAGATCATCGTTGACTGCGATCTGCCACAGGGGCAGCTCACGCCCACGTGTCTCGTAGTGCGGGGTGTCCACCAAGCGCACCACCGCACCTGATGCATCGCCGGCGTAGTCTGCTTGCGCGACAGCTAAGGCTTGCGTGGATTCGATTGGATCCAACCGGGCGCCGGTACGTGCATCTATCAGGTACGAATCATTGCTGGTTTCAACCCGATAAACAGGCTGACCCAGCCAGTGGGTCAGTCGCAAGTCGGTAACGGTCTTGCCAAATCCCGCCAAGAGGTCGCCAGGGGGGCTGACGGGACCCGCGGCGCGCAGGTCTACTGTCGCTGCATTCGCAACTCGATGTGCCCCGCGCACGGCATCGAGGTCGAGAAACGCCATGGTGAATCCGCCGGCCACCCACAGCGTCAATTGGATTGCGATCAGCAGGCCGAGCCATCGATGGACTTGGCGGACACGGCGACGCCAGAGCATCAGTGCTTGTGGGTGTGATCAGGGTTTGACTTACGCGGTGCGCGCGACGACGAGTGGGTGTGAATCACTTTCCATTGGCCGTCCAGGCGCCGGAACAACCAAGTGCCGTAGCCCGTCCTGTCAATCTCGCGCCCGCCATCTCGAATTTTGGCCTGCACACGTACGTCGGTGATCGCCCAGGCGAAGTCTCCCTCAATGTGTGTTTCGATCTTGCTGATATCGAGCTTCAGGTACTCCAGCGCGTCCTTTTCCGGCTCCACGTGGTGCGTCACCAGATCATCGAGTCCTTCGTTCTGGCCACCCGACTCGATGTAACGCGCGCCGGGGAAATCGAGAAAATGGTTCAGGAATGGGGTGCCATCTCCCGATTCCCATCCAGCCTCAATGGCATTGATGATTTGAACCAATGACTGACGGTCATCGGCTGAAGCCGGTGCAGATGCGAAGGCTGCTGCCACGAGTGCCAGCGCAACGGCCGTTGTTTGCTTGATCACATTAACTCTCCATCATCGTTTTCGCGTCCATGGTCAAAACCAGCCGGCGCTGAGCCCAAACTTGATCGGCATCCACAGGCCCATCACGATCATGACCAGGTTCTCCGTCAACGACACAAACCCAAGCGGCACATTCGAATTGCCACCAACGCAGGCGCACTTCAATTCACGCTTGTCGATATACACCGCTTTGACTACAGAGCTAGCGCCGATTGTGCCAATAAATAGTGCAACAGGCGCTGCGATCAATCCTGCCAGGCCTCCCGCTATCATCAGTAGCCCGGCAGCGGCCTCGGCGTAGGGGTAGAAATATCCATAGCCGACTCGGCGTTGCGCCAGGAGATCGTAGTTCAGGAACATCGTCGAGAAACTCTCGACATCCTGAAGCTTTTGCAGCGCCAAGCCGGTCATTGCAAACGCCGCAAAAAGCTCCACCGTTCGCAAGGAAAACAGTTGCGATTCGGCAAACCAGGCGACTGCGATCGCGGAAAGTGCACTCACAGCGAAGATCATCAGGACCGGCGTATATGACTTGTCGTCGCTGTCTTTTTCGAATCCAGTGAATCGAGCCCGCAGATCGTCGTAGCCACCAACGCGTTCGCCGTCTATGAAGGTTTGTGGGGTGGTCTCCACTCCATGCTTGTCCTTGAACGCCTCTGTCTGTTTACGAGTCTCAAGGTGGTTGTCCTGAACTGAATAGCCCTGTCGTTCCAGTAGCCATTTCGATTTAAGCCCGTAAGGACATAGATGGTCCGGCATGACCATTCGGAAGAGGCTGGCTTGTTTGTTTGATGTTGTCGACACGCAGATGACACCCTCGCAATAAATCGATTAAACGCTGTTGGCATTCACAAACTTGAATGAATTACTCGGCCAACGGCGGAGCAGTTGCAGCATGCTAAGTCTTTAGCGTGCTACAGGGTCAAGAGGGCGGAGTCATCGGATCAGGAGCGAATACGTTGTTCTGCAATCCGCAGCGCGCCAGGCGCAATCGACTTCCACAGCTCCAGCACTTGACGGTCCAGCCGCTCCCTCAGAGGGGTTACAGTGAAGAGCGACCCATCTGACGAACAACCGGGCACTCGTCGCGGCTCGGATCGCACTCCGACGCCAAGCGTCTGAGCCGGGACTCCAGCGCCTTTAGCGACTGAATCCTGCTGCGGACCTCATCGGCATGTGCCAGCAACTGGCGCTGCACGGTCTCGCACCGCATCTCTTCGCCTTCAGTGGCGGCGCTCAGCTCGCGAATCTCGTCCAGCGACATGCCGATGTCTCGCCAGGCCCGGATAGTCGCCAGCCGGTCAAGCGTTTCCTGGGAGAAGTAGCGATAGCCATTGTCACCACGCACGGGACTGGGTAGCAGGCCGATTCGCTCGTAATGCCGAATGGACTCTGGAGAGATGCCGCTGCGCCGGGCGGCGTCTCCTATGGTGATCGAGGTGGTTGCTGACATCGTGGTTGCTTGATTGCGAGGGCTTGACCTTGTAACGGTTACAGACTGCATCGTAGCCCGCAGGTTCCCCAGCAAGACTGCGATGCAAGCTCCCACACACCGAAAATCTACATGGCTTACGACAGGCGGATTGGTCGGCGCAATCGCCGCGTCTAGCTGCTGCATTCTGCCGCTGTTGTTCTTTAGCCTGGGGCTGGGCGGTGCATGGCTGGGGCAGTTGAGCGTGCTGGCGCCATACCAGCCGTATTTCCTCGGTGTGACACTGATTTTGCTGGCGCTGGGTCACTACCAGGTCTGGTTCCGGGCACCCAAGGTCTGTGCGTCCGAGGACTGCGCCGAGCGTCAGCCCGGATGGCTGCTCAAATCCATCTTGATGATCGCAACCGCATTGACACTGCTGGCGCTGGCATTCCCATGGCTGGCACCGCTGCTGGACGCATGAAGGCAGTCACGACTCGGAGATCACGATCATGACCAGAACAATTGCTATAGGCGTATTTCTGCTTGCCGCCTTGCTGCCGTTTGGAGCGAATGCAGCAGAGGCTGTCGCCACCTTCGACATCGACAAGATGACCTGTGCGGGCTGTCGATACATCGTCAAACAATCGATGAATAGTGTCGAGGGCGTGCAGGACGTGGAGGTGTCTTACAAGCAGCGCCGAGCCATCGTGACGTATGACGATACGCTCGCCGATCCGCAGGCCATCGCCGCTGCAAGCGCGGCAAATGGCTATCCAGCGACAATGGTGCAGGGCGATCAATGACTGACGCGACATCAGAAACACTGCATATCGCCATCATCGGGAGTGGCTCGGGTGCCTTTGCGTGTGCCATCCGTGCTGCCGAACTGGGTGCACGAGTGACGATGGTCGAACGCGGCGAAGTCATCGGCGGCACCTGCGTCAACGTGGGCTGCGTGCCCTCCAAGATCATGATTCGCACCGCGCAGCTTGCGCACGACAGACGCCACGTGCCGTTCGAGGGACTGAACACGGCCGAGGCCGACATTGACCCGCTGCGATTGATGCAGCAACGCGAGCGACGCGTGGCCGAACTGCGTCAGAGCAAGTACCAGCGCATCATCGATGAGCAAGACGCCATCACCTTGCTTCGCGGAGAAGCCTGGTTTGATGGACCAAAATCGCTCACTGTGCGAACGGACCACGGTGATCAACACATTGCGCCTGACCTGATTCTGATTGCCAGTGGCGCGTCCCCGGCCATTCCGAGCATCAAGGGCCTGCCGGGCACGCCGTTCTGGACCTCGACGCAGGCCATGCGCAGCGGCGAGTGCCCACCGCGACTGATCGTGATTGGTGGCTCCGTGGTCGCTGTCGAGCAGGCCCAGGCGTTTGCCCGCCTGGGCAGCCAGGTGACCATGCTGGTACGCAGCCGCTTGTTGTCCTCCGAAGACCCGGCGCTGGGCGACGGATTATGTGCGTACTTGCGCGGCGAAGGCATCGACGTGTGCCTGGATACCACGGCATCTTCGATTGCGCATGACGGCGCATTGTTTACCGTCAATGTCGGTGATGAGGCCTTGGTCGCGGAGCGTTTACTGATCGCAACGGGGCGGCGGCCCAACACAGAAGTATTGCGCCTGGGCGCGGCCGGAGTGGAAAGCGACCGCACCGGCGCGATTCTGGTCGATGAACGCCTGCGAACTTCAGCACCGGACATCTACGCCACGGGTGATTGCACCACGCTGCCGCAGTTCGTCTATGTGGCAGCCGCCGGCGGCACGCGCGCGGCAGACGCCATGCACGGCATTGCATCCACACTCGATCTGTCGGCGATGCCGGCGGTGATCTTCACCGACCCGCAGGTGGCCACGGTGGGTTTGAGCGAAACCCAGGCCGAGCAGCAAGGCCTTGAGGTGGATTCCCGCAGGCTTGAAATGGATCAGGTGCCACGGGCACTGGCCAACTTTGATGAGCGCGGTTTCATCAAGCTGGTGATCGACGCTGAATCCCGCGTGCTGATCGGGGCGCAGATACTGGCACCGGAGGCGGGCGAGATCATTCAGATCGCGGCCTTGGCGATCAGCCAGCGGCTGACCGTGGAACAGCTCGCCGGGATGTTGTTTCCTTATCTCGTGTACGCCGAGGCCATCAAGCTGTGCGCGCAGACGTTTCAGCGTGATGTATCGCAATTGTCGTGTTGCGCGGGATGACACAGCCCACCAGTTGCGATCAAATCTCTGTCTGATCTGTGCCATTGGGTACGGCCCAGTTAGCACGGACGAAATTAGTAGCGGGTAGAACGGCCGCTTTGGGCTGATTGCCGACCTTCAGAAACCAGTCCCAAGCGGGGAGGGCCGAAGCCCTCCCCTAAGGGTTCTTACTGTGTCCTATGGGCGTCCCCGCCCGAAGATGCTCAGCGATTATGTCCTGACGGATCGCTGATACGCACCGCTGTTTTTCGGGTGGTTCGCTCCACCGCTCGGCCTCATGCCGAGCGTCGCTCGGCACTACGCCGTCGTCCTCCTATGTTTGCCATGAGCAGGGCGCCAACCCTGCATTGATCGCTGTCCCCGTTTCACCGGTTGCCAGCGCTTTACCACGTGGCCCCGAAGGGCCGACCGCCAGGCACAGGCCCGGTGGTCGTCGTCGCAGTCGGTTCCAGCTTTCGGGTTTATCGGTCGCGCTGCCACGCAAACGACCTCGGTGAGTACTTCGGATGTATCGACACCCACCTTCCTGTCACCCCTACTTGCCGAAGCTCCCCTCCGACAGTTGCCTGTCGAAGTTCCCGCGTTAGCCTTACGTGTCGAAACATGCGCCGCTGGCTAGTCAGATAGGCAGTGAGATTTCAACCTCACATTGACGCAGATCGCTCTGCGGCTTCTTCCCGGGACCGAGATTCCAAAGCATCTCCGGTACCACACTATCTGACCACTCCTACATCCAGACCCCGAAGGTCACGGCCATTACTACATGTCACTTACCAAATTGCATCCAGCATGTCGGATGCTTTTACACAGTTAAGCTATCCACCAACCCCATCATTTGGCTCTCGCGATGAGGGGCTCGTTGGCTCGCCGCAACGCCGCCCGTAAGCGGTTGCGCGCGACCATTGAAGGGTTTTTTGTCGCCATTTCAGACGGTTGTTGAACCCAAGGTGGCCCTGTGTTTGGTCGAGGTTACATACCCTACGCTGCTATGGCGCGAGCATCCCCTCGGTGGGGTTAAGACCCACTATCACGCACGGCGGGGGATGAGGCATCCTTGTCCTCAGCCTGCCGGGCATCTGTCTGAAGCAGATACCCGCCAGCCACTGCGTTACCGACGCTGATTCCACAACGTCGTTCCGCAGCACCCATGTCCGCGTCGCCCAATCTACAAATTTGACCTATTCGTAATGCGATTGGGTAGAAGGAGGCAGCT
The DNA here is from genome assembly GCA_036156195.1 of Pseudomonadota bacterium. GTDB lineage: Bacteria > Pseudomonadota > Gammaproteobacteria > Nevskiales > OUC007 > Abyssibacter. The sequence goes on along the minus strand of JAYZUZ010000012.1, from coordinate 455,998 downwards.
ACGCCTCCAGCCCCCGTAGCAGCGCAGCGAGCTCCATTAAGAGGCACTCCGCTACACCGACTGCTCGGGCATCAGGGATCAGTGGCTCACCGTCATTGGTGCTGATCATCTGAGGCCTTCTGACTCGTGGCTCGGGGTGGCAACCCGAGCTGATTCTCGTGGTTGCGACCCCGTGGCATGGGAGTCCGCCTATCCATAGGTCGGCCTCCGGACAAACCGTCCCGTTTCGGCGTTGCTTCTCCGAACCACCCGATGAACGGTAGGCGGGTCGTCACGTCGGCGGCCTTTCGGCAGGTCGCTTCGCGCCCAGCCGAAAGGCGGCTGGAGCGTCTTTGAGCCTGCTCGGCCCGCAGCCGCTCGGTTCTGGCGCCATCGGCGCCTAGGAATCTCAATGAGTGCAATTGCCCTGATAAGGCTTCGCCTTATAAGTGCGATTGCACGGCGTGTTTTGACGTTGTCATTGTCACGGCCCTCTGGGCCGCGAACCTGACACCGGGTGCCTACCGGATCTGGTCGATCCGGTCACAACCGCTGGAGGCCCAAAACAATAGCGAGTGGCCGTATTTCCGGGCGTGTTCGTCGGCGCTAGCCGCGCGTGTCCGGACTCCGACCTATGAGTGATTGGGTGCCAATCGGGGCAGCCATTTCACTCACAGATTGGAGAAGAAAAATGATGATTCCTTCCAAGCAGATCGCTGCGTCTTCGGCCACTATGCCGAGCAAGCTCGACCCACATATTCTTAAGAGCAAGGCCATCACAATGCAGCGCATCGGGCTGTGCGTCGCAAACGGGAGCGACCACCTCTTTGCGGTGCAGGGTGAGGCCGAACTGACGAACGCGTTGCGCTTTGCTCGCAAGATGGATGAGCGTTACGAGATGACCGCTAGTGCGTCTACGCGCAGTCATCGCAAGGCCGCTGGGCGGGCGCAGGTGAGCCTGTTTTTCTACCCGATTGCGGGCACTAGCAAGCTGCAGTATTGGCTGTTGCGTACGGCTGGGTCGGTGCCCGAATCGTGCACCGAGACTTGGCTGGACGTCCGGACCAAGGAGGGGCGTTTGACGATGGGGGAGGACTACGAACTCGTTCGCCTCCCGGTGTCCAAAAAGGCTCGTGAAAAGGCTGCGAAAGACGGGCGCCGCTACAACGAGACCACGTGGACTTGGCGGATGACGTCGGCGTGCTTCCAGTTCTGGAAGCGGCGCATCAGGCAGGCGGTCGGTTCGGCGCGTCTCAAGAACAACAAGCGGGCGTTGCGCCAGGCAGTCTGGTCTTTGAATTCGGCCCCTGGTGCGCGCGGGATTCGAGACCAAATCTTTCAGCTTCAGGTCTATATGCAGCAGTGCTGGAAGCATGGCCAGAAGACCAAGACGACCCTCAAGAACCAGCGCAAGAAGCAGCCGCTGAAGCCCTTGCCGCTGGAGTTCACGCTCAAGCCTCGTACGCTGGCGATTCGTGGCTGTCCGACCTACCGGATGAGCTTGTGCCAGCGGCGCCTTGAGGCGGGTGAGAAGAGTTGGTTCCCCCTTCGCAACTCGGCCCACCTTCGCGTGGATGTGCTGCTTTTCGAGGCGGAGAACGCCAAGACTCTCGAGCCCAAACGGCGGAAGTTGTCCTGCAAGAAGAAGCGCTAGCTAAAAGGACGAACTACCGACTGAACCGAGGTGTTAACCAGGCCGCCCGGCGGAGATCCGCCGGGCGGCTATTTCGGGTTTGCAGGGGTCAGCAAGTCGGCAGCAGAGACTTCCAACGCCTCGGCAAGCTTATCGATCATGTCGACCGTGGCCGCGTGCTTGCTGCCTTCGATGTATGACACGTAGACCTGCGTCATGTCGCAATGCACGGCGAGTTGTATCTGCGTCCATCCGCGCGCGCGACGAAGCCGTCGGACGTTGGCTCCGAGAATATTCCGCAGTGTTGGCGACCGCCCTGGCATGGCCAAAGCGTGCGCTGTACGGAGATTCGGAAAATCAAATATATATTATAATTAACGGACTGCGTACGAGCCCGGGAGGCTCGATTTACAAAGGAGGAGAGATACGCATGTCCAACGAAGCAGTCCCAGCCGGCCACGAGAAGCCCGGCACCCAACTCCGCTTCTCGACCCAGTCCGTCCGTGTGAAGGGAGTCAAATCCTGGGCGCGTGCTCGCTACCGCCGAGTAGTCACCGGCTCGATCGGCATCTACGGACAAAGTGGCCATCGCTGGATTCGTCTGCCCGACGAGCCATGCGAGAACATCCGCGTTTGGTCGGCGCGCCACAAGCGAGCCGTGACACTGCGTCTACGCAATGATGCGACTGACGCGCAGCGGGGCGACGAACTTTCATTGTTGTACGCCCGACCGGAGAAGGGAGGGGATTGGCAGTTGATCGCCGTCCGCAACGTGACGACCAACGCGGTCTTCGAATTGAGCCAAGCGGAACTGAGCAGCGCCGTACCGGATGCGGCCCTGATGCCGCTGCATGCGCTGGGCGCGGCCTGTGTGGGCATCATCGGTGCGGTCTTGACCGGACATGGCGCCTCCGAACCGTACCTGTGGATCCTCGCGGCGAGCTGCGGCGCGTGCGCTTGGTTCCTGAAATCCGTTGCCGTGAACAGCGCCGTGCGAACCCAAGTGGCGGAAGCCGTATACCGCCTTCGCCGTGACAACGACGCTGCCCGAGAGGCAGGGGGTGCAGCGTGAGTGGTTTCTATATGTATCAATGCGGGCGTTTGGCGATCTGGCCGGTTCTTACCGCAGTCTTTGCGCTTGGCTTACTTTCAGGGTGCTCCGGCTCGGGTGACGAGGGAGCCAGTGGGCCAACCGTCGTTCCGAACCTGGCGCAGAACGAGGCGCGCCGCTCGGCGGCGATCTACAGCAGTTGGCAACAGGTCATGTCTGTTCTGTTGGTCACGCTCCGTTCGCCGGACGAGTGGCGCGACAACGACGGTGCCGTGCTTGGATGCAGCGGGGGCGGGACGGTGAGCGTGACCTTCTTTCCGGGCTCGGACACCATCGATGACCGGGTGACTTACACCTACGAGAACTGCGTCGAAACTATCGGCGAGATCGACGGGACATTCGACGGCCAGCTCCGCGAAGACCAGCGCGACTCCCAGGGCTTCTGGCGGCCGAGCTGGGACGCGGAACTCACCATCGCCGGCACGCGCTTCCAGCTCGACGGGGGCGATACCATCGTCAACACGAACAGCGTCTCCGGGGACTACGCAGTCGATGCCCGAATCACTCCTTTCTCATCGCTGACCGCGCCGACCGGTGAGTCGTTCGGCATCGCGAACAGTGCTCAGACGAACACGCTGACCTTCAGTCTGGACGTGTCTGAGTTAGCGGGTCAGTTCACCGAAGCGAGCCTGGATTTCAACAGTGCGAACGACCCGGACATGCGGGTGACCGCGCTGTCTCCGACGCCTGTGCCGGTTGCCGATGGTGTCGGTGCAATGTCGCTGGGCGTGCCGACAGGCGGAGAGTTCATCTACCGCCGTTCAATCACGCCAGATCAGCCGGACATCGTTGCTGACATGGCGAACACGGATGGCCTGGTCGACTTCGAGGTAAGGGCCGCAGGCAGCTTCGCGTCTGATGCCGGACAGTTCACGTGGGACTCGCTGCTCGCAGATCCGCAGTTCGACACCGCAGGGCTGAGAGGCGAATGATGACGATGAGCAAAGTACGCCTGAATTGCGAGGATGGCCGCGCGGGCAACGGGCGGGCACCGGAGGCAGGCATCCGCGCAGTCGTCGGGAACGTGCTGCTTGGCGCATGCATGGCCGTTCTCGCCATGCTCTATTTCGCCTGGTGAAGGCGCGCCGCGATGTTGACGAACGCTGACTTGCTGCCAAGCCAAAGCGCGCGATGAAGCTGCTGCTCACGCTGATGATCGTGGCTTGGCAGGTGGCCTGCTCGTTGGCGATCTTTCTCGGCTACTCGATCGCGATTTTGGGCTGGATCGTCTGGCCGATAGTCGGCGTGACAACGGCGGCAGAGCGGGGCGACCACTGGTTGTCCGGACTCGTGCTCGGGATCGTCGGCGCAGCGCTCATCTATCGCCTGCTCAACTGGCTGTCCGGTGTTCTGTTTGCGCTGGCGGGCGGCGGCTTCGAGAAGCCGTTCGGTATCGTCGATGCCGCCTTGGTCAACAATCCAGAACTTCAGCGCGCGGGGAGGAAAGCGCGCGAAGACCTGGCGCCGCACAACCCGCTGAATCCCGCGCATCCTATGTACGACGACTAGAGCCGGATACCGGCTTAGGAGGAATATATGAACGTATTGTTGGGGTTGATCGCGATGCCGTTCATCCTCGCCTGGAAACTGGTTTGGAACGTTGCTTGGTCGGTGATTGTATTCCTCGCATACGTTGGGCCGTTCGCGCTGCCTCTGTTCGGCGCGGCGTACATGAACGAACAAGGTAGATAGCTGGCTGCTCGGGGGAGTGATTGGTCTGGTCGCCGCCTTCGTCTATCTGCCAATCGCCAATGTGATGACAGGGGTGATTTCGTGGCTACTCGGCAAGGGCTACGTGCCTCACCTCCAAGAAGCGCTCAATGACGTTAGCGAGCAAGTACAAGAGACCCGCAAGCGCGGTGCGAAGAACCCGAATGCCTCTGCGCAGTCACCGTACATTCATGGTGCTCAGGGTGGTGGCGCGAACCCGATTTTCAGGAAAACAGCGAGTGGCATGATCGATGATCGCCGAAGTAGCTCTGGCCGATTTCCGATTAGCGTCGAGCGAGTAACCCGACGCTAGCTGCGATCAACCCAATTAACACCCAGGCCTGAACCTGTGGGCTTTCCGGCGCTAAACCGTGGGCGATCCGTACGAAGTGCTCGCAATTGAATTGGAATAGAGAATACGGGCGTTCCGACAACATTCGCGCTCGATTCATTACTTCAGCCGGAGCCAGGTTGCCAGGGTAGCCGATCACGTACATCTGTCGGCCATCAGCGAATCCCGCTAGCGAGCGTTCACAAAACCCTCCTGCCGATGCTGAGAACTCCAAGACAGTTCTGTCGCAGCCGTGGACGCTGTCGCCCAGGAGTCCGACGTGCACGTAGCCCACATGGTGCCGTGCGATCACAGTTCCGGCGACGAGCTGCTGGTCTGGACGCATGTTGGTAGCATTCATACATAGATTCCAATATTAGGAATATGCACATTATGCATGTATGCGTATGAATGCAAATTCGTTGCAGGCAGAGATTGCTGAGTCGGCGCTCATCGGGAAGGTGCTCGCTGCACATCGTGAGCACGTCAGGAGGACCCAGGCAGACATCGCTGCGAAGCTAGGAATGTCACAGTCGGCGTACTCTCGACTGGAAGCTGGCGCGTCAGCGATTTCGGCGGCCCAGCTTCGCGCCGCGGCGAGGGCTATTGGTAGCAGTGCGTCGTCAATCCTCACCTCTGTGGATGAATACGAACGCCAGCTTTCTCAGCAAGGTGTCCGAATCGTTCCGGACAAGAGGGCAAACCCGGCGGCTGTGGCTGTAGGGCTTGGCGTATTGACTGCGCTTCTCATGTCGAGGGCATGATGGGTTGCTGCGTAACCGACGTGGAATGGATGCCTGGCTTCGGTGAGGGAGTACTCACGCAGTGAGTGAAATGGATCTAAACCGCCGTTTCCGCATTGTTGGCGACGACGAGCAGGCCGACGACATCGAACAGTTCGCTGGTCTATTCGGACGAGATTATGGTGAAGGATGGGACTCATTACTGAGGTCGAAGCGGGTTGTTGTTCTCGCTGAGGCGGGTGCCGGAAAAACGACTGAACTCCGAGCTCAAGCAAACCGGATCAACAATGGCGGCGGCGAGGCCTTCTTCGTTCCGATTGAGCGTCTGAACAACCTTTCGCTCGCTGACGCAATCGATGCGGCGGATTCAGAGCGGTTTTCGTCATGGCTTCAAGGAGAACCTCGGCCCGCAACGTTTTTCCTGGATGCCGTCGACGAACTGAAGCTCGTACGCGGCAATTTCTCGACTGCACTGCACCGGATCCGAAGAGAGCTTGCCGACGTTCTCGACCGCGTCCAACTGGTCGTTTCGAGCAGGCCAGGAGATTGGCTCGGCAAGGCGGATTTGGAGGAGGTCCGGGCGACGCTGCCTCCCGCTCGTCGGATACCTCTCGTCGCTGAGAATCACTCTGACCCGTTTATTGAGGCAATTCGCGGACGCGACCAACGAGCTGACGGCGTGCGGGGCGACGAGGACGAATCGCAACCATCAGATGTCATCGTTGCCGCGCTCCTGCCGCTTGACCGGAAGCGCGCGATTCGATTGCTAGGAAACCTGAACGTAGCCAACCCTGATGAGGCTGCGACGCAGCTTGACGACGCAGACGCTTGGGACCTTACAAGAACGCCTCTAGGTGTAATTCATGTTGCGGAGTACTGGTCGAGTCATGCGTCGATCGGAACTCGCGCTCAACAATTGGGGTTTTCGACGCAGCAGAGCGTGCTGGATCGCGAAGATCGGCAGCAGAGAGATGACAATCCGATGCCCGCGTCGGAGCTACTTGCAGGAGGCGAGCGCCTTGCGCTGGGCCTTCTGTTGGCGCAGCAACGATCTCTCGCTAGAACTAAGCGCGGAAGGAATTCACTAGATGAATCTTCTGCGGAGTGCTTATTGCCGAACTGGTCGCCCAGGAACGTCGAGCGGCTAGTGAATACCTCGTTGTTTGTTCCTTCAGCGATTGATCGGATTCAGTTTCGGCATCGAGCCATCCAGGAATACTTGGCAGCGAAGATGCTGGATCGACTTGCTAGCAGCGGTTCGAGGCGCATCGTCCATCAGGTCCTCTTCAGTGATTCGTACACCGAAAAGGTCGTCATTCCATCATTGAAGCCCGCCGCTGGCTGGTTGGCGCTTTGGGATGCAGAAACGCGGCACGAACTACTTCGGCGAGATCCAGAGGTGCTTGTTCTGCACGGTGACGCCCAAAGCCTGTCCGTTGATGCAAGGGCCCAGCTAATTCGGCGGTATGTAGACGCCTATGGGCACGGGGGATATAGGGGCTTGAGTCTCCCCCCAACTGAAATCCGAAGGTTGGCAACGCCTGAGCACGCCCCCCTGTTAGCTGAGATCTACTCGCAGGGCGATCTCAATGAAGATGCGAAGCGGTTCGTTCTAAAGCAGATGTGGTTGGGGCACATGCGTGAGTGCACCGACGTGATGCTGAGCGCAGCTGTTGATTCGTCGGAATCTGAGTACGTTCGGATGCTTGGGATTCTCGGTCTGACTGATCTAGACGCGATCGAGCAATTGCAATGTGTTGCCGGGGACATGCTCCCATCGGACACTGATCGGTGGCCGCATTCTCTGGTTCGGCAGGCAGCGGAGTGCTTGTATCCGAGAGTCCTAACGACAGATGACCTTGTCGAACTGATCAGGCGAACTCCCGAGCCGAGCCGGTCGACGAATGGGTTCGGGTGGTCACTACGCCAGATTGCGCATTCACTCGAACCCGGTTCACAACAGGCTGCGGAGTTTCGATTTCGGCTGGTTGACCTGCTGCTAGGGTCGAAAGCTGCCACTCTGTCGCGATACGAGACACTGCACTCCAAGTTCGAGCATGTATCCGAAGCCGTAATCATCAGCTGCAAGCGATCTGCGACCGCCGGACATGTGGAGAGGGAAGTTGCCTTCTCGGCAGCGATTGCCCACAGATTCGGAGACCGGGAGTACCTCGTGCGAGACGAGACTGGGTTTCTTCGGGACGCACTGAACAAGAACGCAGAACGCCGCCGGCTTCAGTGGCTGTGTGAGTTCGAAGCCTTCAACGCGATATTCGGAGACCTGGGCCGACCAAGCGACGCCTATCTGGTCAGCGAGCGCGGGCTCGCACGGTGGGAAACCGAAGACGTTGGCTGGGCACTTGATCTAATTGAGGATGTGAGCCAGCCAGTTGATGTGAGAAAAGGGCTGGCTTGGCTGGTTTATCAGAACAGCTTGAGATCGAATCTCGACACTGAGCTCAAGCAGCGACTAGTCAGGGCAACGCGCGATATCCCGGAGATGCAGTCTACGATTCTTGGATGGTTTGCACCGCCGACCAGAGAGTCCCGTGCCTTTGCATTGCGAATGCAACGGCGGCGAGAAAAGGCCGAGAAAAAACGAAAAGGGCAAGAGGCACTGCGACTACGTGGCTGGCAAGAATGGCGTGATCGCTTAGTCGCTGATCCTGAGGGACACTTCGACGCTGAACGCCGCGAGACCACGCTTATTGAGGTTACCGAAATTCTGGTCGCTAGCGTAGAAGGCTGCGAGCGATTTAGGGCTCTCGAGCACGTGGACAATCTCAAAGACCTCTTTTCAAACGCTGTGCACGAGGCGTTCATCAGATCCGCCCAAGCGTACTGGTTCTCTAAAGTACCGCCCTTGCGTTCTCGCAGAGAGCCGGAGGAGAGAAACTCGCTGTACTACTACCAAACAGTCGCACTTACTGGTGTAAGCGAATGGGTGAAATCACAAACCACATCGGCGTGGGCTTCCCTGTCTTCCTCTCAGGCAACGCGGGCAGCAGAGTGGAGCACGCTACAGTTTAATAGCTTTCCTGCTTGGCTTGGTCCGCTCGGCGAAGCATGGCCAGATGAGGTTCGAGAGGTCTATCGGAAAGAAATCGAAGCGGAGGCATCGGCCCTGAGTGCTGAGAGACACCCCGTCCTTCTTGGGATGCTTTGCAATGCACCCTTTGAGCTCAGTCGAATCGTTGCTCCGCTGGTGTTTCAAGTGGCGGAACAGGCACGGGCACCGTCGACGGACGAGGCAGCGTGCGGCCGCTTTTGTTCGAATATGGAGACGCTCCTCACCTGGCTAGTCGACAACAACTCGCTATTTGCGGGCGATGCTTTGGAAAGTATGGCTGCGCGTCGGCTGTCACGATCGCCTAACCGGGTCGATAACGTCGCTTGGTTTCGCGTGCTTGCGACGCTAAACCTTGATCGAAGCCTAGATTGGTTCGAACGGGCGATTGGCCGGCTGGTCGACCCCGAGGCAAAAAGGCGCTTTGGGGAGCGGATGCTGTCGGTATTCGGCGATCGGGACCGGGTACTGCTCAGTGCAGACGTCTCTGTGACGCAACTCTTGCGACTGGTCAAGGTCACCCGTACTCACATACGAGAAGAGGACGATGTGGTGCATCCTGGAGTGTACACGCCAGGTGCCCGTGATTTCGCTGAAGACGCCCGAAGGAATGTGTTCGGTCTGTTGTCCGAGCGTCCAGGGGAAGAGGCCTACCAAGCGCTTATCGGATTGGCAGAGTCTGGGTATTACAAGAACTTTGAAGACTGGCTGCGCCGCAAGGCAAGGCTCAAGGCTGAGATGGATTCAGAGCGCTTGCCATTCTCGTCAGGTGAGTACGCAGAGTGGGTCAACTCGCAATGTGGCCCAGTTCGGACTGCCGATGAACTCTTGGACCGCGTCGTCTCCGCACTTGGGGAAATTGCGTACGACTTGGAGAACGCGGCACTCAGTCATCGATTGGCTTGGAAGGCGATTGGTCTTGAAGGCGACTTGCAGCCCAGCTTGGGGAGCGAGCTGGAAAGAAAATCCGCTCGTCAGTTCACTATCCATCGGGAGCCGGAAGTCGCCGAGAACAAAAAGCCGGACTACATCGTGCAATCTGCTGCTTCTCCTGACCGAGTGGCCATTGAGTTGAAGCTGATCGACAAGTGGTCCGGAAACGAACTGGTCGAGCGTTTGGAGAATCAGCTCATCGGCCAATATATGCGCCATCGCGAATGCAGGTCTGGTGTCTTTCTGCTGGTCGCACAGAGAAAGCAAGGGCTGACCTTCACCGTCGCTGGGCGGCAACGGCGAATGAAGCTCGCCGAGGCTCTTGATTATCTCCAGATGGTCGCGAATTCATGTGTCGCATCGGTCTCATCAGCTGAGCGCGTGGTCGTGTTGGCGCTTCAGTTGCCAGGGTGACCAGCGTTTGCCCGAACTGTGGTGCGCAATATTTGCACAATGATTACGTAAGCAATTGAATTATAAAGAAATCCGTCCAGTCCATCATCGGGGCGACGCTGAAGCGATGGTCTAAGCTATTGTTTTTCATCAAATAATTGTTGGCTGTCGGTCCAATCTGCATTGCCGCCAATGATTCTGAGCCTAACAAAAACAAGGGGTTATCGGTTCGAAGTGAATCCGATGCCAACTGCGTTGCTCAAGATTTGCTCAACGCTGAGGCCAGCGTGCAAAAGCAAACGAAGCGATTATTCGGTGCGTCCGACCTGGACAGGAGGCTGGTCAAGGATTTGTTCTTTGATCGCTTCGAAGACGCGGGCTGGCAGTTCACCGTAGGCGTACTGGCCGGTGGGCGTCATCCGTAAGTCCGGCCCTGGCCAGTGGAAGACGTTCAACTCAGAGGTAATGATCCAGGAAGCCTCTTCATCAAGCCCCAGTCTTCGACGTGTAGCGGCAGTGAGCTGTATGGCCCCCGACGGATCGCTGGGCGCGGAGTGGGTAACGGGTACGACAGCCACTTGGTGATCGGGACCATCCGCAGCGACGGCCACAACAATGGCGCAGGGGCGATCTTTCTGGCCTTCGACGTGTCCCCGGTCGTGCTCTGATTTCCAGAGATAGCTGTATCGGATCACGAGCCCAGGGCGCGGCGTCGGTATATCAGCCACGGCGGGCTAGACCTCGTCGTTGTATTTCTCTGCCTCGGCGGAGGGCTGTGCCTCCTTGATTGCCTGCACTAACGGTGACGGCAGTTCACTCGCGGCAAACACCTGACGGTCTAGGCGACGCAATCGCGCGTGCTCGCGGGCAGACAGGATGACGACATGGGCACGTCCATATTGGGTGACTTCCACCGGCTCGTGTTGGGCCTGCTGTGCAAAGTCACCGAAGCGTTTGGCCACTTCACTGCTTTTCTCTTGGATCATCGCTGTTGGACATTTGGAGGGAGTGCCCAAAGTTTATTCCGCCTCCGCATGTTGAGCAAGTTCCGTAACATGCGGGTTATCTCGGATGCTCTATATGTGCACAACGAGTCGTTAGGTCATTGGCACAGCTGCCGTTCTGCCCAGTCCATCATCGGGGCGACGCTGAAGTGGTGATCTAAGTTACTGTTTTGCATTGACTATTCATCGACGGTCGGTCCAGTCCGAGTTGCCGCCATCCATCACAGGGTTCAATAAAAACAATGGGTTGGAGTTGCAGGCTGGAGCGAATGCCAACAGCGGTGCTCGAAACTTGCTCAATGTGGTGCTCATTGTGCACCACGCTTCTTTGCGGCTAGCGGTGTTCCGTTGATCTACGCTCAGCAATACCGCCGGACAGAATATACATATTGTCAACACAAATTGATAAGTGTTGATAAAATGTGTCGCATGCAACCATCTCACGCGACAGCGCTTGAAACATTTCGCCGACACAATGGTGTGCTCCGCATGGCCGATGCGCTGCGCGCTGGCGTGAGCCGGAGAACGCTGTATGCGATGCGCGACGAAGGGCTCATCGAGCCACTAAGCCGCGGGGTCTACCGTCTTTCGTCGCTGCCAGATTTGAGTGCGCCTGATCTGGTTGCTGTCTCACAGCGAGCCCCGGAAGGCGTGATCTGCCTGCTGTCCGCGCTGGAGCACCATGGGTTGACGGGGCACGTTACCCACGCGGTCGATCTGGCGGTCGAGCGGGGCACTCAGCGCCCGCGTATCGACTATCCACCAACTCGCGTCTATCTGTTCTCGGGCGAGGCATTTTTGAGCGGTATCCGGACGTTCGACATCGATGGGTTCCAGGTCCGCATCTACTGCGCCGAGAAGTCGATTGCGGATGCGTTCAAGTTTCGCAACCGCATCGGGACGGACGTCGCGCTGCAGGCGCTGAGAAACTGGCGGGAGCGGCCTAAGCCCGACATTTCTGGACTTCTGCGCTACGCGCGAATTTGCCGTGTAGAGAACGTCGTTCGCCCGTATCTGGAGGCAATGCTGTGAAGGACCGGGCTGCTTCGGTTCGGGCCCGGCTGACGGACAAGGCTCGTGAATCCGGCCGGCCGTTCTCGGAGTTGCTCCAGTACTACGCGATGGAACGGTTTCTCTACCGTCTGAGCCAGTTGCCGGAGTCCGATCGATTGCTGCTCAAGGGCGCATTGATGCTGCAGGTCTGGGACGCGCCGGACTCGAGGCCGACTCGTGACATTGATCTACTGGCGTATTTGAACAACGAAGTTCAAGCCGTCGAGGCGCTGGCCCGCGCTGCGTGCGAGATTGAGGTCATCGATGACGGGATGGTGTTCGACAGCGCAACCATCAGCGGCCAGCGCATCAAGGAGGATGCCGATTACGAGGGTGTTCGTGTCCGCTTGACCGGGCGTCTGTCCAACGCGAGGGTGCCGATTCAACTTGATGTCGGTTTCGGCGATGTGGTCTATCCAGCGGCAGAGGAGGCGGACTACCCGGTGTTGTTGGATGCGCCAGCGCCAAGCTTGCGCGTGTACCCCAGAGAGACGCTCATCGCCGAGAAATATGAGGCCATGGTGCGGTTGGGTGAGGTCAACAGCCGCGTGAAGGACTTCTTTGATATCTGGTTGTTGGCGCGGCAGTTCGATTTCTCGGGCGACGCACTCGCAACAGCGATCACAAAGACGTTCGCGAACCGCAAGACAGAACCGCCGGCAAGTACTCCCGTCGCACTGACGGAAGCTTTTTCCAGCGCAGACAGAAGTCAGGGGCTTTGGGCTGCTTTCCTGAGACGGTCAGATATTGCGATCGCGCCAACGAAATTCAGCGACGTTGTTGCGGAGTTACGAGTGTTTCTACTTCCACCGTCGGTGGCCGCAGCCAGTGGCGAGCAGTTGGGCTACGACTGGGGCGCAGCGGGATCGTGGACGATTAGCCGTTCAGACAATCGCTAATCAGCTTATCTCTTGAGGCAATTAGGGTTGGAATTCGCCTCAATGCACCGAATCCCGGTGCTCAATATGTGCACAACAATCGAGTAACAGACTGATCTGCATAGGAATCAGTCCAGTGCATCATTGGGGCGACGCTGAAGCGCCATGGGTAAGAATTTGCAGAATTACGTGACAAAACAGTTATTCCCAATCAATTCTTGTCCGGCTCAGGACGTCCGATTTTGTGCAAAACAGGGTGTGGATGAAGCTTCATCACACCAAACCTCGCTCAATTAGCAGGCGTTGAGCGACGCACTGTGAGGCAATGTGGCGGGACATATGACTTCGGCAGTCCGTTTTGGCATTGCGGGCGGTTCGAGTACCGCTTGCGATGCATCGTGCGATAGCCGGAGGCTCTCCGCATCACGAACTGACCGGACCTACTTGATCGCTGCCCCCAGGAGGTGAACACCCTCCATCCGGCCCGCCTTTCGGTCGAATGTCAGGAGGGGTAATTCGCTTTCAGCGCCGCAAATGCCGAGGTGTATGCAGTCGGAGAAGCCCGCAAAGCCCTTTCGAAAATGCGCAAGCGCACGCTCGATGGCCGGCTCCGATTGGAACACGAGTTCACGCGTTTCGAGCAGGGCAACGAACGCGCCGAGGATGGCTGACTTCGGCATTTCATAGACAGACCGAAGAACCCACTCCAACTCCAGGACGACGGTGATCGGGACGAACATCGTCTCGCCACGGTCCGATGCGGCGCGAACCAGTTTTCTTGCCTGAGCCGCCTGTCGTTCGTCATCTTTGACGAGCAGCCGCACCAGGACGTTCGTGTCCAGACTGGCCATCAGCTCCCGCCGATAGTCATGTCCTCGGCCTTCACCTTCCCCGTCCGTCCGCCGGCGCCTTGTAGCATGCCTTCCAGTTCCAGGAGTGAACGGTTCTTTGGCCGCATGATGACGGTACCGTCATCGAGTGTTGTGAACTCAACCCGCTCCCCAGGCTGAAGGGACAGAGACGTCCTGATATCCACGGGAATGGTGATCTGACCTTTACTTGTGACGGTTGCATCGGACATCGTGGCCTCCTTACTTATCGCGACAAGGTAAGGCTCTCCGTGGTGATCGTCAACGCATGGCAATGCCCACCTTGGGGCTGTACGCGGCCCATCGTCCGCAACGAGTGGGCGCATCTTCAGCGTTCTCTTGCATGGCCCGGAGTGCGCTCCGTCTCCGCAGACGGGCAACAAAGTGACCGGGCACCCGGTGAGCTTGCCATGCGACGCTGCCTCTCCTACGCACCGACAAACCGGCCGGGAACCAAGCCTGGAGATACGTGGGTGTTGGCCTGTGCGATGACCGGACGTCGGCCAGGATGGCCGAGCCGACCGCGGCCTGAGGCGCCGGGCGTTAGTCGTCTGCGTGTGGCTCGGCGAATGCGGCCGGTGGGTCGAGCGCTGTGTCCCGAAGCCCAGACCCGGGCGCGCGGGCCATCCACTGCGAGACCTGCTGTTGGTTCAGGTCACCGGCGCTGAGTTGTTGGTGCACGGCTTGCTGGTCAGCGAGCGGGCCATCCTGACCGTAGCGCTGCTGGGATTCGATGCGGGTGATCTCGATTTCAACACCGACGATGGCGGGGAGCAGCCGTTCCACGTAGTCGGTATCCGGCGTCCAGCCGCGCCCCTCCGGGTCGAATGCTGCAGCGCTGCGCTCGAGAATGTTCCGGACCGAGGCAGGGGCCGTCACGAGGCGCGCCTGACCATACACATGCACTGCGGCGTAGTACCAAGTGGACACACGCGGGGAGGTCGCATACCAGCGAGCGGGCACGTGCGTGTGTGGTCCGGTGAAGGCGACCAGCACCTGCCCCCCTTGCGCGAGGCTTGCACACGGCCTGTTCGCTCTGGCGAGGTGGCCGACAAGTGAGCCGGCCGGCCCGCGCCGTTCATCCAGCAAAAAGGGCAGGGGTGAGGCATCCATGGGGTGTTCGGTTACCAGGGTGCCCAGCCGCAGCTGGCGAATCAGCGCATGGGCAGCGCCCAGTTGTGACTGCTTGTAGGGAGCGGTGGTCCACATCGACGGATTCCTTGGCCAGCGGGTTAACGGTCCTGAATCCAGCGCGCCGTGTCATTCAGGGCTTGTTCGGCAACGGGCGCCACGGCCGCCGCCTCGAGAAAACTGTGCACTGTGCCCGGGTACTGATTCAGCGTGCTGGTGACTCCGGCTGCGTGCATGCGTGCATGCAATCGCCGGCTGTCATCCGCGAGCACATCATGTTCCGCCACTACCAGCAGGCTGGGAGGCAGGCCCGCCAGGTCCGCACAAAACGGGGTGAGCAGCGGATGATCGCGATCATCGGGTGCGTAGGCGGCCCAGAACTCTGCCATTTCCATCGCAGACAACAGGTAGCGACCATCGCCGTACCGGTCGTAAGGGCCGCCGCTCGGCGTAGCGGGTCGAATCACATCGGCGCCGTGGGGCGGTCAGGGGACGTGGGTCTGGAAGCGCCGGAGCGGAATCGGCGGTCGCCGTGAATTGCTCCTTTGGTGTCAACGCTCCGCTGCTGTGCTGAAGCCGACCAGCGGGTGTTGTTGTCGCCGGAGCTGTCAATGTGCAGTCCGGTACATAACAAGTTAACCCATCGTTCACTTGGCTGACCTCGGGACGAATGGGAGCACACCAGGAGACGAAACCATGAGACAGCTCAACCTGTGGCGGCTTGGGGCCGCCTGTAGCGCCATTATCATCAGCCTGGGTCTGCCGGGCTGCGGCGCGGGACCTGCGGCCAGCACGGACCCGGCGGCATCGGAGGATCCGACGACACCGCCGGTCGCCCAGCAACCTGTGCCCCGACCCGAGGTCCTCGGGCCGTTGACCGGGGGCATCCGCACCGGCGAGCCTTGGGGCACGACCATGGTTCCGCTCATTGAGGGCTATGTCGAAGAAGAGTTCAGCTTCGGAGGGCTGGCACGAGGCCATGGTGACGCAGCCGACACTGAGAGCGCCTATCGCACCCGCATGACGGTCCGCCGGCCCGTGAACCCGGACGATTTCAACGGCACGGTGGTGTTGGATTGGAACAACGTCACGCTGCAGTTCGACATCGAATCCACCTGGGCGGCGGCAAATGATGTGCTGATGGGGCGGGGTTTCATCTACGTTGGCGTGTCGGCGCAGAAGTAGGGCGTCGATGGCGCACCGACCAGTTTGTATTTTTGGGACCCGGTGCGTTACGCCGATCTGATGCATCCGGGCGACGATTATTCTTTCGACATCTTTGCTCAGGCCGCGCAGGCGGTGTTTGATCCGATCGTGATGCCGGACGCGCTGCGTGACCGGATCGCCCGTGTGGTGGCCACCGGCTCATCGCAGTCTGCAGGGCGACTGACCACGTACATTAATGAGGTCCATGAGCGCGACCAGGTCTTTGATGGCTATATGCCCCAGATATCGGGCTCAGTGCTTGATACGCGCAAGGACTTGGTGCCGATTCTCTGGATCAACAGCCAGGATGAGGCCGCAGGCATCGTCGAACCACCGGTGGACGAACCGCTGTTCCGGTATTGGGAAATCGCAGGTCCACCGCATACCACCAATGCGGGCGAGCAGTACTACACCAGCGTGGCGATCTACGCGAACAGCAATGGTGTCGAGGGCCGCTATGACCCCGAAGTGGCCGGTCAGTACGGTGAACTGGACCCGCAGGGCAGCTGTAATCGAAATCGGTTTCCGGTTCGCTACGTCTGGAGTGCGGGCATCGTGGCATTGCACCAGTGGCTGGAATCCGGGGAACCGCCGCGCAGTGTCGCGCCTTTGACACGCGATGATGCTGGTGATCTCACCTTCGATGAGCATGGCAACGCGGTCGGTGGGTTTCGGTTACCGATTGTTGATGTCCCGATTGGTGCCTACTTCGCGGGCCAGCTCCCGGTGGGTACGAGCCTGACGCATTGCACCCCCGGTGGCCTGGTCCCGCTGGTTGGCACCTCTCAGACCTTTGATCCAGCGCGGATGATGTCGTTATACGCCTCGCATGAGGACTACCTGGCGCAATTGGAGGCCGTTGTGCCGGAAGCGGTGGAGGCGGGGCGCCTGCTTCCCGAGCATGCGGAAGACCTGCTACGTCGGGCGCGCGGATCCGACATCACAAATCCAGTCCCACGCGTACCGCCGCCACCGCCTGCCGGAGGCGATCCGGTCTAGTTCCTGGGCCCGCCCGGTCGTCCGGCCGGGCGGGTTCCCGTGTAGTCGCGTGTTTGTCTGGGCCGGCCGCAGGCGCCGTTCACTGCAAACATGTGGGCGTCGAATCAACGGTCGCGGGCCCGGTTTACGATGCGAAAACTAGTAAATTCGTCGGCTTTCCGCGTGGTTTGCGTAGAATAGGGAAAAATTTACGATGGTCGCCCCCCGCCGGTAGCCGTACCCTTAACAAAAATTTCGCCTAGGGGATTGGGGTGGCGGATACCAAACGATGGCCCAAAAGCGTTCGCGCGCTGGGGTGGGCCGGATTACTGTGTTGTGCCTGTGCAGCCATCGGCTCTGACGTGCCGCTGCTGAATCAGTCCAGTTGCGCTGCGAGTACGGTCGCTCACGCCAGCGCTGTCGAACCGGATCAAATGGCATCCATGCGTGCGGCGTTGGACCAGGCGCATCAATCGGCAAGCCAGGTGATCGAAGAATTCGAGCGCAGTCACGCACGGGCCGTGCGCCTGCAGCGGGAGAATCAAGCGCTGCGGGCTGAGGTCGAGGCTCTCCAGGGTGAGCTTTCCCGGCTGCGGACTGTGGAGGTGGGCGAGGATCAGTCGCTGACGGTTCGCGCCCGGCCAGAAGGCCAGGCCATCGGCAGCCTGGCGCATGGTGTGGTGGTTGATGTCATCGAATGCAGCACCGGCGACCAGCGTCGCTGGTGCCATGTGAGCGCGATGACCGGTGATCGCGCGCTGTCCGGTTGGGTGGCCGAGGACTGGCTGACGCCGCTGCTGGCGCTTCGCAGCGGCCCGGCGGAGCGCGCGCAGGCTGCAACGCGCGGCTGATCAGCTGCCCGGGGCCGTGGAGGCGCTGGCGGCCCTCGGGGCGCCGGCCGCGGCTGGTTGCGCGGCCGTGTTCTTGTGGGCAGGCGAGGCCCACCCTGGTTGGCCTTGGCGCCGCTGGAGCGGCGGTGTTCGGCGGCGTGGGAGACGCAACAGCAGCGCTCGTTCCTGAGTAGGTGTTTGGTGATGCGCCGCGTCTATGCTGCAATGCGCGCCTCGCACGATCGCCGTGGCGCTTGATTCGCAGCCGCGACCAAGGATACCCAGCATGCCTGCATACCGCTCTCGCACAACGACCTTCGGACGCAACATGGCCGGGGCGCGCGCCCTTTGGCGTGCCACCGGCATGAAGGATGACGACTTCGGCAAGCCGATTATTGCCGTTGCCAACTCGTTTACCCAGTTCGTGCCCGGGCATGTCCATCTCAAGGATCTGGGGCAACTGGTGGCGCGTGAAATCGAGGCGGCCGGCGGGGTGGCCAAGGAGTTCAACACCATTGCGGTGGACGATGGCATCGCCATGGGCCACGGCGGCATGCTCTACAGCCTGCCCAGCCGCGATCTGATCGCCGACAGCGTCGAATACATGGTCAATGCCCATTGTGCAGACGCATTGGTGTGCATTTCCAACTGCGACAAGATCACGCCCGGCATGCTCAATGCCGCCATGCGCTTGAACATCCCGACGGTGTTTGTCTCCGGCGGTCCGATGGAGGCCGGCAAGGTCAGTCTGGCCAAGAAAGGCGATATCAAGCTGGACCTGGTCGATGCCATGGTCAGCGCGGCCAACCCGGACGAAACCGACGAGGATGTCGCCAGCATCGAGCGCAGTGCCTGTCCGACCTGTGGGTCCTGCTCCGGCATGTTCACGGCGAACTCGATGAACTGCCTGACGGAGGCGCTGGGCTTGTCGCTGCCGGGCAATGGTTCGCTGCTGGCGACGCATTCCGAGCGCAAGGAACTGTTCCTGGAGGCCGGGCGCGTGGTTGTGGACCTCGCCAAGCGCTATTACGAGGGCGACGACGCCTCCGTCTTGCCGCGCTCGGTCGCCAGCTTCAAGGCGTTTGAGAATGCCATTGCGCTGGACATCGCCATGGGCGGCTCCACCAATACCGTGCTGCATCTACTCGCCGCTGCCCATGAGGCCGGCGTGGATTTCACCATGGCCGACATCGATCGCATGTCGCGCAAGATTCCCAATCTGTGCAAGGTGGCGCCGGCCACCCAGCAATATCACATGGAAGATGTGCACCGTGCCGGCGGCGTTATCGGCATCCTGTCCGAGCTGGACCGGGGCGGGCTGTTACACCGGGATTGCAGCACGGTGCATGCCCCGACCATGGGAGATGCGCTGGACCGCTGGGATGTGATGAAAGGCGGCGAAGCGGCTGCCGCCCGCTACATCGCAGGCCCTGGCGGGATTCCCACCCAGGTGGCATTCAGTCAATCCGCACGCTGGCCAAGCCTGGATACCGACCGGGCAAACGGCTGTATCCGGGATGTCGAGCACGCCTACTCCAAGGACGGCGGGCTTGCGGTTCTGTACGGAAATATTGCTAAAGACGGCTGTATTGTGAAGACCGCCGGCGTTGACGACTCGATTCTCAAGTTTCGTGGTCCTGCGGTGATCTTCGAAAGTCAGGAGGCGGCGATTGACGGCATCCTGCTCAGCAACCAGGTGAAGGCGGGTGACGTGGTGCTCATCCGCTACGAAGGCCCGAAGGGCGGCCCGGGCATGCAGGAAATGCTCTATCCGACCAGTTATCTGAAGTCCAAGGGGCTGGGCAAGGCCTGCGCGTTGATCACGGATGGTCGCTTCTCGGGAGGGACCTCGGGGCTGTCCATCGGTCATTGCTCGCCCGAAGCCGCTGAAGGGGGCGACATCGGCTTGGTCGAGCCGGGAGATATCATCGAGATCGATATTCCCAACCGGGTGATTCGCGTCGATGTAACCGATGCCGAACTGGCCGAGCGACGCGAAGCCATGGACGCTCGGGGCGAGCAGGCCTGGCAGCCCGTGCAGCGTGATCGCAAGGTGTCGTTGGCCCTGCAGGCTTACGCCGCGATGGCCACATCCGCTG
This sequence comes from Pseudomonadota bacterium, assembly GCA_036156195.1. Taxonomy (GTDB): domain Bacteria; phylum Pseudomonadota; class Gammaproteobacteria; order Nevskiales; family OUC007; genus Abyssibacter. The sequence continues at coordinate 436,050 of JAYZUZ010000012.1, read as the reverse complement.
CGCGGGGCGCGGTGCGGGATTTGTCCCAGCTGAAGTCACGCTAGCGGCCGTCCATGCGGACGGCGCCTGTTTTCAGGCAGCGACTGGGCGGCGCGAATAAATCAGCGCTTCCCTAGGTGGCCTCGATGTCGCCACCCGCGCGCACGGCAGACACCATCTGCTGCATGGGTAGTAACGAGGCACGTGCTGCGGCGGCATGGCCTGCTTCGGTGAGGGCAACCCGGTAGGACTCGTCCCCCACATGGCGGACATAGCCACGCCCCAGTAGTTCGCCAGCGGCTGGAATGGTGTCGAACTCGCGAATGGTCAGGTCGACGCTCAGGCTGTGCCACAGCGCATTGAGATCGATGGCCTGACCCGGCTGTACACCTTCGGTATGCAGCCGGGCGAGCATGGCCTGGACAATCGCATCCAGTAATGGCCCTGGACGGGGTGTTCGCGGCGTTCGGCGGTTGACGCGATGTCGCGCATCAGGCCGACGATCGAATGACGTAGGCGGCTGGACCAAGACAGGGCACTGAGTGGACTCGATAGCTGCACTGTACAGGCATATTCTGATTCGTACAGTGATTATTGAACGCCGATGGTGTCAGCCCGGCTCCGGGGTATCGTTGTGATCACTCGCGCGGTGACGAGGCCATGCGAATCAGTGGCTTTTATCAATGGCGATGATCGGCGATGACCCACCGGAATCCGACCGGACGCGCCGAGCTTTGATCAGGATTCAAGGTGGTGCGCAGCACACAGGCGGTGTCTGGGCGGGTGACCTGACGGGCGCTGATCACCGGCCTCTAGGGGCTGTGGTTGCACCCCGCTACGATGAGACTCGGTCAAACTGGGGCGCCTGGGGGTTGATCGGCCCCAGTTCCAGGCGGACTGCGAGAGACTCCAGAGCCACACCCAGCGCCTGCAATGCAGCAATGCCTTCGGTTATAAGGGCGTGACCCGCGGTGTTGCCGGGTTCGATTAACCGGTCAAAGGTCACTCCCTGCTGTCCGTGCCGACGAATTTCGGCCATGACGGTCTCGACGGTGTCGAATCGCGTCAGCAGAGCGGCTGCCAGTGCGGGGTCCAGGCTTTCGGCGAGTGTTGCGAGAGAAGAGGCTGCCACATAGGGCGACACGCCGCCCGGGCGTGTGTAGCGGCCAAAGTAAATATTGGCGATGCCTCGCGCGTTGAAGTACAGCGATTGATGGGTGTCATCCGAAAAGCAGTCCTGCTCTTCTTCGGGGGCGTGGCTGAGCAGCGCCACCTGCATCCGCTCACCGGCAAGCTCGTCGCCCGCCAGTCGGATCATGCCGAAGAGCATGCGTCGCAACCCCTCTTTGACATCCCCTTCGGCCAGGTGCAGGCCGTAGCTGCCGGGATTGTTGCCGGCCCAGTTCAGTGTCATGCGGCCCAGTTCACTGTACAAATGCTCGGCCATCAGGCCGAGCAAGCGGCCACGCCGGCGACAGTGCGCGGCAGGCGCGGCGTGGGGGCCGCTGGTGCAGGCGGCGCCGTCGAAGTCGGTCCAGGGGCGTTGGCCGGGGCCATTGGGGTTGTGGTCCTGTCCCCACAACAAGAATTCAATGGCGTGATACCCGAGGACGACATTGGCTTCGACATCGCTCCCGCCATGGATGAACTTGAGCTGAGGCCAGCTCACGGGATCGGTCTGCAGGGTGATGCCGTCGATGGTCACTGACGCCGCGCTCACCAGGTTGTGACGGGCCAGTGGGTTGCCCGGCGAAGCGGCATAGTCTGCAGCCACGTAGTCCAGCACGCCTTCGTCGACGGGCCAGGCGTTGATACTGGTTTCCCAGTCATCAACGATCCAGTTGCCGAACCGGAAGACCTCCGTCTGGGCATAGTCCACGCGGGCGTCGCGCCAGGCATGTCGGGCGGCTGCAAGCCTTTGCGCCGAGGGCTGCGCAGTCAGCGCCTGAATATGGCGGCGCAGCCGGCCGGCCGAGTGGTAGGCGGTCTCGTAGCTCAGATGTGCCAGGTGCCGGTAGCTGCGAACCACAGCGCGCATCTGGGCGGCGGGGTCGACCGTTTCGGGCGCTGCAGCCGCAAATCGCGCCTCCAGGTGATCGCGGGCGTAGTGGCCGATGACCGCGGCGATGCTGATCACCAGCGCTGCTGCCATGAGGGTGCGCCGGACCATCACTGTAGTCGCAGGCGGAGGCAGGCAAAGAACGGCTGAATCGCTGCATCCAGGGTGGACGCATCGTCTCCGGTGGACGCGGCAGGCCGCTCAAACCCCTGGAGCAGGGCAGGGGGCGGCGCAGCCGGCTCGATGGGGTCATCGTGTGGATGTGCCTGCGCACTGTGGTGATGCGCCAGGGTCGGGTCGCCGTGGTGATGTCGCCTCGGGCCAGGCAGGCTGGCGCCGGCGTAATGGCGTTCAAGCACCTCGGCGGCGGTCTCTGGCGTCAGGCGATTGGCCGAAAAGGCAGCGACAAGATCGCTGACAAATGCATGCCGACGCTGCAACCGCGTCTTGCTTGCGGTGGGACGGCGCTGGTCCAGCAACCTGGCCGCCTGCGTTAGCGCTGCGTTGGCGGCGTGCGGTGAATGGGCGAGCAGGGATTGTTCGGCCAGTTGCAGATGCCAGCGTGGCGCGCGTTTGGCATTGGGATGCAGCGCATGGAGGCGCTCGATGGCGGCCGTGCTGTTGCAGCGTCCGGATTCGATCTCGATGGCGTAACGTTGCAACTGCGGTGCATGTCCGACGCTGGACCGGCGCTGGTCCAACAACGCCAGGGCATCGTCTGGCGTGTACTGCCCCCCGGGAAACGCAGACAGCATGACCATCAGCCGGGCCGCCATTTGATAGTCACCCGGCTCCGCGTTGGGGGTGATCTCGAAGTACGCCAGATAGTCACGCAGGGCGGCGTGGTACTGGCCGGCGTCGCGCAGGACCCGGGCCCGATAAAGCCGTGCGTTCGCATGGCCGGGACGGGCTGCAATAAACCGATCAAACAATGGCAGCGCTTGATCGAACTGGCCTAGTCGGTACATCAGCACCCCACGCACAAACAGGGTGTTCTCTACCGGGCCCAGTTCGGCTGCGGTGTCGACGTCTGCCAGCGCCTGACGGAATTCTCCGATATCGGCGTAGATCAGAGCCCGTCGCAGGTAAAGCGTCGGATCGGCCGGATGACGCCGTATCTGCTCGCTGAGCATGGTCGCTCGCTGCTGGCCACCCAGTCCCGCCTGCGCCGGCTCCCAGCCCGCGGCGAGGACGACAAGGCACAGGATGGCAATCCGGCTGCAGTGGTGGGTCATGGTCGGTCCGTCGAGCGAGCGCGGTCGCCATGCAGGCAGGCCGGCGTTTTCGACGGCCTGCGAACAGGGGGTCTGCGCAATCGGGGCAATGATTAGCGCTCGATCACAAAGTGATCTAGCGCGTTGCCTTCGCTATCAATGAAGTGAGCGGTGAGGCTGGTCTGGGTGGCGTCGATGACCACGGAGCCAAGCGTGATCTCGCTGTAGGCCATGGCGTCGTGCGGATAGCCATCCGACGTGCTGGTGGCCTGACCTGAACTGCCGGCCACGGTATACACCACCTTGTCGTCGGCGCCCGTGTTGTCGGAAATCTGCCGGTAGCGCTGTTGGCCCTGGCCGCTAAGCGCATTGCCCATGCCGTCATTCTCGGCATGAATGCTGGGGTCGAAGCTTGCCTCCAGGCCGGTGTGACCATGCAGGTAGAACGAGCGCTCATAGGAATGGCTATGCCCGCTATAGGCCAGATCGACGCCGTAGTCCTCGAAAATCGCGGTGTACTGCTCGCGCATGTCGAAGATCGGCTGGTCGATGCCGAGCAGGGCGTTGTCGGAGTCGTGGCTGCCCTTGGTGTAGGGCGGGTGGTGGAAAATCACGATGGTCCAGTCGCTGCTGTTCGCTGCCAGATCAGCGATCAGCCATTGCTTCATCGCCTCGTTGTTGGCGGTGTCGCGAATCGCCACCTGCGAATCCAGGCTGATCACATGCACATTGCCGTAGTCAAAGGCGTAGTACTGCTCGGTGTTGCTGGGTTCGCCGCCGACCTCGCCCTGGGTCGGCAGGGTGTAGATATTCAGGTAGGGCATGGGGCTGTCGGGTGGCAGGTCGGGCTGCCCCTGCGCGGGAACGTACAGGTTGGTGCTGGTGAACAGGGTCAGACCGCTGCCGCCCATCTCGTGGTTACCGATGGTCGGCCACATGGCGGCGCTGCTGAGAATGTCGGTGTACACATCGAACACAGCACTCTGGAACTGAGCGTCAGTGCCATCCAGATAGGCGATGTCTCCGAGCATCAGCACCAGATCGGTGGGCTCGCCGCCGTTGCTAGCCACCCAGTTGAGGTAGCCGGTCTGCACGTCCCGCGCGTCGCCACCCTCGGGATCGATGGTGCTGCCGGCAGTGCCCGAGTCGCCCAGCACCCAAATGCGCACATTGCCATCACTGGGCGATTCGCCGGTGACGGGGGCCGTCCGGAAATGCCGGGTATCCAGCGCGTGACCCGAGCCGCCCACGGAGTAGTAGTAGGTGGTGTCCGGCGTCAGCCCGGTGAGTAACACCTCGCTGTGGCCGGTGGCGGTGACCACCGCGTCGGTCTGGCTGTCCAGTGGCAAGGCAGCCTGCTGCGTGCCGTAGCACAGGGTGGTCGCGTCATCGCCGCCTGCTTGGTTGCCTCGCCACTTGACGATGGCCTGGGTTGCGCCCACCTGCTGCAGGAAGAGTCGCTCCGGCTGACTCTCAGTGCCATCGCAGAGCGCAACGGGCTCGACCGGCGGCGTGCCGACTCCGGGGTCACCAGCGTCGGCATTGGCGAGCTCGCTGCTTTGCCCACATGCGCCGAGCAACGTGATGCCTCCGAGCAGCACGGCATGAGGCCAGGACAGATTAGATGGCAGAACGCGACGCATGTTTTCCCCAGAAGGCCAGTTCGGAAGGCGCGGGAATATACACGTGGCATGTCTCTGTTTTATGACAGTCGATGGATGATTCGGCCTACAGCGAGTTGAGGAAGGCCAGCACTTGGCGCCGCTGCGCCTTCGGTAGAGCTGCCCAGGCGTCACGGGCGGGCCGGGCCTCGCCGCCATGCCAGACAATGGCCTCGGCGAGGGTGCGGGCGCGGCCATCATGCAGATAACCGGCCTGTTCACCCCCCACCGTTTTGACCTGCCCCAGGCCCCAAAGCGGCGGCGTTCGCCAGTGCTGTCCGGACGCCTGGCCCTCGATGAGACCGTCAGCGAGTCCAGGCCCCATGTCGTGCAACAGCAAGTCCGTATACGGCCAGATGATCTGGCGGGACGAAGCCGGAGAGTCCGATGAGACGCCGGTTTCCCAGCGCGCGCGATGGCAGGATTGGCAGCCGATCGATTCAAACAACGCCCGACCGGCGGCAATGGCGGGTTGTGCGATGTTGCGCCGCGCCGGGGGTGCCAGATGTCGCGCGTAGACCAGGACGGCCGTCTCGATACCGGGTTCCAGCTCGGGTGTCCCGCCATGCGGCAACTCGTCACAGCCCAGCTGACGCTGCGGCGGCGTGCAGGCGTCCACTGGGAATCTGGATGAGGTGATGCCGAGATCATTCACAAAGGCGTCCAGCGACTGCTCGGCAACGGTTGCCTTGCTGGCCTTCCAGCCAAAGCGGCCCAGCGGCGGGTCCTCCCAGCCGGCGCGCTGCGCCAGAATCTGTAGCTGACCGGTGGCGCCGGGCTGCTGCGTTTGTGCCTGGATTGCCGCAGCGGGAATCGCCTCCAATAGCCCCAGGCCCGTCATGGGCGGCGCAATACGCAGCCCGGCACGCAGTCCCTCGGCGGGTGATCCATATCCCCAGCGATCCAACTGCAGTTCGGGGCGGCGCAGCGCGATGGTCTCTCCATCCGGCAGGCGATAGGTTTCGGGCAGCCAGCGGACCCGCACCCGGGCTTCCGCCGGCAGGCCGGGGAGGCTGCGGGTCTGAATCTGGTTGCCGTAAACGGGGTCGGGTGAGCCGTCTGCCAGAGCAATCCGCACAACCGCGGCGTTGATCGGTTCTTCTTCGCTCTGCGGCGGACGGCCACGTCCATCCCGGATGTGGCAGTCCTGACAGGCGGCCGCGTTGAACAACGGACCCAGACCGTCGCGGCCTGCGACGGAGGCGCCCGCCGAGACCCAGGCGGTGGTGAAAAACGAGTTGCCGACCACGAACTGCAGCCGCTCTTCGGCGGACAGATTGCCGAACGGCTGGGACAGCGCGTCCGAGCTGCGCTCCGACAGCGGGCTGAACTCGACGACCGTGGCGGCGCCGCCGGGCAGGGCTCGCGGAACCCAGTCCTGACCAGACTGTTCCACCAGTGAGTCTGTTGCCACGCGCGTCGCGGCTGGCCCTCGATCCGCCTGCTCCGGCGCTGAACCCGGGCTGCAGGCACTGCCAAGGAGTCCCGCCATCAGCGGTGGGATCAAGAATCTCGATAACGACATGGGTGGAAGCAAAGACAGGGGCGAAACGTGGCGCAGGAGACCAGAGCACCAGATACCGGCGCGGCCGTGCGCCGTCGCGTGAGTGTGCCAGTCTGCGCCCCGTCTGTGACGCCACCAAGTCACTCGCTCCGCGACGCAAGTGCCAGGCTGTCGCCGCGGGCCGGACCGAGTGTCAACAAACACTCACGTAACTGCGGCAGGCTTGGAACTCGAATTCGAGGAGGCGCGATATGCGTAGTCCCTTTATACGGTTGGGCTTGGCGTACGTGCTAACCGTGCTAGCAGCCTGCGCTGGCCGCGAATACGTGGCCGATGAGAACGGCGTCATCCCACTGGTGATTCTCCCGGATACGCAGTTCTACGCGCAGAAGCATCCGGACATTTTTCATGCTCAGACGCGCTGGATTGCGGAGCAGCGTGATGCGTTAGACGACCCCTTTGTGATGCATCTTGGCGATATCGTGCAGAACCCGGCTGCGGGCGAAGAGTGGGCTGTCGCCTCATCGGCTTTCGCGCGGCTGGAGGCCGCTGGTGTTGCGTATAGCCTGCTACCCGGCAACCACGATGTGCTGGAGCCCGGGCAGAGCGAGCAGGCGCGGGATGTCAGCGCCGAGCACTTCCCACAGGTCTTTTCGCCGGCTCGTGCCAGCCGCCAGTCCACGTGGCTGGGTCGTTCACCTGGCGGCTACAGCGAAGCGCATCTCATTCGCCGAGGGACGCATCACTTACTGGTGTTGGCGATCGGGTGGAATCCGTCCGCCGAAACGCTGGCCTGGGCGCAACGGGTGCTGGATGCTCATCCGCAGACCCCCACGCTGCTTAGCGCCCATGCGCTTGTGGATGCCATCGACAAACCCGCTGAACTCAGCGTCTTTGGTCAAGCGATCTGGCAGGCGCTGATCGCGCCAAACCCGCAGGTCGTGCTTGCCATCGGGGGGCACCACATCGGCGACGCCGTGTTGGAGGCGACCAATGCACAGGGCCAGTCGGTCCCGTTGCTGGTCGTGGATTACCAGCACCTGGAGCAGGGCGGCGGCGGGTATCTGCAGGTCTGGGCATTGGATCTTGAAGCCGGTCTGCTGCAAACCCGAGCCTATTCGCCCTGGGCGGATGCCCATCCCGGCGCCGGGTTGGCGCTGACACCGCCGGGGCTGCCTGCATCGCGCAGCATCGCGATTCGCCGTGCCTGCACGCTCCGGTCGGAGGGCTGTCGCCACTAATCCGGATTTACCATCGCGCCGGGACCCAGACCGGGTTAGCTTGCTTAGTTTGCGGGCTTGAGGAGGCTGGAGGCGATGGTGCGGATGCGCTGGATCGGGAGTGTGGGGATCGCCGCTTTAGCGGCCTGTGGCGGCGGCCCGGCGACCGACGTGCCGAGTGAGGCTGTGGCGGGTGTCGATGCCCAGGCGCTGGAATGCATCGTTAACGACCCCCGCCGGCGTGTGGGCGATGGCCTGGACGCGCCGGGCCGACTGACCGTCGACACCCCACCGGCCGGTGCCATACCCAAGCCCTGTACGGACAACACGGGCTATCGCGTCGGTGTTGGCATCCATGACATCACCGGTCCCATTGCGGATACCGCGAGCTTGGCCTGGGTCAATCCGCAGCAGGTGTTTTCCGCCTTGCACACTCGGGTGTACGCCCGAGCGTTTGTCATTGCATCACCCTGTAATGGTCGACGCGTGCTGTTCGTCTCGCTGGATACCGGATTGATGAGCGCTGCTGTTCGACAAGCCGTCCTGGCCGAACTGGCCGCCGATGAGCAGCTCGCTGAGCACTACGACGCGCATAACGTCATGCTGTCGGTCACCCATACCCATTCCGATCCGGGGACCGGGCTGGCCGGGATCGGGAACGGCGCGGCCGTGATCGTCGGTGGCACGGTGGCGGCCATCCGCAATGCCCATGAGAATTTCGTCGCCCACGCGCAGCCGGCGACGATCCGCCTGTCTTCGGGCGAATTGCTCAACACCAACATCAATCGCTCCAAGCCCGCCTATGCCATGAACGCAGAGGCCGATCGTCAGGCGTTTCTTAACGAACGCGGTGAAGAGGTGCAGGTCAACAAGCGCATGGTGCAGCTGGAACTGCTGCGTGAGGCCGGGATGACGGGGCTGATCAACTGGTTTGGCGTGCACCCGACGGTGATCGGTCCCGCGCAGCATTATGTGAGTGGTGACGTGAAAGGACAGGCGTCGCTGGGGCTTGAAGCCTTGATGGGGACGAACTACCGAGCGGATCCCGCCACCGGCACGTTTGTCGGGGCCTTTGCCCAGTCCGATGAAGGCGACGCCTCGCCCAATATCGCCATCGAGACCTACCCGTACCCCGATCCCCGGCGCGGCGGCGGCGTCGACGACCTGGACGCCAATGCGATCTCCGGGCTCAAGCAGTTGGCGCGATCGCTGGAACTCATGGGCTCTGGTGAGCGGTTGACGGGACCGGTGGATTTCCGACTGATTCGGATTCCAATCGAGTCGATTCAGGTGGATGATCCGGCCGTGCTGGCCAGCCTGAACCTGCCCGCTGAACTGGACGCGGAGGACAAGCGAACCTGCACCGGGATACTCGGCGCCTCCTTCGGGGCCGGCGCAGAGGATGGGCCAGGACCGACGACCGAGGGTCTCAAATGCAGCGATGACCCGGCGCTGCTGGATGCCGCGCTGGGCGACATCGCCACCCTGGCCGGAACCCGGCTGGAAGGCTTTCCGGGCGGTTGGCCGGCAGAGACCATCCCCGGTCAAACCTTGTCTGCAGCCGTGATGTGCAATGTGGCACTGCTGCCACCCGTGCTGGGCGATTTTTCTTGCCAGGCGGAAAAACCGGTGCTGCTGCCGCGTGGGGCCAGCGAACTGCCGCTGCAGTTGTTCCGCATCGGCCAGCTCGCGGTCATTGGCTTGCCCTGGGAGGTCACGACCATGGCGGCCCGCCGGCTCAAGACCTTGTTGCTGGAAGAACTGGCACCGGTGGGCGTGCAGACCATCGTGGTCGCCGGTCTGGTCAACGACTATGTTCATTATCTGACGACACGTGAGGAGTACGCGGCCCAGCAGTACGAGGGCGCATCGACGCTTTACGGCCCCTGGACGCATGCGGCCGTCATGCAGGAGTCGCTCAAACTGGCCCGCGCGATGCGCAGCGGCGAAACCATCGCCGTTGACCTGCCAGCGGCCGAGCGCATTGACCTGACACTGGTTGCAGGGCCGGTGGAAAGCCCGCACCCGGCTGGTGAGCCCGGCACGCTGCTGCGCCAGCCGCCGGCGCAAGTGGAACCGGGCACCCTGATCGAAGCGGAGATCGTGGCAGGCCACCCCGGAAATGACCTGCAGTTGCAGGGCAGCTACGTGACGGTGGAGCGCCTGGCCTCCGATGGCAGCTGGGCGGCGCTCATCGAAGACCGCGATCCGCAACTCATCTACGCCTGGAAGCCCATCATCCCGGTGCCCGTCGCCGTCGAGCGGCCGCAGACCAGCAGTGGTGGCACTGCGGATGCGCGCTGGCAAACGCCCGCCAACCTGCCGGCCGGCACGTATCGATTCCGCTTTGTCGGACAATCTCGGGGCGCGGATGGAACGCTGAGTCCCTACGAGGTGACGACCGACCCATTTACGGTGACGGCGCCGCAGGCCGATTGCCCGGGGTCATTGGCCCCTCCGGCATAGGCCGTCGCGCCGGTATCAGGCCGGGGCCGGGCGAGGCGTCATCGTCTTGTTATAGATCGGGTTCACAGTGCGGCGCCTCATGGATGCCTCGCACGGAACCCGGTTATGAGCAGACGTTTACGCCGCATGCGGCGATTGTCCCAGCGCGCGCTGTCGCGCAGACGGTTTCTCGTGGGTGCGGCCTGCGCACCGGTGGTGCTGGCCGGCTGCGCAGGGGAGGGTGCAGATCCTGGTTCGCCCGTCGAGGGTGGAACGCCTGGCAGCGCAAGTTTCGAGCACGGGGTGGCCTCCGGTGACCCGCTGGCCGACCGGGTCGTGCTTTGGACCCGGGTCAGCGGACTGACAACGGAAACCGCCGTGGAGTGGGTGCTGGCCACCGATCCGGACCTGACCGATGTGGTGCGTCGATCCGGGGACGGCGTGGACGCAGCGGCTGCTGCCGGGGCGACGGCAGCGTCCGACTACACGGTGAAGCTGGATGTCACCGGCCTGAGCGCCGCCACCACCTACTACTACCAGTTCCGGGTGGGTGACGTGGCCTCGCCGGTGGGTCGGACGCGCACGGCACCGGCTCCCGGCGCTGAGCAGGTCCGGTTTGCGCTGGTGTCCTGCTCCAACTACTCCACCGGCTACTTCAATGCCTACAAGGTGCTGGCGCGACGTGACATCGATGCGGTGATCCATGTCGGAGATTATTTCTACGAGTACGGCAACAGCAGCGACCTGGGTCGGGATCACTTTCCGCCGCATGAGGTCGTCACGCTGACCGATTACCGGCAGCGCCACGCGCAGTATCGGACCGATCCCGATCTCCAGGCCATGACCGCCGCCCACCCGCTAATCGCGGTCTGGGACGATCACGAATCCACGAACAACAGCTGGGCCGACGGGGCGCAGAATCACCAGCCCGACACCGAGGGCCACTGGCCCGAACGCCGTGCAGCGGCGACCCGCGCCTACGCCGAGTGGCTGCCAATCCGCCTGCCGGAGCCCGACAACCCGTTACGCATTTGGCGCCATCTGCCGTTCGGGGATTTGGTTGATCTGCTCATGCTCGACACCTGCCTGCAGCGTAATGCGCCGGAGACGGACACCTCTGCCACTGGAATCGAGAGTGCCGACCCCAGCCGGACCATGCTGGGGGAGCCACAAAAGGCCTGGCTGCTGGAGCGGATGCGAGCGTCCCAGGCCGCGGGCACCCGCTGGCGGGTGCTGGGCCAGCAAACCATGATGTCACCGCATCGGAACAATCCCGATCCTCGCTATTCGCCGTTGCCCTACCTGCCGCCCGAGGTGGCCGAAGAAATGGGCTTGCGTCCCGGCGGTGGCAACGAGGGCGGTGATAACTGGGGGGCTTACCAGTTCGAGCGCGACCAGTTGATGCAGACTTGGCGGGCCGAGGGGATTGTGGACAACATCGTGCTGACGGGCGACATCCACACCGGCTGGGCCAGCGATGTCGTTGAGGACCCCTACACGCCATTCAACCCGCTGATCGCTGAGCTGACCGGCGTGCCCGGATACAACCCGCTGACCGGGGAGGGCAGTGTGGCCGTCGAGTTCACCTGCATGAGCGTGACCTCGAACAACCTGGCCGACTCGCCGGGTGGCGCCGTACTGGCCCCGCTCTACAACGCGGCCGTGATCGCAGCGAATCCGAATGTCGCGTTCCACCACGCTGGTGCGCATGGGTTTGTCGAACTCGAAATCACCCCCAGCTCGGCCACGGGCACGTTCTGGAACGTAGGCACCGTGCTCACTGCATTTTCGGACACGGATGACGCCGAGGTCATTGGACGCTACGGCACGCCGCATTCTTCGGTAGGCCGACCCAATCATCTCAGCCCACAACTGACATAAACCGGGCTCGCACTCACAGCAGGCAGGCCTTACCCTGCGCCCTGAGCAGGACAGCGCGCGAGCCGCGTCGTCCCAAGACAAGATGATTCATCACCAGGGAGCAGGGGTGCGAAAAACGATTCTGATCACCGGCGCGAGCGCTGGGCTGGGCGCCGGCATGGCGCGCGAATTTGCCGCGCGGGGGCGTCATCTGGCGCTTTGTGCACGCAACACCGATGCGCTGGAGGACTTGCGGGCCGAGTTGTCGGCTCAGTATCCCGACATCCGTATCAGCCTGCGGGCGCTGGATGTTTGCGACTACGATCAGGTGTTCGAGGTCTTTAACGCGTTTCGCGAAGAGTTCGGAACGCTGGACCGCATCATCGTCAACGCTGGCATTGGGTTCGGCGCGCAGATTGGCACGGGTCATTTCTCCACCAATCTCCGCACGGCGACCACCAATTTCACTGCGGCGCTGGCCCAGTGCGAGGCGGCGATGGCCATTTTTCGGGCGCAGAACGCCGGGCATCTGGTGGCAATGTCGTCGGTCAGCGCGGTGCGTGGCTTCAAGGGGCCGGCGGCGACGTATGCGGCGACGAAAGCGGGACTGGCCAATCTGGCCGAGGGGATTCGGCTGGACTGCCTGGATACGCCCATCAAGGTTTCGACGATCTTGCCGGGTTATATCCTGACGGCCATTAATGCCGATCTGAAAAATGCGCCGTTTCGTGTCGATGTCGAGACCGGCTGCCGCGCCTTGGTCAAGACCATCGAACGCGAACCTGCCTCGGCATTTGTGCCCGGCTGGCCCTGGTGCCTGGTCGCCCGCCTGATGCGCTGGCTGCCCTTGGGCCTGCTGGCGCGGATGGGTTGAGCGCGATGCGCCGGCGCCTGCTGGCCGCGCTGGGGCTGGTCGGACTCGCTGGGGTGCTGGCCTTGCTGGGTCTGCTCAGACCCTGGGCCACCTACAATCCGATCAAACTCAACACGATGTTCGCGGAGGATCAGCGGGTCGCACATTTCCGTGCGATGGAAGCGTTGATGCCCTATCGCGTGATCGACGCCGCCGACCAGCCGTTTCGATTCGAGCAAGCGCCTGCCGCCATTGCTGATGAATATGTGTACGCGGGAGAGACGCGACGCCTGGATGATTTCCTGACGCGCGTCGATGCCACCGGGCTCCTGGTCATTCAGGACGATCGCATCGTGCACGAGCAGTATCGGCTCGGTGCCAGCGAGACCACTCGACACACCTCGTGGTCGGTGGCCAAGTCCTTCGTGGCCACCTTGGTGGCTGTGGCGGTGCACGAAGGACGTATCGCATCGCTGGATGACCCGATGGATCGCTATGCGCCGTCACTCATCGGCAGTGTTTACGAGGGGGTGCCGATCCGCCATGTGTTGGAGATGTCGTCGGGTATCGATTTTGATGAGACCTACAACAGCCGTCGCTCCGACATCCAGATGCTGTTCGTCAAGCTATTCGCATTGCGGCAACGTCTGGCGGACGTCTTGCACGACTATGACCGAGCGCAGCCCAGTGGCCGTCACTTTCATTACGCGAGCATCGAGACCCAGGCCCTGGGCCAGCTGCTGAGCGAGCTGTATGACCAGCCGTTGAGCGCGCTGCTGGAGGACAAGCTCTGGCAGCCATTGGGCATGGCCGGTCAGGCGTACTGGAACACGGATCGCATGGGCGAGCAGGGCATGGAGCTGGCGTTCTGCTGCCTCAACGCCCAGCTGCGGGATTACGCCAAGCTTGGGCGGCTTTATCTGCAACAAGGTCAATGGCAGGGCCGCGCCTTGTTACCGGATGGTTGGGTGCCGATGGCCACCACGCCGCCGCGTCAGGACATGCAACCGGGGCAGTCCGACTATTCGTACGGACCGCGTGGCTACGGGCTGCACTGGTGGATTCCAGCCGATGCACAGCGCGAGTACTTCGCAGCCGGTGTCTGGGGCCAGTACATCTATGTCTCCGAGCCCGACCGGCTGATCATCGTGCGTAGCAGCGTTGACCCGGCGTACCGGGCCAACATGGATGAATCCATTGTCGTATTCCGCGCGATTCGCGATGGCCTACGCGCGGCCGCGACTGCAGATTAGTCGCGACCCGCCGCACTATAGATCTGCGAAAAGATGTAGTCCCGTTCGGCCATGTTGTTGTGGCAGTCGGCACAGAGCGCACGAATGGCCGGGTCGTCACCGCGACCGGCAACAATGATCCGGCCGGCTGCGTCAAACTGCAGATATTCCCAGTCGCCTGCCTGCGGCGCGTAGCCAGGCGACTGTTTGATCATGGCGGTGACCGTGGTGGCCTGCGTCGGCTTGCCGCCTTCCGCCAGGAAGTTCTCCTTGAGCACCACGGTGCCAACGGGATACGGCTGGTACCGGGGCAGATTGTCGGGCTCGTCCGGATCCTCGTACCAGCGCATGAACTCCAGGTAATTGTTCTGGTACACCTCGCCGCCGAGGTTGGTGTAGACCATGATGAACTGGTTCCAGTGCAGACCTGAATACTCGAAACCAGTGAGTCGCTCCCAGCGTCGGCGGTAATCCCCCAGCTGGTCTGCATACGCAGGTGGGGTGTCGAACATTTTGACGTGCTGGGGGTAGGGCGAGGCGTCGTCTCCGGCCGAAACGAGGGCAGGATGGACAGTCAAGAGCAGCGAGACCGCCAGCCCGAGGGCAACCCGCTTCACGGCGTCGCCCGGGCCAGGGTGATCTCGCCGCGGGTCTTGCCGCCCTTGGTCAGCGGCACGGTCCATTCGGATGCACCGCGTAAGTCCAGCTCGACGACGTCGTACTTGGGAATGCGGACAACCAGCGTCTCGGCATCTGCAGGCAGACCCAACAGCGACAGCGGATACTCGCGTGTGCGTGAATCGAACTCCACCACTTTGTGGTAGCGCGCTTCCAGCGAGGCAATGTACATCCGCATCTTCGGATGAATCTTGCAGCCGACGCGGACCAGCGTGTTCTCGTCCCAGTCGGCAGGGATGGCCTGCTGTCCGCCGGGCGGCATCAGGCCCACGTCAAAGCGCGCGTTCTTGCGAATGTCGTTGGCAAAAATGTTGTGGTCTACGGCGTCGGAATTCTTGAATTCCACGGCTTCTCCGGGCGCGACGACAACCAGCGACTCGGCAAATTGCTTGTCCACTTGATCAACCACAGGCGTCTGCGCCTGTGCGCCGGAGCCCGGGACGTAAAGCACCGCGACCACGGCGGGTCGGCTGGAGAAGTTGATCTGACCGGTGAATTGTTCCGTGGCCGTTGCCGGTAGTGCCAGCAGACCTCCAAGCAGGAAGGTTGTGAGTCGAGCGTGCAGTCGGGTCATGTTGCGTTTTCTCATGATGGAAGGGCCGGGGTTAGGGAATGGCGGGGCGGGTCACACGCACCGGGCTTTCCAGCGCGCCCAGAAAGGCTATCAGGTCGACGATCTCGGACTCGGTGAGATTCAAGGGGTGCATCAGGTTGCTCTTGTGTGCGGCATCACCGCCGCCCCGGTTGTAGAAGCGAATCACCGCCTCGAGGTCCGGTAGCGAACCGTCGTGCATGTAGGGGTAGGTCAGCGTGGCGTTGCGTAGGCCCGGGGTCTTGAAGGCGTGATTGAGCGATTCGACGCCGATCACGCCCCCGCGGCCCAGGTCTTCATCGTCGATGCCCAGGCTGTGGAAGCTTTCATCGGTCAGGTTCGGGCCGTCATGGCACAGGTGGCAGCGCGCCTTGCCCTCAAACAACGCCAAACCCCGGACGGCCTCAGGGCTCATCGCATTCTGGTCGCCCTGCAGGTAGCGGTCGAAGGGCGCATCGTCTGCGACTACGGTGCGCATGAACGCAGCCAGGGCGCGGCCGATCTGCTGTTCGTCGATCACGGCGTCGCCATAGATGGCCTGAAACTCCTTGCGGTAATACGGCACGGTTTGCAGGCGGGTCACCAGGGCCGCCATGGGCAGGTTCATCTCCTCGGCGGCCTGAATGGGCATGGTCGCCTGCTCTTCCAGCGTGCCGGCACGGCCATCCCAGAAGAACACCGTGTTCCAGGCCATGTTGTAGATATGCGGTGTGTTACGCCCCAGCGGTTTGCCGTCGATGCCCGGACTCCGGCGCAGGCCGTCACCAAATCCCAGGTCGGGGTTATGGCAGCTTGCGCAGGAACGCTGCTGGTCGTGAGACAGCCGCGTGTCGAAGTACAACAGCTTGCCCAGCTCGATCTCCCGCTCGCTGTGAGGCTCGTCGTCCGGGTACCAGATGTCATCGGGATGCGGCGTGCCCAGAGGCGTGGTGGCCAGCACCACCGCGCTGGCAGTGATGAGCAGTGCAGCGATCAGAGGACGCAGGACACAAAGCAGTGGGTTCATGACGGGCTCGCGGTGATGAAACAAGTGCGTGATGACTGGTTGCATCGGCGCTGCCGCCGGGAACTTGAGCCCATGGTGGCAATCCGTCGCATGCGAGATCGGTGTCCGGGATGGCCCGGTGGGCGCTGCGCGCGCTGGTCGGCTCGGACCGTCCGTTGTTCGGTCGCGATACGAAGAATGCGCGGCGTATCAGGGCATCTTTTTGCCTGGCACTGGCTTGCGTATGTCCCGATCGTCAGACGTCAGGCACAAAGCTTGCTGCAGAGCAGGTGGCAGTCATCGGGAGTAGCAGCCAGCCGTCCAGTGAGTAACAGGAGGACACGGTGAGAGACACCACGGGTTTGATCGATATGGGATTGCGGGAGTACCTGGATACGTCCGTAAGAGAGGCCATGGCCCACCAGCAGGTGGAGGCCACCGGTGAGACGGTGGTCTACCTAGTGGAGATGTTGTCTGGATTTGTCCATGCCGAGCGCGTATTCGAGACGACGCCAGACGGGGTCGTCCTCCAGCCGCTGGCCGGGCTTTATCAGCAGGCTGTCGAGGCCGGCTCACCCGAGGCCCGCAATGACGCTTTGCAGCGAATGGGCGATCTGGCCTTGTTCATCGCCGGGATCTTCCCGGAGTGGCTGGAGCGGCGGCAGGTCGGTTTGCGCTACTACGTCTCAATGGGCGGCTCGGCGTATAGCTGTCTGCGTGACATCTATGAATCCTCCCGGGCGCGCGCCGTGTTTCGCGACATCTTCGGCGAGTTATCCGACAAGTTTCCCCGATTTGTCGATGTGCTTCAGGAAGTGTCCGAACGATCCGATCTCAAGTCCGACAGCGATGTGGTGCAGCTGTACACCCTTTGGGCGCAGACAGGCAGCCAGCGTGCCGCACGGCAGCTGGCGCGACTGGGGATTCATCCGGTCGCAGAGGGCAACGATATCCGCCCGCATTGAGTGTGCAGGCCATGACCTCGTGGGCGCGTGCCGAAGCAGTGCTGGTCGGGCTGCAGCGTGACCTGCGGCAGCTGTATGACCTGCCGCCCGGTCCCGACGTTCATCGGTTTCTCATGACCGACCGGGGCCAGGCGAGTCGTTATGTCTCCCTGGCCGAGGGTTTGCAGGAGGCCTTGCTCATCCAGCAGCGGGGCGAGGACCTGGACCTCAGTCTCTATCTCGACCCGCAGTTGCTAGATGAGTTGATGAGCGGCCGCTTGCATGCCGGCAATCTGGACGCCTGGCTACAGGCGCTCGAAGGCGTGAGTCATTTTGAGCTGGTGGTACAGCGGGCCCAGAGTGGCCATCCAGTGAGCGAACTTGAGCTGGAACTGCAGGCGGAGATCGACAAGTTTGTGTGGTTGGAACGTCAGCTGCACCGCCAAGGCCGACCGGCGCCACGCAAACTGCTGCTCCGGTGGTTGTTTGAGCAGCCACGTCTGCGGGAAAACCTCGATGCCCAGCAGCGCTGGCGGTACCGAACAGCCACCCAGCTGGCGCGCGCCTATTGCGAAGGTCTGGACGGGGGAGCGGCGCTGCGCGGCGGACTCAACCGGCTGCGGCGCTTTTATCGGCTTAGCGGCGCCCGTAAGCTGCGGGCGGCTGCGGCACCGGCTCACTGATGTGGCGACGGGCGAGGCTGGTCAGCCGGCCCGTTGCAGCGGTACCGTGAGCGCATGATCGAAATTGACGACCAGTGGTCGATTCCCTCCGAGGATGTGCGATTCACCCACACACGGGCATCGGGCCCGGGTGGCCAGCATGTCAATACCACGTCGACGGCAGTACAGCTGTTCTTCGATGCGGCCTCCAGTGAGGCCGTCCCGCCCGCCGTGCTGGCACGACTGCGAACGCTTGCCGGCAGCCGCATGCGCAGCGATGGGGTGATCGTCATCACGGCGCAGCGCCACCGCAGTCAGGCCCAGAACAAGGCGGACGCGATCGAACGGCTGGTGAGCTTGCTGCAGCGGGCTGCCCAGACGCCCAAGCGCCGGGTGCCGACGCGACCCAGCCGGGCCAGCAAGCGACGCCGCGTGGATGCCAAGAAGGCCACCGGGCGCGCCAAACAATTGCGCCGGCGACCTGGCCTCGACAGCTAGCGCTCTGGTCGCTGCACCCACACGGAGTCGGTTTTCAAACAACAGCCTGGTGACGCGAACAGGTCTGTGCTTCCTCGGGTTCCGGCGCGCCTTGCCCGGTTACGCGGCCACGATAAACAGCGCGACCGGGCACAGCAGGGCGGCGAACCACACCAGACTGCGCAACGGGCCCCAGTCAGCCAGGTAGATGAAGCCGTAGGCCAGACGCAAGCCCACCCAGGTCAGCGCAAGACCGTCGACAATCGATTGGGTGGCGTCCAGCCATTCTGCCGTCAGCACGGCCGCCGCAAACAAGGGGAACGCTTCAAACGCATTGAGTTGTGCGTTGTTGGCGCGGGCCTGGCGACCGGTGGCGCCGGCTAGAAACGCCCGCGGATTCTTGTTGTCCCGGGGCGTCAGCTTGCGATCACCCGTGAATTTGGCAGTCGCAGTCCAGATCAGCGGCATCAGGCCGCCGGCAAGTACGCACCACAGTGCAATGGTCATGAAGGTCCCCTATTGGTTGTTGGTTGTGAGGCCCTGATCATCGCATGTCCGGTTTCTCGGTCCGCCTGCGTTTTATGGTCCGGACCCTAGCCATTTGTGATTTGACGATGAACACGCATCTCTACGCCGGCGAGCATGGACGCATCGTGGCCGTGGATGACAACGATGAAGCGCGGGACGCGGTGGTGTTGTGTCGGCTACCCCCACCGCTGTTCGACGGCCGAGCTATGCCATATCTCGTAGCCAAAGCCTACATCCACGAGCGCGGAGGTCTGTGGTTTCGGCATGACGGACTGCGGCGGATGAAGCCGGGTGGCATTCCTTACGGTCCTGCGCCGGAGCAGGCTGCGGACCGGGCGGCTTACGGGTTGAAAGCGTCCTGATTGGCCGCTGCCGTGCCGCGACGGCGTGATGTCCGCCGGACGAAGTGGGAGTAGATCAGCTCGTCGGGAATGACCACGCCGGTCTCAGAGCCGGCATCACGTGCATGCCAGGTGGCCCACCAGGGAGTGTCCCGCATACAGATGATGCGATGGATCTGGTCGGCCGTCATGCGGCCATAGACGGTCCAGAGCACCTCAAGGTGGTTGAGCATCCGCGCGGGATTGGCCATGCGCGGCGAACTACCATCCCGTTGGATCAGCAATGCACGGATGTCGAGCTTGGTTTCCGGACGCAGCCATTGCTCCAGCGAGCCGACCGATGGGCCATGCCGGGTGGCCAGAATAGGCTCGTTGAGCAAGGGTGAGTGGTGATAGCCGAGATGCCAGCCATGTGCCAGATACACCAGCGACAGCAGTTTGCGCGCACTTAGCCGCGACTCATCCCCGTACGCGGTGAGGATGAGTTCGTTCGCGACCGCAGCCGCTTGCTCTGTGACGGCTTTCAACATGGCCTGAACATCCTAACGAAGTTGTCAACGCCCGGCGAGTGGCTTCCGACGAACTACGCCCGGCCTCGCGGCCGACAGTAATCGGGGCTCTGGGGTGTCGTACTCGCCGCAGTTCCGAATTCTCACCACAGGCGCTATCGTTGCTGACAAGAGCGGTCGATGAAGTCCGCCAGATAACAACGATCAAGACGCGGACAACTGCGTCCAGCTTGGGAGACACGACGGTGAAGACATGCCAACTGGGCGCGGCTGCGCTCGTGATGGTCGGGGTGAGCGCATCAGCCTGGGGCGTCCAGGAAACCATCGCCGGCATTGATGTCCGGTTAACGACCCGGCTGTCGTCCGGTGTGGCGGTGCGGACACAGGATCGCGCCCATGACCTGATTGACAAGATGGCCGTGCCCGGCCAGCAGAATCTCTGTGCCGAGGACAATTGCCAGTCGAGCAGCGGCGATCCCGCGCCCAATCAGCGCCTTGTCGATGCACCCGGTGGTTTTGGGCTGATCAACAGCGATGACGGGAATCTCAACTACGACAAGGGCGACGTCACCGCCGCCACGACGTTGATCGCACCCGAGCTGACACTGTCCCGGGGACTGGTGTCGCTGACGGCCTCCGGAATGCTGTTCTACGACCCCGTGAACGCTGATTTCGATGAGCGACACCCGGACGCCCGGTTTCAGCCGTCGCGGACCCCGCGAGATGAGCGCATCGTCCAGCGCTACGCATTGGGAGGCGAGCTGCGCGAAGCCTATGTCCGTGCCTATGTACCCATGTTTGATCGCGAGGTGCAGTTCTCAGTCGGGCGCCAGACCGTCACCTGGGGTGAGGCCAATCTGTTGCTGTTCAACTCGATCAACGAACTCAATCCGTTGGATGGGTCGGTGGCCAGTTTTCCGGGGTTCCAGATCGCGGATGTGAGTATTCCTGCCCCGATGGCTCTTGTGCAGTTCCCGATTGGCGATGTCGTGTCCACGGAACTGATCTACCAATATGGCTGGGAGTCGGTGCGGCCGGCACCGGCCGGGTCGTTCCTGTCGACATCGGACGTCGCCGGAGGGGACCAGGACTACGTGATGATCGGTTTGGGGAATACCAATGATGACCCTGAGCGCCTCTTCAGGGCCGCCGGTCTCACGGGCGAGATTTCACAATCGACACGAACGGTTGAGCGCTTACGTGACAACACGCCGGAAGAGGGCGGCCAGTACGGGTTTAGAGTGTCGTACTACGCCGACTGGCTTAACGGCGGCACCGAACTGGCGTTCCATTTTCTCAACTACCACAGTCGCCTGCCGTACCTGACGACCTTCGGCGCGGAGGAAAGCTGTGCGCGGGGAACCGCCAACGGGACTTTTGCCGAGGTGCTGGTGGCCTGCCAGGGTTTCGGTCAGATTCCCGGCAGCACGGCGAACGACCTGCTGCCCGTGGATACGATGAAGGCGCAGTTGGAGTATCCCGAAGACATCCGCATGTTCGGGCTGTCGTTTAACACGAATGCTGGGGACTGGGCGCTGGCCGGTGAGGTGAGCTATCGCCCGAACCTGCCGTTACAGCTGCACCAGGCCGACTTGGTGTTTGCCGCCCTGCAGCCGGCGTTTCCTGAGCAGGACATCGTGATCGGCGCTGGGGCGATACCCGGCGTGCCGACAGTGGATGGTGCCGACTCGACGATTCCCGGTGCTCGTTCTGCCGTGCCGGACAATGCCGCGCAGAACCGGGGAATCGACGTCCAGCCCGGCACGCGGATCCAGGGCTATGAGCGGATGGGCGTCGCCCAGCTGTCCATGACGGCCTTGCGCATTCTGTCGGCCAATCCCTTTGGTTCGGATCAGCTACTGCTGCTACTCGAGGCCGGGGTGATGCATGTGCGGGATCTGCCGGGGCCGCAAACCCTGACGTTCCAGGGGCCTGGCGACTACACGCATCCCAGCCCTGGGGCCGACGGGACCGGTACCGCAGATGGCGAGCCGGACACGCGCCGCCAGAATCCCACCCAGCAGCGGGACCATTTCGTCACGCCGACATCCTGGGGGTGGCGCGGCTTGCTGCGCTTGACCTACAACGAAGTGTTGCCCGGGATTACCCTGAATCCCACGCTGATCTGGTTTCATGACATCAAGGGCAACGCACCGGCGCCCATGACCAACTTCATCGAAGGCCGCAAACTGATCATCGGCAACCTGGACGCCACCTTCGGCAGTGCGTGGACCGCAGGTCTGTCGTACAACTGGTACACCGGTGGCGGCAACGCCAATCTCGAGCGCGACCGCGATCACATGAAGGCGTTTGTGGCCTACGAATTCTGACGCGACGACCCGGTAGCAGGCCGTCGCCGCCGGGGCTGTGGCGGACTACCTGGGCTCGGCTGCGTCGATCAGTCGTTGCGATTGCCGCCGATTCATCCGATCCTCTGCGACCCGCTGACGGCGCTTCCCCTCGAGCGTCAGCTGAATTGAATGAAAAGGACAATGTATGAGTGAGCTGCGCATGGCATCCGGCGAGGAGGCCAACCCCCTGGGCGACATCTTCAAACTGGAAGGCAAGCTGCTGTTCGACGCGCGGTTTGTGCTGGTTTTCGGCGGTATCAACGACAAGACTGCTGCGCTGATCTGCCGGCAGTTGCTGGCGATGGATCACGACAAGGTTGCGCCTATTCGCATGCTGATTTCCTCACCCGGCGGTCATGTCGAGTCCGGTGATGCGATCCACGACATGATTCGCTTCATCCGGTCTCCGGTCACGACGATCGGCAGTGGCTGGGTCGCCAGCGCGGGGACGCATATTTTCCTGGCGGCGCCCAAGGAACGGCGTGTTTGTCTGCCTAACACGCGGTTCATGATTCATCAGCCCGGTGGAGGCGCGGGTGGTCCGGCGGCCGATATCGCTATCCAGGCCAAAGAAATCATCAAGACACGCGAGCGCATTGCGCGGACGGTTGCCGATGCCACGGGGCAGGCCTACGACAAGGTGCTCACGGACATGGAACGTGACTTCTGGATGAGCCCGCAGGAGGCGATTGATTACGGAATCGCCAGCCGTACGATTCAGACAATCGGTGATCTGGACTAGTCAGCGGCCGCACCTGCGGTTGTTGTCTCAACGCCTGCGGCCCGCCTTTGTGCGGGCCGTTTTGCTGTGAGCGCCGATCACCGGGTCGGGGGACACGGAATTCGGGTGTTGCGGCGGACCGGGTCTGCCGCGTAGTGGCTGGGCGCAGGGCGGGGACTTTCCCGTACTGCGCGACATGGGACGCCATGCCCACGAAGCAGTCGTGCGGCACGAAGCTTGCTCACAGCTTGCAGTGTCGAAATGCTGCGGTGCACTAAACATGCTGAAAATCCTGCTTGTCGATGCCAAGTCCGGCCGTGCGTCTTTATTGCGTGCCGCTTTGGAAGACGCCGGGTTCTCAGTCATTGCCACCGTCTCCCAGCCCCTGGAGTTGTATGACCGGGTGGCCGAGCTGCAGCCCGATGTCGTGCTTGCCGACGCCAACTCGCCCGCACGCGATGTGGTGGAAGACCTGGTCGCGGCCGGTGCGAATGCAGGCCAGCCATTGCTGATGCTCACCCGGACCGACAATCCCGAGCTGCTCCGTCTTGCCTTGGGCCAGGGTGTGGCTGCGTACAGCGTCGACGGCCTGTCGCCGGCCTTGTTGCGGTCCATGGTTGAGGTGGCGGTCGCCCAGTATCGCCAGGCCGACGTGCTCCGTGCGGAATTACAGGAGGCGAAGAACTCTCTGGAAGGGCGCCGTTTGATCGAACGCGCCAAGGGCCTGCTCATGGATCAGTACAACCTCAGCGAGGCGGAGGCCTTCAAGCGGTTGCGCGATGAGTCCATGCGATCGGGCACGCCGATGGCCGCCGTCTCGCTGCGTCTGCTCCAGAATAGCGCGTAGTCGCACTGCTGCGGTGCGCCCGATGGGGCGGCAGCGCGCAGGAATGCCCGGAATGACGGCATATCGTATTTGGCACGACTGATGCGTCATCTTTGCTGACTGAATCTGCGGGTCAACGGCGGCCCATTGAGCGGACTCAGCTCCACAACCGAATTTGAGCAATGGCGCTCGGCAGCTTGGCTGTCGGGCGCTTTTTCGTTTCTGGGAGCCTGAACATGATGAAGCAACGTTTTTTCCGTGCCGCCGTCGCCGGCCCTTTCGCACTGCTTTTGCCCTTGCAGGCGATGGCAGCCGCACCAGATGCCACCGGCCTGACGGCGGGGCAGGCACTGGTCGATTTGCGGCTGCGGTATGAGCGGGTGGAGCAGGACAACGCCCTGGATGATGGAGACGCCCTGACGACGCGCCTGCGCCTGGGCTATACCGCAACGCCCGCCGCAGACTGGCGCGTGCTGGTCGAATACGAGGGCGTGTTCGCAACCGGGGGGCAGGACTACAACAGCGGACCGGGCGTGCTGGACTCGACCAATGGCCAGTCGGGTTATTCGATGATCCCCGATCCCACCGGCGCAGGTATTAACCGGGCGCAGCTGCAATACGCGCCTGGCGATGCCTTGAAGGCAACGCTGGGTCGCCAGCGCATCGTTCTCGACAACGCGCGGTTTGCGGGGAACGTCGGCTGGCGCCAGAACGAGCAAACCTTTGATGGGCTGCGGCTGCAGTACGCCGTCACTGAACAGCTGAGTCTGGATTACAGCTTTCTCACGCAGCAGAACTTCATTTTTTTCAACGATAACGAGATGTCCACGCATTTACTGCATGCGCGGATGCGTTTTGCGCCAGCACTGGCGGTCGACGCCTTCGGCTACTGGCTGGATTTCGATATCGATACCGGCACAGCTCCGCGCGTGCCCGGCGCACCTGACAGTCAGACGCTGGGGCTGGCCGCCAGCGGGCAGCTGGGCCCACTGGGCTACCGGGCAAGCTATGCCATGCAGTCCGAGTACGCAGACAGTCCGGATACCGTGGACGCCGACTACATGCAGCTTGAGCTGAGCTATCAATTGCCGGGCCTCAAGCCGAGCGTCGGCTACGAACAGCTTTCCGGTGACGGCACGTACGCGTTTCAGACGCCGTTTGGCACCAATCACAAGTTTCAGGGGTTTGCCGACATTTTCGTCGGAGCGATCCCGCCGTTCGGTGTGGAGGATACCTATGCCTCGGTGGTGACCAAGCTGGGCGGCGTCAAGCTGGTGGCTGCCTGGCATCAGTTCGTCGCCAACACGGGCGGCCAGGACCTGGGCTCTGAGCTGGACCTGGTCGTGGCCAGGAAGCTCAAGTGCGGTGTGAGCCTGCTGGCGAAGTATGCGGACTACAGCGCCGACACCCATGCCGTGGATACGCGGCGGATCTGGCTGCAAACCGCCTATGCCTTCTGAACCGTCCCCATCGACTCATCGCGAGGACAGCATCATGACCGAATCCACAGAATCGTTGACTTCTCCAGCACGCAAACCCCGGCTGGTGGTCGTTGGTAACGGCATGGCCGGCATGCGAACGGTCGAGGAACTGCTCAAACTGGCACCGGATCTCTATGACATCACGGTGTTTGGCGCCGAGCCGCTGGGCAATTACAACCGGATCATGCTCTCGCCCTTGCTGGCCGGTGAGAAGACCCTCGATGACATCATGATCAATACCCCGGAGTGGTATGCCGAACACGGCATTACGCTGCATGCGGGTGATCCGGTGGTCGACATCCGCCGCCACCAGAAGCAGGTGGTGGCGGCCTCGGGTCTGCAGGTGCCGTATGACCGGTTGCTGCTGGCCACCGGCTCCAACCCGTTTGTTATTCCCGTGCCCGGCAAGGACAAGAAGGGGGTGATCAGCTTTCGCGATGTCGACGATGTGAACGCCATGCTTGACGCGGCTCGGACACATCGCAAGGCGGCGGTGATCGGCGGGGGATTGCTCGGTCTGGAGGCCGCCAACGGCCTCGCCAAGCGCGGGATGGATGTCACCGTGATTCACATCATGGACACGCTGATGGAGCGGCAGCTGGATGCGCCTGCTGGCAATCTGCTGCGGCAGGAGCTGGAATCCCGTGGGATGGCGTTCCGCATGCAGGCGGCCACGCAGGAAATCCTCGGGGAGGATCGGGTCACCGGAATTCGCTTTGCGGACGGCAGCGAAGTTCAGGCGGATCTGGTTGTCATGGCTGTAGGCATCCGTCCGAATATTGAGCTGGCCCAGCAGGTTGGTCTGCACTGCGAACGCGGCATCGTCGTCGATGACACCATGCAGACCTACGACCCCAGCATCTACGCCATCGGCGAGTGCGTGCAGCATCGCAAGGCGGTCTTTGGGCTGGTCGCACCCATCTGGGATCAGGCCAAGGTCTGCGCCTCGCATCTCGCCCAGGTGGGCTCCGGTCGTTTTGTGTCCAAGGCAGTGTCCACGAAGCTCAAGGTGACGGGGGTCGATCTGTTCTCCGCCGGTGATTTTTCGGGCGGGGAGGGGAGTGAGGACATTGTTTTTCAGGACCCTCGCCGTGGTGTGTACAAGCGGCTCATCGTCAAGGACAACCGCATCGCAGGTGCTGTGCTCTACGGCGACACCCTGGACGGCGGGTGGTACTTCGATCTCATGAACCAGGGGGCCGATGTTTCCGAGTTCCGCGACCGTTTGGTGTTCGGCCAAGCGTTTGTAGACGCACCGGCTGCCAATAGCACTACGGCTGCCGACTGGCCAGACGACCGCCAGATCTGTGACTGCAACGGCGTCTGCAAAGGCGCAATTGTTGACACCATCCGCCAGGAAGGACTCAAGACAGCGACCGAGGTGGGTAAGTACACCAAGGCAGGCACCAGCTGCGGCTCCTGCAAGCCCATGGTCGAGCAGGTGCTGGAGGCGACGCTGGGCGCCGACATGGTGGTTGAAAAGCCCAGCGTCTGCGGTTGCACCGACCTGGATCATGACGAGGTCCGTGCGGCCATTCGCGAGCAGGGCTGGGCCGACGCCGCCGATGTCCGCGCCGGCCTCGGCTGGGCCCAGCCGGATGGCTGCAACAAATGTCGCCCTGCGCTCAACTATTACGTGATCTCCACCCATCCGGATGGTCGGGATGATCCGCAGTCCCGATTCATCAATGAGCGGGCCCACGCCAACATCCAGAAAGATGGCACGTACTCGGTGGTGCCGCGGATGTTCGGGGGGCTGACCTCCGCTCGCGAGCTGCGGGCAATCGCCGATGTGGCGGACAAATACGCGATCCCCACGGTCAAGGTAACCGGCGGCCAGCGCATCGATTTATTCGGGGTCAAGAAAGAGGATCTACCCGCAGTGTGGAAAGACCTGCGCGAGCAGGGCGGGCTGATTTCAGGACATGCCTATGGGAAGTCGCTGCGCACGGTGAAGACCTGCGTCGGTAGTGAATGGTGCCGTTTCGGCACCCAGGATTCCACGGGGATGGGGGTGCAGCTGGAACGCATGACCTGGGGCTCCTGGACGCCGCATAAGTTCAAGATGGCGGTGTCGGGCTGCCCGCGCAACTGCGCCGAAACCTCGATCAAGGATTTCGGCGTGCTGTGCACGGATTCCGGATACGAGTTGCAAATCGGAGGCAACGGCGGGATCAAGCTGCGCGGGGCGGATGTGCTGTGCCGCGTAACCACCGAAGCCGAAGTCCTGGAGTATTGCGGCGCGTTCATGCAGATCTATCGTGAGGAGGCGCATTACCTCGAACGGACAGCGCCATGGATTGAACGGGTGGGGCTGGACTACATCCGCGCCCGGGTCGTCGATGACGCCGATGGCCGCCGCAGCGCCTATGCGCGTTTCCTGGAGTCGCAGAAGACCGCACAGGTCGATCCCTGGGAAACCATGTCGCCTGGCACTGAGGCTGCGAGTGAGTTTCGTCCCCTGAATGCCCTAACCGGAGGCGAAAGATGACGGCAGCGGCTGCTGGTGAGGTCGCGTTGCGTTGGCAGCGCGTCGGGTTGTTAAGCGAAATTCCCCGCATGGGCGCCAAGACGCTTGAGCACCCGGAGGGCCGGATCGCGGTGTTTCGCACCGCGGATGATCAGGTGTTCGCACTCAACGATGCCTGTCCGCACCGGGGCGGGCCGCTGTCTCAGGGCATTGTCTCGGGTTGCAGGGTGTACTGTCCCTTGCATGACTGGTGCATCGAATTGGACTCAGGCAAGGCCGTAGCCCCGGATGAAGGCCTGACCGGGACACTGGCCACGCGTGTGACCGATAACGTCGTATTTGTCGCCTTGCCGGCCTGACATGCCCGAAGCTGCTGCACAGATGCCGGTTCGTACCACCTGCCCGTACTGCGGCGTGGGCTGCGGAGTGCAGGCCACTGCCGGACCCGATGGCCAGGTCGAGATCGCCGGTGATCCGACGCATCCGGCCAACCGGGGCAGGCTGTGTTCCAAGGGCAGTGCCCTGGGCGAAACGCTGGACCTGGACCAGCGGCTGCTACAACCCCGTGTGGAGGGTCGTGACGTCGACTGGGACACGGCTCTGGACGACGTGGCCGATCGATTCCGTCGCGTGTTGGACACCCACGGGCCCGAGGCCGTGGCGCTTTATGTCTCCGGGCAGTTGCTGACCGAGGACTACTACGTAGCCAACAAATTCGCCAAGGGTGGGCTGGGTACCGGCAACATCGACACCAATTCACGTCTGTGCATGTCGTCGTCCGTGGTGGGGTACCAGCGGGCCTTCGGCGAGGACGTGGTCCCCGGCTGTTACGACGACCTCGATGAGGCCGATCTCATCGTGCTGGTGGGTGCGAACACGGCCTGGTGTCATCCGATTGTCTACCAGCGCATACGCGGCAATCAGCGGCAGCGCAAAGCGCGGGTGGTCGTGATTGACCCGCGTCGCAGTGCCACGGCCGAAGAGGCGGATCTGCATCTGCCCCTGGCCCCGGGCAGCGATGTGGCCTTGTTTCAGGGGCTGCTCGCGTTTCTTGAACACAACGGGCATCTGGACTACCGCTTTCTAGAAGCTCAGGTCAGCGGATTCGGCGAGGCGCTGGCAGCGGCCCGGGAGCAGGGGGGATCACCGGCGGATGTCGCCGGGCGCTGTGGCCTGGAGGCCGAGGACGTGGCGCGGTTTTTTCAGCTTTTCGCGGGCACGGATCGGGTCGTGACGCTTTATTCGCAAGGGGTGAATCAGTCGAGTGCGGGCAGCGACAAGGTCAGTGCAGTGATCAACTGCCACCTGGCCACCGGGCGGCTGAATCGGCCGGGTACCGGGCCGTTCTCCATCACCGGCCAGTCCAATGCCATGGGCGGGCGCGAGGTGGGCGGCTTGTCGTCCACGTTGGCTGCACACATGGGATTCGACGAGTTCGAACGTGTGCAGCGGTTCTGGGGCAGTCAGCACATGGCGCGCAAGCCCGGACTCAAGGCTGTGGACTTGTTCGATGCCGTTGAGGACGGCCGGATCCAGCTGATCTGGATCATGGCGACCAATCCAGTGGTGTCGATGCCGGATGCCGACCGGGTCCGGGATGCACTGAGGCGCTGTCCGCATGTAATCGTCTCAGATTGCATGGCCAATACCGATACCGTGGCCACCGCGCAGGTCAGGTTGCCCGCTGAGGCCTGGGGTGAGAAGGACGGCACGGTGACCAACTCCGAGCGAATGATCTCCCGCCAGCGCCGGTTCCTGACGCCGGCGGGGCAGGCACGACCGGACTGGTGGATGGTGGCCCAGGTGGCGCAGCGGCTGGGACTCAAGGGTTTTGCCTACCAGAGCGCGGCCGAGATATTCGACGAGCATGCGCGCCTGACGGCATTCGAAAACCACGCGGAGGGCCGGCTGCGCCAGCTCAACCTGGCCGGTCTGGTCGGACAGGGCGCGGCCGCCTATGCCGCGATGGAGCCGAGGCAATGGCCGGTGACAGGGACGGCCAGTCGCGCCAGGCCCTTCGCCGATCAGAACTACTCGACCGCCACCGGCAAGGCCCACATGCAGGTGCTCCGGTATCGCCCGCCGGCGCACTCACCGGATGCAGATTATCCAATGGTGCTCAACACCGGTCGTGTGCGGGATCACTGGCACACCATGACGCGGACCGGCAAGGCGCCCCGACTCGGCGGTCACCGGCCGGAGCCGACCGTGGATGTGCATCCCGACGATGCGCGCAGGCTGGCCTTGTTCGAGCACGAAGTTGCCCGCATCGACAGCCGCTGGGGGCAGGCCCTGGCCCGTGTGCATATCGACGCCGGGCAGCGGCCGGGGTCGGTTTTTGTGCCCATGCATTGGAACGACGCCGTCTCCAGCCATTGTCGAATCGATGCGGTTGTTAATCCGGTGGTCGATCCGGACTCGGGTGAACCCGAGTTCAAGCACACGCCTGTTCGCCTGCAGTCACTGCCGGCCAGTTGGTATGGCTTTGTACTCAGTCGGCAGACGCTGACCCCCGCTGGGGGCGGTGGACGTGATCAGGCCCCGGCATATTGGGTCCGGGCAAGAGGACCGGCCTTTTGGCGAATGGAGTTCGTGAGCATCGACACGAACCTGTCGCCGGAAGACTGGGTGGAGCGAGCCAAGGTGTGGCTCGGAGGCGAGCGCGGTGAATGGCTGCACTATGTCGACGCCAGGACGCGGCAGGGCCGTATCGCGCATATCAGGGATGGCCGTCTCGAAGGCTGTCTTTTCGTTGCAGCAGGCCCGGCGCGTCTGCCGGATCGGGGCTGGCTTGGGGGTTTGTTCGCCAAGCCAGCGCTCGACGAGGCGGACCGCCGGGGGCTGTTGGCGGGGCAGTCGCCGGAGCCGGGGAGCGATCCCGGGCCTCAGGTCTGTGCCTGTTTCGGTGTGGGCCGGCAGGCAATTGTCGATGCAATTGCC
Source organism: Pseudomonadota bacterium (assembly GCA_036156195.1). Taxonomy (GTDB): domain Bacteria; phylum Pseudomonadota; class Gammaproteobacteria; order Nevskiales; family OUC007; genus Abyssibacter. The sequence continues at coordinate 405,518 of JAYZUZ010000012.1, read as the reverse complement.
CAGGGTTGTGGTGACACCGACGCCCTTGGTCGCCAGCTCAAGGCCGGGACCAACTGCGGCTCCTGTCTGCCCGAGCTGCGCATGCTGCTGGCTACCGAGAGTTGATGCCGCGCCGCGTCGGCTCAATGGGTTTGCACTGGCTTGGCGTGCTGTGGCTTGCGCTGGCCGCGCCGGCCTCCGCAGCGGGAGGCGAGCCGCAGATCGTTCCGGTGGCTGTCGCGACAAACTTTCTGCCGGTGGCCAGACAGCTTGCACCCTTGTTCGAAGCGCAGACCGGCTATCAACTGACGCTCATGGCGGGGTCATCCGGCAAGCTGTATGCGCAGATTCGTCAGGGTGCGCCTTACGACGTCTTGCTGTCGGCGGATCAGGACAAACCGGCACGGCTGGAGGCGCTTGGGCTGACCGTTGCAGGCCAGCGGTTTGTTTACGCGACGGGCCGACTGGTGATCTGGGCAGGTCCTGGCCGGGTGGTCGATGGACCGCAGCGACTACGCCAGGAGCAGCCGCTGGCGCTCGCCAATCCACGTCTGGCCCCTTACGGTCAGGCGGCCATCCAGGTGTTGGAGCACCTGGGCCTGAGTGCGGATGCATCCCGCTGGGTGCTGGGGGATAGCGTGGGCCAGGCCGCCGGATTCGTGGCCACGGGGCACGCGCGCCTGGGCCTGGTTGCCTGGTCCCTGGTGCCTGCCACGCAGCGAGACCAGGTCTGGCACGTGCCTGCCGCCTGGCACGATCCCATCCATCAGGAGGCAGTACTGCTCGCGCGGGGTGCTTCCAAGCCTGCCGCCCGGGCGTTTTTCCGCTGGCTGCAGGGCAACGAGGCGCAGGCGCAGATCGTGGCGGCCGGCTACGCTGTCGACCTTGCGCAGGCGCTGCATTGAGGCTGTCTGCAGCAGACTGGCAGGCCTTGACGCTCAGCTTCCAACTGGCTGGGGTGTCGACCTTGCTGCTGCTGGTGCTGGCCACGCCATTGGCCTGGTGGCTGGCGCGAAGTGCCAGCCGCTGGCGGTCCGTGGTAGCGGCTGTGGTGGCCTTGCCACTGGTCTTGCCGTCCAGTGTGCTGGGCTTTTACCTGCTGATTCTGCTCGGCGACAGTGGCCCGATTGGCCGCCTGACCGACACCCTGGGCGTGCAGCGGCTGCCGTTCAGTTTTGAGGGGCTGGTGCTGGCCTCGGTGCTGTACTCCCTGCCGTTTGTTGTCCAGCCCATCGTGGCGGCGATGGAGGCAATCAGCGCCGAGACGCTGGACGCTGCGGCAACCCTGCGCGCAGGACCCTGGGCGCGATTCTTCACCCTGGTATTGCCCCTGTGCTGGCCCGGCTTCGTCACCGCGGCGGTGCTGGGCTTTGCCCACACGCTGGGCGAGTTTGGTGTGGTACTCATGATCGGCGGCAGCCTGCCAGGGGAAACCCGGGTCGCGGCGATTCAACTCTACGAGCATGTGGAAGCCCTGGATTACGCCCATGCACATGGGCTGGCAGCCGTGCTGCTCACGATATCGTTTCTGGTGCTGTGGGTTGTGTATGTCTGGCGCGGGCGGATCGCCGGCCTGCGGGGGGTGGGCGCATGACAGCTGCTCCGCCCGTGGCGCTTGGTCAAGGGCTGAGGATTCAGCTCCACGTGTCCGGCGCGGCAGCCGGGTCTCGCCCCCGTCTGGATGTGGATCTCCATCTCCCAGGGCGGGGTGTAACGGCCATCTTTGGGCCCTCCGGTGCCGGCAAATCCACCTTGCTGCGCGCCATTGCGGGCCTGGTTCCGGCGCAGGGGACTGTCGTGGTCGGCGGGCGTGCCTGGCAGACGCCGCAGTGGCAACTGCCGGCGCATCGGCGCCCGATCGGGTATGTCTTCCAGCAGGCCGCGTTGTTCCCGCATTTGCGCGTCAGCGGAAATCTGCGATACGCGGCTAAGCGCGCCGGGCCGGAAGCGCCGGACTGGGCAGAAGTCGTGGAACAGCTGGAGCTGGCCGATCTGCTGGCGCGACGACCCCAGACGCTTTCAGGCGGTGAACGCCAGCGCGTGGCCATTGCCAGAGCATTGCTGATCGGACCTGAATTGCTGCTGATGGACGAGCCGCTGTCGGCACTGGACGCGGATCGCCGTGAGCAGTTGCTGCCCTATCTGGATCGGCTGCGGCGCGAGTTGGCGATACCCATCCTGTATGTGACACATCGCCGGTACGAGGTCGGCCGGCTGGCAGATGATGTGGTGGCATTGAACGACGGGCGCGCAGCCGGCCCGGAGCCGGTTGCCGCATGGCTGCCTGCGGTCTCCGCCGGCGCTGAGGCGCCCGCCGTGCTCATCGAGGCGCAGATTGTCGAGCAGGACAGGTCATGGGGCCTGGCGCGTGCTGTCTTTGATGGCGGCATGTTCTGGGTGGACGGTCGCCATGGACGCGTCGGTGATCGTCTCCGGCTGCAGATCCAGGCCAGGGATGTCAGCCTGAGCCGGGATGCTCAGGTCCGGAGCAGTCTGCTGAATCGACTGCCCGTCACGCTCGAGTCGATCGGTGCCGGCACCGGAGCGGCGGATCAGCTGGTCTGCCTGCGGGCAGGCTCGGCCCGGTTTCTGGCACAGGTCACCCGGCGCTCGGTCGCCGAGCTTTCACTCAGGCCGGGCGATCGCCTCTGGGCACAGATCAAGGCGGTGGCTGTGCTCCGGTGACGCCGGTTTAGCGATCGGCAAAATACTGTTCCAGCGCGCGTGTCAGCGGCTTGAGGAAAAACTGGCTCTCGGGCTGGACAGTGGCCCTGATGCCTGCGGCTTCCAGGCTTGCCGTGACAACAGGCCCGACCGAGGCCACACAGGTGTTGTCCAGGGCGGACTTGAGCGCGTCCTCACGCCCGTGGGCGCGAGCAACCCGGAGCAGGTAACGCAGCTGGGGCGCACTGGTCAGGGCGATGGCGTCGACCGCGCGGGTCTCCAGAGCATCGATCAAGGCCAATACCTCCCGCTCGCTGGCCCGGTCCGCGTAGATATAGGGCGCCACGCAGTCGGCCAGTGCGCCGGCCTGTTCCAGAAACTGGATGAGCGGCGTGTTGGGATTGTCTCCGTAGAGTTGGACGCCGACATGCTGACCCGCCAGCCGATGATCCCGCAGGGCCTGGATCACGCCTTCGGTCGTGGGCGGGCTCACGATGAGTGATGGCGTGATTCGCAGTGCGCGGAGTTCTCGCGCAGGCTTGGGCCCTCGGCACAGGTTGAAGCACTGTCCCAGCTGACGCACAAAGGCGTCTTCCAGCACCGGGTTGGTGCGATGCACCACCTTGATGGTGCGGCGTAGGCCTTCGCCGGTGAGCCAGATGACCCTATCGAAACTGCCGGCGACCAGTCGATCGCACCAGCGGGCAATGGGTTCGGGGTCAGGCGCATCGAGTATTGCGACCATCGGACAGCGCAGCACGGAGGCTCCGCGCTCCTCCAGAAGCCGGCAAAACACATCCAGGGAGCGGGTTTCGGGTACTGCAATGCGTCGACCCCGGAGCGAGGATTCGACGCTTGGACGACCGTGGACGGACTGATTCATGCCGGTGACTCTGCGGGCTTGCCGGGGTTTTCTGCAATGGCCAAGCCAGGCTGGTCAGGTTGGCATCAGCATTGCGTGTTGAGTATCCGTCGAGTCGCGGACAACGGTGTCCAGCAGCGGCCCGGCCCGAACATTGTCTGAGCAGTCCTGCGACTGATCAGGCCCGAACAAAGGCGTTCGCATGAGTCAGCCCTGACCGGCTGCACTCGGCGGGCGCTTTTTTTTTGCGCTGAACGGAGCCTACGCCATGTTGAAACACTGCATTGCCAGTCTCGGAGCCCTGATGCTGTCGACGACAGCCCTGGCCGCCGAGCCCGAAAAACCTGATCTGAAATTCGGATTCATCAAGCTCACGGATATGGCGCCGCTGGCGGTGGCCAAGGAAATGTTCTTCTTTGAAGACGAAGGGCTTTTTGTCGAACTGGAAGCCCAGGCCAACTGGAAGGTCTTGCTGGACCGGGTCATCGACGGCCAGCTCGATGGTGCGCACATGCTTGCGGGGCAGCCGCTGGGCGCCACCATCGGATTCGGCACCCAGGCTCATGTGGTCACCGCATTTTCCATGGACCTGAATGGCAATGGGATCACGGTCTCCAACGAAGTCTGGGAACAGATGAAGCCGGGCATTCCGAAGCGAGCCGATGGCAAACCGGTGCACCCGATCAAGGCTGATTACCTCAAACCGGTGGTCGAGCAATACAACGATGCCGGCAAGCCGTTCAAGATGGGCATGGTCTTCCCGGTGTCCACCCACAACTACGAGCTGCGGTACTGGCTGGCGGCGGGCGGAATCCATCCCGGTTTTTATGCGCCGCTCAAGGGTGACATCTCGGGCACGCTGGAGGCCGATGCCCTGCTGTCGGTGACGCCGCCGCCGCAAATGCCGGCAACACTGGAAGCCGGCACGATCTACGGTTACTGCGTCGGCGAGCCCTGGAATCAACAGGCGGTGTTCAAGGGGATTGGTGTCCCCGTCATCACCGACTACGAAATCTGGAAGAACAATCCCGAGAAGGTCTTTGGCGTGTCCAAGGCCTGGGCAGATCGCTACCCGGAAACGCATAAGGCCGTGGTCAAGGCACTGATCCGTGCGGCGGCTTGGCTGGATGAGAACAACAATGCCAACCGCGGCAAGGCGGTCGAGATGCTCGCTCGGCCGTACTACGTGGGGGCCGACGAGGAGGTGATCGCCAACTCCATGACCGGCACCTTCGAGTACGAAAAAGGCGACAAGCGCGCCGTGCCGGACTTCAACGTGTTCTTCCGTTACAACGCCACCTATCCCTACTACTCGGATGCCATCTGGTACCTGACCCAGATGCGACGCTGGGGGCAGATTCCCGAGCACAAGCCGGATGACTGGTACATGGAAACGGCCCGGAAGGTGTATCGGCCCGACGTGTATGCCGCGGCTGCCCGCGAGTTGATCGACGAGGGTTACTTCGAGGCCTCGGATTTTCCGGACTTTGATGAGGAAACCGGCTTCAAGCCGCCGCAGACCGAATTCATCGATGGCATCACTTACGACGGCACCCAGCCCAATGCCTATTTGTCGTCCTTCCCCATTGGCATGAAGCAAGGCGACATTTATCGCTAGTGCACGGGCCGTGCCCGGGCGCAGATCCCGGGCACGGCAGGCTTCTTGCAGCCGAGTAACCGATCCCCGGCGGGATCACGGAGAGACTCGATGAAAGCGCGCATCGTTAATGGACTCAACACGGCCGGCTTTGCCTGGCTCTCGCCCATGGTCTTGCTGGCCAGCGGCGACAACCCCCGTGCGCAACTGCACGCCCTGTGGCAGCGGGTCGGCCTGCCATTGCTGGCCATCGGTATTTTTCTGATGTTGTGGGCGGCGGGCGCGGCGCAGGTGAACACCAGTCTGGGGCAGTTGCCAGGCCCGGCGCAGACCTGGGCACAGGCCAAGAACCTGCATGCCGAGCATCGAGCCGAACGCGAGCGGGCAGAGGCGTTCTACGAGCGCCAGGAGCAGCGGCATGAGCGGCAGCTGGCCCGCAACCCGGACGCCAAGTTGGTGTACCGGGACTACACCGGCGCGCCGACGTTTTACGACCAGATCTGGACCAGTCTGCAAACCGTCTTCGCCGGCTTTGTGCTGGCCACGATTATTGCCATCCCCATCGGCGTGGCCTGTGGGTTGAGCGACACGCTGAACACGGCGATCAGCCCGCTGATTCAGGTGTTCAAGCCGGTCTCGCCCCTGGCCTGGCTGCCCATCATCACCATTGTGGTGTCGGCGGTGTACGTGACGCCCGATCCGATGATTGAAAAGTCGTTCATCAATTCGGCGCTGACGGTCACGCTTTGCTCGTTATGGCCCACCTTGATCAACACCGCAGTTGGCGTTTCGCGCATTGATAGCGACCTGATCAATGTCGGGCGGGTGATCAACCTGCCCCTGGCCACGCGCATTCGTCGGATCGCGCTGCCGGCCTCCTTACCGATGATCTTTACGGGGTTACGCATCTCCCTGGGCATCGGCTGGATGGTGCTGATCGCCGCCGAAATGCTGGCGCAGAACCCCGGTCTGGGGAAATTTGTCTGGGACGAGTTCCAGAACGGCAGCTCCAACTCTCTCGGTCGGATTCTGGTGGCGGTGATCACCATTGGATTGATCGGCTTTTTACTCGACTGGCTGATGCTCACGCTCCAGCGGCTGGTCTCCTACGAAACGGATCGCTAGGCGAGGTTTCGACATGAGCGAACAACAACAAGCGCCTTCCGCACATCTGGAAATCAGCCAGGTCAGCAAGGTTTTCGACACCCAGTCGGGAACGTTCAAGGCCTTGGACAATGTGCACGTCAAGATTGCCGAGGGTGAGTTCATCTCCCTGATCGGCCACTCCGGCTGCGGCAAATCCACGGTGCTGAACATTGTCGCCGGGCTGACGGATGCGACGGAGGGCGGGGTGATTCTCGAGGGTCGCGAGGTCCGCGGCCCCGGCCCCGAACGCGCGGTGGTGTTTCAGAATCACGCGCTATTCCCCTGGCTGACGGTGTATGAAAACGTCGCCATTGCGGTGAAGCATGTCTTCCGTGGCCGCAAGACCAAGGCCGAGATGCGCGACTGGATTCTGCACAACCTCGAGCTGGTGCACATGGGTCACGCGGCCGACAAGCGCCCCGATGAGATCTCCGGGGGGATGAAGCAACGGGTGGGCATTGCCCGGGCGCTGGCCATGGAGCCACGGGTGCTGCTCATGGATGAACCCTTTGGGGCCCTGGACGCCCTGACGCGGGCGCATTTGCAGGACTCGTTGATGGAGATTCATCAGCGTCTCAACAACACGGTAATCATGATCACCCACGATGTGGACGAAGCGGTGCTGCTCTCCGACCGCATTGTCATGATGACCAACGGCCCGGCGGCGACGGTGGGCGAGATTCTCCAGGTTGACCTGCTGCGCCCCCGCAAACGGCTGGATCTGGCGGATGACCCGCATTACAACCACCTGCGGGCCGAAGTGCTGCATTTTCTGCACGAACGCCATGCCAAGCCGGATGTACCAACCAGCAGCCCGGCCCCGGCGACGGAAGTCGCGGAGGAGCAGCTGCCGACGCAGCCAACAGGCGCGGCTGCAGCCGGAGAGGGACGAGCCCCTGCGGGTCGACCGCTGGAAATCGGCTATATCCCGCTGACCGACGCCGCGCCGTTGATTGTTGCCCACGAGCTGGGGCTCTTCCGCCAGGAGGGTCTCGACGTCACGTTGGTGCGTGAGACCTCCTGGGCCTCGATTCGCGACAAGGTCGCGATCGGGATGCTGGATGGCGCCCAGATGCTGGCCCCCATGCCGCTGGCGGCCAGTGTGGGCGCCGGCGGTCCGAAACAGATGCTGACGGCGCCCATGACCCTGTCGCAGGGCGGAAACGGAATCACCGTGTCCCGTGATCTTTTCCGCGACATGTGCGACGTTGACCCCGAACTCAGCGGCGACCGCCGTCGTGCGCCTGCGGCCTTGCGGCAGGTGGTCGAACAGCGAGCCGCTCGCGGGCGGCAGCGGCTGACGTTCGGTGTCGTGTTTCCGAGTTCGAGCCACAACTACCTGCTGCGTCATTGGCTGGCGAGTGGGGGAATCGACCCAGATCGAGATGTCCGCCTGGTGGTGATTCCGCCGCCACAAATGGTCACGAATCTGGATGTAGGCAATGTCGCCGGATTCTGTGTAGGCGAGCCGTGGAACACGGTGGCCGTAGAGCGTGGGATGGGTGTCACGCTTTCCACCAGCGCCGAGCTTTGGCCTGATCACGTCGAAAAAGTCTTTGGAGTTGGCGAGGCTTTGTCGCGGCGGCGACCGGACGCGCTGGCCGGGGTGCTGCGCGCGCTGAACACGGCCGGCCGCTGGCTGGAGGATGACGCCCATACCCAGGAGATCGCCAGCCTTCTGGCCTCGCAGCATTATCTCAACCAGTCCGTCGATGACTTGCTGCCTACGCTGTCCGGGCAGTTCCGGTTCGCGCAGGAGCTGGACCCCGAACCGGTGCGGATACAACGCTTTACCCACGACGACAGCGCCCGCCCGGATGCGGCCTCTGCCTTGTGGTGGCTGACGCAGATGTACCGCTGGGGGCAGCTGGAGCGACCCGTGGCCATGACCAATGCCACTGCAGCCGTGTACGGGGCGGAGTGCTTTGATCAGCTGCTGGATGGCAGCGCCGGGACGCGTGCACCGAACACGCAGATTCTCGGGCAGACCTTCGATCCTGCCCGTCCGCTGGATTATCTCAATCAGTTACCTATCGGCGCCAAGCCCAGTTGGCTGGCCGCCGCATTGGGCCGGGAAGCCGCATGATTCGTGTGATGTACTTCGCCGCGCTGGCCGAGCAGGCCGGCCGACAGGATGAGTGGCTGTCGCCCGACCCGTCCGAGACCGCCGGGCTGCTTTACGACCGGCTGGCCCGTCAGCGCGGACTAACCCTGTCTCGCCAGCAACTGCGTGTGGCGATTAACGAGCGCTTTGCGGATTGGTCCGCTGCGCTGCGCGCCGGGGACCAGGTCGCATTTCTGCCGCCCATGTCCGGGGGCTGATCGGCACATGTTCCGTCTGACCGAGGAGCCCATCGACACCGCTGTGGAGGCGGCTGGTCTAACGGACCCGCATAGCGGCGGTTTTGTCGAGTTTCGTGGCTGCGTACGGGACCACCACCACGGGCGTGCGGTCACGAAGCTTCACTATGCGGTGTATCCGGCCATGGCAATGGCAGAGGGGCAGCGGATCATCGAAGAAGCCAGGCAGCGCTATGCGGTGGATCACGTGGCCTGCATCCACCGCACCGGTGATCTCGCGATTGGGGATGCGGCCGTATGGGTCGGTGTCGGCGCGGCGCACAGAGACGCCGCGTTTGCGGCCTGCCGTTATGTGATCGACGAGATCAAACGCCGGTTGCCAATCTGGAAGCATGAGCACTATGCCGACGGCCAGGCGCAGTGGGTGGGCTGCGAAGGCTGTGCGGGTCACGGCAGCGCGTTGCGCTACGACCGCCAGCAGCGTGTGGCCGGGTTTGGCGACACCGGACAGCAGCGACTCGAAACCGCCCATGTCGCCGTGGTCGGACTGGGTGCACTGGGCTGTCCGGTGGCGGATCTGCTCACGGGTGCGGGTGTTGGACGGCTGACACTCATCGACCCGGACCGGGTGGATATCTCGAATCTGCATCGGCAGACGCTGTACGTGGAGACCGATGCCGGGGCGCTCAAGGTGGATGCGGCACGGCGTCGGCTCGGTGAACGCAATCGGCATGTTGATATCACTGCCGTGCCGCAGGCGCTGGATGACAGCAGCGCTGCGGCGCTGCTGCTCGATGTGGACCTTGTCATCGACTGTACCGACTCGGCTGCCAGCAAACGGCTGGTGACACGGCTTGCGCGTTCCATGGGCTGTGCCTGCATTGTCGGCGGTGTGGCCCAGTCGGCCGGTGGTGTGTACGCGAGTCCGGTCCGTCCGGAAGACGGCGTTTGTTGGGATTGTATCTGCGGCCCGGGGGGCGATTGCACGACGTCGGGCGTGTTGGGCCCGACACCGGCTGCGATCGGCGCGACGATGGCTGGCGAGGCGCTGCGACGACTGGTCGGGTTGAGCTCTCCGCTCACCGGTCGCTGGACAGTGCTGGACTTCGGAGGGGGGCAGTTTCAGCGGTTTGAGCCGCGGCAGCGCAAACGCTGCTGTTGCGGCGCTGACACAGCCGGATTAACCGGCCTGCCGAGTCGCGACTGGCTGGACCCCAGCATGCTGTGGATTGATTTGCGCAGTGACGCTGAGCGTCAACGCCAGCCTCTGGCGGGGGCGCTTGCGCTGTCGCTTGATCAGGCCATGGAAGGTCGGGGTCTGTCCACAGACCAGCGCTATCTGCTCGTTTGCGCCAGTGGGCGGCGGAGTGAGGCCGCCTGTCACGCGTTACGTGAGCAGGGTTTCCGACAGGTGTGGACGCTGACAGGGGGGCTGGGCGGCTGCGTATCGACGGCCGCCGCAGCCGTTTGCAGCGCATGAGCTTGCTTGCGGACCAGCTGACGGCCGGGATTCTTGCGGGTGGAGCGGGATCCCGTCTGGGCGGCCAGGACAAGGGCCTGATGCGTCGTTCGGGGCGGCCGCTCGTCGAGTCCTTGATCCGCTTGCTTGCGCCAGAGGTGTCTGCGCTGTGGCTAAGCGTCAACCGGAATCACGCCGTGTATCAGACGGTACTGGATCAGTTGGATCCGTCGCTGCAGCGGCCCGGGGGCCTGGTGACGGATGAAACCGCGGATTTTCTGGGGCCCATGGCCGGCGTCCGTGCATTGTGGGCGGTGTGCACGACGCCGTATCTGTTGCTCATGCCTGTCGATGCCCCGCAGGTGCCGAGCGATTTTGTGACACGGATGACAGCGGCCCTGACCCATCAGCGAACGCGGTCCGTCGTCGCGGTGGTAGGCAGACACCGGCACTACACGGCCTGCCTGCTGCAACGGGATGCCTTGCCGGCGCCTCCGGGCCGAGGATCTCTGCGGGACTGGCTGGGTCTGGCCCCCATTGGTCTGGCCCCTATGCCGGTTTCCACCCAACTGAGCATGAACACGGTCGCCGAGGCCGAGGCCTGGTCCGTAGAGGCGGCGCCCGAGGCGGCGAACACGGCGGCATGAGTCACGTATTCACGGATACCCAGGGACGCCGGCCGCGCAAACTCCGCGTTTCACTGACGGATCGCTGCAACTTCCGCTGTGGCTACTGCATGCCGGAGCAACCGCAGTGGGCGCCGGCGTCGCAACTGCTCAGCATGGCGGAACGGCTGCGGATCATTCGGTTGTTTGTCCAGCATGCCGGCGTCACGTCACTGCGTCTGACGGGCGGTGAGCCGCTGCTGTCACCGGATCTCGAACCGATGCTGCGGGCGCTGCGCCGCGACGACACCACCCGAGGACTCCGGTTGTCGGTGACCACCAATGCACAGCTACTCGGGCGGCGCGCTCAGGCCCTGCTATCCGCCGGCCTGGATGATCTCAACGTCAGTCTCGATGCCGTGGAGCACGGACGGTTCGATGCCATGACCCGAACCCGCGGGCGACTGCCTGCCGTGCTGGACGGGATTGACGCTGCCTGCCGTGTCGGTTTGCCCGTCAAGCTCAACGCCGTCATCGTGCGCGGGCATAACGAAGACCAGATCCTGCCGTTGCTGAACTGGGCGAGCGAACGGAATCTGGTCATTCGTTTCATCGAGTTCATGCCACTGGAGGGCGGGGCGTTATGGCGCCGCGAGCGGGTGTGTAGCGAGGCCGACATGCTGGCGCGAATCCAGCAAGCACGGGGTGAGGTCGAGGCCTTGGGCGCGAATGGACCGGCGAGTTACTACCGACTGAGTGATGGCGCCCGATTCGGCGTGATACCGACGGTGACCCGACCGTTCTGCGGCCAATGCGACCGCATGCGCCTAACCGCCACAGGTGAGCTCTATACCTGTTTATTCTCCGAGGCCGGCACCGCGCTGCGGCCACTGCTGCGCAGCCATGCCAGCGATGATGAACTACTGGACCGGCTGTCAGCGTCGGTCCGGTCCAAGTCGCCGGGCTATGCGGTGACAGGCGCCGTCGAGCGCCCCATCACCATGCACGGCCTGGGCGGTTAGAGCCCCCACCGAAGGACCAGACCATGATCAATGTCGGCAACAAGCCGGACACACTGCGCACCGCGCGCGCCACAGGTCGATTGCGGGCACCGCCAAGCGTGCTGGAGAGGATACGCACGGACCAGGTCGAGAAGGGGGATTGTCTGCAGGTCGCGCGCGTGGCGGGTATTCAGGCAGCCAAGCGCACGGATGACCTTATTCCCTTGTGTCACCCGCTGCCGATTCATGCCGCCGAAGTCGCCTTTGAGCTCACCGACGACGCCGTATTGATCGAGGCTGAGGCCGCCGTGATTGGTCCGACGGGCGTGGAGATGGAAGCCATGGCGGCGGTCTCGGCGGCTGCCTTGACCATTTACGACATGGTCAAGATGTATTGCGAGCCGGAGGCGCTGAGCATTGAATCCGTGCAGCTGGTGCGCAAGACCGGCGGCAAGTCGCAGTTTGGCACCCGGCTGCGCTCACCCAAGTCGGCGCTGGTGATCGTGCTCTCCGACACTGTGGCGGCGGGGCGCAAGCCAGACACGGCCGGCCAGGCTGTCAGGGATCGTCTCGCAGCCTGCGGCTTCGGACCACTGGATTACACGATCATGCCCGATGAGCCTGACACGCTGTTGTCGGCAGTCCATCGTGCGCTGGAGGCCCGGGTTGACTGCATTCTGACTGTCGGGGGTACGGGCATTAGTCCGCGTGACATCACGGTGGACACGCTGGCTCCGCTGATTCGCCGGGACATGCCCGGCATCATGGAGGCGGGACGGGCATTCGGGCAGCGACGCACGCCCTACGCGATGATGTCGCGTGGCATTGCCGGGTTGGCAGGACCGGAGGGCCAGTCGCTGCTGATGACGCTGCCCGGCAGCCGGGGCGGTGCAACCGAGACTCTGCTGGCCGTGCTGCCCGGTCTCATTCATCTGTTCGATTGCCGCGATGCGTTTGCACATCCCGGCGGCTACCGCTGAGATCGCATGATCAGCTTTGATGACGCGCAGGCCTGTTATGGCGAGCATGTGCGGACTCTTTCCAGCGAATCCGTTCCGACCCCAACGGCCTGCGGGCGCGTGCTGGCGGCTCCTGCCGCGGCTACGGTCGACCTGCCCCGATTCAACCAAAGCGCCATGGATGGGTATGCGCTTAGGCATCAGGATGTACCCGCTGTACTCCCGCTGCGGGGGCGGGCCGAAGCCGGGGCGGCTGCGCCCGCGCTGCTTGCCGGAAGCTGCGTCCGGATCTTGACCGGGGCTCCGCTACCTGCCGGTGCGGATACCGTCGTGCCGCAGGAACAGGTCGATTGTCGGGGCGACACCGTGCGTTTTTCAGCCGCGGCCGCGTCCGGTCAGCACATTCGGTACCGCGCTGAGGAGGTCTCGGCTGGGCAGTTCATCGCCCGGCCGGGTCAGCGCCTGGGTCCCGGCAGTGTGGCGGCCTTGTGTGCGGCGGGCGTTGCCGCTGTGCAGGTCGCTCGGGCACCACGCGTGTGCGTACTGGTCACGGGCGATGAGGTCGTGCCCGTCGGGCAGCCGCTGTCCGGTAGCGCAACGCCCGACGCCAACGGCCCCTTGATTGCCGCCTGGCTTGCCGCAGCAGGCGTGAGAGATGTCCGGGTTCAGTCAGTCGCAGATGACGCGCCTGCTGTCCTGCAGGCGTTGACCATCGCCTTGCAGCAGGCGGATCTGATCATTACCTCCGGCGGTGCCTCCGTGGGTGACCGTGATTTCATTCCGGACGCTGTACGCGCTGTGGGGATGACGCAGCATTTCTGGAAGGTGGCGCAAAAGCCGGGCAAGCCCTTGCTCTTCGCAACCCGGGGCGAGCAGGTCCTGCTTGCGTTACCCGGGAATCCGGCCTCGGTGCACCTGGGGCTGCAACTGCATGTGCGACCGGTACTGGCGCGGTTGGCAGGCCTGGAGGCCCCGGAACTGCCCTGGCAATGGGGGCAGCTCGCACACGCCAGGCCCACGCTCAAGGGGGATCGCCCCTTGTTCGCACGGGCCAGCACCCGGCACGCGCCGGCAAGCCCGCCTCAGCTCAGGCTGCTGGGGGGGCAGGGGTCCCATATGCTGGGCAATTTGCTGGAGGCCGACGCGCTGGTTCGACTCGAACCCGGAGAGAGCGGTCGATGGGTTGCATACCTGCCCATCTAACCTGCGGCGCCCGTGCCGGTTTGATTCTGGTTCAGGGATCGCAGATTGCGCCAGGCAACGGAGACATTCCGACAGAACATTTCCACGAGGCGTTGGGCGGCCTCTTCCAGTGGCGTGTCGGATTCAAGATAGACGACAAAACTTCCCTGGTCCGCAGCGGCGGACTGAACCGCCGCAATCTGGTGCGACTGAAAAATCAGCCGACCCTCTTCACGGGCTTTGCGGATTCTGCTGAGCGTGTCGGCGTCCAGTGCTTCTGATGCATCGGCCCCCACCAGAGACTGGAAACGGCCGGAGCCGGCCAGGATGCGCAGCGTGGGTTCACAGTCGGCGGCGGCCATGCTGGAGGCATGCAACATGACGGCGTCGTCTTCCAGAAAGAGCAGGGCGCAGAGCTGTTCGATGACCCCCTGGGCAAACCGCTCCAGGGACTGCAACTCAAATATGCGGGCCGAGGCGTCGATGACTTTTTCCAGGCCGCGTCGGTTGGCATCCAGGGCCATGAGGTCCCGGTAGGCCGACAGCCCGGTGTAGATCGTGGTGAACAGTCGCTGGCGAGTCAGTTCGGTCTTGTGCTTGTAGTCGTTAATGTCATAGCGGGTGATCACTTCAATTTCCGGCGCCTGACCGGGCTGACCGGTCCGCAGGATGATTCGGATGAAGCGGTTGCCCAGTACATTGCGCACGTACTCAACGACGTCCAGGCCGGCATGGTCGGATTCCATGACTACGTCGAGCAGCACCAGGGCAATATCGGGCTGGGCGGCGATCACGTCCCGCGCCTCCTGGCCGGAGTAGGCATGCAGAAACTGCAGGCCGCGTCCATTGAACTCCAGACCCGTGAGCGCGAGTTCGGTCACGTCGTGGATGTCCGGATCGTCGTCGACGATGAGAATTTTCCAGGCCCGAACAGGACCCGTTTCAGTGTCGTCTTCGTCGAGAAAATCGAGGCTGTCGTCGTCCATCATGATGCAGTGTCCTGTGAATGCGCCTGTTGACGGTGGGGGGCGCGGAGGGGAATCAGCATGTCGTAGCGGGTGCCCTGGCCGGGGGCGCTGTCGACGGTGATCTTGCCTTGCAAGGCCTGTGTCACCAGGTTGAAGACGATGTGCATGCCCAGCCCGCTGCCGCCTGATCCACGCTTGGTGGTGAAGAAGGGGTCGAACAGCTTCTTCAGGTGTTCGGCCGGCATGCCGCGCCCGTCATCGGCACAGCGCAGACGCAGCTGCGGTCCTTCTGCCTGCGCCTGCAGATGAATCGTGCCCGGTTGCCGGTCGTCAAAAGCATGGATGAGCGCGTTGGTGATCAGATTCGTCAGAATCTGTGCGAGGGCACCCGGATAGGAGTCGAGCATCAAGTGCTCGGGAATATCGGTGGTGACCTGGTGCGGCGTTTTCTTCAGCTTTGGCGTCAGGCTTAACAGGACCTCGTCGACGTATTCCTTGAGCTCGAAATGCCGGCGCTCGGCGCTGGACTGATCTACAGCCACCTGCTTGAAACTTTGGACCAGTTCGGAGGCGCGGTGAAGATTACTGAGGATAATCCGCGTGGCGTCATCGGCCGTGCGGACAAACTCGTTCAAATGGGAGCGTTTGAGCGTGCCGCCCTCGACGCGCTCGCCCAACTCCTGGGCGGCCGTACGCAGCGTGGATGCTGCGGTCACGCCAACCCCAACAGGTGTGTTGATTTCATGGGCGACACCGGCGACCAAGCCGCCCAGCGAGGCCAGTTTCTCCGTTTGGACCAACTGGGTTTGCGCGTCCTGGAGTTGGGCCATGGTCTGCTCCAGTTCGCGGTTGGCGCTGCGCGTCTCTTCAACCTGAATCGCCAGCCGTTCCTGGGCGGCGAGAATATCGGCATCCCGGTACTGGATGCGGGAGAGCATGGTGTTGAAATCCCGGGATAGCTGGCCGATCTCGTCAGCACCGGACTCCTCGACTCTCAGGCTGTAGTCGCGGGTCTCGCTGACCTGGCGGGCAACCGCGCCCAGGCGTAGCACCGGGTCGGTAATCATGCGCTGCAATCGGGTCATGAGTGGCACGGTGACCAGCAGGCTGCCGATCAGGACCGTCATCGTGAGCAGGACCTGCTGGCGCAGCTGGGCGTGTACAGGCGCCAGAGTCGCCGTGAGTCGGAGCTCGCCCAAGGTCTCGCCCAGCAATTCCACCGGCAATCGGGCACTGAGGGTGCCGGACGGCGGGGCGGCAGCGGTACCGCAGTCGGCGTACCCAGGGCGCTGAAAGCTGGCAAAGGCCGTTGCTGCGTCTCCGGTGAACAGGCAGGC
This sequence comes from Pseudomonadota bacterium, assembly GCA_036156195.1. GTDB lineage: Bacteria > Pseudomonadota > Gammaproteobacteria > Nevskiales > OUC007 > Abyssibacter. The sequence continues at coordinate 389,458 of JAYZUZ010000012.1, read as the reverse complement.
ACGGACAATGGCCGGCGTTGCTTGCAGCGTGCCCAGGACTTCCCGAGCCGTTGCCGGATCATTAAAGCTCAGCGCGGCAGTACTGTTGGCCGCCATGAGAGAACCGATGGTCTGCAGGCTACGCTCGCTGGCTTTTAACTCGGACTGATACGCCAGCCAGATCAACGCTCCGGCTGCGAGCAACAGACCGGCGGCGGCTGCGACCATGGCGATCAGCGTCAGCTTGCGGCCAATGGGCAGATTGCGCAGCACGACGTCTGTGCTACCGGGCGACGCTGAGAAGCTTGGCGCTGATCGTCAGCTCCTGTTCCCTGGCAGAGTCTGTATCGATGGAGAACCGGATCTTCCGGTCCTCCAGAAACAGTCGGATGACGCCTTCGTCCTGCGCTACAGGGTGCTCGTACACACTGAGCAGACCCGGGGCGGGCAGCCCCTCCAGCGTCCGGCGCACCTGGTCGGGGTCACCGCGCAGATAGACAAGGTGGCAGCCGCTTAGTGACTCCTGACGCGATTGCACCTGCATCGGCCTACGTCCCACAGACTTGCTGGCCAGGGTGTTTTCAATCACTTCAGCCACCTCCTCAGGCACCTGCAGGCAGAGCTGTACCGGCGCATCGGGGCTGGCGAACTGGCTGGCCGGCCACTCGACAAACTTGGCGAAGTTCAGCAGAAACGCCGCCTTGATCTGGTCTTCCACACTGGCATGGGCAGGCGTGACCAGACAGGCCAGGGCGGCCAGTGCCAGCCACCCTCGGATCTGGGACAAGCCGTTGTTCACCGCGGCGGGTTCCATTGCCAGTGCAGTTCCAGCATCAGATTTCGCTCCACCTCGCTGCGCTCGTCGGCTTCGCCATACTCGGGGTGCTGACTGTCGAGCAGGTTACTCCCGATCAGCGCGATCGACAGCCCCGGACCCAGTGGGCGTTCGATGATCATATCCAGCTCCGTATAGGCAGGGACGTCGTCGGCACGGAGCCCGTCGACATGGCGGAGCACGGCGCCGAGCGACCAGACCCCGGGGGACCAGCGCAGGGCCATCAATGCCTGGTGGTCGGGGCTGCCGCCCTCGATTTGCTCGGCTCCGTCCTGGTCCAGGCTATCGCCCATGTCGGCGTCGATGTCGAGAGCGGCGTACCACAGCCGCCATTCCCAGTGGTCGAACGGCCGTGCAACAAACAGCACTTCCGCGCCCCGGCTGCGGGCTGCGAGCCGGTTGTCGAAGCGGGAGCCCAATGCCGCGGGCTCGTTGCTCCGGAGTTGGTCGTAGTCGCTGTAGAACAGCGCCAAGTCGACGGTGAGCCAGTCGAGCAGGGTCTGGCGCCATCCTGCTTCGTAGGTCCACACGTTTTCGGATTCGAGGTCCGGGTTGCCAATGCGCAGTGTCTCGCCACCGCCGCAGAACCCGGTGAACCCATCCGGCGGCGGGCAGTACAGGCCGATATCGTGATCAAAGCGATTGGGCGTGCGAACCGCGCGCGACGCGGCGGTCCAGAGGTAGCCATCGGTGGTTACCAGCCCCAGCCGGACCCCCGGCTGGACTTCATAGCCGGTGAAGTCGTTGTGCTCGAACTTGCTGCCCAGTGTCAGCGTGAGGCGGTCCTGCCAAAGGTCGATACGGTCCTGAACAAAGGCACTGGGTTGGCCGATGCTGCGATTCCTTGGCGTGAAGATGATGGCCCGTGGCGGTCCGCCGGTTTCGTCACGCGAATGGCGATAGCCGAGACCGGTGGTCAGTTGATGCCGGCTGCCCAGCTGTGTCGCGTACTGGCCCTGCAAGTCGACCGTGTCGCGGCTCTCGCGGTACAGCGTGGGGTAGTCGCGGCGATAACCGGTATAGGCAAGGCGTATTTCTGCGGTTCGATCCTCGGCGAAATGCCGCTTCCAGAGCAGGTTGAGTGAGGCGCCGCGGGCGTCGTTCTCGACGGGGGTCGTGCCGGTGACGGCCGTGTCGTTGGCACGTGCCGCGTAGAGTTCTGCCGTACCGAGCACGGTTTGCTGCTGTGCGAGCTCGGCGTCAAAGCGACCGCCAGCGGCCACGAGTGTCTGTCGGTCGGATGCGCTGCGACCATCGGGCCGGCGGCTGCTGTCACGCTCCACGGCGCGGGCATAGACGCGGGCAGCGGCGCGTCCATCGAGCAGTTGGTCGGTGCCGGTTCGCAACGTGGCCGCATGGCGCTCGGTGCCGGACTGGGCCTGCACTGCGGTGCCCACGGTTTCGAATGCGCTCCGGGTGACAATGTTGATGACCCCGTTGACCGCATTGGCACCCCATAGTGTCGCGCCCGGCCCACGAACGATTTCGATGCGGTCGAGGTTGTCCAGCGGCAGATCGAGCACGTCCCAGAACACGCCGGAGAACAGCGGGGTATAGACGCTACGGCCATCCACAAGTACTTCCAGCTTGTCGGAGGTCGTACTGTTAAAGCCTCGAATCGAGATTGCGTACTCACGCGCATTGACCGCTGCGACGTTTACACCCGGCACGAGGCGCAGCGCATCGGGTATGGAGCGGGCGCCGGATTGCAGAATCTCGTCGCGGGTCAAAACGTACACGGCTGCGGGGGCCCGCGCCGCCGGCTCTGCCGCCTTGGAGACGGTGACCACCTCCAGTTCCAGCAACTCGTCCAGGGACATCGCCGTAAAGTCGTTGGAGGCGAGTTCGAGCTGTGCGCAAACCGGTGTGACCACCAGTAGGGCCGACCACAAAATCCGGTGTATGGGACGGCGGCTCTGCCGCCGACACGCCCCCTGGGTGTCCTCGCTTGTTTGCGTCGTCACCACGTCCTCCCATTCAGTACCCGGCGCCAACACCGGTCGGCGCAGCCACGCGATGCGGTCGAGACTAGCCCCGGCGCGGTGAAGTGAGGATGAAATACAGGCAGGCGTTCGTGTCTGGTTCACCCAAGAGCGCAAGGTTTCGGTAGCATGCGTCGCTTGGGGAATGGGGACATCATGGAAAGCAATCATCTGTTCGACCGTCGGACTGACGGCGATGACGCCGAAGAGCGCAGGGAAGCCAAGCGGCTGGCGGCCAACGAGTTGTTCTGTCAGGCGGCGAGCCAGGCGATCCTGCTCGATTTGAAGGCGAGGGCGGTCAAGGCCGGTGATGCGGTCGATCTTCGCGATTACTGGCCACAGCTTGCAGATCAGACACATATCCGCAGCCTGGATTTTGTGGGGGCGACGGGGGCTCTCGTGGGGGCGGGGCTGCTGGAGTCACGCCACACCGGTCACCGCTACGAACTGACACTCACAGAAGCCGGCGCCCTGGCGATCGAGCGTCTTGACGAAAGTACGCAGCCCCCGGACGGTCGTGCGTTGCGCGCCCAGGTTGTCAGCACGCTGGAGGCTGACTAGGCGGCCATTCGAAGACCTCAGCGCCGTCCGTGACCCAGCTGCGGTCGGCGGCGCGGCGCGGAATCGGGTGACCGCCGGTGAGTTCGCCAAACGCCGGCAGGACGAGGCGTTGTCCGGTCAGCCAGAACGCCGGTAACCGCTTCCGAATCCGCGCGGTCGTGCGCAGCTGCAGTACAGGATGCCAATGGCCGGACAGGCTGGGGGTCCGGGTTGTCTCCGGCGGTTCGTGGCAGAGCAAGAGCCCGCCCAGTTCATGCGGGTCGCTCAGGCATTGTGCGTCCAGGGATCGGGCCAGCAATGCGACCCGCCGATCATGATTGCCCAGCAGCCATTTCAGCGCCAGCGACGCATGTTGTGTCCGCCACTCGGTCAGGGCAGGCATCCAGTCCTCTTGGTCCTGTGGTGCGGCATGCAGGAAATCGCCGAGCACGATCAGTTGCCGCGCCTGGTATCGGCGGATGAGCGTACTCAGTCGATTCAGGTCCTTGTCCGCTGCGCCCCGGGGCAAAGCCAGCCCTTGCCGACGGAAGACAGCGTCTTTGCCCAGGTGGACATCGGCCACCACGATGGCTTGCTGCGCCGGCCACCACAGTGCGCGTTGCGGTAGCAGCTGCAGGGCCTGGCCTGCCAGCAGAAGATCCGCTTCTTCAGGCTGCTTCATCGGCGTCGCGTTCGATGGCAGTGGCCGTCCGACTCAGGCGCTCCGCGAGCGATTCGCTGGAGAGTTGCTGGCGCTGGGACTCTGCGTACAGCGGAAACGCAAACGGGCTGAGGTGGCGGGTCGGGTGCCAGCGGGTGGGACTGCGTCGCAGTCTGTCCAGCGTTGCGTGGAGCCGCCCCCAGTCCAGGACGGCCTCGCGCGACTCCGCACTGGCCTGTTCCAGCAGAGGATGGCCGGGGTCGTAGCGGTTGAACACATCGAATAACAGGCCCGTCGACATCTGGACCTGTCGGGCCGATTTGCCCCGGCCCGGGTAGCCGGCAAACACCAGCCCGGCAGTCTGTGCGACGTCACGAAACTGCCGTTTTGACAGTTCAGTGGCGTTCAGCGCTTGGGTCAGCAGTGCGTCAGCCCCTCCAAAGTCCAGCAGGTCGGCCAGCCAGGCAGGGTCGTCCGGCCAGGGTTTGCTGGACAGCAATTCGAGACCGTAGTCGTTACTGGCCACCGTGATGCTGCGCGCCTGTTCCTGGGTTGCTCGCCACGCCAGGCACGCGCCGAGCCCTTCGTGCACCGCTCGGCCGGCACAGGGGAATAGCGCCAGGTGCCAGCCTTCCCGCGATCGTGTGGTTTCCACCAGCAGGTAGTCGTGACTGGGTAGCGAGGAGACGGCTTGTTGCAATTGGAGCAGCGGCGCCAGCGCGGCGTATTCGGGTGCCGCTTCCGGCTCGGCAAGCAGATCGACAAAGGCGCTGGCCATGGCATCGGACAGCGGCAGCCTCCCACCGGCCCAGCGTGGAACAGCTACCCGCCGGGAGCGGGCGCGACGGACATAGGCGGTCAGATCCCGGATACGGACCAGTTCCAGGGACCGGCCTGCGAAAAGGAACTGGTCGCCCGGGCGCAGTCGCGTGATAAAGGCCTCTTCCACCCGGCCGAGAGCGCCACCTTTCAGCCAGCGCAGCTGCACGGTTGCGTCGGCTGCAATGGTGCCGATCATCATGCGGTGTCGCCTTGCGATCGTCGCATTGCTGACGCGCAGCTGTCCGTCTTCGCCGGGCTGCACCCGGTGGTACTCGGGGTAGGCACGGAGCACGTCGCCCCCTCTGCCGAGGAAGTCCAGGACCCATTGCCACTGCGCATCCGGCAGCCTGCAGTACGCGTGGGTGAGTCGGATCTCGGCCAGCAAGTGCTTAGGAGACTGAGGCTGTCCAAGGCAGCGCGTCACCACATGCTGCAGCAGGACATCGATGGGCGCTGTGGGCGGCCGCCGTGCCTCGACGTGACCACTCGCCCACAGGCGACGCGCGGCGGCGAACTCCGCCAGCTCCAGCGAGTGGGTGGGCACGCAGAGAATGCGGCTGGTCGCGCCAGGCCGGTGCCCGGCGCGACCCGCGCGTTGGATGAGCCGCGCCAGGCTGCGTGGTGAGCCGATCTGGATCACCTGGTCGACGGGTGAGAAGTCCACGCCCAGGTCCAGGCTGGAGGTCGAGACTACGCAGCGCAGTGATCCGCGTTTCAGGCCGGTTTCGGCTGCCTCGCGCAGACTACGGTCCAGCGCGCTGTGATGCAGGGCGATCTGTCCATCCAGCGCTTCGGTGCAGGCCAGCGCCTCGAACCAGCGTTCGGCCTGGGCGCGGGTGTTGGTGAATACCAGCGTGCTCCGGGCCGATAGGATCCGGTCCACGACACCCGGAACCATGCGCAGTCCCAGGTGCCCGGCCCAGGTCATGCGTTGTCCGCCTTCGGGTCGTAGCGATTCAATGACCAACGGCTTGTGGTTGCGCGCGGTGATCAAGGACCCGCGCCCGCTGCGCCCCGGGCCCAGCAGGACGTCACAGGCCTCGTCGAGATTGCCGATGGTGGCGGACAGGCCCCAGATGCGCAGTGTGGGCCTGCGTGCACGTAGTGCGGCCAGGAACAGCTGTATCTGCACCCCACGCTTGTTGCCGATCAACTCATGCCACTCATCGACGATCACTGTCTGCACGGCAGCCAGCTTGCCCAGCATGTCTGGGTACGTGAGTAACAGGCTGGCCGATTCCGGCGTGGTGATAAGAATCTCTGGAGGCTGCTTGCGTTGACGCGTGCGTACGGAGCTGGAGGTGTCGCCAGTGCGACATTCCACGCGCCAACCTGGCTTGAGCGCAGCAACAGGCGCTTCGAACGCCTGTTGTAGATCGGCTGCCAGCGCGCGCATTGGCGTGATCCACAGCATCCGTAAGCGTCCACCTTCGACATCGCTGTTCAGCAGGCCGCCGAGTGCTGCGAGTGATTTCCCGTGACCCGTTGGCGCATGCAGCAGACCAGACTGGCCGGCCGCCCAGGCGGACCACAGCTGACTTTGATGCGGCAGGGGCTCCATCCCTTGCTCGGCCATCCAGCGATGCATCGGCGACGCCGTCATGCGGATTTGTCTGCTGCCGGTTCGAGTAGTGCTTGCAGGGCACTGAGTTGATCAGCTTCCGCCGGTGGTTTGTCCTGTCGCCATCGCTGAATGCGGGGGAACCGCAGCGCGACGCCCGATTTGTGCCGGCTGGACGGGCGGATGCCCTCAAACGCGATTTCGAACACTTGTTCCGTTTCGACTGCGCGCACAGGGCCGAAGCGATCCGTTGTGTGCAGTCGAATCCAGCGGTCCATTGCGCTGAGTTCTTTGTCGGTGAGTCCGGAGTAGGCCTTCGCCACGGGAACCAGGGTGTCGCCGGACCAGACGCCCAGCGTGTAGTCGGTGTACAGATTGGAGCGCCTTCCGTGACCCGCCTGCGCGTAAAGCAATACGCAGTCGATGGTGTAAGGCTCGACCTTCCACTTCCACCAGTAGCCGCGCGGCCGGCCAGCAGCGTAACGACTCTCCAGTTGCTTGAGCATGAGGCCTTCAACGCCTCGATCGCGCGCCTGCTCAAAATTGGACTGCAGTGCTTCCCAGCTCTGCGCAGGCACCGTCGGGGAGGGTGATAAGGCGTCCGGCAGCGAGACGCAGCGAGACTCGAGTCGCTTACGCCGTTGTGATAGCGGTTGATCGCGCAGGTCTTCACCATTGTCTTGAAGCAGGTCGTAGACCAGCATCCGGACCGGGACGTCCGCCATTAATTTTGCGCCGACGCGCTTGCGATTCAGCCTGCGCTGCAAATCACCGAACGGCCGCACCCCGGACGCACCCCAGGCGAGGATTTCCCCGTCCAGTACGGTCCCGTCAGCGAGCTGTTCGGCAGCGTCGCGCAGCTCAGGGAAACCGGCCGTCACGTCTTCTTCTCCACGCGACCAGATGGCGATCTGCCCCTTTCGGACAACGATCTGGGCCCGAATGCCGTCCCATTTCCACTCGGCGAGGAAGGTCTCCGGCGTTCCCAGTGAGTCAATGGGTTGCGGTGCGGGATGGGCTAGTAGAAACGGGTAGGGCGCAAGTGAGTCAGCCGGCCGCTCATCCGCCCCCAGGCGGTTCATCAAATCAGCATCCGCTGTGATCTTTCCCATGAGCCGCGCCGCGATGCGCTCGGGTTCCACATCGAGATATTCAGCCAGTGCGCGGATGACGCTTTGCCGGGCCACGCCTACACGGAACCCACCGGTCAGCAATTTGTTGAACACCAATCGCTGCTCCGTAGGCAGCTGGCTCCAGAGCTGGCCGAGCTGCGCAAGCTGCTCGGATTCTTCTGCGCGCGCCAGGGCTGGAAGCACGGATTCCACGACTTCGTGCAGTGGAAGCTCCCGTTCGGTGTTCGGGTCGGGGAGCAGTAGCGCGATGGTCTCGGCGAGGTCTCCCACGTGGTGGTAGGTCTGTTCGATCAACCAGTCCGGCAAGCCGGTGTGCAGCGCTGCGGCTTCACGGAGCCGCGTGGCATTCACGGCGCGCCGCGGTCGCTGCCCGCACAAGGTCGCGATGGCGTAAGCGGCATCCTCTGGCGGTGCGGTGCGAAAGTAGTCCACCAAGGCTTGGCGCTTGCGCGAACTTTTCGTGCTGCGATCCAGGGCATGGAACAGCTCGGCAAAGCGTCTCATGCGCCGTCCTCTGCGGCGGGCCGCGTGGTCGCCAGTGCTCGGGCGTCGAGGCCACGTTCTTGCAGCAGACGCTCCAGCGGACCGCTGTCGCCATGCGTCAACAGGATGCGTTCGGCGTGACTGTCGTCGACTGTTTGCAGCAAGCCATTCCAGTCGGCGTGATCTGATAGCACGAACCCCCGGTCGTATCCGCGCCGTCGACGGTTTCCACGCAGCTGCATCCAGCCGGACGCGAATCCGGTGGAGCGGTTGCGAAACCGCTTCATCCACGGGCTGCCGGCTGCACTGGGAGGGGCCATGACCAAGCGCCCGGCAAAGTCTCGCCGTTCGCGTCCCACGGTTTCGCAACGCGCGAGCGGCACACCTGCCTCTTCATAAATCGCATTCACTGGCGGGAGTGCGCCGTGGACAACAACCGGCTCATCCAGATCACGTAGCCCGTGCAGAATCCGCTGGGCCTTGCCCAGGGCGTAGCAGAACAGCACGGCCGTTTCGCCGCGTGCGCGCGATTGCGCCCACCAGTCCTGAACTTGGCGAATAATTGCCGCCTCACCGGGCCAACGGTAAACCGGGTAGCCAAACGTCACTTCAGAAATCAGCGTGTGGCAGCGCTGGGGCTCGAATGCAGCACAGGTCGCATCGGGGTCACGTTTGAAATCGCCGGTGACGACCCAAACCTCCCCGCGGTGTTCAACCCGAATCTGCGCTGACCCCAGGATGTGGCCAGCCGGATGCAGGCTAACGTTTACATCGTTGCAGCGTATGACCTCGCCGTACTCGACAACCTCTCCGGAGATGTCACCGAGACGCCGTTGCATGACTGGCCAACTGTCGCGATGAGCGAGATAGTGGCGATGGCCAGGGCGGGAATGATCGGCGTGGGCATGGGTGATGATGGCTCGATCGACCGGACGCCAAGGGTCGACGTAGAAATCACCGGGCGGGCAGTACAGGCCACGGTCGGTTTGTGTCAGCAGCGGTGCAGCCAAGAACCTGGGGGGCGAGGCAGGCACGCGGGCACGGCCTCTTTAGGGATGAAGCGCCGAGCTTAGGCCAGGAGGCTGCGTCCGACAGAAATGAACAGGTGCGTGGGACGCAAGCGCTGTGGGCGGACTGCGGCCCTATAAGTCGTCATGCTCGTCTGCACCGAAGGCCTGGCGCAGATTGGCGCGTACATGCCGAAGCACGGCTTCAAAATCCTTGCGCTGTGCATCGTTCAGGCCGGCCAGCACCGTTTCCCGCGTTTCAATGGAGATGCGATCCATCTCCTCAAGCAGCGGCACACAGGCTTGTGTGAGTTGCAATTGCACAGCCCGCCGATCCATGGGGTCCGGTTCGCGGACGACCCAGCCTGCTTTCACCAGGCGGTCGACAACCTGCGTGACGGACACGGGATGCACTTCCAGTTTCTCAGCCAGCTTGGCCTGGTTGATTCCGGGACGATGCGAGATTTGATACAGCGCCCGCCATTGTGACTGCGTGAGATTGAGATGTTCTGCGCGCTGACCGAAATCCTTACGGATGAGTCGCGCGATTTCGACGATGAGCGAGGCAGGACCAACAGGAACACGGGACTGGGGCACAGAACTCTCTAACTATAAGCGTGCCTATCTACTGTCCCCTGTCCGGGGGCGCCGGGTCAAGTCTGCGCCTTGACCTGTCGTTTCAAACTACCGACATTGCCACCCACGCCATCAGCGCCACACAACGTGCAGAGGACAGCGATGAAGATAGGGATACTGGGCGGCACCGGCATGCTGGGACACCACGCGGCCTCCGCCGCCACAGCCGCTGGTCATGACGTGGTTGTGTTGCATCGCGCGGGGTCCGATCTGTCCCGCATCGCTGATTTGGACGCCGAATGTCGCATTGCCGATGCGGATCAACCGGCGTCGCTGGAACAAGCGTTTGCAGGCCTGGATGCCGTCGTCAATGCCGCTGCCTATTACCCGACCACGCCGAAACCGTGGCGCGACGAAGTCCGAACGGCCTTGCAGCAGACGGAAGGCTTTCTCGCGGCCTGCCGGGCAGCCGGTGTCTCCCGGGCAGTTTATGTGGGTGGCTCGATCGCGCTGGCGCCCGCACCGGCGGGCCAGCTGGGCGATGAGACCTGTGTGCGCGATCAGCCTCCGCGTACACGGAATCCTTACGTGCAGCTGAAATGGGCCATGGACGACCACTACGCGCGGGCGTCGGACGGGCGGCTATCGGTATCCATTGCGATTCCGGCCATGACTTTCGGGCCTTACGATTACGGCCCATCCACCGGTCAGCTGCTCACGCGGCTCGCCAAAGGCGAACTACGCAACTACGTGCGGGGCAACCGCAATGTCGTCGCGGCGGAGGATGCCGGTCGCGGCATCCTGGCCGTCGTGGAACGGGGCGCAGCGAATCAGCGTTACCTGCTCACCGGCACGAATACCAGCATGGACCAACTGATGGCGCTGGCCGCCGATTATCTGGACCTGCCGACGCCAAGGCCGGTGGCGCTGCCGGTTGCACGGGCTGTCAGCGCCATCCAGGGCCTGCGCTATCGATTGGGCGGCCCCCCGCCACAGATCAGTGCAACAGCGATTGCCGTGATGTCAGCGGGCCAACACCTGTCGGGTGACAAAGCAGCGCGGGCGCTGGACTACCAGCCCAGCCTCACGTTGGAGCAGACGATTACAGGGACGCTGGATTGGTTTCGAGCCGTTGGCTACATCCCGGCAGCGGCCTGAATCCCGACGCCGGGCCCGGCGTGCTGCCGGACCCGGGAGGTCGCCAGCTAGCCGCGACCGAGCATGGACCGGGCGATGACTTCCTTCATGATCTCCGAGGTCCCGCCGTAGATGCGTTGCACGCGGGCGTCGGCAAAGGCGCGGGCGATGGGATATTCGCTCATGTACCCGTAACCGCCGAACAGTTGTAGACAGCCGTCGGCGACATCGCATTGCATCTCTGTGCTCGCCAGCTTGACCATGGCGGCGGTGGGTACATCGAGTTTGCCTTCGGCATAGAGCGCCGCGCAGTGGTTGACGAATGCGCGGTTCACCTCCAGCGCTGTCTTCATGCGCGCGAGTTCAAAGCGGGTGTTCTGAAAACTGCCGATGGCCTGACCGAAGGCCTTGCGATTCTGGACGTAATCGATGGTTTGCTCGATGCAGCCCTGGGCAGCGCCGACGGCGGTGACGCCCAGTGCCAGCCGCTCGCGCGGCAGTTCGTCCATCAAATGCCCGAATCCGCCGCCGAGACGGCCGAGCACCGATGTCGCGGGAGTGCGCAGGTCGGTGAAGTACAGCTCGGAGGTATCGCCGGCGTGCTGGCCGATCTTCTCCAGATTGCGGCCGCGACTGAATCCGTCGAGATGGGTGTCGATCAGGAACAAGGTGGTGCCACGGGCGCCCGCCTTGGGGTCGGTCTTGACCGCCAGAATGACCAGATCGGCATGCTGCCCATTGGTGATGAAGGTTTTCTGGCCGTTGATGATGTAATCGTCGCCGTCAGCGACGGCGTTAGTCTTGATCGCCTGCAGGTCGGAACCCGCGCCGGGCTCGGTCATGCCGATGGCACCGACAGCCTCGCCGCTGGCCAGCCGGGGCAGCCAGTAGGCCTTTTGCTCGTCCGTGCCCAGGTGAGAGATGTAGGGCGCGACAATGTCCGAATGCACGGCCAGATTCGTTGCCAGGCTCATCATGCCCAGCCGGGCGGTCTCTTCCAGGATGATGCAGGAAAAGGGGAAATCCGCGCCGATGCCGCCGTGCTCTTCTGCCACGTCTACGCAGAGCAGGCCAGCCTCGCCCATGCGGTTCCAGATCTCGCGAGGCATGATGCCGTCGCGCTCCCATTGTTCGTACTCGGGCAAGACTTCGTCCGTGAAAAAGCGTCGAACGTTGTCGCGAAAGAGTTCCAGTTCGTTGTCCATGTCTCGTCCACACAAATCGCAGGCTGCGGACGGTACCACTGTGGCGGTCGGCTGGCAGCCAGTCTTTGGATGGGGGCAGCGAAAAACCCCCGAATTGACCCTGTTCCCGACAACAGGGTTAGACTCCGCCTCATGCGCTGCATCGTTCTCTGTTTGGTCACTCTGCTGATTGGAATGCCCGTCCTCCAAGCGGCTGAAGCCTGTTGCGTGGCCATGCCTGAAGCCGAGGCGGCGTCCACGCCGGTTGCCGGCGCAGAGTTGCCGCCCTGTCATGCCACCACTGAGCAGGCGCAGAGCAGCGCAGACGTCGACCTTCCTCATGATGACTGCGGACAGGCCGCAGCCTGTATGAGCGGGGTGTTGGCTACCAGTCTGACCTTGTTGTGGCATATGGAACTGTCCATCGCGGAACGGCCTCGGTCGGCCGGAGTACGGTCGACCCTGGACGGTGTGAAACACGATCTGATGCGCCCTCCCAGTCTGACCTGACGGCATCCGCACCCCAGAGGTGCGGCGACTACGTATGTCCGGTGTAGAGCCGGGCGATGCACTTTGGGCCGGTTTTTCAGGCCTGGTTCGTCAGGATGGACACAATGATTCAATGGATTCGCCACGGCGCTTGCCTGGGCTTGGCCTGCCTCGTGTTTTTAAGCCAGGGCGCTCAGGCGCAGGCCTGGCGGGCACAACGCTTGGTTGACGAAGCCCTGGCCGCCAATTCAGGGATTGACGCCCTACAGGCATCGGTCACAGCCGCACGCTGGCAGGTCACGCCTGCGGGAGCGCTCGATGATCCTCAGTTCAGCTATGCCATCGCGCCGTACTCGGTCGGGGTTGGTGGGCTCGACACAGGTCACATCATCGGTCTTGCGCAGCCGATTCCGTGGCCGGGGAAGCGGGCCACACGTCAGGCGCGGGCGACAGCGAGCGTGGAACTGGCAGCGTCTGAGCTGCGGCAGCTGCAACTGGAGCTCGCGGCCATGGCGCGTCAAGCCCATGCGCAGCTGCGCTATCTGCATGCTGCGATTCAGACCAATGAGGAGCAGCGCCAACGGCTAGCCGATCTGCAAGTGGCTGCCACCGGCCGGTACCGGGCAGGCGCAGGCTCCCAACATGCCGTGCTCAGTGCCTCGACCCGTCTGGCCGAACGACAGCGCCAGTCGCTGGAGCTACACGCTCGACGTCAGGCATTGGAGGCCCGAATCAATGCCCTGCGCAATCGTCCGATGGACGCGCCTGTACCCAGACCGGCGCAGTGGCAAGCATTGGCGGGCTTACCGCCTACCGACCAGTTGGCGGGAGCCGTTCAGCACGCCAACCCACAATTGTCGATGCTGAGAGCCCGGATCAGGGCCGCGCGCTTGGATCATCAGCTGGCTGACCTGGAGGACAAGCCGGATCTCCGTTTGACAGCGAACTACCTTGGCACCTTGCCCAGGGAGGAATATCGCACCCAGGTGGGCGTGGTGCTCAACCTCCCGTTCGGGCAGTCGAAACGCGATGCTGCGCAGTCGGCGGCCGCCGCGCAGGTGGTCAGTCTGAGCGCTCAGCACGCAGATATTCAGCGCCGGCTTGAGGCAGATCTGGCCGAGCAGGTGGCGGGAGACCGGGCAGCCGCTGCCATGCAGAGGCTCTACGCCAATGAGCTGCTGCCCCTGGCTCGCCAGACCTTGGATGCGGCTCTGGCGGATTACGCCAGCGGGCGAGGCGATGTGGGTGCCGTGATTGACGCCGAGGAGAGGCTACTGCAGGCACGACTGGGACTTCTGGAATCCCAGGCTCGCCAATGGACACACCGCGCGGTCATCGCGCGACTAACGGGTGGCGCATTGGATGGTCAGCTGCTCAGGGAGATTGCATCGTGATGCGTGTATGGCACTGGGTCATTCTTGTCGCCCTTGGGGCGGGGCTGGGCTACGGCGTGGGATGGCAGATGAGCCGGCCGCATGCGGGGCCGGACGACGCCAGCCGGTTTGCGGAGCGGATGGGGGACGGCCCCTGCGACGGAGCAGCGGCAGAGTATTGGGTGGCACCCATGGACGCCAGCTATCGTCGGAGTGGGCCGGGTAAGTCACCCATGGGTATGGACCTTGTGCCGGTTTGCGGGGGACGGTCGGATCAGGATGTAGATGTCAGTATCGACCCGACTGTGGTGCAGCACCTGGGGGTGCGCACAGCCGTGGTTCGCCGCGAGTCGCTGGCCCCCCAGATCCGGGCGACTGGCATTGTTGCGCTGGACGCCGACAGCGTGAACATGGTGCACACTCGGGCGGCGGGCTGGCTGGAGCAGCTGGGTGTTTCGACGGTGGGTGAACGGGTGGCTCCCGGTGACCTTCTGTTTTCTCTGTTCTCGCCGGATTTGCTCGCCGCCGAACGTGAATACCTCAGTGCACGCGGACATCGAGCATTGCAGGAGGCAGCGTCCGACCGCCTGATGGCACTGGGTTACACCCGTGAGCAAATCGCTGCCTTGGGGCGACGTGGTCGCGCCCGGGAACGCAGTGAACGCGTGGCGCTAACGGATTGGGTCGTGGCCACACTCGATGCTCGGCCGGGGCAATTCGTCACGCCTGGCAGCATGGTGATGACGCTCGCCCGCCTGGACAGGGTCTGGATATTCGCGGATGTGCCTGCCCATCTGGCGAGCTTGATCGAGGAAGGGGTGGAGGCCGAGGCTATTGTGCCGGGACTGCCGGGCCGGCAGTGGAGCGGCCGGGTCGATCTGCTCAGCCCCGAAATCGATGCCCGGACTCGAACGCGACGCGTCCGTCTGGTGTTCGAAAATCCTGACGAAGCGCTGGTCCCGGGAATGTACGCCGACGTGACGTTGACGTTGAAGGCGGGCACTCCGGTGTTGACAGTGCCGATGCAGGCCGTCATCCGTTCGGGACATGGCGACCGGGTTGTCCGCGTTCGTGCCCCTGGTGCCTACGACGTGCGGCCCGTGACCGTCGGCAATCGCCAGGCCGATCGAATCGCTGTGCTGGAGGGGCTTGAGGCCGGTGACCAGGTTGTTGTCAGCGGCCAGTTCCTGATTGATTCGGAGGCCAACCTGGATGCCGAGACCCTGCGCATGCGCGCTGTGGCTAGGCCGACGGGGCGGGCGATGGCCACCGTCCGTTCGGTCGATCCGGAGGCCGGCACAGTCCGGTTGGCACACGGTCCGTTGGAACCCGTCGGCGAGGCCGGACTTTCGATGCCTGGAATGACTATGGCCTTCCATCTGGAGCGCGGTCTGGATGCCGAGCGGCTGACGCCTGGTGACCGGGTCCGGGTGCACGTCGAACAACAGGGACCGTCACGCTACGTCGTCACGAAGATTGAAGCGGCGGATCACGGCGAGATGGACCACGGCGAGATGGACCACGGCGAGATGGACCACGGCGAGATGGACCACGGCGAGATGGACCACGGCGAGATGGACCACGGGCAGATGGACCACGGGCAGATGGACCACGGGCAGATGGACCACGGGCAGATGGACCACGGGCAGATGGACCACGGGCAGATGGACCACGCCGAGTCGGCCGGGACTCGCTGGACGCGCGCCGAGGTGCAAGGACTGCATCGTGGCAAACGCTCGGTCGTACTCGCACACGAGATGATCCACTCCATTGGCATGCCGCCCATGACCATGGGCTTTTCAGTGGCCCCGGGCGTTGATCTCGAGGCCGTCAAAGAAGGCATGACGGTTCGCATTCGCGTTGACATGCCGTCAGATGGCGTTTACCGCATCACCGCCATGGAGCCCGCGCCATGATCCGGGCGTTGATCCGCTGGTCCATTGCGAATCGGCCGCTGGTGTTGCTGGCCACAGCCGCGGTGGTGGTGGCGGGGACGATCGCTGCGCGTGCCACGCCCGTGGACGCGATCCCGGACCTGTCCGATGTCCAGGTCATTGTTCGCACGCCGTTTGCCGGGCAGGCGCCGGCCGTGGTTGAGCAGCAGGTCACCTACCCGCTGTCCACCGCCATGTTGGCGGTTCCGCATGCCCAGACGGTGCGAGGCTTTTCGTTCTTTGGTGATTCGTATGTGTACGTCATCTTTGACGACGAAACGGATCCGTACTGGGCGCGGTCGCGCGTGCTGGAGGCGCTGTCGCAGGTGGCTCCAACCTTGCCGCAGGAAGCTCGACCCCAGCTCGGACCGGACGCCACCGGCGTTGGTTGGGTCTACGAGTACGTGTTGGTGGATCGGTCCGGTCAGCATGACTTGTCGGAGCTGACCAGTCTGCAGAACTGGTTTCTCCGGTTCGAGCTGCAAACCGTGGAGGGGGTCGCCGAGGTCGCGACTGTTGGGGGTATGCAGCGGCAGTATCAGGTCGTCGTTGACCCGAATCGGTTGCGGGCATACGGCATTTCTCTGGCCACCGTGCACCGTGCGATCACTGCCGCCAACCAGGAGGCAGGCGGTGGCGTGATCGAGATGGCCGAGGCTGAGTACATGGTGCGTGCCACAGGGTATCTGGACTCGGTGGATGATTTGCAGGCCGTGCCCGTGCGTCGTTCAGAGAGCGGCGTGGTCGTGCGACTGGGAGACATCGCGGCCATCCAATTGGGGCCCCAGCTGCGGCGAGGAATCGCCGAGTTCAATGGCGAGGGCGAGGTGGTGGGAGGCATCATCGTGATGCGCCAGGGCGCCAATGCGCAGGCCACAATCGACGCGGTCAAGACGCGGCTGAACGCGCTCAAAGCCAGTTTGCCGGATGGTGTCGAGGTCATCCCTGTCTATGACCGGTCCCAACTCATCGGACGAGCGATCGACACGCTGAACCGCACGCTCATCGAGGAACTGGCGATTGTGGCAGTCGTCTGTGCCGTTTTTCTTCTCCACCTGCGATCAGCGCTGGTCGCTGTCGTCAGCCTGCCGATCGGCATTCTGGTTGCGCTGCTCGTCATGCGTGGTCAGGGGCTCAACGCCAACATCATGTCCCTGGGGGGGATTGCGATTGCAATCGGTGCCATGGTGGATGGCGCCATCGTGATGATCGAGAACCTGCACCATCACCTGGCAAGCCGAGACCAGCGCAGTCACTGGCAACGTGTGTCCGACGCGGCTCAGGAGGTCGGCCCTGCGCTGTTTTTCTCCCTCGGTATCATCACCTTGTCGTTTCTGCCTGTATTTGCGTTGCAGGCCCAGGAGGGGCGAATGTTCGCGCCTCTGGCGTACACCAAGACCTGGGCAATGGCGGCAGCTGCCGGATTGGCGGTGACCTTGGTGCCGGTGCTGATGGGCTACTTCATTCGTGGTGGCATTCGCGCAGAGGCCGATAACCCGCTGAATCGGGGGCTGGCCGCACTGTATCGGCCGGTGATTGCGGGCGTCACACGGCATCCATGGGCCGCATTGATGCTCTCCGCAGCGTCAGCCCTGACAGCGCTGTGGCCGGCCTCACAGCTGGGCAGTGAGTTCATGCCGCCACTGGATGAGGGTGACTGGATGTACATGCCGACGACCCGGCCAGGTTTGTCGATCGGCAAGGCACGGGAGCTGCTCCAGCAAACCGACAAGCTGATCAAGTCGGTGCCAGAAGTCGAAACCGTCTTTGGCAAGCTGGGTCGCGCACAAACGGCGACGGATCCGGCTCCGCTCACCATGATCGAAACCACGATCACCTTTAAGCCGGAGAGCGAGTGGCGCCCCGGCATGACCTTGGAGTCGATCCGCGAAGACATCCGCCAGCGTGTGCAGTTGCCTGGGCTGACCAATGCCTGGGTCATGCCAATCAAGACCCGGATCGATATGCTGGCCACCGGGATCAAGACTCCGGTCGGGATCAAGGTGAACGGGGCGGATCTGGCGGTGATCCAGTCGATCGGCCGCCAGCTCGAGACAGTGCTGGCGGACGTGCCGGGGACCGTGAGCGTGTACGCCGAGCAGGTGGCCGGCGGACGCTACATCACGGTGGATATCGATCGGGAGGCGGCAGGTCGATTCGGCCTCACGATTGCAGATGTTCAGGCGGTTGTTCGCATGGCCATCGGTGGCATGACATTGACCGAGACGGTTGAGGGCTTGGAGCGGTATCCGGTGAATCTCCGGTATCCGCAGCACTGGCGGGATTCACCGGAGGCGCTGCGGGAGCTGCCAATCGTCACCGAAGCGGGTGCACAGATTCGCCTGGGCGATGTCGCTACGGTTCGTGTCGAGGACGGAGCCCCGGTCATCAAGAGCGAAAACGCCCGCCGATCCGGTTGGGTGTACATCGATCTGGCGGATCGCGATGTCGGCTCTTACGTGGCCGAGGCGCAGCAGGTGGTGGAGGAATCGCTGCGCTTGCCACCCGGGTATTCGCTGCACTGGTCCGGTCAGTACGAGTACATGCAACGTGCCAAGCAACGATTGCAACTGGTGGTTCCGGCAACACTGGCCGTCATCGCGTTGCTGCTCTACCTGGCATTTCGATCTGCCGTGCAGGCTCTGGTCATCCTGGTGACGGTCCCGCTGGCGTTGTCGGGTGGCGTATGGCTATTGTTCTGGCTGGGCTACGAACTCTCTGTCGCCGTCATCGTGGGTTTCGTTGCATTGGCCGGTGTTGCCGTGGAGATCGGCGTTGTGATGCTGACCTACCTGAACCAGGCCCTGGCAGCGCATCGGGCCACTGGAGAAGCCGGTTCATCCGCCTTGGTATCGGCCGTCCGCGAAGGTGCCCAGCGACGGCTGCGTCCCGTTGTGATGACAGCAACGGCCACCATCGCGGGTTTGATTCCGGTCATGCTCAGTGATGGGACGGGCAGCGAGGTGATGCGGCGGATCGCGGCTCCGATGGTCGGTGGACTGGTCAGCACGCTGGTCCTGGCATTGGTCGTGCTCCCGGCCATTTATGTCCTGTTGCACCGCAGACAACCGATATGATCAAGCGCAGCCAGTTCACTCGTTGGGTCCGTAAGTTCCATCGCTGGGTGGGGGTTGGCGTGGCGGTACAACTCATCTTGTGGATTGCGGGCGGCTTGGTGATGGCGAGCCTCGATCTGCAACAGGTTCGTGGTGCGCACTACGCCGTTGAGGCGGCAGCGGTCCCGTTGCAGGCCGAGCGGATTGCGGTCTCACCGGCGCAGTTGTTGGAGCAGGTTGATGCCGAGGTCTCCGAACTGCGGATCATGGAGTGGCAGGGACAAGCGGTCTACCGACTGCGGTTGGCGGCATCCCCATCCCGTCCATTGCTGATGTCTGCGGAAACCGGGCGCGTTCTGTCCCCGCTGGACGAGACGATGGCGCGTCAGGTCGCACGCGCAGACTACAGCGGCCCGGGTCAACTCATCTCTGCGCAATGGCTGGATGAGGTGCCAAGGGAGGCCAGGGGACGACGCGCGCCGTTATGGCGCGTGCACTTCAACGATGCCATCGAGACGGCTATTTATGTTTCTGCCGATAGCGGACAGGTTGTGGCTCGCAGAAACAATTGGTGGCGGTTGTTCGATGTAGTCTGGATGCTGCACATCATGGACTACGACACGCGTGACGATTTCAACCATCCGCTGCTCGTTATCGCCGCAGCCAGCGCATTGCTGTTCGCGCTCAGTGGTGCGGTATTGCTGGTGCTGGGTTGGTGGCCGCGGTCTACGCAGCGCGCACCGGGAGTGAGTTAGTACCGGGAGATGTCGGCTGCGGCCACCGCAGAGGCCTCATGTCCCCAAGCGCCACGGATGTAGCTCACGACCGCTGCAATCTCCTCATCGCTGAGCTGGTGGCTGAACGGCGGCATGCCATGTGGTCGGGGATGCGATGCTGTACTGGGTGCAAAACCGCCGTTGAGAACAATGCGGATAGCGTTGTTTGCAGATGGCGATCGCACCAGGGGGTTGCCGGCCAGTGCTGGGTAGGCGTACGGCTGACCTTCGCCGTCCTGCCCGTGGCAATCCGCGCAGTGCTTGGCGTAGACCACGGATCCCGTCTTGATGAGCTCGGTACGGCGGATCCCTTCGACGCGCGTGGTTGTGCGAGGCGCCGGCATCGGGGTCACAGGCAGGCTGCTGATGTAGGTGATCATCGCATCCAGATCGGCCTCGCTGAGATACTGCGTGCTGTTGAAAACGACCTCAGCCATCGGGCCACTGACTGCATTGTCGCGCGAGGTGCCGGCCTGGAGCAGTTGCTTCATCTCGCCCCGGTCGACGTCTGTCATTCTGCGATTGAGGTTGAGTGGTAGCGCGTCCCACTCCATGCCCGCGATGGGGCCGCCGGCATAAGCGTGTGCCTGGCTCTCTTCTCCGAGCGGCCCCCGCACGGTGTGGCAGGC
Organism: Pseudomonadota bacterium; assembly: GCA_036156195.1. Classification (GTDB taxonomy): domain Bacteria; phylum Pseudomonadota; class Gammaproteobacteria; order Nevskiales; family OUC007; genus Abyssibacter. Next base: position 369,301 of record JAYZUZ010000012.1, on the reverse strand, counting down.
GCTGCAATGCCCAAGCCCCTCGACCAGATAGGCGCCCCGGTTCCATTGTTCGCTGGCTTTGGGGTCCGGTTCGAAGACCTCAGGCTTGAAGAACAGCCGCTGCCAGCCGAGGCGGGCCAACTGGGTGTCGTAAGGAAACCGCATCTCGCTGGGTGGGCGCTGCTGCGCAACCGGCGCCAGTGATTGCAGGAAGACGTAGATTGCGTCCGAATCCTCCCGTGTGAGCCGGGTGTAGTGGGTGAACGGGAAGGCGGGCAATAGAAAGCCGCCGTCCTTGCTGCGCCCCAGATGCATCGCCCGGTAGAAGTCGGCCGCGCTCCATTGGCCGAGGCCCGTGGCGTCATCCGGTGTGAGATTTGTCGTGTACAGCGTGCCGAATGGGGTGGGTACCCGTCGGCCGCCCGCATAGGGTGGGCCGCTTCTGGAGGTGTGGCAGCCGATGCAATTTCCCGCGCGCGCCAGGTAGCCACCGCGCGCAATTCGCTCCGGTGTCATGGCAGGCAGGGTCTGCGCAATCGGGGTTGGGAACAGCACCGGCCAGACCAACCAAAGCGTGCCGGCCAGTGCAACGGCGAGTAATGCACCCAGCGTCTGCACCCACCGCTTCACCGACTCGCTCCGCAGGGCAGGGGTAAGGGTTCGGGCAGTCGGGCCAGTGGTTTGGCATTGGCAGGGTAGGGCTGGGCGGCCAGCCACTGCGAAATGCCGTCGATCTCTTCCGGGCTCAGGTGAGTTGCAATGCTGTGCATACAGTCGGGGGCCGCTGCACGACGCGTGCCTTCCCGCCAGGCGCCCAGCTGTGCCGCGAGGTATTCGGACCGTAGACCCAGCAGTCCGGGGATGGTGGGCTGGGCACCTAGAAGCCGCTGGCCATGGCAGGCAGTGCAGGCCGGCAGGTTACGGGAGCGGTCGCCCTGGCGCACCAGGACCTCCATGGCGCCAGGCTTAGCGGCCGCGGAGTCCCCGGCCGGTGCAAGGCGAGGCGCCTGCGCAGCGTAATACTCAGCGATTTCGTACAAATAGGTTTCAGACAGCACGGCGAACATGGCTTGCATGATGTCGTGGTGCCTGCGGCCGTGCCGAAAATTGATCAACTGTTCGTACAGATAGCCTGCAGGTTTGCCCGCAATGGACGGAAAGTAGGCCTCTTGGGTGTCAACACGGCCCTCTGCGCCGTGACAGCCGGCGCAGGCCTTTACGCGTTCTGCGATCGATGCCTGGTCGGTGGTGTCTCCATAGGCCACGCCTGCTGCGAGTAGCAGACAGAGATAGGCCAGCAGAGTCCCGAGGGGGTGACGAGGTCCGGACGCCAAATGCGGCATGCAATCCATGGTGGGTCAGAACAAGCGGGTGCTTGGGAGGCAGGACGCGCAGGCCCCGCCTGCTGGAACAGTGGCCGCGCAGTGTAGCGGACAGCCTTGCCGAGGCGAAAATCCATCGTTCGATAGACGGCTCCGATACCATGCCTAGCAACGTTTGATTCGTCGAACTCGATTGAGGCGCCCTGTTGCGATTATCGACCAAGATCATTGCCGCGATGTCCGCGCTGGTCATTACGACTGCGGTCAGTGCTGCAGGGTTGATTTTGAGCCGGCTTAATCACCAGCTCATCGAGGGTCGGCTTGTCGAGCTTGAACGTGAAACGGCTCTGCAGGCCTCGATGTTCCGCAGCCGCATCGACGAGCTGCAGCGCGATGTCATGTTGCTGGCCGGGACGCCGCCGATCGAGGGGATTGCCCGAGCTCAGGCTAACGCCGGGGTGGACCCGCTGGATGGCTCGACCATGGCAGCGTGGCAGACCCGGCTCGGCGTGATATTTGCCCAGACACTCATCAGCAAGCCAGCGTATCTGCAGGTGCGCTATATCGGTCTGTCGCAGGGAGGCCGTGAGCTGGTTCGCGTGCAGCGACGGCGCCCAGGACTGCCGATCGAGACCGTGACGGGGACCAGGTTGCAGGCGAAAGCGGAACGCGATTATTTCAGGCAGACCAGTCGACGCATGGCCGGCCAGGTCTATCTGTCGGCGATCAACCTGAATCGTGAGTTCGGGCAGATCGAGACGCCTGATCTTCCTGTGGTTCGGGCTGCGATTCCCGTGCATGTGGATGGGCAGTTGTTCGGCATGGTGATCATCAATCTGGCCATCGAATCCACGCTCGCTGCATTGGTCGAGGTCGCACAGGCGCCGCACGCGGTCTATCTCACCAATGAACAGGGCCAGTTTCTCTGGCATCCCATGCCCAGGCGGGCATTCGGGTTCGAGCGCGGCGACACGCAGACTGTCGGGTCGGTGTTTCCTGGTCTTGCGGCCGTGCTGCGCAGTTCAGATCCGCAGGCCAGCATGTCGGAGGCCAGTGATCAACAGGTCATGGCAGCGCGCTCCATCGCCTATGGCCCTGATGATCTGGGCCGGCGGCTGGGCATTTTTGTCTCGGCGAGTCGCGCGGATGCGACACAGGTGGCACGTGAAGTGGGCCAGCAAGTGGCGGTGCTGCTGATGGCGCTGGTCCTGGCGACGATTCTCGTGGCTGTCTGGTTATCGCGGCTGGCGGTCGGGCCGATCGTGCGGCTGGCCGAGGCCGTGGAGCACCTTGATGACCAGCAGCCGGCGTTGAAACTGCCGGACGATCTGACTGGGGAGGCTCGCCATCTGGGCAATGCACTGGCGGCAGCACTGGACTCCTTGGGCCAGCGTAACCTCGAACTTCAGGCCGGCAACCGCGAACTCAAACAATTTGCTTACATTGCGTCGCATGATTTGCAGGAGCCGGTCAGGACGATTCTGAGTTTCAGTTCCGTGCTGGATCGACAGTACCGGGATCAGCTGGATACGCGGGGACAGACCAGCCTGCGTTTCATCATTGAGTCATGCAAGCGCATGCAGGCGCTGATCCATGGATTGCTGGAGTACAGTCGGCTCGGGATCGAGGCGGTCCCACAGCAGGCGGATCTCGCGGAGATCGTCACCGGCGTCTGTGCAGACCTGTCAGAGGCCATCAAGGCGTCGGCCGCGGAGGTGACGATGGGTGCACTGCCCACAGTGCGGGTTTATGCGGTGGAGATTCGGCTGCTGTTCCAGAATCTGATTGCAAACGCGATCAAATTCCGTCGCTCCGACGTCTCTCCACGGATCGAGGTGAACAGCCGTCGTCTGGAGGATGGCTGGCTGCTCACCGTTGACGACAACGGCATCGGGATCGCGCCGTCGCATCGCGAAAAGGTGTTTATGATCTTTCAACGCCTTCATAATCGCGCCGAGTACGAAGGCACGGGCATTGGCTTGGCGCATTGCCGCAAGATCGTCGACATGCACCACGGCAGAATCTGGGTGGAGGACAGCCCGATGGGCGGGTCCCGGTTCTGCATCTGTCTGAAAGAGATTCGAACATGAACAAATCGTTGCAAGAAGTCCTGCTGGTGGACGACAACGAAGCGGACAATTTCCTGCACCGTGCGGTCCTGGAAGACATGGCCATTGCCGAGCGCATCACCGAGCGGCTCAACGGCCAGGAGGCATTGGACTATCTGCTCACGCCAGATGCGGACGGGCGGTACCCATCCCCCGACTTGATCTGCCTGGATATCAACATGCCCGTTATGAGTGGCTGGGAGTTTCTGGACGCCTATGAGCAGCTCCCTGCCGAGCGCCGCCGTGGCGTGGTGGTCATGATGCTCACAACCTCGCTAAATCCGGAGGATGCTGAATTGGCGCGCAAACGCAGCACGATCGGCGCGTTCTCAAACAAACCCCTCACGGCCAGCAAGGTCTTGCAGCTTATCGAGGAACACTTTCCCGAACGCGGTTAACCCGCGGGCCTCGCGTCACGGGGGCAGAGACAAAAACGCCGCATCCCACCGGATGCGGCGTTTTTTGTTCTAACGGCCGGTCTGCTGAATTCAGGCAGCGGCCTTTTTCTTCAGCCGGTAGCTGTGCAGCAGCGGTTCGGTGTAACCGCTGGGCTGCGTCGTGCCTTCAAAGATCAGTGCGGCGGAGGCCGCAAAGGCAATGCCGTCGAAACCCGGTGCCATGGGGCTGTAGCTGGGATCACCGCTGTTCTGGCGATCCACCACCTGGGCCATCCGCTTGAGCGTCTCTTCGACCTGTTCGCGTGTGCAGAGGCCGTGATGCAGCCAGTTGGCAATGTGCTGGCTGGAGATGCGCAGCGTGGCACGGTCTTCCATGAGGCCGATGTCGTTGATATCAGGCACCTTGGAGCAGCCCACACCCGCGTCGATCCACCGCACCACGTAGCCAAGAATGCCCTGGCAGTTGTTATCCAGTTCGTGCTGGATCTCTTCGGCTGACGGCTGTTCGTCACGCAGCAATGGGATCGTCAGGATGTCGTCCAGGCTGGCGTGCTCACGCTGGCTCAGCTCTTCGATGCGGTCAAAAACGCTGACGTGGTGGTAGTGGATGCTATGCAGGGTTGCACCCGTGGGGGAGGGCACCCAGGCCGTCGTCGCACCTGCCTTGGGGTGGCCAATCTTCTGCTCCAGCATGGCCGCCATCTCGTCCGGCATGGGCCACATGCCCTTGCCGATCTGGGCCTTGCCTGACAGGCCGCAGCGGATGCCGACATCCACGTTCCAGTCTTCGTAGGCCTTGATCCATGGCTGGGCCTTCATCTTGGTCTTCGCGATGAAGGGGCCGGCTTCCATGGAGGTGTGGATCTCGTCGCCGGTGCGGTCCAGGAAGCCGGTGTTGATGAACACGCAGCGTTCCTTGGCCTGGGCAATGCACGCAGCGAGGTTGACCGTCGTCCGGCGTTCCTCATCCATGATGCCGATCTTCAGCGTGTGGCGATCCAGACCCAGGGCGTCTTCGATGGCGGCAAAGAGGTCGTTGGCGTAGGCCACTTCTTCGGGGCCGTGCATCTTCGGTTTGACGATATACACCGAACCCGTGCGCGAATTGCCCTTGTGTGCGGGGTCGCTCTTATCGGCCTTTAGATCGTGCATGGCGGCCAGCGAGGTGACCATGCCGTCCATGATGCCTTCAAAAATTTCGTTGCCTTCGGCGTCGAGAATGGCCGGGTTGGTCATCAGATGACCCACATTGCGCACGAACAGCAGGCTGCGACCATGCAGACGGAGTTCGCTGCCATCGGCTGCGGTATAGAAGCGGTCGCCGTTGAGTGTGCGTGTGATGGTCTTGCCACCCTTTTGCAAAGCAGTGGACAAGTCTCCCTTCATCAGTCCCAGCCAGTTGCCGTAGACCTCGATCTTGTCCTCGGCGTCCACGGCTGCGACGGAGTCTTCGCAATCCATGATGGTCGTCACGGCCGCCTCCACCAACAGGTCTTTCACGCCTGCGGCATCGGTCTGACCGATGGGGCTGTCTGCATCAATCTGAATCTCGACGTGCAGGCCGTTGTTCTTGAGCAGCACCGCAGTGGGTGCTTCGGGGGCGCCGTTGTAGCCGACGAAACGCTCGGGCTGCGCCAGGGCGACGGATTCGCCCTCGGCCGTGGTGACCGCGAGCGCTCCATCGACGATGCGGTAGGCCGTTGAGCCCACGTGGCTGCCGCTGGCCAGCGGCGCGACGATGTCCAGGTGTTTGCGCGCGAACTCGATCACCTTGTTACCGCGCACGGGGTTGTAGGCGCCACCCCGTTCAGCGCCACCTTCTTCGGAAATGGCATCCGAACCGTACAAAGCGTCGTACAGACTACCCCAACGCGCATTGGCGGCGTTCAACGCGTAGCGCGCATTCTTGACGGGCACGACCAGCTGCGGGCCGGCCTGCGCTGCGATCTCGGTGTCCACATTCTGGGTGCTGACCTTGAAGGCCTCCGGTTCCGGCAGGAGATAACCGATCTCCTCCAGAAATGCCTTGTAGGCAGCGGCGTCATGTGCCTGCCCGCGGCGCTGCAAGTGCCAGTCGTTAATCTTGGCCTGCAAGGCTTCGCGCGTTTCGAGCAGGGCGCGGTTGCGCGGCGCAAAAGTCTTGACGATGGACTCCAGTCCGCTCCAGAACTGCTCAGGGGTGACACCGGTGCCAGGGCAGATTTTTTCATCGATGAGGGCCTTGAGGCCGCGATCAACCTGCAGACCACCCGCTTGTGTGTAATTGCTCATAAGTTCCTTGTCCTTCTGGAAAAATCGACTGGCAGACCGCTCGGGCCCGCGCTATGCATCGCCTGGATTGGAGCCGCCAGGCGCTGTGTAATCATGCCCGGGGCGGCGCAAGCCCTGGCGGGCGCGCCCGATCAAGTCCGGGGCGGGCGCCGGAGTGTCCCATCGCGCTCCCCTGTGAATCAAGCCAGTGATGTCCCGGAGCGGGCGCTAAACCGTATCTGCCGCCGGCGCTATCAGGTACTGATCACGCTGCTGAACAATCTGGGCACAGGCTGCAGGGAACTGATCCGCGGGGATGGCGGGTGAGAAGTAAAACCCCTGCAGGTGGCGACAGCCCGCACGCGTGAGCAGCCGCGCCTGTTCGGCCGTTTCGATGCCCTCTGCGACAACATCCATCTGATAATGAGTCGCCAGCGTCACAATCGCCTGGATAACGGCCTCGTCCGGGCCGGGTACGCGATCGACAAAACTCTTATCGATCTTGAGTTGCTGAATCGGCAGGTTGGGCAGGTAGGCCAGCGAGGAATAACCGGTGCCGAAATCATCCAGCGAGATCTTCACGCCAAGGCTGCGCAAACGGAGCAGCATCTCGCCCATGCGATCAAAAGAGCCTGCGAGCACACTTTCCGTGACCTCCAGCTTCAGGTCATCGGCAGCGCGGTGTTCTGCGGCTAGCACTCGCGGGAGTTCTTCGATAAAGGCATCGTCCTGAAGCTGCAGAATGGAAATGTTCACGCCCATCTGAATGGTCAGCCCATGCTTGCGCTCCCACATGCGTGCGATCCGGCAGCCTTCGCGCACCGACCAAAGGCCCAGGCGACCAATGAGGCCGGCTTCCTCCGCGAGCGGGATGAACACGGCAGGCGACAAGGGCCCACGTGAGGGATGGTGCCAGCGCGTCAGCGCCTCGCAGCTGGTCACGCATCCGGTCCGGGTGTCGACGATGGGCTGAAAGCAAAGCTCGAGGCCGTCGTGATCCAGAGCGTGTCGCAGATCCGCAATCAGGGATTGCCGCGTTGCAATGGCCTGCGCCATTTGCTCGTTGAAACACATGATGCCGCCCCGGTCGACCCGCTTGGCTTCGTGCAGGGCGGTGTCGGCCTTACGGAACAGGGCATGGGCGGAGCGACCATCGCTGGGATAAAGCGATGCGCCAATGGTGGCGCGCAACTCAAAGCGGCGGTCAATGACTTCGATGCGCTGGCTGATGGTCGTTTGCAATGCGTTGAGGCATTCCTGCATTCGGGCCCGGTGGACGCCTCCGGAGAACACGACTGCAAATTCGTCGCTGCCAAGGTGGTACACCGAGGCTTCTGCTTGCCGTCCGAACTCGATGAGTCGGTGGGCCACGGCCTTGAGCAGTTGGTTTCCCACCAGGTGGCCGTGGGTATTGTTGACCAGCTTGAAATCATCGAGATCGAGAATGGCCAGCAGGACGTTGCGCTGGTTGCGCAGGGTGGCCTGGAAGTCCTGGTCGAATGACTGCCGATTGGGCGCCTCCGTGACCGGGTCGATGTGCGACAGGTAGTTCACGTCGAGTCTGGCCTGGTCGACCTGTTGTGCAAGCCGACGGGTCATTCTGGCGACGATGAGCAGGCTGAGTACGCCCGTGAGGGTCGCGGCCAGGGCGAAGCTGGTCATGGCGGCGTAGAGGGGGCGCTTGCTCAACCCAAGCCAGAGATACCCGTATGCGCGGTTGTCGACCACGATCGGCTGAAACACGTGCAATGCCTCCAGGCCGTGTTCAAGCCGGGGACGCTGACCTGGCGGGACATTGAGCGACGTTGGTGCCGTGCTGACGTCTCCCCACTGCGCCAGATAGCCGTCGGCGGAGAAAACAGCGGCGCCCTGGACACTGGTGACGTGGGACAGGCTTGCCAGCAGTGTTGCTGCCTCGCTGGCGTTCTCGGAGACAACTGCAGCTTGCAGGTTCTCGGCAAGCAACGCGGCCTGTGCGAATCCGTTGCGCTCCAGTGCATCGGTCAGGTCATGGTGTTCTATTCCGAGGAGAATCAGGCCCGTCAGGGCGATCAGCGCTGCGGTTGCAGCAATGGTCTGACGTGCCGAGCGGAGAGTGGGCCGACGGTTCACCCGACGGTCTCCTCGAGCAGGCGGGGCACCGGTGGGTGGCCCGCCGGCCCGGCCCTGTTGAGGTCAGCGGACAACATGGGGCCGTGGTCGGCCAGCGTGCGGGCTCGGCCGCATAGTGTTGCAAGCGTTGGCGGCACAGGGCCAACGCCTCCGCGGTTCCGGACCTGCGCGGCAGTACACCGCTCCTCGTACCTGCAACTGACCAAGCATGGACCGACTCCTTTATTCATCGGCTCTTCTTGTTTTGATGTCAGACAACGCCACATAGATTGAAGCATCGTCATGCATCGATGCTTCGCAGTGTACACCGATGTGGGATAATCGGCCCACGGGTTGCGGGTGGCGACGGCTACCCGGGAATGCACCCCGCAAAGTCGACCACGGGGCAAAAGAAAACCCGGTGCCGCGAGGCGAACCGGGTCTCAGTCGAGATGTCCGCTTTTGGCTGCGGAATCCGTTTAAGTGGTCTCGTGCAACTTTTTCGTCGCTTCAGGCATCTACAAGATGACTGAGCACAAAGCGGCGGTCCCAACTTCCATGGAGTCAGCCTGACGGGCGAGCACCCAATCAGGCGACTTGTTGCCCTCGGACAAAAGCGTTCGGGGGTTTTTTTTGTGCGGTCCGTCCGTTTATGCAGTGACGAAATGCTTGCAAGGCCTCTTTGCAACAAGACTGCCACATTTTTTTCGGCGCGTCTCCTGTCGTAGGCGGGGCGTCTGCCCGCAGCCTTAAACGCCTGTCGAGGATGCCGATTGGGGGTAAAGCGGGGGCAGGCCAACGGCCTGCTCTGGGGCGGCGGGCTGCCGTGGCAACTGACGCAGACAGCGACGCAGTTGATCCGCAGACCAGGCAGGGGCGTGCGGTCCGCTGTACAGGGCTGCATCGAGCTCTGCCAGGGCCTCCGCCAGCCCGGGGGCGGCTTCTCTGCGAGCCAGCTCCTCCAGCGAGCGCACCGGCAGCGGCGCATGGCGCTGTTGCCCCCAGGCCAGGAGCGCCTTGCGGGCAGCGGCCGGATGACCGGATTCCACCGCGGCGAGCAATGCCTGCAGGGAGACCACCTTGCGCTCGGCAGGCTTGCGACTGTTGGCAGACGACCGACGCCCAGCTGAGACCAGCCAGGCGGCAGCAGTGAGCAGCCAGCCAAGGCCCAGGACGAGGGCCAGCCAGGGCCAGAGACCGGCATCCACAACGCGCTGCGGCGGTGTCGGCTTGACCACAGGATCCGGGGTGAGGCCGTTTGCACCTGTGGCGGGCCGTTCCGGTTGTCCCCGGGGTATCGCGCCCGGGTCGATGGTGATGCGGCGCTCAGGAATCACCGTTTCCCTGGCCTGATCGCTGCGGGTATCCCACCAGCGCAGGCGGACCTCGGGCAGGACGAGCTCGCCGGCCTGGTTGGCAATCAGCGCCCATTGCTGGGCCAATCGAGCCCGCACGCCGTTGCGAGATTCGCTGGTCTCGGTGCTCGCGGGCTCGCCATAGGCCTGGACGCCTTCCGGCTGTTCGGGCGTCAAGGGATCGATTTGCGTGTGAAGCTGACCATCGATGACCAGTTCCGTGACGCGGCTAAAGGGTTCACCCGCGACGAATGGGCCACTGTTCGGGACCAGGGATTGTTCGAGTTCGACGCCGGACGCCGGCAGCCACGGGCCTGTCCAGTCGGCAGGGGGTGGCTTGATTTGCAGCGTCACCGGATCGCCTTCAGCGAAGATTTGCCGGGTCTGGCCAGCAAACTGGCCCAGGTTGAACATGGATGACCGCCGCCGCCCGGTGGAGATCTCGCCGGTGAACTGGGGCGGGGCGACCGTGAGGGGGCCGGGTTGCTCGGCGAAGAGCACATAGCGCCGTTCGAAGAGGTGATAACGCTGGCCATCCCGGATCGCGCGTGACTCGCTCTGCTCGCCGATTTGCTCGATGACAGCCTGTGGCGCGCTGGGTTCACCGAGCTGACCCGAGACCAGATCACCGCTGACATAAAGGCGTACGGTGAGCAGAAGCTGCTCCTGCACATACACCGACGTCCGCTCGGCCTCGAACTCCACAAACGCGTCGCGGGGACCATTGCCAGCATCCGGTGCGACTACGGTGAGCGGGACCGGGGCCGTGGACTGGGTGCCTACGGTAATCGGGGGAATCTCAGCGTCCCCCGGTTGTGTCACGGCCAGTGTGACGGTCCAGTGCCGGCTTTGTGAGGCGCGACCGTTGACCAGCCGATACTCCGAACCGCTGACGGTGTTCAACACCCGGAACCGGGCCTCCAGGGGGGACCAGTCGGGGGCGCCGCCCGTGTCCTCCGTTGCACGCACCGTCAGATTGAATGTCTCGCCGACCATGACGGGATTGCGGTCCACGGTGGCGCTCACAGCGGCCGCTGCCAGCGTGGGAAGCAGGCTGAGCAGCACCGTGAGCAGCGCAGGTCGCGCCGCCAGGTGCCAGGGCTGCAGGAGGGTCTGTCTACTCATGGGCTTCACGTTGGCGTCGTGCTTCTCGACGCTGTTGTTCCAGCAGGAATTTGTTGCGTAACAGGCCACCAGGATCATCCGGAACTCGGCGTAGCCATTGCTGGACGGCTGCCTGCTCGGCCTCTGTTGCAGGGTCTCGTTGTGCCTGCGTAGCGGTCTCGTCCGTGCTGTCGTCGCCAGGCGAGGCGGCCTCATCGGGGTTCGACGCATCCGACTCTGCGTTCTGGGGGGCGCCAGGGTCGTCGGAGCGAGTCGCGTCGTCCTCGGTCTGACCGTCTGGGGCGTTGTTTTGCGACCCGGGTGGCGACGCTTCGGGCGGGTTTTCGCCGGCTTGCTGATCGTCGGATCCGTCAGGCGGCGATGACTCGCCCGGTTCGTTGGATTGATCGGACTCCTGCGTGTTCTCGGAGGGGTCGGAGGGCGATTGGTCAGAGGATTGCTGCTGCAGGCGCTCAACCAGTGCCTTGTTGAACGCGGCGTCTTCGTGCTGCGGGTCCAGCGCCAATGCATCGGCGTAGGCGTCGATCGCAGCGCTTAAATCGCCCGACCGCGCCAGGGCATTGCCCAGGTTGTATGCCTCATCGGCTGACTCGGGGGCGGAGAAGGCCTGAGTGGCTGCGTCATAGTCCCCTGCGCGATAGGCGGCGACGCCTCGCCAGCGCGGGTTGTTGAAGTTCTCGAGGGCCTGTTCAGCCTGGCCATTCTCAAGACGTGCATGCCCTCGTTGGTCCGCGTTGCGCCACAGCCAGTCCGGCCCGATGGCCAGGCTGGGGTCGGAATAAGTGAGAGTGACCAGACACATCGCGAACCAGGGCGCGCCACTGCGAAAGCCCCAGAGGGTCAAAGGCAGGATGAGCAGCAGCAGCCAGGGGCCGGCATCTTCCCGCTGATTTGCATCGTCCGGACCCGGTGAATCCAGTGCACCCTGTGCGTGATGGCTGAGGCCGAGTTGCTGTAAGGACAGGGCTTCGTTCGGTAGGCGCCGATACCGGCCTCCGCCGACTGCGGCCAGTGCCTGCAGGGCGGATTCATCGAGTCGGGCCAGGGTCATCCGTCCGGAACGGTCATGCACCCAGCCCCCCTGGTCGCGGGGAATCGGCGCGCCTTCCTCGGTGCCAAAGCCCACGATGCTCAATCGATAGCCGGCTCGTGCCAGCGCCGCGGCTGCGTCCTCAGCCGCAGGGTCTGGTGCGGAATCCGTGAGCAGGATGACGTCGCCGGATGGAGCCTGGCCCTGCTCCAGCAGGGTTTTGGCCTGTCGCAGGCCGGCGGCAATGGCACTTCCTGGGACGGGCATGAGATCGGGTGAGAGCGTGCCGATCAGATGAGCGGCCGTGCGGTGATCCGTGGTCAGCGGAACGACAGCATGGGCCGTTCCGGCAAAGGCTACGACGGCGAGGCGGCCATCGCGGGCCGAGTCGATCAGGTCCAGCGCCGCGAATCGGGCTCTCGCCAACCGGCTGGGCGGCAAATCCTGGGCGTTCATGGACTGGGACAGGTCCAGAACCAGCACCCGGGCCGAGTCCGCCTGATACACCGGGGTTGGCAGATCCCGCCAACTGGGTCCTGCGAGCGCGACGATCCCGAGTAGTGCAGCCAGGCGCAGTGTGAGGCGGGGGCTGCGATCCAGCCAGCCGGGGCGGGCGTCGGTGCGGCCTGCCGTCAGGGCGTCGAGAAGTACAGGGTCCATGACTTGCGACCAATGCCGGTCAGGCGTAGGACGCATTCGACTGACAATCATCCAGCATGACCAGGGGAGAAGTGCGAGCAGCCACCAGGGTCGCAGGAACAGCAGATCATCGAGCAGGGTCATGCCGGCGTCTCCCTGCGCCACCAGGGGTGGGCCGACATCACCAGAAACACCGCCAACAGGCCGGCGGCAGCCAGTGGCCATGGATAAAGCTCATCCTGCGGGCGGACGCTGAGGGCGTCGACTTCAACCGGTTCGATGTCATCGAGCAGTTGGTAGATGGCGACCAACTCCGCCGTATCCCGTGCCCGGAAGTAGCGGCCGCCGGTCTGTTCGGCAATCTGCTGGAGTTGGCGTTCGTCAATCTGCGCCTGCTGGATCTGAAAAAAACCACTCAGTGAGCGGCTGCCTCCGCCGAATCCGATGGTGTGTATGCGAATGCCCAGCGTTGCGGCCAGCTCAGCGGCCTTGTCGGGGTCCAGTTCGCCTGCCGTATTGACGCCATCGGTCAGCAGCACCAGCACGCGTTCGTCCGATGGACTGTCCTGGAGCCGCTTGGCGGCCAGTCCGATGGCGTCACCGATCGCGGTTTTTTGTCCGGCCAAGCCGACCAACGCATCGCCCAACAGGGTGGCGACAGTGTCGCGGTCCAGGCTGAGCGGGGAATACACATAGGCGCGGTCGCCGAAGAGAATGAGGCCCACACGGTCCCCGATGCGCCGCTCGATAAAATCTGTGGCCACCGCCTGCACCGCTTTGAGCCGGTTGACCCGCTGGCCGGCGATTTCCATATCGGCTTCTTCCATCGAGCCCGACACGTCAACCGCCAGCATCAAGTCACGGCCACTGGTCGGAAGCTGGATGGGGTCGCCCAGCCAGACGGGGCGGCAGGCAGCCGCGACCAGCAGCACCCAGATAAGGCCGGCGATGAATGGACGCAGACCGGGCATTCGGCGCGTGTGCGTGCCAGCGGCGGCTGCCTGGGACAGCTCGCCATAAATCGGTAAACGGACCGGTTGGCCGCTGTCCATGGCCGGCATCCAGCGCAGCATGAACCAGGGAAACGGCAGCGCAGCCAGCAGCCAGGGCCAGAGCAGCTGGATCATTTGAGTGCCTCCCGCGCCCAGCGCTTGCTGATCGCCAGCAGGGTTTCGCGGTCGCAGTCGATCGCCCGGCGTGCCTGGTATCGCTGTTCGAACAAGACCCGGTACACCGGGGTGATATCGACGCCGGGGCCGGCTTGCTGGAGCTGTCTGTGCCAGCGCTCACCCGTGAGTCCCGCGACTTGCTGGCCGTCGCGTGCGATTGCGCATCGGCGCCACCACGCGGCCAAGCGGTCCGGAAACTCGGCAGTTTGTTGCTGCGCCTGCAACGCCTTGAGTTCCTGGAGCGCTACGCGCCGGGGGGTTGGCCGCCGCCAGTGGCGGATCAGCCAGACCAGGCCCACAAGGGTCAGCACGGTGAGCAGGGCGACCAACCACCACCCGGGTGCCAGCGGCCACCAGCCTGGGTCGGGCGGCAGATGCAGGTCCCGCAATTCGGCCAGCGGATCGGCGTCGGCTCCAGGCGTCATGGAATTACGCCGCGCGTCGGCGGCGGCCGAGAGCAGACGACAAGGCCACCAGCGGCTCGCCATCGGTTGTCAGTTCCACCCAATGGGCGCGACTGGCCCTGGCCAGGGATTCGGCGTTGGTGCGGCGTTCGCTGTACTGGGCTGCCCAGCGTCGGCGGTGCGCGGGGTCTGCCGTATCGATCCAGCGGATCTGCCCGCTGTCGTCCGCCAACGGATAGCGGCCCGCGGGCGGCAGGCGCTGTTCGATGGGGTCGACCACAAAACCCAGGATGAGTTCCACGCGCTGCCCCAGTTTTCGCAGCAAGGCGGACTCGGTTGCCCCAAGTTGTCGGAAATCGCTGAATAAACCCACCAGCGTGCCGGGCCGGGCGGTCCGGAGCAGTCGCCTGAGCAATTGGAGCAGGGCGTCGTCCCGCGGGGCAGCCTCCATCGGCTGATACGTGGACAGCGTGTGCAGCCATTGCAGCAGGCGTCGTTGGCCACCCGGTCGGACCTCGCTGTGGTGGTCGCCGTCGAAACTCAGCCCGCCCACGCGGTCGCGATTTTCCAGCGCTGCCCAGCCGCAAAGGGCTGCGGCTTCGGCCGCGATCACCGCTTTGAACCGTCCACGGGTGGCGAACCACATGGCCGGCCGCAAATCGACGCACAGCATGACGGGGCGCTCGCGCTCCTCCTGGTAGAGCCGCACATGGGGCGTGCCCGTACGCGCTGTGACCCGCCAGTCCATGGCCCGCAAATCGTCGCCGGGCTGGTAGACCCGGTAGTCGTCGAATTCCATGCCCCGACCCCGAAACCCGGAGGCATGTGCGCCTGCGAGATCTGTCATGACCCGAGGCCGTGAGGACAGGTCCAGCACAGCGGCTGCCTGGCGCAGGGCGGTCAGGTCTGCCATGTCGATACGCGTCGGCGATGTCATGGCGTCAGGCGACCGGCACGCGCTCGAGCAGGTGATCGACGACCACATCGCTGTTTACGCCATCGGCCTCGGCCTCAAAGCTCAGCAAGATGCGGTGGCGTAGTACGTCCGCCGCAATGGCCTGCACGTCGTCCGGTGAGACATAGTCCCGGTCGCGCAGCCAGGCATGGGCCCGGGCGCAGCGTTCCAGCCCCAGTGTGCCGCGCGGGCTGACACCAAATTCGATCCACCGGGCCAGATCATCGCCGTAGTGAGCGGGTGTGCGCGTGGCCTGGACGAGCTGAACAATGTAAGTCTCAACCGCCTCATCCAGGTGCAGGTTCAGACAGTCTGCCCGCATGCCCATGACGGCTGCCTGATCCACCCGTGTTGTCGGGACGGGCTGTGCGGTGCTGCGGTCGGTTGTCCGGCTTAGCCGCAGAATATCCCGTTCGGTGGCGGCGTCCGGGTAGCCGACCTTTACGTACATCAGAAAGCGATCGAGCTGTGCCTCGGGGAGCCGATAGGTGCCTTCCTGCTCGATCGGGTTCTGCGTCGCCATGACCAGGAACAAATCCGGTAGGGCGTAGGTGGTCTGACCCACGGTGACCTGTCGCTCGGCCATGGCTTCGAGCAGGGCTGACTGCACCTTGGCGGGGGCCCGGTTGATCTCATCAGCCAACAGCAGATTGTGGAACATCGGTCCATGGCGGAACTCGAACCGTCCTTGTTCGGGTCGGTAGATCTCGGTACCGACCAGGTCGGAAGGCAGCAGGTCCGGGGTGAATTGGAGACGGTGAAAATCCGCCTCCAGGTGGTCGGACAGCGTCTTGATGGCAGTGGTTTTGGCCAGTCCGGGCGCGCCCTCTACCAGCAGATGGCCATCGGCCAACAAGGCAATAAGGATGCGTTCGACCAGGTGGGTCTGGCCAAGAATGCGGGCTTCAACGGCCTCGCGCAGGGCGTTGATGACAGCGTGATGGGTCATGTTGGTCTCATTGAGTCGTGCGAGGTCTGTCCGGGTGACAGCTGCCCAACCTCCAGGCCGCTGCAGCGACAAGTCGCAGGCAGTGGCGGCTCCCCCGGGCATCGCCACGTCGCCACCTGGCGAGCGCCTGCATAGGTAGGGATGAGGCGTCGCGCATTCAAGTCGCATGCCGGTCGCATGCCGAATTGTTGGGCGTCGAACCTGCGACATGTTGAGACATGTTGGGCCACGGAACCAGCCCTGGCTGTATCGCCGCTGTAACTGAGTTCTTCATCAAGAATACAAACGATTCTCATTTGTTACACTGCGCGCCGCTCGGCTGCAGTCTCGTGGCCCGGCATGATTTGAACAACAGGATGACGACATGACGCGACGTACGCTTGCTCCGATTGCAGCCGGTCTGGGTAGCCTGGCGCTACTAGCCGCCTGCAGTGACACTGATGGCACCGTCACGGTGACTTCGGATGACTTGGCCGTGCCAGCCACCTACAGCTTCGAATCCCGGTTCGAGGCGGGGACATCGAGCGTCAACTATCAGGGGCAGGTCTGTCGCCAGACGCTCATCATCGCCTTGGACAACGCGGTCCGGGATGCCAGCGAGATCAGCGGCAGCGAATACCGTGGCGCGTCGGTGCCGTACTTTGATGACACCATCGCCGGGACCATTGCAGCCGAGAACACGCAAACCGTGCTCGGGACGACGCTGCCTGTCCCTGAGGCTGTCGATACCCTGGGTGAACTCTGTGGCACCAAGCATCTCAAGGAGAAATTCGCCGGCAACGATACGGTTACGGACTGGAAAGACTGGAACACTGAATTCCAGGGCGTGACGGGTCAGACCAGTGCCGAGGATTTTCTGCGTGAGCTGATAACCGCAGTGTCCAACCAGGCCGAGCAGGGAACCAATGCACCGGGTGAGCCGCATTACGTGTCAACGACCGGAATTGACTACGCCCAGTACATCCAGAAGTTTCTGCTGGGCGCCGTGGTGTTCGCCCAGGGCACGGATGACTACCTCGACAATGACCCCACCACGCCCGGAAAAGGGCTGCTGGCATCTGCCGATCAGGCCGGCAGTAACCCGTACTCCTCGCTGGAACACCAGTGGGATGAGGGCTTTGGCTACTTCGGGGCGGCACGCCGGTACGCGGATCGTAGCGACGAAGTGAACCGCGACGGCGTGGTTGACGACAACAATGATGGATTCATCGACGTGCTGTCCGAGCACAATTTCGCGGCGTCCACGAATGCTGCCAAGCGTGATGTGGGCGCGGATCCCTCCAGCCCTACTGACCTGACCACAGCAGCCTTCGAAGCGTTCCTGACCGGGCGGGCCATCATCACTACCAGCGCCGTGGGTTTCGACGACATGAGCAGCGAGCAACAAGCTGCCTTGCTGACGGCGCGTGACAACGCCGTGAGTGCCTGGGAGCAGGCCATTGCTGCGACAATTGTTCACTACATTAATGATGTGCTCGATGCCATGGCCGAACGCGAAGCCAACGCGTCCGCCGGCCTGGCGGATCTGGCCAAGGCCTGGGCCGAGATGAAGGGATTTGCGCTGGGTCTACAGTTCAACCCGGCCTCGCCGATGAATGTCGGTTCGAGATTTGCCGATCTGCATGCCTTGCTGGATGACCAGCCGGCTCTGACCAACGACCCCAGCTACCGCCAGGACTTGCTCGAGGCCCGGAGCCTCATCGGCACAAGCTATGGCTTTAGCCAGGCCAACCTGGAGGCTTGGTGATGTCGGCGTTGCGTCGCGGGCTTGCCGTCGGATTGGCGGCTACGCTGGCGGCCTGCGGAGGCGGGGGCAGCGGGGGCAGCGGCGAGGGTGCGGGTGTCATGCTGGGTGATGAGGCCCGACGTGCCGTGCTGGCTGATCTCGGGACGTCGGTCATTCTGCCGACGCTGCGTGATTTTGCGACCGAGGCAGGTGAACTCAACACAGCGATGGCTGCACATGCAGCTGACCCGGGCGATACCGCTGCGCGTCAGACCGCGCAGGCCGCCTGGCAGGACGCCATGGCGCAGTTCGAGCGTGTTGAAGTGGTCGCGGTGGGGCCGGCTGCTCCGTCAGACGAGGCCGGCGGCCAGGATTTGCGTGACCTGATCTACGCGTACCCGGCATTCAATGCCTGTGCTGTGGATCGCTCGGCTTTTGCGGGTGACGAGGTCAACGCCACGACGCGCATCGACGCCATGGGGCTCGGCGCCGTGGAATATCTGCTGTATGTCGAGGGTGAAAACAGCGCCTGCCCTCCGGATAGCGGCGTAGATGTCGCCCAGGCTCGGGCTGATTACGCGGCCGCGGTTGCTGCGTTCGTCGCGGCCCGCGCGGAGGAGCTTCGCGACGCCTGGGAGACCGATCAGGGCAACTTCCTGGCGCAGTGGTCGCAGGCGGGTGCGGGTAGTGATGTCTACATGACGCCGCAGGATGCACTGGACGCCTTGTCTACATCGCTGTTCTACGTAGAGAAGGAGACCAAGGATCGCAAGATCGCCTGCCCAACCGGGATCGGCGCCACTGGACTGGTGTGCTCCGGCAACGATGTCTCGCGTGTGGAGCATCCCTACGCACGTGCCTCCACACCCTCCTTACGTGCCAACGTGCAGATGTTTCGTGACGTGTTCACGGGGCTCGGAGGCGGCACGGGTGTCAACGACTTGCTTCGAGGCATCGATCGACAGGACATCGCAGACAAGCTGTTGACCCGGCTGGACATCACGCTGACGCACATCGACACCGAAATCAGCCCGGACTTCGAAACCGAGGTTGAGTCGATTGACGACGCCACTGCCTGCACCAATGCCTCGGCCAATGCCACCGGCGAGCCGTCGGCCTGTGCCCTGCATGGAGCCATCCAGGATGCGATGGACACGTTCAGGACTGAGGTGGTGAGTGCGCTGTCACTGGCAACCCCGGATCGCGCAGCCGGAGACAATGACTAGCCACCAGCCTGTTGA
Organism: Pseudomonadota bacterium; assembly: GCA_036156195.1. Lineage (GTDB taxonomy): Bacteria > Pseudomonadota > Gammaproteobacteria > Nevskiales > OUC007 > Abyssibacter. The sequence goes on along the minus strand of JAYZUZ010000012.1, from coordinate 350,560 downwards.
CGCTCACCCGCAGACGGTGCCGTCGCGCTGGCGCCGTCTGCGGGTGGCGGCGAATCAACCGCGGGATATCGCAGCGCTGGCTGCGTTCCGTGTGTTGTTTGGTCTGCTGCTGTGCGTCGGTACGCTGCGCTTTGTGTCCCTTGGCTGGGTCGAACGGCTGTACGTCGAGCCCAGCTTTCATTTCAAGTACTGGGGCTTCGGCTGGGTGGTGGTCCCCGAGCGTTGGGCGCTTTACACGCTCTTTGCGGGCATTGCCGTCTCAGCGCTTTGCATTGCGCTGGGGCTGTTTTATCGGGTCGCTGTCATCGCCTTTGTGGTGTTGTTCTGCTACGCAGAACTCATGGATGTGACCACCTACCTGAATCATCACTACCTGGTGATTCTGCTTGCATTCATTCTTTGCTGGCTGTCACCGCATCGCGCCTGGTCGCTCGATGCCTGGCGTCGTCCAGCGCTGCGCGCCAGTAGCCTGCCGGCGTGGCAGACCTGGTGGCTGCGTTTTCAGGTCGGACTGCTTTATTTCTACGCAGGCTGGGCCAAATTTGAAAGCGACTGGCTGCTCCATGCGCAGCCACTGAATATCTGGCTGCCGCCGTTGGAAGGCATGCCGCTCATCGGCTGGCTATTGGATGAGGTCTGGATTCACTACGCCTTTTCCTGGTTCGCTTTCTTCTTTGATGTCAGCATCATCGGATTCATGTTGTGGCGTCGGACGCGGCCATGGGCGTTTGCGCTCATTGTGCTGTTTCATGTGCTCACGCACCTGTTCTTCAGCATCGGCTTGTTCCCCTTCATCATGGTGTTGTCCGTACTGGTGTTTTTTGACGCAGACTGGCCACGTCGTCTGCTGGGGCGGTTAAGGGGCGGGCAGGGGGGCAGTGCCGCAGCCGCTGGCGGCCCACGCACTGCCGCGACCCCGCTCCAGTCCTCCATCGCCTGGTGCCTGCTGGGTTTCTGTCTGCTGCAGTTTCTGATGCCGCTGCGCCACTGGATTTATCCCGGTACCGTGCTTTGGCATGAGCAGGGAATGCGGTTTTCCTGGCGGGTCATGCTGCGTGAAAAGTCCGGCTCGCTGGCTTATCGGGTCGTGGATCGTCAGGGCGGGGTGCAGGTCGTTTCTCCGTATGACTACCTGACGGAAATGCAATACCGGGAGATGGCGGGTCAACCTGACATGATCCTGCAATTGGCACACCGCATCCGGGACGATTTCAATGCCCGGGGCATCGGTCCGGTGCAGGTGTTTGCCGATTCCTGGGTGTCACTCAACGCCCGTCCTGCCCAGCGCATGATTCATCCCGACGCCGACCTGGCACAGGTTCGCGATGGGCTCGGAGTGGCCGACTGGATTACCCCAGCGCCCACGACCGCACCACGGACGCACCCTCGGCTGCGCCTGGCGGCGCCGCGTGGTCAGTCTGTCGATGCGGATGGATGATCCAGGCCGGCACCCGGTCATTCTGTTTGACGGCCATTGCGGGCTTTGCAATGCCAGCGTCCGGTTCGTGCTACGCCATGAAGTCCGACCGGACTTTCGATTTGCGCCACTCCAGTCGGGCTGGGCACAGGAGCAGGCGAAGGGCGCGCTGGACGTGGACCAGCTGAACACGGTTTACCTGGTGGATTCAGAGGGTGTGCATGCGCGCTCCGATGCCGTCTTGCGCATTGCCCGGCAGCTGCGCCCGCCGTGGCGTTGGCTGGCCGTATGCCTGATGATTCCGCGGCCTGTTCGCGACGCGGTTTACCGGTTGATCGGGCGGCTCCGCTACGCCCTGTTTGGGCGCAGCGCCTATTGCGCGGTTGCGACACCGGCTGTGCAGGACAGATTTCTCGCGACGGACGAGCGCGACCAGACTCCACGCTGACTCGACAGCGAACAACTCCGGAGATTGCATGAATTCAATTGCCCGACTGCTGCTGCTTGCAGCAGCTTTGCTGCCACTCACCGTATGGAGCCAGGGCCCCGAAGGTGAGGCACCTGGTGATGCGACCCCGGTCGAGCTCCAGCACATGACCATTTTCGGGACGACCGAGGCCCTCCAGCGGGCCACGGGTTCCGCGCACCTGGTCGATGAAGACACGCTGGAGGCATTCGACTACGCCAATATCCACCGAATCCTGAACGGGGTGCCAGGGGTGTATGTACGCGGTGAGGATGGATTCGGCCTGCGCCCGAATATCGGCATCCGCGGCGGCAACTCGGATCGCAGCCAAAAAGTCACGCTGATGGAAGACGGTGTGCTGTTTGGACCCGCGCCATATGCCGCACCGGCCGCGTACTACTTTCCGCTCACCCAACGCATGACGGGCGTAGAGGTGTTCAAGGGGCCTGCGGCGATTCAATACGGACCGCAGACCATCGGGGGCGCGATCAACCTGTTGTCCGCGCCCATTCCTCCGCAGAGTGCGGGCTTGTTGTCGCTCGCCGGCGGCAGCGATGCCGACCGCAGCCTGCATGCTCGAGTCGGTGGTCCAGTGGGTGAGCATGCCGTTCAGGGTGAAGTGGTTTATCTCGGGAGCGATGGCTTCAAGACGCTCGATGGTGGTGGAGATACGGGCTTCGACAAGGCGGAAGCCCAGCTAAAATATGGGCATGCGCTGGGCCAGGGTCGGGTGCTGCTTCGGGTCGGTGTGGCCAGCGAAACTTCTGATGAAACCTATCTGGGCCTGACCGAAGCGGATTTTCGCGCCGACCCCAACCGCCGCTATCGCGGTAGCGCACTCGATGAGATGCGTTGGGACTGGCATGGACTGCGTGCCGATGTCGAGCAGCCGCTATGGGGCGGTGACGTCGTGCTCACTGCCTATGACCACCGATTCGATCGTGCCTGGACCAAGTTCAACAATTTTCGCGGCGCGGATATTCGCGACGTCCTGGCCAACCCAGACACGCCGCGCAATCAGTTGTATTACCAGGGGCTGACCGGGGAGGCCGATACCACTGCCGGCCCGGGCGATGATGATTTGCTGATCGGCACGAATGATCGCTCGTTCCGCTCATCCGGCGTGCAGGCACGTTTTAGTCGACAGCTGGTCGGGCGTCTTCGCCACACGCTGCGCATGGGGCTGCGGCTGCATAGCGATCGCATTCGACGGCTGCACGACGAATATGCCTACGACATGGTCGATGGCGAGCTGGTCCGCAATGCGGCACCACGCAGCGTCACCGCGGACAACACCGGGCGTGCAGATGCATTGGCGGCCTGGGTACAGGATGAGGTCGTGCTCGGGCGCTGGACCGTGGTGCCCGGCCTGCGCATTGAGGCTGTGCGCACCCGGTTTGAGGATCGGCGGGCGGATGCCTCCAACGAGAACGAAACGGTCACCGTACTGCCTGGAGTGGGCGTGCTGTTTGCCCAGTCACGATCACTGACCTGGATGGGCGGGCTGCATCGCGGTTTTTCGCCAGCAGCGCCCGGTTTGTCGGATGCGCAGCCCGAAGATGCGCTGAATGCAGAGGCCGGCCTGCGGTGGAGTGGGGCGCCGGTGGCTGTGGAGTTCGTGGCGTTCTTCAGTGATTACCGCAATCTGACCGGAGTGTGTACGTTCTCCTCAGGCTGCGATGACGCACAGCTGGGCGAGCAGACGAACGCTGGGAAAGTACGCGTGGCTGGTCTCGAGACCACCGTGAGCCGGATTCAGCCGCTGACTGCCGGTCTGACACTGCAGGCCGAAGCAAGCCATACCTACACCGATGGGCAGTTCGAAGAGTCCTTCGACTCCAGCAATCCGCAATTCGGGTCTGTCGAAGCCGGGTTTGAACTGCCCTATGTGCCGGAGCATCGCGCCAACCTGCTACTGGGGTTGCGGGCAAGCCGCTGGCAGGCCGACCTGTCGGTCACGTACGTATCGGCCATGCGCGATGAGGCCGGTCGAGGCGATGTACCTGAAGGCTCGGGCAGTGATGCGTATACGGTGGTCGATGTGGCCGGCAAGCTGCATTTGACGCCAACAATCGATCTCACCGGGCGGGTTGATAATCTGCTGGACGAGGTTTATGTCGTCTCCCGCCGGCCGTTCGGTGCCCGGCCAGGGCGGCCACTGGCCGCTCGGGTTGGCGTAGAACTGCGCTGGTAGCCGCTGTGGTTCGGCCGGCGTTTCATCTGGCGATTGCAGTGGATGACCTGGATGCCTGCGAACGCTTTTACGGCGATCTACTGGGCTGCCCCCAGGGCCGTCGCGACCGGCATTGGATCGACTTCGATTTCTACGGCCATCAGCTCGTCATCCATCAGGTGGAAACGGTTCCGCACGATGCCGGTCGCAACGCGGTGGACCGACATGCGGTTCCTGTCCCGCATTTCGGTGTGGTGCTAGGACTTTCGGCATGGGAAGCGCTGGTCGAGCGCCTGCAGGTCGCAGGCGTGGTTTTTGACGTTGAGCCGCACCGACGCTTTGCCGGGACTGCGGGAGAACAGGCGACCTGCTTTCTGCGTGATCCGGCAGGAAATGCGCTGGAATTCAAGGGTTTCGCTGATCCGGACTCCGATCTGTTCCGTACCGATATCGGTTCGGCTTAGCAGGATCGTGACCGTGATTTTGCGCAGCTCCGCTGGATCGCCGGTCTGCGGGGGCGGTGAGCGGGAAAATGGTGGATTTGCAGGCGAAGCCGTAGAGAGAATTCGAGAGATCTTTAAATATCAATAAAAACAATCAGTTAATGTTTTTGATTGTAGGGTTGAATCGGTCGCTACCACGTATCTGGCGCATGGCGATCTGGCCGCAAGGCGCGCAAAGTCGATTGCTTGTTGAGGCTGGCTGCGTGGTCGCATACAATCCGCGCCCCTCATGCGTCGACTGACGTCGGCGTGGGTTTGCCGTTTTCCGGGATGTACGACGCCGGAAAAGGTGTTGGAAACTGGTTTTGTTTGGAGGACGAAGGTATCGCCCGGGAAAGACAGGACAGGCGCAATGATCAGATCACTGTGCCCAAGGTTCGGTTGGTGGATGCAGACGGTGAGCAGGTTGGCATCGTCAGTATCGAAGATGCACTGAGCAAGGCGGCGGATGCTGGCTTGGATCTCGTGGAGGTGGCGCCGCAGGCGGATCCACCGGTGTGCCGTATCATGGATTACGGCAAGCACATCTTCGAGAAACAGAAGTCTCAGCAGAACTCCCGGAAGAAGCAGAAGCAGATTCAGGTCAAGGAAGTGAAGTTCCGGCCTGGGACTGACGAGGGCGATTACAAGACGAAACTCCGAAACCTCAAGCGGTTTCTGGAAGACGGCGACAAGATCAAGGTGACGTTGCGGTTCCGTGGGCGCGAGATGGCGCACCAGGAGATCGGGATGCGCCTGCTCGATCGCGTTCGGGAAGAGCTGGAAGAAATGGCCAGCGTCGAGCAGCGACCGAAGATGGAAGGACGGCAGCTGATCATGGTGATGGCGCCGCGTAAGAACTGAGAATCGACAGAGAGTTGTCATGCCGAAGATGAAGACCAACCGGGGCGCTGCCAAGCGTTTCAAGCGCACCGGCAGTGGTGGTTTCAAGCGGATGCAGTCCCATCACCGCCACATCCTGACCAAGAAGAACGCCAAGCGCTGCCGCCAGCTGCGTAAGGTGACGCAGGTCGCTAGCTGCGACACCAAAGCCGTAGAGCGGATGCTGCCCTACGTTTAATGTTTGTTTCGGCCTGGTGCACAGGCCGATGATCACGAGGAAATCGTCATGCCACGAGTCAAGCGCGGCGTAACCGCCAAGGCACGACACAAGAAAGTTCTCAAGGCTGCCAAGGGCTATTATGGCGCCCGGAGTCGTAGCTTCCGCGTTGCCAACCAGGCCGTTACCAAAGCTGGTCAGTACGCCTATCGCGACCGTAAGGTCCGCAAGCGCGAGTTCCGCGCGCTGTGGATTCAGCGTATCGGCGCCGCAGCCAAGGAAAACGGTTTGTCCTACAGCCGCTTTATCCATGGGCTGAAGGAAGCCGGCGTTGAGCTGGATCGCAAGGTGCTTGCTGATCTGGCGGTTCATGACGCTGCAGCGTTTGGTCAGCTTGCCGAGCAAGCCAAGGCCAGCCTCTGACCAACATCCCTCGCCGTTGTGGCGCAGGTGATGTGAGCGTTGAACAAGAAGGGGAAGGCTGTGGCCTTCCCCTTTTTTTGTGGCCAGCACCGCTGCGCTGGATCTGGGCGGTGACAGGGCCTGTCCAATAAAGAAAGCCGGATCAACAAGATGTCGGAAGATCTGAAACAACTGCATGAAGATGCGTCCGCTCGCATCGAGGCCGCCCCCGACCTGGCCGCTTTGGATGAGGTCCGGGTTGAGATGCTGGGTAAGAAAGGGCGCATCACTGGGCTGCTGAAAACGCTGGGTGGTATGGAGCCAGAGCAGCGTCGCCAGTTCGGTGCGGAAGTCAATGCAACCAAGCAAGCGCTCATCGAGCGGATCAACAGTCGTCGCTCCGTGCTGGAGCGCGCGGCGATCGATGCCAAGCTCGCTGGCGAGGCCGTTGATGTCACCTTGCCTGGTCGCGGTGACGGCTATGGCGGTGCTCACCCCATTCGCCGGGTGATAGATCGCATATCCGCGCTTTTTGGCACCATCGGATTCGAGGTTGTCGAGGGGCCGGAGATCGAAGATGACTATCACAATTTCGAGGCGCTGAACTTTCCGCCCAACCATCCTGCACGTGCGATGCACGATACGTTTTACGCCGGGCAGGGCCGGCGTGTGCTTCGAACGCATACGTCTTCGGTGCAGATTCGGATGATGGAAGAGCGAGAGCCTCCATTGCGGATCATCGCGCCCGGCCGGGTGTACCGCTGCGATTCAGATCGCACGCACAGCCCCATGTTTCATCAGTTGGAAGGGCTGTACGTTGCGCGCGGCGTGAGTTTTGCCGATTTGAGGGCCGATCTGCAGGCGTTTTTGTCCGCCTTCTTTGAGCGTGACGTTAAAACCCGGTTCAGACCGTCTTACTTCCCGTTTACCGAGCCGTCCTGCGAGGTGGATATTCATTACCAGGATCTCAACGGCCGAGAAGGCTGGATGGAGATTCTGGGCTGCGGGATGGTGCATCCCAATGTGCTGCGCGCGGTGGGTATCGACCCGGAGGTTTACACCGGCTATGCCTTTGGCATGGGAATGGAGCGTATGGCCATGCTCCGTTACGGGGTGGATGACCTGCGTCTTTTCTTCGAAAACGATCTGCGCTTTCTCGCGCAGTTCCAGTAAGGCAGTTCTGCGATGAAAGTGAGTACCCAATGGCTGGCCGAGTGGGTGGCGATCGACGAGACGCCGGCAGCACTCGCTGAGCGTCTGACCCTTGCCGGGCTCGAGGTCGACGCCGTCGATCCAGTGGTGCCGGATTTTTCCGGTGTGGTTGTTGCGCGAGTTGAGGCAGTGGAGCCGCATCCTGATGCGGATCGGCTGCGTGTTTGCCAGGTCAATGGAGGTGGCGCGATGCAGCAGATTGTCTGTGGTGCGCCCAATGTTCGCGCTGGCATGTTGGTGCCGCTGGCCACGGTTGGCGCAGTGCTGCCTGGTGGAACGAAGATCAAGCAGGCCAAGCTTCGCGGTGTGCCTTCTGCGGGCATGCTGTGCTCCGCAAAAGAGCTGGGTCTGGGTGAGGCGTCGGATGGATTGATGGAGTTGCACGGCGCGTTTGAGCCGGGTCAGAACTTCCGCGACGCAATCCAGGCGGAAGACCACGTCATCGAGATCGAACTCACGCCGAATCGAGGTGACTGCGCCAGTATTCGTGGTGTGGCCCGCGACGCGGCCGTGTTGTACGCAGCCGACTGGTCGCCCCTGGACTGTGCGCCCGTTGCTGCCACGCATGACGATGGACGAGGGGTCAAGATTGAGGATTTGGCCGATACCCCGGTGTTTTGCGGCCGGTTGATCCGTGGTGTCGATGCGGCGCGTCCGACGCCTACGTGGATGCAGGAGCGCTTGAGACGGGCCGGGCTGCGCCCGAAACATGCACTGGTGGATATCACCAATTATGTGCTGATTGAACTCGGCCAGCCCATGCATGCGTATGACGACTCGCAGCTGAACGGGCCACTGCTTGCCCGCCGGGCCACCGCCGGTGAGTCACTGGTACTGTTGAACGAGCAAACCATTGATCTCGATGAGCGTTGTCTCGTGATTGCCGATGACAACGGGCCGGTCGGGTTGGCCGGTGCCATGGGTGGTGCGGTCTCGGCCGTGTCAGAGGCAACACAGGATCTTTACCTGGAGGCTGCCTGCTTTGCGCCTGATGCAGTGGCGGGTGTTGGGCGCCGTTTCAAGCTGGTGTCCGATGCGCTTTATCGCTATGAGCGGGGCGTTGACCCCGCTCTGCAGCGAGTGGCCATGGAACGTGCAACCGCCCTGGTACTTGAAATCTGCGGTGGGCAGGCGGGGCCGGTGCGTGAGGTGGGTGCCGCGCCAGATCAGGCGCCAATCCGGTTGCGGCTCGCGCGTCTGGCAGCATTGCTGGGCGGCGTGATTGCGGAAGATCGTGTGCGCGACATTCTCACGCGACTGGGTTGTGCCGTTCAGCAGGACGGTGGCGATCAGTTCCAGGTGACGCCTCCCAGTCACCGTTACGACCTGCGCATCGAAGAAGACCTGGTCGAAGAGGTGGCAAGAGTCATCGGCTACGACCATCTACCCGGTGGCGCGCGGACGGTTGAATTGCAGTTCGGTCGCATCAACGAAGATCAGATTGACCGGTCGCGTATCCATGATGTGCTGTGTGGTCGTGGCTATCGCGAAGTCATCACCTACAGTTTTGTGGATGCCGCCGTTGATTCGGCGCTGTCAGGCGGGCTGGAGACCGTGGCAGTCGACAATCCGATTGCGGAACAGCTGTCTGTCATGCGGACGACGTTGTGGAGCGGGCTGGTGGGTGTGCTCAAACATAATCGCGCCCGCGGTTCCGATCGACTGCGCATTTATGAGCTTGGATTGCAGTTTCATCCGAAGGGTGAGGATGTCTCGCAGCCACAGGTTCTTGCGGGTCTGGCGAGCGGACGGCGCCTGTCCGAACACTGGGATGCCGATCAGACGCCAGTGGATTTCTTTGACATCAAGGTTGATCTCGAAGCGCTGCTTGAGCAGGCCGGCAAGACCTTGCAGTGCGAGGCGCAGTCTCACGCTGCCTTGCATCCGGGGCAATCTGCTCGATTGATGGTGCAGGGGCGTCCGGTCGGTTGGCTGGGGCGTCTGCACCCGGCGGTAGCCCGTCAGCTTGACCTTGGACCGGCCCCCGTCGTGTTCGAAATCGAGTTGGGTGTCCTGCTGCAGGGACGTGCTCCGGCCTATGAGCCGGTGACCGATCAACCCTCTGTGCGTCGCGATCTCGCGGTGGTCTGCGAAGACTCATTGCCGGTAGGTGAGTTGCTCCGTGTGTGTCGCTCAGCAGGTGGTTCGCTTCTTCGCCAGGCGGGCGTGTTTGATGTTTATCGCGGTGCGGGTTTACCCGATTCCTCCAAAAGCGTCGCTTTGAGCTTGATTTTCCAAGATAAAACACGCACGCTAATTGATCGGGAGGTGGATGAAGCAGTCGCTAAGGTGCGATCTGCCCTGTCCGCTGAGTTGGGGGTTGGTTTCAGGGAATAGGCGTGGCGTTGACCAAGGCAGACCTTGCGGAAACGCTGTTCGAGGAGCTAGGACTCAATAAGCGAGAAGCCAAGGAGTTCGTCGAGTTGTTTTTCGAGGAAGTCCGAAGCGCACTGGAGACGGGTGATCCAGTCAAGCTGTCCGGGTTTGGAAACTTCGAACTGCGTAACAAGCGGGAGCGACCCGGGCGCAACCCGAAAACGGGCGAGGAGATTCCCATCTCTGCCCGCAGGGTTGTCACGTTTCGCCCCGGTCAAAAGCTACGCAGTCGAGTAGACGAAAGTGCCCGCAACCGCGCCTGAACGCGTTCCAGTCCCCACGCTGGAACTGCCGGAAATTCCCGCCAAACGTTACTTCTCCATTGGCGAAGTCAGCGAGTTATGTGCGGTCAAACCGCATGTGCTGCGTTATTGGGAGCAGGAGTTTACGCAGCTACGTCCGGTCAAGCGGCGCGGCAATCGTCGCTATTACCAGCGTCGTGACGTTGAACTGGTCCGTCAGATACGCCACTTGCTGTACGACAAGGGGTTCACCATTGGCGGCGCCCGGCAGCAACTGCAGGAAAGCGTTGCGGGCGATGCACCCAAGTCGCCGGCTCGCAAAGCGTTGGAAGAGATTCGCATCGAACTCGAGGCCATCATCGGCGCCTTGTAACCGCGGGCTTGCGGCGGACGCCGAGACTATTCGCGCCTTGGCCAAGTCGTTAAGCGTGGTCTTGATCACCCACAAGCATGGATTCACGATTAGTGGTGGAGTCGGACGGACAATCCGGGTATCATCCCGCCTCCGTCGGGGTGTAGCGCAGCCTGGTAGCGCACCTGCATGGGGTGCAGGTGGTCGCAGGTTCAAATCCTGCCTCCCCGACCAAATAACCTAATAAAACAGCCACCTACGGGTGGCTTTTTATTTTGTTTCGAGGTTTTCTGCTGGGCGCTGATTTGCAGCTTGTGGGTCGGCGGTGGTGGCAGGGAGCAACGTCGGACCATCGGCCGGCAGGGCGTGCCTGAGGACAGAGGCATGTTCGATGTGTACAGATCGGCCTGAATCCAAATTTTCCGGCATCATCTCCTCTGTGACCAAGCCATCTCTCATCGAAGAGTTCGGAATGCTGCCCGAGCGGAGCGAGCTGCTCCGTGGGATCGAGCTGATCGTCCGATTGGCGCTTAAGGGCTCAGAAGCGGATGTGTGCTGGTTCCAGCCCGTCAATTCGGGCTTACCGCAGGTCCGGCAGGTGGTCCGTGCGGCTGCGCTGTTGCCTGAAGACAATCAGGACTGTCGCGAACTCGCCGTGGCGTTTCTCCAGTCCGGGCGAGATCATCTCATCAGCCCGAACGTCAAAGCCGATCCGCTGCTCAAGGAGTTGCACGCGACCCGGCGCGAGGGGGATGTGAGGACCTTTGCAGCGTGGCGCGTTTCTGCAGATGGGCAGCAGATCGGGGCCATGTGCCTCGCCCAGTTCCGCGCCGGGTTGCCCGCGCCTGATCAATTGCGCTCCGCGCGTGAGGCGGCAGAGCTGTTATCCATCTGGTTCGGCGCCGTGCACACCGCGTTGGTGGATGAGATGACCGGCTTGCTGGAGCGGGCGTACGCCGAGTCCGTGCTTCAGAAAGAGCTGCGACGGGCCATGCGGACCTTGCGGTCCGTAAGCGTCGTGATGATCGATGTGGACCACTTCAAGCGATTGAATGACGCGCTTGGGCATCCGGCGGGCGACCGGGCCTTGGTCGCGATTGCGGATCTGATGACTTCGCATTTCGAGCGTGCAGGGGAGGTGATCTCCCGCTGGGGTGGGGAAGAGTTTCTCGTTGCGCAGTTCGAGTCGGGTCGCGAGGTTTCGCTGGAGCAAGTTCGCCACTTGCTGACGCGAGTCGAGGCCGCTGAAATTCCGAATCCGGATGCAGCCGGGGGTGTCGTGACATTGTCAGCTGGCATGGCGACGCTCAAGCCCCAACCCACGGAGGGGCGCTCGGTGGAACCAAAGACCGTGATGGCCGCGTTGATTCGCAGAGCGGATCAGGCGCTCTATCAAGCCAAGTCTGCGGGCCGTAACCGTGTCATCGACGCCGGGGATTTCTCAGTTGAGCAGCTGGAGTCGGATGCCTGCGAAGCCGGCTGAAAGGTTTCGTCCGGACTCGTCGCCCACAAAAAAAAGCGGGGTGCCCGAAAGCGACCCCGCTTGCTGCCAGCCAACGTCAACGATTAACCGGCGATTAAAGACCTAGCTGTCATCGTCGGCGGAGTCTTCGATGTCTTCCTTGGTCTGCTCGTACTCTTCTTCCACCTCTTCAGTGGTTTCGTCGACCTGCTCGCCGAACTCCTCAGCGGGCCCGTCGTTACTGTCGCAGGCGGAGAATGCGCTGATCATCAGCGCAGCAAGAAAAGCGAGAAATGCAGTCCGTGTTTTCATGATTCACTCCTTTGAAACAATGTGATGTGATGTGGGATGGGGCGGGGTCCGGCACCGGGTGGCTGGCCGGACCCGGTGTCTAAACGGGCGGGCGTCCGCGGACCGCGCCAGCCAGCAATGCCAGCACGAACAGCACGAGAAAGATGAAGAACAGAATCTTCGCGATGTCGGTGGCTGCGGCCGCGATGCCACCAAAGCCGAAGATGGCGGCGATGATGGCGACCACGAAAAACGCGATGGCGAGTCTCAACATGAATGACCTCCTTGCGTGTGAATCGGTGAAACGGGCAAGAGCAGAGCGCTAGAAGCTCCACTGCGCCTCGAAGAACAGGTGCTGGCGAATACGCTCCAATCGTTGACGATCGACGTTCTCCCGGTCGGTGGGGTGGGCGGATGTCAGCGCCAGTGCGAGACGATCGTCGAGCATGCGGGTGGTCAGGGTGATACCGGCATCGGCAATGCTCTGCCGAGGCGTCTGCGCGCGCTGCTCAAAGCGAGCCGTCCCGTATTCGTAGAAGACGGATGCCTCCAGCGTGGCAATACTGATGGGTATCCGCTCGTAGGCGATCTCGAAGCGGCTGTACAGCCCCTCGTCGCCTTCCAGCGCGCCAGGAAGATAGGCCGCGATGCGGTTGGGGCCGCCGAGCACCCATTCTTCGTTCTGCGGTAGCGGGTCAAATGACCACTGGTGCTCCGCCATCAGGGTGGTCGACAGCCGCTCGGTCCAGTCCACACCCAGGCTGCCTTGGACAACTGCCAGTGAGAACTCGTCCTCAGCATCTGCCCGGCCAGCGCCGGTTTCGCGTGTATCTGCAGATAACGCGTGCAGGCCCTCCGTCGTCAGCCCCATCGAGACGCGGTGTTCCCGCCACCCAAAGTCATGGGCGATGGTCCCGCGCAGCCCTGCGACGGTGTATTGCTCGTCCAGGACCATGGCATCGGCGGTTGTGTCGATGATCTCGTCGTCCGCATAGCGGATGGATTCGGCGATGATGAGCCTCGTCTGGTCTCCGGCGTAGAGCAATTGCGTCGCTTCCGCAGAGACTTCCAGCGTCGCGCCTTCGTATTGACGCTGCTGCACACCGAGATCCGGAAAAACCGGCTGAAACTCACGGCGAGTGTCGATCACGTAGTCGTAGTCGACATACGAGGCGTCCAACGCGAACTGGCCCAGTGGCGTGATGCGGTCGTAACCCAGCGCACCCTTGATCAGGTCGCCGTCATCCTCTGACGCTCCTGCGCCTTCGAAGGCGCCGTCGAAACTGGCGCGATACCGGTTGCCGTCGACGTCTGCGTAGCTGGCATCGGCGCTTGCGAAATATTCGCCGACGAACCGGTTGCCATAGTTGGAGAGGCCGGCGGTGAGTGCGTAGGGCTCGCCAAACCCGTCGTCCACTTTGATATCCAGTGTGACGGCGCGCGGGTCGGCGTCATCGGCCGGGTACAGCGCGAACGGCTCGTAGCCGGCCTGCCGGGCATGGGTTTGGGCAAGTACTGCAGCTCGACGGAACCGGTGCGCCTTCAGGCCTGGCGTGTCTTCAAATTGGTCGAAGTAGGGGTGGAGCGGATCCGGCACGTCGAGTTCGGTAATCTGCTGCTCGAGCACGTACAAATTTGTGCCTTTGGCAGTATCCAGGGCGCGAACGCTGACCAAAAAATAGCCCCGATTCCGATAGGCCTGCGCCAGGGCCTCCATGGCCTCTTCGCTGGTCGAGGCGTCCTGAAGTGCCGTGGCCAGAGCCGCCTGGTCGAGCAGGGTATTGCCGTAGATCTGGAAAAAGCGTGTTCCGTCGGAGAGTGCCAACGCCTGACCGCGCGCGTCGGCGGGCTCAGCGGTGATGAGTTCTGTGGGAACTGTCGGTGGCAGGTCAATTGCCATTGAAACTGTCCTTGTCGTTCGAGCGAGTGGGCGTGGGGCGCTGCGGAGGTCCTACTCCGCCATTTCCTCTTCGAAGGAGGCCACCAGCGCGTCAAACTCGTTGGCCGACAGCATGCGGTCTCCGTTGTCGTCAGCGCGGTCAAACTGAGTGAGAACAGGGCGGCTGGAGGTCGATTCCCCGGCGGAGATCATCCCATCGCCATCGCGGTCGAGTTTTGCGAAGGATTCGCGTGGAGCGTCGACGAGCTCGTCCATGTGCAGTGACATACGCCCGCTGATGCGTGCATGCGCGGCCTGTTTGCCGCCGTCAAATCTGAACTGAGCCTGGGATGGGCTGGTCTCGAGACCGCCGGCGCCGCTGGTCTGGTCTCGGTCTGTCTGAACCTCTGCGTCTGCAGATCCGGAGGCCGCGAGGCCCGAGGCACTGGTCAGCAATGCACCTAAGAGCAATGTCACTTGAGCTTTCATCCTTGAATCTCCATGGCTCGAATCCGTGTCTGCCTTTCATGTTGCATGGTGTGTGCCAGGAAAAATGCACGGAAAAACAATGAGTTAGATGCTTGTTACTGTCTCTAGGTGGACACATGCCTGTATCCATCAAGTCGGGCGTTGCGATGAAAATTCCATTGCTGTCAGGGGCTTAGTGGCTGTCTCCTTCCCACGACACCCAGTCGGGGGGAGCGCTGATCATCGGTGTGCGTCCTCGCCGTCGGTGCGCGATACTGCCCGCCCATTTCTTCGGGCTGTTTGCATGAGCCAGTCTTTCGATATTGTCGTTTTCGGTGCCACCAGCTTTGTTGGGCAAATACTTTGTCGCCATCTGTTTCAGCGGCATGGCGCCTCAGGGGGCGAGGTCCGATGGGCAATGGCCGGGCGCTCCCGGGGAAAGCTGGAGCGTGTGCGTCAGGCACTGGGTGCTGGCGCCGGCGACATCCCCTTATTGCTTGCAAACGCGGACGACGAGACCGCATTGACGACGATGTGCCAGCAGACGCGGGTGGTGATTTCGACGGTGGGGCCTTACGCCTTGTACGGGTCGGAGCTCGTGCGGATCTGCGCCGAGACTGGGACGGACTATTGTGATCTGACCGGCGAGGTCCAGTGGATTCGCCGAATGATTGATGCCAATGAAGCGGCTGCCAAACGCAGCGGGGCGCGCATCGTCCATTGTTGCGGGTTCGACTCGGTCCCTTCAGACCTGGGGTTGCGGTTCTTCCAGCAAGAGGCTCAGAATCGATTTGGTGCGCCTCTAGAGCGCGTCAAAATGCGGGTCAAAGCCGCGCGCGGCGGATTCTCGGGCGGCACAGTCGCCAGCCTGATGAACGTGGTGAAGGAGGCCAAGCAGGACCCGGCTCTACGCAAACAACTGGCCAACCCGCACCTGCTGTGCCCGCCTGACGCGCAGCGCGGAGCGCGGCAACCGAATGTGACGTTTGCGGAGTACGACGAGGATGCGCGTAGCTGGGTGGCTCCATTCGTGATGGCTGCCATCAACACACGTGTGGTGCACCGTTCCAACGCAATCGCCGGTTTCCCTTATGGCCGCGAATTCACCTATGACGAGGCGATGATGACCGGCATCAGCTCCAAGGGGCGCGTCATGGCGATGTCCGTGTCGTTGGGGCTGGCAGGATTCATGGCCGCATCCGTACTGCCGCCGTCGCGGTGGGTTCTGGAGCGGTTTGTGGTTCCCAAGCCCGGTGAAGGCCCCACGCCGAAAGAGCAGGAGCAGGGGTTTTTCGATATCCGCTTCTTCGGGCAGAGCCCGGATGGCGAGTTACTGATCACCAAGGTAACGGGTGACCGGGACCCCGGCTACGGATCTACGGGCAAGATGCTCGGTGAGGCAGGCGCCTGTCTTGCGGTGGATATCCCGGAGAATGCAGCGGGCGGTTTTTGGACGCCCGCAACCTTGCTGGGTGATGCCTTTACTGAGCGCCTGCGTGAACACGCCGGCCTGACATTTGAGGTGGTCTCCGGGTAGCTGACGAGCGCAGCGACTCTCTGTAACAACCCGATGGTGTCAGCGGGTTGCTTCACGCCCCGGGCGGGTAGGCCGTCCGGGGCGTTCCTCACGGATGCTAGTTCTCGAGTGTGCCGCGTCGTCGCTTACGCGCTTCCATCTGCTTGAATTCGACTGCGGTTAGTACGATCCCGACCAGCGTCATGGCGAAGGCGCCGGCACCCACGGCCAAGAGTATTTCGTCACTCATCGCGTCGCCCCATCATGCTGCTGACCTTGAAGTAAATGCCGAAGCAGAGGATCGACGGCACCCATATAGCAGTGAACAAACCTTCTTCGCGGTAGCCGTTGAACCAGAGAAAGCCGGAAACAAGAAACGAGGCAGCGACTGCGAGAAGAATGAATACGTCGGATAATCGAAGCACGGTGACCTCCTAAAAACAGCGTTGCCGCTGCAAGCCCCCAGCGAGAATTTCCGCTGACTTTGGCGAGGGCCGAGGCCCACCGAACCAATGTGATTTGCGATTGCCCAAAGAGCATGATGCGTTCGGCATCACGAAACCTCCGAATGTGAACAAAGTGTGCACGCACAATGAACACCTGATGTCCTAGAGGAAAATCGTGAACAGGGATTGTCTTCATGCGCCGCGAACAGGTCTGGCTGGACCTCGATCACCCCTCGGGACGATTGCAGCGTTGGATGTATGCGATCGGCGTTGTCGGGGTCGCGCTGTCATTGCCGGCGCTGCTCTGCTTGCTAGGACTGATCGCAGCCGTGCTGCTGGACGCCGTGGCGATGGTGGACGCGGCGCCGGCGATCAAGTGGGCCTGCCGGGTGGGCATCACGGGTCTGCTCATGAGTGCCATCGGGTTCTGGAATCGATGACATGACGCGCCAGCCTGAAACTCGCCTCCCTGCGGAGATGAATGCAGAACTCGTCATTGTCGGCGCGGGGATCAGCGGCATGGCCATCGGGCGAGAGTTGGTGGCGCGTGGCCGCGATGTTTGTCTCTTGGACAAGGGTTGGCACGCCGGTGGGCGTTTCGCGTCTCGGCGCATGGCCGGTGGCGCAGCGCTCGTGGACTACGGCGTTCGCCGGTTTGAGCTGCCCGGAGCGCACCGTTGGTGGTCGGCGGAATCCATTCGACGCGTCAGAGATCTGGACGAGGGAGGCGAGGCCATGCTTGCGACCTCTGCACGCCGCTTTGTCGAGGGTCTTGCCGATGGACTCGCCGTGCGCCAGCGTCACGAAGTGACACGACTGGAACCCGTTTCAGGTGGCCGCTGGCGCTTGGTTGGCGACGCCACTACGCCGGATTGCCTGGCGAAGACCGTGGTGCTGACCTGCCCGGGGCCGCAGGCAGCCGCCTTGTTGGCGAGTGCCGGATTGGCCGCTCCTCCCGCGGCGGTTCTGCGGTATCAGCCGCGCTGGGTCGTCACAGGGTCGGTGCCGCGTGATGCACGCATTCGCATTGGCGAACTGTTGACTGCTATGGATTGTATCGAGCGTGGTCCGGATGTCCCCGCGCAAGGGCGGCAATGTCTGCATCTCCAGGGCTGTGCCATCTGGTCGGCCGAGCGCCTGGACTGGTCGGAGTCAGACATTGTGGCCGTGGTTGAGCAAGCGTTGACCCAAGCAGGGGCCAGTGATCTCAGAGAATTAAAGGCGAAACGCTGGCGGTATGCGCTCCCTGAGGGCCATGGCGAATCGATTGAGATGGAACGGGCCCCGGGGCTTTTCGTTGCCGGAGACTGGACTCAGCCCGGCCCGGCCGAGCGAGGCGTGGACCGGGCGCTGGCCTCTGCTGCCCAGGTTGTCGGTCTGCTGATCGCAGGTGCAGCCTGATATGCCGGTGACTGGCGGCAGGGATGGGGCTGAGCAGCTACAGGCCGGGCAGGAAGACTCGACGGTGGTGCACCGCAACGAGGTCAAGGAGCAGCATACGACCCACTGGGATCTGGACGTGATGACCGATGAGCAACTGGATCGCGTCTATGCACGGGAGCGTGCCCAGGTCCGGCGCCGTCAGCTCCTGCGGCATCCGGCCGCATGGACGGGCGCGGTCGTGATGTTGCTGCTCTTGATGACCGCCGGAGGCTGGCTGCTGCTCTAGGGGCACGCATCGCTACACACCACCGTGTAGGCGCTGGGTTGCGTCTGCCACCAGCTCAGGCGGCGGTGCTCGTCGTTTCGGTTGGCATGACCCCGCTTGGCGCCTGGCGTCTCGCCTGATCTGGATGCGGGTGGCAATTGGGCGGCGCGTTCGGATCCGTGTTTCCCCAACCGGTAGCGGGTAGAATCCCGCGCCCATTGCGTGTGCCGTCTTACAGATGAAACGAATTCACCGTGTGGTTGATCGCGCCTTGCAGGCCAACCGTGTCGCGGCGCAGATTGCGAACAACGCATTCGACCGCATGTTCCGACCGGGCGCACTGATTCGCTCCAATCAGACGCCATACGAGGAGATCGCCGCGTCGGGCCCGATGCGCGTGCGCTACTACCCACCGCTGACGGAAGCCACGATTCCGTTGTCTGATGGCACGCAGAAAGCTGTGGTGCACACGGAGCAGACGGTGCCAATCGTGATTGTGCCGCCGCTGGCCGCAACCTCGCTGATATTTGACCTGTTACCGGAACGAAGTCTGGTCCGCTATCTGCGCGCAAGCGGCTTCCTCGTGTACCTGGTCGATTGGGGCTCACCCGAACGCCGTTACGCCCATTACGGGATCAAGCACTACGCCGAAGATTTGTTGGGCCATGCGCTGAAATGTGTCCGGGCACATGCGCAGACGCGTCCTGTGTCGCTGCTGGGCTGGTGTATGGGAGGGCTGTTCTCGCTCATTTACGCCGGCCTGTCGCACGACCGGGACATCCAGAATCTCATCACCATCGCCAGCCCGATTGACTACCGTCAGGGCGGGATTGCCGCACGGATCACCGGTGCCCTCGACGTGCCGGCGTACCTGATCCGCAAGTACACGAGCTTCCGCTTGCACAACGTCGACCCGGCTTATCTGCAGGTGCCGGGGTGGGTGAATGCACTGGCGTTCAAGCTCACCAACCCCGTCGGTAGCCTGACGGCTTACTGGGACTTGTTCGCCAAGTTGGCCGACCGTGAATTTCTGGCCACCCACACCACGACCTCGCATTTTCTGGAGAACATGGAGGACTACCCAGGGGGCATTGTTCAGGATTTCATCGTGAAAGTCGGCGTCGACAACGATTTGTCTCGCGGGCGCATCGAAGTCGGGGGACGCGTGTCGCAGTTCGATCGGATCGAATGCTCACTGCTCGTGTTTGCCGGTGCGGAAGATGCCATCGTCACACCTCAGTCGGCGCAGACCGTCCTCAATCTGGTGCAGTCACCTGACAAGGAATTCGTGATTGCGCCCGGTGGGCATGCTGGCGTGGTCATGGGCAACAAGGCGCAGGCCGCTGTCTGGTCGGTCTTGGCGCAGTGGCTGGAAACGCGTTCTGGACCGTGCCGGGCAGTCGCGGCGTAAGCGCAGGTTCGGGCGCCCGCGCTGCAGAGTCACCGGGCCGCGAGTGGGTCTAGAGCAACAGAAACCAGACCGGCACGCTGATCAAGGACAGGCTGATACCGACGGCCAGCATTGCCGTGGCCAGTGGCGGCTCCAGGCGTGCATCGGCCGCCATGATGCCGGCTGTGATCATCGGAGCCATCGCGCTTTGCGTGATGGTGACATCACGTAGCTCGCCGTCGATACCGAATAACAGCGCGAAACCGAGCACGCACAGTGGGGCCAGCAGCAGTTTCCAGGCCAGTCCAGCAGCAATGGGTTGCCGCAGCCGCCAAGCATCGCCGAAACGCATTTGAAACCCCACGGTGAACAACGCGACAGGCGTGAGGGTTTCAGCCAGTCGGTCGAGTACGGTCTCCAGCCAGCTTGGCCAGCCCGGTGTGAGGGCGACCAGCAGCGCGATGATCAGTGCCCCGAAGGGGGGGAATAGCAACACGCGTCGGGCGATGGCGCCCGTCCGGACGGATTGACCGCTGAAGACGGCGGCGACGATGACGCCCAGTGTCGACAGCGCCATGAACGAACCGAGTTGATCGGCGATGACTGCCGTGCCGACTGCCTGTGGTCCAAACAAAGCCTGGGTCATGGGTAGTCCCATGAATGCGGTGTTACCCAGGCCGCAGGTCAGCAGGACGGCGCCCGTACGGGAACGGTCCCAGGCCAGCAGGCGACCCAATAGAGGAATCACGAGGCAGGCGCCGATGGCCACCACCCAGGGTCCGAACGCGGCAAAGGCCAGTTCCGGCGCGAACGGGATGCGCGGAATTTGTACGAGGACCAGCGCTGGCAGCGCAATACGTATCACCCAGGCGTTGAGAACGCTGGGTGCATGGGCAGGCATCCACTCTCGTCGGGCAAAAAGGTAGCCCAGAACCAGGGCTCCCAGCAGCAGGGCGAAGCTGCTCATGCGACTGTCTCGCGTTGAATCGGGTCGCGCAGACTGACGGATTACCGCCCTGAACACCAGTGGACTTTGGGTGGGGGTGGGTTGGTTGCCGGGCTGTGTTGTCGCGTGGTTGTTGCGTGCAAAGCTGCTGCGAATCGCAGAGGCCACAGCCATTCGGTGGGTGGATACGGATGGGGACAGTGAATCGCCGGGTGCGAAGGCGGTTCTCAGCTGGCCAAGGACTTTGTGGCCAGCCCCGTCGGGTGCGCAGGGGCCAGCGAATAGGCGGTCACTGCGCCGTCAAAGCCTTTCAGCGTCATGGGTTTTTCGGGCAGGACCCGGTACTCCGGGTGTGGTGTCAGCGACGCTGTTGCAGCCTGTGTTCCGGCATCGAGAAGCACTTGTCCCGGCTCTGCTGCATCACAGAGGCGAGCCGCGCGATTCACCACGGAGCCGACTGCGGCGTACTCCAGACGGGAGGCACTGCCGACGATACCCACCGTCGCCTCTCCGGTTGCCACGCCGACCCCCATGCCCAAGGGCAGTTCGGGAAGCGACCAGGATGCCAACAGGGGTGCGACTTCCTGCTGGAGATCATAGGCCAGGGCGACGGCGGCCTGCGCGTGGTTGTCGCTCGGCACGGGTGCACCCAGCAGCATCAGGACCCCATCACCGGCATAGTCCTTGATCGTGGCGCCGTGCCGGGCGGCAATGGTGCCAATGCGATCGTAATAGCTGCGCAGGCCCTGGATAACCTGGCGGGACGGCTTGGCTTCGGCGAACCGGGTAAAGCCGCGCACGTCGCAGGCCACCACGGAAATGTCGAGCGTATCGCTCGCCATGGTGTGCTGCAGTCCCTTGCGCCGTACGAGATCGGCAACCTGCGGGGCCATGAAGCGCTTCATGAACCCACCTTTTTGGCCCTCCAGCACGTGATATTGCACCGCGCCGACCAGCAGGCTCATCAAGCCGGTTGAAGTCGTATATGCAGCCAGTTCAGGCGGTAAGATCAAGCCGAGCGCAATCAATGGGGATCCGACAAAAAAGCCCAGCAGCCGTATCGCTTCGGACGGCTCCGGGCGCCGGAACATGATCAGCCGGATGACCAATGCCATTGAGAACATGGAGAGCATGACCGGGATGGCGAACAGCCAGAAACCGGGCGGAAATGCCGGCGGCCAGCGGTCCAGCGAGGTCAGGAATGCCGTGGCCCTGAGCTCGGGGGCCGCCAAGGACGCCAACAGATACAGCAGTGCAAATCCCTGGGCCCAGCGAACCAGCCAGTCGCCGGCGCGGGTGTCGAGATTGCCCGCAGGAATGGTTCGGCGGATGTACAGCAGCCACTGCGCGCTGAATATGAGCGCCAGTGCATCGGCCAGGGCGCATAGCCCGGACCAGGGCGGCAGATCGGCCGGATCCACGGGCTCGACCCAGTTCGTGTTGGCGAAGATGGATACGCCGATGCTAACCAGGGCCGCAGCCAGCATGCGGCTGCTCATCGAGCGCCGATCCGACAGCACAAACGCCAGCGCCATGCCAACCGAAACAATGCTCAGGACATTGGGTGCCGTATTTGCAAAGTCCATTGCGTTCCCCTTCGCCGTGGACGGCGGGTGCCCGACGACGTGCGACGTCGACGGTGCCTGATCCTGTCAGGACACAATGGCCAGTTTACGCGCGGCCGTGTTCTCGACGAGGGTCGAACGAAAAAGCTGCGGCCATGCGCTCGTAGAGTTCTCGTTGTTCGCGTGTTTCTGCGCGCGGCGTCTGGATTTGCAAGGTCACGAATTGATCGCCCGCGGGGGAGCCAGGCATGCCACGGCCGCGCAGCCGCAGGGATTGGCCGGTCCGGGCGCCGGGCGGCACTTTGAGCGTGACGCTACCCGCCAGGGTCGGCACTTCCAGCTTGCAGCCCAGCGCGGCTTCCCAGGGGGCAATGGGCATCAGCACGCGAATATCGGATCCGTCCAGCTCGAAGACGTCGTGAGGTTTGATGTCGACTTCCAGCAGCAGGTCGCCTCGCTGACCGGAAGGGCCCGCACGGCCCTGGCCGGAGAGACGGATCTTCTGGCCGCTACGAATCCCGCGCGGAATCTGCACATCGATCTGGCGCGCGCCCTGGCTGTCATTCAGCGTGAGCCGCCGTTTGACGCCGTTGAATACGTCTTCCAGCGACACGGTGATGCGAGCCGTTTGCGGCGCAGGCCGCGCAGCGCGCCCGCCAAAGGGGTTTTGCCCGCCAAAGTCACCCGCCTGGAAGCCCTGACCGAACAGCGTTTCGAAGAAATCAGAAAAGCCGGATGCGCCGCCGAAGCCGCCGGCCCCGGTGCCGTCCCAGCCCGGCGGCGGGCGAAACTGCTGCCCGTTCTGCCAGTTGGCGCCTAGCGCATCGTACTGCTGCCGCTTAGACGGGTCCTTGAGGACTTCGTAGGCCTCCGAGACGGCCTTGAAACGATCTTCCGCATCGGCCTCTGTGTTGCGGTCCGGGTGGTACTGACGCGCGAGCTTGCGGTATGCGGCTTTGATCTCCGCATCGCTGGCAGTGCGGGGAACGCCCAGCGTTTCGTAATAGTCCTGAAATTCCATACGGGTCTTGCGTGCACCGAGGAGAATGGCTGCGGCAGTCATGGTGCCAGATCAGCCGACTTTCAACGGCCGGTCACGCAGGCAGCGGCTGCTGACGCCGGTCGGGCCAATCGGTGCCGTTGGTCCGGCCTCCCTCGATTCTTCAGCGATTGCTGCGTCAGCTGGCGCGCGAATTGCTGTCAAATTTCTGTAAACTTGTTCCCGTTCCAGGTCGACTTCTTGGCGCAAGTCGCAGCCGCGATCGTTCCCGATCCTGCCGGCAGTGATGACCTGGACGAACTCCAACCACAAAGGCCCGGGTGGCGCATCCGGGCTGGTCGCTGCGCGCTTGTGCCCGGCAGCGACCTTCGCATGTTCCGAGGTTTGCATGATTGATTGGACCCGTTTGCTCGCGACGCTTTGCGTGAGCGCTTCCCTGGCTGCCTGTTCCGGCACCGAAAGCCTGAGTCCCGACGAAGGTGACGCACCTGTGGGAGGGGGCGGCGAAACGCCGACCACCGAAGTCCCCGGCGTGGGCACCACACAGCTGTTCAACGTGGAAGGCGCCATGGAGGGCTATACGCCAACCAACGGCAAATCACATGGCGATGGCCCAAGCCTGGAGTTTGTCGCCAATCTCCCGGCGGCGGACCCGGGATATTTGTACATCGATGCCGCGCTGTACTGGGATGACGTCCAGGACTCTCTAAGCCTCGAGGTGTTCGGCCCCGATGGGGGTGTTGTGGCAGAGTCTCTCGCGGAGCCAGCGATTGATCAGGCGATCCGGATTGACACCCCGTCGGCCGGCGCATACCGGTTTGTCATCCACGAGCGCAGCACCCGCGCGGGTGAGCGCTTCGAGTTTGTCGCATTTGTGACCCGTGGTGAGGGCGATGCCGACGTGGTCGCCAACCTATGCATGCAAGAGGGCGAAGAGCGGGTCATCGCAGAATGGGAAGGTACGGCGCCGAGTTCGGTGGGTGGTGTGCCTGGGACCACCGTGGACCAAGCGCTGCCCGTGCCGGATGGCTGCGCCTTCGACGAGCTCCAGGTGGATATCGCCTGGGACGTCTCTGCCGAGGACCTGGACCTGGATGTGCTGGCTCCGGATGGCAGCGTCGTGGCCAGCTCGGGCGACCTGAACGCAGAAACCGGTGTGGCTGCCGAGTCGGCCACGGCCGTCGCACCACGTGCAGGTGACTACGTCGCGTCCACCAAGAGCTACAGCAATTTCGAAACCCCGTTCACCGGAGTTGCCACGCTGCGCTGCGTGACGGTGGGCGGCTGCTTTGAGCTGGTGGATGAAACGGTGACCGAGTATCCGGTGCCCGTGCAATCCACACGCGTCATTGTGGGGGTGATGGATAGCGCCACCAACCCTTACCATGACTTCTTCTACGCGGGCAGCGAGATCTATCCCGAGTACGCACCCAGTGCTGTCACCCCGGCGGTGCTGGCCGAACTGGGTGTCAAGCCGGAGAACCAGGTCGAACTGACTCGAACCGGTAATATTGCCGCGGACATCGAGGCCGATGCTGCGATCTGGTCGCGCGTGAAACGTGGTGAGCTGGTGTGGTTCAAGGGCACGAACCTGCTGGCTATTTCATTTGCCGGGACGGATGTCGAACCGCTGGTCCCGCAGACAGCGAAGTCGTCGCATGGCGTGGGAACCAGTGCAGCGGTGCTCAAGGCCAATCCTGAGGCTGTGGTGATCATGGTCGAGCAGGGCAACGACATCGGCAATGACCCGAGTCATGAGTGGACGTTTCTGAATCCCTCCATCGATATCGTCTCCACCAGCTATGGCGTGTCGCTGGCGCTCGGTTTGTTGCCCGTTCCCGAGACACGCGCGTTCCATGCAGGTTTTGACGGCGTGGTCGGGCAGGGCAAGCTGCACTTCAGCTCTGCTGGCAATGGACCGGGGTTGTCACCAGCGCGTGCGGGTGCAGGTCCCTGGTGGTCGATTGGTGTCTCCGGCAGCGAGGAAGACACCTCGGAAGGGCGCACAATCACATCGGGTCGGCTGCCAGATTTCGTTTCTGACTTCGTCCAGCAGTTGCCGTATTGCATGGATTGCGAATCGGATATCGACACCTCGGTTGGCGGGACCAGTTTCTCCACGCCACGCGCTGCAGGTGTGGCCTCGCGTGTGCTGTTGGAGGTGCGCCGCCAGTACGGCCATCGCGGCGGTGTGGTGGATCAGGACGGCGTGCCAACAATGGCGGTGGGCGGCGACATTCCGCTGACCAACTGGGTATTGCGTCGGGCGCTGGAGGAGGCGGCCTGGGTGCCGGGCACATTGGGCAACCCGGTGGATATTGCCCTGGACCTGGCAACGCCGGTCATTCCAGAGCTGGCCTGGCTGGACTACGGCTGGGGTGATTTGTCTGCCCGCAATGACAAGCTGGTCGTGGAGTCCGCGCTGACACATCTCAGCCTGGGGGCGTATCCGCGCGTCAAGCCCGCGGGCTTCTGCGAGTTCCAGACCGAGATCATGCTGGAACGCATGACCTACTGGAACGAAGTGGCTCCATCGCTGCCCGACGTTTTCGGCGGCGACAGCGCGCAGCCGCTGGACAGCAACCCGTTCATCTTCTGCGACTCGGCGCTGCCGCATCACCCCGCCAGTAATGATCCGGGTGGCAACTATGATCCTGCCGCCGACTTCGACGGTGATGGTGTGGCCAATGGTGAGGACAACTGCCCCGAGGATGCCAACACCGATCAGGCGGACGAAGATGGCGACGGTGTCGGTGATGTCTGTGACGCGCCGCCCAGTGATATCGACGGCGATGGAGTCATCGACAGCGAGGACAACTGCCCGAACGCCGCCAATCCGGATCAGACGGACACCGGTGACGATGGTGTCGGTGACGCATGCGAGTCGGCGCCTGAGACGCCCATTGCCGAGCCAGGACCGGGAACCGTGGAAGTGGTGAGCTACGACGGGCCGACGGGGATTACGACGCCCGTTGTCTGTCTTGGCTGTGGTAGCGGGTCGGATGGGTTTGCCACCCATGAAGTTCGCTACGAATTGCCGGCATTGGCCGCGCTGACCAGTTTGGACTTCGTACTAACCGCTGCACCCGCAGAACAGTTGGACATGGTGATCTACAACCCGGCGGGTGAGCAGGTCGGAACTACGGTCACCGACCCCATGCCAGGACTCTACCTGGCGCAGATCACCGAGCTGGTGGCCTTTGAAGGTGGGTTTAATCTGAGCATCTCGACGACCTGCCCGGATAGCGGCTGCAACTAGGCTGCCGCCTTAAGCGACTGCGATTTAAACGGTCGACGGGTTTCCCCGTCGGCCGTTTTTTTTGACTGGGGCTATGGGGGTGGCGTGTTGATGAGCGCGCCGCGTCAGCGCGAATACAGGCGCCCAGGGTGGTATAGTGCAGCGATAAATCGCGCGCATGGACGCGCGAACACTCCAAAATTCCACAGAACAAGTGAAGTGAGCGGATGAGCGAGTTCGCAAAAGAAGTCCTGCACGTCAATCTAG
The DNA here is from genome assembly GCA_036156195.1 of Pseudomonadota bacterium. Taxonomy (GTDB): domain Bacteria; phylum Pseudomonadota; class Gammaproteobacteria; order Nevskiales; family OUC007; genus Abyssibacter. The sequence goes on along the minus strand of JAYZUZ010000012.1, from coordinate 324,262 downwards.
AAGACGAGATGAAGCAGTCCTATCTCGATTACGCCATGAGCGTAATTGTGGGTCGGGCGCTTCCCGATGTCCGTGATGGACTCAAGCCGGTGCATCGTCGCGTCCTCTACGCGATGCGCGAACTCGGTAACGATTACAACAAGCCCTACAAGAAATCGGCACGCGTTGTCGGTGACGTGATCGGTAAGTATCACCCGCACGGCGATACTGCCGTCTACGACACCATCGTCCGCTTGGCGCAGCCATTCTCGATGCGCTACATGCTGGTTGATGGGCAAGGCAACTTTGGATCGGTGGATGGCGATTCGGCCGCTGCCATGCGCTATACCGAAGTCCGCATGGCGCGTATCGCCCACGATATGCTCGCGGACATCGACAAGGACACCGTCGATTTCGTCCCGAACTACGACGAGTCCGAGTCCGAGCCTGCCGTCCTGCCGACGAAAATCCCCAACTTGCTGGTCAACGGTTCAGCGGGCATTGCGGTGGGCATGGCGACGAACATCCCGCCCCATAATCTCACCGAGATCGTCAACGCCTGCGTCGCCCTCATCGACGACCCGGACATCAGCATCGAAGGACTGATGGAGCACGTGCCGGCGCCGGACTTTCCCACGGCGGCGTTGATCAACGGTACTTCCGGTGTGCGCGAGGCCTACGAAACCGGACGCGGTAGGGTGTACATGCGCGCCCGCGCCGAAATCGAAGAGCTCCCCAGTGGGCGCCAGGCCATCATTGTCACCGAGCTGCCGTATCAGGTGAACAAGGCTCGCTTGCTCGAAAAGATCGCCGAGCTGGTCAAGGAAAAGAAGATCGAGGGCATCACCGAGCTGCGTGATGAGTCCGACAAGGACGGCATGCGGATGGTGATCGAACTGCGGCGGGGGGAGGCCGGCGAGGTTGTGCTCAATAACCTGTACCGGCAGACGCAGCTGCAGACCGTCTTCGGTATCAACATGGTCGCGCTGGACGGTGGCCAGCCGAAAACACTCAATCTCAAGCAGGTGCTCGAGGCCTTTGTCCGTCATCGCCGTGAGGTCGTGACGCGACGGACCATGTACTTGCTACGCAAGGCGCGTGACCGCGCCCATGTGCTGGAAGGCCTCACCGTCGCGCTGGCGAACATCGACGAGGTGATCGAGCTGATCAAGGCCGCCGCCTCGCCTGCTGAGGCTCGGGCCGCGTTGGTCGCACGTCCCTGGGCGCCTGGACAGGTGCGTGACATGCTGGGACGCGCCGGTGCCGAGGCGTCTCGGCCGCTCGAACTGGCCGAGGGCCTGGGGCTGACCGATGACGGTTACATGCTCTCCGAAGCGCAGGCACAGGCGATTCTGGATCTGCGTCTCCATCGGCTCACCGGGCTGGAGCAGGAAAAGCTGGTCGGGGAGTACCGGGAGATTCTCGAGCAGATCGCCGAGTATCTGGAGATTCTGGGGAGCATCGCCCGCTTGCTGGAAGTGATTCGCGAAGAACTCATCGCGGTGCGCGAGACCTATGGCGATGCACGCCGGACCGAGATTCTTGAGGATTTCATCGGGCTGGATCTCGAAGACTTGATCACGCCACAGGATGTGGTGGTGACCCTGTCCCACGAGGGCTATGTCAAGAGTCAGCCACTGGATGTTTTCCAGGCCCAGAAGCGCGGCGGCCGGGGCAAGCTGGCGTCCAGCTTCAAGACGGATGATTTCATTGATGCCCTCTGGGTGACCCATACCCACGACACGCTGCTGTGCTTCTCTTCGGCCGGCAAGGTGTACTGGCTCAAGGTTTACCAGATTCCGCAGGGCAGTCGCGGGTCTCGCGGCAAGCCCATCGTGAATTTGCTGCCGCTCGAAGGCGATGAACGTATCTCCGCGGTGCTGCCAATCAAAGATTTCGGCACGGGTGAGTCGGTGTTTTTCGTCACCCGACAGGGCGTGGTCAAGAAGACCGAACTGGAGGCGTTTTCACGCCCACGTGCCAGCGGCATTATTGCGCTGGCTTTGCGAGACGATGATGCGCTCGTGGGTGCGGCATTGACCGATGGCAGTCGTGACATTCTGTTGGTGGCCGATAATGGCAAGGGCATTCGTTTCCCCGAAGCCAATGTTCGCTCCATGGGGCGCACCGCGGCCGGTGTGCGAGGCATGAAGCTGGGCAAGGAGCATGCGGTCATCTCCTTGCTGATCTGCCAGGACGGTGATGTCCTGACGATGTCGGAGGCCGGATTCGGTAAGCGGACGCCTGTGGATGACTATCCGCTGCGTGGCCGTGGCGGGCAGGGCGTGTTCGCCCAGCGTCTGACGGATAAGACGGGCAAGCTGGTGGCTGCGATTCAGGTCGCTGAAGGTGATGAAATCATGCTGATCACCGAGTCCGGGAATCTCAACCGTCAGTCCGTTTCCGGGATCTCACAGCTCAGTCGCAACACGCAGGGTGTCAAGCTCATCCGCCTGGCCAACGGTGATCGACTGGTGGGTGTGGATCGTATTGCGACCGAAGCCGAGGGTGACGAAGACGGCGATGACAGCGGTGACGTAGACACCGCCGAGTAACCCCCGGCGGTTGTTCGCCCACGGCGCGGTCGCAGCGCTGACGTGTCGCCCCGGCAACGGATGTTGCAGGGCGACATGGCTGCTTGATCGGTGTACTCTCCCGCGCCGCAATGCCACACGGCCAACCTATCGGGAGCACCATGACGCGCGTCTTCAATTTCTCCGCCGGCCCGGCCACCTTGCCGATCGATGTGCTGGAGCAGGTTCGCAACGACCTGCTGGACTGGAACGGTTCCGGCATGTCCGTGATGGAGATGAGCCATCGCGGTCCCGAGTTTGTCTCCATTGCTGAGCAGGCTACGGCCGATCTGAAATCCCTGCTCGGGGTGCCGGATGACTACAGCATTCTGTGGATGCAGGGCGGTGCCACCGGGCAGTTCTCCGCCATCCCGATGAATCTGCTGCGAGGTGCCAGTACCGCGGACTACGTGGTGACGGGGAGTTGGGGTAAAAAGGCCGTCAAAGAGGCCGCACGCTTCTGCACAGCCAATACCGCTGCGCGTCCAGCCGGCGATGCATTTACGCATGTTCCGGACCGTGACCAGTGGACGTTGGATCCCAGCGCGGCGTATCTGCATTACACGCCGAATGAGACCATTGAAGGCGTGGAGTTTTCCGACGCGCCGGATGTTGGTGACGTGCCGTTAGTGGCCGATTTTTCCTCGACATTTCTGTCGCGACCCATCGATGTCGAGCGTTTCGGGTTGATCTACGCCGGCGCGCAGAAAAACCTCGGGCCGGCAGGCGTGACCATCGTCATTGTCCGCAATGATCTGCTGGGACAGGCGCAGCCGCACACCCCAACGGTCTTGGACTACCAGCAGATCGCTTCGGCTGATTCCATGCTCAACACGCCCCCCTGTTTTGCCTGGTATGTCTGTGGCCTCGTGCTGCAGTGGATCAAGTCCCGGGGTGGGCTGGATGCCATGGCGGAGCGCAATGCGCGCAAAGCCGGCAAGCTCTACGACTACATTGATGCCTCGGGTTACTACAAGAATCCGGTGCGTCCCTCCGATCGATCCTGGATGAATGTGCCGTTCACACTTCCGAATGCTGAATTGGACGGGCGTTTTCTCGCCGGTGCCAGCGACGCCGGACTGTCGACCCTCAAGGGGCATCGCAGCGTAGGCGGCATGCGCGCCAGCCTCTACAACGCCATGCCCGAAGCGGGCGTCGATGCGCTCATCGAATACATGAAAGAATTTGCTCAGAAAAACGGCTAAGCCCTTGAATAAATACAAAATAAAGACGCTGAATAATATCTCGTCTAAGGGGCTGGAGCGCTTCCCGCTGGATCGTTACGAAGTCGCATCCGAGCTGGGTGAGCCGGACGGGCTGATACTCCGGTCGGCGAGCCTGCATGATATGGCGGTTCCGTCCACGCTCAAGGCCGTGGGGCGCGCCGGCGCTGGGACGAACAACATCCCAGTTGCAGCGATGAGCAGCCGGGGAATCGCCGTGTTTAACGCGCCCGGCGCCAATGCCAATGCGGTTAAGGAGCTGGTGGTCACCGGCATGCTGCTGGCTGCTCGCAACATCATTGCCTCCTGGAGTTTCGTGCACGGCCTGAGCGGTGATGCGGAGGCAATGAGCAAGGCTGTGGAAGCTGGCAAGAAGCAGTTCAAGGGCTTCGAGCTACCTGGACGCACGCTGGGCGTGATTGGATTGGGCGCGATCGGTGTCAAGGTGGCCAACGTGGCGCAGGACCTGGGCATGCAGGTCATTGGCTACGACCCGGCGATTACCGTCGGCAATGCCTGGCAGCTCGATGCCAGCGTGGAGCAGGCGCTCAGTGTGGAAGAGCTGCTGTCGCGGTCGGATTTTGTCAGCCTGCATGTGCCGCTGATTGATGCCACCCGCAGCCTGATCAATGCCGAGCGGTTGGGTCTGATGAAGCCGGGGGCAACTCTGCTGAATTTTGCTCGTGCCCCCATCGTCGACGAGGCGGCCGTGCTGGCGGCCCTGCAGCAGGGACGGCTGCATCGCTATGTCTGCGACTTTCCGACGCCGGAGGCACGCGGGCATGCCGGCGTGATCGCACTGCCGCATCTGGGCGCATCGACGCAGGAGGCTGAGGATAACTGTGCGGTGATGGTGGCGGATCAGGTGCGTGACTACCTGGAGACCGGCAACGTGCGAAATTCAGTGAATTTCCCGGAGGCGATCCTGCCCATGACCGACGGCGCAGCCCGTCTGGCTGTGGCGAATCGGAACGTGCCGAATATGGTGGGGCAGATTTCCACGGTCCTCGCGCGGCGTAGCCTGAACATTGCCGATTTGCTGAATAAGTCTCGGGGTGACCTGGCCTACACGCTGGTTGATGTGGACGGGGAACTGCCAGCGGAAGTTCTGGACGAGCTGCGGGATATTGACGGTGTGCTGTCCGTGCGCGCCATAGACCACTGATTCAGGACGAACCGGGATGACGGATCATCAAGACAGGTTGGCCGAGGCTCGTGCCTCCATTGACGAACTGGATTTGTCCATCCAGCGGATGATTGCCGATCGGGCGCGTCTGGCGCAGGAGATCGCGATCATCAAGCAAAAGGCGGGCGACGTGGGCGATATGTATCGTCCGTCACGCGAGGCCGAAGTGCTCCGCCGGGTCATGGATCGCAACGAGGGGCCGCTGACTGGCGAGACGATTGCGCGGCTCATGCGTGAGATCATGTCCGCCTGCTTGTCGCTGGAGTCCCCTCTGGCGGTTGCCTATCTCGGGCCTGAGGGGACGTACACCCAGGGCGCCGTGCACAAGCATTTCGGTCACGCTGTCCGGTCGCGTCCCATGGTGGCGATTGACGAGATTTTCCGGGATGTGGAAGCCGGCAATTCGCATTACGGCGTGGTGCCGATCGAAAACTCGTCGGAAGGGGTGGTGAGCCACACCTTGGACTTGTTCGTGTCCAGTCCTTTGCGTATTTGCGGGGAGGTGACGTTGCCAATTCATCACCATCTGCTGAGCGACCAGGAGCTGCCGGAAGGCATCACCAAGGTGATTGCACATCCGCAGTCATTGGCGCAGTGCCGCACCTGGCTGCAAACCCGCTTGCCCGCGGCCGAGCTGGAGACGGCGTCGAGTAACGGTAAGGCCGCACGCCTGGTGTCAGAGCATCCGGGGCAGGGGTGGGCAGCGATCGCCGGCCGGCCGGCTGCCGAGTTGTACAAACTCAAAATTGCCGCGGCGAACATCGAGGACGAATCGGATAACACGACGCGTTTTCTGGTGATCGGCCGCCAGCAGACGGACCCGACGGGTGACGACATGACGTCGTTTGTCTGCTCGGCCCATGGCGGCGACCAGCGCCCCGGGGCATTGTTCGAGCTGCTCAAGCCGTTTTCCGATGCCGGGGTCAACATGACCCGCATTGAGTCCAGGCCATCGCGTCGCGGTAACTGGAACTACAATTTTTACATCGACGTGGCCGGTCATGCAGACGAGGCCCCTCTGAACGAGGTGCTCAAGGCCGTTGAGGCCCGGTCCGACCTGTTCAAGATACTGGGGTCGTACCCGCGTGCGCCATTGGGTTAACTGCCGCGCAATCTAGGACGAACAACAGGCAAACCATGATTGATTTCAAGCAGCTAGCGATGCCGGGCCCCGTCGCCCTCAAGCCGTATACGCCGGGCAAGCCCGTCGAGGTGCTGGAGCGTGAACTGGGGATAACCGGCTCGATCAAGCTGGCCAGCAACGAAAATCCCCTGGGTTGCAGTCCGGCGGTGACGGCTGCCGTGCAAGGCGCGCTGGGCGGGGAGTTCTTTGCACGCTACCCCGATGCGGCTGGCCATGAACTCAAGGCGGATCTGGCGGCCTACCATGGCATCGAGGCTGAGCGGATTACCCTCGGCAATGGCTCCAATGACATCCTGGTGCTGCTCGCACAGGCGTTGTTGGGCCCCGAGCGTGCCGCTGTGTTCTCTGATTTTGCGTTCGCGGTGTATCCGATTGCCACGGCGGCAGCCAGCGGCATCGCGCGGGTGGCCCCGGCGCTGGCGCCGGACAGCGATATGCCCTACGGGCATGACCTGGCTGCGATGGCTGCGCTCATCGATAGCGATGTCCGGCTGGTGTTTGTTGCAAACCCCAACAACCCAACGGGGACCTGGATCGAACCCGACGCATTTGAGGCGTTCCTGCGTGGGGTGCCGGAGGATGTGGTCGTCGTGCTCGACGAGGCGTACTACGACTATCAGCCAGAGGAATGGCGGATCGATGCGCGGCGTCTGCTAGATGCGTATCCCAATCTTGTTGTCACGCGCACCTTCTCCAAGGTCTATGGCATTGCAGCCATGCGGGTTGGTTACGGCCTGTCGCATCCAGGTCTGGCCGATATTCTCAATCGCGTCCGCCAGCCGTTTAACAATAACGCTGTCGCGCATGTCGCGGCCCGCGCAGCCCTGGCTGACACGGATTTTGTCGACCAGTCCGTTGCCCTGAACCTGACGGGTCTGGCGCGTCTGCGTCAGGCACTGGACGGGCTGGGTCTCGGTTACCTGCCGACACATGCGAACTTTCTGACGTTTGATCTTGGTCGGGACGCCGCACCGGTGTATGAGGCGCTACTTCGGGAGGGCGTGATCGTGCGGCCGCTGGCGGGTTACGGCATGCCGCAACACCTGCGCACCACGGTTGGCACCGCAGAAGAAAACGAGCGGTTCATCGAGGCGCTGACCCGCGTACTCGCAGCGCACTGACGCCGGATGATAGAGGCACGGGCGGTAGCCATTTACGGCGTTGGCTTGATCGGTGGATCGGTGGCGCTCGCTCTGCGTGCTGCGGGGTACAGGGGTGAGATCATTGGCTACGGACGCAGAGAGGAGGAACTGCGCCGCGCCGTCGAACTCGGGGTGATTCATCGCTATGCCCTGGACGCGGAATCCGTTGCCGCCCAGGCGCAACTCCATGTCGTGTGTGTGCCCGTACTGGCCATGGGTGCGGTGTTTGACGCGCTCGCGCGGGTCGTGGGCCCGGACGCGGTCATGACCGATGTGGGCTCGACGAAACAGTCTGTCATCGCAGCAGCCCGGCAAGCGTTTGGTCACCTGCCGGCTGGATTCGTGCCCGCCCATCCCATTGCCGGAACAGAGCGTACAGGTGTGGCAGCCGCATTCTCGACGCTTTATCAGGATCGACTTGCCATCTTGACGCCGACTGCGGCGAGCGCGGACGCGGCCATTATCGAGGTCGAACAGCTCTGGCAGGCCTGTGGCGCTCGCACCATCCGAATGGACGCGTCACATCATGATGACGTGCTCGCGGCGACGAGCCATCTGCCGCATATGCTGGCTTTTGCCCTGGTGGACTTGCTTGCGACCCGCCCAGATCACGATGAGATCTTCATGTATGCCGCTGGCGGATTTCGCGACTTCACACGGATTGCGTCGAGTTCACCCGTCATGTGGCGGGATATCGCGCTGGCCAATCGTGAGGCGGTGACGGCGAACCTCGATGCACTGATCGGGAAGCTGCAGGCGTTGCGAGAAGCGATTGATCAGCAAGATGCAGAGCAGATCGAAACCGGCTTTCGCCGCGCCAAGCAGGCGCGCGACGCGTACCTGAGCCTGACGGACCAGACACCCACACCATGACCCAAACAACCCATTCCTTTCGTGTCCATGCGGGTGGGCCGCTGCGCGGTTCCGCCACTGTGCCGGGCGATAAATCGATTTCGCATCGCGCAGTGATGTTCGGCGCGCTGGCCGACGGGACGACAACCGTGGAGGGCTTTCTGCAGGGCGAGGATTGCCTGGCGACGCGGCGCGCCTTCGAGGCCATGGGAGTTGTCTGTGAGGACATCGCTGACGCCGCCATGCGGATTCACGGCGTGGGCTTGCACGGGTTGTCTGCACCCGGCTGCGACCTGGATTTGGGGAATAGCGGCACGTCCATGCGGCTGATGTGCGGCCTGCTGTCCGGGCAATCCTTCTCGACGACCTTGTCAGGTGACGCCTCGCTCTCACGGCGTCCGATGCGTCGCGTAACCGACCCATTGAGCCAGATGGGGGCGCGCATCGATGCGACAGATGAGGGAACCGCGCCGCTCCGAATTCATGGCGGTCAACCGCTGTCAGGCCGCGCGTTTCAATTGTCCATTGCCTCGGCTCAGGTCAAAAGTGCGCTGCTGCTCGCGGGTTTGTACGCCGACGGTACAACCCGCGTGGATGAGCCCGGCATTAGCAGGGACCATACTGAGCGCATGCTGGCCAGTTTTGGGGTGGATGTCCCCGTGCAGGGGCGGCGTTGCTCGGTTCGCGGGGGGCAGCGGCTGACAGCCACGCGTATAGAGGTGCCGGCGGATCTTTCCTCGGCGACCTTCCCTCTGGTTGCCGCCGCGATTACGCCGCAATCGGATATCAGCCTGCCGAATGTGGGCGTTAATCCTTCGCGGGCGGGCGTGCTGAAGATCCTGGAAATGATGGGCGCCCAAGTGGAACTGACCAATGTCCGTGCGGCGGGTGCAGAGCCAGTCGCTGATCTGCGTATTCGTGCGTCTGCCTTGCGCGGTGTGGACATTCCGCCAGCGCTGGTACCGCTGGCCATTGATGAATTTCCGGCGTTGTTGGTGGCCGCAGCCTGCGCGCAGGGGCGTACGCGGATCACTGGAGCGGCCGAATTACGCGTCAAGGAATCGGATCGAATCGCGGCCATGGCCGCAGGACTCCAGGCCGTGGGCGTGACGGTCGAGGAGCAGGCGGACGGCATTACCCTGCAGGGCGGCGGCGTTACCGGCGGTGTCGTGGAATCGCATGATGATCACCGTATCGCGATGGCGTTTGCGGCACTGGGGTCGGTCGCCCCCGACGGTATCGAGATCCGGGATGTCGCTAATGTGCGCACTTCATTCCCGGGATTTGTGCCGCTGATGGCCGCGCTTGGATTGAAGATTGAGGAGGCGTCATGCATGTAGACGTGCCCGTCGTGGCGATTGATGGCCCCAGTGGTGTCGGTAAGGGCACGCTGGCCCTGACGTTGAGCCAGACACTGGGCTGGCATCTGCTCGACTCCGGCGCCTTGTACAGACTGGTCGCACTGAGTGCCGTGCGTCGTGGCACTGCATTGGACGATGCGGAGACCTTGGGTGGCATTGCGCGCAGCCTGCCTGTCCGGTTCGACGTGCAAGCAAAACAGGGGGTGCGCATCGATCTGGATGGCGATGATGTCACCACGGCAATCCGCGAAGAAACCGTCGGCGAGGCGGCGTCCAAGGTGGCCACGCAACCCTCTGTTCGCGCCGGCTTGCTCGAGCGCCAGCGGGATTTCCGCCAAGCCCCAGGCCTTGTGGCCGATGGTCGGGATATGGGCACAGTGGTCTTTCCGGAGGCGCCGCTGAAGATTTTTCTCAATGCCTCCGCGGAAGTTCGGGCACGTCGCAGAGCAGCACAGTTGAGCGTGGCGGAAGACAGTGCTATTTTTGAAAGGATTTACTCTGATATTATTCAGCGTGATGAACGTGATGCGACGCGTGCGACAGCGCCTTTAAAGCCTGCGGACGATGCCGTGATCATCGATACCTCTGAGCTTGGCATTGAGCAGGTATTCGAGCGTGTCATGGCACTGGTCGTCGAGCGGCGGCTGACATAGCCGACCCATCACGCTGACAGTTAAGCCCGGGGCGCCAAGGACTGGCGCCCCGATTGTTTTTGACAGCCCCGGCATTTACGGATGAACCGCCGGTACAAACCAAGTGTGTTTAATTCTTATGTCTGAAAGTTTTGCTGAACTCTTCGAGCAATCCATTGCTCAACAAACCATGCAGCCTGGCTCGATTGTTACGGCCCGTGTGCTGCAGGTTAAGCCGGATGTGGTCATCGTCGATGCGGGCCTGAAGTCCGAAGGCGTGATCCCGATCGAGGAGTTCTACAACGACTCCGGTGAGCTGACCATCGGCGAAGGTGACGACGTCGAAGTCGCCCTGGAGACCGTTGAAGATGGCTTTGGTGAAACCAAGCTGTCCAAGGAAAAGGCTGAGCGCATCAAGACCTGGGATCGCCTGCAGAAGGCGTTCGACGACGAGGAAATCGTCGTGGGTCAGATCAGCGGCAAGGTCAAAGGTGGTTACACCGTCGACGTGGGCAATGTGCGCGCCTTCCTGCCGGGTTCGCTGGTCGATATCCGCCCCGTGCGCGATACCGCTTACCTGGAAGGCAAGCCGCTTGAGTTCAAGGTCATCAAGCTGGATCGTGTGCGCAACAACGTCGTGGTCTCGCGCCGCGAAGTGCTCGAAGCCGAATACTCGGTGGAGCGCGAGGCACTGATCGAGAAGCTGCAGGAAGGCATCGTGCTGCAGGGCGTGGTCAAGAACCTCGTCGACTACGGCGCGTTCGTCGATCTGGGTGGCATCGATGGTCTGCTGCACATCACCGACATGTCCTGGAAGCGCGTGAAGGATCCGTCGGAAGTCGTCGAAGCCGGCCAGGAAGTCGAAGTCAAGGTGCTGAAGTTCGACCGCGAGCGCATGCGCGTCTCGCTGGGTCTCAAGCAGCTGGGTGAAGATCCCTGGGTCGATATCGCCCGTCGCTACCCCGAGTCCACCCGCCTGTTCGGCAAGGTCACGAACATCACCGACTACGGTGCATTCGTCGAGATCGAAGAGGGTGTGGAAGGTCTGGTCCACGTGTCCGAAATGGACTGGACCAACAAGAACGTGTCGCCCGGCAAGGTCGTGCAGATCGGCGACGAAGTCGAGGTCATGGTGCTGGATATCGACGAAGAACGTCGTCGTATTTCTCTCGGTATCAAGCAGTGCATCCCCAACCCGTGGGAAGAGTTCGCTCAGAACTTCCAGAAGGGCGACAAGGTCCGTGGTGCCATCAAGTCGATCACCGACTTCGGTATCTTCATCGGCCTGGACGGCGGCATCGATGGTCTGGTTCATTTGTCCGACCTGTCCTGGAACGAAGAAGGCGACGATCTGGTCCGCAACTTCTCCAAGGGTGAAGAGATCGAAGCCGTCGTGCTGTCCATCGACGCTGAGCGTGAGCGCATCTCGCTGGGCGTGAAGCAGATGGAACAGGATCCGTTCGCGTCCTACATGGGCCGCCATCCGAAGGGCTCCATCGTGACCGGAACCATTCGCGAAGTGGATCCGCGTGGCGCCGTGATCGATCTGGAAGAGGGTATCGACGGTTACCTGCGTGTGGCCGACATCGCTCGCGAGCGCATCGAAGATGCCCGCACGGCGCTGACGGTTGGCGAGCAGGTGGAAGCCCGTATCGTCGGTATGGACCGCAAGACCCGTTCAATTTCCCTGTCCATCAAGGCCAAGGAAATGAAGGAAGAGGCCGATGCCGTGGCCGAGTACAGCCGTAGTGCTCAGACCGGCACGACCAGCCTGGGTGATCTGCTCAAGGAGCAGATGGGTGACGGCAAGGACGCATAAGCGCATCTTGCAATCACTGTAAGCTTAGGAAAATAAAGAGGAAAAAAGCCCGTGGCGTGTTGCGCGCCACGGGCTTTTGTTCTAGTGTGGCTGGGTGATGACCGATAGGAGCGCGACCGCGTTCATGACCAAGTCTGAACTCATCGACCAACTGGCGGACCAGCAGCCGCATCTTTCGCATAAGGATGTGGAGTTGGCGGTCAAGTTGCTGCTGGACAAGATTACGGATTCGCTTGCCGGTGAAGACCGTATTGAGATCCGCGGCTTCGGCAGTTTTTCACTGCATCATCGCCCCCAGCGTATTGGTCGTAATCCGAAGACGGGCGATGCCGTCGTGATTCCGTCCAAAGCGGTTCCACATTTCAAGCCTGGAAAGGAGCTGCGCGAGCGTGTCAACGGAAACAGCTGACCATCGCGGCGCCGTCGGTCGTGCGCTCATGGTCGTGGCGGTCCTCATTGTCATCTGCCTTGGCGTGGCATTGGCGTTCACCAATACAGAACATGTCACCGTTGATCTGCTGGTGGCGGAATTTTCAGGGCCGCTCATCTTCTGGATGGTGATTGAGCTGCTTGTTGTGGTGGTCGTGATGCTGTTGATTAGCGCGCTGCGCGTCGCCCGACTCAAGCGGAAAATCAAGCGCCAAGCCCGGCAGATCAAGGATCAGGAGGCCGAGCTCAAGAACCTTCGGAACCTCCCGATCCACGATGTTTGACGCCTTTGGCCTAGCGCTGTTGTTGATGCCCATGGCAGGCGCCGTGGGCTGGTATCTGCGCAGTCGCGTCCGGTCTCCGGAATCGGGGCCTGCGCCTAACACCGACTATCTGCAGGGCGTCCAGTATCTCGTCAACGACGAAACCGACAAGGCGATGGATGTGTTTATTCGTCTGTTGGAAGTGGACAACGAAACCGTCGAGACGCATCTCGCCCTGGGATCCCTGTTTCGTCGCCGAGGTGAGGTCGATCGGGCTTTGCGCGTGCACCAGAATCTGGTTGCCAGGCCAAACCTTGATCACAAGTATCGCAATCGCGCGCGCTTGGAACTCGCCCAGGATTACATGAAGGCTGGCGTGTTAGACCGCGCCGAAGGTCTTTATCTTGAGTTGCTGGAGCAGGGGATGTTCCAGGACGTTGCGTTGGCTTCTCTGGTATCGATCTACGAGAAGGAACGTGACTGGGAGCGGGCGATCGACGCCACTCGCCGACAGGAGAAAGTGCAGGGGGCGCCTGAACCCCAGCGACTGGCGCAATATGCCTGCGAGCTTGCGGAAGAGGCGCTCTGGCAGAAGGACAACAAGACTGCCCTGCAGTGGACCAAAAAAGCACTGGCCGATGACCGCAATTGCGTGCGGGCAAGTCTGCTTGAGGGCAAGGCTCGCGAGGCCGCCGACGATGCCAAGGCAGCGGTACGATCCTATCGGCGAGTCATCCGCCAGGACGCGCGATACGTCGTCGAGGTTCTGCAACCGCTCAAGCGCTGTTACGCAGCCATCGGCGGCTTGGATGACTGGCTTGCCTACCTGCGGGAACTGGCCCAGCCGGACGCACCCCCGGCTGTTCAGATTGCTTTGGCGGATGCAATAGGCAACGGGCAGGGTGTCGACCGTCTCGCGGACTATCTGGCCCATACGCCCTCGTGGACGGCGTTTAACCATCTGCTGGAACTCAACCAGACGGAACTGCCTGAGCCGCTAGCCGCACCGTTGGCGACGTTGCATGCAGCCTTAAAGGCTACGCTGGCCAGCGCTCCGCTGTATGCCTGCCAGCATTGTGGGTTTTCGGGGCGTGCCATTCACTGGCAGTGCCCGAGTTGCAGGCATTGGGCCTCGATGGTGCCGGTTTCGGATGTGGCGAAACCGGGTCTCTCGCCTGTCGCAGGTGGTCATTAGCCGGATTTCGACTGGCTTGTCTATTCGACGTTCGTCGAACAATTACCTATGCTGGCCGAGTGATCCACGATGGATTGTGATCGTAAGGAGTCTCGATGCCGCTGGCGTTTGTGACGGGAGCCACGGGCTTTGTCGGTCTGAATCTGATCCAAGCGCTCGCCCGTGACGGTTGGGACGTCGTCGCATTGCACCGCGCCACCTCCGATGTCGCTCTACTGGACCACTGGGGTGTTCAGCGGCAGACAGGCGATATCACCGATCTGGCCTCCGTTCGGGACGCCATGCCGGAGCATCCAGACGTGGTGTTTCACGTGGCCGGCGATACGAGTCTGTGGCGGCGTCATCGGGCAGGCCAGACGCTGGTCAATGTCCGTGGCACGCGCAACCTTGTGAAAGTCGCACTGGAGCGCCGCGCGACGCGGTTTGTCCACACCTCCAGTGCCGTGGCGTTTGGGTTGCACTCTGGTCGCATTAACGAGCAGACGCCCGTATCCGCGGCCAAGTCGCCCATCGACTACGTACGAACAAAGGCTCTGGCGGAGCGAGAGATTCGCCGAGGGATTGCGCGCGGATTGCAGGCGGTCATTCTGAATCCGGCCAATATTCTAGGCAGGCACGACTACAACAATTGGTCGAAGCTGTTTCAGCTGATCCAACAGCGTCGACTGCCGGGTATGCCGGATGGGGGGGGCTCGTTTTGTCATGCCGAGGCAGTGGCTGCGGCGCACCTCGCCGCAGCCGAGCAAGGCCGGGTGGGTTGCAACTACCTGCTGGGCGGTCAGGATGCGGCCTACCTGACGTTGGTCAAGCGCGTCGCCAGCGCGCTGGGCCGATCGGTGGCTCCGCGGCCGCTTCCGGTGCCGGTGCTGTCAGCCTATGCCCGGCTGGAAGAAACCGTTGCACCGATGTTCCGGCGCGCACCAGATCTCACGCGTGAGACGGTCACGTTGTTGGCCAGTAATATTTACTGCGATACCACCCGGGCGCGTCAGGAGCTGGGATTTGACTGCGTCTCCATGGAACGCATGCTGCGCGACACCATGGAATGGATGGTCGAAGCCGGACTGCTGGACTCGGTTAACCCGTCGACCCACTCCGCCTGAGTTCCTGCGGTGCGGTCCGGCGGTACTCCAGCATCCGGGACTCCAGTCGGGCTCGCTCTGCCTCGGACAGGTCTTTGCGTTGCAGCCCGGTGTGTAGCTGGTTGATGGCTGCCCGGTAATTACCGCGGTAACGGAAGAACGCAGCCATCTGGTAGTGGGCTTCGGGCTCACGGCCGCTGTCGCGGGCCGCCAGCGCAAGCATGCGAAAGGCGTCCGGTTCGCGGCGCTCATAGGCTTGGCTAGCCAGCAATACGCGACGGGCCTGGTCCGAATGACCATTACGTATCAGGGTGTCTGCGTAGGCGAGTGCGGTTGGCGCATAGCGGGGATAGCGGCTGAGCAGCTCCTCGTAACGCGAGTGCGCGTCTTCGTGGCGTCCCGCGGTTTGCTCAGCACGTGCCAGGGCGAGTTGCACGTTGATCTGCTCGGGGTCACGAATTTGTTGCAGTTGGGACAGCGCGGCTTCGCCATCCCCGCCGAGTATGTCGATGAGCGCAAGGCCGTATCGGGCCTCGTCGTCCGTTGAGTCATGTTCCAGCGAACGCTGGAAGAACTCCCGCTCCAGTGAGGGTGGTGATGCCGCGAGAACACGGGCTCGCGCACGCATGTATCGATATTCCGGCGAACTGCTGCGCTCGACAGGGCCGTATTCCTCGGCTCGATTCAAAGCCTCGGAGACGCGGGTGGCAGAGACCGGGTGCGTGAGCAGAATTTCCGGTAGTTGATTACCGTACAGGCGGGTTTGCTGATGCAGCCGCTCAAAAAAAGTGGCCATGCCGCGCGGATCGAAGCCCGCGTCGGCCAGCGTTCGGATACCGAGCCGGTCGGCTTCGAGTTCATGAGCGCGGGTGTGGTTGATCTGCCTCTGTTGCACAGATGCCAGACCGATACCCAGGGCTGCCTGAACCAGGTCCGGGTCAGTCGCACCCGCCAGCGCGGCAGCAACCACAAGCGCGGCTGTCGCCAGGTTCCAGCCCGTTGAGCCCTGCAGCTGGCGCGCAATATGCCGCTGCGTCACGTGAGCCTCTTCATGCGCCACCACGCCGGCGAGTTCGGACTCGCTGCTCGAGGCTTTCATCAAGCCGGTGTGTATGCCGATGTAGCCGCCGGGCAGGGCAAAGGCGTTAATGGAGTCATCGCGGATGACGAAGAACTTGAAGCCGTTGGGGCCCGAACCGCCATGCACAGCCAGACGTGCGCCGAGTCGCGAGATGTACTCCGTGAGCTGGTGGTCTTCCAGGATGAGTCCTGCCGCGTGAAGCTGCGCCTCGATCCGGGCACCGATATCGGCTTCCTCGGCGGGGGACAGCGTTCGGTCCGCCGGCTCTCCGAAATCGGGAAGGTTGACGCTGGCGAAGGCGGTGGAGGCCGCCAGAGCTGCAGAGCAGACCAGGACCAGCAGTGTGCGGAGAGCTGACATCATTCGGTATCGGGGCGTGTGCTACAGTCGCCGACACTCGATGCGCGAATGCCGACTCGGAATCATCCTACGCGGATTAGAGTTCTCCTGCTTGGCAGAGTTCGGCCATCATGCAGTCTGTTCCGGCGACCGGAACTCCCCGGTTTGCAAACGGTCTGCAGCAGGAACTGGCCGGTCGCGACGGGAACGAGTTCCCCGCAGGCCGCGCGTCCTTCATTGTTCAGGCAAGGAGCCGATTCGTCGTGCATGCGGTCAAAGACTGGCTCAAGCGCCAGCTTTCCAATCCCCAGGTGGTCAGTCTGGCCCTGGTGCTCTTCGCTGTCTGGCTCATCATTACGTTCTTTGCAGGCACGCTTGCGCCCGTGCTGGTCGCGGTGGTGTTGGCGTATCTGCTCGAAGGGCCTGTGGCAGTTCTGCAGCAGCGGACCCGTCTGCCACGGCTGTTCTCGGTGACCGTCGTCTGGGCCAGTTTCTGTGTGGGTTCACTGGCTGCGCTGGTACTGCTGTTGCCGATGCTGTCCCGCCAGGCTACGCAAGTGGTTCAGGAGGTTCCGGTCATTATCGGGAATATTCAGGCGTACCTGATGACCCTACCGGAGAAGTATCCGTCGATGGTGTCCCCCAAGCAGATCGAGGAGGTCATGCTTTCGGCCGGCGACTACGTCGCCCAGTTTCGGCAGTTTGTTCTGAGTAATAGTGTGGTTGTCGGTGTGGGGCTGCTCTACATCGCGGTTTATGTGGTGCTTGTTCCGCTGCTGATGTTCTTTCTGTTAAAGGACAAGAACAGCATTCAGGCGTGGTTTCGCGGGTTTCTGCCCGATGACATCGGGTTGTTGCGTCGGGTGTGGGGTGATGTAGATCGTCAGTTGGCTAATTATGTGCGCGGCAAGTTCGTTGAAATCGTCATCGTCTGGGTGGCTGCGTTTGCCACCTTCATGCTGTTGGGGCTCAACTACGCAATGCTGTTGTCGGCGTTGGTCGGGTTTTCCGTTCTGGTGCCGTACCTGGGAGCATTGGTCATCACGGCGCCCATTGCCGCCGTGGCCTGGGCGCAGTGGGGGACCGAGCCGCAGTTCTATTACGTGCTGATCGCCTACGGCGTGCTGCAGGCGCTAGATGGCAACGTACTGGTACCACTACTGTTTTCGGAAGCCGTGGATTTGCACCCGGTGGCAATCATCGTGGCGGTGCTGTTCTTTGGGGGGATCTGGGGGTTTTGGGGCGTGTTTTTCGCCATTCCCCTGGCCACAGTCGTCAATGCCATCATCAATGCATGGCCCGAGCGGTTGCGGGATGCCGTGCCTCCGCCCGAGCCGGCTGTGGATGATCACTCGGCTACAGCGTAGCGGATGCAAAAGCGGCCAGTCGTGAGCGCTCGCCCCGCGCCAGCGTGACGTGCCCACCGTGCTCCCAACCACGGAAATGGTCGACGACGTAGGTCAGCCCCGAATTGGTTTCTGTCAGATAGGGTGTGTCGATCTGACCCAGATTGCCTAGGCAGACGATCTTGCTACCTGGGCCTGCGCGGGTGATCAAGGTTTTCATCTGTTTGGGCGTCAGATTCTGCGCCTCGTCGAGAATGATGTAGCGATTGACGAAGGTCCGCCCCCGCATGAAGTTGACCGAACGGATCTTGATGCGCTTGGACAGCAGTTCGTTGGTCGCAGCGCGTTCCCATTCGCCGGCGTCGTCGGACTGGGTGAGCACCTCGAGGTTATCCATGAGCGCACCCATCCAGGGGGTCATTTTCTCTTCCTCGGTGCCCGGCAGAAAACCGATGTCGTCTCCGACAGGGACAGTCACACGCGTCATGATGATTTCGCGGAACCGGGAGTGATCCAGTGTCTGCGCCAGTCCGGCCGCCAGGGCGAGCAATGTCTTGCCGGTCCCCGCAGCGCCTAGCAGAGTAACGAAGTCGATGCTGGGGTCCAGTAACAGATTGAGTGCGAGGTTTTGCTCACGGTTCCGGGCATGCACACCCCAGACCGATTGTTTGCCCTCGGTGTAATCGTTGACGACCTGCAGGGTGGCCGTGTCATCGCCCACGGATCGGACGATGAGATCCGGACCACTGCCGTCTTCAAAGTAGACAAACTGGTTGGCGTGGAGGTCCTGGATCTCGGGGCCTCCCAACCGGTAATGGGCTGAGCCACGTTCGTCTGTCCACGATTCCATGTTGTCGCCATGGGCGGACCAGAAACCGTCCGGCAGGGCCTTGTATCCCGCATCCAGCAGATCCAGATCATCCAGCACCCGGTCGCTGGCGTAGTCCTCGGCGGGTATGCCGGTGATTGCGGCCTTGATGCGGAGATTGATGTCCTTGGAGACCAGCGTGACCTGGCGGTCGGGGTGCTCAGCCTTGAGCGCCAGCGTCGTGACCAAAATGCTGTTGTCTGGCTTGTTGCCGGGCAACAGGTCCGGCAGTTCGACATTCGGCGGCCGGGTCTGGAAATAAAGCCGCCCCGTGGGTACGGCCTTGTTGCGGATATTAAGCCCGAAATCAGGCAGGGGCAGACCGGCCTCGATCGCCTGCTCATCCACGCCGTGAATCATTTCATCCAGAAATCGACTGACCTGTCTGACATTCCGAGACACCTCGCTGGTGCCTTTCTTGGCGGCGTCCAGTTCTTCCAGGACAACCATCGGGATATAGAGGTCATGCTCCTCAAAGCGGAACAGGGCAGAGGGGTCATGCATCAGGACGTTGGTGTCCAGAACGAAGATGCGGGTGGTCATTCCGGTGCTCCCCGGTGGCTAAACCAAACGAGGGGCGGTGTTGGCCGCCCCTCGTGTATGAATGCTTACAGTGCCTGAATGGTGTCAAGGACCGCTTGCGCGTGGCCTTTGACCTTGACCTTGCGCCAGGCCTCGCGAAGTCTGCCCTCACGATCGATGAGAAAAGTGGAGCGCTCGATGCCCATGTACGTTCGACCGTACATGTTCTTCTCCTTCATCACATCGTAAGCCTTGCACACCGTCTCGTCGGGGTCGGATAGCAGATGAAACGGAAAGGCCTGCTTGCTGCGGAAATTCTCGTGCGACTTCAGCCCCTCTCGTGAGACACCCAGAATCTCGGCACCTGCTGCCTGGAACTGTGGGTAGAGGTCGCGAAAGTCCTGTCCTTCCTGGGTGCAGCCCGGTGTGCTGTCCTTGGGATAGAAATAAAGCACGAGCAGTTTGCCCCGGAAATCAACCAGCGAGAGCGTTTGATCTCCCGTGGCTGGGGCTGAGAAATCAGGGGCGGGTTGTCCGATGTCTAGGCTCATGAGTGCGCTTGTCTCCTAAGCGTCAGTCTTATGGGGCGGGTCTAGTTCTTAATCGGGTCCAGCAGGCCGTCCGCATGCAATTCATCGCATAAATCCATGAACGATTCCCGCAGTGCCGGCGGATGCGCATTCACCGGTACGTGAACCACGAGTTGGAGGTTCGCAAGCGCCGCGCCAGTTTGCATGGCGTCATAATGCTGCGCTGCGATCTCAACCACGACTGCGTCGTGGCTGCGGAAGAACTCCAGGACGTCGCGCAGCAGACCCGCCTCCTGCGGGGCAATGATCTCCACTGCGTAGGGTCGCAGTTTTTCGTCCATTGGCCGTGGGGCGCTGCGCGTGCAATGCGCGGTCAGCCCAAGCTCGCCAGCAATGGCGGGCAAGGCGGTTTCCAGGCGTCCGAGGCTGCTCCAGTTTCCGCTGACCAACAGGCTGGCGGCGAACTGATCACCCACCGGAAAGAGTCGGCATTCCAGAATATTGCAGCCGCGATTGGCGATCTCTGAGACGACGGACCGTGCGAGGTCGGCCTGCTGCGGACCGTTGAGCGCGATCGACAGCAGGTGTTGCGTATGCGGCATAGAAGATTGTCTACGTTATACTGCCGCGCCTTACAGGGGCCGCGGCGATTCGGAAGCGGGCGCGCTTCGCCCCCGTGACTTTTCGAAATTCTAGCAAATGCCAGCCGCCCAAGGGCCGTCTGGCCAGAGTGCAATTCAATGTTTGAAGGCAGCAATGTCGCGCTAGTGACTCCAATGCATGCGGATGGGCGCGTGGACTTCGATGCGCTAGACGCTTTGGTCGAGTGGCATATCGAAGCGGGCACCCAGGGACTGGTCGCTGTCGGGACGACAGGCGAGTCTGCAACGCTAAACGTTGACGAGCATCTGGCTGTGATCCGGCGCGTGATTGCGGTCGCCGATGGCCGCATCCCTGTGATTGCCGGCACAGGGGCCAACTCCACCGCAGAGGCGATCGCCCTGACGGTCGAGGCGGGGCAGGCGGGGGCTGCGGCTGCGCTGGTGGTCACGCCCTATTACAACAAACCGCCGCAGGAAGGGCTGTACCAGCACTACTGGGCTGTTGCAGATGCCGCGCGTATTCCGGTGATTCTCTACAACGTGCCAGGCCGTACCGGCTGCGACCTGTTGCCGGAGACGGTTGTTCGGCTCGCGGCCCACCCCCGTATCGTCGCCCTAAAAGAGGCGGTGGGCGATCCAGGGCGGGTCGAGACATTGCGCCGCATGCTGCCCGCACCGTTTGTGTTGCTGTCTGGCGATGATGCCAGCTCGGCAGATGCCATGCTGGCAGGGTTTGACGGGGTGATTTCGGTGACTGCGAATGTCGTGCCGGCCCAGATGCGGGAGCTCTGCGATGCGGCGCGTGCAGGTGACGACGCAGCTGCGCGCGAGGCCGACACGCGTATACGCGGTTTGCACACTTCGCTGTTCCTGGATCCCAATCCGATTCCGGTTAAATGGGCCCTGGAGCAAATGGGGCGTATCGGCCCAGGCATTCGCCTGCCGCTGGTGCCCATGCAATCCCAATATCAATCGCCTGTTCGTACCGCATTGGTCGATGCCGGCGCACTGGAGCACTGAATGCAAAGCAAGACTCTCATCATGGCCGCGCTGTCCTTGATTGCCACGGGATGTGCCAGCACACCCTGCGATATGGACGAGCCTTATCACCGCGCCGTGGCCTATCCGTACCTGAAGGACGCCGCTGGTGTGAAGGCGCCCGAACCGACGGATGAATTCAGAATTCCAGATGTGCCGGAGACAGTGGAGTTCGCGAGAGCTGACACAGAGGCGGGCGACGGTGTTTGTCACGAAGTACCGGCGCCATTGCCGGAGTTTGATGCCGCGCCACCCGCGGCGGCGGACGAACCTGTCGAATCGGAGCAGGGCTAGCCGGGGCTGTGGCGTTGCCTTCGTCGGGCGATGTCGCTACCATCGCGCGCCCTGCCGGCGGCTGGTATGCATGTCGGGTGGGTACAAACTAAGGAGAAGTGGCCGAGCGGTTTAAGGCGCACGCCTGGAAAGCGTGTTGGGGTTTACGCCCCTCGAGGGTTCGAATCCCTCCTTCTCCGCCAAATGACAAAGCCCCGCACCAGCGGGGCTTTTTTGTTTGGTGCACAACGGGGGGCTTGGGTGAGCGGCACGGGCGGCCTGCCGGGCTTATGGGTCCTGATTTGGCTCAGAAGCGGTTTCGGGTGAGCGGTTTTGCTGTTCGTACAGGGACTCGAGGACATAGGAGAGGCGATCTCCCAAATGCTTGTTCGCCGCAATTTCCATCGAGCGGGCCACCTCTGACAACACCCCTTGTTCCACCAATGGGCGCAAGCGCCAGACCAGTTCGGCGAGTTCGGGGACCTTTTCTGCGGGCGGCAGGCCGGGGCCGTATTTGTCAAAGCAATGGCGTTCGACCAGCCGGACCATGTCCTCACTGGCGGCTTCCACATTCGCGCGCAGCTTGCGGACAACACTCACCATGTCCTCGAAGGGAATCCCCGCAGCCACCAGTTCAGCCGCAGCATGAACAATGCGCGGGCTTGGCGCGCGGAATTTTGCGCCGGTTTGCTCCAGCAGCCCCAGGTCCGTGGCGATCATGAGCCAGCGTGGCGAGAAATGGCCCCGGAACATGCGCATCAGGTCTGCCAGCGAATAGGTTTGCGGCACTTCGTCGGTCCACGGTGACGATACCGCGCGTTGCAACCCCATGAGGTCGGCAATGTCGTGTCCGGCTTCCATCGCCTGGAACAACTCACCAATGCTCGTGAGCGTGTAACCGCGGCTGATCATTTCACTGATCACGCGCAGCCGGGAGAGGTGGTCGTAGTTGTAGATGCTGACGCGTCCACGTCGAATCGGAGGAGGGATCAGTCCTCTGTCCTGATATGCGCGGATGTTTCTGACGCTGGTTCCCGAGAGTCTCGACAACTCCCGAATCCGGTACTCGGCAGGTTGTTCGCCGCGGGTCGCTTGCGGGTCGGCCGATGTCGTTGTGTTGTCACCCATGTTTGATTCCCCGTCCCGGACGCCTGCACCAGACTGACGAGACTGGTTGAGACCGGCACGTTATGCCATCGATGGAGTTAATGTTACACCAATTGATGTTGACATCGGGAGGCAACGTTGACATCGTAGAGTGACACTGACATTCATCGGAGTTTGAGACATGTTGCCGATCCGACGCGATTTCCGGTTCAATCTGGGTTCCCGCGACGTGCTGAACTGGCATGAGCGCGGGCCGTATGTGACGCATTTCTTCAATACGTTGTCTGTGTTCTTTCCGGTGGGTGAGCGCTTTTTCATGCACGCGGTCCGGCACTACCGGGACCAGATCACGGATCCTGAGCTGAAGAAGGCAGTCACGGCCTTCATCGGGCAGGAAGCGATGCACGGCCGTGAGCACGAGGCCTACAACGAAGCGGTGGCGAAGGCGGGCATGCCGGTCGAGGCGATGGAGGCGCGTGTTGACCGTCTCTTGGAGTACATCAAGGCAAATCGACCGAAGTCGATGCAGTTGTCGGCCACAATCGCGCTGGAGCACTTCACCGCAATCATGGCGGACAAGCTGCTCGCCGATGAGCAAATCATGGGTGGATCCGACCCGGTCATGACCAAGATCTGGAACTGGCATGCGCTGGAAGAAACCGAACACAAGGCGGTGGCCTACGATGTATGGGCCGCTGTGATGGAGCCTGGGGCCAGCAGCTATCTACGGCGCACGCTCGGCCTGATATTGGCGACTGTCATTTTCTGGCCACTGGTGGCGAATTTCCATTGGCGCATGGTCACGAACGACCCGGCGCTGGAACGGGGTTTGGTGGCCCGCATCAAGGGTTATGCCGGCCTGGCGGATTTCCTGTTCCGCACGCCGGGCGCCTTGCGCAAGACCGTTCCTGAATGGGTGGATTATTTCCGGCCGGGTTTTCATCCCTGGGATCATGACAACAAGGCGTATCTGGATCGCATGCCTGAGTTCGAGGCCGACATGCAGCGGATGATGGAAGGCCCCAAAGCGGCCTGATTCACCTCGCAGTCTGCGCAACATGTTTACGGGCCGGAGCCGGTACAGGCTCCGGCCTTTGTGTATCGACGGCATGTTGCGCCTGCGAGTTTCTGCAGAGGATCACGCTAGACTCCCTGCGCAAACTTACAAACGACTTGCATCATGGACGACACAACAACACTGACCACGACCCTGATTGTCGGTGGCGGGCAGGCGGGGATCGAAGCGGCCTTCGCGTTGAGGCAGAACGGTTATGAAGGGCGCATCCAGGTTATCGCCGAGGAGTCAGAACTGCCTTATCGCCGACCGCCGCTGTCCAAGGCCTATCTTGACGGGAGCATGGCGCGAGAATCGTTGACAATTCGGAAGTCGCCGATGCTGGAAAAAGCCGGTGTTGAATGCCGGACGGGCCTGCGTGTCACGGCCATAGACCGGGATCACCGACGCATCACATTGGCGGATGGCCAGGTCATGGGCTACAACGATTTGATACTGGCAACCGGGGCGCGCGTGCGTCGATTGGGCGACGGTATAGACGAGGCTCAGAACGTTCACTACATCCGCACCGTTGCGGATATCGACCGCCTCAAGCCATCGCTGAGGAGTGGGGCCCGGATGCTGGTTGTCGGCGGGGGGTTCATCGGTCTGGAAGTCGCAGCTTCGGCCGTCAAGGCCGGCCTGGATGTCACAGTGATTGAAATGGCGGATCGCTTGCTGCAGCGAGTGGTTGATGCGCCCATGTCCAGTTACTTTGAATCTGCGCATCGGCAGCGCGGCGTACAAGTCCTCACTGCGGTCGGTATCGAGCAGTGGCACGGGGAGCAGGCGATCAATGCTGTGACACTGAGCAACGGGACACGTCTGGATGTCGATGTGGTCGTCGTGGGAATTGGCGTCGTCCCGGAGACCGGTCTGGCACAAGACTGCGGACTGGCTGTGGATAACGGAATCGTTGCCGACGCGTTTTCGCGGACCACCGATCCGCACATCTACGCGATCGGAGATTGCGCGAATCACGCGAATCGGTTTCTCGGGCACGCGGCGCGGCTGGAATCCGTGCCGGCGGCACAGGAGCAGGCGAGGACGGCTGCGCGAAGCATTTGTGGTGTCGAGCAGCCCCACGACGCGGTGCCGTGGTTCTGGTCTGACCAGTTCGACCTCAAGCTTCAAATGGCTGGCCTGCTGGGCGCTCACGATCAGATGGTGGTCCGCGGGCAACGGGAGGATGACAGCTTTGTGGTGTTCTACCTGCAGGGCGGGGCTATTCAATGTGCACACGCGATTAATCGCCCAAGGGAGTTCGCACAAATCCGCAAGTTGATTGCAGCCAGGACCCCGGTCGATGTGACGCGGCTTGCTGACGATGGCCACCCTGTGGCCGATGCGGCGCTGGAGGTGGCGAATGATTAGTGTGCGCCAAGTGGGCGCTTCAGCCCGAGTTCCTGGGCGATTTTGCGCGACCGTTTGCCATGAATGCCCCCTAACCATCTGTAATTAGAAGAAAAATAAATAAGTCGTTGCAGGGTTCGGGGTAGGTCTGTACTATGCGCCTCCCTGGTGCGGGGTGGAGCAGCCAGGCAGCTCGTCGGGCTCATAACCCGAAGGTCGCAGGTTCGAATCCTGCCCCCGCTACCAACTTTCCGGAAAGCCTCGTCTCTGACGGGGCTTTTTCGTTTTAGGTTCAACGGCTTGTGTCGGGTATCTGAAGTCGATTAGAGGCCGAGGTCTTCGGCCCGGCGTCGCTGGGGTGCCCGAACATCTGTTGCCTGCGCCGCAGAATGTGCCGGGCGCGACTGCCGCCTTGAGTGTCGGGCCGGTCATCCCTATAATTCTGCGCCTCATGCGGGGCGTTTGAACTGCGCGATCGGGGTATTCCGGTCAGCGCGACAGGCGTCTGAAAGTATTGTGTCGCGTGTTGCTCATGGTTTGGGGCATCAGGCGAGCTGACCGGATAAGGGAGCCCCGACCGATCGGGGCTTTTTTATTCTTGAGGATTTGAACGGTTTGCAGCGAGATCTGACAGCACTGATAGAACCTGTGGTCGAGTCGCTCGGGTACGAGTTGGTATGGCTGCAGCTAGCTGGAGGCGATGGCGAGCAAATCGTTCGGTTGTACATCGATCAGGAAGCGGGAATCGGCCTGGGTGACTGTGAGCGTGTGAGCCGGGAGGTCAGTGCGCTCATGGACGTGGAAGATCCGATTTCCGGGCATTACACCCTTGAAGTGTCGTCGCCTGGTCTGGATCGCCCTCTGGTCAAGCCGCAACACTTTGACGCTTACATCGGCTGGGAGATCAAGATTCGGCTGGCCGACAGCATCGAGGGACGCAAGCGATTTCGTGGGCAGTTGATAGCGCGCGAAGACGACGCGATCGAAATGCAGGTTGATGGTGAGTTGCACCGTTTTGCGCTGCGCGACATCGACACGGCACGGCTGGTGCCAGAGGAATAGGTCCTAAGAATGGCGGGTGAAATGAACAAGAACGTACTGCTCGTAGTCGACGCGGTGTCCAATGAAAAGGGCGTCGAGAAGGACATCATTTTCGAAGCCATCGAGATGGCTCTGGCCTCTGCCACGCGCAAGAAAAATGCCGAGGACATCGATGCTCGCGTCGAGGTCAATCGCCAGACGGGCGCCTACAACACGTTCCGGCGTTGGGAAGTGGTGCCCGATGATGCCCCCTTGGCCGATGAGGCGGGGGAAGATCACGAAGGCCCTGTCTTCATTGCAGAATCCCGGTCGATCCGCCTGTCTGATGCCCAGCAGCAGTACGAAGGAATCGAGATTGGTGATTTCGTCGAAGAGCCGATGGAATCGGTGGAGTTCGGGCGCATCGCCGCCCAGGCCGCCAAGCAGGTCATCGTGCAGAAAGTGCGAGAGGCCGAGCGCGCACAGGTGGTCGAGGCCTACAAGGATCGTGTCGGTGAACTCATCACCGGCTTGGTCAAGCGCATGGAACGCGGCGCTGTCATCATGGATCTGGGGGGTAACGCCGAGGCCATCATCCCGCGGGATCAGCTCATCCCGCGTGAGCCGATGCGTCCAGGTGACCGTGTTCGCGGTTTCCTCTACGACGTACGCCCCGAACCACGTGGCCCGCAGTTGTTCGTCAGCCGGACTCGGCCGGAGTTTCTGATCGAACTGTTCCGCATGGAAGTGCCGGAAATCGGCCAGGGTCTGATCGACGTCAAGGGTGCCGCGCGTGACCCCGGCCTGCGCGCCAAGGTTGCCGTGCTCGCCAAGGACAAGCGTATCGACCCCGTCGGTGCCTGCGTCGGCATGCGCGGCTCCCGCGTTCAAAGCGTGTCCAACGAGTTGGGCGGGGAACGTGTTGACATCGTCCTTTGGGACGACAACCCGGCACAGTTCGTGATCAACGCCATGGCCCCCGCTGATGTCGCGTCCATCATCATGGATGAAGACTCGCATGCCATGGATGTGGCTGTGGACGGCGAAAAGCTGGCACAGGCCATTGGTCGGGGTGGACAGAACGTGCGTCTGGCGTCGGAGTTGACAGGTTGGACGCTCAACGTCATGACCATCGAGGACGCAGAGAGCAAGGGTGAGGATGAGGCTGAGCGCCTGATCGAGCTCTTCCGTAACCAACTCGACGTTGATGAAGAAGTGGCAGTCATCCTGGTTCAGGAAGGCTTTACCTCGATTGAGGAAATTGCCTATGTGCCTGCAGAAGAGCTGACGCAGATCGAGGAATTCGATGACGGCATCGCCGAAGAGCTGCGAAATCGCGCTCGAAACGTGCTGTTGTCGCGAGCGATCGGTGGAGGTGAGGGTGACAAGGCGCAGCCATCGGAAGACTTGGTTGCGCTGCCCGGGATGTCCGAGGTAGTTGCTTACGCGCTTGCGGCTGAAGGCTTCACGACGCGTGACGAACTGGCCGATGCGGCCACGGACGAAATTTCAGGCTTGGGTGGTCTGACGGACGCGAAAGCGGCCGAATTGATCATGGCCGCCCGTGCCCATTGGTTTGAGGATGAGGAAGCGGCGGCGGAGTGAAAAGCACTGCCCGACCACGAACTGATCCACGTATTGAATCGAGAGGACTCGAATGGCTGAGATGACAGTCCAGGACCTGGCCAAGGAAGTCGGCATCGCTGTTGACGCACTGCTGACCAAACTTGCGGATGCCGGGATCGACGCCACGAGCGCCGACGCAAAAATTTCTGACGAAGACAAGCTGACCCTGATCCGCCATCTGCGCGGCGGCAGTAGTGCGGTGAAGCTGACGACGCCGAGTGAAAAGCGAATCAGCGTACCCTCACGCAAACGCAGTCAGCTGAAAGTCAGCGGTCAGCGTGGCTCGCCGGCCCGGACCGTCAATGTGGAGGTGCGCAAGCGACGTACGTTCGTACGCCGCGATCCTGCTGCTGAAGAGCAGGCGCGCGAGCAGGAGGCAGCCAAGCTGGCCGAGGAGAAGGCGCGTCTAGAAGCCGAGGTGGCAGAGCGTCAAGCCGCCGAAGAACAGGCAGCCGCGGAGGCTGAAGCAAAAGCCAAGGCCGAGGCAGAGGCCGCTGCTGCCGAAGCAGAGGCAGAGCGTAAGGCAGCCGAAGAGGCTGAAAAGCAGCAGGCTGAAGCTGAAGCAGCAAAACTGAAGGCCGCTGAAGAAGCGGCAGCAAAGGCGAAAGAGGCCGAGGCCAAGGCCGAGCAGGCAGCCGAGCCTGCAGCCAGCACCGAAAAGCCAGCTGAACAGACCGCGGATGCCAAAGCCGAAGACGGCAAGGCTGAATCCAAGACGCCGGATCAGCCCGCCGAGGCGGCCCCGGCAGATCCGCCTGGGCCCAAACGTCGCGTCATCGCAGACGAGCTGGCCCGTGGCGAGCTGGAGGCGGCCCGTCGTCGCGCCGCGGAAAATCTGCGTCGCGCGTCTAAGGCACCCCCACCGGCGCCGCCGCGTAACAAGGCAGAAGAAGAGCAGCGTCGCCGCGAAGAATTGCATGTGGCCAAGGGCAAGGCCGGACGTCGCCGTAAATCCGGTCGTGCACCATCCCGTGTGCGCGTGAAAACGGAGCACGGATTCGCCAAGCCGACGGCGCCAGTGGTGCGCGAGGTGGAAGTGCCGGAGGCCATTACGGTGGGCGAGCTGGCCCAGCGTATGGCCGTTAAGGCGACCGACCTCATTCGCGACATGATGAAGATGGGCGAGATGGCTACCATCAACCAGGTCCTCGATCAGGACACGGCAACCTTGCTGGTTGAAGAGATGGGTCACTCGGTCAAACGCACGAGTGAAGCGGATCGCGAGGAATCGCTGATCCAGGGTGCAGTCGGCGAGTCGGATGACAGCATTGCCAAGCAGCCGCGTCCGCCGGTCGTGACCATCATGGGTCACGTCGATCACGGTAAGACCTCGTTGCTGGACTACATCCGGAAGTCACGTGTGGCCTCCGGCGAGGCGGGGGGGATCACCCAGCACATCGGTGCGTATCACGTACAGACACCGAACGGCATCGTGACCTTCCTCGATACACCGGGACATGCTGCATTCACCAAGATGCGGGCGCGCGGCGCGTCGTCAACCGACGTGGTTGTGCTGGTTGTGGCGGCTGATGACGGCGTCATGCCACAGACCAAGGAGGCCATCGATCATGGTCGTGCCGCTGGCGTGCCCATGGTGGTCGCGGTCACCAAGTGTGACAAGCCGGAAGCAGACCCCGAGCGTGTGCGCAACGAGCTCGCGCAGGAGCAGGTGATTCCCGAGGAATGGGGTGGCGACTACCAGTTCATTAATGTCTCCGCGCATTCCGGTGAAGGTGTCGACGCCTTGCTTGAGGCCATTCTGCTGCAGGCGGAAGTGCTGGAGTTGAGTGCACCCGTCGATGCGCCCGCCAAGGGTGTTGTTGTCGAGTCCAGCCTCGAGAAGGGGCGCGGACCGGTTGCCACCGTGCTGGTCAAGGAAGGAACGCTGAGCAAGGGCGACGTCATCATCGCCGGCGCCAATTTCGGACGTGTGCGCGCGTTGTTTGACGAAAGCGGCACCCAAGTCGATTCCATCGGCCCGTCCATGCCTGCTGAGGTTCTGGGACTATCCGGAACTCCGGAGGCGGGCGACGAAGTGCTCGCGGTTGCGGATGAGAAGAAAGCCCGCGAACTCGTCGAGCTGCGCGAGGCGAAACAGCGCGAGAAGCGTCAGATGGACCTGGCCAAGGATCGCCGCAACGCCATGATGGCGAGCCTGTCCGAAGGTGGGCTCAAGCAGCTGGCCATCATGATTAAGGGCGATGTGCAGGGCAGTGTCGAGGCTTTGGCCGATGCCATTGCCAACATCCCCACCGAAGAGGTTTCGGTGAAGGTGGTGTCCTCGAATGTGGGCGGCATTAGTGAATCGGATATCGACCTGGCGGCTGCATCTAATGCCCTGGTCATCGGTTTCAATGTGCGTGCTGACGGCAAGGCTCGTAAATCGGCGCAGGAAGCAGGTGTCGATGTCCGCTATTACAGCGTGATTTACGACGTCATGGACGACATGCGCGATGCCGTCAGCGGTCTGCTGGGTACGGAGACCAAGGAACAGATCGTGGGCACGGCAGAAGTGCGCGATGTATTCCAGGCCACCAAGTGGGGCAAGGTTGCAGGCTGTCTCGTTGTCGAGGGTCAGGTCCGTCGTGGTTTGCCGATCCGCGTCCTGCGCGACAATGTCGTGATCTACGAGGGCGAGCTGGAATCACTGCGTCGCCACAAAGACGACGTGCAAAAGGTCGATGCCGGTACCGAATGCGGTATCGCCGTCAAGAACTACAACGATGTCCGCCCTGGCGACAACATCGAAGTGTTCGAGCGCATTGAAGTCCAGCGTAAGGTTGCTGAGACGGCCGAGGCTTAACGCCTCGGTCGTTAACTGGCACCGTGCCAAGAGAAGCGCCACGATCGAGTCGGGTAGGGTCGCGCATCAAGCGCATCCTCGGACAGGTCATTTCCATGGATGTCCGGGACGCCCGTCTTGGGCTGGCAACGGTCACGGATGTGGAGGTGACCAAGGACTTGTCTGCGGCACGTGTTTACATCAGTGCACTGGGCGATCGCACAGCGGCGGATCAGGCCGTTGAGGTGCTCAACGAGTCGGCGCCTTATCTGCGTCATCGCGTTGCCCAGGCCATGTCGCTCCGCCATACCCCATCTCTGCGGTTTATGCCGGATTACAGCCAGGCGGACAGCGATCGCATCCGGTCTCTGCTCAGCGACGACACGCACACCCCGAACGATCCCGAGTAAGGGGGCAGGCGCTCATGGCCAGAAAACGACGCGGTCGCCCGGTCAGTGGCATTCTGCTGCTCGATAAACCTGCCGGCGCGAGCAGCAATGGTGTCCTGCAGCGCGTGCGTTGGATGTTCAAGGCGCAGAAGGCCGGTCACACGGGCAGCCTGGACCCGCTGGCAACCGGCATGCTCCCGATTTGCTTTGGCGAAGCGACGAAATTGTCTGGGTATCTGCTTGATGCTGACAAGCGGTACACCGTGACGGCTAGCCTGGGTGTTTCGACGACCACGGGAGACGCCGAGGGTGAGCCAAGCGAGCGCGGTGCCCTGGACCCCGGCGCCTTTGTTGAGGCAGCGAGCGGATTTCTCGGAGAAATCGAGCAGATCCCGCCGATGTATTCAGCGGTCAAGCACCAGGGTCGGCGGTTGTACGAGCTGGCACGCGCAGGGCAGTCGGTTGAGCGTAAGCGCCGACGCATCACCCTACACGCCATTGATCTGATCGAAATGGACGCCGAGTCGGTGACTCTGTCTGTCGCCTGTTCCAAAGGCACGTACATCCGCACCCTGATCGAGGACATCGCACGGGCGGCAGGCGGGTGCGCGCATGTTGCCGCATTGCACCGCACCCAGGCCGGTCCATTTGCTGGCGACATGGTTTCGATGGAGACGATCGAATCACGTTGTGAAGATGTTGAAGCCCTGGATGCGTTATTGCTGCCATCGCTGACAGCCGTGGCCGATTGGCCGACGGTTCACGTCAATGCGGACTCGGCATATTTCCTGCGCAGGGGGCAGGCCGTGCAGGTGCCGAAGGCTCCAACCGAGGGATTGGTGGCCATGCTCGGGCCTGGAGATGACCTTGTCGGGATCGGCGAAATCCTTGATGACGGCCGGGTCGGCCCGCGTCGGGTGATGGCTTCGCAGGCCACTTGAGCGGTCCAATTCAAGCGGTCTGAACACCTTCGGTCGTCTGCGGACTGGGTTGCCTACAAAAGTCCTTGTTTTCGCGTGATGGCCGCACTAGAATACGCGCCCTTCGATGCCCTCGGGCGTACCGTTTTTCAGGAGTAAATGAATGTCCTTGTCGTCTGACCAGAAGCAGAGCGTGATCGGTAAGCATCAGCGTTCGAGTGCTGACACCGGCTCGCCTGAGGTCCAGGTGGCGCTGCTGTCCAAGCGTATCACCGAACTGGGTGATCACTTCGCCAAGCACAAGAAGGATCATCACTCCCGACGCGGCCTCCTGAAGATGGTAAACCATCGCCGCAAATTGCTGGACTACCTCAAGAAGAAAGATCTTGGGCGCTATCAGGCACTGATTCAGGAACTCGGTCTACGCCGCTAGGCCGCAACGATTCGACACCGGCCGACTTTCCGTCGGCCGTTTTTTTGCAACGGATAAATAATGGATTCGATCAAGAAGACCTTTCAGTACGGTGCCAATACCGTCACGCTCGAAACCGGCGCCATTGCGCGTCAGGCCTCTGCCGCCGTCACGGTTAACATGGATGACACGGTTGTTCTCGTCACTGCCGTGGCTCAGAAGGAGGCGAAACCGGGCCAAGGCTTCTTCCCGTTGACGGTCAACTACCAGGAGCGTTTCTACGCCGGTGGTCGCATCCCAGGCGGGTTCTTCAAACGAGAAGGCCGGCCGACTGAAGGGGAGACCTTGACGTCTCGCCTGATTGATCGCCCGATCCGTCCGTTGTTTCCGAAGGGCTTTCTGAATGAAGTCCAAGTCGTTGCAACAGTCATCTCCCTGAACCCGGAAGTCCAGCCTGATATCCCGGCGCTGATCGGTGCGAGTGCTGCCTTGACCTTGTCGGGCTGCCCGTTCGCAGGGCCGATTGGCGCGGCACGCGTCGGTTACATTGACGGCGAGTACGTACTCAACCCGTCCACAAGCCAGATTGCCAGCTCAGCGCTGGACCTGGTGGTTGCCGGCACCAAAGACGCCGTCTTGATGGTGGAATCCGAGGCAGATGTCTTGACCGAAGAGGTCATGCTCGGTTCTGTACTGTTCGGGCACGAGCAGTCCCAGATCGCCATTCAGGCCATCGAAGAACTCAAGGCCGAAGCAGGCAAACCTGTGTGGGAATGGGCCGCGCCCGAAGAAGACACCGCACTGGCAGCGGCGGTATCCGCAGTGGAGGCGGAGGTGACCGAGGCCTACTCGATTGCCGACAAGCTGGC
The DNA here is from genome assembly GCA_036156195.1 of Pseudomonadota bacterium. Lineage (GTDB taxonomy): Bacteria > Pseudomonadota > Gammaproteobacteria > Nevskiales > OUC007 > Abyssibacter. Next base: position 291,251 of record JAYZUZ010000012.1, on the reverse strand, counting down.
CCGCCAGGATCGCCTCGGCAAGATTCGCGCCGCCCTGATCGAAAAGCTGGTCGGAGACGACGAAGAGGCCCAGTGGAGTGCTTCCGACGTCGCGGGCGCTTTCTCCAAGTTGGAGAAGCGCATTGTCCGTAGTCGCGTATTGGACGGGCATCCCCGGATTGACGGCCGCGATACCCGCACGGTGCGTGGATTGGACATTCAGGTCGGTGCCGTACCGCGTGCACATGGTTCTGCCGTGTTCACCCGTGGTGAAACGCAGGCCCTGGTCGTGACCACGCTGGGTACGGGGCGTGACTCTCAGATTATCGACAGTGTGTCGGGCGAGACCAAAGACCCATTCATGCTGCATTACAACTTCCCGCCCTACTGCGTAGGTGAGACCGGGTTCATGGGCTCTCCGAAGCGCCGGGAAATCGGTCATGGCCGGTTGGCGCGTCGAGGTGTGGCGGCCGTGCTGCCCGACCTGGAAAGCGAGTTTCCCTACGTGGTGCGTGTCGTCTCCGAGATCACGGAGTCCAATGGCTCCAGTTCGATGGCATCGGTTTGCGGCACCAGTTTGGCGTTGATGGATGCTGGCGTGCCGATCAAGGCACCGGTGGCTGGTGTCGCCATGGGTCTGATTCTTGATAACGACCGCTTCGCCGTTCTGACCGACATTCTGGGTGATGAGGATCACCTGGGTGACATGGACTTCAAGGTGGCCGGTACCACGGATGGGGTCACCGCGCTGCAGATGGACATCAAGATCGCCGGGATTACCCGCGAGATCATGGAGCGGGCACTTGACCAGGCTCGCGAAGCACGGCTGCACATCCTGACCGAGATGAACAAGGTCATCGACACGCCGCGTGAGGACATGTCGGAGTGGGCGCCGCGGATCACGACGATCAAGATCAATCCGGATCGCATCCGTGATGTGATCGGTAAGGGTGGCGTGACGATTCGCGCCATCACCGAGGAAACCGGGACGACGATTGATCTGGACGATGATGGGACGGTCCGTATCGCCGCCGTTGACAAGTCCGCCGCTGACGCTGCCGTCAAGCGGATCGAAGAATTGACTCGCGACGTGGTCGCAGGTGAAGTCTACGAAGGCAAGGTAGCGCGTTTGATGGACTTTGGTGCCTTTGTGACAATTCTTCCTGGCAAAGATGGTCTTGTTCACATTTCGCAGATCTCCGACAAGCGGGTTGAAAACGTCTCGGATGAGCTGTCTGAAGGCCAGGAAGTTCGCGTCAAGGTGCTGGAAGTCGACAAGCAGGGTCGCATCCGCTTGTCCATGCGTCTTGAAGAAGGCGACGCCAAGTAAGTTTGAGCTCCGCGACTGCGGTCGCCGGGTCTGTGTGCTGGACGATGGCCGTGAACACGGCGTGTTTCAAACGATCGTTCAGGTGCACAGGCCCGGAAAACCTGAGTTTGATGCTTGCTTCACCTCATAGGATTCGTTAATGTAGCGATTAACAGTTGCTTTACACCGGTTTGGGGAAACCGAAAGCGACTGGCCACGAATCCGGGGGGTGAAGTGGAAAAGGCTCTCGAGGGAGAGTGCCAAGGTGCGTGAAAGGCGTGACGCCTTTCTCAAGGAGACTAGACAAAAGCCCGGCTAGCCCGGGCTTTTGTTTGTCTGGCGTTTGCCGGCGCGGTGCCCGGCGCTCACGCGCGGCCTCGACCACACACTTCACGACACCCTATGCGGGTAGGCTCAAGTGCTCTGCAGGCACGGCGTATTCGTCTGCGCGCCTGAAAGCGGCGCTCCGTAGGACGGTTTCTGTGCGAGGAGCAAAAAAAAGCCCCCGGGGAAGGGGGCCAAGGTGCGAGAAAGGCACAAAGGCCTTTCTGGAGGAGACTCTGTTCGGAAGACCGCGCTTATCAGCGTCACGTCTTCGTCTATGTTGCGGTGCAGTATAACGGAAACGGTGAGCTGCCCCAAGCCTTTGCAGGCCAATTCACAGGACGGCAGCAACACCAAGACTCCGGGCAAAAAAAAGCCCCCGGGGGAGGGGGCCAAGGTGCGAGAAAGGCACAAGGGCCTTTCTGGAGGAGACTCGGGTCAAGCTGCAGCGCCGTGGTCGCAGATCAGCTATCTGATGTTGCGTTGCAGTATATGGTTAGCTTACTAATGTGTCAACAGAAATGTTGCACTGCACCGGCGGGCGTTATGTCCCGCAGATTGCTCGCTGTTTACTGCTCCGCCGGCGGGTCGTTCCCGTCCTCATCCGGACGCTGAACGGCTTTGCCGCGTGGCAGGTTTTTCACGAATTCACGGCGTACAGCGCGCCACAGCTGAGTATTCTCTGCCGCAAGCTCTTTTAGAGACTGCAAGGGTGTTGCGGTGCCCAGCCGGTTACGAAGCTGGTCTTTGAGCTGACCGCTGCGTTCGATGAATAACTGGAGAGACAGCTCCAGATAGTGGCTGGCAGTGCTCTGCATGCTGTCTCCGTAAAACCGGATAAGCTGCTCTAGCAATTGGGTACGGAAGAGCGGATTGCCGCCTTCTTCCTGGTCTGCAATGACCTGCAGCAGGATGTTTCGCGTGATGTCCTGGCGGGTCCGTTTGTCGATGACGACGAACTTGACCTCATCGATGACCAATTGCCGGATCTCCTCCAGCGTGATGTAACGGCTGATTGCCGTGTCGTAGAGTCGGCGGTTGGGGTACTTCTTGATGACACGAACGTCGTCAGTCATTGAAAAATTCTTGAATTGTTGCGCTGCGGAAGTGTGCCAGATGGTCCGCGCAACGCCTAGTTCGGACATGGCCATTGGGGATGCGCGCCCGCCTGACGGGTCCATTCGCGACTGTACGCACTCCGCTGGCTCGGTCAGCGCGCGTTTTGTGGGTGTTCAAAGACTGGTCGGTGCGGCAGGCCGCAGTTGATCACGCCATGCCTGCACGCCCGCTTCCCAGAGCGCCGCCAGGGGCATGTTGGCGGCGCGCTTGGTGACATCGTGAGGTAGGCCTAATAAGTCAAAGGTGTCGCGAAGGACCCGTGTCGGCGCTGTGGTGTCGACCGGCGGGGCATGATTCTGCTTGCTAAGTTTGCGGCCATCGGCTCCAAGCACCACAGGGATGTGCGCATAACGGGGGGGTGTCATTCCGAGTAGACCGAGTAGCAGACGCTGTGTAGCGGTTGTTGGTAACAGATCATCGCCACGCACAACGTCCGTGACGCCGCTGACCACGTCATCGACCGCGCCGGCTAGCACGTAGGCAACACTGCCGTCGGCTCTTCGCACCACGGGGTCTCCGAAATCGATGCCTTGTTTGCTGTGCTGCGGGCCGGCAAAGCGATCCGTGAACTGATCGGATGGCGTGTCCAGGCGCACACGCAGGCTACGGGGGCGGGTGTCCGGCGGGAGGCCCTGTCGGCACGTGCCTGCGTAGACGCCCGGGTGGGGTGCCCGCCGGCGTACCTGTGCTCGCGTACACGCGCAGGGGTAGAGCACGCCGCATCGGTTCAGCGCAGACAGGGCCTCTTCGTAGGTTGCCAAGCGGCGTGACTGCCAGACGACCGGTTCATCCGGAACCATGCCCAGCTGCTCGAGAGTGCGGATCATGTTGCGCGCTGCCGCCGGATCACAGCGACCGGTGTCCAGATCCTCGATACGCACTAGCCAGCGCCCACGGTGTGCCCGTGCATCCAGATAACTGGCGGCGGCAGCAACCACCGAGCCCAGGTGCAATGGCCCGGTCGGCGATGGGGCAAAACGTCCGATATACGTCACAGTTCTGACCGGTCTTGGCTCATCCGCGTCCTCATGTCCGTATTATGTGGGCTCGCCCTACTTTTTCGCGATGCAACCGTGTGGTTACAGGCTTTATTGTTCGACCTGGATGGCACCCTGGCTGATACCGAAGCCGAGGGGCATCGCCCCGCCTATAACAGTGCATTCAAGGATCTGGGGCTGAAGTGGAAATGGGGGCCGCGGCTTTATCGCAAGCTGCTCAATCTGCCAGGCGGTCGCGAGCGTGTGCGGCACTACGTTGAATCCTATGATCCCGAACGGGGCGACCAGTCGGTGGATGAACTGGTCGATGCCGTGCATACGGCCAAATCCAGACACTACGCACGACGCCTGGCGAAAGGGAAGATTCCGCTGCGTCCCGGCGTTCGTCGATTGATCGAGCAGGCGAAATCGCTGGGTCTAAAGGTCGCCATTGTCACGAACGCCAGTCACGCGAGTATCGAGCCCTTCTTGTCGCATGCCATGGGACCGGATTTGGTGGACAAGGTGGATTTGGTCATTGGGTCGGAGGAAGCCCCGGCGAAGAAGCCTGCACCTGATTTGTATTTGATGGCGCTGGAGCGCCTCGGCGTTGCGGCGGAACGGAGTATTGCGATCGAAGATTCGGACGTGGGCCTGCAGGCCGCACGCGCTGCGGGTCTGACGACGCTGGTGACGGTGAACTCGAACACGCGCAGCCAAGCCTTTGACCAGGCGGTACTGGTCGTCGATAGCCTCGGTGAGGCAGACCGTCCTGTCGAGGTGTTGAACTCTCTTGGGCGCGATGTTGGCTGCCACGTCATTGATGTGCCGTTTCTTAACCGGCTGATCGAGCCCGAATCCGATGCCTGAACAGTTTGTGCTGGCGCTGGACGTCGGTACGCAAAGCGCACGCGCCATACTGTTCGACGCGGCGGGTCAGCTGATTGCCAGCGCGCAGACACCGTTTCGGCCGTATCAGTCCCCGAAGCCCGGATGGGCGGAGCAGTCGCCGGCTTTGTACTGGGATGCCTTGTGCAGCAGTTGCCAACAGCTGTGGGACAAGCCCGGTGCAGATCCCGGTCGTGTTGCAGCCGTCAGTCTGACCACGCAGCGCGGCACGGTGGTCTGTCTTGATGATTCTGGGCAGCCGATCAGGCCTGCGATTCTGTGGCTGGACAAGCGGATGCAGGCGGGTCTTGGCAATGTGCCGGGTCCCTGGGGCTGGATGTTCCGGCTATTAGGCGTAGACGAGACGATCGCCCAGTTCCGTGCGGATGCTGAGTGCAACTGGTTGGCCGCACAGGAGCCGGCACTGTGGGCGCGCACGCGCCACTTCCTGTTCTTGTCGGGATACCTGACGCTGCGCATGACGGGACAACTGCGCGATTCGGTGGGGTGTCAGGTGGGCTATGTGCCATTCGACTACCAGCGGCAGCGCTGGGCGCATCGCATGGACTGGAAATGGCGGGCGGTCTGCGTACGGCCCGAGCAGTTACCCACTTTGGTCCCGGTGGGTGAGCCATTGGGAGCGCTCACCCGCGAGGCCGCGGAGGCACTGGGTCTTCCGCCAGGCTTGCCGCTGATCGCCGCTGCCGGCGACAAGGCCTGTGAGGTGCTGGGTGCAGGTGCGCTATCGCCGGACACCGCCTGTCTGGGCTATGGCACGACGGCCACGATTAACACCGTATCGGCCCGTTACCAGGAAGTGATTCGATACCTGCCTGCGTATCCAGCGGCTGTGCCAGGCCATTTCAACACCGAGATCCAGATCTTTCGCGGCTTCTGGATGGTGTCTTGGTTCAAGGAGGAGTTCGGGGCAGCGGAACGGGAAATCGCCGCCTCTGCCGGCTTGCCGACCGAGGCTGTCCTGGATGAACAGGTTCGAGACATTGCACCGGGATCCGATGGGCTCATGCTGCAACCCTACTGGAGCCCGGGTATTCGTGAACCGGGTCCGGAGGCTAGGGGCGCTGTCATCGGATTCAGCGATGTGCACACACGTGCCCATTTGTACCGGGCGATCCTGGAGGGACTGGCTTACGCATTGCGACATGGTCGCGAGCGGATTGAGCGGACGACAGGCACGCCGATTCGCAGGTTGCGTGTGGCCGGTGGTGGCTCCCAAAGCGACGTTGCCATGCAGATTACGGCCGATGTCTTTGGGCTCCCCGCCGAGCGCCCGCATGTCTACGAAGCCTCCGCACTGGGCGCGGCGGTCTGCGCCGCAGTCGGTGTTGGCATGCATCAGGACTACCGTGCAGCGGTCCGAGCGATGACGCATGTAGGCGAGGTTTTCGAGCCGGAGCCCGCCTCGGTAGCGACGTACGACAGGCTTTACCGTCGGGTGTACACGCAAATGTACCCCCGCATGCGTCCCCTTTATCGCCAGCTCGCGCGCGTCGCGGCATACGAGCAGTAGACCCGGCTGCACGGCTGACCCAGCAGCCGGGTCACATCGGGCTAGTGCTGCAGCGCGCTACGCTGTCCCCGTACTTCTTCGAAGAAGGTCGCGTTGGACGGCGGCCGACCGAGAAAATCACGCACCATTTCGTCAGCGGGTCGCTCCGAGCCCCGCGAGAGGATTTCCTGGCGGAAGCGCTGTCCCACGGCGGGATTCATGATGCTTTGCCCAAACGCAGACAGCATGTCCAGGGCAATGGCTTCCGACCACATATACCCGTAGTAGCCCGCCGCGTAGCCGCCGGCAATGTGCGAAAAGGCCGCAGGGAACTGCGTTTCGGGCGCGTAACCATAAGGTGTTGCGGCTGTCATCTGCTCCCACAGGGCCTGCGCGGGCTGTGGTTCGCCCTGATACAGTCGGAAATCGAAGCTGGCGTAGAGATGCTGGCGTGCATACCGCATACCTGAGGCTAGGCGACGTGCGATGTCCAGCCGGCGGATCTCGTCCTGGTCCAGTACAGGGCAGCCTTCGCAATAGCCCTGCAGCAAGGCCAGCGATTCGGGGCGCCGCGCCCATTCCTCAAACATTTGTGATGGTGCTTCGACAAAGTCCCGCTCCACGCTGGTGCCAGCGTGGGAGACGTACCGGGTGCGCGACAGCACTCCATGGACGCCATGACCAAACTCATGGAAGAAGGTTTCGACCTCGCCCTGGGTCAGGCCCTTGCGGTCAAAGTTGGTGACCAGCACGGAGATCGGTTGGCGGCCCTGGGCTGTACTGGCGCCGCGCACCGGGAAGGCAGCAGCATGCTTGAACTTGCCCTCGCGAGGAAAGAGGTCGAGGTAGATGCCGGAGAGATGCTCGCCGCTGCGGGCGTCGATGACGTCGTAGTACACGACATCTTCGTGCCAGACGGGGACTTCGGCGGGTTCAAATCGGATGCCGTACTGGGTGGCTGTGACGGCGAGAATCCAGTCACGGACTGCCAGTGAAGGGAAGTAGGCGCGCAGGGCTTCCTGGTCGATTTGCGCAGTGGCCTGGCGGTATTGCTCGATGTAGTAGGACCGGTCCCACTGCCGCAGCTGGACCTGGTCAACTGGCAGGCCCAGGTCCTGGGCCTTCATCGCCCGCAATCGGGCAACGTCCTCAGCCTCCGCCTCGCGGGTGACCGCGCCGACTTCAGTCAGAAACGTATCCAGGCGCGAGACCGAACCGACCATGCGCCGCTGCAGGACGAAATCCGCATAGCTGTTCATGCCGTGAAGGCGTGCGTATTCGTGGCGTAGTTTGACGATGCGGTCCAGCAGGTCGAGATTTTCTTGTCCGCCCCGGCGATTGAATGCGGTGTAATACCGCTGGCGGGCGGATTCGCTGCGTGCGCTGCGCATGAAGGGGCCATAGTCTGGGTAGTCAAATCCGACCGTGAGACGGCCACCATCGGTCACGCCGCGCTGGTCCAGATACGTGGCCGGCAACCCTGCCAACTCATCGCCGGAGAAGGTGAGTGTCGTCGTGTTCTCACGGATGTTGCGTGCGAACTGCTGACCAAGGGACTGAATCTCGGTGAGGATGTCCGCTGCCCTTTGCCGTTGTGCAGGTGGCAGGCTGACCCCGGCATCGGCGAACGCGATCAGCAGATCCTGCTTGAGCTTGGCGTCAATGGCGTCGGCAGGCTGTACTCCCGAGACGGTGCGGTACAACGCCTCGTTCTGATAGAGCGCGGTTTCAAACTGGGTATACGCTACGATGCAGCGCTCGCCGGCATCTCGGACGGCCTTGTCGGGGTGGACATAGGCCAGAATGTAAATCGGTCCCACCGTGTTTTCGACCGACGCCATCATCCGGTCCCAGGCGATCAGGACGCCGTTGGTGTCGGAGGACTGGGCGAGCTGGGACGCGCGCGCGCCACCCAGCGTCAGTGCCTGTTCGCAGCTGGCTTCTATTTGGGGTGCAGTCATCATTGGCAGCGAGACGCGTGCCTCGGCGGCACATGCGACCAGCCCAGCGGCAAGCCAGAATGCGCGGCGCATCAGTGACCCACCCCGGTTACGGCCGGTGGCACGGGTGCCGGTGGGGCAGGTGTCCAGCCTTCTGCCCGATGCTCCGCCACGACATTGGTGTAGATGCCGCCCCGCACATAAAACTCTGCCGTCACCCGCATATAGCGGGGTGATGTCGCGGCGACGAGATCGTCGAGAATCCGATTGGTCACCGCTTCATGAAACGCACCTTCCTCGCGGAAACTCCACATGTAGAGTTTGAGTGACTTGAGTTCCACGCAGGTCTGATCGGCGATGTAGTCCAAATGGATGGTCGCGAAATCAGGCTGGCCCGTCTTGGGGCACAGGCAGGTGAATTCCGGAATGCGCATCTGAATGAGGAAGTCACGATCGGGGTGTGGATTGGGGAAGGTTTCCAGGTCCTTGGACGGCTGGGTGGACATAGTGGCTCCTGGTTGGTGCTGCGGCGCTGTCAAACGCGCGCCGTGGCGCAGATGCGCGAACAATGGGATGGCGAGGCGGGCGGGTTCATCGGCAATCGCCGACGCCGGCTACTTCGCGGTGACCGCATTAATTTACACTACGTCGATTCTCCCCCTGAACAGCGCCACGCAATGCGGCTCAGCGCCATCCGGCTCGCCGGCTTCAAGTCCTTTGTGGACCCCACACACCTCAAGCTGGACTCCAACCTGACAGCGGTTGTGGGGCCGAATGGCTGTGGCAAATCAAACATCATCGATGCCGTACGCTGGGTGATGGGCGAATCCAGCGCCCGGCAGTTGCGCGGTGATGCCATGGAAGACGTGATCTTCAATGGGTCCAAGGGCCGCAAGCCGGTGGGGCGTGCGTCCGTGGAGTTGGTCTTCGACAACAGCGAAGGGCGGTTGGAAGGCCAGTTCGGACAGTACGCTGAGATCTCGGTCAAGCGTGAACTGGCCCGAGATGGTCAGTCGACTTATTTCCTCAATGGGAAGCGGTGCAGGCGCCGGGACGTGTCCGATCTGTTCCTGGGCACCGGGCTGGGCTCCCGCAACAGCTACGCAATCATCCAGCAGGGCACGGTGTCCCGTCTGGTGGAAGCGCGCCCCGAGGATATGCGCAACATCATCGAGGAAGCGGCAGGCATCTCGCGTTACAAGGAGCGGCGTCGGGAGACCGAAAACCGTATCCGACATACCCGCGATAATCTGGATCGACTCGATGATCTGCGGTCCGAACTCGGTGAACGGCTGGCTTTGCTCAAGCGGCAGGCCGATAACGCCGAACGTTACAAGCAGCTCAAGACGGAAGAGCGCAAAGTCGGTGCTGAGTTGGTCGTGCTCCGTCTGCAAGCCCTGGAGGTCGAAAGCCGGGAGCAGGAAGCCAAGATCGAGTCGGCTCGCAGCGCGTACGAAGCGGCGCGGGCCGAGGCGGATGCAGCCAACAGATCGGCGGATGATGCCCGCGCTGATCAGCAAGTGGCTACAGATGCTCTGCAAGCTGCGCAGGGCGCGTTCTATGGGGCCGAGTCAGCCCTGTCCCAGCTCGATCAGGCCATCCGCCATGCTCGGGAGCTTGCCGAGATTCGCCGGCGTGAACAGGCGCAGCTTGCCGGTGAGCTCGATCGGCTGGAGGCGGAACAGAAAACCGCTGGCGATTCCCGTCAGTCGCTGGAACGTGAGCTTGCTGAGGCCCGTGCTCAGTTGGCGCAGGCCACCGAGCGCGAGGACCGGCTGGCGGACCAGGCGGCCCGTGCCGAGGAAGAACTTTCACGGGTGCAGACGGGCTGGGATCAGATTGTCGAACAGGCTCAGAAGCCGCTGCGCGATGCTGAACGTGAGCGTGTTCGTGTAGAACATGCCGAGCGGCAGTTGGAAGACTTTGCGCGACGGACGGACAGGCTGCGCGCCCGATTGGCCGAGCTGGATCCGGAGGCTGCCGAGCGCAAGGCGGCCCAGTCGCAGGAACAACATCATCGGCTGGTCCGTGAGCAAGATATTGCGCGCACCCAGGTGGCTGAGATGGATGCGCGCCTCGGTGAGCTGCGCGAGCGCAGGTCGGCTTCGGATCGTGCCCTGGAGGACGCCCGGAAGCTGTTGCACCGGCTGCGCGGGCAGCAGACTTCGCTCGAAGCCCTGCAAAAGGCCGCCCTGCGCGACGATGAGGCGCGCATGGGCAAGTGGCTGGATCAGCAATCGCTTGCAGATCAGCCGAGACTGGCGCAGCTGTTACAGGTCGAGCCCGGTTACGAGACCGCTGTTGAGGCCGTGCTGGGCCCCTGGTTGCAGGCCGTGGCTGCGGCCGAGGTGCCCGAACTGGACGATGCGCCGCCAGCCGCCCTGGGTCTGGTCTCCAACAGTCCATCCGGTGCCATGTCCGTGCCCGCTACCGTGGCGGGCGCGCGTCCGCTGATTGCCCTGGTCGAGGGTCCTGCGGTGCTGATGGCACTGCTCGATGGCGTGTACTTCACGGATGATCCGGCGACGGCGGCGCGCCGGGCCGACAATCTGAAGCCCGGTCAGCGTCTGGTGACCGCGGACGGTTCGATGTACGGCCCTGGCTACCGTTGGTTTGCCTCGGCTGGGTCGGCGGGTGACTCGGTGATCGCCCGTGAGCGGACGCTGAAGCAGTTGCGCAAGGATGTGGCGGCTGCCGAAGCGGACGAACAACGCCATCGTGAATCATTGGAAGCGGTTCGCACGGAACTGTCAGAACTGGATTCCCGGCGATCTGAACGGGTCCATGCCGCCGATCAGGTGAGCCGACAGGCCGCCAAGGCGCTGGCCGAACGGGAACGCGACCAGAGCCAGCTTGAGCAGGCCAAGCGCCAGCGGGAATCAGGCGAGGCGGAGCTGGCTGAGCTCACAGGCAGCCAGGCGGCTGCGCATGAGCAGCTGGACACTGCCCGTGCCAGTTTGACCACGCTGATGGAGCAGGCCGCGCAGGCAGAACAGCGCCGCAATGCATTGCAGTCTGAACTCACCCAGGCACGCCAGGCCATGGCTGAGGTGCGACATCAGCTGGATCAGGCGCGGCGTGGTCGACAAGACGCCGCCATGCAGTTGTCCCAACGCGAGACTCGACTGGGCGCAGCGCGTCAGCGCGTCGAGGAATTGGTGGCACGACGCCGGGAGCTGGACGCGCGCCTACGTGCCGAAGATGCCCGGGCCGATCGCAGCGAAAAGCCCATCGAGACGCTGGAAGCCGAGCGCGGTCCGGCCGAGCAGCACAAACAATCGGCAGAAGCCGAGTTGCGCAAGGCCCGCGAGCGGCTCCAAACCGCAGAAGTTCGCGTGCGGGAACGGGCTGACCTGGCCCGCAAGGCGGGCTCAAAACTCGAACCTCTTCGCGAGCGTCTCCAGCAGGCCAAGCTCGACGCTCAGGGTTTGCAAGTGCGTCGCCAGACACTCGTCGAGCGACTCCAGGAAATGAATGTGACGCTGTCAGCCGTCCGGGCCGAACTGCCGGAGGATGCGACGGTCGATGCCTGGGTGGAGCAACTGGCGTCACTGGAGCGGCGGATTCAACGCCTGGGCGCCATTAACCTGGCGGCGATCGAGGAATACGCCGAGCAACATGCGCGCGCGGAGTATCTCGACGCCCAGCACAAGGACCTCACCGACGCACTCGAGCAGTTGACCACCGCGATCAACCAGATCGATCGCGAGACGCGTGCACGTTTTCGCGAAACCTTTGAGACGGTCAACGGGCATTTCCAGACTCGCTTCCCCATGCTCTTTGGTGGAGGCGAAGCCACGCTCGAGTTAACAGGCGACGACTTGCTGGAAACGGGTATCCGGGTGATGGCGCGTCCACCCGGTAAGCGCAACGCCTCGATTCAACTGCTGTCAGGTGGCGAGAAGGCCATGACGGCCGTGGCCCTGCTGTTCGCCTTGTTCCAACTGACCCCGGCGCCGTTTTGCATGCTCGATGAGGTGGATGCGCCGTTGGATGACGCAAACGTTTCGCGATATTGCGACATGATTCGGCACATGTCCGAAGACGTGCAATTTATAATCATCTCCCATAACAAGCTGACCATGGAGCTTGCCGACCGGCTGCATGGCGTGACCATGCAAGAGCCCGGTGTTTCACGGCTGGTCAGTGTGGATATGGAACAAGCGCTGGAGATGGCGGGCTAGCTGTACGGCTGATCATCTTCGGGCGACTTCGACTCAAGGCAATGGAAATAGCATGAGCGCAATGCAATGGGCCCTACTGGTGGCCGGACTCGCAGTGGTGGGGCTGGTGTACTGGTATAGCCGGCGTGATCTCGACGAACCGGAAGCGGCCGAAACGGATGACCCGCAGGGCCAGATGGGGCTGTGGGACAACTTCGGCGATCAGTTCGACGAGTTCGGCGTGGGCAAGCCGAGGGTGCGATCGGCACCGGGCTTGGACGAGCCTGCGGATGAGCAGCCAGACGCCCCCGAGCCGACGTTGGTTGTGTTCTATCTGGTGGAGCGCAACAACGCCTTTATTCCCGGCACGCATATTCACCAGTCAATGGATGCTCTGAAAATGCAGTTCGGGCATCGGCATATCTACCACCGTATCAAGGAGGTGGGAGGCGTGCCGCAGGAAGTCTTTTCCATCGCCAGTATTGCCAAGCCCGGCTATCTGGACCCCCAGGAGGCTGACAGTTTCTCGACGCCTGGACTGGTCGTGTTCATGAATCTGCCTGGCCCCGAGCATCCAGAGGTGGCGCTTGATGACATGCTGCGGACCACGCGCAAGCTGGCTGAGTGGTTGCAGGCCGATATTCTCGACGATCAGCGAGAGCCGCTGAGCGAGGAACGCATCGAGGCTCTGCAGCGGGACGCGCGTCTCAGCGCCGACCCTCGATGAGTGATGCCGTGCAGCGCATTGCTACGCTGCGCTCTGAGCTGCACGCGCATGCGCATCGTTACTACGTGCTGGATGAGCCGTCCATTCCGGATGCCGATTACGACCGGTTGTACCGCGAGCTGGAGGCCCTGGAGGCCGAGCACCCGGAGCTAATCACCCCGGATTCGCCGACGCAGCGCGTCGGAGCGCCGCCAGATCAGGCGTTTGCGCCCATCGCTCACCGGGTCCCGATGCTTTCGTTGTCCAATGCATTCGGTGAACAGGAAGTGCTGGATTTTGACCGTCGGGCACGCGAACGTGCCGAGGTCGAGGCGTTGCGCTACGTCGTGGAACCCAAGATGGATGGTCTGGCGGTTTCACTCACCTATGAGGATGGGCAACTGGTTCAGGCGGCGACCCGTGGCGATGGACGGACTGGAGAAGATGTCACGGCCAATGTCCGCACGATACGGCGACTGCCTTTGCGGCTGCAGGGGCAGGTGCCTCAGCTGGTTGAGATTCGGGGCGAAATCTACATGCCGCTGGCCGGTTTTCGCGCGATGAACGCACGGCTCGAGCAGGCGGGAGGCAAGCCGTTTGTCAATCCTCGCAATGCCGCAGCCGGTGCGCTCAGGCAACTTGATCCCGCCGTGACGGCGCAGCGACCGCTGGATATCGTCTGTTACGCCCTCGGCGCGCTGGAGGGCGGCGCTTTGCCGGCCACACATACGGCGCTCCTGGCTCAGTTGGAGAGTTGGGGACTGCCGGTCTCGGCGCTCAACACGCCGGTGGAGAATGTGGAAGGCTGTCTGGAGCGGTACAGGCAATTGCAAGTGCAGCGTGCAGGTCTGCCGTATGAAATCGACGGTGTGGTGTACAAAGTCGATGAGTTGGCCCTGCGCGAACGACTGGGTCAGGTGGCCCGGGCACCGCGCTGGGCGATTGCGCATAAGTTTCCTGCGGAAGAGGCGAGCACGCGCCTGTTGGATGTTGAGTTCCAGGTCGGGCGCACAGGCGCGCTGACCCCGGTTGCCCGACTGGACCCGGTGTTTGTCGGGGGCGTGACGGTCTCCAACGCCACGTTGCACAACATGGATGAAATCGAGCGCAAGGATGTGCGCGTTGGCGACCGTGTCGTGGTACGGCGGGCCGGTGATGTCATTCCCGAAGTGGCCCGCGTGATTCTTGATGACCGCCCACTCGATGCCCAACCGGTTCCCGCGCCGACCCACTGTCCGGTCTGTGATTCCGAGGTCGTTCGGGCGGAGGGTGAGGCGGTTCTTCGGTGCTCGGGAGGTCTGGTCTGCTCGGCGCAGCGAGAAGCAGCGCTGCGGCATTTCGTATCCCGGCGGGCGTTGGATGTCGAAGGACTCGGTGACAAGTTGATCGAGCAATTGGTGACCAGCGGGCGCGTCGCCTCGCCGGCGGATCTATTCACTCTGACCGCTGACGAACTTTCACAGCTGGATCGGATGGGCCCTAAGTCGGCGGCGAATCTGGTCGCGGCGCTCGAGCGCGCGCGCGATACGGAACTGGCGCGATTGATTTTCGCCCTGGGGATACGGGAGGTGGGTGAGGTCACGGCGGCAGCGCTGGCCACGGCCTTTGGTGACCTGGATCCGCTAATGGATGCCGATGAAGAGGCGCTTCTTGCCGTGCCGGATGTAGGCCCGGTGGTTGCACGTCATGTCCGCAGCTTCTTCGAGCAGGCGGAGAATCGCGCCGTGATTCAGTCACTGCAGGCCCGCGGCCTGCGATGGGCACCCGTCGGTAACGCCACGGTGGACGCTCCGCAGCACCTGGCCGGTAAAACGCTGGTGGTCACCGGCACCCTGGAAGGCATGAGTCGGGATGAGGCGAAGGCCCGCATTCAGCAAGCAGGGGGCAAGGTGACCGGGAGCGTGTCGAAGAAAACCGACTATCTGGTTGCAGGCGCCGACGCCGGATCCAAGCTCGCCAAGGCTGAAGCGCTCGGCGTTCCAGTGATCGATCAAGCCGGTCTGGAGGCGATGCTCACCGGCTAAAGTTCCCGTGCGGCCAGCGGCGCAATGCGCCTTACTGTTGTTGTCGGGCAGGGGGTGCAGGCGGTTCGCGCACGGGTGATTTAGGCGCAAATCGTTCGCTGCGCCAGATTCTCCTCGCAATACCAATCCCGACGATGAGCGAGTGCTCGGTTTCTACCAGCGGGCTGTCCTCAAATGTCGCTCCGGACAGGTTGTCGTAGAGCAGGAAGGTGCCGATCCGGGTGTCGCCGCGCCGCCAGGTAAGAATCAGATTGGCGCGAGCGCCGGAGTAGCCGCCATCGGCGTCAAAGCTGGGACGATCCAAGCGCGCATATTGTGGCTGTACGTCGTAGAAATAGTCGTGATATTTCTCCGTGGCAAACAGTGGTCCCACAGACAGCGTGACGCCCCAGGCCGTACCGGCAGCAAGCCAGTTGCGTGACGCTTCAAAATTCGGGTGGATGAGCCAGCCGATGCCATCGAAATGCTGCAGATCCGTGGCAACCACTGCCCGGGCCGGGATGCGCAGCCGGTGCGTCCAGCCGCCGGGATCGCGCTGGAGTACAAAATCTAGTGAGGGGCCGATTTCGAACGTGGCATCAATATCGGGCATGCCGGCTCTGTTGGGATTGTCATCGGCGTCACCGGGCAGCGATGTGGCCAGGGACAATGAGAGTTCGGCGTTGAGCTCTTCGAAAAGAGATGCGCTGGCCCCTTCGCGGCTGAGTCGAAAGCGCTCTCCACGGTACGCCGCGTAGGGCGCCGGCAGTCCGAACACGCTGTACTGCTGTGCTCCACGATAGTCAGGAAATGTCGACCCGGCTGCGGCAACGCCGACCTCCCATAATGGATCGCGCAAACTGTCCGCAAAGGCGGTCGAACAGACACAACTGAGCGCAGCAAGCCCCAAGGCTGCAGAGTAAAGTCGATTCATGTCATTGAGTGTGCAGGGTTTAATGAGTGAAGGCGAGTGGTGATCCGCGTCTGGCGAGCAACCCGCCTGCTCGTATCCGTCTGGCTGGCCGCTGTGAGCTGGTCGTACTTGCCCACGGAGCAATGGGACCGCCAGTTCAACAAGCTGCCGGATTATCCCTTTGAACAAGCCTACCGGCAGGCATTCGATGCGGGGCGGCTTTCGGAGGCAGCCCGCATTCTGGATGCTGCGGATGACGTTGACGTGATTCCTCCGGTCCGGGTCGAGGCGTACAGACGGTCGCTGGCCGAGCGTGCGGGATCAGCTGAATACCGGCTTGCCGAAGCAGCGCGCGGGGCGCTGACAGGGACGGGGGCAAGCACACCCGCGATCACGGCGGCCCTGGTCACCGATTTGTTTGTCTTTGGCGATGTGCGGGATCTGGTTATTCAGGCTGCGCGTTACGCCCAAGGTGAGGCTGTGGATCCGGTGATTGTGGCGCTGTCTGGCCTGGGTTTGGGCCTGACGGTCGCGCCTGCGGTGGACGCGGGGACTGCATTGCTCAAGCTGGCCCGTCGACAGGGGATGATCAGTCGGCGGATGGGGCGGGCAATGCGCCAGTGGGCACGACATGGCCCCGGGCGGCGCCGATTGGCGACCGCTGCCGGTAATGTCCAGGCCTTGGCCCAACAGACAGACCCGGCGACCGCATTGCGACTCATCCGTGTCATGGATCACCCGGATGACATCGCATTGGCGTTGCGAATGACCCGGCATCACCGGGCGGGCGCATTTGCATTGGAGGTTGGTGGCCGTCAAAGCTTGCGATTGATGAAGCAGCTGGGTCCGCCGGGCGATCGATGGATTGTGTACGCCGCACGCAAGGGGCCAGCCGGCTTGGCAACATTGGCACGGGCCGGACGTGTGGCGATGCGCCCGCACCCCTGGTTGGGAGTCGCCAAGTGGTTGCGCAAAGGTCCATGGCTCGAGGGCTTGGGGCGTTGGCTCCGGCAACAGGCCCACTGGTTGCGCTGGGTGGCCACGCTGTGGTGTCTGGTCGAACTCGTGGCCTGGTTCAGGCGAGACTCAGCCCCTGCGCCGGCCGTGCCCTGAGAGCAGATGGCCGCTAGGGCGCGGCGTCGATGGCCAGCGCGTGAATCTCCGAGTCCATTAACTGACCCAGCGCAGCATAGATTGCGCGATGACGCGCCAGAGGGGCCTGTCCATCAAACGCTGCGGCGCGAATGCGCACCGTGAAATGTCCCTTGCCACTTCGGGCACCTGCATGGCCGACGTGCAGATGGCTGTCATCTTGAATGGCCAATTCATACGGGTCGAACGCAGATTCCAAACGCGTGCGAATCTCAGCAATGCGGTCTTCGGCGGTCATCATCGAGGAAATACGGCCTTGAACGGGTAGATCTGAACATCAGTGTAGACGCCGGCCTCACGGTACGGGTCGGCAGCCGCCCACTGCCGCGCATCATCCAGCGACGCGAAGTCAGCCACAATCAGGCTGCCGTGGTAACCGGCGGCGGCAGCGTCAGGATGCTCCGCGATGGGTAGCGGGCCCGCCAGATGCAGGCGACCTTCGCCCTGAAGCCGCTCCAATCGTTCCAGGTGGGCGGGGCGTGCAGCCGCCCGTGCGTCCATGGAACCCGGCGCATCAGTCGCCAGAATCACAAAGGGCATCATGACGGCGTGCTCTCTTCCTTGGGCAAATAAGGTGCGATGAACGGCAGATGCGCCAGCAGGAACAGAAACGATGCGCCGGTGTAACCAAAGGTCTTGATCATGACCCAGGTGGATTCCGGCAGGTACAGCGCAATCGGCACATTAACCACAGCACAGAGGAGAAAAAACACCGCCCAGGCAGCGTTGATCCGTGACCACAGCCAGTCGGGCAAGTCGATCATGCTGGGCGGGATGCGGGCCATGAGCGGTTTGTTGCCGATGAAGTGACTCGCTGCGAGCACGACTGCAAAGATTGCATAGACCGCAGTGGGCTTGAGCTTGATAAACATCGGGTCGCGGATCCACAGTGTCAGCCCACCCAGGAGCAGGGCGATGACGGCTGCAACTGCATTCGTCTTGTGCCATTCGCCGGTTCGCAGCCGATGCACCGCAACGGCGGCAAACAGGGTGGCAATGAGCACCGCTGTTGCGACATAGATGTCGTAAACTAGGTACGCGGCCACGAAGGCCAGCGCCGGCAACCAATCCATCAGTGTTTTCATGCGGCACAGTATAACGGCCGCGATCTCGTTCAGCCTGTACTGCGGCCCGAGGCCAGCAGACCCGAAGCCATGGCACAGCATGTCGCAATTCATCCGGTCGACCCACAGCGGCGACTGGTGCTCCAGGTGGTCGATCAGCTCCATGCGGGCGCAGTGATCGCCTATCCCACCGACTCGTCCTACGCCCTTGGGTGCCATCTCGGTGACAAGCAGGCCATGACGCGTATCCGGCGCCTGCGTGGGTTTGACGACAAGCACCACATGACACTGATGTGTCGGGATTTGTCCGAGATATCAACCTACGCCAAGGTGGATAATCAGCAGTATCGGATGATCCGCGCGGCCACACCCGGTCCTTACACGTTTGTGCTCAAGGCCACGCATGAGACACCCAGGCGCCTGCAGGACGCCAAACGCAAGACCGTGGGTATCCGCATACCGGACAACACCATCTGCCAGCACCTGCTGGATGTGCTCGGTGAGCCGTTGCTGACCTGTACCGCCTTGCTGCCCGGCGATGACCTGCCGTTGTCTGATCCCGACGATGTCCTGGATCGTCTGGATCGAGAGGTGGATGTCATCGTCGATGGTGGCGCCTGCAGCATCGAACCCACGACCATTGTCGATTTGAGCGGGGAAGCGCCCGAGGTGCTGCGCGAGGGGCAGGGGCCATTGTCGGCCCTGGGCCTATAATTTCTCGATGAACGACTTCAACTTCATTCAGTTGCTCGCGATCTGGGCGCTGCCCGTGGTCTTCGCTGTGACAGTGCATGAAGCGGCCCATGGCTTTGTTGCCCGTGCCTTGGGAGACGATACAGCCAGCCGCTTGGGCCGGTTGACGTTAAACCCCATCAAGCACGTAGACCCGGTCGGCACCTTGCTGGTGCCTGGACTGATGTTGCTCGGTGGAGCGCTGCTGGGCGCCGGCGGTCTGATATTCGGTTGGGCCAAGCCTGTCCCGGTGAATGCGC
Source organism: Pseudomonadota bacterium (assembly GCA_036156195.1). Classification (GTDB taxonomy): domain Bacteria; phylum Pseudomonadota; class Gammaproteobacteria; order Nevskiales; family OUC007; genus Abyssibacter. Next base: position 272,212 of record JAYZUZ010000012.1, on the reverse strand, counting down.
TGCGCTTCAAGGACCCCCGCCGAGGCATGGCGGTGGTGGCGGTGGCCGGTCCGCTGTCGAACCTGGTCATGGCCATTGGCTGGGCCCTTGGCCTGAAATGGGCGATGACCACCGGAACGCAGGCCCCCTGGGTACAGGGCGTGGCCTACATGTGCTTTGCGGGTGTCCTCATCAATCTGGTGCTGATGGTGCTGAACCTCCTGCCGATTCCGCCGCTGGACGGCAGCCGGGTTGCCGCCTCGTTGTTGCCGCGCGACGCAGCAGCGCATTACATGAAGATCGAGCCCTACGGGCTGGTCATTCTCGTCGTGCTGCTGGCCACCGGTGTGCTGGGTGTACTGATTGGCCCGCCCATGGATGGCCTGCGCAACCTTATCTTTCAAATGCTGGGAATATCTCTGTGAGTACGCAACGACCTGTCATGCTGTCGGGCATCCAGCCCTCCGGCCATCTCACCCTGGGCAATTATCTGGGTGCGATTCGGAACTGGGTGCACAAGCAGGATGATTACGACACGCTATTCATGCTGGTCGACCTGCACTCGATTACCGTGCGCCAGGATCCGGCAGCCCTGCGCGAGCGCTGCTACCAGTTTCTCTGTTTGTACATGGCCTGCGGGCTCGATCCGGACCGCAACACGCTGTTTGTCCAGTCGCATGTGCCGGCGCACTCCGAACTGGCTTGGTTGCTGAACTGCTACACCTATGTGGGTGAGCTCAACCGGATGACCCAGTTCAAGGACAAGTCCAAGAAGCACGAGGCCAACATCAATGCGGGTCTACTCAATTATCCGGTGCTCATGGTCGCAGACATCCTGCTCTACCAGACCGATCTGGTGCCGGTTGGCCAGGACCAGAAGCAGCACCTGGAACTGACCCGCGATGTCGCCCAGCGTTTCAATGCGTTGTACGGCGACGTGTTCAAGGTGCCCGAGCCCTACATTCCGGATGTCGGTGCGCGGATCATGAGTTTGCAGGATCCGACGGCCAAAATGTCCAAATCCGACTCGGTCGAGTCGAATTACATCACCTTGCTGGATGAGCCCAAGCGCATCGTCAAGAAGATCAAGCGGGCCGTGACGGACTCCGAGGCCGAGGTGCGCTTCGACATCGAGAACAAGCCGGGTGTGTCCAATCTCATGAGCATCCTGTCTGCCGTGACGGGTAAGCCCTTTGACCAGATCGAGCGTGACTATGCCGGCCTGGGTTACGGGCAGTTCAAACAGGATGTCGCGGATGCCCTGCTGGCCGAGCTTGAGCCGATTCAGGCGCGGTACGCCGAGCTGCGCGAGGACAAGAGTCGGTTGACCGAGGTGCTGCGCCGGGGTGCGGAGGCTGCATCTGATCGGGCATCCGATACGCTGAACCGCGCTCGTGACGTTATTGGGTTGGTGGCTGCGTGAGCGAACCGGCCTCCGCCGATCCGCAGGACTGGACCGTCAAGGTTCATGGGCAGCCGCTTGCCGCGTTGCCCAAGGATTTGTACATCCCCCCGGATGCGCTTGAGGTCTTTCTGGAAACCTTTGAGGGGCCGCTGGATCTGCTGCTGTATCTGATACGCCGACAGAACATCGATATCCTCGATATTCCGGTGTGTCAGATCACGACGCAATACATGGACTACATCCGGCTGATGCAGCATATGCGCTTTGAACTGGCGGCCGAGTATCTGGTGATGGCCGCCATGCTGGCTGAGATCAAATCTCGGCTGCTACTGCCCCGGCCAGCGAGTGTTGAGGACGAAGAAGAAGATCCGAGGGCGGGCCTTGTTCAGCGTTTGCAGGAGTACGAGCGGTTCAAGCAGGCGGCCGAGCAGTTGGATGCTATGCCGCGTCATGGTCGCGAATTCTGGAGTGCCGGGGCCAGGCCGGATCACATTGAGGTGCAGGCCGAACCGCCACAGCCCAGTTTGCAGGAGTTGCTGGAGTCTTTGCGCGACGTGTTGCAGCGCGCGGAACTCTTTGCGAGTCACGAGGTGGCACGCGAGCCGCTGAGCGTGCGCGAGCGCATGGGACGGGTGATCGAGTTGCTCAAAGATCGCGTCGCGCGCCCGTTCTCCGGCCTAGTCGATTTCAGTGAAGGCCGCGCTGGCGTCGTCGTGTGTTTTCTGGCGGTACTCGAGCTGGCGCGGACGTCCATGATTGAGGTACATCAGCCCGACATGAGCGCCTTGCCGCTGATCCGTCTGGCGGGCCCCATGGAGGCTTCATGAGCGAGACCAAGCCAACGCCCACCCAGGGGCGTTCCTCCGAAGAGCTGGCACGTATTGTCGAGGCCGTGTTGCTGGCCAGTGATCAGCCGTTGTCCTTTGAGCGGCTTCAAGCGGTTTTCGATGAGGCGGACGTACCGTCCCGTGGGGAGCTGCGAGCGGCCCTGGAGCACATCGACGTGCAACGTGACACATCCGCAGTCGAGCTTGTGGAAGTGGCCAGCGGATGGCGACTGCAGGTGCGTGAACGCTACGCGCCTTGGGTAGCCCGGCTTTGGCGGGAGAAGCCACAGCGTTACTCCCGCGCGTTGCTGGAGACATTGGCGATCATCTGCTATCGGCAGCCCATTACCCGCGGGGAAATCGAGGAAATCCGAGGCGTCTCGCTATCAGCCAATATTGTGCGCACGCTGCTGGAGCGTGGCTGGGTGCGCGAACTGGGGCATCGCGAGGTACCGGGGCGGCCGGTGCTGTTGGGTACGACGCGTCAGTTTCTGGACGATTACAACCTGAAGTCCTTAGACCAATTGCCAGCGCTGCCCGAGATCAAGGATCTTGATGCCTTGCACGCGGCGTTGGCGCGTTTGGATCCGACGTTCACGCCACCGGACGATGAGGACGAGGCGGCCGGGGATTCCGATGGAGTCACACGGACCGGACAGGAACCGGGGGCGACCGGCGAGGAGGGCGCGCAAATGGAACAACAGCCGATAGCGGAGCAGTCTGAAACTGCTTCGACCAGCGATCAGCCACAGCGGTTGCCGACATGAGCGGCGGTGAGCGAATCCACAAATTCCTTTCGCGGGCGGGACTGGGTTCGCGCCGCGAGATCGAACGCTGGGTGCGCGAGGGGCGTGTTCGCGTCAATGGTGCGGTGGCGACGCTCGGGCAGCCGGTCTCGGCGACGGATGCTATTCAGGTGGATGGTCGGCGGATCGCGATGCGTATTGCCGCGGAGGTGCCCTGTCAGGTACTGATCTACCGAAAGCCCAGCGGACAGATCGTGACCCGTAGCGACCCACAGGGCCGCGAGACCGTATTCGCAAACCTGCCACGCCCGGGTCGTGGCCGCTGGGTGGCGATTGGCCGTCTCGATGTGGCGACCTCCGGTGTGCTGGCCTTCACCACTGATGGTGAGCTTGCCCAGCGGCTCATGCGACCGGAATACCGCATTCCGCGCGAGTATTCAGTGCGGGTTTTCGGGCAGGTGACCGATGCCCATCTCAAGGCGCTACGTGCCGGTGTTGAGCTGGATGACGGCATCGCACGTTTCGATGCCCTGGAGATCGGAGGTGCGACCGGTGACAACCAGTGGTTTCATGTCACGGTGCACGAAGGTCGCAATCGTCTTGTGCGGCGCCTTTGGGAAAGCCAGGGCTTGCAGGTCAGCCGTCTGATTCGGACACGATTCGGCCCCTTGATTGCCGACAAGTCCATCAGAGCCGGTGGGAATCGCCTAGCCACGGCAGAAGAGGTCAAGGCCTTGCGCGAGCTGGTCGGGCTTGGCCAATCGGCAAAACCAACCGCCGGGTCCCGCTGAAACCTGCCGATATCCTGGCGCGCCTGACGGCGCATTTCGGCTCACAACAGGGTTGGTGGCCGGCCAGGCACGCGTTTGAGGTGGTTGTGGGTGCTTTGTTGGTTCAGCAAACGCGCTGGTCGCGGGCGGAGCAGTCCCTAGCGGCGTTGCGCAGCCGCGGCCTGCTAAACGCTGGATCACTGGCCGAGGCTGATCTGCCATCTCTCGAGGTCCTGATCCGACCGAGCGGCTTTCACCGACAAAAGGCGCAGAGATTGCGGGCGGTTGCGGGCTGGTGGGTGCGTTCCGGCGGCGAGGCGGGGCTCGACCGGCTTCCCACTGCGGCGCTTCGGAGTGCACTGCTTACTCAGAAGGGGATTGGCGCCGAGACGGCAGATGCCATTGCGCTGTATGCCTTTAATCGACCCGTTTTCGTGGTCGACGCCTATTTACGGCGCATTCAACAGCGGGTCGATGGTCCGGCGAAGAATTGGGCGGATCGACACCTGGCTGACTGCTGGCTGGCTGCCTGCACCGGTTCTGCTGAGAACAGCCGCCAAGCGCATGCCGTAATCGTGCGTCACGCGCAGACCTACTGCCGGAGTCGACCGGACTGCAGCGCTTGTCCGCTACAGCCCGATTGTTGTTATGCGGGGTCTTCGATGCTTGCCAGGCGATAGCCCATCTTGGGTACGGTGTGCAGCAAGGGTTTGTCGAAGGGGCGATCGATGGCGTTGCGCAACGTATAGATATGCACGCGCAGCGCGTCAGAATCTGGCGGATCGTCGCCCCAGACGACGGACTCCAGTGCCGAGCGGGAAACCACGTCCGGTGAGCGCTGCATCAAGAGAGTCAGGATGCGGATGTGGATGGGCGCCAGTTCAATACGCTGGTTGGCCCGCGTGACTTCCAATGTGCCGAGGTCCAGGCTCAAGTCGGCAATCTGCAGGCGTTTTGACGCAGGGGCAGCCGAGCGGCGTACGAGCGCTTTGACACGTGCGTCCAGCTCCAGAATCGAGAAGGGCTTGGCAAGATAGTCGTCGGCGCCGGCAGCAAAGCCTTCGATCTTGTTTTCCACGGCTCCACGCGCGGTGAGCATGAGTACCGGGGTGTAGCGATCACTGCGTTCCCGCAGTCCGCGACAGACTTCGAGCCCGTTCATGCCCGGTAGCATCAAATCGAGAATGATGACGTCGTATTCGTTCTCGAGCGCGAGCTTCAGCCCCAGCTCACCGGTGCCCGCAGAATCGAGCACAAAGCCCTGAGGTTCGAGTTGTCCATAGATGAAGGCGGTGATGTCTTCATCGTCATCCACGACCAGGATGCTGGTGGGTTTGTCCCCATTCATCCCCAATTCCTTTGGGTTGAGTAACTTGCAGCCGTACGTTAACAGACCTTTCACCCGCTCGGGAGTCGTTCGCGGGAAAATTTGCAGCGGGCTGTAATCCCGGCTTGTCAGCCCTTTCCATTCAATATTTGTTGAACATATCCGGTCAATTCCCGGGCGACATCCTCGGGTGACGCTAGGTCACTCGGTTCCAGTGCGGGGAAGGCGAGTCGGCGCAGTGCCGTGAACATGGGAGGAGGCGCGAACAGGCGCATGCGCACCGTGGAGGTGGCTTCCAGCTCCTGTTGCCAGCTGTCCTGCAGTTTGTGCAGGGCGGCCTTGGACAGCCCATACGCACCCCAAAAGGCGTTGGAACGGCGCGCATCCGCGTCGTCCAGCCAGAGAACAGCGCTGGGTTGCCGGCCGAGCAGGGGTAGCAGGGCACGTGTCAGTAACCACGGGGCCGTGACGTTCACATGGAGAATCGTGGCCATGTCCTCCGGCTTGAGTTCATGCAGGGGCGTCAGGCCGGTGAATTGTGCCGCGCAGTGGACAACCGCATGCAGTCGGCCCAGGGAATCATCGAGGAGCGTGGCGACCTCCGCGTAGTCGTCCATGCCCGCACCCGCCAGATTCAGCGGCAGGACTGCTGGCTCGGCATCGCAGCAATCGGCGATCGCATTGGCGGTGTCTTCCAGCCTACGGCGGCTTCGGCCCGCCAGGACCACACGGGCGCCGGATTGGGCGGCTTGCAATGCAGTCGCGCGGCCGAGGCCGCTTCCCGCGCCGGTGATGAGCCAGACGGGTGCGTCGATGGATTGGGTCATGGTGTCAGAGCGTGTCGAGCAGAGAGTAGAGGTCGCGCGGGGTGGCGGTGTGGTGGTCTGCAGGCCATTGGTCATAGCGGGGGACATCTTCGGGTACGTAGCCCCAGCCCACTGCCACGGTCTGCATGCCGGCACGCTGGCCTGCTTCAACATCTGTGAGCGCGTCGCCAACATAGACGATCGTCTCGACAGGCGCGTCAAGCTGGTCGGCCGCGAGGAGTAACGGGGCCGGATGTGGTTTGCGTTCGCCTGCCGTATCGCCCCCGATGAGCACGGCGCTGTCGGCAAGCAGGGCGGCGTCGCGACATTCCAGTACGACACGGCGGGCGAGCGTTTCCAGCTTGTTGGTGACGATACCCCAGCGCCAGCCCAGTTCTCGCAGTCTGTTCAGCACCGCGTCGATGCCTCCGAAGGCGGCCGTGTCTCGAGCGATGTCCTGCTGGTACAGATCGACCAGCCGACTGGTGAGCATGGGTTCGTTGTCGACTTCGCCAAACGCCATACGGACGAGGCCGCGGGCGCCGCGCGACACGTGACGACGTGTTTGGTCCAGCGAAACGGGCGGGCGATTGTCCTCTTCAAGCAGCTGACAGAGTGCGCGATGCAAGTCCGTCGCGGTGTCCAGCAGCGTGCCATCCAGATCGAACAGCATGACTTTTAGTCCGCTCATGTCTGCGGTGCGGTGCGCATGAAGTAATTGACGCTGACGTCGTGGTCGTCGAGCCGGTAGACCTGCGTGAGTGGGTTGTAGACCAGTCCCGTCATCCCGGCGACCCGCAACCCGGCCGATCGACACCAGCGGGCCAGCTCAGCCGGGCGAATCAATTTGTCGTACTGATGAGTGCCGCGGGGGACCAGACCCAGGACGTACTCGGCGCCGACAATGGCCAGCGCAAACGATTTGGCGTTGCGGTTGATGGTCGAGAAAAGTGCCTCGCCGTCGGGTCGCAGCAGTTGGCTGCAGGCCTGAACAATTGCGGCGGGGTCGGGCACGTGCTCCAGCATTTCGAAGCAGGTCACAAGATCGAATTCACCCGGGTGCGCGTCCGCGAGGTTTTCCGCGCTGGTTTCCTGGTAATCGATATCCAAGCCGGCGTCCTCTGCATGCAGTTGGGCGGCACCCAGCAAGTCGGCAGATAGATCAATGGCCGTGACCTGGGCGCCGGCGCGCGTCATCGCCTCGGCCATCAGGCCGCCACCGCATCCGATGTCGGCCACGCGTAAACCGCGAACCGGGCGGCGTTGCTGCACATAGTCCATGCGCAAGGGCGTGATGGCATGCAAGGGCGCCATCGGCCCGCGGGGATTCCACCATTGGGTGGCCAAGGCATTGAATCGATCGAGTTCGGCCGGATCGGCGTTCGGGGTCATGCGGTCTCCTGCATACGCTGCGCCCAGTGCTCAGCGCGCTTCATGATCTGTGACTCATCCATGCCTTGAACACGGCCAGAGTGGAGCAGGCGCTGCCCGGCCACCCATACGTCTGTGACCTGATCGCGACCGGCCGCGTAGACCAACTGCGACAAGGGCTGATGGACCGGCCAGGTTGCCGGGCGGTCCAAGGCGATCGCGATCATATCGGCGGCTTTCCCGGGTTCCAGAGAGCCAATGTCCTGGTCCAGACCGAGCGCGCGCGCGCTGCCCAGTGTGGCTGCGTGCAGGGCATCGGCTGCGGAGCAGGCTGTGGCACGTGCATGCGTCAGTTTGGCCAGCATGGCGGCTGCCCGCATCTCCCCGAACATGTCCAGATCGTTGTTGCTGGCCGCACCGTCCGTACCCAGCGCGACGTTCACGCCAGCGTCGAGCAGATCTGCAATCCGGCACTGACCGCTGGCGAGCTTCATGTTGGATTCGGGGCAGTGCACAACGGAGACCCCGCGGCGAGCACATCGTTGGATCTCGTCGTCGGTGAGCGCGGTCATGTGTACGGCCATGAAACCGGGTTTGAGCAGGCCCAGATTGTCGAGGCGCTCCAGCGGCCGCATTCCGGTTTGCTGCTGTGCCTGCTCCACTTCCAGCGCGGTTTCATGGACATGCATCTGCACCGGGCGATCCAGTTCGTCCGACAGGGTGCGGACGCGTTCCAGAGGCGCATCGGAAACCGTGTAAGGCGCATGCGGTGCAAACATGGTTGTGACCAGCGGCATGTCGCGGGTGGCGTCTTGTACGGCCAGTCCCTTGGCCAGGTACTCATCCGCATCTGCGGCCCAGGCGGTCGGGAAGTCGATCAGAATCATGCCGACCACTGCACGCAGGCCGGCCGCATCGGCGGCGCGCGCAACCGCGTCGGGGAAGAAATACATGTCGGCAAAGCAGGTCGTCCCGCCGCGCAGCATCTCCAGCATGGCCAGTTGGGTGCCATCATGGACGAAGGCTTCGGAGGCGAACCGGGCCTCGGCTGGCCAGATGTGCTGCTCCAGCCAGGTTTGCAGTGGCAAGTCGTCTGCCAGGCCACGCATCAGGCTCATTGCCGCATGGGTGTGCGCGTTCACCAATCCGGGCATGAGTACGTGTTGCGGCAGATCGATCCGCTCGGCCGCGTCAATCGAGGACAGGGCAGCTGGCGGTACGATGGCTTGAATCCGGCCCTTGTCGATGGCCAGGCCATGTCGTTCGAGGACTGACATGGGTTGTACTGGCACCAGCCAGCGGGGAGTGATGAGCGTCTGGACTTCCACCTGGCGATGTCTCGATTGGCGTAGGCAGTAACTGCGCGAAGCTGCGACCATGTCGCGAGGCGCAGCAACAAGGAGCTTGAATGTCACAAAGCATATCAAAGGGTTGCCCCAGTCCTGTGGCTTGGACCGGGCGGACGGTGCGTCTCTTGGATCAGCGCTGGTTGCCGGGCCGTGAGTGCTACGTCGATTGTGATTCGGTCGATGCCGTGGCGGATGCCATTCAGTCCATGGTGGTCCGCGGTGCGCCGGCGATTGGTGTGGCGGCTGCGTACGGCCTGGCATTGGCGGCCAGGGACTCCGACGATCTGGAGGCGCTCGCCCAAGCCGGACGACGACTCAAGTCAGCGCGTCCCACAGCCGTGAACCTGGGCTGGGCGGTGGATCGCATCCTGCTCCGATGCCGGGATTTGCAGCAACTGGCGGATGACGTGCTGGTCGAGGCACGCGCAATCGAGTCCGAGGACCTACGGGCCAACCACGCCATGGCGCGCCATGCTGCTGAGTGTTTGCAGGGAACGGTCAACGTTTACACGCATTGCAACACCGGGTCGCTGGCGACCGCCGGTTTCGGGACGGCCTTGGGTGTGGTTCGGCAATTGCACGCAGAAGGACGGCTGGGTCAGGTGTTCGTCGGCGAGACGCGGCCCTGGCTGCAGGGGGCACGGCTGACGGCCTGGGAACTGGCCATGGATGGTATTGAGCCGACCCTGGTTGTTGACTCGGCGGCCGCCAGTGTCATGCGATCGGGAGCTGTCGATATCGTCATCACAGGCGCGGACCGTGTCACGGCCGACGGCGACGTGCTGAACAAGATCGGGACCTACAGTCTGGCGGTGCTGGCACGGCATCACGGACTGCGCATGATGGTTGTGGCGCCGACCTCGACTGTCGACCTGGACACGACAAGCGCCAGCGAGATTGAGATCGAGCAGCGACCCGCCGAGGAGGTGGCTGCATGGAACGGGCAGCGAGTGGCGCCGCAGGGAATCACGGTCTACAACCCCGTGTTCGATGCGACGCCCTATGCCCTTGTTGACTGGATCGTGACTGAGCAGGGGGTATTCAGGCCGCCGGCTGCCTGATCGCTTTAGTCACCCGTCGGATGGGGTTCCTGCAACACTGGGATGGCGCGTGTTTCGAATTGCACAGGCCCGCCATAGGCCCGAGAGAGCGCTTCGGTGCCCAGCTGGTTCAGTCCGTGCGCCGTCTCCAGAACCGAGCCGGTGTGGAGTAGGTGAACCTCAGCGTCCAGATCATGGAGCGTATCCAGTTCATGGATGCTGAGGACAATCCCGACTCCCCTGTGCAGGAGGCGCTTGAGCAGAGCCAGCAAACGTACCCGAAAGCGCAGGTCCAGCGCGGCCAATGGTTCGTCCAGCAGAAGGTAGCAGCCAGCCGCAGGGCGCAGCTGGGCCAGCACGCGACCGAGTTGGGCCCGTTGCTGCTCCCCACCCGACAGGGTGTGCATGCGTTGCTGCAGGAGCGGCGCAAGTTCAAGGGCGTCTACGCCAAGCTCCAGCGCCGTGTCGGTCCCCGCATCATGCGGGTGCAGGCCCAGGGCCAACAGCGCCTCAACGCTGTAGTCAAACGCCATGGGGTTGTGCTGCGGCAAGACGGCGCGACGGCAGCCCAGGGCACGCGGGTGCCAGCGGCTTAGGCATCGCGCGTCCAGCCGCACATTGCCATGATCGGGGTGGAGCAGCCCTGCCAATGCCGCGAGCAGAGTGGATTTGCCCGCGCCATTGGGGCCGATCAGCACATGCAACTCGCCAGGACGAATGCAGCAGCTCACTGCGCTTAGTCGCGGGCCTCTTGTGCCCGCCACGTGAAGGTCGTGAGCGACGAGAGGGCTCATCTGTGACGCCATAGAATCATCAGCAGAAAAAAGGGTCCGCCGAGCAGGGCCGTCAGCACGCCTGCCGGTAGCTCTGCCGGGGGGATCAGACTGCGTGCGGCGACATCGGCCCAGACCATTAAATTGGCCCCTGCAACGCCGGCGAGCGGTAGCAAGCTTCGCTGATCCGGGCCAATCCACAGGCGCAGCAGATGAGGGATGACCAGCCCAACAAACGCAATCGTCCCGACGAGTGCAACCGAACTGCCTACGCCGAGTGCAACCGCTACCAGCACGATGATGCGCAGACGCTGCGGGCGAACGCCCAATGCCCGGGCGTTGGCTTGGCCGAGTTGTAGCAAGTTCAGGCCCCGCGTCTGGCTCCAGAGCAGTGCGCCGGCCAACAGCACCCAGGGCAGTCCCAGGCCAGCAAGGGTGAGTGACGGCCGGCTCAGATCTCCGAACAGCCAGAAGCTCAGCTGTCGCAGTGCGGTATCGCTGGCCAGATAAGTGAGCAGGGCGATGCCCGCGCCAGCCACTGCGTTAACCGCAATGCCCGCCAGCAGCAATGTGGCATGGTCGCCAGCTGCACTGCGCAGGCCCAGTGCTGCCATGGCACTAACCGTCGCCAGCGCTCCGACAAAGGCGGCCATGGGGAGCAGTGTGGTCGTGGCGGCTGCAGGTAGCAGTACAAGGAGGCTGGCGGCGCCCAATGCGGCGCCGGCAGAAACGCCGATCAGGCCGGGTTCGGCCAGCGGATTCTGGAACAGGGCCTGCAGGGCCGCACCGCCTGCGGCCAGAATCCAGCCTGTCGCGAGCGCAGCCAGCAAGCGGGGCATCCTCAACTCGGTGATGACAAGCCAGGTGAGCGCATCCTCCTTGGGATGGGTGGCCCAAAGCGCAGACCAGTCCAGCGTGACAGCGCCCGTGGTCAACGAAACCAGGCAGGCGATCAAGAGGCCGGTGATCAGGCTGCTGGCCGCAAAGCGGGGTGTACGGAGGAATGCGGGCACGGGTACGAAACTACGCGAAAAGGCCGCCAGTGTAGCCTGAGGCCTCAAGACACTTGCGCGCTCTGGTAAACTCTCGCGCCCCTGCGAAAGTGGCGGAATTGGTAGACGCGCTGGATTTAGGTTCCAGTGGGGAAACCCGTGGGAGTTCGAGTCTCCCCTTTCGCACCAATATTCACTCTTGACCGTGGCGCTCCGGGCTCACGGTTCTCAACAGCAGACACCAAGCATGGAAGTATCCGTAGAACAGTCCGAAGGCCTTCGTCGACGTTTGAGCGTCGAAATTCCGGCAGATCAGCTTGAGCAGGCGTTCAGCACGCGAATCAAGCAGATGGGCCAGCGTGCCAAGGTCCCTGGGTTCCGCCCGGGCAAGGTGCCCACGAAGGTTCTGGTTCAGCGCTACGGAGATGCTGCGCGCGCCGAAGCCGTGGAAGAGCTGCTCCGGACCACCTACCCGAAAGCCATTGAGGAGTCTGCACTCAAGCCGGCGGGGTATCCGACCTTCGATATCCAGGCAGAAGTGGTCGGCGAGCCGCTCAAGTACACCGCGAGTTTCGAGGTTTATCCGGAGGTGTCACTCACTGGACTGGACAGCCTCCAGGTCGAGCGGCCGCAGGTTGAGATTGGTGACGAAGATATCGAGCGGACCTTGGGCACGATCAAGGAACAGCATCGCAAGTGGGTCGCAGTGGATCGTCCGGCCGCCAAGGGCGACAAGATGAAGCTGGACTTCGTGGGTAAGCTGGACGGTGAGGCGTTCGAGGGCGGAACTGCCGAGGGTGCCGAGGTGGAACTGGGTGCAGGGCGCTTTATTCCCAGCATGGAAGACGCGCTGGTCGGTCTGACAGCAGGCACCGAAACCACGATCGATGTTAGCTTCCCAGAGGACTATCAGGCGGAGAATCTCAAGGGCAAGGACACCCAATTCGACGTCAAGATCTTGAGCGTCGAAGCGGGTGAAGATCCTGCACTGGATGATCCGGAGCTGCTGAAGTCATTGGGTGTCGAAGAATCAGCCGGCGAAGCCGGGCTGCGCGCCAAGGTCCGCGAGCAACTTGAGCGCGAGCGCGACAAGGCCGTCGATGGCAAGGTGAAGGAGCAGGTGATGGACGGGCTTCTGGCTGCCAACCCCATCGATGTCCCCCAGGCGATGGTGGACGAGGAAATCCAGCGCATGCGCCAGGAAGCCGTGCAGCGTTTCGGCAACATGCCGAACAACGATCCGGACGCGATGGCCCGCATGCTTCCCGATGACCTGTTCAAGGACAATGCGACCAAGCGGGTCGCCTTATCCTTGCTGATCTCTGAAGTGATTCAAGAAAAGCAGGTCAAGGTCGAAGAAGAGGATATTGACGCCGTGCTGGCGCGATACGCCTCTGAACTCGCGGACACTGAGCAGGCGATGCAGTACTATCGATCTCAGCCGCAGATCATGCAGCAGTTCCAGGCGTTGGCCATGGAAGAGCGCGTGGTCGATGTGCTGCTGGAGGGTGCGACCGTCACGGACAAAGCCGTGTCGTTCGATGCCCTCATGAACCCGAACAACGAGACCGCTGAATGAATGAACGCGCACTGAATCTGGTCCCGATGGTCATCGAGCAGACCCCGCGTGGGGAGCGCTCGTTTGACATCTACTCACGACTGCTCAAGGAGCGTGTCGTTTTTGTGGTGGGACCGATTGACGATCACATGGCCAATTTGATCGTTGCGCAGTTGTTGTTTCTTGAATCGGAGAATCCGGACAAGGACATTAATCTGTACATCAACTCGCCCGGCGGCTCAGTGACCGCCGGGCTGTCGATTTACGACACCATGGAGTTCATCAAGCCTGACGTGGCGACGATGTGCATTGGTCAGGCTGCGAGTATGGGCGCCGTGCTCCTGGCCGGCGGGACCCAGGGCAAGCGATTTGCGCTGCCGCACTCCCGGGTGATGATTCATCAGCCCTTGGGCGGTTTTCAGGGCCAGGCAACGGATATCGAGATCCACGCCAAGGAAATCCTGTTCATTCGCGAGCGCCTGAACGAAATTCTGGCGCGTCACACCGGCCAGCCCTTGGACAAGATTTCAAAGGACACCGACAGAGATTTCTTCCTTTCGGGAGAAGGTGCCAAGGAATATGGTCTCATAGACGAAGTGCTGGATCGCCGGCCGGGAACGGAGTCCGACCATTCCTGAGCGAATCCGTCGGGTCCGGATCTTGCTTGATACCTTGCGGACCACCCGGGCGGAATTCCGGGGCGGCCGCCGAGACGAAACGACGAAACGCTGATGGCAAACGAATCTAAAAACGGGAACGGACGTGTCCTCTATTGCTCTTTCTGCGGGAAGAGCGAGCATGAGGTCCGCAAACTCATTGCCGGTCCCTCCGTGTTCATCTGCGATGAATGCGTCGAGCTGTGCAACGACATTATCCGCGAGGAGCTCCAGGCCAAGCCCGTCAATCAGGGCTTACCGAAACCTCAAGAGATCAAGGCCGTTCTCGATGAATACGTCATCGGGCAGGAGGCCGCCAAGAAGGTGCTCGCTGTTGCGGTGTACAACCATTACAAGCGGCTAGGCGCCAAGGGTGTGGACGACGGCGTCGAGCTGCAGAAGTCCAACATCCTGCTCATCGGTCCGACCGGTTCGGGCAAGACGCTGCTCGCTGAAACGCTGGCGCGGTTGCTGGACGTGCCCTTTGCGATCGCCGATGCAACCACGCTGACAGAAGCGGGGTACGTGGGCGAGGATGTCGAGAACATCATCCAGAAGCTGCTCCAGAAATGCGACTACGAAGTCGAGAAGGCGCAGCGCGGCATTGTATATATTGACGAAATCGACAAGATCTCCCGCAAGAGCGAGAACCCGTCGATTACCCGTGACGTGTCGGGCGAAGGCGTCCAGCAGGCGCTGCTCAAGCTCATCGAAGGCACGATGGCCTCGGTGCCGCCGCAAGGTGGTCGCAAGCACCCACAGCAGGAGTTTCTGCAGGTCGACACGTCCGGCATCTTGTTCGTCTGTGGCGGTGCCTTCGCCGGGCTCGACAAGGTGATTCGTGACCGTTCCGAAAAGTCGGGCATCGGTTTTGGCGCCAGCGTCAAGAGCAAGGACGACAGTCGCGATCTGGGTGAGGTCTTGGCCAATGTCGAACCGGAGGACCTGGTCCGTTATGGGCTGATTCCCGAGTTTGTCGGGCGCCTGCCGGTAGTCGCCACGCTGGAAGAACTGGATGAAGACGCGCTGATCTCGATTCTCTGCGAGCCGAAGAATGCGCTGACCAAGCAGTACGCCAAACTGTTTGACATGGAAGACTGCGAGCTGGAGTTCCGGGAGGATGCCTTGCGCGCCGTGGCTGCAAAGGCCAAAGAGCGCAAGACCGGTGCACGTGGCTTGCGCACGATTCTCGAGCGGATTCTGCTCGATGTCATGTATGACCTACCGTCCATGGAAAATGCGGCAAAAGTGGTTGTAGACGATGCGGTGGTTCGTGGCGATGCCCGGCCGTACATCGTTTATGAGAACCCGCAGGAGTCGCTTCCTGAGGCGTCGAACGTCAAGTCTTCTGCCTGACACGACGCCGGCGCGCCGGCCAGCGCTTGAATCCGGGATTGCCGGTCGCATTTAGTGGGCAATCCAGAACTAGGCGCACGCATGTCCGATGAACAGCAAGTCCCCGTCCTGCCGCTGCGCGATGTGGTGGTCTACCCCCACATGGCGATTCCACTCTTCGTTGGTCGGGATAAGTCCGTTAACGCGCTGAATGCAGCGATGGCGGATGACAAGAAGATCTTGCTGGTCGCCCAGCGTGAGGCCGAGACCGATGACCCGGGTCTCGAGGATGTGTACGAAGTCGGCACGCTGGCGAGCATACTCCAGCTTCTCAAGCTCCCCGACGGCACCCGTAAGGTGCTGGTCGAGGGTACGGAGCGCGCGCGGGTCACCAGTTTTACCGAGCGCGAAGATGGCTATGTCGTGGCCGAGTACAGCCATTTCGACGAGCAGGACGATGACGACTCTCGCGAGCTGGATGCGTTGGTGCGATCGGTGCTGGGATTGTTCGAGCAGTACGTCAAACTCAACAAGAAGACCCCAGCCGAGTTGTTGCCCTCTCTGACCAGCATGGATGACGCGGGTCGTCTCGCCGATACCATTGCCGCGCACCTGAGTCTGCGCCTGGAAGACAAGCAAACCATTCTCGAAGCCGACAGTCCGCGGGCCCGGCTTGAGCACATCGTTGCCCTGATCGAGGGCGAGATCGATATTCTCCAGATCGAGAAGCGCATCCGCGGCCGCGTGAAGCAGCAGATGGAGAAGTCTCAGCGCGAGTACTACCTGAATGAGCAGATGAAGGCCATTCAGAAAGAACTCGGCGAGATGGAAGATGCGCCGAACGAGATGGAGGAGATCGAGAACAAGATCGAGAAGGCGGGTATGCCCAAAGCCGTCAAGGCCAAGGCCATGACCGAATTCAACAAGCTCAAGATGATGTCGCCGATGTCAGCCGAAGCGACGGTCGTGCGGAATTATCTGGATGCGTTGACGGGCGCGCCGTGGAAGAAGCGGACCAAGACCCGTATTAATGTTGAGCGCGCGCAAAGCCAGCTGGACGAAGACCATTACGGGCTGGAGTCCGTCAAGGAACGCATTCTTGAGTACCTGGCGGTTCAGAGTCGCGTGCGCAAGCTGCGCGGCCCGATTCTGTGTCTGGTCGGACCGCCGGGTGTGGGCAAGACCTCATTGGGTCAGTCGATTGCGCGTGCGGTGAACCGGAAGTTCGTCCGTATGAGTCTGGGTGGTGTCCGTGATGAGGCCGAGATCCGTGGTCATCGGCGGACGTATATCGGGGCGATGCCCGGAAAGATTGTTCAGAACCTCACCAAGACAGGGGTGCGTAACCCGCTGTTCCTGCTTGATGAGATCGACAAAATGGCCATGGATTTCAGGGGCGACCCGGCGTCCGCGTTGCTGGAAGTGCTGGATCCCGAACAGAACAACACCTTCAACGATCATTATCTTGAGGTCGATTTCGATCTGTCCGACGTGATGTTCGTGGCTACGGCCAATACGCTGAATATCCCAGGACCGCTGCTTGATCGAATGGAGGTCATCCGTCTGCCGGGTTACACCGAAGACGAGAAGGTCAACATTGCACAGCGGTACCTGTTACCGAAGGCGGTCAAGGATAACGGGCTAAAGGACGAGGAGCTGTCCGTGTCCGAAGGGGCGATTCGTGACGCCGTCCGTCTTTACACCCGCGAAGCCGGTGTGCGTAACCTCGAGCGTTTGATGGCCAAGGTGGCGCGTAAAGTCGTCAAGCAGTTGGTTGAGGATCCCAGTCGAGGGCCGGTGCAGGTCACCGTCCGTAATCTCAACAATTACCTGGGCGTGCCGCAGTTCCGTTACGGCCAGGCCGAGGGCGAGAACCGTATTGGCCAGGTGACCGGGTTGGCCTGGACCGAAGTTGGTGGCGAATTGCTAACGGTCGAAACCGCTGTGGTGGCCGGCAAGGGGCGGTTGACGCATACAGGCAGCCTGGGCGACGTCATGAAAGAGTCCGTCCAGGCCGCGTTAACCGTTGTCAGGAGTCGGGCGGAGGCCCTGGGTGTGAAATCCGAATTCCAGCAGGAAACGGATATCCACGTTCATGTGCCGGAAGGCGCAACACCCAAAGACGGACCCTCCGCGGGAATTGCCATGACTACGGCGCTGGTCTCGGCGCTGACCAAGATTCCTGTGCGCGCGGATGTGGCCATGACCGGCGAAATTACCCTGCGTGGTGAAGTGCTGCCCATTGGTGGGCTCAAAGAGAAGCTCCTCGCTGCGCATCGAGGCGGGATAAAGACCGTGGTGATTCCGCATGAGAACACCAAGGATCTTGCCGACATCCCTGCCAACATTAAGAACAAACTGAACATCGAGCCTGTGCGATGGATCGATGATGTGCTGCGCCTGGCCTTGGAGCATATGCCTGAACCCGGTGATGGGGATTCCGCGGCACCAGCTGCAGCAGGTGATGGACCGGAGGCCGCTCGAGCCCATTGATCGCGTCAAACTGAAAAAACCGCGTCATTTCGCGGTTTTTCGGTTGACGCTCTTCTCGGCGCACTGCTATAAAACGTCTAAGCCCGTGCCTCGGGCGACCGACATTTCAAGGGACAGAGAACTAGGCCGGTCAGGGATGTGGACCGACATAACGAACGCAGTGCCAAGCTGCGTCGGTGGGGCTTTCACGATTCACAACTCCCTTGAGATTGCCAACAGTGAGATGCACAGCAGCGCATCCGCCATATACACACGTTATTGAGGGGATCCTCGTACTATGAATAAGACTGAACTCACCCTGCTGGTTGCCGAATCCACCGGCCTGTCCAAGGCAGACGCCGCTCGTGCTGTTGACGCCGTGTTCGATGGCATCACGGCTTCCCTCAAGAAGGGTGACAAGGTGTCGCTGGTTGGTTTCGGTACCTTCGCGGTTCGTGATCGCGCCGCCCGTACGGGCCGCAATCCCAAGACCGGCGAGACCATCGAAATCGCTGCAGGCAAGACACCTGGATTTAAGGCTGGTAAAGCTCTGAAAGACGCGATAAAATAACTCGCGTCGGGCAAGTAGCCCAACGGGAAACCCAGGCGGTCTTCGTCTGGGTTTTCTTATCGGGGTGCTTAGCTCAGCTGGTAGAGCGTCGCCCTTACAAGGCGAATGTCGGCGGTTCGATCCCGTCAGCACCCACCAGTTACAATAAGATTTCAAGTTTCGCGGAGCGGTAGTTCAGTTGGTTAGAATACCGGCCTGTCACGCCGGGGGTCGCGGGTTCGAGTCCCGTCCGCTCCGCCATATCCGAACCGGCGCCTTAGGGCGCCGTTTCTTTATCTGGCAATCGCTATGTTGCAGTCTATTCGTGAGTCCACTTCCGGGCCTTTTGCCTGGATTGTTGTTGCGATCATCACCGTCCCCTTCGCATTCTTCGGAATCGAGACCTTCAGATCCGGTGGCGGTGACGCCACGGTAGCCAAGGTCGGTGACGAGAAGATCACCCAACGCGAGTTGCAGCTCGGTTACGAGCAGCGCTATCAGCGTTTGCAGCAGATGATGGGCGAGAGTTTTGACCCCTCATTGATTCAGGGCCCGCAGTTTCGTCGCACGGTGCTGGAAGACATGGTTCGTGAGCAGGTGATCACGAGCTACGTCGAAGAGTCCCGTTTGCGCGGTACCGATGCCGCAGTTCTTGAGTACTTGCGCCAGATTCCGGCCTTCCAGGTGGATGGAGAATTTTCGCCTGACGCCTATCGTGACACGCTTGCTGCAAACCGTCGGCAGCCAGACGCCTTTGAGGCCCAGGTCGCGGATTCCATCGCGACCGAACAGCTTCAGCTCGCGATCGGTCAGTCAGCGCTGGTGGCCCCGGGAGAGGTAGAACTCGCCTACAGGATGCAGCATCAGCGCCGAAGGTTTTCGCAGGTTACCTTCACGATCGCGGAATTTCGCGACGAAATCGAGGTGACTGATGCGGAGATTCAAGCGCGATACGACAGTCAGTCGCAGCGCTATACAACGCCTGAGCAGATCAAGCTTGCGTATATAGAAGTCAACCAATCCCAGTTGACGCCTGAGGGCGAGCCGGATGAGGCCGCGCTGCGCGCGGTTTATGAGGACCAGCGTGGTCGCTTCACGACGGTCGAGGCGCGGCGAACATCACATATTCTGATCAAAGCCGGGGAACGCAGCAGCGCCGAAGCGCAGCGTCTGGCTGAGGAGGCTCGCGCGCGCATCGTGGACGGCGGAGAGTCGTTTGAGTCTGTCGCGCGTGAACTGTCCGAGGACGGTGGCTCAGCACAAAGCGGCGGCGATCTGGATTGGGTTGAGCGCGGCGTGATGGTGCCCGAGTTTGAGGACGCCCTGTTCGCCATGAGCGAGGGCGAGGTGAGTGAGCCTGTTGAAACGGATTTCGGCTGGCACATCATCAAACTGGAATCCGTTCGCCCCGAAACGACCAAGCCTTTTGATGATGCGGACGTGCAGGCGCGAATCCGTGAAATCTATCTGCGTGATGCCGCCGCAGAGCGCTTCCAGGCGCTGACCGAAGAGCTGGAAACGCTGGCCTATGAATCATTGGATTCTCTGGAACCCGCGGCTGAAGTAACCGGACTGTCGATCGAAGAGACCGAATGGTTCAGCCGGAACGGGGGTGCTGGGATCGCATCAAACGATGATGTGATTGAAACCGCGTTCTCACCGATCGTGCTGGAAGAGGGCGAGAACAGCCGCCTGATCGAGATCGAACCGGGGCGGGTGGTCGTTGTTCGTGTTAGCGACCGTCAACCGGAAGCGTCGCGACCCTTGGACGCTGTACGCGAGGAAATTCGCGCAGAACTGGTGAATGAGGCAGCGGCAGCGCGGGCGAGTGAGCAGGCGGAAGCATTGCTCGTCAGCCTGAAGGACACCGGTGCCCTTGAGACGGCCATTCAGGCGCAGAACCTGGATCGTACGATTGTGGACTCTGGTCTGATCGAACGGACCGATGTTGAAGGTCGCGAGGGCGCACGACTCAGCCCTCGTGTGGTGCGGACGGTGTTTGCAAAGCCTCGGGATGCTGCTGGTCAGACAGAAGGGATGGGTAAGCTCACCGTCGCTGGCGGAGACGTCGTGGTCTATGCCTTGGAGGTGGTTGAAGACCCCCGTGTGCCGGAGTCTGGCTCGGAGCGTCAAACCGTCGCTGATCGGGCCTCGGCGCTGGCGGCTCGTCAGGAGCTGGCTGCGTGGGAGGCGGCGATCCGCGCACAGACCAAGGTCAAGATCTACGAAGACGCCTTGGCGCAGCAGATTGAGGAGAGTGCTCCGCCGTACTAGCGGGCACCCAAGGACACAAAAAAGCCGGCTTGAAGCCGGCTTTTTTTGTGTCACCAAGCGGTTGGTATGGCTGGGCAGGCGGACTGGTTAGGCGTGATCCACCTCTGCACCTGGCATCCCCTGTATGTGGTAGCCGGCATCGACGTAGACGATTTCACCGGTGATGCCTGATGCCAGATCGCTACACAGAAAGGCAGCCGTGTTACCCACTTCCACGGGCTCTACATTGCGTCGGAGCGGGGAGGCAGCACCTGTCGCATTGAGCATGTCTCTGAAGCCCGATATGCCCGCTGCTGCCAGTGTCTTTATCGGCCCTGCAGAGATGCCATTGACTCGAATGCCCTTGGGGCCAAGCTCCGCAGCCATGTAGCGGACAGAGGCTTCAAGGCTTGCCTTAGCCGGTCCCATCACGTTGTAGCCGGGCAGTGCACGCTCTGCACCCAGATAGCTGAGGGTGAGCAGGGCGCCTCCCTGCGGCATCAGCGGATAAAACGCTTTACCGAGAGCAGCAAAGCTGTAAGCGCTGATGTCATGTGCAATCCCGAAGCCGTCGCGCGTGACGGACTCAAGAAAACCACCTTTGAGCAGTTCGCGCGGCGCAAAGCCAATGGAGTGGATGACAATGTCGACGCCGCCCCAGTGGTCTTCCAAAGATTGGCGTGCCTGGTCGATCTCTTCGTCCGAGGAGACATCCAGCGGCAGACAAAGCTCCGCTTCATAGTCCTGTGCAGCGGACTCCACACGACTCTTGAGTTTGTCACCGGCATAGGACAACGCCAGGCGGGCACCTTGGGCATGCATGACGTCCGCGATGCCGCTTGCGATGGAGCGCGGACTTGCGATCCCGGTAATCAGGGCGCGTTTGCCCTCAAGAAACCCTTTCATGTCTCGTCTCCATGGTCTGCCGTCCGCTGCAATGAAGCGGTGAGAGGCTGGTTACCGCCCCTCACTCCGCTCCGTGGTCCGCGTGTCTAGGCGGGCTCGAAGAACAACGGATAATCCAGTGTGATGGGCGGTACGTCCTTCGCCCCGAAATTCATCAAACGGATGCGGTTGAGGATCTTGCCTTCGACGTCGGCATCGTTGAGTTGAGACTCGACAATCTCGACAGAAGAAACCGCACCACTAGGTGCAATCGTCAAGCGAACAACGACTTTGCCGGACAGAGTGGGGTTTTGGCGGCGAGCGCGATTGTAAATCGAGTAAAACGCACCTTTCGTACGATCAAACACCAACTGGATTTCGTCGATGGGACGACCCGTTCCCGGGGCGCTGCCACCGGCGCCTCGGGCCGGCGCGCCACCGCCGCCACCACCCCCGGCAGTCGGTCCGCTCACTCGTGTGGTTTCGCGTGCGGCCAGACCCGTGCCTCCGCTGTCTCGAGCAAGCTGGCTGGTGTCGATTCCGGAACTGCCACTACTGGCGCTGGAGAGCAAATCCGAAGTTGAACTGGCCGATCCGGAGCGGCGTGCTCCACCCGAGGCAGAAGGCGCCGCCGTCACCAACGCCTGTGGGTTGGTCAGGGCAGCGGTGGATTGTTCCGTGCGCAGGTCTGCAAAGGCGTCACGTATCTGCGAGATGCCGCTGGCCTCAGCACGCTCGCGGGCCTGCTCAACACGGGCCTGCTGGGTGGCTTGCTGCGGCGCCGGCTCAGGCTGCTCGCGTGGCGTTGGTTGTTCCGGCTCGGGTTCCGGGGTGGGTTCGGGTTCTTCCGGCTCGTCCGCCTGTTCCTTGTCGGCCGCTGGCTCGGGCGCTTGTTGTTCGGCCTTGGGGCCGGGAGGTGCCCTCTGCAGTAATAGGCGCGCGTAGCGATCAGAGAGCTCATTGCCCGCGCCGTCTTCCTCGCCAGCCATGCGGACAAATTGGATCGCCAGAGACAAGACGAGGAAGAGGGTCAGCGTAATCGCCAATATACGGCGGAAGCGCTGGTCGGAATCGTCGACTCCCAACGTCCAGGCGGATTGAAGGGCGTGGCTGGCGGTCATGCGTCAGATCCGGATTCGATTTCTGTCTTCTGGAGAATCGCGAGCGAGATGCGGGCGTATTCTGCTGTCGTACAGGCCTGCATGACCTTACGGATGACCTGATAGGGCGTGCCCTCATCGGCCAGGATGGTGACGTCTTCCCGGCCCTCCGCTTCGGAGCCATCTTCGTAGACAAGCACGGATTTGGGGACCTCGGACAGCAGTTCAGCTACCGCATTGAGGTTTTCAGCCTCGTGTGCCTCCGTCACGCTCATGGCGCGTTTGCCATTCACGAGAATATCGGTGCGTGTGATCATGACGCTCACGGTCTCACCCGCTTTGGTCTCTTCGAAGGCCTCGGGAAGCTTGAGCTCCTTAGCACTGGGCAGGGTTTCTACCGCAGAAGAATTGACGAGCAGGAAAAACACCAGAATCGTGAAGATGTCCATGAGCGAGATCATGTTCATCGAGGCGACCCGGCCCTTTTTGGCATTGCGCTCGCGCATGCGTTTGGCGCGTCGAGATTCCTTCATCCGTCCGTCTCGTTTGCGCGTGGCGGAGCATCGCCAATCGCGACATCTGGGAACAGCCGAGCACGTTCGGCCATGGAGGTCGTGTTCTCGTCTGGCAATTTCATACGCACGGCATCCATGGCCTGGATCATCTGGTCGTATTCCACATCAGGCTCAAGCAAGACCGTGGCGCTGGTCACTGATGCATCGATCCGGTCGCGGAGCTCGGCGATGAGAGCGTTGACCGCGACCAGGTCGAAACCGTCCTCACGGATAGGAAACGACTGAAGCACTCCCCCGTTAACAGCAACCTGAAGGACATCCGTCCGAACGATCACAGAGAGGCGATCGGTCTCGTTCTCGACGGGTGTCGACTCCGTATCCGGGGCGGGGAGAGCCAGTTGCATGACCGCGAGTCGCGAAAACACCGCGGTTATCAGCAGAAACGGCACGAGGATGACCATCAGGTTCATGAATGCCGTGATGTTCATTTCGGCCGGATCGCGCCGACGCATCCGGTGTAGTCGCGAGGTGATCATGCGTTTTCTGTGGTCCGCGTGGTGTTCAGAAACTTAACGCTTGCCATTTCGATGCTATCCACCAGGGCGGTGGTGCGTGTTTGCAGCACGGCGTGCAGGAGCAGCAGAGGAATCGCCACCATCAGACCGAATGCCGTCGTGTTCATCGCGACAGAAATACTGGCTGAAAGCAGATCCGCCTTTTCTGCCGGGTTCACGTTTGCCACGGCCGTGAAGCCCTGAATCAGCCCGATGATGGTGCCCAGCAGGCCGAGCAGCGTCGCGACGTTCGCGAGCACAGCCAGGTAATGCGTACGCTTTTCCAGCTGGGGAGTGACTTCCAGCAGGCTCTCCTCCATGGACATTTCGACGTCCTGTCGGTCGCTGCTGGTGCGCATTCGGCTGATGCCATAGGCCAATACCTGCCCTACCGCTGCATCCGACTTGCTCGACACTTCGAAAGCGCCCGCGTAGTCACCGTTGGACAGTAAGGGTTGCA
This sequence comes from Pseudomonadota bacterium, assembly GCA_036156195.1. Classification (GTDB taxonomy): domain Bacteria; phylum Pseudomonadota; class Gammaproteobacteria; order Nevskiales; family OUC007; genus Abyssibacter. Next base: position 248,489 of record JAYZUZ010000012.1, on the reverse strand, counting down.
GCTTTTCCCACAGCTTGCGATTACCCGCTTCCGAGCGGGTCAGGTAGATGTATCGCTCGATGGCGATAGACAGTCCAATCGCCAGAATGATGACGATGGGGTACATGAAAAGTCCGCCGTTCTGAAAAAAACGGACGATGGTGCCGAACACCTCCATACGATTGCCTCTCGTTTACTGCGTTGATGGTCCAGACGAAAATTCGGACGGGCGTCTGGCTGTTTCCAGCGCCTGCCAGTACTGCATTTGTCGGCGAAACGCCGGCGGATCGACAGGCACCAGCGCCTCTTCCAGCAACTTGGCTGGCTTGTCGATGCCTTCCTCCGGAGGAGAGTTGCGCCACGGTGTGATGTACAGACCGATCGGCAATTCCTGCTCGCCGCGGATGGTGGCGCCTTCGAGCTCAATGGGCTCTTCGGCCGGCTGTGCGGACGCCATGCCCACTGCGAGTACCCATAAGACTACATGAGCCAGGGTCGCTCGCACGAGGTTTCGAAAAGCGGTGCTCATCGTGTTCTTCGCTCCAGGTCCGCAATCCACAGCGCAACGGTGTCATCCGGTTCGTCCAGCATGCCCTGATAGGCCTTGTAGGCGACCAGTGCTTGCTGTGGTTGGCGCAGGTACAGGTCGTAGAGAATGCCCAGATTGCGTTGCGCATCGATGAAGCCAGGGTCGGCGACCAGCGCCTTGCGATAGGCGTCCCGCGCGGCGTCAAAGTTTCCGGCGCGGCGCTCCAACAGGCCTTGAAGATTGTAGGCGGGGGCGCTGCGGGGGTTGCGCTCGACCGCCTGACGCGCGAAGTCCAGTGCCTCAGCATCTTCTCCCTTGCGTGCCAGTAATCCCGCGAGATTCGCGTAGGGGCCGGAGATCTGGGGATAGTTTCGAATCATGTTGCGCAACGCAGATTCGGCAGCTGCTTCGTTGCCACGCTTGAGCGCATTAATGGCCGCTGCGAAATCGTTAAACGCAGCGTCCGGGATCTCTACCTCCGGTACAGGCGGCAGCTGAATTTCGGCCTCGGCGGGAGTGGGAGCCGGCGTGGGCCCACCTGCGCAGCCGGCGAGCAGGCCGATCGCGATGCAGACCGTGGCAGCTTTAGCGAATCGCATTGATCGGAAGCTCATAGTTTTCCTGCTTGGCGTAACGGGCCGGCACGATTTCGGCCAGTGCTTCGATACTGCGCTGGACCCAGGCGTTGTACACGCCCTGGTCCATACGGGCGACGTTGGTCTCGAAGACATCAATGGCCTGCTCCTCGATCGGGAAGGCCTGTTCTTCGAGCAGCAACTCGTACTGCTCCAGCTCCAGCGCTGACAATCCGGAGGGTCGCTGCGACGCCATGAGGTCACGGCTTAGCGTCAGGTAGATCGACCCCACTTTGTGTGTGGCCTCCGTGGCGATCTCGGCCACGCCAGACTGGGCTGCATCCTGATAGGCAGCGAGGGCACGATCCATCGCTGCACGTTTGCGACTCAGGCTGGCCTGCAAGGGGAGGGTGAGCTTGACGGACTCGAACTCCTGCAACGCAGACTCGGCCAACACGAGAGAGGATTGCGCGGCGAGGTACCGGCTGCGGTCGGTTTGCTGGGCACCTGCCGCGGCATTCGATCGAACGAGTTCGCGCCTCCAGAACGTGACCTCGCTGGGCCGTTCGATCTCTTCGTATATTTCGATCAATCGCTGTCGAATCTCAATGGACTCGTCAAAAGGTACGGCGAACCCAGCCAGATAGCTTGCATACGCCTGGCCAGCTGCGGCGAGTGCACCGTTTTCGTCGTACAGCTCAGCGGACCTCAGCGCTGCCTGCTGCCGGGCGTCCTCGCTTTCGCTGGCGTCACCCGCGATGCGCGCAAACTCGGCGGCCGCCCGCGTGGGTTGATCCGACGCCAGGTAGACGGCTGCCAGCTTGCGGGTGATGTCCGCCTGACGTTCGTCGGCCGGGAAGGTGGAGCGGAAGTCCAGCAGGACATCGATGGCGCGATCCCATTGCTCTGAGGCGATCAGCACTGCTGCGGCGTCGAACTGCGCCGTGGCGCGGATGCTGGAATCGGGCATTTCCTGGCCAATTCGCAGGAATTGCGCAACGGCGTCGTCCGGGCGGCCCTGGTCACGCGCCACCTCGGCCTGCTTGTAGATGGCGGAGGCGATTTGGTCACGGGTGATTTGCCGGCGTTCACCGTCGTCAGGCGGTGTGAGCTGCAAGACTTGCTTAAACGCCGATTCGGCGTCGGTAAACCGCTGTTGATCAAAGCGTGCAAGGCCAAGCACCTGCCAACTGCTGCGACGCAAACGGGCGTCCGGGCGAGGCTGGGTATCCACCACACGCTGTGCAACTTCTGCGGCAGGCTCCAACTCGCCAAGGTCATAAAGATCTTCGGCTGCACGTGTCAGAACCCTGGGGGCCTCTGGGTGCTCGCCAAAGCGATCCGCAAAGCGCCGGGCCGCATCTACCGCGACGAGTATTGCCTCCGGGCGTTGTTCCGGCGGCTGCAGTTCTGCCCACTTATGGTAACTGTCGACGGCGCCGTACCCGGCATCCGCAGCGCGCGGATGCGGTGGGTAGTTGTAAGCGGCGTTTGTGTACTCGTCCGCGGCCTGCTGATACAGCGTGCGGTCGTAAAGCGTATCGGCCAGCAGCGTGTGCATCTCCGGTGCTGCCGGATCATCCGGGAATATTTCGATGAACCGGCGGTAATAGCGACCGGCCTGCTCAAAGGCGATCTGGCGCGCCTGCTCGGTGGCGCCGTCTCGCTGCGCTCGGGCGTGGTAGTAGCGGGCGACATCATTGAGGTTTTCCTTCAGAGCCTCGACCACAAACGGGGCTTCGGCCAGCCCACGCTGCGACCAATAGTCGGCTTCCGGGTCGTAGATCTGGACGTAGTCTTCCTTGGCACCCATGGCCAGATCCAGGAATCCGCCTACTTGCAGGGCATCGATGGATTTGAGCTGGAAGGTGGGGGCGTCAAGCGTCAGCGGCTCGTAGTCCACATAGGCCTTAAACGCAGCGGCAGCATCCGTGTAGCGCTGCTGCTCCAGGTAAAGCTCGCCGAGGTCGGCGAACAGCAGCTCCTCGTAGCGGGTGCCACCCTGTTCATTGAGGAATTGCTTGAGTGAGGCGCCGCCGTCGCTGTAAGCAAAACTCAGGCTGACGACTCGGAGAACGTCCTGCACCAGTTCGCGACGCTTTTCGCGAACACCGGCGACCGCCTGGCTTTCGACAATTGGCGTCTGGCCCGGCGCGAGTTCGCGCTCAAGAATCGGCATGAAGGCCTCGACGGCTTCCATGTAGCGGGATTGCTTGAAGATCGACCAGCCCAGCTTGTACTGACTCTGCTCGAAGAACTGTCCATCCGGGCCAAAATCAACCACATCCCGGTAGGCGGCCTCAGCCTGCCGGTACCGTTTTAACCGAAACAGCAGTTCGGCCTCGCGAAACTTCCCATCGCTGGCATACCGGGATTGTGGGTATTCACGGGCCAGCCTGGAGAGCACCTCCACGGCACGGGCTTCCTGGCCACGGTTTTGGTAAGCGCGCGCCAATTGGTATAGCACCCGGTCGTTATTGGGGTCGTCAGGGTTCGTGGCCAGAATCTCTCGGTAGAGATTGACCGAGTCGATCCGTTCTTCGTCGCCGTAGAGTTCCTGCTGGCGTTCGAATTGCGGGTTGACCTCGCCCACCTGGACCTGCAGATCGGCCAAGCGTCGCATAACCTCGGTGCGGCGTGCGCCTTCCGGAGCCAACTCAAGAATCTTGCGATAGTTTTCGATGGCCAATTCTTGATTGGCCTCGATTTGTTCGGACTGACGGATGCTGAGCTTCGCTTCGTCCGGACGCTCACGATTAATCGTGCTGATGGATGGGCCAGGGTCGATCTTTGAGGCGCAGGCACCGAGCAGCACCGTGCTCGAGCAGGCCAATAGCAGCAGACCGGATCGACTAGCGCGCATTGGGGCCACCTTCTTGCTGGTCAAAGATGCGTGCCATCGCAAATCGTGCCTCGATGAGGAACTCCTCGGCCTGACGCCGTTGTCCGTTCAGTTCGTTGAGCGCCATGGTTTCCAATAGGTCACGCTGGGCAATCAACGTGGCTTCGACGCGATCGCTGAGTTCAAAGATGCGGGGACGAGCCGATTGCATTTGCTGGGCCGGCGATCGCAGATTGCGTGTTTGCGCCAAGGCCGGTGGCGGCTCAGCCAGTGCCAGGTCCAGTTCGGGCGGTTCGGCGTCCTGCAGCGGCGCGCCACGGCGGGCAGGGCTGGTGCCTATCCCTTCTTCCAAGCGCAGTTCCGGGCGTATGCCATCGCCGAACAGACGGGTGTGGGCGCGCGCGCGTGCGACCGTCTGGTCGGGGTCGGCAGGCCGTGCACCCTCGGCCAGGCGGCTGCCGTAGGCAGAAATGGCACGCAGCCAGCCCTCCGTGCGTCGCGCCAGGAAACGCAGATCGCGGTAGTTCTTCAGGGCTTCCTGAAACTGGGTGCTGGCGATGAGGGGATACAGGTAGTAGGTCTCCGGCGCATTGGGCAGATCACGCACCTCCCAGGTCCATCCCGCTTCGGAATCAAGATCTCGCGCAATCAGGGTTTCTACCATGCGGCCGCTGTAGATGGCGTCTTCGGCCTTGTCGAGACGCAGACGGGTTTCTTCGAGCAGTTCGGTGGCGCGCAGGTAATACTGCAAGGATTGACGGTGGGCACCCAGCGATCCCAGGGCCTGTGGCACGGCGACAAAGGCTTCCTGGACTGCAGGGTCCATCGGGTCACGTCCGAGCAACTCAGACCACGGGACCAGCGCCCGCTCCAGTCGTTTGGTGGTTTCTCGATTACTGCGTTGCTCGTCGGTCAGCCCGATGCCCAGTTTTTCAAACAGGCTGGCATTGCCGCGTCCGGGCCGCATGAGCAACGACAGTGAGGAGTAGGCGGTCGGCACATCGTCCTGACCCAATTCGGCCGTACCGAAGTACAACGACCAGCCGTAGCCCAGCAGGCCCTTGTTGGCGTACTCGCCCTCCAGGCGGATTCTGCGGAATGCGTCGCGTGCATCTTCGTACTGCTCTTGCTTGAGCAGCTGGTAGCCCAACGTGAGATTGGCCTTGTCGCGCAAGGCAGCAAGCTCGTAGTTCGGAATATCAATGCGCCCCACGCGGCGCAGAGCCACGGTGCCCTCATTGATGGCACCGTTGCGCATCAGCGTGATGGCGTAGTTGTAGGCCATGTACGGCGGGAGATCGCCGAGTTCGCGGGCTGCTTCAAATTCACCCAGAGCGGCCTGAAAGTCGCCAAGCCGCATGAAGGCGCGTGCCCTGAGGTCATGTGCCTGACGTTCGGTGTCCTCGTCCAGAGGGGCGACCAGATCGCGCGCCAGGGCGGTGAGCAAAGCCTTGTACTGGCCACGGGTGTAGGCGAGCTCAGCCAGGCGCAAAACCGCCTCATTCCGCTGCGTTGCTGTCGCTTGGCTTCCGCGTACTCGCTGCAGCCGCTGCTCCGCCTCGGCAGGCAGGCCAAAGTCCACCAGCGTGCGGCCCTCAGCCAGCAGGAGATCCGGGTCTTCGCTGGCGCCCCCCGGGTATTGTTGTGACCAGACCCGTAGTTTGGTCAATGCCGTAAACAGGCGATCGGTCTCGCGAAGATATCGCGTGGCACGCGCCTGCAAGGGCTGAGGCGGAGCCTGCTCTTCGCTAGCGTTGGCGGCGAGTACGCCGGTGGATGCCCATTCGCGGGGTGACAGACGCGGTTCACGGCGGCGTCCCGTCCACTCCAGAACAAATTCAACGGCCTTGGGCTGACCATTCAGGTAGACCTGATAGGAGTCCGAGCGCCGTACGGGGGGGGCGGTTTCAGCGTCTTCGGCATATCGACCGGACACTTCGAGCGTAATCGTGTGGGTGCCCCGGCCAAGATCCAGACGCGCCATTTCATGGGCGGCGTCCCGGGTCAGCGAGACGGCATCGTTGAACTGGTATTCGATGACCGTCGCCTGCTCGCCATTGACCAATAGTCGGGCAGTTTCGACGACAAAAGCCTTGAGATCCACCGACAGGTACGCACTGACCATATTGCCATCGGGGTAAAGCACGTCGCGTTCGAGCAACTCGAGGTCGACGGCCAGATCCAGAGAGTCGCGCTTGATGTCGCGGACCTGGTCATCCAGGCTGCGCAGGCGCTCAAGCTGCTGATCGGCCGTCTCCTGGTCGATGGCCTGAGCAGCGCCATACGGCAGGGCAGCCGAGCTGACCAGCGCCAGACAGAGCAGCGTCTTGGTACGGTTCAAGAGATTCTCCAGCCGTCGTTTGAGGCAGGACCCAGACTGTCGGAAACGCAGTGGGCGAGGCGTTGTCGGCATTCTAACAACAAGTGTCCCTGAGTTCGCGGTCGATTGGATGAAGCGTTGTCCCGTGGGTTCATACGCCCGAATGATCTGCGACATCGACGCGAATCTTCAGGCGCTGCCCGGGTTTCAGCCGGTCGGGCGAGCTGAGCTTGTTGATCGCCACGATGTCACTGGTGCGTACACGGTACCGACTGGCAATGGTGCCAAGCGAATCACCGGCACGAACGGTGTAATAAACCGTGCGTTCGGTCCGAGAAGGCGAGGTCACGACCAGGGTTTGTCCCGGGCGGATGACCGCCCGGCTCGACATCCGATTCCATCGAGTCAGGTCGGCCACATGCACATCGTGCTTGCGTGCAATGGACCACAAGGAATCTCCGGCACGCACTTTATAGAACCTTGCACCGGAACCGCGCGGGTTTGCAGAGAGCCCGGCGACGGCCTGCTTGGCCCCTGCCGGGATCATCAGCACCTGACCAATCCGGATCTGGTGGCCATCCAGCTGATTGATGGAGCGAATCACACCGACGGTGGTATCGAAGTCCTCTGCCAGTTCGCTCAGCGTGTCGCCCGATTGCACCTTGTGCCGTGTCCAGGTCACGCGTTCAGCGGCGGGCATGGCCTTAAGCGCGAGGGCGAAATCGCCTGCCTTATCCGCAGGAAGCAGCAGCCGGTGGGGTCCGGCCGGGTCGGTTGCAAACGAGTTGAATGCCGGGTTGAGGCGGCGGATGTCTTCCAATGACATGCCGGCCAGCTTAGCGGCCTGCGGGAGGCCCAGCTGGCCTGGTAGAGCGACAGCGACGGTCTTCGGGCGCAGGCTGACTGCTGGCAGACTGATGTCAAAATGATCCGGCCGCGCGAATACGTCCGCCAGGCCCAGCACTCGTGGGACGTAGGCCTTGGTCTGACTGGGTAGGGACAGCGACCAGAAATCCGTCGGCTTGCCGATCTTCCGATTGCGCGCGATGGCACGCCGCACGCGCCCTTCGCCTGCATTGTAGGCGGCCAGCGTCAGCAGCCAGTCGTCATACATGTCGTGGAGGTAACTCAGATAACGAATGGCTGCTTCGGTGGATGCGATGACATCGCGCCGACCGTCGTACCACCATGTTCGCTGCAGTCCGAAACGATCGGCAGTTTGGGGCATGAACTGCCATAGACCCGCAGCGGTCCCTGAACTAAAGGCATTCGGGTCGAATCCGCTTTCCAGGAAGGGGATGCAAATGAGTTCGGCCGGTAGCCCGGCGGCGCGCAGCTGCTCTGCGATAACGGCCAGATAGGGCTCGGCTCGCCCGACCAATGTACGAATCTCATGTGGGCGGGATGCAAAATCATCCGACCAGTAGCGCACGGCTTCATGGTCTTGTTGACCGATGGCGTAGCGCTCGGTCAATGCGGTCCAGAAATCTTTGGCGGTTGCCGGCGTTGCACACAACAACAGGGCGGCGGCAAAAAAATGGCTGACTTTCACGATCTTATAAGGTCCCCGGTGGCGGGCTGATTGTCATGGACGGATGGACCGCGCACAAGCGGGGACCGGTTGGTTATCCTTAGCGACATGGACCCGATGCATCGCAAAGAAGTTCGGTTGGATGACCTGAGACGGTGGCGAGCCACCGCCCGCGGCCGCCATCAGGACACGTTAGAACTGGCGCGTCTGCGTCAGGTTCTACCGGGGATGTTCGGGCGCTCCATCATCCAGATCGGCAGTTGGGGGCAGGGTGAGTCATTAATTGACTCGGCGCCCATGCCCTTCAAAGCGGTGCTGGGCACCGCGGGTGCTGCCGGTGAATCTGCGGTGACCCAGTCGGGTGCGCTACCGCTGCCGAAGGGTGTGGCTGACGTCGTTCTCCTGCCGCATAGTCTCGAATACGCGATGTCACCTCATCGCTTGCTGCGGGAAGCCGACCGCGTGCTCAGTTCGCGCGGCCATCTGCTGATTCTGGGATTTAATCCCTACTCCTGGTGGGGACTGCGCCAACGTTTGGGCGCCACACCCGCGTTGCCAGTCCACGGCCGTTTTCTCAGTCGGCACCGGGTGTGCGACTGGCTGCACCTGCTGGATTTCGACGTGCTGGACATCCACCGATTCGGCTCCGGACTGCCGTGGCTGCGGCCGACCGCCCGGGCCGACGGCCAGCCACTGCGGTACTGGTTGAATCTGGCCGCCGACAGCTACCTTATCGTCGCGCGCAAGCGCAGACTTCCGATCACTCCCATTCAACAACGTTGGCGGCGGGCCCGGACTGGCGTATCGCCAGCGCTTGGCGGTGTTCGCGTGAGCTTTGAAGCCGCGGCTGCCCGACGCCGAACTGACGACGTCTAATCTTGTTCGAGAGCCATTCATGACCCAACGTGTGCGTGCGTTCACCGATGGTGGATGCCGAGGTAACCCCGGCCCTGGGGGCTGGGGTGTGGTGCTGGAATACGGTGATCACCGGCGCGAACTGTCGGGTCACCAGCCATCCACCACAAACAATCAGATGGAGCTCATGGCTGCGATTCAGGCGCTGGAATCCCTGTCCCGCTCATGCTGCGTCGATCTCTACACGGATTCGACGTATGTCCAGAAGGGCATGAAGGAATGGATGGCGAACTGGAAACGGCGTGGATGGAAGACTGCTGCTGGAAAGCCTGTGAAGAATGCCGAACTCTGGCGGCGCCTTGATGCCGCGGCCCAACGCCACGAGGTCGTCTGGCACTGGGTCAAGGGGCATGCGGGCCATCCGGGGAACGAAGCAGCAGACCAGCTTGCCAACGAGGCCATGGATGCGCTGGCGGCAGGAGTGCGGGGATGAGGCAGATTGTTCTGGACACCGAAACCACGGGTCTGGAGACCCGTGACGACCATCGCATCATTGAGATCGGTTGCGTGGAGCTACGCAGTCGCCGGGCCACCGGCAACAACTTCTGGCATTACCTGCAGCCCGATCGTCTGATCGATGAAGGGGCGATCGCGGTGCATGGCATTACCAATGAGATGCTGGTCGAAAAGCCCCGGTTTGCCGATGTGGCTGAGGAATTCATCGAGTATCTGCGCGGCGCAGAGTTGATCATTCACAACGCGGCATTCGATGTCGGGTTTCTGGATCACGAATTCGCCAAGCTGAAGACGCCGCCACCGCCTGTGTCCGAGTGGTGCAGCATCACCGATACGCTGACGATGGCGCGAGAGATGCACCCGGGGCAGCGGAATTCTCTGGACGCGCTGTGTAAGCGCTACGACGTCGATAATTCCGGTCGTGACCTGCACGGGGCCTTGCTTGACGCCCAGTTGCTGGCCGAGGTGTATCTGGCCATGACCGGCGGACAGCAGACGATTGAGCTGGCTGCGGACGAGGACGACGGTGAGCAGCGCGCAGTGGTGCGCTTGTTTCAGCCACACGCGGGGCGCCCACGGGTCATTCGGGCCACCGAAGCTGAACGCGCTGATCATGCGGCGCGCATTCAGGCCATCGTGGAGAAGGGCGGACCGGCGCGCGCCTGGCCTGACTAGCGCAGCGGGATGGGCGGCGCCCCGGTCACTTCTTGTGGCCGGTGTTACGCGGCTTGGCGCAGCAGTCCGATGAGCACCACCGCGGCTACGGCGGTCGTCGCCCACCACAGCATGGTGCCGGACCGCCAGGTCACGACCAGGCGTCCGCCAGGTCGCGCCTGGGCGAGCACGTGTACATCCAATTGGCGCCACAGGACGGCGAGCCAGCGGCGGACCAGCGCCGTGGTCGATGCACCAAACGCAACCACCGACGATGCCAATGCGGGGGCCAATCGACGATATAGCCAATCGGTGTCGAGGTTGATCGACCGCAACTCCGGGGGGTAAATGCCTGTCCGCATCATGACCGTAAATGCCAGTGCCGAGAACATCAGCAATTGCAATTGCGTCACGACATGGCTGAGCGTGTACGGCGCGTACTCCACCGAAAACGGGAGCAGAGCGTAGAGGGGGGCGGGATAAACACCAATGCCGATGCACAGCGCCGCCGCAGCCGCCATGGCGATGAGCATGTTGAGCGGGGCTTCCTTGCATCGCTTGCCGCTGTCATGGGCGAAGAATGCGAAGTAGGGGATCTTAATCCCCGAGTGATGGAAGACGCCGGCTGAGGCGAATAACAGCATGACAACCACCCACCAGAGGTCGGCTTGCTTGGCTGCAGCGCTGATGATCATCGACTTTGAAACAAAGCCCGAAAACAATGGAAAAGCGGAGATCGACGCGGCACCGATGACGCAGAAAACCGTCGTCCAGGGCATGGACTTATAAAGCCCCCCCAGCTCCGATCCGTTCACAGTCCCGACACGCAGCAGCACTGCCCCCATGCTCATGAAAAGCAGTGCCTTGTAAAGAATGTGGCAGAACGCATGGGCGGCCGTGCCATTCAGGGCAAGCTCGGTGCCAATGCCGATTCCCACGACCATAAAGCCCAGCTGGTTGTTCAGGCTGTAGGCCAGAACGCGCCGCAAATCGTTCTCGATAACGGCATAGAAGATCGGGAATGCGGTCATGACCGCCCCGATCCAGATCAGGTACTCGGTTCCCGCGTAGCCGCGCGCCAGCGCATACACGGCCAGTTTTGTCGTGAAGGCCGACAGTACGACCGTCCCGGTCGCGGTGGCTTCCGGGTAGGCATCTTGCAGCCAGTTATGCAACAGCGGGAACGCGCACTTGATGCCAAACGCCAGAAAGATCAGCCAGCCGCCCGGCGCATCGAGGCCGATGTGATCAAAGCTGAGCGATCCGGTCGCACGCACCTGCATGGCGGCGCCAGCGAGTAGCAGCAAGCCCGACGCGACCTGGATGAGCAGATACCGCATGCCCACCCGGTAGGCACGCTCCGTGCGGCGTGCCCAGATCAGGAACACAGACGCAACGGCTGTCAGCTCCCAGTAAATGAACAGGGTGAGCAAATCGCCTGCGAGACAGGCTGCCACGGCGGCACCCGCATACACCATGCCGGCGACGTGCTGCATCGTGTCGCGCTCGTGCAGCGCGTAAATTGCCATCAACAAGGCTGCAATGAGAAAAATCAGCGAGAACACGAAGCTCAGGGCGTCGACGCGCAGGGTGACCAGCGACTGGCCCATGAGCGTGAGATGCCCGTAGCTGCCATGGGGCAGGTCAATCAGCAGGGCCAGTGCCACCGCCGGGAGGGCCAGCAGCCACGCGTAGCGCAGAGGCCCACGAATCAGTGGAACCAGCAAGCCGCCCAGCAACAAGACCAGGCCGGGATTGACGTCAGGCAGCATCATCGGACTCCGGCGGGTCGTAGTAGTCCTCGCGGCGCATTAACACGATGCGCATCGCCTTGGCCACGAGGACCAGGCCGACGCAGCCAAAGAAACCGTACCAGGCGTGAAAGGCGAACCAGCCCTCGAAGGCTGTGTAGGCGTGCTTGTGGTAGAACACATCTGCGAAAAAAAGTAGTGCACAGCTGATGTAAACGCCATAGACAATGGCCTTGATCCGGCCCGGATGGTCAAAGAACCCGGGCTCCTCGCCTGTGGGCGGCTGATGTTCAGTCGTCATTGGGTCACTCCCCGCAACAGTTCAAGCACCGGCTGGGCAAGTACGAACGCGGCCAGGCACCCCGCCGCAGTGAGGCACAGTGGGAGCACCATGGACAGCGGCGCCTCGCCGGCGGAGCGTTCGGTCGGGGCCCCGCCGGGCAGCGGGCGCAGAAAACCACGTGCCACAATCGGGATCAGATAGGCGATATTGAGCAGCGAACTCACCGCCAGTGTGGCGACGATCCATAGTTGATCGGCCTCAAGCGCGCCCAGCGTAAGCCACCATTTACTCCAGGTGCCGCCGAGCGGCGGGATGCCGATAATGGACAGGCTCGCCAGGCCGAATGCCGCAAATGTCCACGGCATCCGGCGGCCCAGTCCGTCGAGTTCGGAGACCAAGGTCTTGTGGTGGGCGACATAGATCGCGCCGGCGCAGAAGAACAGCGTAATTTTGGCCAGTGCGTGCATCACGATATGCAGCCCGGCGCCCTGGGCGGCCAATGCTGTGGCCATGGTGGCGCCGAGCACAATGTAGGCAAGCTGGCTAATCGTCGAGTATGCGAGCCGTGCCTTGAGATTGTCCTGCTGCAGAGCGATCAGCGACGCCATGAGTATGGTGAAACCGGCGACCCAGCTCATCACTTCGCTGGCTTCTGTGGTGAACAGATTGTCCAGCCCGAAGATCATGACCGAGATCTTGAGCACAGCGAACACACCGGCTTTGACCACTGCGACAGCGTGGAGCAATGCGGACACCGGCGTAGGTGCCACCATGGCTGCTGGCAACCAGCGATGGAAGGGCATTAAAGCTGCCTTGCCAACGCCAAACAGGAACAGGGCGTAGAGCAAGCCCAGGACCGGTGGGGAGGCCTTGCCAGTCAGAATGCCACCAGGCGAAAACGCGGTGCTGCCAGCGAGTGTGCCGGTCCAGACAATCGCCGGAAGTAGCAGGCCGATCGATGTGGTCAGCAAGATACCAAGGTAAATGCGACCGCCGCGCCTGGCTTCGGCGGTCCCCTTATGCGTTACCAGGGGCCAGGTGCTGAGTGTAAGGACTTCATAGAACAGGAACAGCGTGATTAGATTGCCAGCCAGGGCAATGCCCATGGCGGCGAAAATGGCCAGCGTGAAGCAGACGAAAAAACGTGTTTGATGCTTCTCATGGGCGCCATTGAGATAGCCGGAGGCGTAAATCGACGTAATGGGCCACAGGCCAGCGGCGACAGAGGCGTACAGCAGCCCAAGCGGTTCCAGCTGGAAGTAGATGTCCAGCCCGGGAAGAATGGACCATGCAAGCCACTCCGGCCGTTCGCCGCCGGAGACAGCAGGCCAGGCACCGAAGATCAGCAGCGCCAGCAGACCGCCGCCAATTAGGGTGCAAGCGTCCCGCAGGCGGGCATGGCGGCCGGTTGCGGCGACGGCGACCGCTGTCACCAGCGGAATCAGTAGCGCGGCGGTGATCAGCGTCATCGTGTCGCACCCAGCAGATGCGTCCCGGCTGTGTTTGTTAATGCAATCAGCCAGTCACTGTGCAAACCGAAATAAATGATCAGGATGCTGGCGGCACAGAGACTCATCCAAGCGCCAATGGGTTGTCTTCTGACCGCCGAATCCGCAGTGGCATCCGCTTGGGTGAACCATGCGATCTCGACGACTCGCCAGCAATAAATCACCGCGAGTAGAGAGCTGATAAGCACGGCCACGATGGCAGGCCAGTGACCGACATCCATCAGCGCCTCCAACAAGACCCACTTACTGATGAAGCCGGCGGTTCCCGGCACGCCAATCAGGCCCAACGCGCCAATGATGAACGCTGCGAACAGCAGTGGCGCGCGGCGAGGCAAACCGGCAAATCGACTTATGGCAGCCTCCCCGTGCTGCCAGACCAGCATGGCGGCGATCACAAACAGGCCACATTTAATCAGCCCGTGGTTGATCATGTGGGTGAGCGCCGCCGAGGCGCCGGCATCGGTGCCAAGGCTGATACCCAGAACGATATAGCCGATTTGCGCAAGGCTGGACCAAGCGAGCAGCCGCTTGAAATCGGTTTGATAAATGGCGGCGACCGACCCGGCAACCATGGCAATGCAGGCCAGTGTGCCCAGGATCTGGCCCAGGGATAGCGCCGAAAACACCACCAGTGGGCCGACGACGGTGGCGACAAATCGCAGCAGCACATAGGCCGCCACCTTGGTCGAGGTTGCCGCCATGAATGCAGTGACCAGCGACGGTGCCTGGGAATAGGCAGCGGGTAACCAAGCGTGCAGTGGGAACAGGGCGATCTTGATGGCCAGTCCGATGACGATGAATGCGACTGCGGCCACCAGCACCCGGCTGCCAAACGCCGGCACGATACGGTCTGCGAGGTCGGCCATATTCAGGGTGCCGGTCACGGCGTAGAGCAGTCCGACCCCCGTCAGAAAGAACGTCCCGCCGATGGTGCCCATGACCAGATAGCGAAAGCTCGCCAGCAAAGCCATACGGGAGCGCCCCATGGCAATGAGCGCGTAGCCGGACAACGACGAAATTTCCAGAAAAACAAACACATTGAACGCGTCGCCAGTGGCCGTCATTCCGAGCAGGCCGGTCAGGCAAAGCGTCAGGCAGGCATAAAAAAGGTAAAGACGTGGTTGCGAGATCTCGTCCGCTGCCGAGCGCAGCGCCATCGGACTGACCAGCAAGGCAATGCCGCTGACGAGGCACAGCACCAAGGCGTTAGCGTGATCGACGCGGTACTCAATCCCGAACGGGGGCTCCCAACCCCCGAGATAGGCCTGTAACAGCCCATGCTGCTCAACCTGGATCAAGCAAGCGACCGCCAGCGCAAAGCTGCAGGCCGCAGCCGTTGTATACAACGCCCAGGCGATGACAGGATGGCGTAGCAAGACGATCAACGGGGCGATCAACATGGGGATCACCACCACCAGGACGGGCAGTTGGCTAATCACGTGCGGCCTGACTCCTGTTCCTGTCTGATCGCCTCGTGCTCCTCAATGGTCTTGAACGCTTCATGAATTCTGACCACCAGTGCCAGGCCCACGGCTGTGGTTGCGACGCCGACGACAATCGCCGTGAGAATGAGGACATGGGGCAGGGGGTTGGAGTAGGTGGCCCCATCGGTCGTCAGGATGGGGGCTGTTGCTCCCTCAATCTTCCCGAGACTGATGAACATCAGAAAAACTGACGTCTGGAATACGGTCAGTCCGAGCAGTTTTTTCACCAGATTGCCGTGCGCCATGATCGTATAAATTCCGATCATCATGAGCAGCACGACTACCCAGTAGTTGTAGTGCGCGAGAATCATCCGCGACCTCGCCCGGCAAAACTGAAGAACAGCATCAACATCACCGAGGCGACTGTCAGGCCGACACCAAACTCTACGAGCAGAATACCCAGGTGCTGACCGTGGCTGGGGTCGGCAGGGTCTATGGCGGTGTAGTCAAGATAGGCGTAGCCCTTCAGCAGGCTGAACACACCCACCCCGGCGTAAAGCAGTACGCCTAACGGCGCCAGTCGCCGGAGTACGGCAGGCGGGACGACCGCCCGGGCCGCATCCAGGCCAAAGACCAATGCGTAGAGCACGATTCCCGCTGCGAAGATCACCCCGGCCTGGAAGCCGCCGCCCGGCCCGTAATCACCATGGAACTGGACGTACAGGGCAAACAGTAGAATCAGCGGAATCAGGATCTTTGAAATGACCCGGAGAACCACGTGCTCATGATGCAAAGCCATTAGCGGTGGGTCTCCTCACGCTCCCGACTACAACGGCCGAGCAGCATCAACACGGCGATACCTGCTGTAAACACCACAACGACTTCGCCCAGGGTGTCGAAACCCCGATAGCTGGCGAGCAGGGTGGTGACCATGTTTGGAATCCCCACTTCATCGTGCGTGGTGACGATGTAGCGCTCTGCGATCGGGTGCGTGTGCACCGGCGTGCTGGCTTGCCCGAACTCGGGCATGTCTGTCAGGGCGTACAGTAAAACGGCGCCGCAGGCCAGAGCGGTGATCAGTGCAGGCGCGCGGCGCTCATGCGGGGCATCCTGTTCCTTTGCGCGCGTCAGCCCGAACGTCGCCAGAAACAGCACGGTGGTCATGCCAGCCCCAACCGCGGCCTCCGTGAAGGCCACATCGACTGCATCCAGCAAGACAAAGACGCTGGCGCAGAGCAGGCTGTAGATCCCGCTGAGCATGGCCACGGCAAACAGTCCCCGTAGGCGGGCGATGGCCAGCGCTGTCACGACCAGGCAGGCGAGCAAAAACAGATTCAGGGCATCAAACATCAGGCTGTCCATCAGCGAGTCCGTGCTCCCTGGCCGAGTTGTGGTCGTAACCCGTCGGTCAACGCAGCCTGCGCTAATGCGTGGCTGGCGGTGGGGCTGGTCAGCACCAGAAAGCCGATAATGAGGACGAGTCGGACAGCCACCGTCCAATCCGGCGTCTGCAGCAGCAGCCCGGTCAGAATGAGCGTGGCGCCGACAGCGTCGGTCATCCCAGCTGCGTGCGATCGCGTAAAGACATCGGGCATTCGGAACAGGCCGATACCGCTGAGCACGCAGAACCCTCCGCCCATGATGAGCAAGCCCCAGGACAAGGTATCGAGTAACAGCGTCATAGATCGTCCTGTTGGCTTGACGGGTCGACCCAGCCCAGTTCGCCGTAGTGCATCAGCTTGAGCACGGCGATGGTGGCAATGAAGTTGATCAGCGCATAAACGAGCGCGATGTCGAGGAATTCCGGTCGACCGAATAGATAACCGGCCACTGCAATAAAGAGCACCGTCTTGGTGCCGAAGACGTTAAGCGCCAAGATCCGGTCATAAACTGTAGGGCCCAGAAGTGCTCTGCACAGCGCAAGTCCCATGGTCGTGACCACGGCAAGCATCGCCGCGGCAAACATCATTCGCCGGTCTCCAGCTTGCGGATACGCGCGGCAAACCGACCGTTCTCCAGCGAGTCGAGGCTACGGGCGTTGAGGGCATGGATATCGACCCGGTCCTCGTGCACGCGGACAGCCAGTGTCCCCGGCGTGAGCGTGATTGAGTTGGCAAGCAGCGTCTCGCCCATGCCCGACGTCTGTTGATGGGCGATACTGCCGATGGCCGGATTAATCGAAGCGCGTCCGACAATGATTTGCAGGGAAACCCGGATCGAGGACCGGATCACCTCCAGGGCCAGCCACAGCCAGTACGCCGGTAGCCGGGGCGTCAAATGCAATGGGGCCATTTCATCGTCGGTCACCGACATGCGTCGCGCGAGCCAGACCACTAGGACGACGGACAGCACGCCCAGGCTGTTGAGCAGGAACGTGTAGTGGCCCGACAGCAATAGCCAGAATGTCAGCAGCAGGACACTCAGACTCGCGACATAGCGCATGGCGTGGTCTTTCCTTTGAGGCATTGCGAGTCGTCTCCGTTGGCGTGACTAATCACGCCGGGCCACCGCAATCACCACCTGAAAATAGGGGGGACGTTGTTCCCGCGATCCGCTTCGGCACGATACAACACGCAGCTCCTGCGTCTCAAGCAAAGTGCGCAGAGCTGCTTCGCTAAAGCCCTGATTTACATGGTCATATGCGCGAGTCGTCGCGGCGTGCTCATGCTGTGCGAGCGTTGCAACCACCAGTGTGCCTCCGGGCTTGAGTACGCGTGCCGCCTCGGATAAAACCTGCTGCGGGTCGGTTGAGTAGGTCAGCGCATGCATGCAGAACACCACCGAAAACGCCGCGTCTTCGAACGGCAATGCGTGCATATCGGCCTGCTCGAACTGAACATTAGGATGGTGGGCCAACCGCCGGCAGCCCGCCTGGACGACATTGCGGCTCAGGTCGACACAGGTGACGGATTCAGCGTGGTCGGCGAGCAGCTCAGCCAGAACGCCATCGCCCGATGCGATGTCCAGCACATCACCTAGCTCCAGCAGTTCGATGAGCGCCCGCGCGGTCGCCTCCCATGTCCGGCCGGGGGAGTAGTGCAGCTCCATGCGTCCGGCCACTGAGTCTGCCCAGGACAGGGTTGCGTGGCGGCTGCGAATCACTTCGCGGGCCCGTTCCAGGTCTGCGCCGATCTGGTCATCATCCAGGCGTGTCTTGAGCGCTGCCCAAAGCGCACCGGGCAGACTGTCGCCGATCTCTGGCGCGAAGGAATAAAGCGTGCTGCTGCCCAGCCGGGCATCGGTGAGGAGCTTGGCTTCGCGCAGCTTGCTCACATGTGATGAGACGCGACTTTGGGCCAGGCCTGTCACCTGGGTGAGCTCGGCAACAGACAGTGCATCGCTCTCCAGGACCGCGAGCAAACGTAGTCGCGTGCCGTCGGCGAGCAGTCGGCAGGCCTGGGTCAAGGCGTCGAGGGATCCGGTTTCCATAGGCTTACAAGAAAAAGGCCCGGCAGTTCACCGGGCCTTGGGACCGTTGATCGCGTGGGCTCAGGATTTGGTCGACGATGACTTGGCTGCCGACGTGGCCCGTTTGACGCGAGAGGATGTGCTCGCCGCCGGCTTGCTGCCAGCCGCACGGGACTTGCTGGCGGGTTTCTTGGCTGCGGCTCCCGTCTTGCTGGCAGGCTTGCGTGTCGTGGCTCGCTTGGTGCTCGTTGTTTTGGTCGCAGTGCTCTTTGCAGCAGTGCTCTTTGCAGCAGTGCTCTTTGCAGCAGTGCTCTTTGCAGCAGTGCTCTTTGCAGCAGTGCTCTTTGCAGCAGTGCTCTTTGCAGCAGTGCTCTTCGCGGCAGTGCTCTTCGCGGCAGTGCTCTTCGCGGCAGTGCTCTTCGCGGCAGTGCTGCGCGTGCGCTTGGTGGCGGGCTTCCGCGTACTTGAGCTGCGGCTGGAGCGCGCAGTTGATGAGGCTGACTTTGCCGCCCCCTCGATCTGCTTGGTTGCGGCGTCTACGGCAGATTCAGCCGCCGTGCGCGCCGTCTGCGTTGCCGCACGAACCTGTTTCGCTGCGGCGCTGGCCTGCTTCTTGGCGGCGGATAAATCTTTCTTGGCTGACTTTTTACCTTGCAAGCCGGAGGAAAGGGCGTCCGTCAGCGCCACACGCGTTTCGGTAATGATCTGCACGCTGGTCCGTGCGTTCGCAATGATCTGGTCAATGGTCTGCTGAAGCAGATCGAGCTGAGCTTGGGCCGTACTCTTGATGTCACCTTTCTGACCGCTTGCCTTGAGGCCGTCGACGACGGTTTTGTAGCTTTTCTGAAGTTCATCAAGCTCATGTTCAGCGAGGCGCTGGATCCCCTGATACACGATCTTGTTTGCACTGATGACCGTCTCGATAGCGATGCCTCGGACGTCCTCCATCTGGGTCTTCAACTTGGCGAGCTTCTTCTTGGCGGCCATGGTGTCCCCGATCCTTTCGGTGGCAGATGATGTCTGCTGGAGTGTAGGAGTGGCGAAAATCGCTGTCAAAATCGGCAATTAAGGCTGATTGCTCCCGTCGTGGGTTGATTGTCGGTGGTGGGGCAATGATTCAGTCTTGCCACGTGATCAGAACGCCAAACCGACTTGGTTTACGGCCTCAGGGTGCACCGATATAGTGGCGCGTCCCTCAATTTTTTAGTCGCAGGCTGCCTGACAAGGTTGCCTGCTTACCACTTCTTCATCTCTATAGGACAAGCCTATGATTTTCCAAGGAAAGTCGATCCAGTGCCATGAGCTCGGGGACGGCATGATCGAGCTGCGTTTCGACCGAGAGGGCGATGCGATCAACAAGTTCGATGCCGCAACCGTCAAGGAACTGGGTGAGGCCACGCAGGCCATCGCAGCCCACACGGGCGCGAAAGGTGTCGTGGTGACCAGCGGTAAGGATGGCTTCATCGTGGGCGCCGACATTACCGAGTTTGGCGCAGCCTTCTCCCAGTCGGATGAACAACTGATCGAGTGGTCTGCAGAATCCAATGCGGTGTTCTCCGGATTTGAGGACCTGCAGATGCCGACCGTCACTGCGATCAATGGGATGGCGTTGGGCGGCGGTTTTGAAATGGCCTTGTCGTCCGATTATCGGGTGATGTCCTCCAAGGCGGCAGTCGGGTTGCCCGAAGTCAAACTGGGCATCTTCCCCGGGTTCGGTGGCACGGTTCGTCTTCCTCGCCTGATTGGTGCCGACAATGCCATTGAAATGATTGCGGGCGGCAGCAATGTCAAGGCCAAAGCGGCCCTGGCGAACGGTTGCGTCGACGCCGTAGTCGAGCCAGATCAGTTACTCGAAGCGGCCAAGTCGTTGCTGGCGCTTTGTATCGCAGGCGAGATGGACTGGCAGGCGCGTCGTGCGCAGAAGACGGGGCCGCTGAAGCTGGGCCCGGTGGATTCGATGATGGTGTTCGAAACAGCCAAGGGGTTCGTGGCCGGCAAGGCAGGCAAGCATTATCCAGCTCCGATCGAAGCCATTAACTGCATTCAAAAGGCTGCCAACAAGGGACGCGATGACGCGCTCAAGATCGAGCACAAGGGCTTTGTCAAAGTTGCCAAGACCACGCAGGCCCAGGCGCTGATCGGCATCTTCATGAACGACCAGCTGATCAAGAAAAAGTCCAAGGGCTGGATCAAGCAGTCGAAAGAGATTAAGCAGGGCGCTGTATTGGGTGCGGGCATCATGGGCGGCGGTATTGCCTACCAGGCAGCTTCGACCGGTACGCCCATGATCATGAAGGACATCAACAAGGCGGCGCTGGACCTGGGCCTGAACGAGGCCTCCAAGCTGCTGAACAAGCAGGTGTCCCGCGGCAAGATGGATGCCGCGAAGATGGCCTCGGTGCTCAATAACATCCGCGACACGCTAAATTATGGCGACTTCGGCGAAGTGGATATCATTGTCGAGGCTGTGGTCGAGCGTGCAGACATCAAGAAGATGGTCTACGCCGATGTGGAGAAGTACGCACGCGAAGACGTGATCATCGCCTCGAACACCTCCTCGATTTCGATTGATGAGTTGGCTTCCGATCTCAAGCGTCCCGAAAACTTCCTCGGCATGCATTTCTTCAACCCCGTCCACCGCATGCCGTTGGTCGAGGTGATCCGCGGCTCCAAGACCTCCGACGAGGCGATTGCGGCAACGGTTGCACTCGCTACCCGGATGAAGAAGACCCCCATCGTCGTCAACAACTGTCCGGGCTTTTTGGTCAACCGCATTCTGTTCCCGTACTTCTTCGGATTTGAAGGCTTAATCGCCGAGGGCGCGGACTTCCAGCGGATTGACAAGCTGATGGAAGGATTTGGATGGCCGATGGGTCCGTCCTACCTCAACGATGTCGTGGGCATGGACACCAGCCAGCATGTCGGCCATGTACTGGCTGCGGGCTACCCGGATCGCATGAGCCCGGCCGAAGGACAGAAATCTTCGCTGGATCTGATGGTCGAGGCCGGCCGGCTGGGCCAGAAGTCCGGTTCCGGCTATTACAAGTACGAGCAGGATCGCAAGGGCAAGCCGAAGAAGGTCAAGGATCCCGAGGCCTACGAAATCATCAAGGGGGCCGTGAAGGAAACGCGCGAGCACTCGGATGAGGAGATCGTCGAACGCCACATGCTGCCGATGATCATCGAAACGGCGCGCTGCCTGGAGCAGGGCATCGTTGATACGGCGGCAGAGGCCGACATGGGTCTGATCATGGGTATCGGCTTCCCGCCGTTCCGTGGCGGCGCATTGAAGTATGCCGATACGCTGGGCCTCGATCACATCGTGAAGGCCTGCGAAAAGTACGCCTACCTCGGCAAGCTTTACGAGCCGACGGAACGGATGAAGGAAATGGCCGCCAAGGGCGAAAGCTACTACGGCTAATCGGTCAGGCCGGGCCAGCGCATGGCGCGTTGACCTGGCTCCCCGATCAACGAATCAAGTACACAGATTTGGAGAAACATCATGACCGAAGTCGTCATTGTTGATGCCGTACGGACCGCCATGGGCCGGTCCAAGAATGGCCAGTTCCGCAACGTGCGGGCAGAAGAACTTTCGGCCGAGCTGATCAAGGCCATCCTGAAGCGAAATGAGGCACTGAAGCCTTCCGAGATCGATGATGTCGTGTGGGGCTGCGTGCAGCAGACCTTGGAACAGGGCTTCAACATCGCCCGTAACGCCTCCTTGCTCGCGGGTCTGCCGCACACGGTGCCAGGCCAGACGGTCAACCGCCTCTGCGGTTCGTCCATGTCGGCCATTCACATCGCCACCAGCAATGTGTTGGCTGGCCAGGGCGACGTGTACCTCTGTGGTGGCGTTGAGCACATGGGGCATGTGCCGATGAACCACGGCGTCGACTTCAGTCCGGCCATTTCGCTGCAGACCGCCAAGGCTGCAGGGATGATGGGGCTGACCGCTGAACTGCTGGGTAAGCTCAACGGGATCTCGCGCGAAGATCAGGACCGGTTTGCACTCACTTCGCACCAGCGTGCTATCGCAGCGCAGGCTTCCGGTGTGAATGCTGATCAGGTTGTGCCGATCCGTGCACACGACCCTGCCGGCAAGTTGTTCATGACCACCAACGACGAAGTCGCCCGAGCCGATGCCAGTCTGGAGGGGCTGGGTGGGCTGCGTCCGGCCTTTGACCCACGCGGCACCGTCACCGCTGGCAACAGCTCTGCTCTGTCCGATGGCGCGTCCTGTGTGCTGGTGATGTCGGCCGACAAGGCCAAGGCGTTGGGCTTGCAGCCGATGGTCAAGATTCGGGGAATGGGCTGGGCTGGCTGTGATCCCTCGATCATGGGCCGCGGGCCTGTTCCGGCGACGCAGCAGGCGCTCAAGAAGGCCGGTGTCGAGTTATCGGACATTGACTACTTCGAGTTGAACGAAGCCTTTGCTGCCCAGTCACTGGCTGTGCTCAACGAACTAAAACTCCTAGACAAGCAGGATGTCATCAATGTGCGCGGCGGAGCGATCGCACTCGGACACCCGCTGGGATGCTCGGGCGCCCGGATCACCGGCAACCTGGCGCACATCATGCGCGAGAAGGACGCTGAACTTGGCGTGGCCACGATGTGTATCGGGCTGGGTCAGGGAGTAGCAACCGTTCTGGAGCGTGTGCACTGACGTTTCAGTTGGTATTTCGCAGTAGGGAAAGCCCGCCTTGTGCGGGCTTTCTTTTGGGTGGTTCACAACGTTTCTGCAGGGCCTGCCCATCATCCTTTGTCGAGCCCTCTGGGGTGGACGCGTTCGGCTGATGCAGGTCACCGTTGACAGGCTTCTTCGACGGCCATGGGTAGGCGTGCGCTCATCACGCTTGGCAGCTTTACAGTCGCCGTCCATAAAAAAACCGCCGCAGGTTGCGACGGTCAAGTCCCTTGGGGGGCTCGGGGAGGGAGAGGGTCGCTACTCGGCGTAGACGTCTTCCAGCATACCGGGCAGTCGGTGGAACTCGACAATGCTGACGCGTTGGTCGCGATCCTGGTCGAGTACACCAAAATGCAGATGAACCGTGCGACTTGCCGCGGTTTCGTCGCCGGTTAGATAGCCGTCTCGATTGGCGTCGAGTGTTTCGAATGCCCGCCGTGGATTGTGTTGCAAATTGCTCACGTGTAACGCGGATTGGAGACGGTCACCGGACCCGTTGTTGGCCAGCAGACTCGCTGACAGGGCGCCGGCGAAAGCAAACATCGGCAGCATTAATGCTGTTCCCAGCAGCGCCTGGGGCAGATACCGCTGGACACTGGATGACAAAGCCATGTGACTGATCCTCGCTCTTCGCCAACACTAGGCCGGCATAAAATAAAAAGGCCATCCGTGGCCTACTGCTGATTCCGGTCTGGCATCAGGCAACGCCCCCTGCCAAAACCGTGTGGTGACGCGACCGGGGTCGCTGCACCCTCCGGGCTTCCTGCCCGGGTGGGGCATCGCAGCTCCATGACTACGACGCCGCCTGAAAACCTGTTCAGCGTTATGGAAGCAACGGGCGTGCCAGAAAAAAAAGGCGAAAAAACAGTAAGTTACAAGGGGGTTCTGTCGCCGGATGCCGACAGCTTGGTGAGGGTCAGGTTGGATTCGCAAGCGACGTCGCGCATTTCTGCTGTCGCCAGGTAGCAACAGCCCGAGGGCCGATGGCTCTGCTTACAGGCCGTGTTCCGCGTGACGGTTTAGTGGTCCGACGGCGGTCTCACTGCTCCGCCGTCGGCGACGAACGCTTGCTGCGGCCGCGCGATGGAGCCTACTGCGCGGGGAGGCGGCGTCGGAACGCACCAACCTGAAAACCACCGATGAGCAGCATCAACGCGCCGTACAGCAGCACCGTGAACAGCACCTGATCACCCACCGGATCGTTCACGCCCACCACAGCGGGGAATAGGCTGGCCTTGATCAGTAGGCCGAGGTTTGTATTGCGCACGCTCAGCTCGATGGCGATGGCCGCACGATCCGCCGTTGGCACGGCGAGCAGGCGCGGGGTCAGCCAGCCTAGCAGCGTAATGACTGTGATAAAGCCGGCCACGATGCCGAGATTGGCCAGCCCGAAGGCGTCCATATCCAGTCGCCCTGCACCGGCCGCGCCAATGACGATCAGGACGATCGTCAGTAGTGAGCCACGGATGCACAGCTTGGAAAACCGTGCTGCCTGTTCGGGGAACACCCGTAGAATCAGCATGCCAAGAGCCAACGGCAAGAGCAGACAAAGGCCGATTTCTGTGGCGATTCGTCCGGCAGGCATCCTGAAGTCGGCGGGCATGTGGTGCGCGATGAGCAGCCCAAGGACAATGGGCGTCGTCACCAGGCAGGCCAATGTGGCGACCGCCGTCAGTGAGATGGACAGGGCAATGTGGCCGCGTGCGAAGTAGGTGAAAATATTGGAAACTGTGCCGCCGGGTATCGCTGCACAGAGGGCTAGCCCGATCGCGACGCCGACACCCAGGCTGCCCCAGGCAATGAAGGCAGCCGCGATCAGGGGCACGCCAATCAGCTGCAGGACCAATCCGATGCCCACGCTGCGAGGCGTGCGGGCCACATCCCGGAAATCGCTAAGCGTAAGCGTGGCGCCCATGCCTAACATGGCCAGAATCAACTGGGTGGCGGCAAAGGCGTACTCGTGACGCACATAGGCATCAAACAAATCCATGGGGTCTCCTCGTCACCGTATCGTCGGTGCTGTGTTCTTATGATGGGTGGGATGGCTGCAGTCTAGTGCGCCGCCGGTGCTCTGCTCACCTGGGGCAGGCTTAGGGTGAATGCGACGATCGGATGCGGCGCGCCGAGCACACTTAGCGTGTGGGCAGATGCTGAATAAGCGAATCGGCGATGCGAGGAATGAGAACATTGGGGAAGTCGTGCCCCCAGCCATCAATAACATCTAGCCGGGCATGTGGAATCTTGTCTTTCAGATCGAAGGCCGCCTCGACTGGAACCAGGGGGTCAGCACGACCATGCAACACCAGGGTGGGTTGTTTGATTTGTCTCACCAGCCGACCGCGATGGGGTGACCCGATGATCGCGGACAACTGCCGGATTGTGCCGGCAGGATTGATTCCGCGGCTGGCCTGTCTTGCGATCTTGGACCGGATTTCGGCATCGGTTTGTTCAAAGCCGGGGCTACCGATCAGCCGATAGGTTTCCACGCCTTGCGCAATGACGTCCTCAAGTGCTTTGGGGCGTTTACGCATGAGTCGTCGCTGCAAGGCCAGGCTGGGTTGCTTGAGCTTGCGATGACCCGTTGTGGTCATGATGAGCGCTGCACTTTCGACACGGGTTGGGTAGTTGGCTGCCATGACCTGGGCGATCATGCCGCCCATGGATGCCCCTACAACATGCGCCTGCGCAAGACCCAGGCTGTCCATAAGGCCAATGGCATCCTCGGCCATATCGCCGATTTGATAGGGCACATCCACCGGCAGTCCAAGACGCTTGCGCAGAACAGTCGTCGGTATACTGGGTGCCTTGACGCCATCGAGTCGCGTTGAACGACCCACGTCCCGGTTATCAAAACGAATGACCTGATACCCCGCTTCCACCAACGTACGACACAGTTCGTCGGGCCACAGCACGTACTGAGAACCCAGCCCCATGATGAGCAGCACGGCGGGTGCTTGCGGCTCGCCGAAGCGCTGATACGCGAGTTCAAGAGCGCCGACGCGCGCAAAGGCTTCTGGTGGCTCGTTCACGGGAGCAGTTGCGTCGTTGGTGATGTGACTAGAGCGCGGGGTGGGGGCAGTGTGCATGGTGGCGGGTTCCGGGCGGTGTACGCAATCAATGTCCACTACATGTGCCGTGCACGCGTAACGATGCGATCGGCTCATGTACAGGCGGGTACGTAAGACCGATAAATTACCATCTAATCAGTCAGAGATGTTCGAGCCGACGCGAACGAACGGCGCGGTGGTTCAGCCAACGGGGCGGCCAGCCGGGTGCTGGCGCGCCCCGGAGCGGGCGCAGTCTAGTCGGCCACCTTGAGCACGAGCTTGCCGAAGTTTTCGCCGGTGAACAGCTTGAGCAGGGCATCGGGGAATTGTTCCAGCCCGTCAATGACATGTTCCTGACTACTCATTTCCCCCTTGGCCAGCCAGGTCGCGAGATCATTGACTGCATCGCCGTAGCGTTTGGCGTAATCGAAAACCACCATGCCGGTCATGGTCGCCCGGTTAACCAGCAATGACATGTAGTTCTTGGGCCCTTGCACCTCGGTGCTGTTGTACTGCGAGATTGCGCCGCAGATAACGATACGGGCATGCATGGCCAGCTGGGTCAACACCGCGTCGAGAATCTCGCCGCCAACATTGTCAAAGTACACGTTGACACCGTCGGGGCAGTGGCCACGCAGGGCCTTCTTCACATTCTCGGATTTGTAATCGACACAGGCGTCGTAGCCGAGTTCTTCGACCGCGTATCGGCATTTCTCGGGGCCGCCTGCGATTCCGACTACACGACAACCCTTGATCTTGGCGACCTGGCCCACGACTTGGCCGACCGCTCCGGTCGCACCGGAGACCACGACGGTCTCACCGGCTGCTGGCTTGCCGATATCCAGCAGGCCGAAATAAGCCGTCATTCCCGGCATGCCCAGGGTGCCGAGGTAGCGGGGAAGCGGCGCGAGGCTCGGGTCAACCTTGACCACGCCCTTGCCATCGCTGACGGCGTAGTCCTGAACGCCGAATATTCCGGAGACAACATCCCCTTCGGCGAATTTGGGGTGCGACGACGCGACCACTCTGGCGACCGACATGGCGCGCATCACTTCGCCGATTCCAACGGGGGGCACGTAGGATTTGCCCTCGTTGAGCCAGCCGCGCATGGCCGGGTCGAGCGAGATGTACAGGTTGCGAACCAGTAGCTCGCCTTCGCCTGGTGCCGGCGCAGGGGATTCGGTGAATTCGAAATGCTCGGCGCCGACCATGCCTACCGGTCTGGATTTCAGCCGGTATTGCCTATTGACTTCTGTCATTTTTCAATCCTTTAGCGCGAAAGGTTCACGTGTTTGGCGAGTTCCATCTTGGCAATGGCATTGCGGTGAACCTCGTCGGGTCCGTCAGCCAACTTGAGCGTGCGCAGCTGAGCGTACGCATAGGCCAGGCCGTAGTCCTCGCTGACGCCGCCGGCGCCGTGGGCCTGAATGGCCCAATCCAGGACCTGACAGGCCATCGCTGGGGCGGCCACCTTGATCATGGCAATTTGCTTGGCTGCGACCTTATTGCCGACCGTGTCCATCATGTAGGCCGCGTTCAGGGTGAGAAACCGGGCCTGGTCGATCATGATGCGGGCATCCGCAATTCGCTGGCGTGTGACGCCCTGGGCAGCAATGGGTTTGCCGAAGGCGATACGCTGACTTGTGCGCTGGCACATTTTTTCCAGCGCGCGTTCGGCCGCGCCAATGGCGCGCATGCAATGATGAATCCGCCCCGGGCCCAAACGACCTTGCGCGATTTCAAACCCGCGTCCCTCACCCAGGAGCATATGGTCCGCTGGCACCCGAACGTTGTTGAATTCGAACTCAGCGTGTCCGTGAGGCGCGTCGTCGTAGCCGAAGACCGGGAGATGCCGCTTCATCGTAATGCCCGGCGTGTCCATGGGAATGACAATCATGGACTGCTGCTTGTGACGGTTTTCGTTGTCCGGATCGGTCTTGCCCATGAAGATCATGACCTTGCACCGTGGATCCGGAGCGCCGGTGGTCCACCATTTACGTCCGTTGATGACGTATTCGTCTCCGTCGCGAACAATGGACGACTGGATGTTGGTCGCGTCCGAGGAGGCGACGTCCGGTTCTGTCATGGCGAAACAGGAGCGGATCTCCCCGGCCAGCAGCGGTTTAAGCCAGCGCTCCTGCAATGCGGGTGAGGCGTAACGGGCGAACACCTCCATGTTGCCGGTATCCGGCGCCGAACAGTTGAAGACTTCGGGGGCCCAGAAAACTTTGCCCATTTCCTCGCAGAGTGGGGCGTATTCCAGATTGGTCAGGCCCGCCCCATGGGCAGACTCCGGCAGGAACAAGTTCCACAGGCCGGCTGCCTTGGCCTTGGCCTTCATTTCTTCAACAACCTGGGTGGGCTGCCACCGGTCGTCACCAGCGTTCACTTCTTCGTGATACCGGTGCTCGTTGGGGTAGATGTGTTCGTCCATGAACGCCTTCACGCGGGCGATCAGGTCCTTGGTCTTGTCAGAATGTTCGAACATGCGGTGGCTCCTTAGCGAGCAAGAATTTTTTCAACCTGCATCCAGCCGAGCTCGGCCAGCGGGCGTGCGCCCCGGCCCATGGCTTCGGCCTTTTTGCTGGACGCGGTACCGGCTTTCACGCGGCCCATGATTCCCTGGAGAATTCCGGCGAGGCGGAACATGTTGTAGGCGATGTAGAAATCCCAGTGGCTGGGGTCGATCGGTTCGCGGCCCGTGCGTTCGCAATACTTGGCCACATAGTCTTTTTCGTCCGGTATCCCGAGCTCAGCGAGGTCGATGCCTGCCAGACCACGGAATACGCCATGCGGGATATGCCAGGTCATGCAGTGGTAGGCGAAATCAGCCAGCGGGTGGCCCAGTGTGGATAATTCCCAGTCGAGAACCGCCAGGATTCTGGGCTCCGTGGCGTGGTACATGATGTTGTCCAGGCGGTAATCGCCGTGGACGATAGAGACCTCATCCCCGGGCGGGATATTGGCCGGCAGCCATTGGATCAGCTTGTCCATGGCCTTGATAGTTTCGGTTTCCGACGCTTGGTATTGCTTGGTCCAGCGGGCGATCTGCCGCTCAAAGTAGTTGCCGGGCTTGCCGTAATCAGAAAGCCCGACTGCTTCGACATCCACCGAATGCAGCGCTGCGATGGTGGCGTTCATGGCATCGAAGATCGCTGCCCGGTCCGACCTGTCGTGTCCTGGTAGCGTGGGGTCCCACATGACCCGGCCTTCGACACAAGCCATTACATAAAAGGCCGTGCCGATGATGGTGGTGTCTTCGCAGAGACAATAGGTCTTGGCCACCGGCACATCGGTTTCGGCAAGTGCCGTGATCACCCGATACTCGCGATCGACGGCATGGGCCGAGGGCAGCAACTTGCCCGGCGGCTTGCGTCGCAGCACGTAGTTGCGATTCGGGGTCACCAGCCGGTAGGTGGGATTGGATTGTCCGCCCTTGAACTGCTCGACGGTCAGCGGTGTTTCGAAATCCGCAATCTGAGTGCTTAGATACGCTGCCAGCGCCGACTCATCAAAGCGATGCCGCTCCTGCACCGGCATGGTTCCCGAAAAGTCCTTCTGATCGCTCACCTCAGGCCTCCTGCGGGGTGATGACCAGTTTTCCGGACACTTGGCGGTCCATGAGCGCGCGAATGGCTTTAGGCGCTTCGGTCAGCGAGTAGGTGCCCGCAATATGTGGGCGCAGCTTGCCCGCCTGTAGCCAGCCGAACAGGGTCCGCAAATCCTTCATGTTGTTCATCGGCTCACGCTTGGCGTAGTCGCCCCAGAACACTCCATTGATGTTGCAACCCTTGAGCAGGGCCAGGTTCAGCGGAATCTTGGGGATTTCGCCATTGGCGAATCCGATGACCAGGAACCGTCCCCGCCAGGCGATAGCTCGGAGGGCGGCCTCAGAGAACGCGCCACCGACCGGGTCGTAAATCACATCTGCGCCCTTGCCGTCGGTGAGCTCGCGGATGCGGGTCTTGAGGTCTTCTTCGACGTAGTTGATCACGTCGTCGGCGCCGTGTTCTTGACAAACCTTGAGCTTTTCAGCGGTGGATGCAGCCGCAATCACGCGGGCGCCCAGTGCCTTGCCGATCTCGATGGCTGCAATGCCGACGCCACCCGAAGCGCCCAGCACGAGTAGTGTTTCTCCCGACTGGATGGCTGCCCGGTCCGCAAGGGCGTGGTAGCTGGTGGCGTAGGTCATGACAAACGCCGAGGCCGTCACGAAATCCAGGCCCTCGGGCATCGGGACCACCGCACGGGAGTCGGCAACCGCCTGTTCCGCAAATCCGCCCCAGCCGGTAAAGGCCAGCACCCGGTCACCGATGTTCAGATGGCCCACCTTGCTACCCTTGGTCTTCACAATCCCGGCACATTCACCACCAGGAGAAAAAGGAAGATCCGGCTTGAACTGGTAGAGATTCTGGATGATCAGGGTGTCGGGGAAATTCACCGCAGCACCATGCACCTCGATGACAACGTCCCAGTCTCCCGGGGTCGGATCGGGCAGGTTATCGATCTCCAGCGCCTCGGGCGGACCGTGTCGCTTACAAAGTAATGCTTTCATGGGTTGTCTCCTCAGGGTTCAGACGGCTTATGCCGTACCGAGCGGGTTGGTGGGGGCGCGTTGTTCCAGGATGTCGCGCATGCGCGTCTCGACCTGCCGGACAGCGCCTCCATGTGGGAGGATGTAGAACCGGCCTTCCTGAACGGCCTCCAGGGTGATACGCGCAATATCCGCCGCCGACAGCCGACCCGCTTCGATGGCCGCCTTGACGAACTTGGCGTACTCCTCGCCCAGTGGGTTGGCTTCGGCCAGGTCAGCCGGCCGGTTCCGCTCGGATTCTGCGATGCCCGTCTTGAAGAAAGCCGGACACAGCACGGATACCCCCAGGTGACCGTCGGCGGCCTGTAACTCGTGGTGCAGGCACTCCGACAGCGTCACCACGCCATGCTTGCTGACGCAGTACACACTGGACCCGGGCACGGAGCTCAGCCCGGCCAGGGACGCGGTGTTGACAATGTGACCGGGTTCACCGGAGGCGAGCATCCGTGGAACAAAGCTTTTCACGCCGTGAACAACGCCCATGAGATTGACGCCCAGCACCCAGTTCCAGTCATCGAGTGTGCTGGTCCAGGTCGGGCCTGAGGCCGCGACGCCGGCATTATTGAAAACGAGATGGGTGGCGCCATAGGACGCGTAGGTGGCGTCGCACAGGGCTTCCACCGCCTCCGGTTTCGAGACATCAACCTGCCGGGTGAAGACTTCTGTGCCCTCCGGCAGCAGGGAGACCGTGGTGTCCAGACCGGCGACATCCACGTCAGCCAGCGCCAGGCGCATGCCGGCTTTGGCACAAAGCAGGCTGAGTTCCCGGCCTAGACCGCTGCCGGCGCCGGTAATGACGGCCACCCGGCCGTTGAGTGTGTCCAAGGTGCTCATCCGATTAGATAGCCGCCGTCGACGGCCAGGGTGGTGCCGGTACAGTAGCTGGCGGCATCCGACGCGAGGTAGAGCACGGCACCAGCCATTTCGGTGGGATCCGCGATCCGCTTGAGCGGCACGTGTTGCAGCATCGTCTCGCGGATGCTGTCGTTCTTGACCAGCGCCGAAGCAAACTTGGTGTCCGTGCCACCTGGCAGCAGCGCGTTGACCCGCACCTTGCTGGTACCCAGTTCCTTGGCGAAGGATTCCGTCATGTTGATGACCGCCGCCTTGGTGATCGAGTACACGCCTTGTAGCAGGCCGGGGTTCTTGCCGTTGATGGAGGCAACGTTAATGATGCTGCCGCCTCCTTGCTCAACCATCATCCGCGAGGCGTGCACCGTCATGTAGAAGTAGCCGCGCACGTTGACATCCAGCGTCTTCTGGAATGCATCCAGTGGAGTGTCGATTGTCGGGCCGAAGTAGGGGTTGGCAGCGGCATTGTTCACCAGCACATGGACCTTGCCGTGCTTGTCGCGCACGGATTGCCAGAAGGACTCGATCTGGTCCATGTCGCCGATGTGGCAGGTGAGCGCTTCGGCGCTGCCCCCTGCATCGCGGATGGCCGTAGCAACGGCTTCGCATCCGTCGATTTTCCGGCTGGACACGATGACGTGTGCACCTGCGCCCGCAAGTGCGTGCGCAATCGCCTCGCCGATCCCTCGGCTGGCACCGGTGACAACCGCAACGCGGCCCGTGAGATCGAACATTTCATTCGGTGTCATGTCGCTTCCTATCGATAGGTGATGAACGAGCGATCACTTGTCTGCTGCAAGTGCGCGAAATTGTTGAAATAACTCAGGCTGACCTGCCCAGGGCGGTAGATGATGCTGGTGACGCTGCTATTGGCGATGACCCAGTTGAGGCTTTGCATTTGCTCGTTATCGAGCCCGAGTACCCATTGCACCGCCGCACCAATCGGCCCGCCGGAAGTGAAAACGGCCGTGCGTCGCTTACTGTCGTCATCCAGCACGCGCTGGAGCGCGGCCACTACTCGGTCGCGAAACTGAGGCCAGGACTCCTCATATTCGTCGTCGTTCATGCCGCCCATCCACCGGGCTGTTGCGCGGCTGAAGAGTTCCTGAAAGGCCTGCTTGGGGTTGGATTTTTCGGCAACCAGCCGTTGCATGATTCCACCCTCGGCAAAATCCGGGCGGTAGCGCAGCAGCACATCCTGAAAATCGTATTCGTCGAAACCCGCGTCGATCTCGAGCTCCGGCATGGCAGTTAGGCCGGCGGTCACACCTTCCGCAGTCTCGCGATGGCGCCGCATCGTGCCCGCCAGGAGGCCATCAATCGGTTGCTGGCACTGGGCCCACCAGCACCCCAGGGCACGGGATTGTTCGATCCCAAGATCCGACAGCTTGTCGTAATCGGCTGCACCGAACGAGGCCTGTCCGTGGCGTACCAGTAGCAACTCGGCCATGTGAGACCTGTCCCTGTCATGAAGCTGGCAGCAGCATAGGCAGGGCAGTAAGATGAATCCAATGAATGTTATCTATCAGAAAGCATAAACAGAATGAATGTCAGGCAGTTGGATCTGAACCTGCTGGTGGTCTTGGACGCCATCTACAGTGAAGGCGGCATAACCGCTGCAGCACGGAGGCTGCACGTCACCCAGCCTGCGGTTACTCATGCGCTGAACCGTCTACGAGAACATTTCGGAGATCCGTTGTTCGTTCGCGAAGGACGGCAAATGGTGCCTACACCCATGGCTCGCAATCTCATCCGGCCGCTTAAACGTTCGTTACGCAGCATCGAAATCATGCTGCACGAGGTCGATCGGTTTGATCCCGCGACCACGCCGCGCCGCTTCAGCCTCGGTGTGCGTGACGTACTGGAATCCGTGCTGCTGCCGCCTTTGATGCGTTCGATTACGCAGAACGCACCACTGGTTGATCTGGATGCCGTGCAAACCTCGCGACGCAGCCTGGCCAGTGATCTGGACAGTGGCGCCCTGGATGCCGCGATTGACGTCCTTCTGCCATTGCCAGACAGCATTCATCGACAACGCATTGTTTTTGACCGCTTTGTCGTCGTCGCTCGCAAGGGGCACCCGGATGTGGGAGCGAACCTGTCTTTGGCGACCTATCTTGCCCAGGATCACGTGCTGGCGACGGTGCGCCGCAGTGGTGGTGGGATGGAAGACATGAGTCTGGCGCAATTGGGTCAGACCCGTCGGGTGAGACTGCGCTGTCAGCACTACTTTGCAGCCTGCCGGGTCGTCAGTCAGACCAATCTGGTTTTGACCATGCCGGAGAACTACGCACGCGTGGCCAATGCCGGACTGGACAACCAGGTCCTGCCGGCCCCCGTCGATATGACCCCGCTGGATGGCTATCTGTACTGGCATCGGAATGTGGAAAACGACCCGGCCAATCAGTGGTTTCGGTCGCAAGTCCTGGGTGCATTGCCTGTTGTGAATCCACCAGACTCTCCTCCAAATGGATGAGCGGGTCTGCGTGATGCTTGCATCCATCGCTGCAATCGGCGGAGCATGCCGTCAGGGGATGGATTCTTAACAGGGGATACTGAGATGTCGAAGTCCGATTTGCCGTATGACGAAGATGAGCTGAGCAATGCGGGTTACCACGGCACCGGGTTTTTGGTGCTGGAGCAGGGTGAGGACTCACCCCAGCTTTCACCGGAACTGATCAAGAAGCTCGAGGGCTTGGTTGAGCAGGCCTGCCACACGGTGCTGCATGAAGCCGTGGGCGAGGGTTCGTCACTCGTGACCATGCATCCTTGGATACGCGTCATTCCGCGCTAGTGGTGCGCTGACCCATGCGTGGTGCCCAGTGGCTGGCTGAACATAGGCCCGGCAATGTACGAGGAGCGTCGTTTGGTCTTTCTACGTAAACGACGAGCCCGGCAGTCTGGCCAGTTTGCTGGAGCAATCCAGGTGGATCCGGCCAGCTTCCCCCTCATCCGGAGGGGCGAAGTGCGTGCATCCGCGCCGCGCTTGGAGCCGGCCTGCGGCCATCTGCAGACGTTCCGTATCCACCCGCGTCATACGCTGGTTTGGGGTCACCAGGCGGCCCCCAACGCGCCCATGCTCACGCGAAAGCCGGTTCCGTCCGAGGGGTGTGAGTGGATCCGTGCGTCCCTGGTAGCTCCGGCTGCAAGGCCATGAATATCGTCCTCAAGCTGAGCAAGCTGTGTAACCTGCGTTGCAGCTATTGCTACGAATACGATCAGCTGGCCAACCCGGCGCGTATGCCCTTGTCCGGGCTTGCGCAGTTCTTCGAATCGCTGGCCACCTGGCTCGACAGTCAACAACTGCGCGTCGGACTTGAAGTGGCACTGCACGGCGGGGAACCGTTGTTGCTGCCGCCGGATTACCTGCGAGCAGTTGTGGATTTGCAGCGACGGGCCTTGGATGGAGCGGGGCATCAGGTTCGCAACACCGTTCAGTCCAATCTGTATCGGGTACGCGATGACATGCTTGCCTGTCTCCAGGAACTGGACATTGGCTTGGGCGTTTCCATCGATGTCCATGGAGAGGCGCGGGTGGATGCGCGAGGCCGTTGTGCCGAACCTGCCGTGGATCGCAACCTGCGGCGTTTGCTGGACAGCGGCTTAGCGGAACGGATCACGATGGGCGGTATCAGTGTGTTGCATGCCGGCAATGTGGAACAGGCGGTGGCGACCTACCACTATTTCGCCGAACTGGGCTTGAACTACCGGATTTTGCCGATCTTCGCGATGGAGGCACCCGGCCCACGTATGACGCCGCTCATGTTGTCTGCGGAGCAGATTGTCGACGCGTTTCGGGCGGTCATGCACGCACGCTTGGCCACAGAGGCACCGGCGATTCGGGTGGAGCCGTTGGATGAGTATCTGCAGACCGCAGGACTGAAACGGCGAAATCAGCCCCGGCCCGCATCATCCCTGCAGCTCCCGTGGTCATTAATCGTCGATACGCAGGGAGACGCCTATCTTCATGCGGACGCGTACAGCCCCGGCGGGCGGTTAGGCAATGTCTTTACTCAGCCGTTTGGTGAATTGATGGCGTCCAGCGCCTACGCCCAGGCGTTGGCCGCGCAACGCCAGCGACTGCAGGTCTGTACGCGCTGCACCTGGGAGGCGTATTGCACGCGACTGCCTGTCGCCGAGGCGTTGCACAGTGAGCGCATGACCAACGATCACGGCGAAGCCGTCTGCGCGATCGCGCAACCATTCTTGAGCACGCTGGACGAGTGGATGCGTCAGGCGGCCTGAGCCATCGGGTCATGCCGCCTGATCAGGTGTTGGAAGCGGGGGCTGTCACGCAGTGGAGCCCAAATCGGGTGGAGACGAAGAAACTGCACGCTGGGCCCAAACGGCTCGCGGAAGAGCTGCTCTAGCAGGTCCAGACAACGACCCTCGGCCTCTGCCAGCAGCCAGGCCATGGCCACACGGATCGCCACATCTGAGTAACCCACCGGATCCACGTCCACCGGCATCAGATCCAGTGCTCGCTGGCCCCGCCGCAGCGCGGCGTCCCGGTCTGCCAGTCCTGCGGCCACCAGGGCCAGGTCGGCTTCAATTCCTGGATTATTCGGTTGCGCCTGCAGGGCGGTCTGCAATTGTTCACGCGCGGTGTGGAGATAGGCGGTCGCAGCGGGGTCGTTGCGCAGGCCAGCGATCAAACCCTGGGCCAGTGCGCGGGGCGTTCGGCCCAGGCCTCCCGTGGCAGGTAGCCAGCTGCGCGGATACTGGTTGATGAGTTCCGCTGCAAGGTCGAGATCGGAGTCCCAGGCTGCTGCCAGGTAGCGAAGGTAGATCATGCTCTGCGCGGGGGCCTTGTCGTCCGGGATCTCGGCCAGCACCCGGCGGAGCGGAGCGGTGTCGCCTCGGGCTTCGACAATGAACATCGCGTAGTCGATACGTTTGAAAAGATCCTCCGGGTCCAGCGCAGCCAGCTGCTGGTAAAGCGGATCGGCTTGCGCGTAGCGACGCAGCCCACGCAGGAGCCCAGCGTAGTCGGCTAGCAGCATCAGGTTTTCGGGATCGGAATCAACAGCGGCACGCATCATTGCGACGGCCTCCTCCCATTGGCCCAACCGCCGGTGTGCACTGGCGATGAAATGCTTGATCTCCGCAGCGCCTGGCTGGCGCGCCTCAGCCTGCCGATAAGCGGCGAGTGCGCCGATATAGTCCCGAAAGCCTGCCGCGCGGTACAAGCCGAGCGCGAGGTGAGCCTCAGCCAGATCCGGGTCTGCCTCAAATGCCGCATCCAGGGCCAGGCTGGCTTGCTGCAAGCGGCGGGGGTCGGCGTCGTAGCCAAACCAATGTGTGAACGTGTGAACGCGTGCCAGCATGGCCTGCGCGAGTGCAAATTCAGGATCTTCGGCGACCGCGCGGTCCAGCAGCGCCTGGCTCCGGAACAGACTGGCGCGACCGGTCCCATCTCTTCGCATTTCGTCCCGGGCTTGCAGATAGGCCTGATAGGCAGACTCATCCTTGGTGGGGATCTGCTCGATGGCTTCCATTTCCACAGGGCGAAGTGTCGCGCCGATGGCGGTGGCCACATGCTGGGCGATGCGACTCTGGATCTCGAAAACATCAGCCAACTCGCCGTCGAGCACATCGACCCAAAGATGTGTATCGGTCGCCACCTCGACCAACTGCGCATTGACCCGCAGCGCATCGCCGACGCGCTGCACGCTGCCTTCAAGAACATGGTTGACGCCGAGCCGACGGCCGATCTCGGGGACTGATGCCGTGCTGTTTCGGTAGCGCTCCACTGATGTCCGTGAAATGACCTTGAGATTCTGCACCCTGGACAAGTGGGTCAGTACGTTCTCGTGGACAGCATCGACGAGGTAACGCGTGTTTTCAGAGTCTTCGCTGAAATTCTCGAATGGCAGCACTGCAATCGTAGGGGGGCTCGATGCTGTCATTTCGTGCTGTGGTGCGGCTTGCTGAAACCCGCGCAGCCACAGAAACAGGAGCGTGATCATTAGCAGGCAGGCGCTCAGCCCGAGAGCAGTTCGTCCACCTCTACGCTGCGGGCGGTCTGCAGGGGCTGCGGTCAAAGCGGCTTCGGCACCGGATACGGACTCTGTCGGGGCAGGGTGCAGGTCGGTGGCGATCGCCTCGAATATGCCGCCAAATCGATAGCCGTAACCGTGCGACGTTTCGATGAACGGCGCGGCTTCATCACCCAATGCTCGGCGCAGTTTGGTGACCGCGCGCGCAATCACTGAATCCGACACGATCCGCCCGTTCCACAAGCTGGCGATGAGTTCGTCCTTGGAGACGGCCTCGCCCTGTCGACGGATGAGTAGGCAGAGTAGATCAAAGGGCTTGGGCTCGATCGCCACGGGTTTGCCCTTGCACAGCAACTGGCGGCGTCGTTCGTCCAGTTCGACATTCGCAATACGTCCATGCAATGGCGTCGTCGCCGTTGCCGCGTCGGAATGTTCGATCATGCCTGCCCTCCGGTCCCGTGGGAGAGACTACCACCGCAAGCCCTCCAATCGCTTTGCTGGGGCGCGAATCGCTGGCGGACTACTGTCCATTTCTGCATCGATCAGCGTTTCTGATGGCGATCAGTGCGTACGGCTCGTTCGCCCATGCGTATCGATAGGATGCGTAAGGCATTGAGAATAAAGACATGTATGCATGGTCAGGAAATGGTCATGAATTCGTTCTGTCCCGGTCAGGACGGATGCAGGGGCTCGCGCCCAGGCTGCATCTGCCGGCCGACATCACTGTCGGCGAGACGGACTCACTACGGGAGAGGACAACATGGCGGATTCCATTTCAGACCTTGGGCGCCTGGATCATCGGGCTTCAGAAGACTATTTCCGACGTAATGCGTGGCTGGTCGACGCGCTGTGTGGAGACGATGCCGCTTTCGTCCTGCTCGACGAAAGTGCGGCTGCCGGTTATGTCAGTGCGGGCGCGAGGGCCCTGCTGGCCAGCCTGCCGGCGATGGGCATTCAACAGGGGCGATTGATTGCGAGCCGCGCACGGGATCGCCCCGTCTTGGAGGCGCTTCTCGATCACGTCCGTGGGATTGGTCGCGGCGGCCTCTGTGATCCCGATCAGTTGTTTACCTTGGGTGCTGCGGACACCGATCGACGCTTGGTGCTTCAACTGACCTGGGCCGGTCGGACTCG
The DNA here is from genome assembly GCA_036156195.1 of Pseudomonadota bacterium. Taxonomy (GTDB): domain Bacteria; phylum Pseudomonadota; class Gammaproteobacteria; order Nevskiales; family OUC007; genus Abyssibacter. Next base: position 210,004 of record JAYZUZ010000012.1, on the reverse strand, counting down.
ATTGAAAATGCCGGGGCTGCTGGTGGTGCTGCGTTTGTTCGAGGAGTCGCCCCGCGTCCGCATTTCGCGGCGCATGCTCTGCAAACACTACGGGCTGACCAGTACCGAGGCTGCACTGGCCGCGTCGCTTGCCGAAGGCAAACCGCTCAGTACATTTCGGCTGCAGCAGGGCACGGCCATGAGCACAGTGCGGACGCAGCTGCGCCACGTTTTCCGCAAGGTGGGCGTCAACAGCCAGGCGGCGCTCATCCATACGCTGCTGACAGGCCCCATGACGTGGCAGCGACTGTGAGCTGGCTGGGGTGGCGTCGCCCACTGCTGGCGCTGTCTGTACCGCTGGGTTTGTGGATTCTGGCCTGCACGGGCTCCGGAGACCGTGGCACGGACGTCCGGCGCGAATCCTCCGGGTTGTTGACTGGAGTGACCGGCGCGGGTCTCGTGTCCGGATCGCCCCCACCATCAACTCTGGCACCTGATGTACCTCAGCTTGAGCTGATGGATATCGGCTCGATGCAGGTACTGGAGGATGAGCAGCGCGTGGCGCTACGTTTGCGTGTGACGGCCTCGGCATCGTTGGCTTCCGTGGTCATCAACCCGGGCTGGGGTCAGCAATTTCTGGTGTGGCCTGTTCCGGGCGAGGACCCGGCAGGGTTAATAAGCCCCTCTGGCCGGTACACCCGGGCGTTACAACTGCGTCTGGAGCTGTCGCCCGAAGTACAGGCAGGTCAGTGCCTGCAGATTGCCGCCAGTGATGCGGTGGGACGCTTATCGGCCTACCAAAAACTCTGCCTGGTGCGTGCGCAGTCAGGTCTGCCGGTTGCAAGCGCCGGTGCGGACATGACCGTATTCGAGGGGGAATCCGTCCAGCTGCAGGGTGACTTGCAACTCCAGGGTGCTGCATTGGATCAGATTCTGTGGCAGGTGAGGGCAGGGCCTGCGGGCATAGCGCTCCAGAACCCCGATACCGCCTCGCCGTCCCTGATTGCGCCGCAGGTGGACACCACAACGGCGGTGACGCTGCGAATGACCGTGCTCAGCGAGACCGGCCACCCGGCCGTCGATCAATTGCGCATCACGGTCTTGGATACCGATCGCGCTGCCGCGCCGCTGGTATGGGCCGGGCACGACTTCGCGGTGCCGGCGGGCATGCAATCCGTTGAACTGCCCGGGTGGGCCAGTGATGCGGACAGCGCCGTGGCTCTGTACTGGATGGTCGATGACCCTTCGGTGCACATCCGAGACCATCGGCAACCTGGGGCTCGGTTCGATGCGCCGCAGGTGGATCGACCCACGGCATTGAACTTCATGCTGGTCGGATCCGATGGCCTGCATGAGGCCAAGGACCAGGTCACAGTGCGGGTTTATCCCAGCCCGGGGGCCGCAATGCCGGTGCGACAGGAGCCGACGGGCAGGTCGTGAGTGGACGACGCGTCGTCGTGGATTACTGGAGAAAAAAGACGGTCCGTTCGCCACGCTCGACGCGTAGCATCCCTTGACGAAGCATGTCGTCGATGACCCCACGCAGGTCGGCGGCTCGCTGTTGTTCGATGCCCCAAATTGCCGCCAACGCCGTTGCACTGAGTCCGGATTCACCAGCCCGCGCCGCCATTTGGAAGATTTCCCGGACCAGCGATTGCATTTGCAGACGATTGAGCTGGACAAAATCGCTGTCGCGGCCAGGTTCATCACTCGCTTCGAGGTCGACGTCTGCCGGGGGCGGTAATGATTGGAAACCCTGCGGGGTGAGACGCAAAAACGTCTGATCACCATGCAGGATTTCGAGCTCAGCGGCCGCGTGCAACGCCGCCGTGGCAGCGGCGAAGTCGCCGTCATCGCGACCCGATTTGCGCCATGCGTAGTGCACGACAACAGCGTCCGCGCCATCGCGCACACTGTCCACATACTGGCCGACTAGCTCGCGGAGTACATCGCTGGGGTTGCAGGCCGGATCGGTCATGACTGTTGCACCGATTGTCCGATGACCCATTGAATGGCACGGCCCCGGGCTGCTCGGGCCAGTTTGTTGCCGCTGGCGGTCAAATGCAGGCTGCCGGTGTCTGCGGCGAAGTCGACATGGTGCAGCCGGTACAGCAGTTCCAGGGACAGGAACGCGCGAAAATCTGGAATCTTGAGCTGGGCCAGTCGGTACAACACCTCGCCGAAGCTGGTCGAACCGCGGCTCTCGCTATTCTGTACGGTATGCGCGGCGAGCAGGCACAGCGTTTTGCTGTCGACCCGACCCGCAGACAGGTCCTCGCGACGCAGCGCGGGGGCCATGGATAACAAGGCCCCGGGCGGCGGCCGACCCGCCACGTAGGCTTGGCCATCTTTGGTCAGGATGACCGTCCGCGTACGCAGCCCGCCGAATGTGGCGAGGTTGTCGCGCTGCAGCAGGTCAATGGCGTCTCGTAACTCGCCCGCCCGGAGCCCGCTCACAGCCCAGCGCTCGGTCAGCTCTTTCAGTGGCAAGCGGGTCGCCCCGCCACGTGTCATGACATCCAGGGCGATGGCACGCAGGGAGTACTCGGTGGGTGATCCCGCGCGCAAATGCAATTCGCTGGGCGCATCTTGTTCGATGGCGGCGCAGTCCGGGTCAATGAGTTGTGCATAGCCCGTTACCGTCAGCGCGACGCGCCTGTCATCCAGTTCAATCAGGGCTTCGTTCGAGAGCTGCGTGAGCGCACGTTCGAGCCCGTCCTCTGCAACGGGCAACAGCGACCAATGGTAGGCCAGCAGTCGACGCGTCACGCCCTGACTCAGGCCGTGGCTGTCGCGATTCAGCAGGTTGAGTACGCGATTGCAGTCGTGATCTGCGTGGAACGAAAAATCCATGGGCACGCGTGTCGAGTTGAGGCCTAGACAGTAGGCGCCCTGGCGCCTGCTGTCCACGCAGCGAAGCGCGCTACCAGCTTCCGGTGTTTTCCATGGACGACCAGGGCGCTCTGGGCTCCAGCGCCTGTCCACGCTGCAGCAGTTCGATCGAGATGCCGTCCGGGGAGCGGACAAACGCCATGTGGCCGTCGCGCGGCGGCCGATTGATCACGACGCCGGCTTGCTGCAGGCGTTCGCAGGTCGCATAGATGTCGTCGACGCGAAATGCCAAATGGCCAAAATTTCGCCCCCCGGTGTAGGTTTCCGGGTCCCAGTTGTATGTCAGTTCCAGTAACGGAGACTTGTGCGCGCGTGCGCGCTCAACGTCGCCCGGCGCTGCGAGAAAGATCAGCGTGAAGCGCCCCTGTTCGCTTTCGTGGCGGTGCATCTCCTCCAGGCCGAGCGCGTCGCAGTAGAACGCAAGAGAGCTGTCGATGTCGGCAATGCGAACCATTGTGTGCAGGTATTCCATGATCAGTCCTGAATCGGAAATGAGTCAGTCATTGGCAGCAAACCAGGCGATGCGCTGGTCTGCCTCTGGCCGGGGGTAGCCGATTTGCACCTGTTGGCCGCGCTGGAACACGGGGCGCTTAATCAGGCTGGGGTGCTCCTGCATCAGCGCAATCAGCGAGGCCTCGTCGCTGGGGTCTGCAATCTCGGTGCTGAGCTGGCGCCAGGTCGTTCCGCGGCGGTTCAACACGCGGTCGAGACCGAGCGCGCTTACCCAGTGATTCAGCGTGTCACGGTCGATGCCTTCGGCGCGCAGGTCATGGAACCGGTACGTGACCCCATGTTGTGCGAGATCATTCCGCGCGCGGCGGACAGTGTCACAGTTCTTAATGCCGTAGAGCGTTCGTTCCATTGTGTTCACGCGCGTAGTTCAAAGCTGAGGACGAGTGTCACCAGGGTGGTGATCCCCACAATGATGTTCATGGGGATGCCCGCGCGGAGAAAGTCCGTCATGCGGTACTGGCCCGGACCATAAACCATCAGATTGGTTTGGTAGCCCAATGGCGTGGCAAAGCTGGCCGAGGCCGCCATCATTACCGCAAACAGGTAGGGGGCCGGCGCCAGCCCCAGCTGCTCCGTGAGACTCAGCGCAATCGGGACCATGATGACCGCCGCGCCGTTGTTGGTGATCATCTCGGTGAGCAACTGCACCGTCACGTAGATCAAGATGAGTAGCAGGACGGGGTGATCACCGGCGATGCCGACGATTTGTTGGGCAATGCCGGCCGCGGCGCCGCTACTGGCGAGTGCAGTACCCAGACCCAGTGACGCACCAATCGTGATCAAGATGGGAAGGTCGATGGTTCGCAGCGCCTGGGCTGGGGTCATGCACCGTGTGACAAGCATGCCGGCTGCGGCCAACAAGCCGGCGTCGAGAATACTGAGCAAGCCGGTTGCAGCGGCGAGAACCGCCGCAATTAGCAGCCCCCAGGCCAGGCCTGCCTTGTCATGTCGCGGTCGATCAACGTCAAGGTCGCTGATCAACAGAAAGTCGCGACTGTTTTGCAGCTTGCTGACAAACCCGGGGCGGGCTTCCATGAGCAGACTGTCACCGGCTTCGATTCTGATGCTGCCCAGTCCGCCCTTAATCCGTTGACCATTGCGCGAGACCGCCAGTACCACGGCACCGTAACGCTCGCGAAACCGGGAGTCTTTCAGCGTTCGTCCCACCGCATCGCAGTTCGTCGAGACGACGGCCTCCACCAGCCGGCGTTCAGGGCGTGACTCAAGAATCGTCGGCTGCTGCTTATCGCCTACAGAGGGTTGAATACCTCGGATAGCCAGCAGGTCCTTGATGGCATCCGGATCACCGGCAAAGACCAGGCGGTCGTGACCGAGCAGGATTTCTTCGCCGGCCACTGCTGAGAGCACTGTGCCCTGGCGCCCGATTTCAACGAGAAATAGCGTGCGCAGATTTCGCAGCCCGGCCTGCTCGATGGTCTTGCCGACCAGCGGCCCTGCTGCGTCAACCGCGACCTCGACGGTGAATTCACGGAGCGACTCGCTGGCCGTCGGCGATCGACGATCGGGCAGAATGCGTGGCAGCAAAAAAACAATGAACAGACCGCCCACCACCGCCACCGGCAAGCCCACCAGCGTGATCGCGAACAGGCCGAATCCGGGCTCGCCCGTCAGGTCCTGATACTGCCCATTGACGACCAGGTTGGTGCTGGTGCCAATCATCGTGAGCGTGCCACCCAAGATGGCCGAGTAGCTCAGAGGAATCATCAGCCGGGAGGGTGCGGCATCGATCCGCCGGCACCAGGTGTTGATGGCCGGGATCATGGTGGCGACAACCGGCGTGTTATTAAGAAACCCGCTCAGTGCGGCCACCGGCGCAAAGACGCGGAAAATGGCTGAGCGGATGGTGCTGGGCCGGCCCAGCACGTTTTGTACGATCCACTGCACGCCGCCGGTGGACGTGATTCCGCCGGCGACGACGAACATGACCGCCACGGTCATCAAACCGGTATTGCCAAAGCCGGCAAAGGCCTCGCTGCCGCTGAGCACCCCACTGACGGACAGCACGGTCAGGGCGCCCATCAAGATGAGGTAGGGCGGTAGTGTCAGGGTAATCAGAGCGACCAGCGTGCCAAGAACAACAGCGATCGCGATCCATGCCTCTGGTGACATGTGTGCTCGGCTCGGACGGAAGAGAGGTCATTATTCCACGGCCCGGCTCGGGGTGAGGGATCACTTGAGCGATCTGGCATAAGTGCATGCATAAAAAAGCCCCGCCACAAGGGCGGGGCCAGACTCCCGACGAAGGAGCGAGGTGCCGTCGGGGGTTAGTGACCGGTGGGTAGACCGGCCCCTCGGGGGATGCGCACACTTTCCACCAACTCCTGGATATGAGCCGGTGGTGCTTGCGTGACACGTGAGATCGCAAAGGCCACGGCGAAATTCAGCACAGCACCGATGGCCCCGAAGGACTCTGGCTGGATGCCGAAGAGCCAATACTCGGCCGTGTTGGGGAACCAGTTGGTGCCCGGAACAAAGAACCAGCCCTTGAACACGAAGATGTAGACGATGGTGCTGGTCAGTCCGGTGAGCATGCCGGCGATCGCTCCGGCCTTGTTCACGCGCTTGCTGAAGATACCCATCATCAATGCCGGGAAGATCGACGATGCGGCCAGTCCGAAGGCAAGCGCCACCACTTGCGCGGCAAAGCCTGGCGGGTTCATGCCCATATAGCCTGCCAGCAGGACTGCCCCGGCCATGGCGATCCGGCCTGCCCGGAGTTCCTGCTTTTCGTTGATATGCGGCATGAACATGCCCTTGAGCAGGTCATGTGAAATCGCCGAGGAGATCGCGAGCAACAATCCGGCTGCTGTGGACAAGGCTGCGGCCAGACCACCCGCTGCGACCAAGGCGATGACCCAACCCGGCAACTGGGCAATCTCGGGATTGGCCAGGACCATGATGTCGCGATCCACCGTCACCATTTCATTGCCTTCCCATCCGTACTGGCTGGCCTGGGCGGCAAACTCCGGGTTGGCATCGTTGTAGTACTGGATCCGTCCATCGCCGTTCTTGTCCTCGAACGCCAGTAGTCCGGTTTTCTCCCAATTCTTAAACCACTCGGGCCGATTCTCGTACTCCAGGTTGCCGTCGGGTGCACCTACCGGCCCGGTCTGGATGGTTTCCATCAGATTGAGCCGGGCCATGCCGCCGACAGCTGGGGCGGTGGTGTAGAGAATGGCGATGAAGACGAGTGCCCAGCCGGCAGAGATCCGCGCATCGGAGACCTTGCGTACCGTAAAGAAGCGAATGATGACGTGCGGCAGGCCGGCGGTTCCGATCATGAGTGACATGGTCAGGAGAAAGATGTTCAGCGTGCTGCCATCGGGATCGGTGAACGACGCGAAGCCCAGATCGGTGACGACCTGATCCAGCTTGTCGAGGATGGGTGTGCCGTCGGCCATGTCGGCGCCCAGACCCAACTGTGGCAATGGCACCCCCGTCAGCTGGAAGCTGATGAAGATGGCGGGAACGGTATACGCAAAAATCAGCACACAGTACTGGGCAATCTGGGTGTAGGTGATCCCCTTCATACCGCCAAGAACGGCGTAGAAGAACACAATGGCCATGCCGATCATGACGCCAGTCTCGAACTCCACTTCCAGGAATCGACCAAAGGCCACGCCCACGCCCTTCATCTGACCGATCACGTAGGTGATGGACGCCACGATGAGACAGAGGACCGCAACCATGCGAGCGGTTTTTGAATAGAAACGGTCACCTATGAACTCCGGCACGGTGAACTTGCCGAATTTCCGCAGATAGGGCGCCAGCAGCAGCGCGAGCAGCACATAGCCGCCCGTCCATCCCATCAAGTAGGGCGACGCGTTGTAACCCAGGAAAGCGATCAGTCCGGCCATAGAGATGAACGAAGCAGCGCTCATCCAATCTGCGGCTGTGGCCATGCCGTTGGAGATCGGATTAACACCTCCGCCGGCGACGTAGAAGTCCTGAGTCGAACCTGCGCGTGCCCAGATTGCAATGCCGATGTACAGCGCGAAGGTCAGGCCGACCACCAGATAAATCCATGTTTGGGTATCCATCTCGACCTACTCCTCGTGAACGTCGTACTTGCGGTCGAGCTGATTCATCTTGTGGACATAGACGAAGATCAGAGCGACAAAAATGTAGATCGAACCCTGCTGAGCGAAGAAGAAGCCCAGCTTGTATCCCCCGAGGGGAATCTGGTTCAGCAAATCGACGAGCAGAATGCCGGCGCCGTAAGAGGCGACAAACCAGACGATGAGTAGCATCGTCAGCAGTCGCACATTCTCTTTCCAGTAGGCGGCGGCACCCGATGTGGATGCGTTGTTCACGATGGACTCCTCCAGTTTCTAGATTTTGTTGGGTCCGCTTCCCAGGCCGGGTCACGGAACCTCACCGACTCTAAGAAGACTGGCAGGGGTGTCCTAGCTCGACTTTAGTCGTAAACCCGCCGAGCTCGAAGGCGTTTCGATGCGAATAAAGCACGTCAATACATAGATTTACGGCGTCTTCCGACCGTGTTTTGGTTGCCTTGACAGCACCCGCGACTTTGGTCGAATGTGGCCGGAACAGCCCGTTCTGTCAGTCCGTGACCTGCGGGGACGCACAGGGCGGGGGAGACCCTCAACAATGAACGGACCACTGATCGGCCTGAGTCTGGCGGCCTATATGGCGCTGCTGTTTGTCGTCGCTTGGCAGGGCGACCGCAAGGCGAGCGGTGAGGGGCCGGCCCAGGCCGTGATCCAGGCACTGTCTCTTGCCGTTTACTGCACCACCTGGACTTTTTTTGGTGCCGTGGGCACAGCCAGTCTGAATGGTTGGCTTTATCTACCCATTTATCTGGGGCCGGCGCTGGTCTACCTACTGGGGTGGAAGCTGATTCGCCGGATTGCCGAGATCAGCCGCGGCCACCATCTCACATCCATCGCTGATTTTCTGGCTGCACGATTCGGACATAACGCAGCGCTGGGGGCGCTGGCGACCGGGCTTTGTCTGTGCGCAACCTTGCCGTACATCGCCCTGCAACTGCGTGCGGTGGAATCTACGTTTCAGGTGCTGGCTCCGACGACCACCGCAGGCGGCCTGGAGACGGCGTTTGGCATTGCCGCCGTCATGCTCGTGTTCTCTCTGATGTTTGGGGCGCGTCACCTCAGCCGGGGCGAGAAGCACCCCGGCGTGGTGCGAGTGATCGCCCTGGAATCGGTACTCAAGCTGGTCGCGCTTGTCGCCGTGGCTTGGTTTGCATTAACGCAGGTGCTAGAGGGACCTGCCGGTCTCTGGGAGGAGCTGACCGATACATCTCGGGGCCATGCGCTAAGCCAGCTCGAAATGGGGGCGGAGTTCTGGACGTTTACGCTACTCTCCGCCTGCGCCATCGTGCTGCTACCCCGCCAGTTTCACATTGCCATGGTCGAGCATTCGACTGAGCGGGGCCTGCGGACGGCTCGCTGGCTGTTTCCCTTGTACCTGTTGTTGCTAAGCTTGGCGGTCCTCCCCATTTCGGTCGCCGGGGATAACGAGCTTGCGGCCAATGGCCACGACCCGGACCGCTATGTGCTCCTCCTGCCGTTGGCGGCAGGGCAGGATGGTCTGGCGTTATTGGCGTATTTGGGCGGGGTCGCCGCGGCCACCGGCATGGTGATCGTATCGGCACTGGCCATGAGCATCATGATTAGCAACGAATGGGTGCTGCCCTGGTTGCTGCGCTCCGGTCAGAACGTGCGGACGCGGCGGCTGGACGCGCTGATTCTGAATATCCGCCGCAGCGTTATCGGACTGGTCATTCTCGGTGCCTACGGGTTTCACTTGCTGGCCACCGATACCCGTAGCCTGGCCGGGCTGGGGCTGTTGGCGTTTGTCGCAGTGGCCCAGCTGGCACCGGCCTTTTTGCTGGGTTTGCTCTGGCGGGCAACCTCAGCGCGGGGTGCGATTACCGGTATCAGTGTGGGCTTTTTGATCTGGGGCATCTGGCTGGCCCTGCCGACCATGGCACCCTCTGTCGTTCGGGCTGCGCCCAACAGCTCGGTGATGGGCTGGGGCTCTGTCACGGTCACGACCTGGCTGTCCCTGGCGGCCAATACGGTTCTACTGGTGACCGTGTCATTGTTCAGCCGCCGCTCCATCGTCGAGCAGTCGCAGGCCAATCGCTTTTGTCGACGCGAATTCATGGCAGCGGCCAACCAGCCTGTTCATCGCCAGGCTCGGGTGCAGGACATCCTGTTTCTTCTGGATCGGTTTGTCGGCGAGGTTCGGACGTCACTGGTGGTGCGTCAGGTCGAGGCCGCCACGGGACAGCAGCTCTCTCCCATGGGCCGTGCATCCATTGAACTCATGCAGGCCGCCGAACGGCAACTAGCAGGGGCCGTGGGCACAACGTCGGCGCGTATGGTGCTGGACAGCGCGCTGCAGGATGTGGAGCTGTCCATTGAGGAAGTGGCCACCATTCTCGATGGCACCCGAGAAGACCTGCGCCTGAGTCGCAGGCTACTCCGTGCGACGCTGGACAATGTCAACCACGGCGTGAGCGTGATCGACAGCGATTTGCGGATTGCCGCCTGGAATCAGCGTTATCTGGATTTGTTTCAGTACCCGCCGGGCCTCATCACCGTGGGTCGCTCGCTGGCCGACATTATCCGCTATAACGCAGAACGCGGCCTCTGCGGTCCCGGTGATCCGGAAGCGCATGTCCAGAAGCGGCTGGAACATATCCGCGCGGGAACAGCGCACCGCTACGAACGGACGCGACCGGATGGCACGGTCATCGAGATGCAGGGCAAACAACTGCCCGGCGGCGGTTATGTTACGAGTTTTGCGGATATCACCGATCATAAGCGGGTCCAGCAGGAACTGCGTGCAGCCAACGAAAACCTGGAGGCCATCGTTCAAGAGCGCACGCGCGCGCTGCAGCTCGCCAAGCAGGCCGCCGAGCGGGCGAACCGCAGCAAAACCCAGTTTCTCGCGGCCGCTAGTCATGATTTGATGCAACCAATCAGCGCGGCTCGGCTGTTCGCTGCATCGTTGTTGGAACAGGCCTCGGGTGCGCAGGTTCGTGTCGCCGCACAGCGCATTGCGTCTGCGCTGGATGGTGCAGAGGCCGTGCTCAGCGACTTGTCAGAGATTAACCGCCTGGATGCACGCCGCGTCCCCGTGCGCCATGAGACCGTTGATCTGCAGGCGGAGCTCGGTGCGTTGGTCGAGGAGTGTCGCCCCATCGCCAGGGCCCGGGGCATTGAACTGCGTGACCACATCGCTCCAGTTCATGTCCGCACGGACCGATTGCACCTGCGACGAATCGTCCAGAACTACCTCTCCAATGCCTTGCGCTACACCAGCCATGGTGCGGTGCTCATTGGCACCCGTCGAGTAGCCGGAGGCCTGCGTGTGGCCGTTTATGACACAGGGCCTGGCATACCGCCCGAGCGACAGGAGGAGATTTACCTGGAGTTCCAGCGCTTGCCGATTGAGGACGCCCAGGCTGGACAGGGCCTGGGTCTGGGGCTGGCGATTGTTCAGCGGATGGCGCGGTTGCTGGGGCATCCGATCGGATTACGCTCGGAACCCGGTCGAGGCTCCTGTTTCTGGATTGATCTGCCTCGGGCCAGCGCAGTGACCCGGCGCGCGGAGTCGGCAGCCACCGAAACGCCGCAGCGGACCGAGCTCGCCGGTACACAGGTGCTTTGTCTGGACAACGATCCCCGCGTGCTCGAAGGCTTGTCCGTCCTACTCAGTGGGTGGGGTGCCACCACCCATTGTGCTGGTGACCCCGGACAGGCTCGGACAGTCCTGGTGGAGCCGCCGGATCTGGCCATCGTCGACTATCGACTCGATGACGGCGTGCTGGGGCACCAGGTGCTGCAGGAGTTGCGCCGCCTGTGGGGGGGCGAGGTGCCGGCTATTCTGATCACCGCCGATCGCAACCATGAGGTACGCAAGGCGGCCGTGGAGGCAAGGATGATCTTGCTGCACAAGCCCGTTAAACCAGCCACGTTGCGGGGTGCGATACGTCAGGCCAGGGCACTGGGTGGAGCGGCGGCGGCGTCCGCGAACTGGCAGGAACCGGCATCCGGCGCAGGCATGGACTGATCAGGGTGTCGCCGCTGGGGTCTGAGGATCTTCCATGGCAGCTTCGGGGTCTGTCACATCCAGTTGCCGCGCTGCGATGACGGCGGCCGTGCGATTGCTGACCTTGAGCTTACGCAAGATGGCCGTGACATGCGCCTTGACGGTGGCTTCTGTCACGCTCATTTCATAGGCGATCTGCTTGTTCAGCAGGCCGTCCGCCAGTCGTGTCAGCACGCGGAACTGCTGTGGCGTGAGACTGGCGATACGCTCTGCCAGTTCTTGGTCGGTTGTTTCAGCAGGGGAGCGCTGATCGGGGCCGAGGTCGGGAAAGGCTGTTTCTCCATTCAGAACACGCTGGATCGAACTGGCGATGGTCTGCGGAGAGGCAGATTTGGGAATGTAACCCACCGCACCAAGACGTTGCGCGCGCGCAATCACATCAGGGTCTGTAATCGCCGAGACGATGAGGATGGGCAGGCTGGGGTGGTTGCCGCGCAGGAACGCGAGTGTCGAGAACCCGTAAGCGCCCGGCATTCGTAGATCCAGCGTACAGAGATCGGCATCAGGTGCTTCAGTGACCGCGGCTTGAACCGCCTGTGCCGAATCGGCCTCGATGACGGTTGGCCTGGACAGCATCTGCTCGACCGCCCCGCGCAGGGCAGAGCGGAAGAGCGGATGGTCGTCGGCGACGATGACGGTCGTCGAATCCAAGACGTCTTCGGACACGCAGGCTAACCGACGACTTGTTTGTGTCCGGCGATGAGTTGATCGACGACTTCGGGATCAGCCAGTGTCGAGGTATCGCCCAGATTGTCATAGCTGTCTTCCGCAATCTTGCGAAGAATGCGGCGCATGATTTTGCCCGATCGGGTCTTGGGCAGGCCGGGCGCCCATTGCAACACATCCGGTGTCGCGATTGGGCCGATCTCCTTGCGGACCCATTGCTTGAGCTCCGCAGCCAGTGCATCGGTTTCTTCGACGCCTGCGGCGGTCGTGACGTAAACGTATATCCCCTGACCCTTGACGTCATGGGGGTAGCCCACAACGGCGGCCTCGGCGACGGCTTCATGGGCCACAAGCGCGGATTCGATTTCGGCGGTGCCTAGGCGATGCCCTGAGATGTTGAGAACGTCATCCACCCGGCCAGTGATCCAGTAGTAACCGTCGGCATCGCGACGCGCCCCATCGCCGGTGAAGTATCGTCCCGGGTAGGTTGAAAAATACGTCTGCACAAAGCGCTCGTGATCACCGAAGACGGTGCGCATCTGGCCTGGCCAGGAATCCACGATGACGAGGTTGCCCTCAGTGGCACCGTCCTTGATTTGTCCATGCTCATCGACAAGCGCCGGTTGGATGCCAAAGAACGGCTTGGTCGCCGAGCCTGGCTTGAGCGCGCGGGCGCCGGGTAGTGGGCTGATCAAGATGCCGCCCGTCTCGGTTTGCCACCAGGTGTCAACAATGGGACAGCGTTGCTCACCCACCACCCGGTGGTACCACTCCCAGGCCTCGGGGTTGATAGGTTCGCCGACGCTACCGAGCAGACGCAGGCTTTTGCGCGAACTGCGCTTGACCGGCTCGTCGCCCTCCCGCATGAGCGCACGGATGGCGGTGGGCGCGGTGTAGACGATGTTGAGTTGATGCTTGTCGACCACTTGCCACATCCGCCCGGCATCCGGGTAGGTCGGGACGCCTTCGAACATGGTCGTGATGGCACCGTTGGCCAAGGGCCCATAGACGATGTAGCTGTGGCCGGTGACCCAACCGACATCCGCCGCACACCAGTAGCGGTCGCCCGGGTGGTAGTCGAACACGTATTGGTGCGTCAGCGAGGCATACACAATGTAACCGCCCGAGGTGTGCAGCACCCCTTTGGGCCGGCCGGTTGAACCTGAGGTGTAGAGAATGAAGAGCGGATCTTCGGCACTCATCACCTCGGGGGGGCAGTCGGCGGAGGCTGTTTCCATGGCCTCGTGGTACCAGTGATCACGGTGGTTCCACTGAACCTCGCCCCCGGTTCGCCGCACAACCAGAACATGTTCGACGTGCTGTGCGCCAGGGCGTTCCAGCGCCGCATCTACGTTCTGCTTCAGCGCGATGGTGCGACCTCCGCGGTAGCCTTCGTCGGCGGTAATCACGAATCGGGACTGACCATCCTCGATCCGTCCCGCCAGCGCGTCCGGGGAGAAGCCTGCGAATACCACGGAATGTACGGCGCCAATGCGGGCACAGGCCAACATCGCGTAGGCGGCTTCGGGAATCATGGGCATGTACAGCGTGACGACATCCCCTTTGCTGACACCCATGTTTTTGAGCACATTGCCGAGACGACTAACCTGCGCGTGAAGTTCGCGGTAGGTGATCTCGAGGGACTCATCCGGTGAATCGCCTTCCCAGATGATTGCGGTTTGGTCGGCCTTGTCGACCAGGTGCCGATCCACGCAGTTGGCGCAGACGTTGAGCTGACCGTCCTCGTACCATCGGATGTGAACGTCATCCGGCCCAAAGCTCACGTCCTTGATCCGAGTTGGAGCCTTAATCCAATCGATTCGCTCGGCCTGCTTGGCCCAGTAGCCAGCGTTATCGCGGACGGATTCGGCGTACTCGGTCTCGTAGCGGGCCTCATCAATCAGGCTGTGACCCGTCCAGCTGTCCGGAACGGGGTAGAGGGCTTCGTCTGCCACGGCGTGTCTCCTGCGCTTGTTCTTTGGATTGGATCCACGCAGACGCCGGGCGGGCCCGGCGTCTGCGGCGGCTGTCTCTATTGGACAGTGATCGAGCCTCTAAGCCTATTCGACTTTGGCCTTAGAACGCATATTTCGCCGAAAACTGCAGCCGATCCATTGCGCCTTCAGCGCCGCTGGCCATCTCCCGTTCTGCGTGCATCAGCTCGATGCCGGTGGTCAGGGCCGACGTAACGGAATGCAGTAGATTGACGTGTAGCGATGACGCCGATTCCACATCGCCGTCGCCGTCAAATGTGCCGAATACAAAGGAGCTGCGCGTTTTTGGTGTCCAGAAGTGGCGGTAGGCCACAAACGCAGCTGAACTGTCGATGGCTTCCAGGTCGCCCTGGCCATCCACCTGGGCATCGAAATTGGCTAACACGCCCAGATAGCGCCCCAGACCGCTGCCGGTTGTTGCCATGAACTTGATGTCATCTCGGCCCACGGCGAATTTACCGGAGATGCTAATGCCGCCACCGATCACCGAGTCATCGATGCCGCCGGGGTCCTGGGATTCGATGGACCGCAACAGCCCGGCGACCACGAGCGGGCCTGCCTGCCAACGCAGGGTGAGGTCTGGCACGCCGTTATCATCCGTCGTCGTGTCGCCGGCAATACGACTTTCCGGATTCTCCAGCGCGATCTGAAACGGTCCCTTGGTGTACCGAATCATCGGCTGGCGGATGAAGACGGTGCTCTCCGTCGGGCCGATAAAGTCGAGGGTTTCTGGCAGTGCTCCGACGTTCTGGAAGGTGGACCAGGCCTGGCCGAACAGCCAGTTGCCGTAGGTGAAGAATGCTTGGCGCAGCCGGGGCTGGTACGAGTTGCTAATGGATTCGTTTCCGGCATCGCTGTTTTGGAAGTCCACCTCCAGATGCGTCTTGATGGTTTGTCCGTTCTCCAACGGGGTGGACGTGCCGACGATGAGTCGCGTCTGTTTGGCATGCATGTCGTACAGCGTCAGACCACCGGAGCCATCGTCCAGTGGCACACTGCGGGGGCCGGCGTAGTAATCCCGACCCAGTGGTTCCAGCGACGCGGCGGGACGCGCTTCATAATCCGTGAGCATGGCGTCCAGCTTGATGTATCCCTTGATCGATACTGTGGTCTTGCCCACGGTCATGCTGCGATGGGGGGGCGCTTTCTGGGCCGGGGCTGCATCCGCTGGGAGCAGCGGCGCCGAGGCGGGAGCCGGCTGGGCAAGCGCGGGGCAGGCGCCGAGCAAGAGCAGCGGCATGATGGCTTGGGGTAGGGCCGATAAACGGAATGCGGACATGGGGTCTCCTCCTGTTATTGGTGTCCGCGATCATTGGCCGGGGCTTTGGTAGCGTCTATTGGCCTTTAGTCGAGTTCTACCGGGTCTTCGACCAAGGTCGAATAACAGGGCCGGAAACGACACGGCCCCCGCCAAGCGAGGGCCGTGCAGGCAATCATCCGGCGCCTAGCGCTTACGTTTGAGATCCTCGATCCGGATTTTCCACTCGGCCGGCCCGGTTTCGTGAACCGACTCTCCGGTGCTGTCCACGGCCACCGTCACCGGCATGTCCTTGACCTCGAATTCGTAGATCGCTTCCATGCCCAGATCTTCAAAGGCGACAACACGTGAGCCGACGATGGCCTTGGAGACCAGGTACGCCGCACCGCCAACCGCCATCAGGTAAACGGACTGATGACGCTTGATGGCCTCACGGGCGATCGGGCCGCGTTCCGCCTTGCCCACCATGCCCAATAAGCCGGTGTGCTCCAGGATGTCATCGGTGAATTTGTCCATGCGGGTGGCGGTGGTCGGACCGGCCGGGCCAACGACCTCATCGCGCACCGGATCAACGGGGCCGACGTAGTAAATAAATCGCCCCTTGAGATCCAAACCCTCAGGCAAGCCCTCACCCGACTCCAGCAAGCTGGTCAGCCGCTTATGGGCGGCATCACGACCCGTGAGCATCTTGCCGTTGAGCAGCAGGGTTTCACCGGGCTTCCAGCTCCGTACCTCGTCAGCGGTGACGGTGTCGAGATCGACACGACGAGAGCTGCCGCCGCCTTCACGGCTGACCACAGGCCAATCATCCAGCGACGGCGGTGTCTGCAATGCCGGTCCGGATCCATCCAGCACAAAATGGGCATGGCGGGTGGCCGCGCAATTCGGAATCATCGCTACCGGGAGATTGGCCGCGTGGGTCGGGTAGTCACGAATCTTCACGTCTAGGACCGTGGTCAGGCCGCCCAGGCCTTGGGCACCAATGCCGAGATCATTCACCGCATCCATGATTTCCAGTCGCAGCTCTTCGGCTCGGGTCTGCGGCCCGCGCGCCCGCAGGTCCTGGATATCGACCGGGTCCATGAGCGACTCCTTGGCCATGACCATGGCTTTTTCGGCGGTGCCGCCGATGCCGATACCGAGCATGCCGGGAGGGCACCAGCCGGCGCCCATGGTGGGTACGGTCTTGACGACCCAATCAACGATGGAGTCGGAAGGGTTGAGCATGACGAACTTGCTCTTGGCCTCCGAGCCGCCGCCCTTGGCTGCAACCTGCACGTCCACGGTATCGCCCGGGACGATTTCCATATGGATGACTGCGGGCGTGTTATCACGCGTGTTCTGGCGCTTGCCGGCCGGGTCGGCCAGTATCGACGCGCGCAGAATGTTGTCCGGGTGCTGGTACGCGCGCCGTACGCCAGCGTTGATCATGTCAGACAGGGACAGCTCGGCATCCCACTGTACGTTCATGCCGACTTTGATGAAGACCGTGACAATACCGGTGTCCTGACAGATCGGACGCTTGCCTTCAGCGCACATGCGCGAGTTGATCAGGATTTGCGCCATGGCGTCCTTCGCCGCGGGGTTCTCCTCACGCTCGTAAGCCGCATGCACCGCCTGAATAAAGTCCAGCGGGTGGTAATAGGAAATGAACTGCAGTGCGTCGGCAACGCTGTCAATGAGGTCGTCCTGACGGATGACGGTCATGCGGTACTCCCCGGTGCTCAAATCGATTCGGCCGGGGATTGTAGGCGATTTGCACGCCGATGCTGGAGCCGACTCGGCATCCGGCATCGGCGCCAGTGACCTAGCAGGTCATGTTCAGCTTGATCCGCGTCTTCGGATTGAAGTACTTGATCGTGGCTTTCTTGAAGTTCGTGTCAACGAACAGGTTGCAGTAGTACTCGCCCTTGCGCCATGCCATGGAAACGCTGCTGTCGTTACTGTAGTTCAGTTCGAACCGCCCATCGAAGGCGGGGTATGTGTTGCGGAACTCCATCAACTTCAACAGGCGCTTGACGACGGGTTGTTCGACGGCCGTATCGACCTGCTCGCGGCTGTAGAACTGGCGATTGATGTCCCGCAGTTCGCCGGTTTGTTCCATGAGCGCGTCGTCATTGATGCCGGCAAGCAAGCCGACGTAGTACACCTGCGGGATGCCCGGAGCGAAGAACTGGATCGCTCTGGCGCAGATGTAAGCGTCGTCATTTTGCTTCAACGCGTCATAAAACGTGCAAGTAAGCTGGTAGATGGCCCCGACGCTGTGCACGTTCGCAGCCGAGCGCCGCAGTATCGGATCGGCAGAGCGATCCTGCACGTTGTCCACCATGGCCTGGATTTTGTCTTTGGGCAGAATGCCCTCGACGTCGGGGATGCAGATGCCGTCGTGCGTGTCCAGCACCGTGCATTGGTTGCGCGGACACACCCGCAGCCAGTTCTTTAGGTATTCGGTGTTATTGTCCAGCAGGGTGTAGAGCAGCAATGGGGGCAGGGCGAAGCCGTAGGCCCACATACCTCTGTTGGCGATGGCGAACTGGTAGCTCGAGTGGTCGTGCACCTCGGGTAGCACTTCGGCATTGTGCTCACGTGCGACATTGTTGATCCATTCGAGTATTTCGTAGACGCGTGGCTCGACCAGGAAGCAACTGGTGCCGATGATTTTGGTGGTATAACCGAAGGCGTCCAGGCGGAAGAGCTTGACGCCGCGGTCGGTGAGGAACTGGATGTATTCCTCCATCAGCGCATAGGTTTTTTCCGACTTGTAGTTCAAATCGATTTGATGTTCCGTGAAGGTGCACCACACTTGGCCTTCCGACCCATCGGCGAACTGCACGTCGCGAAATGGCTCCTTCTCCTTGCGGATATGGATCTTGGCCATGTCGTCCGGGGTGATCTCGCCCATGTCGTGTATATGGACGAACAGGTCGGCGTATTCAGACTTGTAACCCTTGGCGATGAAGTCCTTAAACTCCTCGGACTCGTCCGAGATGTGGTTGAGCGTAAGGTCCAGGCAGAGGTCGTACTTGGCCGAGATGCGCTCCACATCATCCCAATCGCCATAGCTGGGATCGACTTCCTTGTGGGTCAGCGGTGAGAAGCCGCCATCGGCGTTGGAAGGGTAAATGGGCAGGATGTGTACACCGCCTACCGCTTTGGAGAAGTGCTGTTCCAGGATGTCGTAGAGGTCGCCGAGACTGTCTCCCATACGATTGGGATAGGCGATGAGCTGTACCTGGTTCTTGAGCATCAACGATGTCCTTGTGGCCGAAAGTCACATGTAGTCGATGAAGCCAGCTTGCCGTCGGCACCGCCGCAGGGCGCCTGGACGCACTGACCTCAAGGACGCGGTGACCTCGACTCTACCTCTGCTGGCAGGATGTTGCGAACCAGCGCGGTAGCGGTCGGGCTATACTCGACCCAGGTCCGAACCCTCTCCCGACATGCGTGCAGTGGCTCTTGGCGTTTGCTTGTTCTGCCTGATTGGAGGCAGTGCAGCTGCGCGACAGGACGGCCGTTTTGAAGGCAACGAATACTTCGGTGACGCCGGCGAAGGATTTTTTGGCGATCCGTCCTCGGGCCACCACGGTATGCCCTTGTTCAAGCCGGATGTGCCCCCGCGAGCCTATCGGGTCGCAAAGGCCAGCGACACGCCCTATCTGAAGCTGGAACCCGGTCGGATCCTCGCGTTCAACCCCCGGATGTACGGGGATTAAGTCGCAAACCCTTATCCGCCGATGAACACCGGGCCTTCGAGCTTGCGGACCATCGGGCGACCGTCACGGGCCGTGAGTTCTTCGCTGATGATGACGACATAACGTCCGATTGGCAGCGATTGGCTTTGGACCAGGGCTGGATTGCGGGCGGTACTCCATCGAATCGTCACGGAGCGCCCCTGGTCATCCAGTACACGCACATGGTCGGACACCGCGTCCAGCGAGGCGGGGGGCGCGGTAAACAGCAATGCCAAGCCGGCATCATCGGCCTGAGCCTCTCCAGCGAAACGCAGTGACAAGACCTGGTCGCTAACCGCGGTCGTCGGCCACCATGGCTTGAGATCCACGGCGGATGGCTGGGGTTTGGGCTGGGGCGCAGGCGCGGCCGGGCGGCGGGGCGCTGACCGGGGTGCAGTCTGTTCCGAGGGCGCAGGTGCAGACGCGGATGCCGGCGTCGACGCAGTCGCGATTTCTTCGGGATTGGCCGCGGCGGCATTCGCGTCGGTACCAGATTCGGGGCGCGGGGTATCCGACGGCGCCTGCGCGGTCATGTCGTCGGCTTGGGCGTCTTCGGAATCAGCGTCCGCGGTCTCCCCTGCAGGGGTGTCACCTGCGGGGGAATCGACAGCCTCTGTCTGTCCGTCGACGAGCTGTGGTGTGGGCTCTGCAACGCCTGTTACTGCATCGACATAGGCCATTAATTCGTCTGTGGCGACGTTGGCCGCAATTTCGCGGGCAATTCGCTCCGCGACGCGCTTGGCTTCGCGGGCGGCCAGCTGCGTGGTACCGCTGAGTTCGGAAAGGGCAGGGGCCTGCGTCATACGGATGGTCGCCTGCTCAACATTGTCTCCGGTTTTCCTCGCGATCTCGCCGCGAGCCATTTGACGTGCCATGTCGCGAGCAGCGGAGGCTGCGACTTTCTCGGCCTCCTCGCGACCGATACGGACAGCGTCTGCGGCGCTCAGGGAATCCGCTTGTGTTTGCTCCGTGAACAAGGAGCTGGAGTCGCCTCGCACGCGTTTGACAGTAGCCGAGTCAAACAAGAAAACGTCCACCGCCAGGAAGACGACGACAGCAACAATGACAACAGCGATGAGCGTCAACAGGGCACCCAGTGCCCCGCCGCGCATGCGATGGGATTCAGTCATGAGACTCGATCAACGGTACGAGGCGCGCAGAGCGCGCGGGAAAAGCTAGAGCTGGTCGGCGACTTCCGCGCGTGCCACGTCGGCGGCGACCTGCTGCGCTGCGGCCAGCGCAACGGCGCGCGCCACCCGGCGAATCTCTGCTTCTGCCGAGGACGGCTGCGCAGACGCTTCAGGTTTTGACGTGAGTGCCGCAGGCGCAGTGGAACCAAAGACCTGCTCGGCGGTGGCTCCCTGCGTACGGGTCTCCTGAACGCTCCGATCAATCAATACGTTCAGCGTAGTCACCGTGCCGAAACAGACACCGACAAGCACCAAGAACATGATCACGGTTTGGATGCGCAGCATGGTCAGCCCCCAGATGGCTTAAAGTCGTTGTTCTGGCGGGAACTGTGCCGGATAGGCCGGCGTGCCGTCAATGCGGCGGGGAGCCGAGCGTGCTGGTCCGGCGACGCGCATGCGCTCTGTGGCTAGGCCGGTGCGGAGCGCCTATGCTGCCCGCAAAATTGACCGGTTTTTTTCATGTACGCGCTTGCACGTCCGTTGTTGTTCTCCCTCGATGCCGAACAGGCACATCACCTGACACTGGCTGCGCTGAGCCGGGCACCGTCGCTCGCGGGTCTCTTCTCCCAGGCAGTCGAGGATCCCTGTGAGGTGATGGGACTACGGGTACGCAATCGGGTTGGACTCGCTGCAGGCCTGGATAAGAACGCTACCTGTATAGACGCGTGGTCGCGGCTCGGTTTCGGGCTGGTGGAGGTTGGGACGGTGACGCCCAGGCCGCAGGCGGGCAACCCCAAGCCTCGGATGTTTCGTCTGCCGGAGCATGAGGCCATCATCAATCGCCTGGGGTTCAATAATGACGGGTTGGACGTCGTGCTCGGGAATGTGCGTCGCAGCGATCGCGCGGGTGCCAAGCTGGGAATTAATCTGGGCAAGAATGCCGACACGCCGGCTGACCAGGCGCTCGCCGATTACCAATTGGGTATGGAAGCAGCCTACCGCGATGCCGACTACCTCACGGTGAATATCTCCTCGCCCAACACGAAGGGGCTCCGTGATCTGCAGGCCGGTGATGCCTTGGTTGATTTGCTGAACGGGCTGGCGCAGTGCCGGTCGCGCCTCATGGATGCTTCCGGCAAGCGGGTGCCGGTGGCGCTCAAAATCGCGCCCGATCTCACCGACGACGCGGTACGCAGTATCGCCGATGTGGTTCTGCGGTTTGGCTTTGATGCCATCATTGCGACCAATACCACTATCCAGCGCGACCAGGTCGCAGGGGCCCGTTACGCTGATGAACAAGGCGGTTTAAGCGGCGCTCCGGTGCGCGAGGCATCCACGCGCGTTCTCCGTGTGCTTCGGCAACATGTCGGTAACGGCTGTGCCCTGGTGGGTGTCGGGGGTGTCATGTCGCCGGGCGATGCGGTGGCCAAGCTCGACGCGGGTGCGGATCTGATCCAGCTCTACACGGGATTCATTTATCGCGGTCCGCGTCTGGTCAGCGGATGTGTTGATGCGATGCGGGCGCAGGGTGGGTCACGCAACTGAAATCTGTCGCTTGCATGATAATCTGGGCATATCGGCTGCAATGACCACCGTTTGCCCCCGGGGAATCAGTCGGGACGAGGGTGAGCAGACCGTCAGACTTATCCACCTCAAGGAAGAACCCATGAACCGTATGCTGTTCGCATCGGCATTCGTCAGCGCCTGTTTGGCTGGCCCAGCGGCCGCCGTGACACCTGACGACGCTCGTATCCCCTACGTCGGCGTTGCCGGCGAGTTCGTGTCTGTGGACTCAACCCGTGCCAACGACGATGGTGTGGGTGCCCGTCTGCGGCTCGGCTTTCCGCTGTCCAACACTGCCAGTGCACTGGAAGTCAGTCTCTACAGCAACGCGCTGGAGCGCGATCTGGACGGCGAGGACGACTACCAGTTCGGTGTGTTTGTTGACTATGTTTACGACCTGAGCGCCTATGTGGGTGCGTTGCCGGTCAAGCCCTTCGTGCTGGCAGGAATTGGGCTGGCCGAAGATGACATCCTCGCGAACAACGATATTCACCCCGCGTTGAATGCCGGTGGTGGTGTGCTCGTGCCCCTGGTGCGGAATATCGCGTTGCGGGCTGAGGCGCGGTACATGGCGCAGTTCAACAACGAGCACTATGCCGATGAAAACCTGCTCAACGATCTGCGCTTCAACATCGGGGTGCAGATTCCCCTGTCCTGGCATTTCGGCCAAACCCCTGCCGCACCCGCGAAGCAGGATTGCGAACTGACCGTGATCGACCCGCAAACGGGTCGGACTGACTGTGTGGTTGATACCGACCAGGATGGCGTTATCGACCAAAAGGACGTGTGTCCGGCAACTCCGTTGGGCACGGTCGTCAACGCCAGTGGCTGTCCCTTGGCCCAGAAGAAGGATTCAGACGGGGACGGTGTCACCGATACCTTTGATCGCTGCCCGGACAGCGCGCCGGGCGTCAAGGTGGACGACAAGGGTTGCGAGCAGCAGGAGGTGGTTGTGCTGCGTGGTGTGACTTTTGAAACCGACTCCGCAATTCTGACGCCCAATGCCAAGATCGTCCTCAAGCGCCAGGCCGAGAAGCTGAAGAATCAGCGGGCGACTCTGGTTGAGGTGGCCGGCCATACGGATTCGCGGGGTGCTGCTGAGTACAACACCCAGTTGTCGCAGTCGCGTGCCCAGTCCGTGGTCGACTACTTGGTCTCCCAGGGCGTTGAAGCCTCTCGGCTGACGGCCCGTGGTTATGGTGAGTTCGAACCGGTTGCCACGAACGACACCGAGGAAGGACGCGAACTGAACCGCCGCGTTGAGTTGCGCACGATTGCAGAGTAGCGAGCCACGCGTGCTTTGAACGAAAGCCCCGGTTCGCCGGGGCTTTCTTGTTTCAGATGTCAGATCAGGCGGTTCATGCCGTTTAGCGCAGCGACGCGATAGGCCTCGGCCATGGTCGGGTAGTTGAACGTCGTGTCGATGAAATGTTGCAGCTGCCGTTCCCCACCCCGGGCCATGACGGTCTGACCGATGTGCACAATCTCCGATGCGGCCTCGCCGAAACAATGAATGCCCAGGATCTCCAGCGTTTCGGCGTGGAAGATCAGCTTGAGCATGCCCACCTCTTCGCGAACCATCTGTGCCCGTGCAAGGTGCTTGAAAAACGCGTGGCCGATCTCATAGGGCACGCCGGACTCGGCCAGCTCACGCTCGGTCTGACCGACCGAACTGATCTCCGGAATGGTGTAGATCCCCGTGGGCATCAAGTCAAAGCGCAGGGACCGGGCTTCCCCTGTCACGATGTGTCCTGCGGCAAACCGACCCTGGTCGTAGGCGCTGGACGCTAATGCAGGGAAGCCTATGACATCGCCGACGGCGTAAATAGAAGGCACTTCGGTCTGGTGTTGCTCATTGACCTTGAGCTGGCCACGGCCATCGGCTTCCAGGCCGACAGCCTCGAGATTCAGTGAGTCGGTGTTGCCGGTTCGGCCATTCGCCCACAGCAAGTAGTCGGACTTGATGCGCCGGCCGGACTCCAGGTGCAGGACAACATCGTGATCACGCGGTTCTACGCGCGCCATTTTCTCGTTGTGTCGAATCGTGACCCCGCGATCACGCAGGTGATAGGACAGGGCCTCAGTGATCTCATCATCCATGTAGGACAGCAGCCGCGACTGCGTGTTGACCAGGTTCACGCGGATGCCCAGATGGCTGAAGATCGAAGCGTATTCGCTACCGATGACGCCGGCACCATAGATCGTGATGGAGCGCGGATGCTCTTCACATTGCAGGATCGTGTCGCTGTCGCGGATACGCGGATGGGAAAAGTCCAGTTCAGGCGGCCGGTAGGGGCGTGACCCTGTGGCCAGAATGATGGCGTCGGCGGTCATCGTCTGCGCCTGGGCACCCGGCGCGGTGACTTCAACCGAATTGGGCCCGGTGAGTCGGGCTGTGCCCTCTATCAGCGGCACATGATTACGTTCGTAATATGCGCGGCGCAGGCTGGTCTGTCGCGCGATGACGCTATCTGCCGTCCGGAGGATCTCCGGATAGGTCAGATGCAGATGCTTACGAAACTCCTGATAAAGCGGCTCGCGCCGAATCTCGGAGTAGCGCCGCGCTGCATGTCGGAGCGCCTTGCTGGGGATAGTGCCCCAGTGGGTGCAGCCGCCGCCGACATCCACATACCGTTCAATCACCGCGACGGATCGCCGATTCTTTGCGGCCATCATGGCGGCTCCTTCGCCGCCCGGACCGCTGCCGATGACGATCACGTCGTAGTGGGGGTTGCGCTTCGCCAAGATGGGGTGCCCTGAGCTTTAAACCTGCGCTAAATCATAGCACTGCAAGGACTTTTTATTCTCGGGTTCACGATTTATTCACGGGTGGTCTGTGTTATAAAAGCAGCGTAAATCATTGATCTCGTGTACGAGGAATCTGCATGTCGAACAGCTTCGGCAGCCATCTGGCCTATTTTTCCGAACAGCAATGCGGGCGGCAGTGGCGAACCTTCCTCGGTGCGCTGGCACAAGAACTGGCCGAGCAGATGTCGGACGACGAAATTCAGTCGTTCATGTACGTGCTGGGTCGGCGCATGGGTGAGTCGGTTCAACCGGCTGAGGCCAATACGCTCGAAGAGATGGAGCAGGCGGCTAATGCCATCTGGTCCGATTGGCATTGGGGGCTGGTTCGTTTCAAGGATGTGCAGACCAGTCTGGAGATTGTTCACGACTGCGCACCGTTTCGCGCGGCCTTTGGTGCAGCCGGCATCTCGTGGTCTGGCGCCTTGCTGGAAGGCATTTACAGCCGCTGGTTCGAGGCCTTTGGTGCGGGCGACGATCTCGTGCTGCGCCAGATCGAAATCGAGGAAGGCGAGGTCGACAGCTATCGCTTCCGTCTCGCACACCGCTCACTGTTCGGATAGCTCCGGCCACTTTGGAATGGATGCATGAGTAACAAGGGCGAAGACGTCAAACACCTGTTCGCTCATTTGGGTCTTGACCCGTCGACCTACCGCGACATCAAGGGCGACGATGCGTCATCGTCCAGTGAGCGGAAACCCTCGAGTCGCAAAGCATCGCGCAAGCAGAAGGCCGCGGATCCGGTCGTCGCTCCAGAAGAGATGCCGCCGCCACCGCGTGTTCAGCGTGCAGAAGACCGTCCCGATATCCCTCCACCGGGAATGCCCGAAGCGCCTGAAACTTCTGCTGAGGACGCGACGGAAGCCGAGGCCGCAGAGGCTGAGGCTGAGGTCAGCGGCGAGGCTTCGGAGCCGGCTAAGGTTTTTGAATCGGATGAGCCGCTAGCTGCAGTGGACGAGGGTGCGACAGAGGATCGTGCGGATGCCACTGATGCAGCCGTTGAAGAGATCGAGGTCAGTCCGGACCGCTGGGCCCTGCTGGCAAAGCTGGGGGATCAGACGTTTCCTGTGGCAGAGATTCCCGATGAACCTGTCGAACTGGGCGAGTGGTCCCATGCGCCGGACCCAGCCGAGGAGGCAGACACCGACCGGCTCAAGCGGGCGGGGAGTCTGGCGGCTTTGCTTCGGGGGTCCGAGCGTGTTGTCGACAGCGTCAAGCGATCTGCGTCGCCGGTTGACACCGCTGAGGATTCGCGAGCGTCGGAAGAAGATTCTGCACACGAAGCTGCGGTCGCAGAATCCGTTGACGATGCAACACAAGCCGAGGCTGCAGCAGGGCAGGAGGTTACGATGACCGACATGCGCGAGCACGCTGATCGTGGAGAATCATCCGAGGAACCCGTCGCTGCACGACGGCCGAGCAGTGGTGCCATCGCAAAGTTAATGGGGCGCCTGGGACAGCCACCGGCCCCGCGGCGGCATGAAGGAGCAAAGCTGAAGCTGCGATATGAACGCCGAGAAGCGCCCGTGGTGGCGGAGAGTCAGTTGGATCAACGCCTGCCTTCGGTTTTTGGGCGTCTTGAAAAATCCAGAGTCGACTAGTTCGGCGCCTGAACCCAACCCGATACCGGAACAAGGACTGCAGGGGAAGATGCTGGGGAAGTCGAGCAAACGCTCCAAACGAATTGCCATCGTGTCGCCCAAAGGTGGAGTCGGGAAAACGACTGTGACGGCGAACTTGTCCGAAGCTCTGGCGGGGCGTGGGCGGCGTGTGTGTGCAGTCGACTTGGACGCGCAGAATGCCTTGCAGTTTCATCTCTCATCAGATGCGGTGTCTCCGGAGGGGCTGGCGTCAGCCACCCTACGCTCCGAACCTTGGTCCGAGGTGGTTCGCCAGGGTGTCGATGGACTTCGATTCCTGCCCTACGGTTTCCTCAGCGAGCACCACCGCGAGCGTTTCGAGCACGCAGTCGTCGACGGAACCAGCTGGCTGGCCGAAGGCTTAGCCACAGTTGATCAGAAACAGACGGACTACACGCTCTTCGATACGCCCCCAGGGCCCTCTGCGTTCCAACGTGCAGCAGTCGAAATGGCAGACCTGGTTATTGTCGTCGTGCTGCCAGATGCCGCGTCCTTCATCACCGTCCCCACGGTAGAGCGGGGGATCGAGACGTATGCAGGCGAAGCGGCGCAGCGCTATGCCGGGCTTTATTTCCTGCTCAACCGCATGAATGAAGGCCGTGTACTGTGCAGGGATGTGCGTGCCATGCTGGGCGAGCGCCTGGGTGATCGCCTTGTGCCCGAAGCCGTTCGGTTTGATGCGGCGGCCGAAGAAGCCCTGGCCGCACAGCAAACCGTGATGGCATACGAACCGGATGGGAAAGCCGCGACGGACTTCGATGCGCTGGCCGCCTGGGTGGAGAAGACACTGAAATGAGAGGCAATTCCTCGGAGATGGGTCAGTCCACCATGACGCCCGAGGCCGATTGGCGGCGCTCCGATGGGTTCATGCGGTACGTTGAAAAACTCGCCAACCTGCCAGTGCTGGATTCCCGTCTGGCGCTGTTGATCGCGATCGTCATCGCTGCCGGGCCGGTCTGGCTCATCATCACCACGCCCGTCGGTCTGTTCTGGCAGGCCGTCTTCGCGGTCGGCTCGTTCGCCCTGTGTTCCTGGTTGCGACGGTACGAGGGCCACTTGATCTCCATCTGTCTGATGATGATCTCGTTGCTGACCTCGTTCCGGTATTTCTACTGGCGGGTCACCGAGACCATTGGCTTCGGCGTGCCCGGCGTCACCTACGTTGACCTGTTCTTTGCCATCGGTCTGATACTCGCCGAGTTCTACGCCGTGCTGGTGCTCATTCTCGGGTATTTCCAGGTCTTGTGGCCCCTGCACCGCCGACCGTATCCGTTGCCGGAAGATACGGATGAGTGGCCGACGGTCGATGTATTCATCCCGACCTACAACGAGCCCCTCGAGGTGGTACGCCCTACGGTGCTCGCAGCCATGCAAATGGATTGGCCCGAGGACAAGATGAATGTCTATGTCCTGGACGATGGCTGCCGTGATGAGTTCGGGGATTTCTGTCGCGAGGTTGGGGTTACCCACCTGCCACGCAAGGAATCCACCCACGCCAAAGCCGGCAATATCAACAAAGCCCTGACGAAAACATCGGGCGACCTGATTACGATTTTCGATTGCGATCACATCCCCACACGCTCGTTTTTGCAGGTGTCGGTGGGCTGGTTCCTCAAGGACCCCCGGATGGCCTTGGTGCAGTTGCCTCACCATTTTTTCTCACCGGACCCCTTTGAGCGCAATCTCGGCACGTTCAAGCAGGTTCCGAACGAGGGCGAGCTGTTCTACGGCTTGCTGCAGGACGGTAACGATTTCTGGGATGCCACCTTTTTCTGCGGTTCCTGCGCCGTCTTACGGCGGGAAGCACTGGAGGAGGTCGGAGGCGTCGCCGTTGAGACGGTGACTGAAGATGCCCATACAGCGTTGAAGATGCATCGACGCGGCTGGCGCTCGGCGTATATCAATGTCGCCCAGGCGGCTGGACTCGCAACTGAGTCCTTGTCGGCGCATATCGGCCAGCGCATCCGCTGGGCGCGCGGCATGGCGCAGATCTTTCGGACCGACAATCCCTTTCTTAAGCGAGGGCTGCGTTTCGGGCAACGGCTTTGTTACGCCAACGCCATGCTCCACTTCTTTTACGGGCTGCCGCGAATCGTTTTTCTCTCGGCGCCGTTGTCCTATCTGTTGTTCGACGCCAAGATCATTCAGGCACAGGCCTTGATGATTGCGGCGTACGCGCTGCCTCATTTGCTCATCGCGAACATGACCAACTCGCGGTTGCAGGGGCCGTTCCGGCATTCATTCTGGGCCGAGGTGTACGAGACCGTTCTGGCGTCGTACATCACGGCACCCACATTGCTCGCCATCATCAATCCAAAGCTGGGCTCGTTCAACGTGACCGCCAAGGGTGGCATCGTCGAACACGAATACTTCGATCAGAAGATGGCTATCCCATATCTAATCCTGGTGGCTGCCAATCTTGGCGGAGTCATCATCGGGGTGGGACGCCTGTTCTTCTGGAGCACGCACGAGATTGACACCGTCATTCTGAACATGAGCTGGTCGGTTTATAACCTGATCATCATCGGAGCTGCGCTGGCCGTCGCCTGGGAAAGCAAGCAGGTGCGGCGAACCATCCGCGTGGAGTCCGATCTCGAAGCCGAGGTGACGTTGCCGGATGGAACGCGTTTATCCGCCCGCACGCTGGACCTCTCCGAGGGTGGCTGTGCGGTCAGGCTGGAGCGTCCCACCCAGTTGCCAATGGGCAGCGAAGTGTGGGTGCAGGTGCTGCCCAGCACCTCGGATATTGCTTGGGATTGCCGGGTGACGCGTTCCGTCGGCGATACCCTGAGCGTCCAATTTGAGCCACTCGACATTGAACAGGAGAAGCACTTGCTTCACTGTATTTTTGGAAGAGCGGATGCCTGGGTCACCTGGGCCCAGAATCGTGATGTGGATCATCCAGGCAGAGCATTCTTAGAAGTGTTGTCCTTCGGCTACTACGGGGTTTATCGCGTGATCGAAATGTATTTGGGCCGGTTTTGGTCTGGGTTGGTTGGGGGAGCGACCCGGCTGGTGCGTCGAGTGACTGCCACCGGTGCCATGCTAGCGCTGGCGACATCTTTGCTTGCGATCGCGCCGGATGACGCGCAGGCCCAGACACAACAGGCGAAGCGCAACACGACGTTGCCGACGGTGACGCGCACCCTTGACCTTCAAGAACTCAGCGGGATTCAGGATTCCATCCGGTTACGGGGTATCCAGGGAGAAATCTCATTGCCGGTATCGGTCCGGGATGATGAGGTGATTACCCAGGCGCAAATGACACTGCGCTACGCGCATTCGCCGTCTCTGGTCTTTGAACTGTCCCATATCAACGTATTCGTGAACACGGAGCTGGTAACCACCATTCCATTGAGCGAGGAGACGGCCAGTGGTGGGGAGCATACGTTTAATATCGACCCACGATTGTTCGTGCGATACAACACAATCTTGCTGCAGTTCATCGGGCACTACACCTACGACTGCGAAGATCCGGCCCATACATCGCTATGGGCAAATATCAGCAAGAACAGCAGCCTCACACTCACCACGCAGCCCCTGTTGCTTGCGAACGAGTTGAACCTGCTGCCGCAGCCGTTCTTTGACCGTCGTGACCAGAGCACACTGGAACTCCCGTTCGTCTTCGCCTCAGAGCCCAGCATCGAAGAGATGAAGGCGGCCGGCATCGTCGCGTCGTGGTTTGGTGCGCAGGCGGCCTACCGAGGCGCCAAGTTCCCTGTGATTCTCAATGGCGAGTTGCCAGAGGGCCATGCCGTTGTCATCGGCGGGGCCGGGGCGCGTGTGGGTGGCTATACGCTGCCCAGCAACGGGACCTCGACGGTGTCGATGGTGAACAACCCGCGAAACAATACGTCCAAGTTGCTTGTTGTGTCGGGGGCCTCACCTGAAGGCATGATCACGGCTGCAAAGGCGTTAAGCCTGGGGGCGGAGGCGCTGGCTGGGGAAACCGCTGTCATTCGCAGCCTTGAGGAGCCCAAGCCGCGTGAGCCCTACGATGCGCCACGTTGGGTACCCACCGATCGGCCTGTGCTCTTCAGCGAACTGGTCAGCAGCCGAGATCTCGAGGTCCGAGGACTGTACCCGGATTTGATCCGAGTCAATTTCCACGTGCCACCGGATCTCTACGCCTGGGAAAGCGATGGCGTACCGATGGAGCTGAAGTATCGTTACACCCCGACGATTGGTCCGAAGTCGACCTTAAACGTCAACATCAACAATGAATTTGTCGATGCCATCCCGCTCGCAAGCGATAACGATTCCAACGCTGCCGGTGGGCTCAAACGCAGAATTCAGATTCCGTTCCTGAGCGAACTGGATTCTGTCAACGAAACAAAAGTCAATATTCCGTACTTCAAGATTACTGGCAGCAATCAACTGCAGTTCCACTACTTCTTTGAACGGCAGAAGCAGGACCGCTGCAAGGATGTGGTTCTGGATAACCTGCGCGGCGTGGTTGATCCAGGGTCCAAGATTGATTTCAGCGACTTCCCGCATTACACCGCCCTGCCGGAGTTGTCGCTATTCGCCAATGGCGGTTACCCCTACAGCCGATTGGCCGACATGTCGGAAACGGCGATTGCACTACCGAGCAGGCTGGGCACCAGCGAAATCGCAACCTACCTGGCCCTGATGGGGCATCTCGGCAACTCAACCGGGTATCCGGCCACACGCGTCACCCTGACGCAGGGTGCCGACACTGGTGCAATCAAGGGCAAGAACGTTCTGGTGCTGGGATCGGCCGGCAATCAGCCCTTATTGGAGCAATGGGCGGATGACATGCCGCTAAGTCTGGTGGGCGGTACAGCGCGGCTCCGGGTGATTGGTCCAATCGAGCGGTTGCTGGGACGCTGGCGTGGTTATGACCTCGAAGCGGCTGTGGACCATGCAGGTCAGGTTTTGCTCGAAGCAGGGGATGCCCTCGGCGCCATGATGAGTTTTGAATCCCCGGTGAGTTCGGAGAAAACAGTCGTGGTGCTCACCGCCGGTCAGGACGAGCGGTTGCTTGAAGTCGCCAATCTGCTGCTGGATCCAGGTGACCGTCAGTTTCTGCAGGGGGATCTGGTGCTGCTCAATGGCTCCGAGATCAATCACTACCGCCTGGGCACGCAGTACAAAGTAGGCCGCCTGCCTCTGATCATGGCGCTGAAACACTGGTTCTCCACCAAACCGCTGGGCATGTTGATCCTGATGCTGATCATTGCGCTAATCGTCGCGGCCGTGCTTTATCGCACCTTACGACGGATGGCCATTGCCCGGCATGAAGGCAAGCGTTAGGGCATTCGTCACTCCGACAAGAGCCCGGTCGTTGACCGGGCTCTGCCTGGCGCTGGTGATGGCGACGGGATTGCCAGGCTGCAGCGTTTTCGAGCGATCCTGGCATCGGTGGGAGGCGTTCAAGACCCACTTCATTCAGGCCGATGGTCGCGTGATTGACAGAACCGACGGCGCCCGGTCGACGTCCGAGGGCCAGGCCTACGGTTTGTTTTTTGCGCTGGTGGCCAATGAACCCCAAACGTTTGCGTCGATTCTGTCCTGGACGACACACAATCTGGCACAGGGCAGCCTGACAGCGCATTTGCCCGCCTGGTTATGGGGGCAGCGCGATGACGGTAGCTGGGGCGTCATTGATGCCAATCCGGCCACCGACGCCGATCTCTGGATCGCTTATACCTTGCTGGAGGCGTCAAGACTCTGGGATGTGCCGCAGTACGCCGTCATCGCGGACAAACTGCTTGGACAAATCGTCCGTCGCACGGTCATCAAGTCGGGTGATGGTCTTGAGTTCATGCTCCCAGCGCCGGAGGGCTTTGATCTTGGTGGCGGCCGATACCGGCTCAATCCGAGTTATCTGCCCGAGTTCCAGTTTCGTTACCTTGCCGAGCATCAACCCAGCGGCCCCTGGCGCGCGTTGATCCGAAACCACACCGCATTGGTGATCAGCCTGGCACAAGCGCGTGGACTGGCTCCAGATTGGGTGGTTTATGGACCGGAAGGGGTGGCCTTTCCCGAAGGAACTGAGCCACACGGAAGTTATGATGCGATTCGGGTGTACCTGTGGGCGGGCATGACGCCAGGCTCAGACAGTCTTGCGGCACTCCATGGGATGCATGATTTACTGGCGGTCGCTCCGCGACCTCCAGAGCGCGTGGATGTGTTGACTGGCGAGGTGCTCTCGCAGGGCTCTCCCGTCGGGTTTAGTGCGGCTTTGTTGCCTTATCTCAACGCTTTGGGGGATGATAAGGCCTTAGAAGCACAGCAATTATTGATAGAGGCGGCTGATCGCGGGGGGCTGCTCGGCGATGTGCCTGCATATTACGATCACGTATTGTCATTGTTCGGGGAAGGCCAGTTGGACGGCTGGTACCGTTTCGATGAAACGGGTCGAATCATTCCTAAATGGGAGCGTTCATGCTGGTTGATTTTCGGGGACTGCTAACGGCCGCAGTGCTAGCTGTAGCGTGCTCCGCCCCGCTGTATGCGCAGACCGCTGCCGAAACCCGCGTTGCAGAGCAGGCCCGTTACTGGGAAAACCGCGGGCGCTTCGATCTAGCGCGCGAGGCCTGGCAAAAGCTGCTGCAATCGGATCCGAGTAATCCGGCAGCCTTGTCCGGACTGGGGGCCATGGAAGCGCGCGCCGGCCGGCCGGGGGTTGCGCAGCAATACCTTGACCAGCTCATGCAGGCTGCTCCCAATGATCCGGGCGTGCGTGAACTCAGGGCAGCGATTGCCCAGAGCGCCATCGACCAGCGTCAGCTTGATCAGGCTCGCCAACTCGCGCAAAACGGCGAGTACGACAAGTCGGTGCAGGCCTATCGCCAAGCCTTTGGAGATGTGGCACCTGACGGACGACTCGCATTGGAGTACTACCAGACCCTGGCGGGTGCCACGAACGGGTGGGGTGAGGCGCGTTCCGGGCTTGCACAGCTCGCCAAGACCTATCCGGACCAGCCGATTTATCAGTTGGCGCTGGCCCAGCATCTGACTTACCGCGAAGAGACGCGCCGTCAGGGCATTAGTGACCTTGCGCAGCTTGTGGACAATGCAGTTGTCGCCGAGCAGGCGCGGGCTGCCTGGCGCCAGGCCCTGGTCTGGTTATCACCCAAGGCTGGTGATGAGCGCTACTACCGGGCTTATCTCAACCGGTTCGGGCAGGATGCCGAACTGTCCCGGCGTCTGGCGTCTCTGAACCGTCCCGTCGAAGAAACCGAAGACGACTTGGTGGCCGAGGCCTACCGGAATCTCAATGCAGGTGACCTCAATCTCGCGTACACCGAGTTTCAGGAAGTTCTGCGTAACGAGCCCAACAACCCGGATGCACTCGGTGGCATCGGCATCATCCTGCTTCGTCAGGAGCAGTTTGCCCTGGCCGTTCAGTATCTTGAGCGTGCGCGTGCCGCAGACACCAAGCGGGGTCAGCGCTGGTCCGAAGCATTGGACAGCGCTCGCTTCTGGACGGTTGTGAGGCAGGCCGAAGCCGCGCGTGCGGCTGGTGAGTCGGAACGGGCCATTCAGCTCTATGAGCAGGCAACGGCAGACCGGCCGAATGAACTCAGCGTCAGAAGTTCGCTGGGTGACTTGTATGCCGAGGCCGGTTATCTGGACCGGGCGGATGCCGCATTCCGCGCGATTCTGTCCGTGCAGCCGAACAACGTGAACGCACTGCGTGGTCTGATCGGCGTATTGACGCAGCAGGGCCGCATGCGGGAAGCGCTCGCGCTTGCAGAACGTGTGCCACAGGAACAGCGTGGCGAACTCGGCAATCTGGCTACTCTCAAGGCACAGTATCTGCGTGATCAGGCCAGCGAAGCGACGAGCGCACAGAACTTTGCTGAGGCCGAGCGCTTGCTCAAGGAAGCGCTGATTCTCGATCCGCAGTCCCCCTGGGTGCGGCTGGATCTGGCCCGCTTGTACCAGCGCCAGGGTCGGACGCGGGAAGCCAATACACTCATTGACGGCTTGCTGGATTCCAGTCCGCGTATGGCGGAAGCCCTGTACGTCAAGGCCTTGCTTGTTAGCGAAAATCAGCGCTGGTACGAAGGGCTGCAACTGCTGGAACAGGTGCCACTGCAGTCGCGCACCGATTACATGAACAATCTGCAACGCCGGTTGTGGGTTCGCTATCAAAGCGAGCGCGCGGCCGTCTTCGCACGCCTCGGACGACCGGAACAAGCTGCACAGATTCTGCGACAGATCGAACCCTTGGTGGGTGAATCGCCTGAGTTGCTGGGTGCCTTGGCAACGGCCCTGGCGGAGATTGGTGAAGAGGGCGAGGCGTTGCGGTACATGCGCATGGCCTTGTCACGTCAAGCCGTTCCCGACCCTGGCACACGCCTGCAATATGCATCGTTGCTTCTGAAACTCAGACAGGACGCCGAGTTCGAGGTGCAGATTGAGGACTTGCAGAACGAGCCAAGCCTGACCGCACAACAGCGTCAGGATCTCGCGAATCTTCAGGTGGCGCATCGTCTCCGCCAGGCGGATGTCATCCGCGAAGAGGGCGATTTGGCGCTGGCCTACGAGTACTTGCACCCCTTGCTCAAGGTCAACCCGAACGATCCGCGGCTGCTGATGGCGCTGGCGCGGCTGTACAGCGACGCCAACGAATACGACCGGACGCTCGAGATTTACGACCGCGTTCTGCGCATCGATCCCAGTAGTATCGATGCCTACAAAGGGGCGATTGCGGCCTCGATCTCTCTACAGCAGTACGACAGGGCAGAATCGCTGCTGGCCCAGGCACTGGAGCGCGAGCCTGGCAACGCGCGGCTCTATGCGCTTGCAGGACGGCTTGCCCGCATCCAGGGGCAGGACGGCCGCGCACTGGAGTATTTCCGACAGGCATTGGCACTGGATGCTGAGAGTAATCGCGGCGAACTGGGTGGCACCGATAGCTGGCGCCACGCTCCCACGCTCTACCTCATCGACCCGGAACGTGCGCAGCTCGGTCTGAAGAGGGGCGCTGAACTGGCGCTGGATACACGGCTCCATGATGACCGTGCCTTGGTGTCCGGTGGTGCTGCAGCTCAGATCCGTAAAACAGGCGGGCTGCGGGCCGATGGCACAGGGTTTGGCGCGCAGCCCGTCGGAATGCCTGCACAGGGGCGGCCGGGAGAGCCCAGAGATTCTCCGGCAACCTTGTCGGCGAATCGGTTCGATGCGACGCTTTCGCCGCAGACTGATACGCGAAGTCCCGAGACATACCGTAGTTACCCGATTCGCCCTCAAGCACCATCCGAGGGCGAAGTCATTTATGAGTCGGCTCCGTATACGCTGGATGAATCACTAACCGCTCCAGGTACGGTCCCTTATCCGGCAAATCCAGGGGTTATACCCCCGCCCACGCGATCCGTTGCCCCGGCTTACCAATCGGTTCCAGCGCCGCCATCCAGCCAGCGACCACCGGTGATCTACGAATATCCGGCTCGCGAACCGTTGCGACCGGCTCCGTCCCAGATTCCGCGGCAGCGACCCAGGCTGGTGGCGACCGACCCCCGCGACGACATTCTTCGCGAGATATCCGAGATTCGAGCCCAGCGCAGCGCCTATGGTGCGGGTGGCCTCAGCCTTCGCACACGGGACGGACAGCCTGGACTGGATGAACTGACCGATCTTGAGTTGCCGGTTGAGTTCTCGTTTGCGCCTGCGGCCGGTAGGGTGCGCCTGCGTGCTGTCCCTGTCTTTCTTGATGCGGGCAATCTCGACGGACGGGAGCTGGCTTTTTTCGGGGCACTTCCATTGGTTGAAGGCGTGGTGGCGGGCGACCGTGAGGACCTGAGCTTCTCCCAGGACGATGCCGGTGTCGCCGTCGGTCTCGTCTACGATGTCGCCAACCTGCGTCTGGATGTTGGCTCCACGCCCATCGGCTTTCGTGAAGAGGACCTACAGGGCGGCATACGCTGGGCACCACGTACCGGGGATCTGGTCTGGCAGCTCGATCTGTCGCGCCGTTCCGTCTCCGATAGCCTGTTGTCCTATGCAGGTGCGTTTGATCCCGCGCTCGGCGTGAACTGGGGTGGGGTGATGCGCACGGGCGGGCGGTTGGACCTTGCCTACGATGGTGGCCCGAACGGTTTGTACACCAATGCCGCCTATTATGTATTAGAGGGCAACAATGTTCTCGACAACACCCAGTTTGAGGTCGGCGCTGGTTTTTACAGTCGGGCGATTGATCGCGACAACATGCGCGTGACCTGGGGGATTAACGCAACCTCATTTTTCTACGAACACAATATTCGCTATTTCACGTTCGGACATGGTGGGTACTTCAGCCCCCAGTTTTATCTGAGTTTGGGTGTGCCGGTTGAGTGGTTGGGACGGCAGGATCGCTGGTCGTACCGGGTTTCGGGTGCTCTGGGCATCCAGTCCTTCCGCGAAGATGATGCGGCGTACTTTCCCACGAGTGATGCACTGCAATCAGCCTTGGTCGAGTTCCAGCAGAATGAACCGACTTTGCCCGTGGAGTCTCGCTATGAGGGGCAAAGCGTCACCGGCCTGGGGTTCAACCTCAGCGGTGAATTCGAGTACATGCTGGCACCTCAGGTATCGATCGGCGCAACCCTCGGTTTTGACAATGCCCGCGACTATGAACAGTTCAACGGAATGGGCTTCCTGCGATACTGGTTCCGTCCACAGGCTCAAGTTCCGTTACCACCAAGCCGGCTTGCTCCGGACTGGGTAGGAGACCCATCGTGAAGACTTTGATCAAATCAACTGGCCTGATCGCGGCAACCATGCTGCTGACTTCCGGCCTTGCACACGCTGCTTCCGGGTTGGCACCCAGTCAGAATCCCTTTGCCACGGGAACGACCCAGGCGCCATCGGATATGCGTGTTGCCCAGCGTTCACAGCTTGGCTATGGGCCCCAGACGTTTCAGTCTCTGGGTCGTCGCAACATGGCTGAGGGTGATATTGAAAGTGCAGAGCGTCGATTTGCAGAAGCGCTAGAGATCAACCCCTTCGACCCCGTCGCCCTGAATAACCTTGCTGCCGCGAAGGCGGAGCAGGGTGATTACCACACCGCGCTCGAGTTGTTGGAGCGGGCAGAGCGACTCGCACCGGAGAGCCCGGATATCGCAGCTAATCTTGCCCGGCTGCGAGGCTGGGTGAATTACTACGCTGGTAACGAACTTCACCCGGCCGCCCGGATAGCGGTTCCGCAGGCGCGGATGACTGAAGGCTTGCCACCACCGCCGCCGGCGCTGTGGGAACCGGCCCGTAGTCAGCCGCGTATCGTGCTACCGCCGGGTGAACGCTATGAGGGGCGTGTGCCTTAAGTGACGATAAAAAAACCGGGTGGATACCCGGTTTTTTATTCAGATAGCACGGTCGCCCGCTAGCCGTGGTCGAGCTCGTCGAAGAGGGCTGCAAACTGCTCCGTGATCTTGTGCTTGGGCTCCAACGCGATGAGCGGCTTTCCCTGATCATGGGACTCACGCACCTTCACCGAAGGAGCCAAGCGCGTCTCGAGCACGGGCAAACCTTCGTCAATCAAGTCTTGAACGATCCGCTGTGGAAGTCGCGCCCGATGTTGAAACTGGTTAGCGACAATTCCGTCGACTTCCAGCTCTTCGTTGTGGTCTGCGCGCAGTTCTGCAATGTTATCGAGCAGAACGTAAAGCGCCTGTCGCGCGAAGTCATCGCAATCGAACGGAATCAGGACGCGGTCTGCCGCAATCAGCGCTGAACGGCTGTAAAAATTCAACGCTGGCGGAGTGTCGATAAATACGGCGTCGAATCCCTTCAGCTTGTCCAGTGCTTGTCGCAGCTTGTAGATTTTTTGTCTGGATTCAAGTTTGGGCTGCAAATGCTCGAGCGCTGGATCGCCCGGCAGCACGTACAAGCCGTTGGTCTGGGTGGCGACTAGAAACGCATCCAATCCCCGAGACTGCAGACTAAAGGACAGCGTGCCTTCAAAAAAATCGCCGATCGTACCCTCGCCTGTACTGGCGGCATCCCCCAGAAGGTATTGCGTGGCATTGCACTGGGAATCTAGATCCAGCACGAGCGTACGCAAACCCCGGCTTGCAGCAATAGCCGCCAGGTTACATACGATGGTTGTCTTGCCCACGCCGCCTTTCTGATTGAAGACTACTCGTCTCATTGCCCGCTTATTCCTTTGTTTGTCTCGGTCAGTCCGAAACCTTTAATCCAACAGCCATGCCACGTCAGTGTGGCGTCATGCGTTAGTGACACAAAAAGGCCCCGCGGTCTGCGGGGCCCCTTAGCCAGGGTGTGACTCGGACCTAGGCGGCCGTTGCCAGTTCCCGAAGTACGTAATGCAAGATGCCGCCGTTGCGGTAGTAATCCCATTCCTTGGGTGTGTCGATCCGTACTTTGGCCTCAAAGCGCGTGGTCGTTCCATCGTTGGCGGTAGCCTCGATGGTTACCGTCTTGGCGCCTTCTTCCAGACCTTTGATGTCAAAGGTTTCTTTGCCAGTCAGACCCAGTGATTCGATATCTTCACCGTCTTTGAAACAAAGCGGCAAGACACCAAAGCCAACCAGATTGGAGCGGTGAATCCGCTCAAAGCTCTGCGCAATGACGGCTTTGACGCCCAGTAGTTGCGTTCCCTTCGCCGCCCAGTCTCGCGATGAACCGGTGCCGTACTCTTTCCCGGCCAGCACGACCAGGGGCGTCCCGTTGTCCTGGTATTTCATCGCCGCATCGTAGATGGTCATTTCCTCATCGTCCGGCTGGAAACGAGTCCATCCACCCTCGGTGCCCGGTGCGAGTTGGTTGCGCAATCGAATGTTGGCAAATGTGCCGCGCATCATGACTTCGTGATTGCCGCGTCGGGATCCGTAGCTGTTGAAATCCACGGGCTTGACGCCCTTGCTTTGCAGATACTGACCGGCCGGTGAATCCGCTGCGATATTGCCCGCGGGTGAGATGTGGTCCGTGGTGATCGAATCACCGAGCAATGCCAGACACCGCGCTCCGCTAATCGGGTTGATGTCGCCTGCCTGCTTGGCCATGTCCACGAAGTAGGGAGGATTCTGGACGTAGGTCGAGTCGTCCTGCCAGTCGAAGCGGTTGCCTTCCGGTGTATCCATGCCTTTCCAGCGCGCATCGCCCTCAAAGACCGAGCCATAGCTGCTCTTGAACATTTCGGAAGACAGCGAACTGCCAATCAGTGCCTGTATTTCCTTTTGGCTGGGCCACACGTCTTTCAGGAACACATCTTTGCCGTCGGCGTCCTGACCCAGTGGAGCGTCCGTCAGCGAGTTGATCACAGTGCCGGCCAGCGCATAGGCCACCACCAGGGGTGGCGAAGCCAGGAAGTTCATCCGAACATCTGCGTGCACACGTCCTTCGAAGTTGCGATTACCGGAGAGCACCGAGGTTGCGACGAGGTCATGGTCGTTAATCGCCCTGGAGATTTCCTCTGGCAGGGGGCCCGAGTTACCGATGCAGGTGGTGCAGCCATAGCCGACCACGTGAAAGCCGAGGGCTTCCAAGTCGTCCATCAGGCCAGCTTTGATCAGGTAGTCGGTTACAACCTTGGAGCCCGGTGCCAGGGAAGTCTTCACCCAAGGTTTGACGACCAGGCCGCGCTGGCGAGCGTTACGCGCCAGCAATCCGGCTGCGATCAGGACAGCCGGGTTCGAGGTATTGGTACAAGAGGTGATGGCAGCGATGACCACCGCACCATCCTTGAGGATGAACTCTTCCCCGTTGTAGCTGACCTGCGCCTCGCCGGGCTTGGTATCGGAACCGACAGCGACACCGCCGCCACCTTCACCTTCCAGGCGTGCAACCTCGCCACTCTTTGCTTCGCGTTCGTCGACAAATTTACCGACTTCCTTCTGGTACAGCGTGCCCATATCCTTGAGCAGGACACGGTCCTGGGGACGTTTTGGACCGGCCAGGCTCGGCTGCACCGTGGACATGTCCAGTTCCAGCATGTCGCTGTATTCAGGGTCAGGCTCGCCATCGACGCGCCACATGCCCTGTTCCTTCGCATACGCCTCGATGCGGGCAATCTGATCTGCATCGCGACCGGTCAGCTCCAGGTAGCGAATGGTTTCCCCGTCAATGGGGAAAATGCCGCAGGTTGCGCCGTATTCCGGCGCCATGTTGGCGATGGTTGCCCGATCCGCTAGGGGCAATTCCGCGAGGCCATCACCGAAAAATTCCACAAACTTGCCGACCACGCCCTTGGCTCGCAGCATCTCGGTGACAGTGAGCACGAGATCCGTTGCGGTGGTGCCTTCCGGCAACTTTCCTGTGAGCTTGAATCCAACCACCTGCGGGATCAGCATCGTGATGGGCTGTCCGAGCATCGCCGCCTCGGCTTCGATCCCACCCACGCCCCAGCCCAGGACACCCACGCCCTTAATCATGGTGGTGTGGGAGTCGGTACCGACCACGGTATCGGGGTAGGCGACACCGTCGCGATCAAAGATGACGCGGGCGAGGTATTCCAGGTTCACCTGATGGACAATGCCAGTATCCGGCGGAACCACTTTGAAGTTGGAAAACGCGCCCTGGCCCCATCGCAGAAACGCGTAGCGTTCCTTGTTGCGATCAAATTCGATCTTGGCGTTGAGGTCCAGCGCATCGTCGGAGGCAAAATGATCCACCATGACGGAGTGATCAATCACCAACTCCGCCGGTGACAGCGGATTGATCTTGTCCGGGTCGCCGCCCAACGCCTGCATGGCATCACGCATGGCAGCTAGGTCAACAATCGCAGGCACACCCGTGAAATCCTGGAGAATGACGCGAGACGGGGTGAATGCGATCTCTTGCGTTTGCTCGGCCTTGGCATTCCATTGCGCCACGGCCTTGATGTCATCTGCGGTGACATCTTTTCCGTTTTCGTTGCGAAGCAGATTCTCGAGGAGAATCTTCATGGAGTAGGGCAGTCGCGAAACCTGGTAGTCGTTCTCCAACGCGCTCAGGCGATACATTTCGTAGGACTGACTGCCGACATCGAGCGTGCCGCGGGCGGAAAAGCTGTCACTCATGGAGTTCTCCTAAGAACTTGTGTGAACCGGGGCTGTTGCTATTCGGCACGTGATTATAACGCTTCGTTCACCTCGATGACCGCGCCGCCCAGGCAGCGACGATCGTCATAAAACACAACATACTGTCCGGGCGCGATGGCCCAGGGCGGCTGCTCGAAGCGCACGTGCAGACGTGATGGATCATCAGGCAGCGCAGAGACCTGACAGTTCAACAACGGCTGGCGATGACGGATCCGCGCTCGAAGACCCGTCGGCAGGGCAGGCGGTGTGCCGATCCAATTGGCGTCGGCTGCGATCAGCACTGACCCGGCCAACACCGGATGTTCGCGATTCTGCGTCACGATTAATGTCTGGCTGGCCGGCTGCTTGCCACATACGAACCACGGTGACTCGCTGGCGCCTTGTACGCCGCCAATGCCCAGACCACGACGCTGACCGATGGTGAATCGCCACAAGCCCCGGTGTTGCCCGATGGTTCGTCCGGATTCGTCGCAGATCGGGCCAGGCTGGTCGGGGAGATGGCCGCCGAGAAATTCAGCAAAATTGCGCTCACCAATGAAGCAGATGCCGGTGGAGTCCTTGCGGTCGAAATTCGGTAGACCGATGGATTCGGCGATGGCCCGGACTTCTGACTTGCGCACATCGGCGAGCGGAAACACAACCTGCTGCAGTTGCTGGGAACGCACCAGTGCCAGGAAATAGGTCTGATCCTTGCTCTCATCCGCGGCGCGGTAGAGCTGGGTGCCATCCGTGTCCGCGTAATGGCCCGTTGCGACCCGTTCGGCGCCCAGGCGCAGGGCATGCTCACGAAACGGCGCGAACTTGATCTCCCGGTTGCACAGCAGGTCAGGGTTCGGTGTGCGGCCGGCCGCATACTCATCGATAAAATGCTGGAACACGCGGTCGAGATACTGCTGGGAGAAATCGGCGCGATGCAACACGATTCCCAAATGCTCCGCGACCGCCTGCGCGGCTTTGAAGTCGTCCGCAGCCTGACAGTAGCCGGTTTCGTCCTCGGCCCAGTTGAACATGAACAGGCCTTCGACATCGTGGCCGGCCTCCAGCAGGCGGTGCGCTGCGACGGCCGAATCAACGCCGCCAGACAGGCCGACGATGACCAGACTCATGCTTCGAGATGGTGGATGAGGTCCAGCGAGTGCCGAACCCCTGCCAGATGGTGGTCAACCGCTTGCAACACCATGGGGCTGCGCAGCCGATCAGGTTGGCTGGCGATCTCGTCACGCGTAGCCCAGTGCGCTCGTACAATACCTTCGTCTAACGGCTGGTCGGGAAAGTCTCCGACCAGTGCTCCGGTAAATGTCACGCGAAGAAACGTGGCGGCATCCTCGTCGCTTGTAGTGTCCGGTCGTGACCAAACGTACACACCCACAATCGCTGTGGGTTGAAACGCGACGGCGGCCTCTTCGCGGGTTTCTCGGATCGCCGCTTCCAGCAAGGTTTCACCGGGTTCCCAGTGGCCTGCAGGTTGGTTCCACTGCAGACCATGGCGAGTCTGTTCTTCAACCAGCAAGAACTGGCCGGCCCGTTCGATGACGGCAGCCACTGTGACATGGGGGTGCCAGCTCACCACTGACCCTGTTGTTTGAGGCGATACCAGCCCTGGCCGTCGGGGCGACCTAGCGAGCCGCTGATGAGGTTGCCAAGTACGGGGTCTGCCGAACTT
This sequence comes from Pseudomonadota bacterium, assembly GCA_036156195.1. Lineage (GTDB taxonomy): Bacteria > Pseudomonadota > Gammaproteobacteria > Nevskiales > OUC007 > Abyssibacter. The sequence goes on along the minus strand of JAYZUZ010000012.1, from coordinate 167,053 downwards.
CGCAGCTTGAGTCGGCCATCCAGGCCATACGTGCGCGCGACTGGGTCCAGTCGCACCGTGCCCTCAAGCGCAACGGGGCCACCGGTATCGGCCAAGGTCCCGACGACGGCATCTTCTTGCAGGAGAAAGCGTGCCTCGAAATCACCGAGTGGGTAGTTCTTCGGTCCAAATGCCCAGGCCAAGTCGCGGACTGATACGACGCCATCGACAGCCGCAATGCGCGACGGGTTAAACACCAGTTCGCTGATATCCAACGAGGCGCCCCCCCCAACACCCAAGCCTTGTAACTCGGCCAAGCCCAGCAAATCAGCGATGCTGAAGCGGCCCTGGACGGCCTTGAGCTGAACACGTCCCCACGGTGTGGCCGCCACTTGCGCCGTCACCGGGCCTCGGGCGACGTCCGCCGTTACAGTGCCTCCGAACTGCAGCAGGAACAGCCGCAGTGGTTGCCAGCGCCATTGCAGATCGGTTGCGACAGGCCGCTGCTGGTAAGCCACGGTGTCAACATGGGCGCGAACTATGCTGCCGGCCAGGCCGTGTACGGTGACGGGTGACTGGTCTGGAGCAAACCAACCGTAGACCGTTCGCACCGGCAAAAAAATGATCAAACCGACCAACAGGGCGACAGTGAATGCGGAGACCAGGCGAATCATGGGCGAATCAGCCCCAGTCTGGCTTCAACCAGCCCCGCCTTGCTCTGCGCGCCGATATCCGCCGAGTCGACAGACAGGCCATGGCGCGTTTCCAGCTGATGTAGCCAGCGCACGGTCTGGTTGAATTCCACGTCATCCAGCCAGACGCGAACACGATTATCCCCCTCGGGCTGAACGCGTCGCACGCCGGCGCCGAGACCGGCGGCCTTACCGGTTTGATCCACAACGGCCAAGAGGGAACGGTTGCGATTGACTGGGGATGATGTGGCGCCTGGTGCGGCCGTCCGTGCCAGTGGTGCCGCCGCGGCCAGGTCCATGGCCAGTGCTTGCTGAGCCTGGATGCGTTGGCTGAGCGCATCCCGCTCAAGCGCGAGCGGCTCCCAGATCAGCAGGTAGTAGAGTAGAGCGGCGAAGACCGCAGCTGCGGCAACGAGCAGCCGGCGCTCCCGTGGCTCCAGTGCGAGGTAACGCGCTTTGGCCTGTTCCAGTGCGGGACTCATGCGCCACCTCGTGGGCTGAGTCGCAAACGCACTTTGACGCCGTCGCTCCCTGCATTGGCAGACAGGACCTCAAGCTCTACGGCGGCTTGTTGGGAGAACTGCTCGCGCAGGCGCTCCAGCGCCTGGAGATCCTTACCTTCAAGACCAATGAATAAATGGCCGTCCCGGTACTGCAGTTCGTTCATGGAAAAGCCATCGTTGTTTGCAAACGCCTGGCGGGTCTCGTCGAGCAAAAAGAGAAAACCCTGGCCCCCTTCGGGATTTTCCAGCAGGCGCAACTGCTGCTCAAATTGGCTGCGCACGTCAACAATCCGCTGCTCGGCCGGAAACAGCTGCTGAAACGTCTGAATGTTCTGGGACTCCAGCGTCTCAAGGCTTCGGCGTTTTTGTGTCAGATCAATGGCCTGGTAGCCAGTGCTCAAGAGCAAGAGGGCAGCTGCAACGGCAGCAGCGGGTCGCCACGGTCGCCACCACTCGGACTGGTCGCTTTGTGGCCGGAACTCGCCTTGCAGCAGATTGAGAGCCCGGCCAGCAGGTTGAGCCGTCCATAACGCCAACTGCTCCAGGCCGCTTCGAACGCTCTCACGCTCCGCCTGCGCCGGCAGCGTTTCGGGTGCGTTCACACCGTCGGCCAGCCAGAGACGGAGGTCCGGGAGATCGTGGAGTCGACCGACCACGATGTCCATCAGGCTGTCGTCCATCGCCACTGCCTGTTCGGCGGTCTGCAAGAGGACACGTCCGGGCTCCAGCCACAACGCCGCCGAAGATTCGGCGTCCTGAGGGAGTAGCTGGGCGTCTAGATAGGCGCCCTCGACTGGTGCGAGGCAGGTCTCCAGGGGCGCCAGGTACGCGGCCAGCCGATCCCGCCGCATCGCCGCCACGCGATGTGAACCATCGCTCGCTTTCGCCCCCAGGGCGAAGTGCATGTCATCTACGTCATCCGCAAGCTGTTCCTCCAGCGCGAATGGCAGCGCCTGCAACAACCGGGATCGTTGGCGTACAGGCAGATTGACGGACGCCACAACGGCATCTTCTGCCGGGAGCAACAGGACGATGCGGTCGTCCGCAGTGATTTCGGCCAGCAGCCTGGACAAGGGAGCCTGCTCGGCGCGGCCGAACGCCCCGGACGGCTGCCGGAGCAGCGCTGTAGCAAGCGCGTCCGGGCCTGGCTGGGTCAGGCGGATGAACAGGGTACGTCGCACAGGTCGATTGTGATTGCTGTCAGATAATGCGGAGGCTGGCTTGCGTCGCGTTGGTCGTCGCCAGTCAAGCCGGCATCAGAACGCGTCCCGGCTTTGATAGACGACACGCGCCTGGCCCTGCGCGCTGCGGAAGATCAAACTGTACAGTCTCACCCGACCTCTGCCAATCGTCGCCTCCCCATGGACGAGGAAGTACTGGCTGGAAACGGACAGTCCCTGAGCGTCCACGGCCGGCCCCAGCAGGGCATCGTTCGTGATGGGGTCCAGTGATTCCGCGGGTTGCTCTGCGCGATTCTCGACAAATGCGGAGATCTCCCCGGGTGAGGGCGTGTCACTCAGCGCCAGCAGTAGAGCGGCTGGCGCGGTGTTGATGTTGATGGGCGTTTCTTCAGGCAACACGGTCACCAGCGGCTCCAGCGCGGAATAAAGCGCCGGACTGACACCATCAACGAGGCGGAGCTCCGAGACACTCGCAAATGGACGATTGGCCGCCCGGTACGCCGGTGACTTGGATAAATAGATGCCATCTTCCGCTCCGCCGGGAAAACGGGGCTCGACATCCGGATCGATCCAATCCTGGATTGCGGCGACGAGTTGTTCCGGGTCTGGCGTCGCCTGACCGCTGTCCAGGCTAAGCCCCAGGACCAGGCGTTTGAAGATCTCGGCGAATAGGGGGTCAGCACTGGCGAGGTTGTTGAGATTGAAGCGGCCTTGCAAATCGACCATGCCGCCAGTGACCACGCCGTTGTCGACGGGCAAATAGTCCACGGGTGTTGCCCAAAACTCACCCAGATGGTCGACCTCACCTTGCTCGCGGTCCTTCTCAAGCAGCGTGGTGGCCCAGTCCGCGACGCCGCGTGCAACCCACCAGGCCTGCTCCGAATGCTTCAAAGCCTCCGTCCGATGAAATGCGATGTTCTGACGATAGGCCAGCGACGCAGCTGCGATACTGGCCAGCGCCATCACGAAAATCGCGGTGAGGACGGCCACCCCGCGCTGCGCGGCTTTCATGTAGCGGCCTCCGCCGAGGTGATGCGGTAGAGCGCACGCAGCTCGCCCCATCGACGCGTCTCCACCTGCAGTTCGATCACGCGTGGAGGCGGCGCGTCCAGGGCTGGGGCGCCGGTGGTCGCATCCGGTATCGGCCATTGATCTTCCCAGTCTGATCCGTTGCCCAGAAAGCGCCAGTTCAGGTCGATGACATCGTCAAGGATGACGGTTTTAGTTACGGCCGTGTCCTGCACGCGATCCAATGTCGCCCAGGCGTAGCGGACGAGTTGTTCATCCTCGAGGCCATATGCGACTCGCTCCAGATGACTGATGTTTCTTTTCATCGGGTTACGACGACCACCTCGCGTAAATTCGAGCCGCTGTAGCTCGTCCAGCAAGACTGACGGTCGCGGGTCGCCGAAATCATCCCGGATAGGGCGGGCTCGAATCTGCTCGATATCCTGTTCGAGGCGGAACAAGGCCATTTGCAGTTGGCGCGTATCCTCCAGGGACTCCTCAATGTCCGCACGTGCATTGAGAACGGTCATGAGACCGCCGTAAGCCATGGCGGAGAAGATGACAAATATGGCGATTGCCACCATCAGTTCCAGCAGCGTGAATCCCTGATGTCTGCGCGTGTATCGCATCACGGCTTGGGTAGGAAACCGGACAACGCCGCCGCCTGCCGGCCCTGCGCGTAGGTCGCAACATCGATACGGCGCACATTCTCATCCGGTGTCTCGGAAACGGTGGCCTCCCAACTCCAGTCCTGACCGGCGATTTCCACATCACCATCCGATTCGCCGGCCTCAGGCCACTCGTCCCTGACTTGGAATTCAATCAATACATTGCGAGCGATGAGCGTGCCGATCGTCACGTCACGGAATCGGCCTGCGTTGTTGATCGTGGCGGACGTTGAGACCAGTACGGCAGCGAGGGCGATGCCGACCATGGCAACGGCAACCAGGACCTCCAGCAAGGTGAATCCACGGTTAGTACGCACGTTCAACCCGCTCAGTTTCGACCTGACCTGTCAGGTCGGTCTTGACCCTGTAAGCAATATCGGACTCCGGCAGGCTGACAGTGAGTTCAAAGGGGGTCATTTCGCCGGTGGACAGAAACAGGACATCGGGTTCCAGCTGTTCGCGCGCGTCCTCTTCTTCGTCTTGCTCATTCGAGGGCGTGGGGAGCGAGAAACGGTTTTCGCGGTCCAGTGACACCGCAAGACTGAGTGTTAAGGGCTCCTGTAGCTGGCGCTGACGTAGAGGGCCGTCGGCCGGTGTCCACCCGCGTTCACCCAGCACAAGAAACGCATACTCGCGTTGGGCCAGGGCCAGACCATAGTCTTCGCCAAAGATGATCGCGCGTTCGCCTGCAAGGCGGATGAGTTCGGCCATGCGTCGCGCCTCGAGCTCGACCTGGTCGCTGCGACCACGACCGCTGACGGAGAGTGCCGCCAAGGTCACGATAATGCCGATGATGAAGATCACGACGATCAATTCGATCAGCGTGAATCCTCGGGCGCGCGCCGCGGCGAACGCGGTGCCGCGGGCAGAACACATGCCGCTGCTTAGCCGCCGGTCTGCCAGTTGCCAATATCCGCATTGGCACCATCGCCACCCGGACGGCCATCAGCCCCCAGGCTGTAGACATCGATGTCCGACTTGGACCCCGGCGAGAGGTACAGATAGTCGTTGCCCCACGGGTCCTTGGGCACGCTGCGCAGATAACCCCCATCCTTCCAGTTACGCGCAGGCGGCTCACCACTGGGTTGCCGTACGAGTGCCTCCAGCCCCTGCTGCGTGCTTGGATAGTTGTAGTTGTCGAGGCGGTACATATCCAATGCGGCTTCGATGGCACGGACATCCTGTCGAGCCTTCGCTGCCCGCGCCTTGTCGGGATTGTCCATAATGCGCGGCACCGCAACCGCCGCAAGAATCCCGAGAATGACGACCACGACCATGACCTCGATCAGGGTGAAGCCGCGCTGTCGCATGAGACGCTGATTGGAACGCATGTTGAACCGTAAAAGCTGGGAGAAAACGTGGCCGCGATCATAACAAACCAGGCTGGCCTGAAGCGGGAAGAATGGCTGTTTCCGCTGTTGCTGGGTGTGGTGATTCTGGGGCTTGCCTGCCTGGGTGACCCGGCCCGGGAATGGTTGCGGTTTGATCATGCCGCATTGTCCGAAGGGCAGTGGTGGAGGATCTGGACGGGGCATCTGGTGCATGCCGGGTGGTACCACCTGCTCCTGAATGGCACGGGGTTGGTCATCCTGATTCTGCTGTGTCCTGAAACCATTCGCCTGACCTGGTGGTTTTGTCGGTTTGTCCTGATGGCAGCTATGACCAGCGCAGGGTTGTACTGGTTCGGTGGCGACATGCAGTGGTACGTTGGATTGTCAGGACTGATGCATGGTTTTTTCTTGCTGGGGCTTCTTCGACCGGCGACGCGTGGTGACTGGATTGCTGTCGCCTGTCTGGTGTATCTGGTGGGCAAACTGGTCTGGGAAGAGTTCGTCGGCATCAGTGTTTCCAATGAAGCGGCGATTGGGGTGCCGGTGGCGACGCGGTCGCATTTGTTCGGCGCACTGTCTGCGCTGCCGTTCATGATCTTGGAATGGGTTTGGCCCGAGCTCGTCAAGGCAGGCCATGCCGGAGTTCCAGATTCAGATGAACAACAAATCAAACAATAACGGAGTCGAGATTGAGCAATACAATCCTGCTGTTCCCCGGACAGGGGTCGCAAAGTGTTGGCATGTTGAATGATTTTCTCGCCGATTCGGCTGTCGTCCGGGACACCTTGGCCGAGGCTGATCACGCTCTGGGCTACGCGCTTTCCACCCTGATGGCGCAGGGGCCAGCGGAAGACCTGGATCGGACCGAACACACACAGCCGGCCATGCTGGCGGCAGATGTTGCGCTTTATCGGCATTGGCGCGCCGAAGGCGGGGCCGCTCCGGTGGCCGTGGCCGGGCACAGCCTGGGTGAGTACGCCGCGCTGGTTGCCGCAGAGGTGATGAGCTTTTCCGATGCCCTGCGGTTGGCTCGCATTCGTGCACAGGCGATGCAGGCCGCCGTGCCTGAAGGTCATGGAGCGATGGCCGCCATCGTGGGGCTGGATGATGAGGCGGTTCAGGCGCTTTGTGACCGGTACGCAGACGGGCAGGTGCTCGAGCCGGTGAATTTCAACGCGCCTGGGCAGGTCGTGATCGCAGGGGACGCAGACGCCGTTGCGCGTGCCAGTGAGCACGCCAAAGACCATGGCGCTCGGATGGTCGTGCAGCTGCCGGTTAGTGTGCCGTCCCACTGTCAGCTCATGCTGCCTGCGGCCAATGCATTGCGAGAGGCCTTGCGGGATGTCCCCCTGGCCACGCCGTGTTGCCCGGTGATCCAGAATGTCTCTGCGGCACCTCCGGAGGATACCGACGCATTACGAGAACAGTTGATCGACCAGGTCCGGGCTCCGGTACGCTGGGTCGAGACCATCCAGTATCTGGCGACGATCGACAATCCCCGATTCCTGGAATGTGGACCCGGCAAGGTGCTCACCGGTCTGATGCGTCGGATCAACCGGTCCCTGGCCGCATCTGCTCTCGGCGAGCCCGTCGCACTGAACAAGGCGTTGGCCGCCTGATATTGGAGTCTCAATATGTCTGAACAGCTACTTAAGGGGCAGGTCGCCCTGGTCACCGGTGCATCCCGCGGAATCGGCGCAGCCATTGCCCGGAAGCTGGCCGATCAGGGCGCCACGGTCGTGGGCACGGCGACCAGCGAGTCTGGTGCGTCAGGCATCACCCAGCGGTTAGCCGACGTGGGCGGGCGGGGGGGCGTGCTCGACGTGACCGATGCGGCTGCCTGCGAGGCATTGGTCAAGGAGGTTGCCAGCGAATTCGGCCCAGTGGGTTTGCTCATCAACAATGCCGGCATCACCCGAGACAACATCTTTCTTCGGATGAAGGATGACGATGTGCTGGAAGTTCTGCAGGCGAATTTGGTCGGAGCAATTCGATTATCGCGTTTGGTCTTGCGCGGCATGATGAAGGCCCGTGCAGGACGCATTGTGAATATTGGCTCCGTCGTGGGCTCAACCGGCAACGCAGGTCAGGTGAATTACGCTGCGAGCAAGGCCGGCCTGGTCGGCGCGACACGCTCCTTGGCTGCAGAAATCGGGTCTCGCAACATTACGGTGAATGCGGTGGCGCCCGGATTCATTGCCACTGACATGACCGATGTCCTCGACGATGCCACCCGGCAGTCCCTGTTGGGCGCCATTCCACTGGGTCGGCTGGGGGCACCGGACGACATCGCCGAAGCGGTGGCGTTTCTTTGCGGGCCCGGCGCCGGCTACATCACCGGGACCACCCTGCACGTCAACGGCGGCATGTTCATGGCATAGTCGCGGGGCGGCACCCTGGTTGGGGGCAGGCTAGCCGCGCCCACCGGGTTCCCATACAATGGCGCGCCCCGGCGTGAGGACGCCGAGTAACCGTATTATTTAGGAGTTAGTTCGGATGAGCGGAATGGAAGATCGGGTCAAGAAAATCATCGCCGAGCAGCTAAGTGTCTCGGAAGAACAGATCACGCCCGAGGCCTCGTTCGTCGACGACCTGGGGGCTGACTCCCTGGATACCGTCGAACTCGTGATGGCACTGGAAGAAGAATTCGAGATCGATATCCCGGACGAAGAAGCCGAGAAAATCGTGACGTTCCAGCATGTCATTGAATACATCAAGGCGAATGCCCCCGACGCGAGCTGATCTGCTCGCGTTTTCTTAGGCGCTGCCGCGCCACACTCATCTGTCTAGCAGACTGTTTCCATGAAGCAACGCGTTGTTGTCACTGGAATGGGCGTCATCTCGCCTGTGGGTTCGACTGTCGAGGACGCTTGGTCTCGCGTAGTTGAGGGTCGCTCGGGCATTCGAACCATCGATGCCTACGATGTGAGCCAATACCCCACGCAGTTTGCTGGACTCGTCGACGGCTTCGATGCCGACGCCTACCTTGGTGCTCGCGAACAGCGCCGAACCGACGCATTTGTCCACTACGGCATTGCAGCCGCCAAGCAGGCCGTTGAGCATGCCGGCCTGGACATCACCGCCAATGCGGACCGTATCGGCGTCAACATCGGGTCCGGGATCGGTGGCATCGGTACGATCGAGCAAAACGCGGTGCTGTTGGATCAAACCGGGTCTACGAAAAAGATCTCTCCCTTTTTCGTCCCGTCTTCGATCATCAACATGGTGTCCGGGTATGTCTCGATCATGCTCGGAGCGCGCGGGCCCAATCTCGCCACAGTGTCTGCCTGCGCAACCTCTGCGCACAGCATTGGGCTGGGTGCGCGCATGATCGCGCATGGTGATGCCGACGTCATGATCGTCGGAGGTGCCGAAGCGGGCTCCAGCCCGATGGGCTTGGCTGGTTTCTGTGCCGCCAGGGCGATGTCCACCCGTAACGACGCCCCCGATGAGGCCAGCCGCCCGTGGGACAGGGATCGCGATGGCTTTGTACTCGCTGACGGCGCTGCCGTGCTGGTCATCGAATCGGAAGCCCATGCCAAGGCCCGTGGTGCCGAGATTCTCGCGGAGCTTGCAGGCTTCGGGATGAGCGGCGACGCCTACCATGTGACCCAACCCGCCGATGATGGCAACGGGGCGGCGCGGGCGATGCAGGCGTCCTTGAAGGATGCAGGCGTCAACCCCGATCAGATCGGCTATATCAATGCGCACGCCACCTCGACCAAGGTGGGCGATGTGGCGGAAACCCAGGCCATCAAGGCCGTGTTTGGTGACCATGTCAGTGCCTTGCCGGTGAGTTCCACCAAGTCTGTGACCGGCCATTTGCTAGGCGCCGCCGGAGGCATTGAGGCCGTGTTCTCGATTCTTGCCATGCGAGACGCCGTGCTGCCGCCAACCATTAATCTGCACAATCCCGACGAGGGTTGTGATCTTGACTACGTGCCCCATACTGCCCGCGACGCAGCTGTGGATTGTGTGTTGTCAAACTCGTTCGGATTTGGGGGCACGAATGCGTCACTGGTGTTCCGCCGGTACGCCTGATTCCGATTCTTGAATTCCACGCCGATCCGAATCCTTTGGGATTCGCCCTGTCCGCTGCTTGATCTACATGCTTCGAACCCGAGGTTTTTTCCCGGGCTGCTCGAAAGTGTGGTTCAGGGCACACCCAATGCCCGCTTCGATGTCTTGTTCGCGGCGCCTTCGCGCACCGTGCAGCTCGACGCGAACGCCGCGCAGCCAGCGGATCGGATCGGGTTTCTCGCCGCGCTGAACGCGGAGTTCGCCCAAGCGCGAGCAACCAATCCGGCAGTTGGAGAATCGCTCCCATTCTGGTCGGGGTGGCTGCTGTACCTCGGCTACGAGTTGCTGGCGGAATGTGAACCACGGGTACCGGTGTCACCAGATCCTGCAGGTTTACCCCGAGCCTGCGCCATTCGATGTCACGGTGCACTGATTCGTGAGCATCAGACCGGACAGGTCTGGATTGTGGCTGAGTCACAGTCGGTTGCCGACCAAATTGTCGATCAACTGGGCCAGGCAGCGCCATTGGCCGGTGAGCAACCCGAGCTCTTGCATGCCAGTGCCGAAGACCCCGCACGACTCAAGCAGTCACTGGAGCGCATACGGGAGTACATTCTCGCCGGCGATGTCTTTCAGGTGAACCTCTCCCGTGGCTGGCAGGCCAGCTATGCTGCGGATCTCAACCCTGCTGCCACGTACAAGCAACTGCGCGAGAGTAACCCCAGCCCGTTTGCCGGCCTTTTCCGACAGGGTGACTGGGCGGTCATCAGTTCATCACCCGAACGCCTGGTCAAGGTTGAGGACGGCTGGGTGGAGACCCGGCCAATCGCCGGCACCCGTCGGCGGGGTAGCAGTGAGGCCACCGACGAAGCGCTTCTAGCCGAGTTGATCGGTCACCCCAAGGAGCGCGCCGAGCACGTCATGCTCATTGATCTGGAGCGCAATGATCTGGGCCGCTTGTGCGAGCCTGGCAGCGTGGAAGTGGATGACCTCATGGTGCTGGAGAGTTACGCCCATGTTCATCACATTGTTTCGAACGTTCGGGGACGGTTGCGCAATGGGATCCGGCCGGGAGACGTCATTGCGGCCACATTCCCTGGCGGGACCATCACCGGTTGTCCCAAGGTGCGCTGCATGGAGATCATCCAGGAGCTGGAGCCTACGGGACGGGGGGCCTATACCGGAGCCCTGGGCTACCTGGGCATCGACGGGCGCCTGGATCTCAACATCCTCATCCGAACAATCGTGACCCATGGACGCCATGCGTGGTTTCGGGCCGGCGCCGGGATAGTTGCTGACTCTGACCCAGACGCCGAGCTGCTGGAAATGCAGGCCAAAGCACGCGGACTCTTGCCCGCCCTAGGACTGGACACGGAGTTTGGCCGCCCATGAACCGACACTGGGTGAACGGTGTGGCCGATGCCGCGGTGCCACCGGATGATCGCGGCCTTCTCTATGGCGACGGCGTGTTCAGGACCGGCCTGGTCTGGGAGGGCAGACTGCACGCCCAGGACCAGCACCTGCAGGTACTCCGGCAGGATGCCGCCGCACTGGGTCTCGACATCGATCTTTCACGGCTGGAGTCAGAAATCCTGCAGGCGACAGCAGGGGTCGCACGCGGGCGTTTACGACTCACCTTGACCCGTCAGCAGGACGATCGCGGCTACCGACCTCAGTGGCCGGCGTCGTGCCGCCGCATTATCACGGTGGGTGGCCTGCCTGAACGACCATCGCACTGCTGGCGAGATGGGGTGGCGGTCGCATTGCTGAGCGAACCCGCCCCAGAGCTCACCGGACCTCTCGCGGCCCACAAACACCTGAACCGCCTGCCTCAGGTCTGGGCTCAGCGCTGGCTCAGGCCGGACTCCGGCCTGCAAGAGATTCTGCGGACAAACAGGGCGGGACTGCTGATCGGCGGCAGCATGAGCACACTCTTCGTGCGGCAATCCGAGACAGGCTGGGTGACCCCAGGGGCCACTGAGGGGGCACTGCAGGGCGTGTCGCTACGGACCGTCAGCGGCCTGATGCAGCAGAAAGCGATACCACTGCGATATGGGTCGGTGACGCCTGAAGCACTCATCGCCTCACAAGAGGCGTTCGTCGCCAACGCACTCGTCGGGCTCTGGCCGCTGCGCAGTCTGTGCCTTTGCCGGGCCGGCGGCGAGGCCGGGCCGGTCATCCGCCAGTGGGGGGCGCCGGGTGAACACACGCTGGCACTCATGCACGAATTCCGTCATCCACTCCTGCAATCCATGCTGACTTCAGGGCGAGACACCACATGATTCGCTGGATCCTCAGCTTGTTGCTGATCACGGTCTTGGGTGCTGCTGCCGTGGCCTGGGATGCCCGAGAGCGGCTGCGCTCTCCGTTACCGGTGACCGAGACGACCTTGCTGCAGTTCGAAACCGGATCAACCCTGTCCGGGCTCATCAATCGTTTACATCGTGATGGCTTGCTGGGACACCCTCGCACGGGGTTTTATCTGCGCGTCTACGCTCGAATAACGGACTCGGCCAGAAACCTCCACGCAGGGGAGTATGCGCTGCAGCCCGGGCTCACACCCATCGCCTTGCTTGAGCTGCTGGCATCTGGAGCGGTCGTCGAATACAGCTTCACCATCATCGAAGGCTGGACCACCCGGGAATTGCTCGTCGCGCTGCGCGCCGAAGACGCGTTGAGCTGGAATCTCGGCGAGGACATTCCCGAGACAGAGCGGTTACTGACCATGCTGGGCGTGGGCGACGGTCATGCAGAAGGCCGCTTTCTGCCCGAGACCTATCGGTATGCGCGCGGCACCACGGCCACCAGCTTGCTGCTACGGGCCTACCATGCAATGGAACGCGCGCTTGAACAGGCCTGGGCGCAGCGCGCGTCGGACTTACCCCTGAAGTCTGCGTACGAAGCCCTGACCCTGGCATCAATCGTCGAAAAAGAAACGGGTGTCGCCAGCGAGCGTGGCACCATCGCGGGAGTGTTCACCCGACGACTGCGTAAGAACATGCGGCTGCAAACGGATCCGACCGTGATCTACGGTATCGGGCCGAACTTTGACGGAGACATTCGTTACCGTGACCTGCGGACCGACACCCCCTACAACACGTACACGCGTGGCGGGTTACCCCCCACGCCCATCTGCAACCCGGGTGTCGCTGCGTTGATCGCTGCCGTCCAGCCCGAAGCGGGCACTGCGCTGTACTTCGTCTCCAGAGGCGATGGGTCGCATGTATTCTCCGATACTCTGGAAGCTCACAATGCCGCAGTACGGCGATATCAGTTGAGGCAACGATGACACGCGGACGGTTCATCGTATTTGATGGCGTGGAGGGCAGTGGTAAGAGCACTCAGTTGCCGCTGGTCGCTGATTGGATTGCTACCACGCGCGCTGCGCCCCTGGTCACTCGTGAGCCTGGGGGCACGCCGCTCGCTGAACAGATGCGGTCGCTGTGTCTGCAAGACCACCAGGAAGAGCTGCCGAAAACGGCAGAACTCCTGATGATGTTTGCCGCCCGCAGCGTTCATCTGAACAATCGCATTCTCCCTGCGCTCGCTGCGGGACAGTGGGTGCTTTGTGACCGCTTCGTCGATGCCAGCTATGCCTACCAGGGGGCCGGGCAGGGTTTGCAGGGTAGTGATATCGCCCAACTGGAAACCCTGGTGGTCGGTCCTCATCAACCGGATTGCGTGTTTATCTTCGACCTGCCTATTGCAATGCTCATGGAGCGGGTGAAGTCGCGTGGACAGGCGGATCGCTTTGACCGCGCCGATGCCGAGTTCCATGAGCGCGTACGCGCGACTTACCTTGAGCGGGCCCAACAACAGCCGATGCGCTATGTCGTCATCGATGCCAGCGCCTCCATCCAGACCATCACCCGGACGATTTGCAAAGAGCTGGAGGCCCGCTTTGCTGGCTAAAGAAAGCCTGCCACCCTGGCAAACCAGCCGCTTCGCCCATTTGGCCGAACGCCTGGGGCAGGGGCGGTTTCCAACAGGTCTGTTGCTGACGGGTCCTGCAGGTGTCGGAAAACAGGCGCTGGCCGCAGCCCTGGTGCGAGCGGCGTACTGTGTGCAGCGCGAGGCCCAGGCTCAGGCCTGTGGCACCTGCACAGGTTGTCAGCAGTTTGAGGCGGGCAGTCACCCAGATTTTGTCCTGTGCGTTCCCGAAGAAGGAAAGCAGTCCATTACGGTGGACGTGGTGCGAGAGTTCGCCCGAAAACTGTATCTAACACCTCAAACACCCGCGGGTCGCATGGGCTACATTCCCCGGGCGGATCTGCTCAACGTGAACGCAGCCAACGCCTTGCTCAAGACATTGGAAGAGCCACCCGCCACGGCCCATCTGCTCCTGGTGTCGGATCGTCCTGCGACGCTACCGGCGACGATTCGCAGTCGCTGTGAGCAGGTGAGGGCGGTGGTCGACCAGCCGGAAGTCGTTGATGCCTGGTTTGACTCGCAGCTGCCCAGCTTGACCGCCGGGCAGCGCCAGCGTTACCGACACGCCCCTCTGCAGGCGGTAGAAGCCGACGCCAGAGGCCGTCAGGAATCGGCCATTCGACAGCAGCTCGAAGCGATCTGGTTGCAACAGCGCGATCCGATTCTCGCAGCGGGTGATCTGGATGACGAACTGTTGCCGTCCGTGGGGACGAGTTTGTTTCGTCTGATTGGTGAACGGCTTGGAGAGGTCATCAGTCGACCGCAACCGGTTGCGGTCCGTCTCGGGTTGCAGCGATTGGCCGATGCCAATGCCTCGGCGCTACACTTGGCGCAGCACAGCCAGGCCAACATGCGCCTGCTGGTGGAGACACAGCTCATTGAATGGGCCCGGGTGGGCCGTTTGATGAACCGATCCTGAGCATGAGTACGGAGAACCCTTCCGCATGAGCGCAAGACCCGGCGGTCAACCCGGCATCCTGACCCTGTCGATCAAAGACAAGGCCGCGCTATACATCGCGTACATGCCCTTTATCAAAAACGGCGGTCTGTTCATCCCGACAGCCAAGGACTATGGCCTTGGTGATGAGGTCTTCATTCTGCTGACGCTCTCGGAGTCCAATGAGCGACTGCCTGTTGCCGGCAAGGTGATCTGGATTACCCCCAAAGGCGCCGCGAACAAGCGCCAGCAGGGGATAGGCGTGCAGTTCAGCGACCAGGACGGCGGCCAAACCCAGCGCAAAATCGAAACCTACCTGGCGGGCGCACTGTCCAGCGACCGACCAACCAGCACGATGTAGCCCGTACAGCCTGAGTGGTTCTGTGCGTTCCCGCAGATCTCAGTTCTGTGACGCGCTCAAGGCTTGGTGATTCAACACCTGAACGTTGAAGCCTTTCTGGGTCATGATGAAGGCCGCAACAGAACTGCGCCGTCCAGAATCGCAATAAACAACGTAGGGCGTGCGCTTATCGAGGGACGATAGCTTCATACGCAGCAGGTAAAGCGGCAGGTTTATCGCGCCTTCAATATGACGCAGCTTGAATTCGGACGGCAGGCGAACGTCGATGATCTCGGCGGCCTGTTCTGCCACCAGCTTGTCTGCCTCATCCTGTGAGATCTGCCGCGTCATTGAGCGATGCAGCAGGCTGCGAAAATCGTCCTTGGAGAGCCGGAGCAGCTCGCCGTCAGACATCATGGTCACCGTGGCATTGCGCGTGGTGTCTGCAATCAGCGCTTCCTCCCCGAAGCTAGCGCCTGGACCCAGGTCAGCAAGCTTGATGGGCTTTGGATGCGTGGGCGATTCACGTGTGACCATACAGTGACCGCTATCGATCACATAGAAATAATCCCCGATATCGCCTTGCTTTACGACGATGTCGTTGGCTTTGTATGCAACGGTTTCCAGGCGCATGAACAAGGTCTGGAGATTGCCTGGTGGAATCATTTGGAAGGTGGGCAGCTGCAGTAGCCGCGTCATCCAGTCATCGCTTTCGGTGGGCGCTGGACCACCGGTGAGTTCGTTGACTTCGAATGAGCCTGTCTGATCCCAGGTGAGCAGCACATCCAGAAGACTATTGTCGATGCCAATGACGGTGACCGCATCCAGGCAACGGGCCGAAACGCTGCGTGGAGTCTGGTGTGCGATGCGGTGCTTGGCCGCGTCGCTGTCGGGCGTGATGGTCTTGATGCGCTTGCCGGATTCGTCCTCAAGTGCGATTTCACCCTCGACCAGATAAAAGCACTCGGTGTTGGCATCTCCAGCGCGAAACAGATAGCTACCAGCCTTGAGCTTGCGGGGCGCCAGCTTTCTGTACAGATCGCGCTGGTTCTCTGGGCGCAATCCGTTAATCGGCGTGAGTGCGGCAAATGCCTCGAATGGCAGCGCCTCGGACATTCAGTCGTCTCCAGATACCTGAGTAGTCAGGGCCTGAACGATACCACGCATGGCAGAACTGCCGGTCATTCTGCTCAGGTGAGACTGCGCATAATGTATATTATGTTAAGTACTGAGTCAGCATAGCGGAATACGCCTGCCGAGTCCCGTCGCCAACGGATCCTTCGTGGTGCTACTCAATTTATTTCGACGCGGGTCGATATACGAGTTGGACGCTCTCCTGCGACCGCGACTCGGAGCCTGACAACGTGACAGAAACCCGCGTACTTGCGAGCAAACAGCGCATGCGACTACAGCGCTTGCTGCTCGGTCACACGGCCTATGCAGCCACGTTTGCGCTGGTGTTCTGCTTGACGTGGATTGGTGCCCTGCAGTGGCGTGATCTTGCGGTGTACAGCTGCCTGCTCGTCATCAGCGCGTCAGGCCTGGTGCTGATGATCCGCCTTGGCGTCAATCTACGGTTCAAGGATCCAAGTCTGACGGCAGCGGCCATCCTGATTCCTTCGATTCCTGCCGCCTGGGTTCTATTTCAGTTAGACGATGCCGTTCATCGTGCGCCTCTGTTATTCATGGGCGTTGTCGGCTTGTTATTTGGTGCCTTCGTGAATCGCCCAAAGACCATGGCAGGCATCGCGGGTGTTCTGGCGGTTTATTACGCGGTGACGATTCTGGCACTCCTGCAGTTGGCACCCGAGCGGATCCATCTCCGCGAAGAAGTCATGCTTTTTATTGCCTATTCGATTACGCAGGCTCAAATCGTGCTGGTCAGCGTCTACATTGCTGGTCTGCGCCGCCGCCTTGTCAGCAAAAACAAGGATCTTCAGCAAGCCTCACGGCGTTTGGAGGAACTCGCAACCCGGGATGCGCTCACCGGACTCCCCAATCGCCGGGCCTGTTTTGACCAGCTGGATTACGAACGGTCGAGAACGCGCGCCCTGGTGACCAGCCATGCCTGCAAATCGCTCTGCATTGCTTTACTCGATGTGGATCATTTCAAGCAGATTAATGACCGGTTTGGTCATGCGACCGGTGATGAGGCGTTGATCCGGATCAGTCATGCGGTGCGCGAGACGCTTAGAAAGCAGGATTTCTTCGGTCGCTACGGCGGCGAAGAATTTGTGCTGATGCTGCCAATGACGCCGCCCAATCAGGCACAGGAAATCCTCGACCGTGCGCGTGAAGCCATCAGCCGCATCCAGTTGTGTCACGACGATGTGCCGGTGCGGCTGGCGGCCTCGCTCGGTGCTGCGATTCATACTCCGGGTGAATCCATTGAGAAGACGCTGGCCCGGGCAGACACGGCCTTATACGAGGCAAAACGTATCGGCCGAAATCAGGTCTGTCTTGCACCAGAATATCTGCCACATGCTCAGGCTGTATCGGCCTAATCCGTAGCGTAGCGACGGGAGCGGTCTTTCCAACATCCACATCCAGGCAATTTCTGTTTCCCGGTTTTTAGTGTGGATGATGATCACCCTGCCCCTTTGCAAGGTGCCGATAGACACGGTGCCGACGCCGCACATTCACTTGTTTGCAATATGCCTGCAATTGTTTATGATTCGCTCGCCTTTTAAAGCGTTACTTTCCGGAGTATAGAAAGCAATGAAAAAAAGCGAAGAGTTACAACAAAAGATTCGCGAACTGGAACAGCAGGCAGAAGAAGCACGCAAAGAAGAACTGAGCGAAGCCATTGCGCAAATTCGCCAGATCATGGCTGACAACGGAATCACCATCGCGGATTTGGATGGTCGTCGTTCTGGCCGCAAACCACGCGGTAATGGGACCGGCGCCAAGCGCCCACCCAAGTTCCGTGATCCGTTAACGGGTAATACCTGGGCGGGTGTTGGTCGCGCCCCGAAATGGATTGTAGAAGCCGAAGCAGCAGGCAAGTCGCGGGAAGAGTTCCGCATCTAGTGACTGCTGCCGCCCGCGGGAGCCAGTGAAGGCTCGCTGAGCTTCCAGGGCATAAAAAAAGCCGAGGCATTGCCTCGGCTTTTTTGTTGGCTGTCTGCAATGACAGTCTCAGCCAGATGTTGGTGCCGACGCCCGGAGTCGAACCGGGACACCTTTCGGTACTACCCCCTCAAGATAGCGCGTCTACCAATTCCGCCACGTCGGCAATCAGGGCGGCGAATTGTAGAGATACGCCGCCCAAAAAGGAACCCGTTATTCCGGAATGTCCTCAGTTGTTTCCGGCTCGGGCTCCGGAATCACCGCCGGTTCAGCCTCATCGGCTGGCAACGGCTGCTGAACACGATCCACCACACTGCTGGATTCATGCCGCTGGCTCACTAGGTAGGCCAGAGAAAGACTGACGGCGAAAAAGAGTGCGGCGGAGATAGCCGTTGCGCGGGACAGGAAGTTTGCAGAGCCTCGGGATCCGAAAACGGTGCCGGACGCGCCGCTACCAAATGCGGCCCCGGCTTCGGCACCCTTGCCCTGCTGAAGAAACACCAGCGCGATAATGCCCAGTGCCAAGATGACCTGGACGACAACTAAGACTGTGTACATGATTGGAAACGGTGATCAGGATGCAGCTGCGGCTATGGCAAGAAAGTCTTCCGACTTGAGCGACGCTCCGCCGATCAGGCCGCCATCCACATCAGGTTGAGCAAACAGTTCCGGCGCGTTGCCGGGCTTGACGCTGCCGCCATACAAAATGGGCAACGCGCCGGCAATTGTAGCATTGTGCGCAGCGACCTGTTCGCGCAGGAATGCGTGGGCAGCCTGTGCTTGCTCCGGCGATGCCGTCTTGCCTGTCCCAATGGCCCACACAGGCTCGTACGCGAGTATTGCGTCCTGCAACGCGTCGACGCCGTGCCGCGTGATGACAGCGTCAATCTGCGCTTTAAGCACGGCCTCCATCTGACCCTGCTCGCGCTCTTCCAGGGTTTCGCCCACACAGAGAATCGGGACCAGGCCTGCGTCACGGGCCAGGCCAAACTTGATGGCCACCTGCTCGTTGGTTTCACCGTACAGGCTTCGACGCTCTGAATGACCCACAATCACGTGCCAACAGCCGATATCCCGCAGCATGGCACCGCTGACCTCTCCCGTGTATGCACCGGAATCCGGCTGATCAGCCAGATTCTGACCACCCACGTGGACGTCGGAATCACCGAGTGAGCGAACCACCGCCTCCAGGTAGGGGTACGGCGGACAGACAATGAGTTTGGCCGTGGTGTCGGCCGCGCCTTCAGCGATGGCCTCTGCAAGACTTTCCGCCATGCCCAGACTGCCGTGCATCTTCCAGTTGCCGGCGACGATTGTGGGTCGTGTCATGTTGTTTCCTGTGAATATCAATCCAGACTAGAGATGAAATGAAGACGTTTGCTCAGGCCAGGTTGGCCTGACGCACCGCGTCTGCAATGTGTTCTGCGTGTTGCTTGACGATCGCGCCGTCCTCGCCCTCGACCATCACCCGGATGACTGGTTCGGTACCCGATGGGCGCAGCAACACCCGGCCCGCGTTGCCGAGGGATTGCTCCACTTCGGCTTTGGCCGCCTGCACGCTGTCAGCATTGACGATGGCCTGGGCATCGCCGGCCTCCAGACGGACATTGACCAGCAACTGCGGGTAAAGATGGATCGGTTCGACCAGCTCCTCAAGTGAGCGGCCCGAGTTCATGATGACCGCCAGGACCTGTAACGCAGTGACAATGCCGTCACCGGTACTGGTCCGGTCCAGGCAGATCACATGCCCCGATGATTCGCCGCCGATCAGGCCATCGTGAGCGACAAGCTGTTCCATGACATAACGATCACCCACCTTGGCGCGGATAAACTGAATGCCTTGGGCTTGAAGTGCCTGCTCGACCCCCAGGTTGGTCATCAACGTGCCGACCACCGGGCCACGCAGCTTCTTGCGGGCTTTGCGCGAAGCTGCAATTACGTAGACGAGCTGGTCGCCATCGATCACCTGACCGCTACGCGTCACCATAATGCATCGGTCGCCATCGCCGTCGAAGGCAATGCCGAGATCCAATTGCTGTTCCTGGACAGTTCGTTGCAGCAGCGCCAGATCGGTGGCCCCACAGCCCTGATTGATGTTGAAGCCGTCAGGCTTCACCGCAAGTTCCGTGACCTGCGCACCCAGTTCCCGGAGCACGTCTCCAGCCACGTGGTACGTGGCCCCGTTGCCACAATCCACGGCCACCCGTAGCCCATGCAGCGCAGCGGGCGAGCGGTACGTGCTCTTGCAGAACTCCACATAGCGTCCGCCGGCATCGACGATCCGCCGCGCCCGGCCCACCGCTTCCGGAGCCACGCAGGTCATCGGATGGTCCAAGGCTGCCTCGATCGCGAGTTCATCCGCGTCCGGCAGTTTGCGGCCGTTAGCGCCAAAAAGCTTGATGCCGTTGTCGTAGTGCGGATTGTGCGAAGCGCTGACGACAACGCCAACCTGGGCGCGGAACGTGCTGGTCAAATAGGCAATGGCGGGCGTCGGCATCGGGCCAACGAGCATGACGTCGATCCCAGCCGATGCAAACCCTGCTTCTAAAGCAGATTCAAAGAGATAGCCAGATAACCTCGTGTCTTTTCCAATAACCACCTTGCTGCGGCCAGCCGTGTGCCGCAGATGCTCTCCCACGGCCCAGCCGAGCCGGAGCATGAACTCGGGGGTCATAGCGCCCTGGCCTACGCGACCGCGTATGCCATCAGTCCCAAAATAGCGACGATTACTCATTGTATTGGCGCCAGGGCATTCAATATCCGAATGGCCTGGGCGGTCTCCTTCACATCATGTGTGCGGACGACGCGCGCACCGTATTGAAGCGCTAGCACGGCGGCGACGGCCCCACCCAGTACACGTCCTTCCGGCTCCGGTTCGTCCAGTAGCTCGCCCAGCATTCGCTTGCGGGACACGCCAATCAGCACGGGATAGCCCTGTGCAACCAAGGTCGGAAGCCCCTGGAACAGGGTTGTATTATGCGCCAGCGTTTTTCCAAAACCGAAGCCGGGGTCCAGCAGAATGCGGTCTGGGTGCAGACCCGCACGCACACATGCACGCGCGCGTTCCAGAAGAAATTCAGTCACTTCCGTAGTGACATCGGTGTAGCTTGGTGCTTTCTGCATCGTCCCCGGCTGGCCCTGCATATGCATCAGGCAGACGGGAACATCAAGCTCGACGGCTGCATCCAGCGCGCCAGGTGCCCGCAGCGCTTCGACATCGTTAATCCAGTGAGCACCCGCCGCCACCGCGGCGCGCATGACGGATGGCTTGCGCGTATCAACGGAAATGGTGACATCCAATCGTTGTCGCACTGCCTGGATCACCGGCACGACACGGTCGATCTCCTCGGCTTCGCTGACCTCCGAAGCGCCCGGACGCGTCGATTCGCCGCCGATATCCAGAATATCCGCGCCGGCGGTCACGAGTGCTTCAGCCTGCGCCAGGGCAGCCGCCACAGACAGGTAGCGTCCCCCATCCGAAAAGGAATCCGGGGTGATGTTCAGCACCCCCATGATGGCAACAGCCTTGTTCAGCACAGTCTGCCCCAATGACAAGCGGCGCCCTCAAGGCGCCGCTGTCGCTTGCTGGAAAGTCGTTGGATCAATGCTGCTCGGCTGGCCCGCCGACGCCTGATTCCGGTGTCGGGCGCGCCTTGTTAGGCTCAGCGCTGGAGGCACCGGCACCACCTGATGGCAGATCCGAATCGGGGTCTTGCCAGTTTGACGGCGGCCCCGGTTCGCGACCCGCCATGATGTCGGCGATCTGATCACTGTCGATGGTTTCGTACTTCATCAGTGCGGCAGCCATCGCATGCAGTTCATCCATGTGATCAACAAGAATCTGCTTGGCACGACCATAGTTGGTGTCGATGACCTGGCGGATTTCGCTGTCAATCGCATGTGCGGTTTCGTCTGACACATTCTTCTGCTGGGTCACCGAGCGCCCCAGGAATACTTCGCCGTCGTCCTCCGAGTACGTCAACGGGCCCATTTTTTCCGACAGCCCCCATTTGGTGACCATGTTGCGGGCGATTTCCGTTGCGCGCTCGATGTCATTGGAGGCGCCTGTAGTCACGCGATCCAGACCGAAAATCAGTTCTTCGGCCAAGCGACCACCGAACAAGGAGCAGATCTGCGAATTGAGATACTGCTTCGTGTAGCTATAGCGATCGTCCTCAGGCAGGAACATCGTCACGCCCAAGGCGCGTCCTCTGGGGATGATGGTGACTTTGTACACCGGGTCGTGCTCGGGCACGGTAAGGCCGACGATGGCATGCCCGGCTTCGTGGTACGCCGTCAGCTTTTTGTCCTCGTCTGACATCACCATGGATTTGCGCTCCGCGCCCATCATGATTTTGTCTTTGGCCTTTTCGAAATCATCGTGATCGACAAGTTTCTTGTCGGCCCGCGCGGCAAACAACGCTGCCTCATTGACCAGATTCGCCAGATCCGCGCCGGAAAAGCCTGGCGTGGCACGGGCAATCACACCCGGCTTGACGTTCGCCGCCAGCGGCACGGTCCGCATGTGCACTTTAAGGATTTGTTCTCGACCGCGGACATCCGGCAACGGGACAACAACCTGCCGGTCGAAACGCCCCGGGCGCAGCAATGCCGG
The DNA here is from genome assembly GCA_036156195.1 of Pseudomonadota bacterium. GTDB lineage: Bacteria > Pseudomonadota > Gammaproteobacteria > Nevskiales > OUC007 > Abyssibacter. Next base: position 144,780 of record JAYZUZ010000012.1, on the reverse strand, counting down.
GTCGAGCACATCAGGGCGGTTGGTCGCGGCGATGACGATCACGCCTTCGCTGCCCTCAAAGCCGTCCATCTCCACCAACAACTGGTTCAGCGTCTGCTCACGTTCGTCATGCCCGCCCCCCAGGCCGGCGCCGCGCTGGCGGCCAACGGCATCGATCTCGTCAATGAAAATGATGCAGGGCGAATGTTTCTTTGCTTGTTCGAACATGTCGCGAACGCGCGAGGCGCCCACGCCGACAAACATCTCGACAAAATCCGAGCCCGAGATGGTGAAGAACGGCACGCCGGCCTCGCCGGCAATCGCCTTGGCGAGCAGGGTTTTGCCTGTACCCGGAGAACCCACCATCAATACGCCACGCGGAATCTTGCCACCCAGGCGCTGAAACTTCGTCGGGTCTCGCAGAAAATCAACCAACTCCACGACTTCGCTCTTGGCTTCTTCGCAGCCTGCAACATCGCTGAATGTGATCTTGACCTGATCGGCCGAGAGCATCCGCGCCTTGCTTTTACCAAAGCTCATGGCGCCCCGGCCCCCGCCGCCGCCCTGCATCTGCCGCATGAAATAAATCCACACGCCAATCAGCAGCAGGATGGGGAACGATGAGATGAACAGCTGCATCAGGAACGATTGGCGCTCAGGGGGCTTGCCCTCGATCACCACGTCCTTGTCACGCAGTGTGCCGATCAATGGACCGTTGTCGGTCTCCGGGTTGAAGGCTTCAAACTGTTGCCCGCTGGATAGCTGGCCGTAGATGGTCTGCCCCTGCAAGGTGACTGAACTCACCGCGCCCTGATCCACCTTGTCCAGGAATTCGGAATACTGCAGCGGCGTGCGGGACGAGCTGCTCTGCTGAAAACTGGAAAACACGCTCATCAGTACGACGGCGATCACGACCCAGAGCAGCAGATTCTTTGCTAAATCATTCAAGTTAAAACCTCACATCGCATCGCTCAACAACAGGTTCGATGCGTTACAGACGGACCCTAGCCCAGGCGAAAGTTTCTCGCCACTACGTACACCTCACGGCTGCGCGCGCGCGAGGCAGCAGGCTTGCGGATAGACACTTTTTCGAAGCGCTCCCTGACCTGCGTCAACCAGGGGTCGAAACCCTCGCCCTGAAAGGCCTTGGCCACAAAATCGCCACCGGATCCCAGTTGGCGATCACAAAAGTCCAGCGCCAGTTCCACCAGACTCGTTGCTCGCGCCTGATCGGCAGACGCAATCCCACTGATGTTGGGGGCCATGTCGGATAAGACAAGGTCCACCCGCTGTCCGTTCAATGCGGCCTCGAGTGCGGCCAGCCCCTCGTCAGATTCAAAATCGTTCTGGATCAACACGCTACCGGGCAATGGATCGATGGGCAGCAGATCGATGCCGATGACGGTTGTACGGCCACCACAGCGCTTGACACAGTATTGCGTCCAACCGCCTGGTGCAGCACCAAGATCCACAATACGCATGCCCGACCGCAACAGGCGGTCCCGCTGATCCAGCTCTTCCAGCTTGAAGACCGCCCTGGAGCGCCAGCCTTCTGCCCGCGCCCGTTGTACGTACTGATCAGACTCATGCTCGGACAGCCAGCGTCGGCTGGATGCAGAACGGCGTTTGTGACCCATGGCGGCCGGTCAGCTGTCAGGCGCGACGCAATTGGTCGCGGAATCGAGCGCGTTCCTTGTTCTCTCGGTACAACACAGCCACATGGCCAATGTGCTGGACCAGTACAGCGTCGAGTGCCTCACAGAGTTCTCCAGCCATGGCCTTGCGGTCCTCCGACTCTGCCGCCACCAGCTTGAACTTGACCAACTCGTGGTGTGCGAGTGCTACTTCAGCCTCGGCAATGAACTCGGGCGTCAAACCGCGCGCGCCGGTCTGCAGAACCACGTTGAGGTGATGCGCCGATGCGCGCAGCAGTTGCCGCTGAGACGAGGTCAGCGATTTCACTGGTAGCGAACCTCGACAATCTCCAGCTCCCGAGTGCCGCCGGGGACGACGACATCAACCACCTCTCCTTCTTCCTTGCCAATCAAGGCGCGGGCGATCGGCGACTGCACGGAGATTCTTCCCTGCTTAATGTCGGCCTCATCCTCACCCACGATCTGGTAGGTCACCTCGTCACCCGTATTGGCGTCTGCCAAGTCTACGGTCGCACCAAAAATCACCTTGCCATTGGCATTGGCCTTGGTTGGGTCGATGATTTGCGAGTTGGACAGCTTGGCCTCGATTTCGGCGATACGGCCTTCAATGAAGCTTTGCTGCTCACGCGCTGCGTGGTACTCGGCATTTTCTTTCAGGTCACCATGCTCGCGTGCCTCGGCAATCGCCTTGATCACGGCAGGCCGGCTCACCGACTTGAGTTCCTTTAATTCGTCGCGAAGCTTCTCGGCGCCGCGTGCCGTCAATGGAATGCGTGTCACGCCTCCAGTCATAACCAGAATCCTTGCAGGTTCGACAAAACCGCCCGAATGGGCAGCCCGCAAGGGTCGCCGATCGCCCGGACAAGATCAAGCATCAGGCCGCTGCTCCAGGGCGGTTCAGACCGATATAAACCCTGCGGCTACGAGCTGCAGGACAGGGCCGAACACCCAGCGCGGTGACGAGCCCACTCCGGCCGCCGGGCCGCGTACTGCGCGGCACCGGGTTGTTCCCGGTATGGCTGCGACAGCACTGTACTCAGGCGCTCCAACTCACCCAAATCGCCTTGCTCAGCGGCGTCAATCGCCTGCTGTGCAAGATAATTCCGCGGTACGTACAGTGGGTTGACGGCATGCATGGCGGCTCTCCGCCGATTGTCGTCCTGGTCAGCGACCCGCGTCCGATAGCGGTCTAGCCATGCGCTCAGGGCGACACCCACGTCGCTTTGCAGTGCGTTGGCGTCGTAGTAGGCAGGCTCGAAGCAGGCGTGGATGTCAAAATCGGCCGAGCGACCAGGCACCTCTGCCAGACAGCGAAAGAACAGACAGTAATCGGTCTCGGTGCGCTGAAGCAGCGTGAACAAATCCTGCAGGAGCTGCTCGTCCGACGCCCCCTCCAGTCGCTGCAGCCCCAGCTTTGCGGCATACATTTGCCGCGCGCGTGTTTCGTAGGTCTCGGTATATGCGCCCAGCCCCTCCTCCAAAGAGGCAGGGTCATCCACCAGTGAAGCGAGCGCCCCGCCAAAGCGGGACAAGTTCCACTGTGCGATGCCCGGCTGGCGGCCGAAGCAGTAGCGCCGTGTCTGTGCATCGGTTGTGTTGGGTGTCCATCCCGGTTCGTACGGCTCCAGCCAGCCGTAGGGGCCGTAGTCGATGGTCAGGCCGTGGATCGACAGATTGTCCGTGTTCATGACGCCGTGGACGAATCCGACGCGCGTCCAGTGCACAATCAACTCTGCGGTGCGCCGGCACACAGCCCCGAACCATTGCGCGATCGCATCAGGAGCGGCGGCGTCGATATCCGGCTCATGGACGTTGATGCAGTAGTGGACCAGTTTGCGAAGCAGTTCCAGATCGCCTCGGGCGGCAGGCAGTTCGAAACTGCCCAGGCGCAGGAAGGAAGGCGCGACACGACAGACGATCGCACCGGGTTCGGGCTGAGGGTTTCCGTCGTAAAACATGTCCCGAACAACCTCTTCCCCCGTGCCGACCAAGGCCAGGGCTCGCGTGGTGGGAACGCCTAGAGCATGCATCGCTTCGCTGCAGAGGTATTCCCGGAGCGAAGAACGCAACACGGCCCGCCCGTCAGCCCCGCGTGAATAGGGCGTTGGACCCGCGCCCTTGAGTTGAAATTCGAAAACGTCGCCTGCCCGATCGCAGAACTCCCCCAACGTAATGGCCCGACCATCGCCGAGTTGCCCCGCCCAATGACCGAATTGGTGGCCGCCATAACAATTGGCGTAGGGGCGACTCCCCGGCCACCGGGCATTGCCTGCGAGTACTGAAAGCCAGGTCGAGTCGCGATGATCAGGACGTGCGATCCCGAAGCGGTCCGCGAGTCCGGATGACCAGGCCAACAACCGGGGGGCACGCACTGGTGTCGGATCTACCAGCGAATAGGCGGCATGTTCGACCATACGCGGTGAACACGCCTGCAGCCTGTCAGCAGGCAGGGCGTCGAGATATCGATGAACCAGGGCGGGTGACATGCAGCCTCGTGTCGCGGAAGGGCGCGACCCCAGGAGCTTGATCGCGTCTATTGAGACATGCGGCGCACAACGTGAGTTTCAAGAAGCGGCCGAGATTTTCTTCGGTCACGCGCTCCTGGCGACAACATCCCCTGCCGCGATGGCATCCCCGGTGGCTTCGTAGGTTTCACGCCACGTCTGATAGCGATCCAACTGACCGGCCTGCCATGGATGAAATCCTGGCTTGAAATAAGCCAGATAGTGGCCCAGCAAACCGCTGAATACACCGCCAGGGCCGTACAGCCACCACAGCCCCCTGCGCCAGACCCGCCCACGCTGCTTGAGACCGTCCACTTTGAACATATGACGCATGATCAAGAAGGTGTGTAGGGGAAACGTGATACTCACCTGCAGCATGGCGAGTACACGCGTCAGGTATCCCCCTTTGGCCACCTGTTGATACACATCAAAGGCCACCGCCTTGTGCTCGATCTCTTCGACGGCGTGCCAGGCATACATGGCCCGGATACGAGGGTCTGCGTCCTTGAGTATGGCCTTGGCGAAAAAGCCGTGCGCCATCAATGCCGTCAGGTGCTCGGCCGCTGCCGTTTGCGCCAGCGTGTAGCGACGTGACATCCGCTTGCGGAAAACATTGAACAGGAAGTGATGTTCTTCCTTGAGGATATGATCCACCGCGACGCCTTGCGCCTTGATCCGTTCATTGAACTGGGTATGGACCATGCCGTGCTGGCCTTCCTGGTAGATGAAATCCTTGACCTGACGCTGCAGGACCGGGTCGGTGATCTGTTCACGAAAGTCGCGCACGCAGGCAATGAAAAACCGCTCGCCCTCGGGGAACAGCAGGCTCATCGCATCGAAGAATCGGGACTTGAAGGCATCGCCCGCAAACCAGTAGCGTGGTAAATCCTCGGCCTCCAGCCCGAATTCCGGCCCCTTGCGCGGCACGATTGACTGCTTGCTTGTCATTGTTGTCTCCTCGACGGGTTCTGATGACCCGATATGGTTTCAATCGAGCATAACGCCAGCATCCTGCCCTGCGATTGGTTCTTCCGCAGTCCTGAACTACTGTTTTGGGTCAATCCTGCCGATGCTCATGCACTGATCTCACACCAGACCGACCCAGGGCAGCTGCATTTCTATCCGGACCTCACAGCCAGACGCGTCATCCGGGGCTCATCACCCCAGCGGGTCGATATCGATTCAAGCCCGTGCGCAGGCGATACGCGAAGCGATCGATGCGTCCAGTCCGTGGCTTAATTTTTCTCCCCCGCTCGAGGCTGCATTCCGCCGCTGGTACGCCAACGGTATTCGGGCCCCGAGAATTCTGTTGGCCAGTGTGGTCATCGGACTTCTGGTCCTCAACTCATTGAGTGAATGGCTGATTCTTCGTCCGGACGCACGGTTTCTGCCAGCTGCACACGTCATCCAATGGGGCATCGAGTTTCCGGTGGTGTTGCTGGCTCTGCTGATTCATCTGTGCGACCGGCTCCGCTCACTGTGGGATCCCGCGTTGATTGTTGCGGGATTCGTCATCGCTTTCGGCGTCGAAACCCAACGGGTACTGGAGCTGACGGAAGGCTTCCAGCTCCCCGCCCTGTTCGCGCCGGTTGCCATCGTGGCTGGGGCCATCAGTGCGCGCCTGCGCTTCTGGCAAGCCCTTCCGGCAGGTGTCGTGTTCATCCTGATTTGGTCGGCCGTCGAAATCTGGTACCTGGGATCCGTACCCATTGCGGCCAACGAACTGTTCGTGGGTTTTGTGGCGCTATGCGGCACGCTCGTCGGCTTGCACGGGCAGGAATTCCAGGCCCGACAGGCCTGGTTGCAGCAGGAATGGAATCGGCTGATGGCCGAGACGGATCCCATGACCATGATGCCCAACCGACGAGCCTTGAAACGGCTAGCCGACACGCTGCAGTCCCGTGCAGACCGGGACGCGCAGCGGATCGCACTGGCCGTCATCGATATCGACCACTTCAAACGCTACAACGACCAACTGGGTCACGATGCCGGCGACGACTGCATTCGACGTGTCGGGCGTGCCCTGGCCCAGCAGGCGAACCGCGAACTGGACTTGGTCAGTCGACTGGGTGGAGAGGAATTTGTCGTCGTCTGGCACGGGCGCGGCGCCGAATCGCTCTTCCCCGCCGCCGAGAACTGCCGTACAGCCGTGCGTGACCTCGGCATTCACCATCCAGACGGTGGTGGTCGTGTGCTCACCGTCTCCGTCGGTGCGGTATGCATTCCTGCCACGGCCTCACCCGACCTGGAGGCCATGTACCGTGCTGCAGATGCTGAGCTCTACATCGCCAAGCGGGCGGGTCGGGATCGGTGCTCGGTTCGTCACCTCGCGGCATCAGACCTCGACGCATTAACGCCGGGCGCTCCGGGCGATGATGCCGGGGGGTAGCGTTTCCACACCGAGGCCAGTGTTAGCCCCGAGATGAGATGCCACACGCCCCACCAGGCCGCGATCATCGCCATGCCACCCAGCCCCGCAAAGTGGTTGAAGCACAGCACCAGACCAAAACCAGAATTCTGAATGCCTGTTTCAAACGCGACAGCCCGCGCTTCGGTTTCGTTCAGTCGACCCGCACGCGCCAGCCCATAACCACAGCACAAACCCAGGGCATTGACGATGGCGACAATCCAGAACGCAACGCCGATATGCTGAACAAAGGCCTCCCAGTTACCCGCCAGCCCCAACAGGATGAAGCCAGCCAGCATCAGCATGGATGCAACACGCATGGGTCGCCGTAGTCGCTGCGCCATGCCGGGATACCTGGCGGCCAGTCCCATGCCCAACACCGTTGGCAGTACGAGAATCAGTAACACGGTGGTCAGGATGTCGACGGGCGAGAGCGACAGATCACGCAACAGGGCCTCGGTCGGAGGGTAAAGCCCGGCCCAGAACAGAAAATTAGCCGGCGTCATGATGATCGACGCGGCGGTGGACAGGCCCGACAAACTGACCGACAAGGCGGCATGGCCGCCGCTCATCGCGGTCAGAAAATTTGAGACGTTGCCGCCCGGGCACGCCGAAACCAGCAACAGGCCCAGCGCGATGGAGGGATGAGGGTCCAGCAGCAGAATGCAGATCCAGGCGATCGCCGGCAGCAGCAGGAACTGACAACACATGCCTGTAACGACGGCCTGCGGCTTGCGCGTCACCGACGCGAAGTCCTGCCATCGAATATCCAGTGCCACACCGAACAGAATGACGGCGATAATGCCGTTCAGGACCGATAGCGCCGCAGGGCTGAAGCTCAGCTGAATCTGATCTATCGCGCTTGCGTCCACACCCTGTCCCTGTTCTTCAACCTAGGCCGGCAGCGCGTCTATGTCGCTGCTCGAACCGCTTAACAGGGCATCCTGCCCGCGCCGGGCGTCGGTCACAAGCGCCCTTCGGCTTGCCGCCTCAGCGCGGTTTCGCCACCATGCGCGGCTCGCCGCCATCCCCCGACAGGATCAGAATGAAGTGCACTGTGTTGCGCAGCCGCCGCCACGACGAGCTGTACGTTTTTGTGCCAGAAGACACCGAGGTTGAAGCGCTTCCTGACTCGCTGCGCCGGCTGACCGGCCCCTTGGAGCAAGCGATGCAACTGGAGCTGACGCCGGATCGCAAACTGGCACGATCCGACGCCCGGACCATCCTGGCTGGGCTTCAGGATCAGGGGTATTACGTGCAAATGCCCCCTCACCCGATCCAGCCCAGGCTTTATCGCGGCGACTGACGCCGGCGCCCAAGCAGCGCCAGACCCAACCCGGCCAGCAGCCAACCGCCGAGCGCCCCACCGGCACCCGCAGGCGCCGTCGGAGCGGGTACAACGGGTGGTGTCGTCACGCCGTCAAAGCGATAACTCCAGATGTGACGCCCGAAGGTCGCCGCAAAGACCTGATTCGGGTCAGCCGGGTCTTGGACGATTTGAGTCACGACCACATTGGGCAGACTTTCGCCGCCCAGCACCGACCACTCGCTGCCGTCGGTATCCGCTGAGATAAACGTCCCAAGATCGGTGCCAATGAGGAGTTGACCGTCACGCAGCAGAATCGTGTTCGTATGTACTTCGGGCAGATTGCCGGAGATATTTACGAAGGACTCACCGGCGTCCGTTGATTTGTAGACATTGCCGGTGCCGATGTTGGGGTTCGTATCCAGATAGGAGCCCGGCGGCACCCATTCACGACCTGCGTAACCACCGAGGGTGACGTAGATCGTCTCCGGGTCTGTCGGATCCTGCTCAATGGCCGTGATGTAGCGATTGGGTAGACCGGCGGCTGCAGCAAAATGCCAGCCGTCGGATGTTCCGGGGTTCGGCGGCAGGTCGCCACTGACGTTTGTGGCAATCCCGTTGCCGAAGCCGAGATCCCACCGGCCAAGAATGTCGCACACGCCGCAGAAGCCCACGAACGCGTTCCCGTCACGCAGGTGGATGGTCGACATCTGGCGAGTCCCGCCGGTGTCCGAGCTGCCTAGGTTGAAGACCTCGTCCCAGTTGCCCGTTTCACGCCCCGTCAGGGTCTGGACGATGTTCGTGCCGCCAGTCATGACGTGCTCGGCGTTTGTTTCGTCCATCGTGAACCAGTTGGCGAACATCGGGTTCGACACGCCGGCGCCGGCGCCGGAGAAGCTGAGGCCACCGTCGACGGTCACATTCAGCCCGCCGTTCTGAGTGGTGAGGTAGGCATAGTTACTGTCATCGGGGTCCACCGCCGCGTAGAAGCCATCTCCACCCAGCGTCTGGAACATCTCCCGGGTGTCTCCGTCGATAAAGCCTGAGCCGTTGTCCTGTAGGCCAAAGTACACGCGCCCATCCTTGGCCACCGCGAGTCCATAGGGCAGCAAGGTATAAAAGCCTTCGTTATGCCCTCGGGCCCATCCGTCGTTATCCAGCTCCTCGCCAGCAGCAACACATTGACGGAACACACCGCCGTCATTACCTGCGAAGAAGCACACGCCGCCATCCGGCGTGCCGGTGTCATCCGTGGTTGGGATCCAGATGCCGTCATGCTGATCCGGATGCGTAGTGGTGCCGGGCAATGGTGAGGTATTGGTCGGACACGTCGGCACACCCGACAGCGCCAGCTGACAGCTGTCCCCCCGGAAGTAGACCCCAATGACTTCATAGTCAGACGTGCCAGGGCCTTGCAACACCCCGTCCTGCGGAATATCCGCGGTGGTGACGGACTGCCAGACTTCCTCCAGGCCGAACATCAAACGGGTCGGCACGCCACCGCCCAATGCGTCGCTGCGGGTCGGATCAGGAGACACCCAGAGGTTGTACCAGGCCTGGACACCGGGTCCGTTGATCGCAGCCAGTGCCGCCAGGCCCGAGCCGGCGGCGGGGTTCAGAATTTCCGGATCGTCGGCCAGTCGCATCCAGCTGTCGCCGAAATCAGTCGACGCGTAGACGCCGTTGAACGCAGTGCCGTTAATCGAACCCACACCTTCGCCATTGCCTGGGTCCGGCGCATCCAGCACACCGATTCCGCCATTGAAGAGCACAGCATCCTCAACAATGGCATAGAGCACGTTGTGATCCTGGTCGGGACCGGTTGCCTGGCCCAACTCGACGCGGCCGATGCGTTCCTGCGTGGTGAACCCGACCGGGGATAACCCGTCACCGGAGACGTCAAGCTTCACAAAGGTTTCCGGGTCACCCGAGTCTGAACGGTACAAACCATTGCCCGGCGAATGAATCGTGCCATCCGGGAACGTCAGTAGCCCGGCACGGTAGCCGACGGCAGCCAGGACTTCTCCGCCCGCCTCATCGGTGATACCGCCCGGTGTCTTGACGACCACGTCCGTTACAAAGTTGGCGAACTGACAGGGCCCCACCTCGGTGACACCCGCGCACTCAGGTGAGGTCGGGAGGTTTACATTCACAAAGCTGCTACCGGCATCGAACGACTTAAACAGCCCCTTGGAGGTGGCGACATACACCTCATCGGAATCTGCCTCGTTCACCGCGACTTCGAATCCCAGTGCGCCATCGGGCAAGCCGGTCGACTGGTTCCAGGTCTCGCCGAGATCATCGGACCAGAACCCTCCCAGTCCAACGTAGGCACTACCGCCCATGGTGTGCTCACCGGTAATCACCATGAGTCGCGCGCCGCGTTCGCCCTTGGCCGGCACAAATTCGATGGCGCCGGTACTCAGCGTCGGCAGCCCATCACCAATGGGCACCCAGAAATCACTGAGTTGATCGACGGTCTCAGCCTCGCTCATCCAGATGCCGCCGGTCCCTACCGCGGCAAACAAGCGCGTGTTCTCAGCATCGTAGGCGAAGCTGTCTACGCGCCCCATCGACGTGCCAATCCCCAGACCCGAGGTGCCAAAGCGCTCGTCATCGGTAATGAGGGGGCCCGTCCCGTATTCGACCCACTGGCCGTCAGCTCCGGCCACAGCCTTGTGGGTGAGCATGGCCTGCTTGGACTCCACGGCGCGCCGGAATGCACCCGGGGCGACAATGCCGACACCGGGTGAGCGCGCCTGCTGAGCCTGTTGCACTTCAAGAAAAGGCTCTGGATGCTTGTCGCTTAGACAGGCCTGCTCACCGTACTGATCCCGCAAGGACTGGGCTTGCGCAGGGCTTAGATCTGCGCGGAACTCCCGTGCATAGGCCACTGGGTCCGCCAGGTGCATTCCGGGAGGACACATCGCTGCCGAGTCGGCTGAGCCGGTCACGCCATAGACGAAAACGGCCGACGCCGCGACGACGCCGGCAGCGCCGATTGCTAAAAATTGATTCACTGGGGTTCCCCGAACTGTCCAAGACCATCGATTGGTGCAAGCCTAATCAACCCGCGTGCCAAGTGACGCGTTGTTCACCCTGTGTGCCAGGGGTGTCGCTCGCCAATCCCGTTCAATCAGGTTAACTTAAATTTAACGGCACACTTGTTGCTGTTGCTTCGAACACCCCATTACTTCATGCCACCCACCCGGCTTCACCGGATGTACGCGTGGCGGGATTCATCTTCATGACGCACTTACCGATTACGGCTGCGACTGCAGTCGCTTCCCTGATGTTGGCTACGTCAGCCATCGCCGCCCATGACCGCAGCGCGCGATTGACGCAATTACAGCTTGACGCTGGCCCGGCATTAACAGTTCTTCACCGTCCAAACCAGCAGTACGCGGTCATCAAGGCCGCGGGCCCTGAACCGCTCCTGGTATTGGATGCGCAGCAGCCACCCCTGACCCGTGCCTTGACCGTACTGGAGACCTACGCCGACACGCTGGGGATCAGGGATGCGGCATCAGAGTTCACGCTGAACCGGATCAGCCAGGACGCTGCCGGAGGCACACATGTGCATCTCGACCAGGTGCACCGTGGCGTGCCGGTGTTTGCTGCGCGGGTGGTCGTCCATCTGGACGCCAAGGGCGCTCGCGGCATCAATGGCGTCGTGATCGAGGGCCTGGATGTGCTGAACACAGCCCCTTTCAAGTCGTCCAGCCAGGCCGAAAAACGCGCCATCGCGCTCAGCCTGAAGCACCACCCTGGTGCAAGCCCTGTGGTGGAATCAAGCCGTCTGGTGTTTTACCGCCAGGGGTTGCTACAGGGAATACCTGGCAGCTCCCACCTGGCCTATGAGATCAACATCGTCGACGCCTATCGCCGTGGCGAAGACCCTGTGCGCGAGCAGATTCTTGTCGACGCCAACACCGGTGTTGTTCTCAACCGAATCGACCGCATCCATCGCACGCTGAACCGGGAGATTTACACGCCGACACTGGATGTACCACCTGTGGTCACCGAGGGCAGCGCGCTCGCACCGGCTGACCCAGCGTTTGCCGGTGACGTGGCGGGTTCGTCGCGAATCCCCGCAACGCCGACGGACAATCTCTACATCTTCGCCGGCGGCACCTATGCCCTGTACGACAACATGTTCGGCTATGCCGGATATGACCATGGCTCGGTGGCACCAGAGGAGCAGGTCCAACGCAGCGTTTATCTGATCAATCAGAACTGCCCCAATGCCTACTGGGACGGCGTGTCGACCAATTATTGCCCCGGTTTTGATGCGGACGACATCGTCAGCCACGAGTGGAGTCACGGCTATACCGAGTACACGCACGGTCTGATCTATCAGTATCAATCAGGGGCACTCAACGAATCCTATTCGGACATATACGGTGAGATGTACGATCTCATCAATGGGCTCGAAGGGCCTCTGGGCGCCACACTCACAGAAGGTGAGTACTTCGAAAACGGCGGCAGCCGCTGGGTGCTGGGCGAAGACCTGAGTGAAGCCGCAGCCGGCTTGTTGCTGCGTGACATGTGGGATCCGGACAACTTTGGCGCCAATGTGCCGGTTCTGGGTATTCCTGTGCTCTCGACGCCCTCGCCTGGCAGCGTCATCACCTCGGAGAACTACTACTGTTCAACGGGTGACAACGGAGGCGTGCACACCAACTCGGGTGTGCCCAACCACGCCTTTGCCATGCTGGTCGATGGCAAGTCGTTCAATGGGGTGGATATCCCTGCCATCGGCATGATCAAGGCCGCACATATCTACTTTCATGCAGCTGCCAACTATCAGACACCGAGCACGACGTTCCCGCAGCATGCCGATGCACTGGAACAATCCTGTGCCGATCTCACCGGTGTACCGCTGAACGATTACTTCGGCGAAGTCTCGGGAGAGCTCATCACTGCAGCAGACTGCGATGCGGTCGCGGCAGCCATGCTGGCCGTGGAGATGCGTGAGGATCCCACCGAAAAATGCGGCTACCTGCCCGTGCTTCTCCCCGAGGCCGAAACACCGGCCATCTGCGGTGACGGCGAGGTTGCTGCGGTCTCGTTCAGTGAGGATTTTGAATCCGGCAGCCTGCCGGCTGAATGGACGCTCACCAGCGTAGGCGCGGCTGCGGAGTGGCCGGATACCAACTGGGAAGTCACGGCGGATGTCCCCGATGCTCGCTCCGGCTACGCGGCGTTTGCCCTGGACTCGCTGGAAGGCAGCTGTGCGCCGGGGGGTGACATCTCTGGCCAATTCTCGATGGATACGCCAGTGCTGACGGTGGGCGACGACGACACCCACTTCGAGTTCACCCATTTCGTCCAGACCGAAGCGAGTTGGGACGGCGGGAACCTGATGGTCAGCGTCAATGGGAGTGCGTTCTCCGTCGTCGACGCTGCGGCGTTCATCCACAACCCGCATGGATCCGCCCTGAATGACGCAACCATTGACGGAAACACGAACCCCAAGGCCGGCGAACCGGCATGGCATGGGTCCGATCAGGGGTTTGCCACGGGTAGCTGGGGAACGACCATTGTCGATCTCACGCAATTGGCGGTTGCCGGCGACACCGTCCAGTTCCGCTGGGACTTCGGCCAAGATGGCTGCAACGGCAATCTCGGTTGGTACGTCGACGACGTCAAGGTGCTCGGCTGCGTTGCTGATGTTGGCAACGGCGGGGGCTCGGGCGGAGGCGGCTCCGGCGGTGGTTCCGGCGGCGGATCGGGTGGCGGCACAACAGGTGACGCAGTATCCGGTGGCGGCAGCCTGGGCTGGCCGCTGCTGCTAGGCCTGCTCAGCCTGGCGCTTGGAGCCACGCGTCGCCGTCGCCGCGCGGCATAGGAATGACCTGACTCAACGGCGAAGGGCCGGTCATCACGACCGGCCCTTTTTTATGGCTGCGGCTTTCGCTGAAAACCGAACCTGGCCGGCATGTCTTCGCTGTCGCAACGTGTCACCGGTATTCGGGCACCCTCCCAGTCCAACTGCAATGTCGTACTCGCGCCGGATGGCAGCGTCAGCGCATGCGCCAGTGCCGCATCCAGCCCGTGCCCATGCGGGTCATGCAGACGGTCCAAGACCCAGTCCAGGTCGTTCCCGTCCAGGACTGCAGCACCCTGCCCCGTGTCGAGGACCACACTCCCATCGGCATCCAGACACAAACTGCGCAAAGTGAACACACGGGCACCCGTATGCAGCTCCAGATGGCCATCGGCCTGACTGCGGGCGATTAAAGGGGTGTACTCCAGTTCTACGTAACCGCGCTGGGGGCCGTTCTGAAAAAACCATGCCCCCCGGTCGTCTGCGGCGTAGTTGCGCCGCATCATTTCAACGAGCGCCCGTCGTTCCACTCGTTCGCCCTTCAAGTACCAACGGGCACGTCGATCCAGCTGAATCCAGTCATAGAGGTGCGGCACATTCGGCCACTTGGCCAGTGCGCGCTCAACCCAGGCATCCATGATGAGCAACCCTCCTGCGGTAACAAAGCGATGGGGTGTACCCGACGCTGATTGGCATCACGCGCCCGCATTCGTTAGGGTGAAACGGCGCTGCACCATGAAGGGGCAACGCCTAAGTCCCTGAAATGTCGGCGCCTGTTTGTGAAGGCGCCTCGACGCGGGGCGTGATGCCAGGGAGGATAACGAATGATCAAGCAAGGATGCCGAATTGCGGCCACCGTCGCCGCTATGACCAGCCTACCCGCAGCGGCTGAATCCACGTTGGGCGCCGGCGTCTGGGCCAACTACCGCTATGTGGTGGATGACGCCCGCGACGAAGAGACCTTCGGCGATTTCGCCGATGAGGCACTGATTCTCTATGCCGATGGAGAGTCCGACGACCCGAATCAGGCCTGGAGTTACTCAGCCGAGCTGCGCATTGGACCCGGAAGTTTTACCGACTCTGCCAATAACTCCACGGGCTCGCGTTTCACCCTGCACAAGGCCTGGGTGGGTTTTGGTCTGGGCGAACAGCACCGACTGGTGGTGGGCAAGAGCCAGGTCCCCTTCGCATGGAAGACCGTCAATTTCTGGCCTGGCGATGGCTTACAGGCTGGCTACGGGGACCAGATGGACGTAGGTCTCAAACTCGAATCCAGTACCCCCATCGGCTACCAGTTGGCCTACTACCATGACGATGACTGGGGTGAAACCAGCACGGACACGGTCGACGATAACGGGCATTGGGGCTCATCCACGACGTATCGCAAGGTGCAGACGCTGGTTGGCAATGTGGATGTGCCGGTTGGCGACCAGCACAGCGTGTCGTTGTCCGCGCAGGCGGGGCGTCTCCAGTCGCTGGTGCCAATGACCGAGCAGGCCGTCGATGGGTCCCATCAGGCCATTGCCTTGCACTACCACGGCGAGTTTGAACGCTGGTACATCAAGGCCGAATTCATCCACGCCAGCCGCAAGCTGCCGGATGGTTATCTCGCCAGCACCACCGGCCTGCCGGAAGAGGTGGTCAACCAACGGGCGGGGTTCGAACTCGGCTACCGTGAGGGCCGCTGGTTCTGGTACCTGGATGCCCACGCGGCCATGCCAGACACCGATGGATCAACAGCGGATACGGTGTATTCCTACAGTCCCGGGCTGAGCTACGACTACGGGCCCGGCTGGATCTATGTGGAGTATCTCGGCCAGACCGGCTTTGTCGACCGCAACGGCCAAGTCGGCGAAGGCGATTTTGATGCCTTGTACGTTTCCATGGATTTCTATCTCTGATTGCTCTTCACGGCGGCAATCTGCCGCTCGTTTTCGCCCTGGCAGGCGATAGCGCTCACCTCACCGCCACAAGCGTCCGGAGGATTTGCGATGCCAACCGATACCACCTACGAAACCGACCACGATGTCGGAGAAAACAATGTCCAGTTTCTGGGTCTGGACATGCACAACCCCGTCTTTTTCGTGAGCGCCGTTCTGGTGGTGTTCTTCGTCGTCGGGACCATCATGTTTCCCGATATGGCCTCGGCCGGGTTAAGCGGCGCCAAGGCCTTTGCCATCAACCATTTTGACTGGTTGTTCATGGCCGGCGGCAATGTATTTGTCTTGTTCTGTCTGGCCCTCATCATCCTCCCTGTGGGTCGCATACGGCTGGGCGGTGACACGGCGCAACCCGAATTCTCAACGCTTTCCTGGTTTGCGATGTTGTTCGCAGCGGGTATGGGCATCGGCCTGATGTTCTGGAGCGTTGCAGAACCGCTGGCCTACTACACGGACTGGTATGGCACCCCACTCGGCGTCGAACCGGAAACCCGCGCAGCTGTCACCAAAGCGCTGGGCGCCACCATGTTTCATTGGGGCTTACATCCGTGGGCAATTTACGCGCTGGTCGGCTTGTCACTGGCGTTTTTTGCCTATAACCACAAGATGCCGCTGACGATTCGATCGGCGTTTTATCCACTGCTGGGAGAGCGATGCTGGGGGTGGATGGGGCATGTCATCGACACCCTGGCCGTTCTGGCGACAATTTTCGGGCTCGCGACTTCCTTGGGGCTCGGAGCCAAACAGGCGGCCAGCGGTTTGGAGTTCCTGTTTGATATCCCTGCGACCCTGAACACGCAGATTGCCATCATTACAGGCGTGACCGCGGTTGCTGTGATCTCGGTCATGCGGGGCTTGGAGGGTGGCGTCAAATTGTTGAGTAACTTCAACATGACGCTGGCCGTGTTGCTGCTGGTGTTTGTCATTCTCGTTGGGTCCGGGGTTGGCATCGTCGGTGATGTTTTCCAGACTGCGGGCGCCTATGTCGCCAACATCATTCCGCTGTCCAACTGGGTCGGACGTGAAGACGAAACCTGGTTCCACGGCTGGACAGTGTTCTATTGGGCATGGTGGGTATCCTGGTCACCGTTTGTTGGCATGTTCATCGCCCGCGTCTCAAGAGGCCGAACGGTGCGCGAGTTCGTCACTGCGGTTCTGTTGGTCCCCACTGTCGTGACGATCATCTGGATGGCCGCATTCGGGGGTAATGGCTTGCAGCAGGCCATTGCAGGCCAGGGTGAGTTGGCCAACGGCATTGAATCCGTCTCGCTGACCTTGTTCCAGATGCTGGAGCAGTTACCGTGGACCCTGGTGACGTCTTTTCTCGCCATCGTCTTGGTGCTGGTGTTCTTTGTGACGTCGTCCGACTCGGGATCGCTGGTCATCGACAGCATCACGGCCGGTGGCAAACTCGATGCTCCGGTGGCCCAGCGCATCTTCTGGGCAGTGATGGAGGGCATGATTGCCGGCGCTTTGCTGTTCGGTGGGGGCAAGCAGGCACTCGATGCCCTGCAGGCAGGTGCAATTTCCACAGGCCTGCCCTTCGTCGTGCTGCTCCTGGTCATGTGTGTCAGCCTGTACATCGGTCTGCACCGTGAGCGGCGGCTGGCTGCGGCTAAAGGCTAACTGAGCGCAGTGACGATCCCGCCGTCGTGCCACCCTGGCGCGGCGGCCGGGCTCGGAACTATCGACAGGCATACACGGGCACAGCAGGCGGCTGTGCGGCTCAAGGCAGATCCAGAAGCAACTCGTCGGTTAGCGCTGTGCGATCGGACTGCCCCGGTGCAAGATGTCGCAACCATCGCACCGATTTGGCTCGCGCCTTGCAGGGCAAATACCGTGAAGCCTGATACTGCCCAGTCTGTTCCCCGTTACATCACGCCGAGCTATCAAACGGCGGTGCAGACGCTGAGTGCTGCCATCGCCGGCTGGCATCAGGCGGGTGCCACCGTCATCGGACTCAGTGGCGCACAAGGAACGGGCAAATCCACACTGTCCACGCACCTGATTGATGCACTGGCTGAGCGACATGGGCTGCGTGCCTGCATGCTCAGCCTGGATGATTTGTACCTGCCTCATGCGGCCCGTGTCGGCTTGGCCCGACGGGTCCATCCGCTATTTGTGACCCGCGGTGTGCCGGGCACCCACGATCCGTCCATGGGTTTGGCCGTGATCCAGACCCTGCTCGGCGCCCAGCCCTCTACAGAGGTGGCGCTACCCCGCTTCATCAAGGCCATCGATGACCGCGCTCCATTGGCCGACTGGCACCGGGTACTCGGCCCCATTGATCTGGTGCTTTTCGAAGGTTGGTGCCTGGGCGTGGGGACGGCAGACCGCGATGAGCCCGGCGAGCCAATCAACCCGTTGGAGGCCAGCGAAGACGCTGACGGCATCTGGCGGGACCATATCGAGGCGGAGCTTGCGGGCCCCTACCGGGAGCTGTTCGAGCGAATCGACCGTCTTGTCTTTCTCCAGATACCGGCTTTCGCGCTGGTCAAACAGTGGCGCGGCGAGCAAGAACAGGCCAATGCCCGCGAAGTCGAAGGGGCCCGGCCCATGAGTGAGGCCGAACTCGACCGATTCATCCAGCACTATGAGCGCCTGACCCAGCGAGCGCTGGCTCAACTGCCAGACCAGTGCGATGCGCTGGTCAGCTTGGCGGCCGATCACCACATCGAGCAGATCGATATTCGCTCGTGAGCACTGCAAGCCCCCGCGCCCTGGTGTTCACTGACCTGGACGGCAGCCTGCTGGGACATCATGACTACGCCATCGACGGCGCCCTGCCCGGCCTGGAGGCCTGTGCCGCACGCGCGATTCCGGTGATACCCAACACCAGCAAGACCCGCGCGGAGGTGGTGCCGTTACTGAAGCGGCTCTGCCTGCCCTGGGCGGCCATCGTGGAAAACGGCAGTGCCATCGTGCTCCCAGCGGACTCGCCCTGGAGCGACAGGATCCCCATGGAGCAGCGGTGTCTCGGACAGCCGCGATCGGTGATTCAGCAGCGACTTCGGGAGCTGTCAGCGCAGACAGGCGCCCGATTCCAGGCGTTTGCTGCGATGAGCCTCGCCCGCATCGAAGCCCTGACTGGACTATCCGCCGAACAGGCACGCCTAGCGGCAATGCGGGAGTACTCCGAACCCCTGTATTGGCAGGACAGCGAACCGGCATTGGATGATTTCTGCACGGCTGCGCGCACGCTGGACTTGCAATGCCTGCGCGGAGGCCGGTTTGTGCATGTACTCGGATTGACTGACAAGGGCGTTGCTGCCCGCCGGTTCATGGACCAACTGGGCTGGGGCGCAACGCCGATGATCGCACTGGGCGATGCCCAGAATGACGCGGCCATGATTCAGGCTGCCGACGTCGGCGTCTGGATCAAGGCGGCAGGTCGGCCGGCCCCTGTAGCCCGCGCGCGACATCACACCTTTCACACCACGCAATCCGCCCCCACCGGCTGGACGGAAGGCATTCACGCGGCGCTGGCCGCCTGTCACGGAGATATGCCGGCGCCGGTTAGCTAGCCTGCGTCCCACATAACATGAGCGATTTTTTTCAGAACGGTGTCATCACCACCCTGCACCAGCTGAGTCAGCGACCAATTGAAGACATCGAAGCAGAGCTGCAGGGGTTTGCGGAAACGCGTCCGCTGTCGCTGGTGTTGCCCTGCCTCATTGACGAACTGTCTGGCCCTGCGCTGGAGCATATCGTCACTGAACTGGCCGATGTGCCCTACCTCAGCCAGATCGTGATTGGTCTGGATGGCGCCAGCGAATCGCAGTACAGGAGCGCCCGCTCATTCTTCTCGCGCCTGCCCCAGACCACCCGTGTGATCTGGAATGATGGCCCTCGGCTGCGTGCGCTGGATGATCGTTTGCGCGCAGAACTCCTGGCACCGGAAACGCGAGGCAAGGGCTGTAACGTCTGGTATTCGCTGGGTTACATCCTGACCAATGGTGAAACGTACACCGGGGCCGTGGCGCTGCATGACTGCGACATTCTGGGCTACAACCGGAACATGCTGGCGCGGCTGCTGTACCCGGTGGCCAACAACAACTTCAGTTACGAATTCTGCAAGGGCTATTACGCCCGTGTGGGCCAGGAGCGGCTCAATGGGCGGGTGTGTCGTCTGCTGCTGACGCCCCTGATCCGCACGCTTCGGAAAATTTTCGGCCCGCTGGAGTACCTGGATTACCTCGACAGCTTCCGCTACGCACTGGCCGGCGAGTTCTCTCTGCGCACCGGGGTACTCACCGACCTGCGTATCCCGACGGACTGGGGTCTGGAAATCGGCGTGCTCTCCGAGATGTACAGGAACTACTCCACCAATCGACTTTGCCAGATCGACATTGCCGACCAGTACGACCATAAACACAAGGCCTTGTCCGCCCACGATGACAGCAGTGGCCTGGCCAAGATGTCCATCGACATCATCAAGGCCATCTACCGCAAGCTCGCCACCAATGGGGTGGTCTTCACCACCGAGAGTTTCCGCTCGATCAAAGCCACGTACTACCGCGTTGCCCTGGATTTCGTCAGCACATACGCCGCCGACGCCCGCGTCAACGGTTTGCGGTTTGATAACCACCGCGAAGAGCAAGCTGTCGAGCTGTTTGCCAAGAACATCGTCAAGGCTGGAGAGATCTTCCTGAAAAACCCCATGGAAACGCCCTTCATACCCAGCTGGAGCCGGGTACGATCCGCCATGCCGGACGTGCTGGAGCAGCTGCATGATGCTGTAGAGGCCGATCATGACGACTATCGCTGACCCTGCACCGCAATGGCGATTGCGTGATCGCCTGCATGACCATCTGCGCGTGTTGTATCCCGATCAGAACACGGCAGAACTGGTCGAGGCGGCCATTGCCGCGATGCGCCTGGACCCTGAAGTCCCCACACCGCCAGGTCGCCGGAATCTTTGGGATGAGCGGGATGCTGTGGTCATCACCTATGGCGATACCATCCGTTCACCGCATCGGCCGCCACTGGAAACGCTGGCGGCGTTTCTGAGCAACCGTCTGCAGGGAACCCTCTCGGCAGTTCACATCCTGCCCTTCTACCCCTGGACCTCCGACGACGGCTTCGCCGTCTCGGACTATGAGCGCGTACATCCGGCGCTCGGCGACTGGGAAGACATCCGGCAGATGAGCGAGCAGTTCCGCGTCATGGGGGATTGCGTCATCAATCATTGCTCAGCCTCACACACCTGGTTCACGAACTATCAGGCGGGCTTAAGCCCTGGCGCCGGGTACTTTGTGGAAGCCAGTCCAGACGATGATCTCAGCGCAGTAGCCCGTCCCCGTACCAGTCCACTGCTGCGCCCCGTGGAGACAAAGACCGGCCCACGGCACGTCTGGTGCACTTTCGGACACGACCAGATCGATCTGAACTTTGCCAATCCGGCGCTGATGCTGGAGATCGTCCGCCTGTTCAGGCATTACCTGGACCGGGGGGTCCGCGCGTTTCGGCTGGATGCCGTCGGCTACGTGTGGAAAGCAGCTGGCAGCAGCTGTCTTAATCTCCCCGAAGCGCACGAAGTGGTTCGCCTGCTGCGCACCCTGGTCGAGCACGCCTGTCCGGATGCGTGGATCATCACCGAGACCAATGTTCCGATCTTTGAGAACCTGGCGTACTTCGGCAATGCCAACGAAGCCCACCTGATCTACAATTTTTCCCTGCCCCCACTGCTGCTCCACGCGCTCTGCACCGGCAATACCCGGCATTTGCGAGCCTGGATGATGAGTATGCCGCCCGCGCGTGACGGCACAACGTATTTCAACTTTCTCGCATCCCACGATGGCATTGGGCTGCGACCGGTTGAGGGCCTGCTGGACGATGCCGAACGGGATGCGATGGTCGCTGCCATGCGTCGCTTTGGTGGCGAAATCTCGACACGCTCTGTTGCCGGTGGGCAGGAATCCCCCTATGAGATCAATATCGCGTTATGGGATGCCTGCCGTGGCACCGTCGATGGCGAAGACGCATGGCAACTGGAGCGCTTTATCTGTGCCCACGCAGTCATGCTGGCGTTAGAAGGCATCCCGGGCCTGTACATCCATAGCCTGCTCGGGACTGGGAATGATCACGAGGCCGTGACGCGAACCGGGCGCAACCGCAGCATCAACCGTTCGTCATGGATGCTCGACGAACTGGAAGCGCAACTCGATCGTGAGGACAGCCGGCATGCCCAGGTCTTCCAACGCATGTCACAGCTGCTTCGACTCCGACGCCAGCAGCCGGCCTTCCACCCCAACGCCACTCAGTTCACGCTGCAGCTGCAGGAGGGTCTCTTCGCATTCTGGCGTCAAAGCCGGGATCGCGAACAATGCGTGTTCTGCATCCACAACCTCACGCCCGAGCCACAGCGCCTTGCGCTGGCCGACCTCAATCTCATGCGCAACGAACCCTGGTACGAACTGATTAGTGACCAGCCTCTGGCCGACGTCTGGCACAGCATGGATCTTGCGCCTTATCAATGCCTGTGGATCACGAACCAGCCAACCGGGCATTAGGCACCCGGACTGCGATCAACACGAAGCGCAGACGTCGGTGGGTCGGTGCAGTTCGGGCTGCAGGGTGGGATGGTCGATCTGGAAGTGTTCCTCCAAACAGGCTGAGATGGCCTGCTGAATCGCCGGCCACTGCCGGAGGTCATCCAGTTCCACATGCGCCGACAGGGCTGTGGATGCGGATGACACACGCCAGACGTGCACATGATGAACATCCCGCACGGCCGAGTCGGCCTTACGCATCGCCTGCACAATCTCATCGAGGTCGAGCTCGCGAGGCACCGCAGCCATCACGACGTTCAGAGCGCTCAACAGCAGCCGGGTTGAGGACACAAGAATGAGTGCACAGACAAAAAGCGACAACAGAGGATCGATCGGCATCCAACCCGTCCAGAGAATCACCAGCCCGGCGAGTACGGCAGCAAGCGAGCCCAGCAAATCTCCCATGACATGAAGCAGCGCGCCCTGCGTATTCAGTGTTCGCTCACCACGATGCAGTAACCAGGCGACCAGAACATTCACCATCAAGCCGATCAGTCCGACAGCCACCACCGTGCCCGCGTCGACAACCGCCGGATCTGCCAGCCGTTGGACAGCGGAGAACGCGACCATCCCAACCACTGCATACATGAACAAGACGTTGACCAGCGCGCCGACTAACTCCGCCCGCTTCAATCCGTAGCTATATCGACGATTGGGTCCCACCTGCGCCAGCCGTGCCGCCAGGGCCCCGATACCCAGCGCCATCGCATCGGTCAGCATGTGGCCGGCATCTCCCAACAGGGCGAGCGAAGACGCCCACCAGCCCGCCATGGCCTCAACCCCCGCGAACCCGAGAGTGATTAGCAGCCCGACCCAGAGCACCCGGCTGCTGGCCGGAGGTGGGTGATGGCCTGTCGAGTGGTGATGATGTTCGTGACCCATCCGGGTGTTATGCCGTTGGCTTGACGTCAGTTCAAGCGCCAAGACCCGACCGGCAACGGCGAGCGTTCAGGCGCTAATGCGACGCTCTGCCGGTGGACAGCACGTGGAGGCCAGGAGTCTGTCCAGACACTGCTCGCCCTCGCAGCAATGCTCCATCAAGAATTCCATCAAGGCGTGCATGGACGAAAAATTTGGCGCGTAGTACACATTCCGGCCTTGCTTTCGACGTGTCACCAGTTGAGCGGTGGCCAATGTCTTGAGATGAAAAGACAAGGTCGGTTGGCTCAGCCCGGCATCCGGTAACAAATCCCCAACGCACAGGCCGTCCGGGGCATGGCGCACCAATTTGCGGTAGATCCCCAATCGGGTGGGTTCGGCGAGTGCCCCCAGTTGCGCAACAGCTTGGTTCAAATGACTCATAATTCTTATTCTTCGGTGGTCAGAATGGACGCAAACGCTCGATTAAGCGCGGTAAAGATGACAAAACAATGAATCCATGCTCTGGATGATTGGTCGGGCAGCGCTGGTCTTGCGATAAAACAAGCCAATCGACCGGCATGGAGTCGGTTCAGCGAACGGTACGTAACGAATCCCCTCATCGTCCGGTCGGATCGCCATTTCGGGAAACAACGTGATTCCGGTACCCGCACGCACCATTTGACGCAGCGTTTCCAGCCCGGTGGCCCGAAAATCCTGTTCTTCGCCCAGGTTGTGCTGCTGGCAGACGTCCAATGCATGATCCCGGAGACAGTGCCCTTCTTCGAGAAGAAGAAGCCGATACCGTGCCAAGACATTCTTGTCCACGTGTGTCAGCGCCGCCAACGGGTGGGCCTGAGGGACTGCCAGAAAAAAAGGCTCTTCAAACAAGGGTGTGCAAACAAGCGAATCTTCGTTCACCGGCAGCGCTAGCAACGCAGCATCCAGGTCTCCATCCTTGAGCTGTTGCACCAAGGTGGCCGTTTTGTCTTCACTCAGGACCAATCGCAGCCGCGGGTACGCCGTCTTGATCTCATTGACCAGCCCGCAAAAGATGTAGGTTGCCAGCGTCGGAAACGCACCCAACCTGAATTTTCCGGAAAACGGATCCTTGGAGTGCTCAGCCGCCTCGCGAATGCTGTCGATTTCTCGAATCACCCGACTGGCAGAGCGGATGATGTGTTCGCCGACCTCGGTGGGCATGACCCGCTTGTTCGTGCGCTCAAATATCTGCACACCTAGCCAGTCTTCCAGCTTTTTGATCTGCCCACTTAACGTGGACTGGCTGACATGGCAGGCCTGGGCAGCGCGCGAAAAGCTGCGCATTTCAGCCACGGAGACCACGTATTGCATGTCGCGCAGATTCATCAAGCCGTGTCCTGCCAGTGCGGAGACTGGGCAGTTTATTCGATCCTGACGATGAATATCAGGCCATTGATCGGTCAATCTCCAGGTGGGCTGACCTCGTCACGGAGCAACGTTTCGTAAAAATCGATCATCCGAAGGTAGCCGACCACACTGATGCGTTCGTCCGTGCCGTGAATTCGCGTCGCATCATCCGGCGTATAGATGAAAGGGACAAAGTAATAACCCTGCTCACGAACAGCGTCGTAATGACGGTTATCAGTGGTGGCCAGAATAATCCCGCTGGCAACGATGACCTCTGGAAACACCGTACGAATCGCGCGTCGAATTCGCTGAAACCCCGAGGCATCCGGGTCCGATAGCGCCGGCGGATTACTGCCAAATTCATCAATGGGTTCGACGGCAATATGCGGGTCATCAATCAAGTCCCGAAGATGCTGCTGTACGGACGTGATGGTCTCGCCGGGCAGGATGCGGAAGTTGATCACCGCAGTGGCCGTCGAAGGCAGCACATTGTCCTTGATGCCCGCCCGCAGCATCGTGGGGGCAGTCGTCGTTCGGATCAGCGCATGGGTGGTCCGGCTTGCCGCGAGGCTATCGAGCAACAGGGGTTCGAACAGCCACCGGTTGGCGATGAAGAACCGGTTCAACCAGCCCATATGGGGCGCGAGCTGATCCAGCATGGTCTCGACCGGCTCGATGAGCCTGGCAGGAAACGGGTTGGCCTCGACTCTGGCAATCGCACGCGCCAATCGGCCAATGGCGGTATCGGCCGGTGGCGTGGAGCTATGACCGCCCTCTCCAGTGGCCGTCAAACGCAGCGACACATAGCCTTTTTCGCCGACCATGACCGAGGCCACCGGTCCCTCGACACCACCGATCAGGCCCTGGGTGATCGCGCCCCCTTCATCCAGGGTGAACGCCGCACGTACACCCTGGTTGGCCAGTCGAGCTGCGATCTCCACTGCGCCCTGAGATCCGCCGGTTTCCTCATCGTGACCAAAACCGAAATAAACGGTTTGTGGTGGCTGGTAGCCGCGGGCCAGCAAACGTTCGACGGCTTCGAGCTGCGCCCACACACTGGCCTTGTCATCCAGCGTACCCCGGCCCCAGATGTAGCCCTCGACAGCAGCCCCCGAAAATGGCGGGTGGGTCCACTGTGCCGTCGTACCCGGCTCGACGGGCACAACGTCGAGATGCCCCAGCAGCACGATCGGCGCCCGGTTCGCGTCGCGACCGGGCCAGGTCAGGAGCAGGCTGAGCTCCGACACCGTTTCCACCTGCAATTCGGCAAAAACGCGTGGAAACTGGTCGCGCATCAATGCATGCAGTGCCTTGAACCGCTGCGGGTCACCACCGGCTGAGTCTGGCGAGATCGTGGGAATACGCACGGCGTCAACCAAGTGACGGACCGCTGCCGTGTCGACATCCGGTGGAGGCAGCGCCGGGCCGGGCAGATCCTCGGGCGACAGACGCAGTGTATTGAGCAGCATCAGCAGCAGCCCAGCGGCCAGCGCAAGCAACGCCCCCTTTATCCAAGCTTTCATGATCTTGATCCCGTTCGCGAGAAAACCTGACTAGCGTCCAGTCCTGGGGGTCTCCAGGCTGTCGCGTCCTGCAAAACCCGGATCATGCCGGGCTTCCAGAGCGTCAATCGCCTCGGCGACCAGCCGCTGGTAGTGCTCGAACTGCGCACCTGTTAATTCGGAGGGCACAGCAATCGGATCACCGTAAAACACATCGATGCGCGTAAACGGTTTGGGCAGGCGGAAGCGGTCCCAGCTCTTCATGGACCAGTACCGGCGGGGCAACGGCAGGTAGGGCACGATCGGCACCCCGGTTCGTCGCGCCATCTCAACAATCCCCGGTTTGACGACATGTGCCGGGCCACGCGGCCCATCGACGGTTAATGCGCCCGGCAAGCCTGACTCCAGCTTCTTGATCATGTCTTCCTTGGCGGCCCGTCCGCCCTTGTCCCTACCCCGCGATGCCGAGCTGCCGCGCGCGACAACGTGTCCTAAGCGTTCACATAACTGCGTGACCGGGTCGCCGTCTCCTGACCGCGAAACAATCACGACATGACGGCGACCGGTTTGCGCAAGAATCCCGGCGAACAGATTCTGATGCCAGATCGCGAGCAGATAGGGATCGGCACCCTCCGGATCACGCCGTGTGGGCTTCCCACCAAACCGGTATCGGTAGGTGGAGTTTAGGAGACGGATGACCGCCTGGATCAGCCAGGCAAGAATGGCCTTGAGCATGGACGTCGAGTTCCCCGGTCCCGTGCGACGGACGACAGAACCTAGCAGTAGTGAGCACACAGTGGCAGGGAGGGCATGCTAACTGCCTGCTCGGCCAAATGCGACGCGCTAACGGGCTGAGTCCGCC
This sequence comes from Pseudomonadota bacterium, assembly GCA_036156195.1. GTDB lineage: Bacteria > Pseudomonadota > Gammaproteobacteria > Nevskiales > OUC007 > Abyssibacter. The sequence goes on along the minus strand of JAYZUZ010000012.1, from coordinate 117,997 downwards.
CGCCCTTGAACCAGGCCGGGCGCCATCCTGTGGCGTCAGGTCGTCACGGGCTTGCGAAAATGCAGAATCCCCCAATCGAGGGCGCCCTGCTCGCCTGCTGCAACCCAATGGCTGAGCCCGGTGGTCATTCGGTCGATGTAGTCGGCACTGACCCGTTCTGCCAGGGCTGCCCGCCGGGCGGTCAGCTCAGCCAACACCCGACCATAGTGCTTCACGATGGCATCCGGCATGCGCTCGATGTTCACCGTTTGCCAGCCTAGTGCCTTGGCATAGTCCTGATATTTGTTCACCGAACCCATGGACGGCAGGTGGATTCGCGCCAGCACCGGAGCCAGAATCCCTGCGTCCACACCTTCCTGTTGCATGGGGTCCGTGAACAGAAAAACGCCGCCTGGTCGCAACACGCGATCAACCTCTTGGAAGACCTCGCGACGCCGGGCGCTATGCAGAATCGAATCCTGGCACCACACCACGTCATAGCTGGCATCGGCAAACGGCAAGGCCTCGAAACTGCCGTCGATCACGTCGATGCGTCCATCCAGGCCCTGCTCGGCGTTCATGTCCCTGGCCCGCGCATTCTGCACCGGACTGAGGTTGAGCGCCGTCACCCGGCATGCATACCGCTTGGCGATGACCCGGGCAGATCCTCCATACCCGGAGCCGATATCCAGTACCCGTGACTCCGCATTCAGCGTCAATGCGTCGAGCATCCGCTCCACCGTGCGATGACTGGCATCGCGAATGGGCTCATCGGGAGTCAGGTAGATACCGACATGGATGTCTTCGCCACCCCAGACGTGGAAATAAAAATGATCCGCATCGCTGCTGTCGTAGTAGTCGCGCGTCGTCTCGACAACGCTTTGTTCCTCGTGGGCCATGGTGGGGTTACCGCTCGTCTGGATGCAGTTTTTCTGCAATATGGATGAAGAAGTCGGGATCGTCCTGCCGATAGGTTTCCTGGAAATCGGCCATGGTCGTGACGCTTTGAAAACCGACCTCACCCATGAGACGGGTCACGTATTCCTTACGCAGCGGGAACATGTTCAGGTGATATTGCGAGCCATCCGGAAAGCTGTAGCAGAATCGGGCTAGTCCATCGTCGCAGTACTCCGGCTCAGCCTTGACGTTGTCGCCGCAGTAGTAGAACTGATGCTTGGACTTGAATCCGTCATCCAGAATCATGTCGTAGTTGCGCTGGTCCAGAATCAGCACCCCGTCGTGTCGCAAGGCGGCGTAGAACTCGGCCAGCGCCTTACGTCGGTCCCGGTCCGAGTGCAGGTGCGTGAACGAATTGCCCAGACAAATCACGGCATCGTATTTGCCATGCACATCCCGATTCAGCCAGCGCCAGTCTGCGAGCACCGTGCGCAGTACATGTCCTCGGCGGCGCCCATTCTCGAAAGCCATGGCCAGCATTTCAGCGCTACCGTCAGCGGAGACCACCTCAAAGCCCGCCTCGCGTAAACGGACCGAGTGAAAACCGGTGCCGGTGGCGACATCGAGCACCTTCTTCGCCCCCCGTGCCCGCAGTGCTTCGATGAAGAAATCGCCCTCACTCTCCGCGCGGGCATCCCAATCGATGAGTTCGTCCCATTTTTCGACGAAACTCTGCACATATTCATTCTGGTAGGTGTCCGTCGTCCGGACCTTGAGTGGATCGTCCCCGTAGTCCTGCTCGGCCACCTGAGCAGCCGTTGCCTTTGCGTCAGCCATGCGCGCTCTCTCCTTGGCAAATCTTGGTCAGTCGCTTCGAATTGATGCCATGGCCCGTGCGTCTGACGAAGGATGTATCCGGGCCACGCATAACCACCGCGATCACCGCGGCGTCTTGAGCGGTTTGCCGCCAGGCAAAACCGCATCGGCTGACGAAACCGTCAGCCCGCGCAAGGGGAATCCACGGATTCCCGCACTTGGCGTAAGGTGCGGGTGTCACGATGCGACACCGGCGAGTCAACCTACCCTAACGCATTGATCGCATGGTTTCAGTACATTCAGCCATCTGTTAACGAACACTGGACTATTCGCACCACCAAGACGGCGTCGGTTATCCGGCAGCCTCTCGGTGGCACGAGTAAATCAGTGTCTCCTCACTGCCATGGAGGCCACGGTGCAACAGCAAATCTGTCAGCCCAATGGGTTGGACATCGCCTATTTCGATACCGCCCCCGACAATCTCGATCGACCCGTCGCATTACTCCTGCATGGGTTTCCGGATGATGCGGCGATGTGGCGTCCCCAGCTGGAGGCGTTGCATCAGGCGGGCTATCGCGGCATCGCACCGGATCTGCGGGGTTTCGGCGCATCGTCCATCACTCATCGCGTTGCGGATTCGCGGCTGGATGCCGTATTGGCGGACCTGCTCGGGCTCATGGATCACATCGGCGCGGCCACCGCCCAGGTGGCTGGCCATGATTGGGGTGCGATCTTCGCCTGGGCGCTGGCCGCGCATCATCCGCAGCGGGTCAGCCGCCTGGCGGTGCTCTCGGTCGGGCATCCCAATGCCTACGCCGACGCGGGCCTGGAACAGGCGCTACGCGCCTGGTACGCCATGCTCTTTCAGGTCCCTGGCCTGGCGGAGCGGCTGCTCCCTGCCGCGAACTGGTACCTGCTGCGCTCCGGACTGACTGCCCATCCGGCGGCCGATGCCGTCCGCAAGCAAATGGGCCGTCCTGGGCGACTGCGCGCTGCGCTCAATGTTTACCGAGCCAACGGACTCAAGCTGCTTCGCGAGCGACTGCCGCCGGTGCAGGCCGATACGCTGGGCATATACAGCCGAGCCGATGCATTCCTGACGCGGCGTCAGATGCATGATTCCCACCACCATGTTCTGGGGCAATGGCGCTATGTCGAGTTGCCGGGGGGCCATTGGATGCCCATTGACCAACCCGACGCTATCGCGGAGCTGCTCATCCAGCATTTTGACGACGGGTTGGCTGCACACTAGCCGCCCCCTCTCGACGCGCGCCACCCGGTCAACGCCGCACTTCCGGCAGCCACCGGGCGGCGCGAATCGATCCGTACTTTCTTAGCTCCACCGCATCGATGACCGACTGATCCCCGGCCGTACGGTCACAGATCTGTCACAGAGTCGCTGCAGCCTAACGGGCTCATTCGGCCTTGTACCGTCTCCACTCGTGAAGACCTCCGCCCTGCTCCGCAGCCTGCGCGCCCACGGGCAGATGCTCCAATCCGCATGCAGCGATCATGCGGCCGCCCCTCGGCGAATGGGGCGAGTCGTCCGTCTACTCGCGCTGGCACCGCCTTATGCGGCACTGCAAGCCACTCACTGGCTTGGCTTCGCGTTGGATGAATTCATTTTCCCTGGCTACCGCAGAGCCGAACCGGACAGGCCGTTATTCATCGTCGGGATTCCGCGCAGCGGGACGACCTTTGTGCACCGAACACTGGCCCAGGACCGTCGGTTCACGAGCATGGCGGCCTGGGAAGCCGTGCTGGCGCCTTCAATCAGCGAGCGCAAAGCCTGGGAGGCCTTGGCGGGGCTGGATCAGCGCCTGGGTGCCCCGATCGCGAAGGTCCTGCAACGGTTGCTCCGCAACCTGGCCGCGCAGCTGGACGATGTCCATCCCATCGCACCTGACGACGCCGAGGAGGACTATCTCGCGCTGTTGCCGGTGGCGGGCTGCTTCTTGCTCGCACTCGGGTTTCCTGATGCCAATGTCCTGTGGGCCCTGGCTGATCTTGAGGAGGGCATGGATAGCCAGTCGCAGGAAACGCTGCTCGATGCCTATCACGCCGTGCTCCAGCGACATCTGTACATACGGGGTGGTTCAGGCCAACCCGCAGGTGCGATTCGCCTGCTCTCCAAAAACGCGGCATTCGCGACCTGGACACCGGCACTGGCAAGGCGGTATCCCGATGCCCGCTTTATTGTCTGTATGCGGGACCCCATCGAAGCGCTGAGCTCCCAGCTCTCGTCCATCGAATCGGCTCGGCAGCTGTTTGGTACAGACCCCGATGGCGTGGCATTTCCCCAACGCTTTGGTCGTCTCTACGCGAGCGGGCTGCGGAGCCTTCGGAAGGCCGTCGAGGCAGCTCCACACAGGTTCGCAGTCGTCGACATGGAAACGCTTAAACGCCGGCCTGGCACCGCGCTCCGCTCGGCCCTGTCAGCGCTGGGTGAGCCGATGTCGCCGGCACTGGAGCAGGCCCTGAGCCAGGCAGACCACAACGCCAGTGGTTACCAAAGCCCGCACCACCACGACATCGGGCAATTTGATCTGGCCACCGAGTCGCTGCGCCGCGAACTCCAGTCCGACTACCACGCAATCTGCACTCACCTGCAGGCGCCCTGGCAAGAGGTTTCCTGATGAATGCCGTCTCTCCCCTCACGCCCTCAAGTTCAACGACGCGTCCCGCACAGCGCCTTCGTGTGGCGTTCTTCTCCGATTCCGTGGCTGAGCGCAATGGCGCAGGCACGTACTATCACGATTTACTGCCACAACTGAATGCGGTCACGGCGGGGGTCAAGATGTTCCAGCCCAGCGATCGACCTCGGTCGCGTCGGCTGTCGATTCCCATGCCGGGAGACCCAACGCAGCGCCTGCTAACCCCCAACATCCCGAAGTTGTGGCGCGAGTTCAGCGCCTTTCGACCCGACGTCGTGGTGTCCATTACGCCCGGCCCCTTCGGATTGCTGGGCAACGCATTGGCACGCAGACACGGCTGCGGACAGTTGGTCGGTTTTCACACCCAGTTTGAAGAACTCTCCCGGCTGTACTGGAACCCGCTGTCCCGCAGCATTGCCAACCGTTACCTCACGGTGGCCAATCGGGTGATCTGCCGCAGCGCCTATGCCACCGTGGTCAACAACCGCCAGCTCATGGCAACGGTGCGGCGACTCGGTGCGGACCAGCCCATGGTCGTCGGAACACCATTACCGCTGGACTTCATGCACGAGCCTGTCCAGGCACTGCGTCCGATCCTGCAGCAAGTCCTCTTCGCCGGTCGGCTTGCCCCCGAGAAGAATCTGGGCGCCGTGCTGGAAGCGGCACGTCGCTGCCCAACGGTTGGATTTGCCATCGCCGGAGACGGCCCGCTACGACGCAAACTGCAACGCCAGGCGGCTGATCTGGACAATGTCACCTTCCATGGCTGGCTGAACCGTGTGGCCCTGCGTGAACTGCTGGACAGCTCCGACCTGCTGCTGTTGCCGTCCCGTCTGGAGACCTTCGGTTCCATTGCACTGGAGGCTATGGCGCGCGGCCGACCCGCCCTGGTCGCAGCCGGTGCCGGCATCCATGAATGGCATGACCTGCGCGACGGCTTGATCGCATTACAGGACAACGAAGCCATTGCCGACAAGATCGAGGCCCTGTCTCGGCAGTCGCTCGCCACCCGTCAAACCCGCTCCGATCGGGCACGGCTGGCGGCGGAACGGCTAAATGCCAGCACCATCGACACCTGGAGCGAGCTGATTGTGCGGGCGGCCCGCGCACCCCGATGAGCACAGCCATCGCGGGTCTGCGTGTCCTGCTCTCCGTCCACGATGTCATGCCGCACACCCTGCCTCAGGTCGCGCGGATACTCAGACTCTGTGATCAGCTCTGCCTGGCCCCACCCACCCTGCTGGTCGTACCCGGGCTGGCCTGGCATTCCGGGCAGATCGAGCAGCTTCGAAGCTGGGCTGCCGCAGGCTACCCGCTTGCCGCCCACGGCTGGCAACACCGGGCCCGACGGATCCGCGGCCTGCGTCATCGACTCCATTCCGCACTGATCTCGCGCGATGCGGCCGAACACCTCGCTCTGAGCCGTCAGCAGCTACTGGCCTTGATGCGACGCTCCTACCACTGGTTCGAACGGGCAGACCTGCCACGGCCCCGCCTCTATGTCCCACCTGCCTGGGCACTGGGTGATCTGCGAGCCGGTGACCTTGCGCGGCTGCCCTACCGGCAGGTCGAGGTCACGCAAGGGTTCATCGACGTTCGCAGTGCTGTGCTGACCCGCGTCCCGCTGCTGGGCTACGAAGCGGACACCCGCTCGCGTGCATTGGCCCTAACCGCCTGGAACCACGGCCAGACCCTGCTGGCAGAACGACTGGGCCAACCCATCCGCCTGGGGATCCATCCCCACGACCTGGAACTGCGACTCGCCGACGAATTGCGTGCCATGCTGGCCCGGATCAGTCGGGTATCGGTTAATCGAAGCCAGCCACCTCAGGCAGCATAGCGGCCCCTCGACGGGCGACGGTTGCTAGTCATAGCGATATCGCGTGGTCGGGTCATCCGTGCTGTATTCGATGAGCTCCCACTCGAATCCCGCCCGATCGTAGTAATAAGCACGGACCCGGCCCGGTTCCCGCTGCAGTGGGTAGCTGGTGGCATAGCCTGCGGTTTCGAGCTGTTGCATTTTCGCCTCGAGTGCCGTGACTTCCAGGCCGAAGTGGTTGACGCCGATACCGGCATAGCGTCCCAGGGCAGGCGCTACATGGTCCGTCGGGTGGGGTTCTTGCAAGGCAAAGTAGCACTGCGCATTCCCCACATGGCACCACCGATACCCCTGCGAAGAGACCGCCTCATGCCGAACGGCAAAATCAGGCGCGATAATGGCCAGAAACTCGATGGCAGCCCCCAGGTCGGGCACCGTGAGATTGGCGTGTTCGATTCGTGTCATTGCAAGACTCCAGCGTAGCCCGCCAAACCGGCGGCGGTGACTGCCCACTTGGCAGCCGCTGCAGTCTCAGGCATCAAGTAATGTTGAGGTCAAGCATCCTTCGGGCCGGGCGAAGGGGGCACCGGTCGGCTGCGTTGCAATAACACCAGCGCCAACCAGGCGTTAAGCAACAGGCTGATGGCCAGCACGACGATCAACCCGCCTGGCATCACGCCATCCCGTTCAACATCCGTCGTCTCAGCATCCGCGGATGTCGCTGCTCCGACCCGAACGTATCGCTGGATCGCATGCCCCTTTCCATCGCGAACGTCCAGCCGCCAGGCACCCGGTCGATCCGGGGCGAAGGCGAACACACCCTGTGCGTCGGTCCAGCCATGAACGTATCGCTGCTCGCTGTCCGGCGGATAAACCGACACCTCGGCGCGACGCAGCGGCTCACCCAGCGCGTATTCGAACTGATAAGCCCGCAGCTCACCTCCATAGGGTTTGCTATGTGCGCCATGCGCCTGCGCCGATGACCAGGCCGACGCGCACAACGCCAGCACCAGTCCGGCACAGGCCCACTCCAAGACTCTCTTCATGTCAGCACCGTTTGACCCAAGGCCCGTTCCAGAAACCACAGCACGCCCAGCAAGGCGACAAGCAAAGCACCGGGCAGCAGCACACCCCACTGAACCCACCGGTACCGTCGCAACCAGAAAGCCAGCGGCAGGCACGCAGCGGCCACAACAATCTGTGCGCCCTCGACCCCAAGATTGAATGCGAGCAGTGCCAACGCCAGGGTCATCGGCGGCAAACCAAGGTCGCTGAGCACGCTGGCATACCCCGCGCCGTGAATAAGCCCGAATCCGAACGCAACAAGCCATAGCCGCCGTGTAACCACCGGCGCCAGATTGTTGAGCGCTGCAAACACAATCGTCAGTGCAACCGCCGATTCAACCCAACGGCTGGGCAGCGTCAGCCAGCCCAAGGTGGCCAGTGACAGGGCGACGAAATGCGCCACCGTAAAACTGGTGACCACGCGTAGAACCTCCCGCACGGTTTCACCAGGACCGTCGGCCACCCGGAAACCGCCAGGCATGCGCCGTACAACGGTCGGTAACAGCAGTCCGGCCAGGAACAGCAGGTGATCGAGCCCGATCCAGACGTGCCACAAGCCCTCATGCAGGTATTGTCTGGCCACCCGCAGCGGCCGGGTCTCCCTCAGGTCGAAGGCCAGCTCACGTCGTGCGGGGGTGAACACGGCCGTTTCCACCTGCCCGCGATGGGATAGGCGCAGCAAGCCGCGATGCTGGGCATCACCCGCGAACAACAGGTCGTAGCGAAGCTGCAGTCGGGGGTCGAACGCCGGGCAGCGACCCCTCAGTGGTAGCGCGGCGTAGGCACCATCAGTGTGATGCTCGATTTGCAGGGAACCGGCCGAGAGCGTGCATGCATCGCTTCCCAGTCGCACCGATAAATGCGCCAGCGCGTAGCTGGTGATCTCAAGCTCGCGGTCCTGAACTTCACCCCAAGTGATCTGGCGGTCGCTATTTCGATCCAGACCCAGTTGCCATTCCAGATCTCTCAGTGCGATGTCCCAGCGCCCGTCCAGGGACTGTCCCGTCACGGCGAGATGCAGGTAGCTGTCGCTGGGTTTGTGTGCCAGCGCAGACGGACTGGCCATGAGCAGCACCCACAACCACAACGCTGGAAGGCAGCCGCTAGCGTGCATGGTTCTCATCAGGCGGCGGCATCCAGTTGATCCAGACGCTTAAGCAGACGCTGGGCGCGGACATCTTCGAGACCGGTGGCCTGCAGATGCAGGCGTGCCGGGGCCGCTGCAGCTGGGTTAAACGCCAGCGCCGCCCGTAGGAGAAGCAACAGATCCGCAGGTTCCTTTTGAACAGCCCAGTTGTGCTGGGCTAGCCATAAGGCCTCGTCAGGCTGCTCCTCCACATCCAGCGCAAACCGGGCCTGTTCGCGACGATGGACCGTGTCGCCCCGTCGTTGACTGGCCTCGAAACGCCGCCTGAGTTCCGCGGCCAACTGAGCCGTGTCCGCCGCCATCATCCGCTTGCTGGCAATGACATAGCGCAGTAGCAAAGCGTCGCTGTCCCTGTGCCGCTGTAGTCGCTTGCGCACCCGCTGAGGTTGACCGTGGGCCAGCATGAAGTCAGACCACAGACCTAACAGGTAGCCATCAAACTCCTGCTGTGCCTCGGCCAGCGCCAGGGCTGCATCCAGCGCCTGCAGTGCCAGCGCGTCCTGCCCCAGCCGCCATGCGATCTCGCCCTGTATGGTCAATGCCCAGCGCCGGAGATGAGGCGCTGCCTCGGGCCCTGCCGACATCAGCAGACGATCCAAGGTGGCATAGGCGCCTTCTGCCTTGCCCGTCAACGAGGCGATGTCGGCCAGACACGTGCCACTGATCAGCGTGTCCGCCAGGGTCAACAACGCCGCGCAGGCCTTGCGGGCGTTCTCCAACGCACCCGTGACCCGCTCGATGGCCGCGAGTTCCAGCCACGCCTGCGCATGTCTGGGGTCACGCTCCAACACCTGTTGAAGATCCGAGCGCGCCTGATCAAAGGCGTGCCGGGTCTGTAGCAACCGTGCCCGGAGCAACAGGATCTCTGTCGGGGGCTCCGTTTGGGCCCACCAGGGTCGCAGCGCCGCCTGCGCGTAGCCGTAGTACCGAGGATCGCCCGTCTGCCGGGCAAGGTCGACGTACTGGCTGGCCAGCGCAGAGGCCACCGCAACTGACTGCGGCGATTGCTCCAATCGCTGCTGCAGCAACTGGATCTGATCACTCACGGCTGGGTCCGTCTCGGGCAGCACTTCAATGACGTCATCGCGAGCACTGGGCGTGAAGGGCTCAGCCCATGCATGACCGGCAAGAAAGACTGCGACCAGACCGATGCATGCGGCGCGTAACAAAAGGGAGCTTGGCATGACTGCATCATGCTCCAGTCAGCCTGTACGCCGTCAAGGCATCGCCAGGCAAAAAAGATCCCGCCGGGCCAAGCGGCGGGATCCAAGGACGTCCAGGGGTGGGACGCCAGTTGGCAACCAGTGATTTATGGGCAATCACTGGCGGGTCACCCAACTTCGGGTTTAGGAATCTGGCAACAACTGCCCGTAGACCTGTGCGTCAGCGTTCTCGTTGAACACCAGCCCCAGGGCATTGATGTCGACCGGATCCGAAGACTCGTTGGTCTGATTGGCGATCAGGTCCAGGACCTGTTGATCACCCGCCAACGGTTGGTCATTCGGGCCGGGTGCTGTGGGCGGATCAGGCTCCGGAGCACCAGTGGGCGGCGACTGCGTATTAATCGTGATGGCCTGATCCGAACCGCAGCCGATGATCCCGAGAGTGGCTGCTAGCAACAGCGCTCCTAGTCGTGGATGTCGCATGGTGGTCTCCTTAGCGCGAGCCCGGCAGAGGCGTTAGCAGGTAGGGAAAGGCGTTGCTGAATTGCGAGGCATCCGAGGCGGACTGGTCGGTCAGGGGCGCATCCCCGACAGGTGCGTCCGCCGGCGTGCAGCCGAAGACCGGTTCGTTGTCCAGTTCGCACAAGGCACCCATTGCGACACGTAGGGCTGCGTCCACCACGTCATCCCCTGGACGACGCCCGTTGGGGAAACCGGCGTTGTCGCCGGCCAGCACGCCCAAGGCATCCTGAGCAGCCGCCGGCGTCGGCGCGATGGCCGTATTCAGACGCAACTGTTCGGACAACACGGTACCGCTGCCCAGCGGTCCCCCTGCTCCAGCGGCTGGCTGGTTCAGTCCGGGCACACCGGTCAAGAACGCAACCGCCAAATCAATCCGGGGAAAGGCATTCGGTGCGAGGTCAGCGTCAGGATTTCCAGTGACCGGCTCTGCAAACAGAATTTCCAGCAACTCGGGCAGCGTTGGCGTCAACACGTACTTGGCAAACTGACCATCATCCTTTGGCTCGCTCGCATTGAAGCGGTTCTTGTCGTCGATCCCGATCACCACTTCATTAACCAGCGGTGCACCCAGACGCGAGACCTGCGTCCACGGTCCACCCTCGACGGATTCATCCACGCTGCCTGCAGCGACCGAGTTCGCTGTGTCGCTTTGCGGGAACGGATTGACGACCCGGGCCTGCCGCAGGCTTGCCGTTGTCCAGCCCCCGATCACAGGATCATTCCCAGCCGTCAGACAGTTGGCGGGCAGTTCCAGCGCAAGACTGGTGATGTTCTTGTCGCCAATCGTGTTGGGGACAGCATCCGGTGCACCCAAGGGGTTGAGATTCACGAGATCGAACACCTGACCCAGATTGACAACGAAACCCTCTTTGCGCTGGCCAACAAACACGCGGCCATTGGCGCTGCAACCCGGTACGGCAATCTCCCACACATGGGCATCGGCATAGGCCTGATAATCGGCAAACGTCTTGGTGCCAATGTAGTCGGTTGGCTTGCGGAAGCTGTTGCCCCCGGTCGAAACGTTGGTGGCGAGCTCGGCAGTCCCTGCACGGCGGTCACCGCGCACGACCGTCACGGTATAGGTCTCCTCCAGGTTCAGCGCACCTGTGTCCGTGGGGCCAGGCCCGATCCCCCCGGCCTGGATCAGCGGAATCGGCACCAGGGTGCCGTCCGGGCCAACCGGCAATGAAACGCCCTTCAGGGTATTGGAGAAGCGAAACTGGAAGCTGAGGTCCTCGACATTGTCGCCGTTGTTGTCGATATGGATCTCGTAAAGAGCCTTGTCATCCAGCGAAAAGTAATTGGGTCCGCCATAGGCATCTTGCAGCGGCACGTAGTTTGCGATGAGCGTGACGAAATCCGACGTGCCATCACTGTTCAGGCGTCGGGGTTCGTAGCTGCTGAACATGTAGAAGTCGGTGCCATCCACCTTGGGCGTTTCAGTGATGCCCGGCGCTTCGCGATGACTCGAGGCCAACGCGGCGCTCGCCACCACGCTGGACAGCGCGCCCACCAGCAGTGCAGAGCGGCGTTTGAGAATCTGGTGCATACGATCGCGTCCCCTTAATCAGTAATCCGTGTAGAGGGGTTCGCAGCCAACCGCTCATTGGATGCACCGCAGTAAAATTTTTGTGTGTGGCCCTGAATCACCGGCACAATCCCCCGCTTGCCGGCGCCGTGCACCCGGCATCAATGCGTGGGGTGGCGCGGAGTTCTCCCATGCACACCCAACCAGAAAATCGCTCATGGGGATCAACATGCTCGTCAAATCTGCCGCCATCTCGGTGGCGTGCCTGCTCTGCACGGTGGTTGCCAAGGCGGCAGACGATGACCGGCCACTGGAGCTGAATGCACTTGAGGTCACCGGGACGCATCTCGCACGCGAGGAAGCCGTCGACCCCATTGTCGCGTTTGACCGCCAGGCGATTAGCGACTCCGGGTACAGCACGCTGGGTAGTTTCCTCCAGGCCCTGCCGATGATGAGTGGATCACCGCTCAGCACCTCTGCCAATCAACGCGGTAGCGGCGGCGGGCTTTCACGTGGGATCGAATCGGTGGAATTACGCGGCCTTGGGCCGCAGCGAACGCTGGTGTTGCTCAACGGTCGTCGCATGCTGGCCGGTGGCAATGGTGCGGCCGGGATTGTTGACCTGGCCAGCCTGCCCGTTGCGATGATCGAGCGAGTGGAGGTGCTGACAACCAGCGCTGCAGTGGCCTACGGCGCAGACGCCATTGCGGGGGTCGTCAACGTCATGACGCGCCAAACCGTTCAGGCTACAGAACTCACGGCCCGCTACGAGCAAAGCGAGCGTGGAGATGGCGAGGTGCTGAATCTGGCGGCGGTGTCCGGCGCGCGGCTGGGCCGGACACAGCTCAACGCCGGAGTCACATTCAGAGACCAGGCGGCCGTTGGCCGCGGCGACCGTGAGTTCTCCTCACGCTGGCTAACCGTCTCCGGGGCCGATAACCGGATCGTCCCCACCGGCAGCTCCGCCCCACCCAATGGCCGCTACCGCACCAGTAGCGGAAACGTCACCCTGATCGAGGGCGAGGACGGTGATCGGCCTGAAGATTTTCGACCCTTCATCAACGATGGACCGGACACTGATCGATTCAACTTCAACCCGTATGAAGACTTGATACAGGACTCCCGCCGGCTCTCGGCGTTTGCGACGCTGCGGCACGATTTCAGCCCGACCCTCGCGCTCAGCGCCGAGCTGCTTTTCCAGCAGCGAGACAGCGACACCCAGATTGCCCCGCTGCCGTTTTTCACGAATCGCCTCAACGGTGTGAGCGTCTCTGCGGATAATCTGTATAACCCGTTCGACGAGGACATTACCGACGCACGGCGTCGGCTGATCGAAGCGGGGCCGCGCCGCTTCAGTCAGGACAATGCACTCTGGATCGTGGCAATTGGCATGGACGGCTTTCAGGGCCCGTGGCATTGGCAGTCCCATCTGCAGCACGGTCGCAACTCCGTCCGGCAAACCCAGACGGGCGATTTGCTGCGCGATCGAGTCTCCGTTGCCCTCGGGCCCTCTTTCGATGATGCGGGGGTGGCGCGCTGCGGTACGCCGGGCGATGTTGTGCCTGACTGCGTTCCTCTGAATCTGTTTGGAGGTCCTGGTTCCTTGACCCCTGACATGCTGGAGTGGGCGGGTCTCACGGACTTGGTGGATCGTCAGAGCAACGAGGAAACGCTTTTTTCGGTCAAGGCCAACCGCGAGGGCTGGCAACTACCCGGCGGCCCCATCGGACTGGCCGTTGGACTGGACTGGCGCAGTACCGACGCCGAGGATCGCCCCGATGCCCAGACCCGCGCCGGCAACACCACAGGCGCCGCCCGTCAAACGACGCGCGGAGGCTTCGACAGCCGCGCCTTTTTCGGCGAGCTGGGGCTGCCCTTGCTCAGCAACCGGCGAGCCGCGCGCGCGCTGGATCTGACGCTCGGTGCCCGGTGGGTGGACTATTCCAACTTCGATGCAGAAGCGGTCTTCGATCTGGCCTTGCAGTACCAGCCGAATGAGACAATCACGCTGCGTGCCGGCTACGGCGAGGCCTTCCGTGCACCGACGGTCGGCGAGCTGTTTGGTGGCGCCACTGAGTCCAACCCCATCATAGAGGACCCTTGCGCGGATTTCGCGGCGCTAACGCAAGCGCAGGTCGACCGCTGCGTTGCCCAGGGCGTGCCCGCCGATGGGAGTTTCAACCAGACCGGAAACGAAGTCCCCGCGATTGGCGGGGGCAATACCCAGCTGCGCCCCGAGCATGCTGACACCCTGACGGCCGGTCTGGTGATTCGCCCGGAGCGACTGCCCGGTCTGCGGGTCAGCCTGGATTATTACGATATCGATATCCGCGATGGCGTTGCAGCGCTGGGTGCCAGCACGCTGCTTGAACAATGTGTGGCAACGGGCAACCCGGCCTTCTGCAACCGGATCCAACGCAACGCGGACGGCAGTATCGCCAGCATCCAGAGCAACCTGCAAAACACGGCCAACGAGACGGCCCGTGGAGTCGATCTGGACATGAGCCTGCAGACCGACGGCGCCTTTGGCACGCTGACCCAGCGCCTGCTGCTGAGCCGAACACTCGAACGCAGCCTACAAGCATTCGATGGAGCGCAGCCCCTGGTCGGGGTGGGTCGTTACGATGCCGACACCATCGGAGTCATCCCTGCTTGGAAGGGACGCTACACCCTCTCCTGGGGTCAGCGGCAATGGTTCGCCGGCTACAGCCTGGAGTGGATTGATGCCGTCGAAGACCAGGGTGGCGATTTAGCACCGGGCACATCGTTTCGCGTGGGTTCGCGGCTTTACCACGACCTCCACGCCGGAGTGAGGCATCGTGAGGGTTGGGTGGTGACCATCGGCCTGGACAACCTGACCGATGAGAACCCGCCGTTCATTCCAAACGGTGGAGAACTCAATACCGACGAAACAACCTACCGGTTGCTCGGTCGTGGATACTGGATGAGGTTGACCCAAACGTTTTAATCCGCCGCAATTTGGTACATGATTGTCGCCACCTAGCGCAACTTTGTACCAATGATCATGCCTCTGCAGCCTCCCAGCGCCTCATCGCGCCGCGGCCCCCGTCCGAAGAACATCATCCTGCGCGTGCTGCTGGCCAGCACAGGGCAAACCCTGTCCGCGCAGGAACTGGTCGGCGCCTGCACGCTGATGGGCGTGTCCGACAACAGCGCTAGAACTGCCCTGGTTCGCCTGCGGGGCACCGGCCTCATCGAAAGCGTCGAACGAGGCCAGTACCGGCTCGGCCCAGCTGCCACGACACTCGCCGATGACGTGGCGAGATGGCGTTCTGGAGAAGCCCGCGTCCGTCACTGGGAGGGGGGCTGGCTCATTGTTCACACGGGCGCCCTGCCGCGTTCGGACCGCCGCGCCGTGACCCAGCGCGACCGCGCACTCAAGTTGCTGGGCCTGCGTGAGTTGGAACCTGGGCTGGCCCTGCGCCCGGATAATCTCAACGACAGTCTCGATGACATTCGAGACCGACTATATCGGCTGGGCCTGGATCCGGCCGCCGCCGTGTTCACGACAGCCACGCTAGATGCGGCCCGTGCGCAGGCGGCGCCTGGTTTGTGGGGCAGACGGCGACTTGAGGTGGGTTACCGCCATCAGATTGAAACGCTAAGCCGCTGGATGGACCAATGCTCATCGCTGGAGATCGATCAGGCCGCCCGCGAAGCGTTTGAGCTCGGTGACGCGGCCATTCGCAGTCTTGTCTTTGATCCGCTGCTGCCTGACACCCTGATCAATACGCAGTTGAGGGCTGAGTTCACCGATATCGCCCTGCGCTTCGATCGTCTGGGTCAATCCATCTGGCGTCAACGAACCCTTCAGCCGGAGCGTATGGACAATGCCTGACACCGCCGAACGCTTACGCCCGACAGATTGGCTGAGTCGTTCCGAGATGGCAGCGCTGACTCGGCGCTCAGATCGACGCGGCGCCTGGGCGATCGCCTCGGTATGGCTCAGCATTGCCGGGCTGCTATTTCTCTGCGCGCAGTTCCCTCACCCGCTCATGTGGCTTGTGGCAATTGTTCTCATGGGCAACCGCCAGTTGGCGCTCGCCATTCTTGAGCACGAAGCCGCGCATCGCACGCTCTTTCGCAGCACCTGGCTGAACGATCATGTGGCCGACTGGCTGTGCGCCCGGCCGATCTGGCAACACGTCGGTCGCTACCGCGCCCACCACAACCGGCATCACAAGTGTGCGGGCCAAGCAGGCGATCCCGATGAATCGCTTTATCGCAGCTACCCCACCACACCGGCCCGCTTCGCCAGAAAGCTGCTCCGCGACGTCAGTGGCTACACGATGCTCAAGGTCATGCTGGGCTTGCTGCTCATGGATGCGGAGGTGCTGAAATGGACGGTCGCCAACGATGTCGAGCGTCTGCCGCAGCACGGACGCCGCTGGTGGTCCTACCCCCTCGTTCTATTACGCAATTGCAGCGGCATGCTACTCACCAATGGCCTGCTGGCGGCAACCTTGACGGTTCTCGGCCATGGTGGGCTATATGGCATCTGGCTCGCAGGTTACGTGTTCGCGTTCCCGGTCTTCGTCCGGATACGGGCCTTGGCTGAACACGCCATGTTGCCGGCCGGAGCGGACATCCGAACCAACACACGAACCACCCGAGCCGGCTGGTTCGCGCGCTGCACGGTGGCCCCCATGCATGTGAATTACCATCTGGAGCACCACTTCATGGCCTCCGTACCGTACTACCGGCTGCCGGCGCTTCATCAAACGCTGCGCGAGCGGGGTCATGTCGGCGAGCCGCAGGATTATCTGGCTGTCATCGCCCTGGCCTGTCGCGGAGCTCGCCACCCCCAGGCAGAGCAGCCATGACCAGCCCCGTCAGCACAGACGTGCAAGGCACGGTGTTGACCGTGACGATCAATCGCCCGCAGCAGAGAAACTGCGTGGACCGCCCGACCGCGGAGGCGCTGGCCCAGGCGTTTCGCACATTTGACGCGGATTCAGGCCTACGCGTAGCCGTGCTCGCGGGTGCCGGCAGCAGCTTCTGCGCCGGCGCCGATCTCAAAGCCGTGGCCAGCCAGGACCCGGCGCGCAGCAACCGGATGCAGGCACACGGCGATGCGCCCATGGGCCTGTCCAGACTGGCGCTTAGCAAGCCCGTGATCGCTGCTGTCCAAGGCCATGCGGTGGCCGGAGGGCTGGAGCTGGCCCTGTGGTGTGACCTGCGCGTCGCAGATGAGACCGCTGTGTTCGGTGTCTACTGCCGCCGTTTTGGCGTGCCGCTCATCGACGGCGGGACCGTACGCCTTCCCCGCCTCATCGGGCAAAGCCATGCAATGGACATGATTCTGACCGGTCGCGCCGTGCCGGCGCAGGAAGCCCTGGGCATGGGCCTGGTCAACCGCCTGGTACCGACTGGCTGTGCGCTGGAGGCAGCGCAACAACTGGCCGCTGACATCGCGGAATTGCCACAGACCTGCCTGCGCAACGACCGTCAAAGCCTGCTGGGACAATGGAGTCTGAGCGAGACCGAGGCGATGGCGCAGGAGTTCGCACTGGGGCTGTCAACGTTGGAATCAGGGGAAACTGTCGCCGGTGCCAGCCGGTTCCGGGCTGGACAGGGCCGCCACGGGCAACCCTTGGATCCGGGTTCACAGTGAACCTGCAGGACGGCTGATAGTCGCAAGAGGACAGGCCTCGCCGGACGCGTTGCCTCCAACCGACTGAATCAGGAGCTTGTATGAACCGCACAGCCCAGGCCCGATGGACGGGTGCACTTAAATCCGGGCAAGGCACTGTCACTTCACAGAGTGCTGTGCTGGACCAGTCGCCCTACTCGTTCCCCACACGTTTCGAGGACAAGGCGGGCACTAATCCCGAGGAACTCATCGGCGCCGCCCATGCCAGTTGCTACGCCATGGCCTTGTCGATGATTCTGGGTCAATCGGATCTCACACCCGATCACATCGATGTAAAGGCCACCGTCACTCTGGAACAAACCGATGGCGGCTTCGCCATCACACGTATCCATTTGGATGTGGACGCTGTCGTCCCGGGTGCGAGCAATGAGGTTTTTCAGGACGCCGCTCAGACCGCCAAGATCGGCTGCCCGATCTCCAAGGCATTGAAGCCGGCCATCACCCTGGATGCCGTGCTCTCGCAGTAGACGCAGATCGTCGGTCGACAGCCTGCGCGGCGCGCAGTGGCCTGGCCCATGACGAACAGGCGTGACCCGGTAACGCTACGCGTTAGAATGGCGCCACTCATCGGCAGCCCCCTGCACGCCGGGTGCAGCACCATGAGATCGTCCGCGCCCCCCTGACTTTCGGGCGCCTGCCATGTCCCGCCCAGGCGAAACCGTTATTCACACTCGATTCGACGCGTCCATGCGGCAACGTAACCCTGCAGGTGTGGCGACGCTGGCCGCGACGCTGCTGGTCGCGTGCGGCACCCAAGCGCCCCCGGACCCCGCGCGGGCACTGGAAAGCTACCGCAGCGTTGCCCATAGCGAATACCGTGCTGCGTTAGCGGCCGCGCGTACGTTGCAAACCAAAATTCAGGCGCTCACCACCGCAGCATCACCCGACAGCCTCGCCGCTGCACGCAAGGCCTGGGTCAGCGCCCGCAAACCCTATGCGCGCACCGAAGCCCTGCGCTTTGGGCACTGGTTTGTCGACGAGTGGGAAGCCCGCGTCAATCGCTGGCCCATCCATCCTGAATTTCTCGATTACGTCGATCAGCCCGAGGCGCCATCGCAGCGGCCTCTGGTGGTCAGCCAACGGATTCGCGTGGCCGGCAGGACACTGGACGCCAGCATCATCGACCGTCGACTGCTGCTCGACATCCAGGCCCTGAGCACCGACCCGACCCAGGTCGTAACGGGTTACCACGCCATCGAATTCATGCTTTGGGGAGAAGATCCGGTGCGTCACGACCCGAAACCTGGCGCACGCCCGTGGACCGACTATGCAACGGATGCCGCCCTTTGTACCCGTGGCAGCCAACCGGCCCCACCGACCGAGTGCAAGCGTCGAGGTGAGTTGCTAACCACCATGGCCGAGTTGCTGGTCTGGGAGCTGGAACGCATGGCAGCGGTCTGGGCAGATAAGCCCGGAACCTACGGTTACCGCCTGGTGCATGGTGATGCCGAGCCCGGTCTGCACAAGGCCTTGTACGGTTTGGTCACCTTCTCCGCCAGTGAACTCGCAAGCACGCGGCTGGACATCCCACTGCGTACGCGCGCGCCAGAGCGCATTCAGGATCAGTTCTCGAATACCAGCCATACCGCGCTGTACCACAGTGCTTTAGGTGTCGAACAGCTGTATTACGGTCGGCTGGACCAACAGAAGGCCAGCGTCTCACTGGCCAGCTTGGCACGGCACGCAGACGCCAATCTCGCCGGACAAATCGACCGTGCTCTGGCCACGACACGCCAGCGCCTGGCCCGTATTCAGCAAATGGGTCAGACAGGCCAAGTGCTGGACCAGCTGATTGCACCCGGGCATGTCGAAGGCTCCCGCGTGCTGGCCGATGCGATCATCGCGCTTCGCGTGCAATCGGCACTGCTGTCGCGTCTCGGTGAGGCTTTGGGGCTGGGCCCGCTGGACCCGAACGCCGCTGCCGATGACTCCACGTCGTAACGCAGCACGCTATCGGTCACGCGTCATCGAATCGCCATTGAACACCGCTAATGTCAACATGCTCGCGCAGACCGGCGACTCGCCTTGCCACTGCGCATATAGGGGATGGGGTACCCAATGACTGAATCTGCAAATACGCTGGATGGACTGGATCAGCAGCGCGTCAATCCGATGCTCTGGCTGGGCATTATCGGATTGATTTATCTGCTGCTCGTCGCTGTTGCGACCATTGGTACGGGCTTCAAGACTGCCGCCAAGGACGATGCAGAAACCCTGTTTGCCTTTGCGACCAACCCGTTTCTGGGGTTGATCATCGGGACGCTGGCTACTGCGCTGATTCAAAGCTCATCCACGGTGACATCTATTATCGTGGGCCTGGTGGCTGGCGGACTGCCGGTGTCGATCGCCATCCCCATGGTCATGGGCGCAAACATCGGCACGACGATCACCAATACCATCGTCAGCCTCGGACACGTCCGGGATAAGCACGAGTTCCGACAGGCGTTTTCCGCGGCCACGGTGCATGATTTCTTCAATCTGCTCAGCGTCGTCGTCTTCCTACCGCTTGAGATCGCGACCGGATTTCTTCAGAAATCGGCAGGTGCCCTGGTCGGGCTTTTCTCTGGAGACGCTGACCTGTCGATCAAGGGGTTCAACTTCATGAAGCCCTTGACCAAACCCGGCGTTGACTTGCTCAAGGGCGGCCTGCAGGGGATGGGGCTGGACGACATGCTCACCGGCGTGTTCATGGTTACGTTCGGCATCGCCATGATCCTGTTTGCAGTGATTCGGGTCGGCCGCCTGCTCCGCTCGGCACTGGTCGGTAAGGCCAAGAACATACTTCACGCGGCGATTGGCAGCGGACCAATGTCAGGAATCGGGTCCGGTACCCTGGTCACGATTCTGGTGCAATCTTCTTCTACGACCACGAGTCTCATGGTCCCGCTGGCCGGCTCCGGGGTGTTCAAGACCAAGGACATCTACCCGTTTACGCTGGGTGCAAACATCGGCACCTGCGTCACGGCATTGCTCGCAGCCACCGCCGTCTCCGGAGCCATGGCCGGGGCCGCGCTCCAGATTGCACTGGTCCACCTGATTTACAACGTTTTGGGTGTGCTGGTGATCTTCCTGATCCCCAACTGGTTACGGGCCAGCCGGATCACGGATTTTCCAATCCGCTGCGCCGAGACACTGGCGGGAATTGCCAGCGAGCGTAAATCGCTTGCGCTGAGTTACATCCTCGGCGTGTTCTTTCTGGTGCCGGGCGCCATGGTCTTTGCCTTCAACTAATCGGGAATCATGGACAAGACGAGCTACCTGCGAGACCTCGAAGTTCGCATCGACGACGCCCGTGAAACCTTAGACAGGCTGCGCGCCGAGTATGCGGAAGCACGCCATCAATCCCAGCACGCGGAAATCGAACGGCTGGAGATGCACCTGGCATCCACCGAGCACAAGATGGCCGACCTGCGCGCAGCCGGCGCCGAGGCATGGCAGGAAATTCGTGTCGCGATCGACGCGCTGTGGGAAGAACTTGCGCGCTGGCTGGATGCGCGCAAGCAGCCCTGAACTGCCTAGATCTTGTAGAGCTGGAAGTGCTCTTCGGGAGTGACACCCTCCCCGATCTCTACCACTGCCGAAGGAGACCGGCGGCGACAGAAGAACAGATAATCCGGTGCACTCAACTTGGCGTGGTGCTTGGCGTCTGTTGCCATCGTCGCCACGTCATGATGTGACTGGCACTGCTCCGGGTCGGGCTGTACAACGCCGATGGCCAGTCGCATGAGCGGGAACGTACTCTCCCGTCCGGCCCGATCCACGGCCAGGATGCCGCCCATGGCCAAGTGTTCTGGCCGGTACAGCCGTTTAACCCGCTCGGAAAACTGCTCCGCGACTCGGCGCACCGTTTGCTGAAAGCCCGCCGACTCGCTGACCACGACAAAGTCGTCCCCCCCGATGTGGCCGACAAAATCTCGTTCCGGGTCGACTTGCTCCGCCAGAATCTCCGCAATCAGCTGCAGGGCTTCGTCACCGACGGCATAGCCGTAGACGTCATTGAAAGGCTTGAAATTGTTGAGATCGCAATAGGCCACACTGAAGTCGGCACGCTGATCCAACAATGCCTGGATACGCTCGACGATAGGTACATTCCCCGGTAGCAGGGTCAGGGGATTGCTGTAGCGAGCCGCGCGGATCTGCGCCTCGCTCAGGCGCCGCATCAGTGCACTGGCGGGAACCACGCCGCGATAAGCCCCCTCTTCTACAACAATGACGCAGGACGGCAACACGTCTGGAGATTTTGCAGAAAGCTGGCGGGCCGCTTCTTCGATGCTCGACTGTACGTCCAGCGTGGGCGCCAAGTTGTCCAGAAAATCAAGAATCGGCTGACGCCCATGCAGTTCGCGCGTAAAGCGCCGAGCGAACCGGTCCAGCAAGCGGACCCTGTTCACCGACCCGAGGACCTGACGCTCGGCAACGACCGGAATATCCGGCAACGCCTCCCATTGGCGGATCCGGTCGAGTACAGACTCCGCCGTGTCGTCTGGCGCCACCACATCCGTCGACTGGATTAGATGCGAGAGATTTTCCGTAAATCCCAGGCCGCTACCGTATCCACCCTGCTGGCAGAACACCGTTGTAGGCGCAACAGGGGGATTGTCCGTCGGGCGGGCTAAACCAAAACCCTGTGCGTAGTCGATGCCGAGCGTACGGATGACGCCGGCCTCCTGCTCGCGCTCAATCCCCTCAGCCACAACTTCACAGCCGAGATAGTTGGAAATACCCTTGATCGAGCGCAAGAACTCACGTTTGGCTGCATCCTGGTCGCAATCGGATACGAAGTGTCGATCCACTTTGACAAAGGCTGGGCGCAACTGCGACCACACCCGCAGCCCGGCATAACCTGCGCCCAAATCATCGAGTGCAAAACGAAACCCGGCCTGACGAAACACCTGTATCGCGTCGATGACAGCATCGATCTCATCAAAGGGTTTGCTTTCCGAGATCTCGACGATGACCGACGCAGGATCAATCCCTTGGCGCTGCATCCATGGCATGACGCGATCATGCACATCCAGCATGGCTAGGATGACCTGCGGAGAGACGTTCATAAACAGCAGCCCCGGCAAACCCAGGGTGCTAAAACCCGTCACCGCGTGGCGTCGGCACACGGTATCCAACTCGGCCTCGAGACCCGCGCGCTCCGCTGCGGCAAACAGCTCGATCGGGCTCTGCCAGACACCTTCAGGCCCTCGAGTCAGCGCCTCATAGCCAAAAACGGCGCCATCCCGAACGCGATAAATGGGCTGGAACACGGTCCTCACAGCCTCACGGGCAATGATATCGGCGATGTCAGATGTCACGGTGGTCCCAGAGTCACGTGCAGACGTTTGTTGCTGTTCTGAAGAGACTTGTCGGCCGACTTAACAGATTCTTGAGGCCCGGTTTCATGCGGCTCCCAACTCTAGGGATGTTTTTACCACTGGTGGGAATGCCCTAGTTCGTTTAACGTCTATTTTACGTCGGGATCCATCCGCCGGCGTCTTGGTAAGCACAACCACCATAAGAACCCACCTGCATAGACAGGTTGGACTGAGGAGACACGATGAAGCACTTGCACCTTGGGGTGACAGTGGGTGCTGCGCTGTCCTGTTTGGCCGCCATAGGTCATGCACAGGAACTGCCTGGCAGCGAATCCACACCTGTTGTACATGCATCCTGCGAGACCAACACCGAAACGACGGGCGGCCGCCACTACCATGTGGTTCTGGACGCACCCGATGGCTTTGCCAATAGCTTTGAAGTCTTCGAGCCGGACAGCATCGACTGTCCGAATGTCGCCAACGGCGCGCATCCGCTGATTCTCCAGGGCCACGGCTATGGCGGAAGCCGGAACAGTGGCGACGGCGATTTCTCCAATTATCGCGCGGCCGGCTATGCTGTCATCTCTATCGACCAGCGTGGTTTCGGTGATTCTGGCGGCACGGTTCGGACCATGGACCCGGGTGCCGAAGGCCAGTATCTGAATCAGATCCTCGACTGGGCTGAACAGAATCTCGACTACCTGGCCTGGCGCGACGAATCCAGCGGCCAATGGGTATCGCGTGCCACCACCAGCTCGCCGGATGGCCCCAACCTCGTGGTGGGCGCAACGGGCGGTAGTTACGGCGGCGGTTACCAGCTTCTGCTGCTCATGACCGATGCCAAGCGCCGTTTGGACGTACTGCAACCTGACATCACCTGGCATGACCTGCGCTATGCGCTCAATCCCGGGGACACCGTCAAGACCCTGTGGTCGCTTGCCCTCGTGGGCATTGGCGAGGCGAGCGGCAATGCCAGTCTGCCGCTAGCGCTGGAAGCGCTGGGTCAGCAACAAGACCCCTTCGCCGGTCCCCTGCTGGGCGATGGCCAGGATCCGTTCATCAAGGAAACCGTCGTCCGCGGGGCATCGCTGAACGAGTTCCCCCGGGCAGCACTGGACTGGTTCCGTTACCACAGCCTGAGCCACTGGTGTGAGGCCAATGGCCTGCCGCACCGCCCATACGTCAGCTACGGCCCGGACAATGTTCCCATGGCCACCGCCGAACTCAACAGCATCCCGGCTGAACAACAAGACGGACGTGCAGGCTTTGGCAACTTCCTGGTCGGTCCGGTCGACAGCGACTATCTCGAGGGCGTGGACATCGTGATCACCCAGGGGATGCCGGATACCCTGTTCACGCTGACGGAAGCCTGGTGGAATACGCAATGTCTGGCCGCTGCCGGCGCAAATGTCACCTTGTCCACACACAACGGCGGCCATGTCTTGCCGTTTGCCCAGGCACCGGACAGCCAGGATTCCGAAGACGGCAGCTGCGCCATTGATCGCAAGCAACTGTTCGACGACCTGCTGCGCGGCAATGGCACGGACAACGCTGCCGGTTCGGTTTGTTTCGCCCTGGGTGACAACACCACCGTCACCATGGCCGAGGCCGACGTGCTGGCTCCCCAGCCCGAACAGGGCTATGCCGGGGGTGAAAAACCCGGCTTCACGCAGATCGACGTCCCGGCCACTACAGTGCGCAACGGGGCTCTCGGCATCACCGGTATCGCCGGTAACCTGCCTGCGGAAGTGCCGTTAGGCACCGTGGCCGAGATGGGCTTGCTTGCCGGACTGCCGCATCTGAGCGTCACGGTTAGCAGCCTGGCAGGCGGCAACGAGACCGTGCAGGACTGCAGCGAACCCCAGGTCCCTACCCTGCGAACGGGCTGCGACAGCATCACCTATGTCGGCCTCGGACTGCGTAAAGCCAACAGCGATCTGCCGAACTACCCGCTGATCGATGATCAGCTCCATCCGATACGTGGCCTGGGGACACACGCCGTGGATCTGGTCGGTGTCGCTGAACGACTGGAGGTCGGCGATGAGTTGGCGCTGCTCTTCTTCCCGCAGCACACCCAGTTCTTTGGCAGTTTCTCGCGTGATGCAACGATTCCTGCCGTGAGTATTGCAGGATCTGTCGCGCTGCCGATGTACGCGCTGGATGACAACGATCAGCCAGACGTTCTGCGCGCTGCCGCGGTACTGGGCGGTGATGTTGTTCTGCCGGATTCTGACGGCGATGGCTTCACGGATGACCAGGACAACTGTCCCATGGTGTCCAATCCGGACCAGGATGATAGTGACGGCGATGGCACCGGCGATGCCTGTGACAGCCAGGACGACACTGACAGCGATGGCGACGGCATCCGCGACGAAATCGACAACTGTCCGAACACGCCGAACGCTGATCAGGATCCGGCAGCCTGTGACTCCAGCCAGGAGCCCGGTGAGGATCTCGTGGCCGTGCTCACCATCGATGGCGAGCAAACCGACATGATCGAAGCCGAGGCGCCGGTCACACTGGTATTCAGCGCAGCCGACTCCGGCTACAGCAACCGCGACAATGTCGAAGCCGACGGATTCATGTATCAGTTTGTCTTCGGAGACGAGCCCTCTCCTGAGGCGTTCCAGCCAGCAGGCACCGCAGAGACCGTCAGCCATACCTACGACAAGGCGGGGACCTACACGGCCTATGTGGTGGTCAGTGATGCCGATGGCAAAGCCGACCAGTCCGAAACGACGGTGATCCGCACCACACTAACGGTCACGGTCACCAATCCGGACAACGGGACTGTCGCGCAGCTCAGCATTGATCGGTCCGAAGGGCCTGCGCCACTCCGTGTGGAGTTTGACGGCTCCTCATCCTTCGCTGCCCAGGGCCGCAGTATCGTGTCCTATGCCTTCGATTTTGGCGACGGCAGCTCGGTTGAGGGAACGGACTCGATCGTCGTGCACACCTACACCCGCGCTGGCGAGTTCCAGCCCAGCCTGACGGTAACGGACGATCAGGGCGGCACGTCTCAGGCCAAGATCACGGTTGCCGTCAGCCCTGATCCAGGTGGCGAACCGAGCAATCCGACGGACCGGGGCAGCAGCGGCGGAAGCGGCTCACTGACCTGGCTGTCCATCCTGTTCCTGATGCTGGCCGGACTGCGCCGGCGCTGGGTCTAGGCCGCACCGGCCGGGGGCTTTCCCCGGCCGGCGCGTTTTTGCGGGCGGGAGAGCCAGTCTCTTCTGCCCGTTCTTGTTTGGCGGACGCTGCAGAACAACACCTGCCCACCAATCTGCAGATCATCCAGCCCGCCCCCTGACCCCACTGGGCGCCTGAACCCGGCACTGAGCAGCTGCAGAATCCTCATTTTGCGGCGTCCTACGCAGGGATTCGTTAACAAGTTCTTGACCTGCGCGCGGGAATTAATTCACATTGATTAACCGGAGACGTCCATGCACGGCCTGGACGCAGCTTCGGACACAACAAAACGACAAAGCCAATCCATTCGGACGGCTTGAGTCGGCGACTACAACACAGCAAGTGCGAGAGAGACATGCGCGGATGGAGACCCGCGGCACGACTGGCCCTTATGGCCGGTGCCGCCCTGTACGTAACGGCCTGCGGTTCAGATTCAGACCCAGCGCCGGCCGAGGACGATACGGCCTCGGTCCCCGATGACACGCCATTCTGCGAGCGATTTGCAGAGCCGTGCTATCCCGACCCTGCCTGGTTTGCCCGCGAGGCGGAAAACTACGCACGGACCACCGAGGCCCCAACAACACAGGCAAGCGATCCGAATTTCCAGGTCCTCTGGCACAACCAGAGCACGCTGAATCGCCTGGAGTACTCCAATCGCAGCGCTGAGGATTCGTATTGGAGTTCCGGGGAGAACGCCTGTGCATCCTGGGCGGGCCCCTGTACCGGAGACCCCTACCGGTACCCGGGTACTGACCCGTTTTACGAGGATGTTGGCGCGGTTACAGCAGTCAACTTCTACGACGCCGAAGGCGCCCGCCTGAGCGGTCGAGTCTGGGCACCTATCGATCTGGAAGAAGGTCAACGCCTGCCCGCCATCGTGATCATCAACGGGTCGGTTCAGGCACCCGAAACGCTTTACTGGTGGGCCGCGCAGCGCCTGGTCCGCAGCGGTTACCTGGTCATGACCTTCGACCCTCGCGGACAGGGTCGTTCCGACTCGCAGACACCGGACGGACAGCGCGGCAGCAATCTGAACAGCGTGGTCTTCCGGCGCAACCTGATCGATGCCATCGATTTTTTCTACTCCACGCCCGACGCACCCTATCCGCACAACCAACCCGGCACACCGGGCTACGACGGCGACAATGGCGAGGCGGAGACCACTCCCTTTAACCCGATTCACGCTCTCTTCGATCGCGAACGCCTGGGTGTTGCAGGCCATTCACTGGGTGCCACGGGCGTCAGCGTTGTCCAGGGCGAACAACCCTGGCCTGGCACTGCGGTGCAGAACAATCCCATCGATGCGGTCGTAGCCTGGGACAACCTCAGCCTTTCGACATCGCTGGATGGTGTTGAGGTCATCCCCCGTGTGCCAGCGATGGGCCAGGCCGGAGATTATTTTCTGGCTCCGGCGCCGTTGACCGAACCACCGGATCTGGACGACAAGCGCCAGGGCTTTCTGCAATGGCAGGCTGCGGGCATCCCCAGCATGCAGGTCAACATCAGAGGGGGCACACATTACGAGTGGTCGCTGCTGCCTGGCTTCCCGGCCACCAATTGGCAAGCTGGACAGGATGATCAGGGCTGGGGCAACCCGCTCGCTCAACACTACACGCTGGCCTGGTTTGATCGCTGGCTCAAGCAGCCCGGTGAGCCCGGGTATGAGACAGCCGATGCCCGATTGCTGGCGGATGCAGACTGGCGCGAACGGCTAAGCGTTTATTACCGCTCGTCGCGAGATTTCCCGCAACGCAACGGCCAGCCGGCTCGCTGCAATGACATCTTGCGCCAGTGCCCGGATGACCGCTGAGCGCAGCGACGCGGGCACGACTCGACAGCGCCTCATGCTGGAGGCCATGCGTCTGTTTGCGGACGAAGGTCTGAACGCGGTGGCCTTACGGCGCGTCGTTCAGGCCGCCGGCGCGCAGAACAGTTCGGCGCTGCACTATCACTTTGGCGGGCGCAGCGGCCTGGTGGCCGGCATTGTCGATCTGCTGCGTGAATGGCTGGAGCCGCGCTGGTTGCGTCGATTCAACGCACTGGATCGGCGACAGCAGCCCAGCCCCTACGCAGTTGTCGAGGCGCTGTACGACCCGGTTCTTGAGCTCCATGCCAGTGAGCGCTTTGGTCCCAGCGCAGTGCGATTTCTCGCCCGCCTCGCCTGGGACCTCGGCCACGAGGGGCAACAACTGTCAGCCGACTTACACAGCATGCCGATGCAGCGCGCGGAGACACTGCTGCGGGATGCTGCGGTGTCGGCGAATCGAGAGGTGCTGAGGCTACGGCTGCTCATGAGCATGGCCAACGTCTACCACGGCCTGTCGGACCGCAGTTACCTGCGCCGCTCGCCTTTCGGTCCACTGACCCTGGCCGAGCCGCGCGAGGCGTTACGGCTGCGTTCGCACTTTTACGACTATCTCGTTGCTGGCCTCCAGGGCGTGGAGCGCCCTGCGATTGACGAGGCAAGACACCCCGAATAACAACTGGCTGAAAAAGCCGCCTGAGGAGACACCATGGCCATGAACACGACATCCCATGAGCGGCTGCTGCCGTTGGTTTTGGTCAGTGCGCTGCTCGCGGCGTGCGGACAAACAGACTTTGCAGCAACGCCGCAGGATGGCCAACCCGGCGCAACCGCCGATTGCCTGGGCGAGGTGCCTGTGGATTACCGCTCTCAGTCCCTGCCGATGGATCTTGTGCCGCGTCCTGGGCCTGCGGCGCTGTACATGGACCCGCCGCGAGCCCCCCAGCTGGAGAACACCGGGGAATGGCAGGCACCGCCCATACTCGTCTCAGGTACAGAGGCCTATCGCTGCGGCGAATACATCTACCAGGACTGGTTGTTTGACGATCACGGTGCACTCGGCATCCTTGACCCGAACGACCCGAAGGGCTCCACGAGCTATTTATTCTCACCGAAGGCGGGGACGCTGACCTACCCCACAGACCCGGCCTACGCAAACAACGCGGCCGACCTGGTCGAGTTCCGGGTCAAGCCTATCCAGGGGGCGACGCTGTTTCGCATTACGCTGAACACACTCATCGACCCAATGCTCACGGCCGTCACGGTGGCGCTGGGCGACAGCGATGAGCCCGTGAACTGGCCCCACAGCGCCGGCGTCAGCAGTCCTGCGGCCTATTTCGTCACCGTTGCGGCCGGACAAGCACAGCTGTTGCTGGCAGACGGCACCCCGATAGCCCCTGCCCCCGAACTGCGTATCGACCTTGAACGACGCCAACTGGAAATTCGCATTGACGAGTCCAGCTGGCAGCCGGGAGACAGTGAACAACGCATCGCCATAGGCGTCGGGCTCTGGGATCGCGAAGCGAATCAATACCTGCAGCCCAGCCTGCAGGCCACGTCTACGACACCTGGTGGGGCCAGCCCGCTGGGTGCCGCACTGTTCAACATGGGCTTTCGTTTCGACGAGCCCATGCCCGCCTTTGCCACGGGAGAAGGACGGACGATTGCCGATGCAGCCGCGCTGGCCCGTGTACAGGCTCGATTCTGGCGGGAAAAACTTCAGGCGGACACACTTGCGACAGGCGATGTCAGTCCGCTGCATGCACGCGTTGATTTCGCGAAACTGCGGGCGGGTCTTCGGGACGACTCGGGGATTCCCACCACCGGCCCGATCAACCGCATCTTCGCCAGTCGTTACAGCTTCGGCCAGGGCGCTGATTATGATCGCGCCTGTGGGGGCGTCAGTGCCGCCAGGCCCTGCGATGGGGTGATGGTCGGCCAGTTGCAGCCGTACGCGCTCTATGTCCCCGAGCAGCCCGAGCCCGCACCGGGTTACGGGCTGACGCTGATGCTTCACGCCCTGTCGGCAAACTACAACCAATATCTCGACACCCGGCACGCGAGCCAGTTTGGCGAGCGAGGCGACGGCCATCTGGTTGTGACCCCCGCAGGGCGCGGCCCGGACGGGTTTTATTTTGATGTTGCAGAAGCGGATACGTTTGAAGTCTGGGCCGATGTTGCCCGGCACTATCGCCTCAATCCCAACCAAGTTGCATTGGGGGGGATCTCCATGGGAGGCATCGGCACCTACCGCCTGGCACCTCGCTACCCGGATTTGTTCGGCTATCTCTATCCCGTGGTTGCCGGGCCCGGGAGTGCCGAGCCACGCCTGGCGTCGCTACGCAATGTGCCTGTCACCATGTGGGCAGCCCTGCTGGATGAACTGCAGCCCGTGACCACCACCGAAGCCGCAGTGACCACGCTCGGCGATCTGGGCTACCGCTTCGATGCCTATTTGTTCCAGACCTGGGACCACCTCACGCCATCGACGTACGACTACTACCAGCCAATGGCCGACGCCGTCGGGCATGCAGAGGTCCACCGCGACCCACACCACATCACCTACGTGCTGGCACCCCAGGAAGACGAACCGCGTGTCGACGCGATTGCGGACCATGCGTATTGGCTGTCCGGTCTCAGCCTACGGGAAGCGTCCCTGGAAACCGGGACCATCGATGCCTACTCCGAAGGCTTCGGCCTAGCTGAACCGGTCGCCGAATCACTCAGCCCATCAGCCGGTCTGCTCACAGGCGGCCACCATGAACCGGCGCCTTATCTGCGGCGGCAGTTGGTGTGGGCGGAACCCGAATCCGTAGACGTGGCGAATCGCCTGCGCATCACCGCCCGCAATATCGCGACGGTGACAATTCATCCCGAGCGCGCCCGGATCAGCTGCGATGCCGATATCGTGGTCGACAGCGATGGTCCGATCGAGGTGCATCTGGCCGGTTGCGACAACTCGTCGAACCCGATGGGTTGAAGTCGCCGGCCGGTGCTGCTCAGACAGCCTGACCGGCGGCCCAGCCCGATGCCCAGGCCCACTGGAAGTTGTAACCGCCCAGCCAACCGGTGACATCAACCACCTCACCGATGAAATGCACGCCGGGGATGCTGCGCGCTTCCATCGTCTTGGAGGACAGAGCCTGGGTATCCACGCCGCCCAGTGTGACCTCGGCGGTGCGGTAGCCCTCCGTACCTGAGGGTTGAAAGCGCATATCGGACAGCAGCCGCGCAGCACGCTGCATCTGTGTCCGACTGAGATCCGCTACGGGCGCGTCAACCGGCACGCCGGTCAGCGTCAGCAGGTCGACCAGACGTTCTGACAAGCGCTGCGTCAATCGATCACTCAACAGCGACTTGAGACGACGTCGCGGAGAGTGCTTGCGCGCCTCACCCAGCCAGTCCTCCGGTGACAGACCCGGCATCCAGTCGATCGATAACTCCGCGCCATCCCGCCAGTAGGAAGAGGCCTGAAGAAGCGCTGGCCCACTCAGACCACGGTGCGTGACCAACATCTGATCGCGAAATGACGGACCCAGCTGTTGGTCCTGGCGGAGGATGCGTGCATCGACGGCGGCAGAGATGCCCGCCAGGGCCGACCACTGCGCCAAGGCGGGCGGATGCAGGGTGAACGGCACCAGTCCAGCCCGACGCGGTTGCAGCGGCAGTCCCCACTCCGCAGCAAGCCGATACCCAAAATCGGTGGCACCCATCTTGGGAATCGATAAGCCGCCTGTGGCAACAACCAATCGTTCTGCGGTCATCAAGCCCTGCGTCGTCGCAACGCGCATCGGGTCACCTGGCTCCACGCTTTCAACCGCGCAAGCCGTGCGGATCTGTACCTGAGCCGCGGCGGCATCGGCGAGCAGCATGGCCACGATGTCCTTGGACGAACGGTCACAGAACAACTGACCCGGTGTTTTTTCGTGCCAGGGAATCTCGTGACGGTTAACCCGTTCAAGAAAATGCCAGGGCGAAAATCTCGCCAATGCGGATTTGCAGAAGTGAGGGTTGGCTGAGATGTACTGCGCGGGTGAGGCATCCAGATGCGTGAAATTGCAGCGCCCACCCCCCGACATCAGAATCTTCTTGCCGACACGGTTGGCGTGCTCGATCACCAGTACGCGACGTCCTCGCTCACCGGCTGTGATCGCGCAGAACAACCCGGCTGCGCCCCCGCCAATGACGATGACATCGTAGTGATCCGCAGTTTCTGTCATGGTCGAGCCGGCTGTTGCCGGTGTGAGCCGCCGGCATGGAAAGTCGATACCTCGGGAAGCACGGATCGATTCGCGCCACCCTGTTGTTGCGCAAAAAACGGCTGCATCTGGGTGGTCCGCACCGCTCCGTGAGTTCTTAGTATCTCACCCTGCGACAGCGATGGTTGGTCTGCCCGTGGGGCGAACGCCGTGCTCGGCGCAGGTCTGTACAATTCGCGCCCTGCCCCGACATCCGCCTGGCCTTGATCACTCGACAGGACATCATCGACGCTGCGCTACGCCTGATTGGACCGCACCGCAGCGTTTCCACACTGAGTCTGCGTGAAGTCACCCGCGAAGCAGGCATCGCGCCCAACAGCTTTTATCGACATTTTCGCGATGTCGACGAACTGGCTGTGGCGCTGATCGACATGGCTGGACAAAGCCTGCGTCAAATCATTCGGGATGCCCGCCTGCGGGTGTCCTCAACTCAGGAGGTGACGCGGCCCTCGGTGATGGTCTTCATGTCGCAGCTGGCCTCCGACGCCAAGCTGCTCCATGTCCTGCTCTGCGAAGGCACGGTGGGTTCGGATGCCTTCAAACAAGCTGTCGAACGTGAACTGCAGTATTTTGAAGACGAGTTGTGCACCGACCTCGTTCGTCTGGCGGAACAGCGGGGGCAGCAGGTCCACGCACCAGCACTGGCGGCCAAAGCGATCACTCGACTCGTATTTGCCCTCGGTGGAACAGCCATCGATGCAAGCCCAGAAGAACGCGAAGCCATCGCAGACCAGATGGTCACCATGGTGCGCATGATCATCTTTGGCGCCCAGGCCATGGCCATGGCCGATCCAGACCAGTTGCGGCAGGCCGGTCTGCTCAGGTCGGATCCGCTGTAGACCCGGCCACGGTAATGCGATTGCGGCCGGCGCGCTTGGCTTCGTACAACGCCGCGTCCGCTGTGAGAATTGCCGCACTCAGCGTGGCGCCGTCCGCCGGACGCACCACTGTCACGCCGCCACTCAACGTCACCCACTCGCAGACATGTGCGGGATGGGCAATGCGTAGCGACTCCACCGCCTCCCGGAAGCGCTCACCCAACTTGGCCGCCGCCTCGTGATCAACGTCATACCAGACCACGGCAAACTCCTCTCCGCCGAGCCGCGCGGCACAATCCAGCGGACGCCCCACGTGTTGCAGCAGGGCGTCGGCCACGCGTGCCAGGCAGGCGTCGCCGGCGGGGTGACCCAGTTCGTCGTTGTAGTGTTT
Source organism: Pseudomonadota bacterium (assembly GCA_036156195.1). Lineage (GTDB taxonomy): Bacteria > Pseudomonadota > Gammaproteobacteria > Nevskiales > OUC007 > Abyssibacter. The sequence goes on along the minus strand of JAYZUZ010000012.1, from coordinate 84,969 downwards.
AAACCAGTCAATATCGAACACTGCGACGGCCACGGGCACAGCCTCGCGCGTTGCCCGCCGCCAGCTCCGTTCAGCATGCACCTCAAGGCCATGACGGTTCAGCAGGCCGGTGAGTCGGTCGTGCAGCGCCTGGTGCCGGCGGATTCCGCGATCAAGAAAATTGGTGCGGACGATGTATTCCTGCATATAGCCCGCCGTACTGGCCAGGGTGCCCACCGCAACGTAGTTGTACAGCGCATGCGTCAAGTCCGCTGCCGGCGTGTCCAGCGCAAGCAGGACGACGGCGTACACGGCCAAGCCGCTTAGAGCCAGTGCCTGCGCCTGGTAATAGCGCAACCCCAACAGCAGAAAATTGAAGATGAGCACGAAGGTGATGGTCTGATAGCCGTAGCGCAAACCGTCGAGTCTGTACAACGCCTCCAGGTAAAAGGCCGATCCCAGTGAGCAAAGCACCACCAGCGCACTCAACCATTGCAGGCCCAGTGCCTGTGCAGACGACCGCAGATACAACAGGCTCAGAATCACCCCTGTAGGGATGGCCAGCAGGAAAATCACGATGAACGCCGCCTGCACAGATGCAGGTGGTTGCACGAATACCAGTTCGACGAGCACTGCCAGCAGGCTCAGGATGATCGCAGCGACTTGGGCACTGAAAACGTGCCGCCGCATGAACCGGAGGTAATACGCCCGAAACGGCTGTTCCAACTCTGGCTGGAACACCAGTCCGTAATGGCCGCGCGCCCGCTGCGCCTCCAGATCCTCGATCTTGATCTTGTCCGCTCTCACCTTGTTCCGGCGTCTGGCATCGGTTCACAGGTCGCAACTCCAGACGGTGCCGATGCGCTATCGTCTCCTGCCCGCTACGGGCTACTGTATCGACCCGTCAGCAGGCCTTCCATCGGAGAGGCAGCTAACGCAGCCGATTGCCGCAGATCACGGCGTATTGACGAATCCCGATGGGTCTAGAGGTGACCGGGGTTGCGCAGTTTCCGCTGTTTCTCGGGCGGTGGGCTCCACTGGTACTGCCAGGTTTCTGTGAGCCGGCGACCCTCTACCGCCAGATGCACGCTAAGGTTGATCGGATCGGTGGAGCCATCAGGCGGAACCACATCAAACCGCGCTCGGTATCCAGCGAGGGCATGGAGTGGTCTGGCGGAGACGATTTCAACCTCGCCGCGTGAGACCTCGATCACCGGTTCTACGGTGACGTCCTCACCCAGCATGTCGAAGACATCGCCGGAGAAATCAATAACAAAGCGTTTGCTGTAGTACCGCCGCTTCTGCCCGACCACTCCGCCAAGCCCCGTCAGCGTTTGCTCAACGCGACCGAGTGCCTGCGGCAGAATACGTTCGGAACCCCAGTGCAGATCGTAGCTGAACAGGTATTCCTGCCCTGGCTTGATCGGCTCGGCCGGGTTCCAGAACGCGACGATGTTGTCGAAGGTTTCGTCCAGTGTGGGAATCTCCACGAGCTGCACGCTGCCCTCTCCCCAGTCGCCGCGAGGCTGCACCCAGACCCCGGGCCGTCGCTCGTAGAACACGCCGTCGTCCTGGTAGTGATCAAACACCTGATCGCGTTGTAGCAGCCCAAACCCACGGGGATGGGTATCTGCATACGCATTGAAGCGCAGATGGCGTGGATTCATCAGCGGTCGCCAAATCCATTGGCCCGTGCCGGTGTGCAGCAAGAGTCCATCCGAGTCATGAATTTCGGGGCGCCAGTCCCAATCTGCGCGGCGATCATTCTCCCCAACCATGTACATGCTGGTCAGCGGGGCGATTCCCAGGCGTTCGATGGAAGCGCGTGGATAAAGGGCCACATCGACGCGCATATGCAGTGAAGCACCGGGTGTAATGTCAAAACGATAGGCCCCCGTCACACGTGGCGAGTCCAGCAGCGCGTAGATCGTCGCGGTGGGCTGACCCGGTTGCGGCTTCTGTAGCCAGAAATGCGTAAACATCGGGAATTCCTCGCCACTCGGCAAGGCTGTGTCCACCGCTAGGCCCCGCGCCGACATGCCGTACTGCATTTCATGACCGACGGCCCGGAAATAGCTGGCCCCAAGAAAGGCAAAGACGTCACGCGCCCAGTCGGTGTCCAGGTGGTAGCGAAATCCGGCAAATCCGAGGTCCTCGGGTAACTGTTGGGGATCGACACCGGATTCGCCGTAGTCAAACAAGGCCGGATCATAGGCGAGCTGGCGGGCCTGATTCTCTTCCAGTAGGTAAACCTGAACCGGTGCCTGGAAATACAGGCCAAGGTGGAATAACTCGACCCTAAATGGAGAATCACTCCCCTTTTGTGCCCACAACGCCTGGTCGCGATCAAAGCGTAAGGCCTGGTAATCATCCCAACTCAGCGATTGGAGTGACGCCGGCAAGTGACCCTCAGGGTTTCGATACGGTTTGGCCGCCAGGCTGCGCGCCTGCCCCTTCAGCCACGCGTAGTCAAAACGGTGAGCAGCTCCCAGCGTTTCCGTAGCCTGAAGAAGCCCTGGCGTCAGCCCGATGAGCAGGGACAGCGTGATGCGGATAAAGCGCCCAAGCGGGACGGACCCGAGCGCGCTGCGGGATTTGCATTCCATCAGCACTTCCTTGTACTGGAGCCGGCATTTGGCCTGCTCGACAAAGCAACCACCCTCTGACGACGCCCCCGCGTGTCACTACAGAGTCAGCGCAGGAACCAGAAAGTTCCACGCAAGCCCCCCTGGCTGGGGCGTATTCGCCGTCATCCAGCTGGGCGATGCTCTCCGTGACCCAACCCCTGATCACGGAGATCCCACCATGAAACCACTGCTTTCTACAGGTGCTGTCCTGCTTTTGACGGCTGGGCTTGTTGCCTGCACCGATGACGACAACGCCCGCAGTTCGGATGAACAAGCACTCGGCTCGGCTGATCTCAGCGATGCCGCGACCGTCCGTGCTCAGGCCGGCCAGCTTGCCCAGATGATCGACAGCCTCAACCGCATCGACGGTGCCTTCGTGGCGGACAGCGCCCGTAAGACCTTTGAGGATGGCAACTGCGACTCGGGTTCGGTGCAGCCGTACTCGGCCACAGAGCAGGACGTGGGCTCCCCGTTCACCACGCAGCGATTCGATCTTTCCGGTGAGACAGCAGACGCCTGTCGGCTCACCGGCAATCTTGACCAGGGCGACACCGCAAATGACTACCTGGAAATCGATGGCCAGACCGCTGCCGGCGAAGTCACCGAGGGGGCGGCCACCGTTCTCTACGCAGCAGTCGGCGCATCTGCCGAACAACCGTATCGGCTCCGCTATCACCTGGACACGGACCAGCAGGGATCCAACACCGTTGTGGACATCGACTACGGGATTCGAGTCCGAATCGATGGTTCCGAGGATGCCGATGCTGGCGAGGAGGACCAGCGCCTGATCTTCGATTTGTCCGGCGATTACGGGGTCAGCGGTAGCGCCAACGGGCAGAACTTCTCCAGCGACGGTACATTCAGATCGTACCTGGGCACCGAAGCTGCACCGTTCAGACTGTTCACGGACAGCGACGGCGCATATCTTGACGGTCCCACCGGTTTCTCGATTTCTCCGGCAATCCCTCAGGCCGGATGCGCCAATGCCGCATCGGAAATCGCAACCACCGAACCGCTGGTCGCATCGGGCAGCAGTGCAAGCCCGTTCACCTCCGGCACCATTGAGATCACCAGTGGCGGCGGGACGGCAACGATCAGCTTCAACAGCGATGATACCGTCACCCTAACCCCGGACAATGGCGCAGCAGAAACCGTCGATTACGCGGAATTGCTGGCGGCTGCGGGCGCCTGCTCAGGCCTGGCACTCACGGGTCTAGCCTTTCTCGGAGGCCTCTAAGGCTTGACTTGGCAGCGACGACGTCCGGTTGGCCGATGGCCGGACGTCGCGCTGACGCACCTGCAGATCAGACCGTCGGTAGACGGCCGATCGAGGCCACAACACGCGCCAGCTGGAAAAGATGCGGAGTGACAGCCGGCTTGCCAGTTGTGAGCAGACTCACCGCGAGCTGTCGCTTGGGATCAGCCCAGCACAGGATGTTGATGAAGCCGAGGTGGCCAAAGCAGCTCTGGGAGTTCCGGCCGTAGAGACCCACTGGCGCATCGCCCAGCAGCATGCCTTCAGAGAAGCGCACGGGCACCATCAGGGTCTTGTCGATCTGTCGATCGGCTGCTGGCATCTGCAAGCGACGAGCCGTTGAGGATTGCAGCACCTGCCGACCTTGCCATTGCCCATCCTGAAGAAGCATGGCGTAAAAGCGGCAGACCTCGTCTGCCGTTGCGCAGATATTGCCCGCCGGAATCACTGCATCCGTAAAGCGCGGATCAGTGGAGATCTCGGGGACCGTCTCGAATCGAGCACCCAACGCCCGCTTGGCGACCAACCCGACCAGCATCGGAGGCACTGGCCCGGTAAAGGCATCCTCGGCAAGCTCATGCCGCTGATCGGCTGGCAGCCCATAGTTGAAGTAGCGCAACCCCAGCGGGGTCCGCAGATACCTGTCCATCAACGGACGCAGTTCTTCCCCTGACACGCGCCGTGCAATCTCTCCCAGGATGAAGCCGCCTGTAATTGCATGGTAGGCAACCTGTTTACCCCCACGATGCAAGGGCTTGGCCCGACAAAGCATCTCCACCGCCGCGTCCCAATCGTACAGAATGGTTGGATCGGGCTGACGCATGGGGATGCGCGGAATACCTGCGCGATGAGCCAGCAATTCAGAGACGGTGACACGGTGCTTACCGCGCACGCCAAACTCTGGCAGGTACTTGGCCACCGGTGCATCCAGAGAGAGCAGGCCCTGCTCAGCCAGCTGATGAATCAAGACCGCGGTAATCGCCTTGGATGCAGAAAATAGGCAGACCGGCGTGTCTGGAGTGCCCACAATCGCGCGACCATCGGCCGGGTCGCTCGGTGCATTGCCGCGAACATGTCCGATCGAACGCTTCATCAGGCAATGGCCCTGTCGCCAGATCCCCAGCGAGATGAAGGGTTGCGTACCGCTACGGTACAAGTGCTCGACACTGGTCCAGATTCGGCGAAGGTCCTTGTCGGTCACATCGACGGACGCGGGATCAACCTCTGCCGTCTGATCCACGCGGGTGACCGTGGCGAGGTCCTTGGGAACACGAATCAGGTTACGGCGGCGTCGGAACATGCAGCTGGACAGGGACAAATGAGCCGCTGATCATACACAGCACCGGAACGGTGCAAGCACTCCATTGTCCAGAACCGACAACGCCCCGGGAACCGGGGCGTTGAAGAAACAAGATGGTGGGTCGTGCTGGGCTCGAACCAGCGACCAGCGGATTAAAAGTCCGATGCTCTACCAACTGAGCTAACGACCCGATTGAGCGCCCGCCCTTCGCGAAAAGGTCAGACTTGGAGCGGACTTAAATCACGCGCCCCCGTACAGCGGGCGCGCATTCTACCCGCTTGCGGCTGTTTGATACAACGTCGGATCGTCGATCCCTGCCTGAGCGAAGCCATCGCGCCGGATACGACAGGAATCACAGCGGCCACAGGCCGCACCCTGCGCATCTGCCTGATAGCAGGAAATGGTGATGCTGTAATCGACACCCAGCTCCACGCCCCGGCGAATGATATCTGCCTTCGTCAGCTGAATGAGCGGTGCGTGGATCGTTAGGCCCTGGCCCGATTCCACTCCCTGCCGCGTCGCCCAGCGCGACAGGTTGGCAAATGCGTCGATAAAGGCCGGACGACAATCCGGATAACCCGAGTAATCGACTGCGTTGACGCCAATGAACACATCACCGGCCCCGAGCACCTCCGCGTGCGCCATGGCGATCGACAACATCACCGTGTTGCGCGCGGGCACGTACGTCACCGGAATGCCTGGGGTTTCGGTGGTGGGAACGTCGATAGCCCGATCCGTCAGTGCAGACCCGCCCAGGGCATCCAGACCCACCGCAACCTCACGGTGGTCCACCGCCCCCAGGGCCTCGCATACCCGGGTAGCCGCTTGGAGTTCCGAGACATGGCGCTGCCCGTAGTGAACAGACAGACCGTAGCAGTCATACCCGGCATGCCGGGCGATCGCCAGGGTTGTTGCGGAATCCAGTCCCCCGGATACCAGCACCACTGCCCGACGCGTCATCGCCCGGGCTCCTGGCCCCAGATGATCTTATGCAATTGCACCTGCAGCCGACCGGGAACACCCGCACCAGCAACCCAGTCCGCCAGTTCGGGCAACGGCATGGTTTCCCAGACGGGTGACCAGAGCACCTCGACACCGGCCGGTAACGCAGCCTCGCGCAGCCAATCACGGCACCAGTGCAGGTCGGCCGTCTCGCCGACGACGAACTTCACCTGATCACCCGCCTTCAGCGCCTGGCGATTGGCCTCGAGATTGCGCGCACTTTCACCTGAGCTGGGCGTCTTGACGTCCATCACAATGATTACTCTCGGATCGAGACCGGCGATCGGCAGTGCGCCACTGGTTTCGAGCGACACCGTATAACCCGCATCACACAATTGAGTCAGCAATGCCGGAGCGCCCTTCTGCGCGAGTGGTTCGCCGCCAGTGACACAGACCTGTCGAACACCGAAACGCGCAACTGTCTGCTCGATGTCGGCGCCGGACATCCACTGCCCCCCCTGGAAGGCATACGCCGTATCGCAATAACCGCAGCGCAGCGGACAGCCCGTCAGGCGTACAAATGTCGTGGGCAAACCCGCCAGGGTGCTCTCACCCTGGACGGAGCGGAATATCTCGGTGATTCGCAGCCGCAGTTCCTGCGACCGTTGTGGGGTCGCGGGGGCTGCCACGACTATCGGCCTTCTCGGTCCATACGGTCCAGCCGCTGACGGGCCAGACTGGCGGCAGAGGCATTTGGGTGCTGCTCAAGTACCTGCTGCAAGGTGGCCCTGGCCTCCCCGAAATTCCCTTGCTCGTAGTCGATATAGGCCGACTTGAGCAAGGCGTCCGGCACTTTAGGACTGTCCGGATACCGCTGCACCATATTCATGAACGCCTGACTGGCCGGGCCGTACTCCTGCTTGACGTAGTACGCCTCACCCAGCCAGTACTGCGCATTGTCGGCATAAACACTGCTGGGGTACTTCGCCTGAAACGCCTGAAACGAGCGAATGGCTGCGTCAAACTTACCCGCCTTGAGCAAATCGAACGCGGTCACATAAGCCTTCTCGATCTCTGGATCGCTGGCGACCTCGGCGGCGCTTACCTGCGCGCTGCTATCGGGACTGGTTGATCCCGCTAGCGCTCCAACGCCTGACTGCTCCAGGCGCTGGAGTCGCTTGTCGATATCCAGATACAACTGCCGTTCCCGGCGTTTGGACGCCTCCAGCTCGTAGCTCAGTCGCTCGACCTCACCACGCAATTCGCGCATCTTGGCTTCGACCCCATCCACGGCCTCGGCGACCTGAACCAGGTTTAGGTTCTCCAGCCGTCGGTCGACACGCTCAGCCCGCTGTTCCAATGCGCTAAGCCGCAACTGTTCAGGCGTGGGCTCATTGGAACCCAGTGAGGCGCAGCCTGACGCCAGGCCACCGATCGCGAGCAGCGCCAGGCTGCCGGGAATGCGTGATTTCATGGATTACCGATACTGGATAACAACGCGGCGATTCTTTGCCCAGGCGTCTTCAGTGCTGCCGAGGGCCACCGGGTTTTCTTCGCCATAACTGATCACGCTGATCTGGTTCTTGGCGACACCGCGCAACATCATCGCACGCTCAACGGACTTGGCGCGCCGTTCACCAAGGGCAATGTTGTACTCGCGCGTGCCACGCTCATCCGTGTGGCCTTCCAGACGAATCCGGGTGCCCGGATTGGCGACCAGGTAATCCGCATGGGCGCGAATCACGTCGCGCGCCTTAGAACCCAGTTCTGCACTGTCGAAGTCGAAATAAATTGTCCGTTCCTCCAGCAACGCCTGGCCAGCACGGCGCTGTGCTTCTGCAGCAGCTGCCTCGGCTGCGCGCTGCTGTTCCAGCCGACGGGCCTCGGCTTCACCGTACCCGGAGCCACTTCCGGTTGTGAAAGAACTTTCAGGCTGGGTTTCCGTTGTTGCAGGCTGATCCAGCGCCGTCTCGTCGCCACTGGCGCAACCCGCAAGCACAGCGGCAGAGACCACTAACAAGCCAATTCGTTTGAGCATTGTCATTCCTTTACTAAGTGAGAAATCGGTGCATGATTCCCCGCGACCAATCCGTGGGCTGAAGCCCATGCAAGCTGTCAGTTCAGGTACGGAGACCACGCCGGCTCTCGTACAGTTCCCTGCTGGCTCAGGCTTTGACGCACACGCCCGTCGGTAGTCGCCGTCGCCAGTTGCCCCCCGCGCCGTGCGTACATGATAACGCGGCCGTTCGGTGCAAAACTGGGGCTTTCATCCAGTGGGCCCTTGCTCAGAATTCGCAGCTGACGGCTGCCCAGTTCCAGCAGGCCGATACGATACCCCTGCTGATCCAGGTTGACCAAGATCAGGCTCTCGCCGTCCGGAGCGTACTGAGCACGCGCGTTGCTACGACCTTCATAGGTCAGACGGCGCACATCATTGGAAGCGAGATCCAGTTCGTAAATCTGTGGCTGCCCACCACGGTCCGAGGTGAACGCAATCTTCTTGCCGTCCGGTGACCAGGTTGGTTCGGTGTCAATGGCAGACGAATTCGTCAATTTGCGCTCGGCACCCGTCTCCACATCAATGATGTAAATCTCGGGATTGCCGGAGTAAGACAGAGCGGCGGCAATCTTTTTGCCATCCGGCGACCAGGCGGGGGCGCCATTGATACCCGGCTTGCGCACCAGCTCTCGAGCCACACCACTGCGCAGCTCATGAATGAAGATGGCGGACTCCCCGTCGTCAAAGGCAACGTAGGCCATTTTGCGTCGATCAGGCGACCACGCCGGCGACATGATGGGCTCGGCAGAGCGGACGATTGCTCGCGGATCGTATCCATCCGCATCGGCCACGATGAGTTCGTAGCGACGCTGTCCGATCTCGCCGTTGGCCGTGATGTACGCAATGCGTGTATTGAACACGCCTCGTTGCCCGGTCAGGGCCTGGAAAACAAAATCCGCGACACGGTGCGCGCCCGACCGCAGCCCGTTCTGTGTAGCGGGCACGTCATAGCCAATCACCTGCTTTCCACGGTAGACATCCATCAGATGAAAACGGATGTTGTAGCCACCGCCGGCCGCACGCGTCACTTCGCCGATGACCAGATTATCTACATCTGCCGTCCGCCAGTTCTGGAACTGCACGTCCTCCGGGCGACTCGGTTTGGCGAGCATCCGGTCCTCATCCAGCGCCTCGAACAACCCACTGCGTTCCAGGTCCGCCCGAATGATCTCCGTAATGTCGACCGGTAGGTTGCCATCGGACTTGAATGGCACCACGGCGATGGGCAGCGCGCCGGTCACTCCTTCATCGATGACGATGTTGAGTTCGGCATGCGCCTGCAAAGTACTGATCAGCAGACCGACGGCAAGAGACAAGCGCTTCATCAGCGATCCTGTGGTTTGAATGTGAAGATCAGGGTTTCCTCAAACACCCTGGAGTCGCCCGTAGGCAACGGGTCTGACTTGTTGACGGCTCTTATGACGGAATCATCGAGCGCCTGGTTCCCACAGCTGTCAACGATTTGCACATCGATGACACTACCATCAGGCAGTTGGCGGACCTTAACGCGGCACTCAAAGCTGTCCCCAACACCCGGCGGCTTGATCCAGTTCTGGGCGATTTTCTGCTTGATGCGGAACACGTAGTCCTGGCGCACGGTTGCTAACGCCGCCTGTTCACGCGCGTTCTCCTCGGCAGCCATGGCTTCGGCCAGCGCCGCACGACGACGCGCCTGCTCGGCGGCTTCGCGCTCGCGACGTTCTTGCTCCTTGCGCTGCCGCTCTTCTTCGGCCTTGCGCGCCTCTTCGGCCTTGCGACGCGCTTCCTCTTCCTCGCGCTTACGGGCTTCTTCTGCCTTGCGACGTGCCTCTTCTTCCTTGCGCTTGCGCTCTTCCTCGAGACGCCGCTGCTCGGCCTCTCGGGCCTGACGCTCGGCTTCTGCCTTGGCCTTGGCCTCCGCCTCGGCGCGCGCCTTGGCTTCTGCTTCAAGTTTGGCCTGCTCTTGCCGGGCCTGTTCAGCGGCCTGACGGGCTTGTTCGCGTGCGCGTTCCTCTGCTTGTTGTCGTGCCTTCGCCTCTGCCTCGGCTTGCTCAGCCGCGCGCTGCGCCGCCAACTGCTCCTCCGCGCGTCGCTGTGCTTGGGCTTCGCGCTCACGCTGCTGTCGGACTGCCTCGGCACGCTGCGCCGCAGCCGCCTCTGTCTGCTCGCGTTGGATGCGACCCAGACGCCCTTCCACATCCGTGATGATCAGGGCTTCGACGGTCGGCACGGGCTCCGGTTCACTCTGGAACAGCGGAAGCCCGAAGAACAGCAAAGCCGCCAGCACCGCGTGCCCCAACAGGGCCGCGACGAGCGCGATCGCCACATCAACACGCGTACCCCACATATCAGCGCGGCCCGACGCCTGGTGTCATTCGCAGGGAAAGATGCTGCATCAGGAACCCGAGGGTTGCAGCACATCCGGATCCGCTGCAAAGCCGATGCGGGCAATGCCGGCGGCCTGCAAGCTGGTCATGGCCCGCATGATCGACTGGTAATCAACCCGACCATCACCTTCCAGCACCACCGACAAATCCGGGCGGCTGCGTTTCGCCGTCTCAATGATGCGAATGACGTCCTCACGACCAATCGGCGATTCAGGATCTGGTCCGATGGACAAATACATGTCGCCTGCAGCGTCCACGGACAGGATCACCGGCTCGTTGTTGGAATCAACAGCCATGGGCTCGGCATTGGCATCGGGCAGATCAACATCGACCCCCTGGGTGAGCAGCGGCGCGGTGATCATGAAGATCACCAGCAGGACCAGCATGACGTCGATATACGGCACGACGTTCATTTCGGCAGCGAGCTTGCGGCGTGCCACGACTAGGCCTCTGGCCGGCGCGACACGTTTTGAAGGCCGCGTTCGAGAATGCCGACCAGTTCTTCGGAGAAGGCCTGAAACTGGTTCTCCAATCGATCCACTTGGCTGGTGAAGATGTTGAACGCGATGACCGCCGGAATTGCCGCGAACAGGCCAATGGCCGTGGCAATCAGCGCTTCGGCAATGCCCGGTGCCACCATTGCAAGGGTTGCCTGTTTGACGTTACCGATGGCGATGAACGCATGCATGATGCCCCAGACGGTGCCGAACAAGCCGACGTAGGGACTGGTCGACCCAACGGTCGCCAGAACGGGCAGGCCACCTTCCATACGATCGACCTCCCGCATCTGCGCCACACGCATGGCGCGCTGCACGGCACTGGCCGCGCCTTCGTCGCCTGCGCGCTCACCCTCTTTCTGCAGGGCCGCGCGTTGACGGCGATATTCCTCGTAGCCCGCCAGGAACAAGGCCTCCATGCCATGATCTGCATGGTCACTCACCCGCACGCGGTCGTATATCTCCGAGAGCTGCCCGCCCGACCAGAACTGGTCTTCAAAACGGTTGGCCAGTCGACGCGTCCGCCCCAGCATGCGGCGTTTGGACACGATAATGATCCAAGACAGCAGCGATGCCAGCATCAGGCCGGCCATGACCAACTGAACCAGCAGGCTGGCGTCGAAGATCAAATGGGTGAGCGACAGCTCGTTGTTCATGCGGTGCTCCCAAAAAACGATGCCGGCAACGCGCGCGGCTTGAAAGTCGATTCGGTCAGACAGGCCGCGCGCACCTCGGCCTCAATCAGACACTCGCCATCGGGGGCATCCCGATGCACGGTTTGTGCAAAACGCAAACTGGCACGTCGCCGCTGAGTAATGCGCACGGAAATCGCGAGCTGATCATCCATTCGAGCAGGTCCACGAAACCGTGTGGTCATCTCACTGACCACAAAACAGAGGTCCAGTTCGTGACGCAGGGATTCCTGGGACCAGCCGAGTGACCGAACCCACTCGGTGCGTGCCCGCTCCAGAAAGCGCAAATAATTGGCGTGGTAGACGACACCGCTGGCATCGGTGTCCTCGTAGTACACCCGCGCGGTCCACCAGAAGGTCTCGTCGCTCATTAACGGTGGCATTCCTTGCCAGACGAATACATAAAGCGCTGATTATACGCGTATTATTGCCCCCTGCCTTGCCACGGACTCAACCATGCCCCACCACCCGATCTCCTTTGCGTTACATGGCGGCGCCGGCGACATGCCACAGCGCGATCACGGCTATGCCGAACACCTTGCTGCACTCCAGGCCATTGGGACGCAGGTCCAATCCGCGCTGCAAGACGGCCTACCCGCACTGGACGCTGTTGAAATGGGCGTTCGTCTGCTGGAGGACTGCGAGCATTTCAACGCCGGCCGTGGCGCGGTCCTCAACACCCTGGGCGAGGCAGAGCTCGATGCCTCCATCATGGGTGGCGATGGGGCTTGCGGCGCTGTAGCGGCTACGCGACGGCCCCGCAACCCGGTCACTCTGGCCCGCGCTCTACTCAATGACGGTCGCCATGTCATGCTCGCCGGCGCCCACGCCGATGCGGCGTGCGAGCGACTCGGCATCAGCATGGCCGAGCCGGAGTATTTCATCATCGAAGACCGGCAGCGCCAGCTTGAGCGGGCACGGGCACACGCCACCGTGATGCTGGACCACGACGAACCCCTCGGCACTGTGGGTGCTGTTGCGCGGGACCGTCATGGACGACTTGCAGCCGCCACGTCAACTGGCGGCATGACCAACAAGGCCGCCGGGCGTGTCGGGGACACGGGTGTCATCGGTGCAGGGACCTGGGCCAACGACCAGACCTGCGCCATCTCCACCACTGGGCACGGCGAGTCATTCATCCGTGTCAACGCCGCGGCGCAGATTCACTGGCGAATGTCGTTGGGACATGAGCCCATGCATGCTGCGGCCGAGTTGGTCATTCAGCAGGTCGTGGACTGCGGCGGTATGGGCGGTTTGATCGGCGTCGATCGCGATGGTCTGGTCTGCCTGCCCATGAGTACGCTGGGCATGTTTCGCGCCTGGTCTGAACTCGATGCGCCGGTGCGCAGTGCGGTGTTTCGCTAGAGGTCGACGGTGCCGCTCTAGTCCGGAAAAAGCCCCGGCGCCGGCTCCGCTGTGCCGGCTGGCGCCTGCAAGCCCAAGTGTAACCAGGCCATGCGGGTCGCCTGACGACCACGTGGGGTGCGTTGCATGAACCCTTGCTGGATCAAATACGGTTCAATGACATCTTCGATCGTGTCACGCGACTCACCAATTGCCGCCGCCAGGCTTTCGACGCCGGTGGGGCCACCATCAAAGCGTTCGACCAGCGCGGACAACAGCTTGCGGTCCATCACGTCAAAGCCTTGCTTATCGACATCCAGCAAGTCCATGGCCGCCTGCGCGACGGCTTGGGTGACATGCCCGTCCGCCCGTACCTGCGCGTAATCCCTGACGCGCCGGAGCAGCCGATTGGCGACGCGTGGCGTGCCACGCGAGCGCCGCGCGATCTCCATGGCACCACCGGCATCCAGCGCCATGCCCACGATATCGGCTGATCGCGTGACAATCTTGCTCAGTTCATCCAGCGTATAAAATTCGAGACGGTGCACAATGCCGAAGCGGTCGCGCAGCGGCGACGTCAGTGAACCCGCCCGCGTCGTCGCACCCACAAGCGTGAAAGGCGGCAAGTCCAGTTTGATCGACCGTGCCGCTGGGCCTTCACCAATGACGATGTCGAGCTGGTAATCCTCCATCGCCGGGTACAGGACTTCCTCGACAACCGGACTGAGTCGGTGAATCTCATCGACAAACAACACGTCGTGCGGCTCAAGATTCGTCAGCAACGCAGCGAGATCACCGGGTCTTTCCAGAACCGGGCCGGATGTCTGCCGCAGACCCACACCCATTTCCGTGGCGATGATATGCGCCAGTGTCGTCTTGCCCAGTCCCGGCGGACCAAAGATCAAGACGTGATCCAGCGCTTCAGCACGCTGACGAGCCGCCTCGATAAAGATGCCCAGGCGTTCGCGAACCGGGGCCTGGCCCACATAGTCCGCCAGCTTCTTCGGTCGAATGGCACGATCAATCCGCGCCTCCTCGCCAGACGCCGCACTGTCGATGATGCGTGACTCCGAAAACTCGTTCATCTGACGACTATCGCATGGCAGCCCGCAACGCGGCGCGGATAATCGCCTCGGAATCCATATCCGCCCCCGCAGCCTTTTGCACCATTCGCCCAGCCTCGGCTGGCTTGTAACCCAGCGCGATCAGGGCATCGGTGGCCTCCGTCGCGGCATCCTGCGGGCGGCTCCCGGCCGATGCGTCACCGCTTGCGGGCGCCATGAGCGCGTCGGTTCGACCACGCATCTCGACTACCAGGCGTTCAGCGGTTTTCTTACCGATGCCTGGTACGCGGGTCAGCGCAGTCACATCCCCCTCCTCGACCACACGTGTGAACTCAGCCGCCGGAATGGTGGATAGAATCGCGAGCGCGAGCTTCCCCCCCACGCCATTGATGCGGATCAACACACGGAACAGATCGCGTTCACCCAGGGTGGCAAAGCCAAACAGTTGCTGGGCATCCTCACGCACAGACAGGTGCGTATGGACGACCACGTCCCCGCCGGTGTCACCCAGCTCGTACAACGTGGACATCGGCGCCTCGACCTCGTAACCCACCCCACCCACATCAATAAGCAGCACGGGCGGCCGCTTCGCAATCAGTGTGCCCCGCAGGCGTCCGATCATGTCCCTAACCCCAATCGGGCCGCTGGCGATGCCCGCCAATGTGCATGACAAAGGGCGATGGCCAGGGCATCCGCCGCATCGGCCTGAATACGTGTATTGATTCCCAACAAGGCTCGCACCATATGGCCAATCTGTGTCTTGTCGGCCCGACCACTACCGACAATGCTTTGCTTCACGCGCGCCGGTGAATACGCCGCGATGGGGACCTCCAGGCAGGCAATTGCTGCCATGGCTGCCCCCCGGGCCTGGCCAAGCTTCAAGGCTGACATGGCGTTGCGGCTGACGAAGACATCTTCGATGGCGGCCTCGGCAGGTCCATGTGCCTGCACAAGCCCCTGGACGTCCTCGAAGATGCGTCTAACCCGCTGGTCGAACGGCGCATCACCGAGTCGGATACAGCCCCAGGCCACGGCGCGCTGCCGTTGTCCCTGCACATCCACCACACCCCAGCCCGTGTAGCGCGATCCAGGGTCGATGCCCAGGATACGAATGGTCTGGGACAGCTCAGGCTGCCTCGGTATCGGGGTATTCGGCGTTGGAGTAGACCTCCTGGACGTCATCCAGGTCATCGAGCGCGTCGATGAGCCGCGTCAGCGTCTCCGCCTGCTCCGCATCCAATGCCACGCTGGTCGTCGCCAGCATGGTCACGTCCGAATGCGCCGGCTCCAGGCCGGCTCCGATGAGCGCATCGCGAACCGTCTCATACGCGTCGGGCGGCGTCAGCACTTCGATGGACCCATCATCATTGGTTGTGATGTCTTCGGCACCGGCTTCCAGTGCAATCTCCATGACCTGCTCTTCCAAGGCCTCATCGCCGTCGCTGAATACGATGACGCCGGAGCGATTGAACAGATAGGCCACCGAACCATCCGACCCCAGATTGCCGCCATGCTTGGTAAAGGCATGCCGCACATCCGACACCGTGCGATTCCGGTTATCGCTCAGGCAGTCAACCATGACGGCGACGCCATTGGGACCGTAGCCCTCGTAACGAATTTCCTCGTAATCGTCTCCTTCCATGGCACCGGAGCCGCGCTTAATCGCGCGCTCGATGTTGTCCTTTGGCAGGGACTGCCCTTTAGCCTTATCGATCGCCAGCCGCAGGCGCGGGTTGGAATCGGGATCCGGGCCGCCCATGCGGGTCGCCACCGTGATCTCTTTGGCCAGCTTGGTGAAGAGCTTGCCGCGCTTCTTATCCTGGGCGCCCTTGCGGTGCTGGATATTCGCCCACTTGGAATGACCTGCCATGTCTTGCGCTTCCTAGAACTTCAGATTGAACCCGGCATGGGCGCCGGTATCCACACTCATCTCGCTACCCGGATCAAAGCCAAGCCGGACCTGGCGCGCACCGACATACACAAAGGCATTACGAATCAGCTCGTAGTTCAGATTCGCCGCGTATTCCAAGTACTTGTCGATGTCACCAAAGGCAGAAACATCCGGTGCGTAATAGAGGTAGGCACCGACACCGATACGGTTGTAGGCCGGTAGTCGGGCATCAAACTCGGCGCCCAGTGAGATCGCACCACCAGTGGCGTCTCCACCGTTCACGTCCAGCCCCACCAGACGCACACCTAAGCCGGCATTGACCAGAGCGTTCCGCGCACCGGCATCACCCGTGACCAGCAGGCCCAGATGCCCCATGGTGAAATCGGACTTGTCGTCATCGGCATACAGTCCGCCGATGGAGAACACGCCATTGCTATTGGGCAGCACGCCCGTATCGGACGAAAACTCACCCTGAATCGCATCGCCTGACAGATTCAGATCCAGTGCCTGGCCGGCACAGCCAACCCCCGGCACCAGCAGGGCCAAGGTTAATAGGGTCTTGCGCATGATTTAGCGTCGCTTCTTGTTGATTGCGTGAATGGCGTGCCCGTGTACGGACAACGCCGCCTCGTGCACCGCTTCAGAGAGTGTCGGATGTGCGTGCATGGTCAGGGCAATGTCTTCGGCGGTCGCACCGAATTCCATGGCGACGACCGCCTCGGCCACCAGTTCAGACACATAGGGACCCACCATATGCACGCCCAGAATCCGGTCTGTCTTGGCATCTGCGATCATCTTGACCGTGCCGACCGACATTTCCAGCGCCTTGGATCGGCCATTGGCCGAGAACGGGAAGGTCCCGACGTTGTATTCAACACCCTCGGACTTCAGCTGTTCCTCGGTCTTGCCAACCCAGGCCAACTCCGGCGCTGTGTAAATGACCGACGGAATAGTGTCGTAGTTCACTTGAGGCTTCTGGCCGGCGATGAGCTCGGCACAGGCCACGCCCTCTTCCGATCCTTTGTGCGCCAACATCAGGCCACCAATCACATCGCCGACCGCGTAGACGTTTGGCAGGTTGGTGCGGTAGTTCTCATCGACCTTGACAAAGCCCTTGTCGTCCAACGCCAGACCGGAGTCCTTGGAAAACAGGTCATCCGTATTCGGCCGACGCCCCACGGCCACGACAAGACGATCAAAGGTTTCGCTGTGCTTGTCGTCGCCGGTCTGGTACTCGACCTTGACCTGGGTCTTCTGGGCCTTGGCGCCAAGGACACGCGCACCAAGACGGATATCCAGGCCCTGCTTCTTGAAGTGACGCGCCGCCTCTTTGGCGATTTGCTGGTCGGCGACCGGAATGAACTGATCCATGGCTTCGAGCAGAACAACCTCAGCACCCAGCCGAGACCACACGCTTCCGAGTTCTACGCCGATGACGCCAGCACCGATAATGCCGAGTCGCTTGGGCACTTCGGAGAATTCCAACGCCCCCCAGGAGTCGACAATGCGGTCGCCATCGAACGGGGCAATCTTGAGCTCCACCGGCGAACTACCGCTGGCGATGATGATGTGCTCGCAGCTCAGCTCCTTGCTGTCACCCTTGTCCACGGGCGTGACCTTGACCTTGCCGGAGCCCAGGACGGTCCCGGTTCCGGCAATGCCTTCCACACCATTG
Source organism: Pseudomonadota bacterium (assembly GCA_036156195.1). Taxonomy (GTDB): domain Bacteria; phylum Pseudomonadota; class Gammaproteobacteria; order Nevskiales; family OUC007; genus Abyssibacter. The sequence continues at coordinate 67,278 of JAYZUZ010000012.1, read as the reverse complement.
GACTTAAACAACGCCTGGACGCCACCGTTCATCTGCTTGCAGATACCGGATTTGCGTGCATGCATGGCGTCGAGATCCAGTTTGATCTTGCCGGCCGCAATACCGTGTTTGTCGAACTCATGCTGGGCACGGTGGTACAGCTCCGAGGACTCCAGCAATGCCTTGGACGGAATGCAGCCTGCGTTCAGGCAGGTACCACCAAAGGCCTGGCTGCCATCCCGGTTGAGCCAGTTGTCCACGCAGGCGGTTTTCATGCCCAGCTGTGCGGCGCGAATGGCCGCGACATAGCCGGCGGGACCACCGCCGATGACGATGACGTCGAAATCCTTGCTCATTGCGTAACCATCTCGTTTGATTTGGGTTTGCGAATCAATGCGTTAAGCATGTTTCGCAGATTAGATCTGAAGTAGCAGACGGCCCGGGTCTTCCAGCGTTTCCTTGATCGTCCGCAGGAACATGACCGCATCCTTGCCATCGATGAGGCGATGGTCATACGACAGCGCCAGATACATCATCGGACGGATCACCACTTCACCATTAATGGCGATCGGACGCTCAATGATGCCGTGCATCCCCAGAATCGCCGACTGCGGCGGGTTGAGAATCGGCGTCGAAAGCATGGAACCGAAAATGCCACCATTGGTGATCGAGAACGTGCCACCCTGCAGATCATCCATCGTGATCTTGCCTTCGCGTGCCTTCTTGCCATAGTTGGCAATGGCTTGCTCGATCTCCGCGAAGCTCATCGATTCGGCGTCCCGCAGGATCGGGACAACCAGACCGCGTTCGGTGGATACCGCGATGCCGATATCGTAGTAACCGTGGTAGACCACATCGTCGTCATCAATTGATGCATTGACGACCGGGTAACGCTTGAGCGCCTCGACTGCTGCTTTGACGAAAAAGGACATGAAGCCGAGCTTAATGTCATACGATTTCGCAAAGTTGTCCTTGTAGCGGGCCCGCAAATCCATCACCGCCTGCAGATCCACCTCGTTAAAGGTCGTTAGCATGGCGGCAGTTTGCTGGGCCTCGACCAGACGCTCGGCAATGCGCTTGCGAATGCGCGTCATCGGTACGCGTTGCTCCACGCGATCACCGCTGGGCACGCTCACCGGATCGGATGTCGGCGCAGGCTTGGCCTCGCTCTTGCCGGCGGCAGCGTCGCGCTTGGAGGCACTCTGCCCGTTCGACTGCTTGGCCAGGTAGTCCTCGACATCGCTCTTGACGATTCGCCCGCCCTTGCCTGTCCCCTCGATCTTGCTCGGGTCCAGGTCGTGCTCGGCCACCAGCTTGCGGACCGCCGGGCTCAACGGAGGCGTGTTGCCGTCATCTGCATCCGCCTGCTCGTCTGCACTGTCGGCCTTTTGATCGGCGTCAGATGCATCGCCGGCATCGCTATCACCGCCACCGGCGCCCTCTTCCAGCACGGCGATGACATCGCCAGACCCGACAGTGGCGCCTTCTTCGGCCTTGATTTCCTTCAGCACGCCATCGGCAACTGCCGGAACTTCCAGCATCACCTTGTCGGTTTCCAGCTCACAGATGTTCTCGTCACGCGAGACGCGGTCACCGGGCTTTTTATTCCAGACTGCCACGGTGGCTTCGGTAACCGACTCAGGAAGGGCCGGGACTTTGACTTCAATACTCATTCCGTCTCCAATCAGATTCCATTGGCGTGAACGCGGGGGCGGGTCTCTCGACTATTCGCCGCGCGTCCGATTGCCAGATTCGAGTGCCTTGCGCACAAGCTCTTCCTGCTCCTGCACGTGAACCTTGTGATAGCCCGTGGCGGTTGAGGGCGAACCCGCGCGGGTGGCGTACAACATGACATGCTGCTCACCCAGCGAGTTCAGCAGGCGATGCTTGATCTGGTACCACGCCCCCTGGTTCTCGGGCTCTTCCTGACACCAGACCACGTCCGTGGCATTGGGGTAGCGCGCCAGCACGGCCTTGTATTCGGCCCGCGGGAACGGATAGAGCTGCTCAATCCGGACCAGCGCGACTTCCTGGCTGAGTTCCAGCTCTTCGCGCATCTGATACAGGTCGTAGTAAACCTTGCCGCTGCACAACACGATGCGACGGACCTTGGCGTCGTCTTCGATCCCGCGATCATCCATGATGGTTTCGAAGCGCCCCTGCTGCAGATCCTCCAGCGTCGACACCGACTGCTTGTGACGCAGCAGACTCTTGGGTGTCATCACGATCAGTGGCAGCCGGTAGTCGCGCTTGAGCTGGCGCCGCAACATATGGAAGAACTGACTCGGCGTCGACGGGACACATACCTGCATGTTGTTCGCAGCACAGAGCTGAAGATAGCGTTCCAGTCGTGCCGATGAATGCTCAGGACCCTGCCCCTCGTAGCCATGCGGCAGCAACATCGTCAGCCCGCACACCCGGCCCCACTTGGCGTGACCGGAGGCGATGAACTGATCGACCACAACCTGGGCGCCATTGGCAAAGTCGCCGAACTGGGCCTCCCAGATCACCAGCGTTTCAGGCTGCGCCGTGGCATAGCCATACTCGAACCCCAACACACCTTCTTCCGACAGCAGCGTGTCGTTGACGACAAAATGCTCAGGGTCGCCAATGCACTTGAGCGGAACATGCACACTGCCGTCTTTCTGGTTCAACAGCCGGCATTGGCGATGGAAAAACGTTCCACGCCCAGAATCCTGGCCGCTTAACCGCACCTGGAAGCCATCATCGATCAACCCGGCATAGGCCATGGTCTCGGCGAAACCCCAGTCGATGGGCAGGCCGCCCGCCGCCATCTTGCGGCGGTCCTTCATGATGCGCTCCACGCGGTTATGCAGCGCAAAGCCGTCGGGCACATCCAGGAGGATTTCGGCGAGCCGTTTCATCTGCTCGGCCGACATCGTCGTGTCGGCGTGGGCATCCCAACTCCCGTTGACGTAGCGGCTCCAGTCCACGGTGTACTTGTTACCGACCATCCCCAGCGTGGTCCGGGCAATGTTCTCGCCCTGGTCTAAGCCGTTGCGGTAGTCCTCATTGAGCTGATCGGCATCCTTGTCGCCAATCACCCCGGCCGACTTGAGTCGCTCGGCATAAAGCGCACGTGTCGTCGGATGGGACTTGATCAATTCGTACATCTTCGGCTGCGTCACCGCAGGCTCGTCTGCCTCGTTGTGCCCGTGACGGCGGTAACAGACCAGATCAATGATCACGTCCTTGTGGAATTCCGCGCGGAAGTCCATCGCCAGACGCGTCACGAACACCACGGCCTCGGGGTCATCGGCATTCACGTGGAAGACCGGCGCCTCCAGCATCTTGGCGATATCAGTGGAATACAACGATGTACGCGCATGCTCGCGCTGCTCGACCTCGATCGGGTTATTCGTCGTGAAGCCGACCTGGTTGTTGACGATGAAATGCACCGTGCCGCCGGTCGCGTAGCCTTTAGCCTGCGACAGCTGCAAGGTCTCCATGACAACGCCCTGACCGGCGAAGGCGGCGTCACCGTGGATAAGCACCGGCAGAATCGAGCTACCTGTCTCATCGCCACGGCGGTGCTGCCGGCTTTTGACCGAACCTTCGACAACCGGGTTCACGATTTCCAGATGCGAAGGATTGAACGCCAGCACGAGATGCACGCGTCGGCCGTCGATCTCGATGTCATTCGAGAAGCCCTTGTGGTACTTCACATCGCCGGAGAATCGGAGGTCCTCTGCGGTGATCTTGCCCTCGAACTCATCGAACAAATCCTTGGGCGACTTGCCGAGGATATTGACCAGCACATTGAGGCGGCCACGGTGGGCCATGCCGATCACTACCTCTTCGACACTATGGGCTGAAGCGCGGCGAATCAGCTCGTCCAGTGCAGGAATCAGCGAGTCACCACCCTCCAGCGAAAAGCGCTTCTGGCCGACGTAGCGCGTGTGCATGTACCGCTCGATGCCCTCGGCCGCCGTCAGCTGCTTTAACACCTCGCGCTGTTCATCAGCAGTCAGCCGGGGCTCATAGGCGGTGCCTTCGAGACGGCGCTGAATCCAGCGCTTTTGCTGGGTCTCGGTGATGTACATGTACTCCGCGCCAATCGACTCGGTGTACACATGCCTGACGACATCGATGATCTGGCGCAGCTTGAGCCGGTCCGACGTAGCCAGCGAGCCCGTGTCGAACTCTGCATCCATGTCCGAACTGCCCAGCCCATGGAATGCCGGGTCCAGATCAGGAACAGAAGGCTGATTGGCCAGCCCCAGTGGATCGAGTTTGGCGGCCTGATGACCACGAACCCGGTAGTAGTTGATCAGCCGGAGTACGGATGACTGTTTCGCCGCCGCCTGGGCGGATAAGCCCCCGCCCTTGCCCACACTCACTACCGGCTTGGCGCGTGCAAGCTCGGCAAAGGACTGCTGGATGGGGCTATGGGCGACATCGTGACGCTTGCTACCCGCCTCCATCTGCTTGAAGTAGTCACGCCAACTGGCTTCTACCGCGTCCGGATCGGCCAGGTACTGTTCGTACATGGCTTCGACCCAGGCGCCATTGCCTCCAGAAATCGGAGACGATTCGAGAAAACGTCGCAGCTTTTCGCCGGTCATTTCGGCCCCTGCCCGGTATGGATCGCGAAAGTATACGAGCGCTGTCGAGCAGAACCCACCCGCCGGTGGTGGCGCAGCCTGACGCCCGCTGGGTCATCGGCGCCGCCCCGGTTACAACTCCCTGAATACCAACAAAATTCCCTGTCCTACCAGTAGCTTGCGAACACCCAAAGGAACCGCAGAACGTCTGTTCTGACCATTTGATGGCGCGGCATTCGCGCATGCGCAAACAAAAACGGCCCCAGCTGGGGCCGTTTTGCCTGTCCATTCCGGTGACTAGGCGGACTTTTTCTCGTCTCGCGGCCAGGTGGCCGTCAGTTCACTCAGGTACTCGCGGAACTCGTCGGCGAGATCGGGGTGCTTGAGGCCCAGTTCGACATTGGCCTGCAGATAGCCCAGCTTGCTGCCGCAATCGTAGCGCTTGCCTTCGAATTCGTAGGCCAGCACCGTTTGCTCCTGGATCATCGCGCTGATCGCATCGGTGAGCTGAATCTCGCCGCCGGCTCCAGGCTCTGTGGACTCCAGCAGTTTGAAAATACGCGGGGTGAGGATATAGCGCCCGACCACGGCAAGATTCGACGGCGCCTTGTCAGCGTCCGGCTTTTCGACGATGCCACGAATCTCACCCAGCCCAGGCCCAACGGGTTCCACCTCGACGATGCCGTACTTGTGCACCTCGTCTTTCGGTACACGCTGCACGGCAATCACGCTGGTGCCATATTCCTGATAGACACGCTGCATCTGCGCAAGCGCGGGGCGCAGCTTTCCGTCGATCAGGTCATCGGCGAGGATGACAGCGAAATCTTCATCGCCCACGGCCGTCCAGGCGCAGGAGATGGCATGACCCAAACCGCGTGCTTCGGGCTGACGAATGTAAACGCAGGTGATGCCAGGCGGGAGAATCTCGCGCACCTCCTGCAGAAGGGCTGTCTTGCCCTTTTCTTCCAGCTGTTTTTCCAGCTCGTAGGACTTGTCGAAATGATCGAGAATCGAGTTCTTGTTGTTGCTGGTGATGAAAACCAGTTCTTCGGCCCCGGCCGAAACAGCTTCCTTCACCGCGTACTGGATCAGCGGCTTGTCGACGATCGGAAGCATTTCCTTGGCGTTTGCCTTGGTCGCCGGAAGAAACCGGGTGCCTAGACCCGCCACAGGAAAGACCGCTTTGCGTAGTCGCATGATTATCCTTTTTAGTTGAACGTTGTCATGGTTCGCGCAGTGGTAGCCCGCAGCCACCCTGCGTCAGTCGCGCACAGCAAACTGCCCTGACTCGGTGAAACGCCGCACCGCTTCAGTGCGAGACGTGGCCTTACAGGCTAGCGTAACGCCCGATACTCGGCCAGAGACGGCCTACTCACCCGGTGCAGCCACGCGCTCATCGATGACCAGACGCTGCACGCCATCCAGTTCGTCGCGCTCGACTCGAATCGAGCCCTGCAGATCGCCAGCTGTTGCGCGGGCCTCCCCCGCTTGCGAAATACGTGCCGAGACTTCCCAGACATCCGCGCTGTCCAGCGTGAGCCCTTCGACCATCGCATTATCCTGGGTCAGTGTGACAACCCGTGGAAACGCGGTGGTACCCAGCCTCTGGGCTGCCAATGGCATGGGTGGGCCATCGACCTGCTTGGCAAAGACAAACAAGGCAAATTCATCCGGCAACGCAGCCGCCAGCGCGTCGGACACCTCAATGCGCACGCGAATCTGGGTCCCCTGCCCGGCAGGCTGATCGGTCGTCACCGTGTCGGCCGGCACACCGCCCATGGCGACCACAGCGCGTCGTACTGCAGAACGCAATGGGTCATCCAAGGGCTGACGATCCAGCCGCTGCAATCGCAGCAAGGCCTTGTTGGTTTCGCCGCCCTGTGCGGCCGCGAGGCTGCCGTACCACAACGCGCGGATGTTATTGGGCTCCAATGCCAGTGCGGCATCAAACAGGGCCGCCGGGCGTCCCAGCCAATCCTGGCCACGCGCCATGCCCAGTGCCTCACCCTCGGCAACCAGCGCCGAAGCATCTTCGCTGCCGGTTTGCTCATTGATCTGCCGATACAGCTGCGCCGCCTGCTGATAACGCTCAGAGCCCATGTACACCCGCGCGAGCATCCGGCGTGCTTCCTGATCCTCGGGCACCGCCTGAACTCTCTGCTCCAGCTGCGCGACCAACCCCTGCATTTGTTCCGCATGGCTGGTCGGCGGCAGCCCACCGCCTGCCACGTACAACCCGACGGCCACGACGGGAACGACACCAATCGCCACAAGCGCCATCCATCGTCCGCCCGGACGGGCCGTACCCTCCTCGGCCTGCGCATCCTGCAGCAGTTCGGCAGCGGCGTCCGCTTCCAGCTGCTCGTAATCCGTCTGGGTCAGACGGCCCGCTGCAAGATCTGCTTCCAGTTCAGCCTTGCGGCTACGAAACGCCTCGACATTGTCCTGCTGGCGACTACGTCGCCCAGCGCCTGGGCGGCGCAGTGCCAGGGCCGGGAACAGCATGGCGACCAACGTCGACAGGACGAAGGCGACAATCAAGGTGGTTTTCATTCGTTTTCCAATAGGCGCTTTAGCGCGTCGCGATCAATGCTCGCAGCGGGCGTATCAGCGACCCGGCGCCTGCGCAAAGTCAGCCATGCGATGAACAACACCGTCACCAGCACAACAAAGGGGCTGACCCAGAGCACCCAGGTCGAGGGCTTGAACGGCGGACGGTAGAGCACAAAATCGCCATAACGCGCTTGCAGGTAAGTTTTGATCTGCTCGTCGGTCTGCCCAGCGCGGATCATGTCTTCGACCTGCCGCTTGAGATCATTGGCCAATGAGGCATTCGATTCGGCGAGATTCTGGTTCTGGCAGACCAGGCAGCGGAGTTCTTCGAGCAGATCGTGATAACGATCCATCTCCTTTGCGCTCAAACCCTCCGGCGCCGCCCAGGCGATCGATGAAACCAACAAAAAAGCGCTGATCAATACGCGCATCATCACCCTGGCTCCTGCTGCAACTGTTCCACGATCGGCCGGAACTCGCGCGCCATGCTTGTGGGGTCCAGCGGGCCAATATGCTTGTGACGTATCCGACCGGTTGCGTCGATGACAAAAGTTTCGGGCACGCCGTATACGCCCCAGTCAATCCCCACGTCACCCGTGCGGTCACTGGCTATAGCGGTATAGGGGTCGCCATGCCGAGCCAACCAGGACAAGGCATCACGCGGTGCATCCTTGTAGTTCAAGCCAATCACCGGCACGTCAGACGATTCAGCCCACTCCATCCACAGGGGATGTTCCAGCCGACACGGGACACACCAGCTGGCGAACACATTCACAATGGTGACCTGTCCACGCAGCTGGTCGCTGGTGACCAACTGGTCCGCCGAACGCAAACTCGGCAGGGAAAAGGCGGGTGCGGGCTGGTCGATCAGTGGTGAAGGCACTCGGCTGGGATCCAACCGCAGTCCCACCGCGAACACCACTATCAGCAAACCGACCACGAAGACCGGTGCCAGCAGCAACCATCGGCTCATGCCTGGGCCGTCTGGGCTGACGGTACGGATGCCGGAGCGCGAGACTTGAGCCGGTAGCGACGGTCAGTTGCCGCCAGCGCACCGCCCAGCGCCATCATCAACGCACCCAGCCAAATCCAGCGAATCAGGGGTTTGACGTAGAGGCGCAGAATCCACGCTCCGCCCTGCACCGGCTCGCCCAGCGACACGTACAGGTCTCGCAGTGGCGCAATGTCGATGGCCGCTTCAGTCATCGGATTACCACCCGTGCGGTAGTAGCGTTTCTCCGGCTCCAGGGTCGCGATCAGACGCCCGTCGCGCATGATGTCGACCAGGCCGACATCGGCGTGATAGTTCGGACCTTCTTCGCGCGACACGCCACCAAACTGGAAGACATAGCCGGAAAACTCAGCCGTCTCACCCGGCGCCAGTCGCACATCACGCTCAATCGATCCGTGATTGACCAGCGCGACGCCGAGAACAAACACCCCCAGGCCACAGTGCGCGACAGTCATGCCCCATTGGGAACGCGACAATCTCACCCGGCTGCGGCGCCGCAGAACGCGCACAGGCTCGGCCAGTGCACCGGCGATGCACCACAGGGCCATGAGTATGGCTGCGGAGACGCCCAGGCCCCGAACGCCCAGCAAGGCCACGATACCCGTCACGGCGAGCGCGGCCAGCAGGGGCAGCCACAGTTGTTGCCGAACCCGGGACCACTGACCCCGTTTCCACATCACCGGCATGGCGAAGGCCACAAGCACGACCAACGGGAGGGTCAGCGGGGCAAACACCGCATCAAAGTACGGCGGACCCACCGAGAGCTTGCCCATGCCCATGGCATCGACAAACAACGGGTACAGCGTCCCGAGCAATACAGCCAGCGCCGCAACAGACAAGAACACGTTGTTCAGCAACAGCAGGCCTTCGCGTGAGAACAGCGTCATCCGCTGTCGCACCTGAAAGCGCGCAGCCCGCAGCGCGAACAACAGCAGGGCGCCGCCTACAAAAAAGGCAAAAATCATCAGCACGAACACGCCGCGCGACGGATCGGTTGCAAACGCGTGCACCGATACCAGCACGCCGGAACGAACGAGAAATGTCCCCAGCAGAGACAGCGCAAACGCCGAGATCGCCAGCAACACGGTCCAGGCCTTGAACAAGCCGCGTTTCTCCGTCACGGCAAGCGAATGGATTAATGCCGTACCGACCAGCCAGGGCATGAACGAGGCGTTCTCGACTGGATCCCAGAACCACCAGCCGCCCCAACCCAGTTCGTTGTAGGCCCACCAGGACCCGAGCAGAATGCCAACCGTGAGAAAACTCCACGCCAGCGTGGTCCACGGACGCGTCCACCGTGCCCAGGCGGCGTCCAACCGGCCACTGATCAACGCGGCCACCGCAAACGCGAACGCCACGGAGAAGCCGACATAGCCCATGTACAGCATGGGCGGATGGATGATCAGCCCCGGATCCTGCAGCAAGGGATTGAGATCCTGTCCTTCGGCGGGGGCCGGGAACAAACGCTCAAACGGGTTGGATGTCAGCAGGGTAAACAGCAGAAACGCGAAGGAGATGCCGCCCATCACGCCGAGCACCGAGGCACCGATATCGCGAGGCAGGCTCTTGTTCAGGCCAGCCACGAGCAATGTCCAGGCGCCGAGCATCAGCACCCACAGCAGCAACGAGCCTTCATGCCCACCCCACACCGCCGAAATTCGATAAAACAGCGGCAGTTCGCTATGCGCATTGGTCGCCACATAACGCACCGAAAAATCGATCTCGACAAACGACCAAGTCAGCGCCAGATAAGCGACAACAGTGAACACCACCTGCCCCACCGAAAGTGGCCAGGCCATGGCCTGCCAACGTTCCCGCCGCGACAGGACGCCAGCCAAAGGCGCCACGCATTGCATCAGCGACAGGCCTGCTGCCAGACACAGCGCGAAATGCCCCAGTTCAGGAATCATGAATTCACCGCCGGCATGCAACTGGTGCCCGCCTTGTCCTTGAGCGAGTCCACCAGCTCGGGGGGCATGTAATTCTCATCATGCTTGGCCAGCACTTCTTCGGCTGCAAAGCCGCTATCCGGGTCGTACGTGCCGATCGCAACGATCCCCTGACCCTCACGAAATAGATCAGGAAGAATGCCCGAATAACGCACGGGGACGGTCTGTTCACAGTCAGCCAGCCGGAAACTCACGGTCGTGTCGGTCGTCGAGCGCTCGACACTGCCCGTTTCAACAATGCCCCCCAGTCGGATACGTGCCTGCGGAGGCAGTTCACCGGCGAGCACTTCAGACGGGCTGTAGAAATAGATCAGATTGCTCTGGAATGCGACCAGCGCCAGCGCCACGGCGGTCCCCGCACCGATCACAAGTGCCCCGACCGCCAGCATGCGACGTTGTCTACGCGTCATCGTCCATCTCTCGTTCCAATCGAATCTCGCGGCGCTGTCGTGCCAACTCACCTGCACTGAACAATGCGCCGCCCAGCAACACCAGCCCGGTCAGGCCGAAGGAAGTCCACACGTAGATCGCGTAGCCGCCCATGCTCCAGAAGGATTCGTTCACGCCACAGCCCCCTGAATCCAGCGTGCATCCCGCTCACGCGAAAGAATGAGCGCGCGCATTCTCACGCACTGAAGGCTGGCGAAATAACTCATGAAACCCAAAGCGTTGACCAGGAGCGGCCACAGCATGTCACCGGAAATCGACGGTGAATCGAACTTCGTCACGGTCGCTCCCTGGTGCAGGCTGTTCCACCATTCCACGGAGTAATGAATGATCGGGACATTGACCACACCAATAAGCGCCAGCACCGCCGCCGCACGCGCGCCGCGTCGCGGGTCTTCAAAGGCCGCCGCAAGGGCAATCACCCCGAGATAAAGGAAGAGCAACACCAACTCGCTGGTCAGGCGTGCGTCCCAAACCCAGTAGGTCCCCCACATGGGCTCTCCCCAGAGCATGCCCGTCACCAGCGCCAGCGCCGTAAATGCCGCGCCTAGCGGGGCAGCGGCAATGACGTAAAGCTCGGCCAGCTTCATCCGCCAGATCAGTGCAACGCCGCCAGCCACCGCCATGCTGGTGTAGACGAACAAGGAGAGCCAGGCACTGGGGACATGGACGTAGATGATGCGAAAAGCATCGCCCTGCTGATAATCAGGCGGGGCAAGCACCAGCCCCCCGTAAGTGCCCACGGTAATGAGCAACACTGCGGCCACGCCAAAGATCCACTGAAGCGTCCGGCCCCAGCGGTAGAACGTGGGCGGAGAGGCCAAACGGTGAAACCAGGTCCACATGCGATTAGTCGTAACTCAGTCGCAGCGCGACGGCTGCAAGGGGCGGTGCCAACGTGGCGTACAGCACCGACAAGGCGGCCACGAAGTATACCGGACCCATGCCCTCAAACCCGGACTGCACAGCGCCAACTGCGCCAGCGCCAAAAACCAGCAGCGGCACATACAACGGGAGCAGGATGATGGCGACCAGCACGCCACCGTTGCGCACACCCACTGTCAGCGCACCCGCGACCATCCCCAGGGCCATCAGACCCAACGAACCGCTCAACACACTGAGCATCAAGACGCCAACTGCGGGCGCCGTAAGCCCGTAGGCTGCGCCCGCCAATGGCGCAGCCAGCGACAGCAGCACCCCCAGTCCCAACCAGTGCGCCAGCAATTTCGCCAGTAGCACCCACCACAGCGGCGTTGGCGCGGTCAGCAGAACAGCCAGCGTCCCATCACGTGCATCATCCCGGAACAGCCGATCCAGCGACAGCACCACGGCCAGCACCACCGCCATCCAGACCACGGCCGGCGCCAGGCGTGCGAGCACCTCGGCCGATGGGTCCGTGCCCAGTGGCACGATCATGACAACCATCGCGAAATAGACCAGCGGTTGCAGCAGATCCTGCAACTGGCGAAACAGCAGTTGCCATTCCCGCGACCACACGGCGACCCAGAGCATCACGGTGTCAGGCGGACTCTAGATCGATGCACTGAGCGTCGATCGGCAAGGGTTGGTGTGATGTCACGACCACGATGCCACCCGAAGACGCATGGTCCGCAAACCGTTGGCAGAGCATGGTGCGGGAGGCATCGTCCAGCGCATTGAGCGGCTCATCCAGCACCCACAGACTGGCCTGGGTGACCATAAGCCGTGCGAGCGCTACGCGTCGCTGCTGACCCGCCGACAGTGTGCGCACGGGCTGCGTCAGGCTGCGACCGCGTAAACCCGTCTGGCGCAATGCGTCGGCGGCCAGCTCCGCGGGCTCGTTATTCAGCGACAGCACAAAGCGTAGCGACTCCACGGCGGTCAGCGCCCCACTGCCACTGGCGTCATGCGCAATAAAGCACAGCGATTGCCGAAGAGATTCAGGTTGATCGAAGAGGTTTTCACCCTGCCAGCACACCCGGCCCGCATCCGGCTCGCGCAAGCCGACCAATGCATGGATCAGCGTCGTCTTACCGACGCCATTCGGCCCACGCAGGTGCGTCACCGTACCTGCGGAGCAGGTGGCACTTAGCGGACCGAGCAGGGTCTTCCGGCCGCGACGCAGTACAACGTCGTCAAGCTGGAGCATAGGACGGGGAACGCATGAATCCGGGTGCAATCGCTGCGCCCCGTGGGAATGGTGCCCGGAGCCGGAATCGAACCGGCACGAAGTCACCTTCGAGGGATTTTAAGTCCCTTGCGTCTACCAGTTCCGCCATCCGGGCGCATGCGCGTGCAAGATTGGAGGCTAGGGCCGGAATCGAACCGACGTACACGGATTTGCAATCCGCTGCATCACCACTCTGCCACCCAGCCTTTGGTGGTTGTCTCGACCGACAACGTCGAGATGTCCAGTTTAGCCGACTTGATCGCCGGCCTGAAAAAACAAATGCCCCGGACGGCGAGCCGGCCGAGGCACCTTTGCAATCCGTGGCCGGCACTGCCCACAAACTGCGGTATCTGGAGCGGGAAACCGGGTTCGAACCGGCGACCTCAACCTTGGCAAGGTTGCGCTCTACCAACTGAGCTATTCCCGCGAGAGGCGCGTATTCTAGGGCGACGAACGGCAGTGTCAAGCCTTTTGATCCGAGTGCTCGGAAAGCACCGGCCAGGCGGCACGCAAGTACATCGCCATGGACCACAACGTGAGTCCTGCCGCGATGAATAACAGCCCATAGCCGACGTCGTAAACGGGGATCGGCCCCAGCGGAATGCCCCATAGCATCAGCACGATGGCGGTCATCTGAAAGGTCGTCTTCACTTTTCCGACCCAGGACACCGCAACCGAAGCCCGAGCGCCGATCTCGGCCATCCACTCCCGCAGTGCCGAGACCGTAATCTCTCGCCCGATGATCACCGCCACCAAAATGCTCAGCATGATGCTGGCGTCCTGGCTCAACAGAATGACCAGCGAGGTCGCCACGATGAGTTTGTCCGCCACCGGGTCGAGGAACGCACCAAATGCCGAGGTCTGATTCCAGCGACGCGCTAACCACCCATCCAACCAGTCGGTAATCGCCGCAAGCAGAAACAAGCTGGCGGCGATCGGCCCCGCCCAGGGGGTCGGCCAGAAGAATGCGAGAACGACGAAAGGTATCGCCAGCACCCGCATCAGGGTGAGCAGCATGGGTAGATTCAAAGGCACGCACACATTATGCGGGTGCACAGGCCGCATCGGAAGCATGACCGGCTCGATTGCCCACGGCCCACACGGGATTAAGGCGGCTCAGGAATGAAAGCGATCGTAAATGCGCTGTGCCAGCGTCCGGGATATTCCCTCCACCCGCGCCAGCTCATCCACCCCTGCCCGTTCGACCCGTTGTAAACCACCAAAGCTGCGCAGCAACGCTTGTCGCCGCCGGGGTCCCAGCCCCTCGATCTCCTCCAACACGGACTGTTTGCGTGCCTTGTTGCGCTGTCCGCGATGCCCTTCGATGGCAAAGCGATGCGCCTCGTCCCGAATTTGCTGGATCAGATGCAAACCGGGGTTGTCCGATGCCGGGCGGATGGCGGTCGCCTCGCCGGGACGGAATATCTGCTCTAGGCCGACACGCCGATCCGCACCCTTGGCCACGCTGATGATCGTGACACCAGTCACCCCGGCCTCTTCCACCGCTTCAATGGCCTGCGCCAGCTGACCCTTGCCGCCATCGATGAGCAGCACATCCGGAATGGGTGCCTCACCCGCCTTGAGTCGCCGGAACCGGCGCAGTACGGCCTGTCGGATGGCTGCGTAATCGTCTCCCGGGGTCACATCCTTCATGTTGAATCGACGATACGCCGCCTTTAGCGGGCCGTCTTCATCGAAGACCACGCAGGAAGCAACGGGAGATTCGCCGCGCGTATGACTGATGTCGAAACACTCCAGCCGATGGGGTGTCTCCTCCAGCCCGAGCAATTCACCCAGCGCCTGGTAGCGCCGGCCCAGTGCCTCGCCCTGGAGCAGCCTGGCCGCGATCGCTTCCTGCAGGCTGTCCTGCGCGGTGCGCAACACGCGCGCCCGCGTCCCACGCACCTGATGCTTGATTTGCACACGACGCCCGCAGGCCACACCCAGCGCCTGCTGCAGCAAGTCTTCATCCTCAGGCTGATCGGACACGACAATCTCGCGCGGCGGTGGTCGCTCGGCGTAGTACTGCCCAAGAAAGGCCGACAACACCTCGCCGCGCCCGGCATCCGCCCCACCCTTCGGAAAAAAGCTTCGGTAGCCGAGATGCTGGCTGTTGCGAATCGTCCCCACGCCAACTGCCGTCAAACCTGCGCGCTGCTCCAGCACGACGAAATCGGCGTCTTCGACTGAACCCGCCGCATCCCGTGGACCCTGTATGGTGCGCAATGCTGCAATCTGATCGCGATAACGAGCGGCTCGTTCGAAGTCCAAGGCCTCGGACGCAGCCTCCATACGCTGCGTAAGCTTGCGCACCAGCACTTCACTCTTGCCCTCAAGCAGGCGCACCGCATCGGCCACATCCTCCGCGTAATCCGCCTTGGAGATCGCCTGCACACAGGGCGCCGAGCAACGCTTGATCTGGTGCTGCAGACAGGGCCGTGAGCGATTGGCGAAAAAGCTGTCTGAACACGGCCGCAGCTGAAACAGCTTTTGCAAGGAATCCAGGGTACGCCGCACTGACCCCGCGTTGGGATACGGTCCGAAATAGCGATGCGGCTTCTTGCGGCTACCGCGATGAAACCGGATCCGGGGATACGCATGCCCCCCGGTGATTACCAGATAGGGATAACTCTTGTCATCGCGAAAGACGATGTTGTAACGCGGGCGGTGCTGCTTGATCAGGCTGCTTTCCAGCAACAACGCCTGATTCTCGGTATCCGTGACATGGATGGCGATGTCCTGGATTTGATCGACCATCGACTCAATACGCGTCGACCCGGAAGCACGCAGAAAATAGCTGGCGACCCGCTTCTTGAGGTTCTTGGCCTTGCCGACGTACAACACCTCGCCATCGGCGCCAAGCATCTGATAAACGCCTGGCCGGCTCGTCAGGCCACTGACAAAGCGCTTCGGATTGAAGTTGGACTCACTCAAGACAGAGGATTCGCGGACCGGGTCTGGCCGCGCAGTATACGAACCCCGCCTGCCTAGTCGGCCGGCCGCAGATCACGTGCACGCCGCATCGCCGACGCAAACATCGCGGGCGTTAAGCGCCGTGTATTCGTGTTGTATCGGCTGCAATGATACGAGTCCACGAGCTGCAGCCCACTGGGCAATGCATGCACGGCCTCATGCCCAAATGCGTACGCTGCCACCCGCAGCCCCAGGGCCCGAACCACCTGATCGTGCGCAATCTTGCCCAGTGCCAGCACAACCCCCCCCTGCGGAACCGCCTTCAGCTCCTCAATCAGATAAGGCCGACAGTTGTTGATCTCGGCACCCACCGGTTTGTTTTGCGGGGGAACACAGCGCACGGCATTGGTGATCCGACAGCCGATGAGCATCAACCCATCGTCCGCCTGCTCCGAGACCGGAGCGCTGGCCAATCCTAGGTCGTACAGTGTCTGGTACAGCAGAATGCCCGCATAGTCGCCGGTGAACGGGCGACCCGTTGCATTGGCTCCGTGCATACCCGGCGCCAGTCCCACGATGAGCAACGGTGCACCCGTCGGTCCAAAGCTCGGGACAGCGCGCCCGAAGTAACCGGGATGATCGATACGGGACTGTTCCCGGAAGGCCACCAGCCGATCGCAACGGGCACAGTCCGGGTGAAAGGATTCAGCCATGCAGAGCAAACGCGCGCGGTCTAGCTCGCGGCGACGCCATCCTCCAACAGCCCGTAGCGCATGGCCAGACGCGTCAACTCCACGTCGTTATGGACGCCCAGCTTTTCGAACAATCGGTAGCGGTAAGTGCTGACGGTTTTGGGCGAAAGACACAGGCGATCCGAGATTGCCTGCGTACTGTGGCCCTGGGTGACGAGATTCATGACCTGCATCTCACGATGCGACAGCGCGTCAAATGGCGATTCGTTCTGCCCCTTGATCAAGGCCGCTGCCAGGTTCCCTGCGACCAGCGGTGCAATGTAATGCCCACCCTGATGCACGCGACGAATGGCTGTCACCACCTCCTCCGCCGCCGAGTCCTTACTGATGTAACCCGAAGCGCCCGCCGACAGCAATCGACTGGGATACGGCTCATCCAGGTGCATCGACACGCCCACTACTTTGATATCTGGCGAACGCTGAATGATTCGCCGCGTGGCCTCCAGGCCACCGATGCCAGGCATGTTGATATCCATCAGCACAACCTGCGGTTGCAGGTCACGGGCGAAGTTGATGGCTTCTTCGCCCGACGAGGCCTCAGCGACAACGTCGATGTCGCTTTGCTCGTCGAGCACACGCCGAATGCCAGCCCGGACCAGCCGGTGGTCATCGACGATCATTACGGTTATCACGCTAATAGGTCTCTCGGTTCCCCGATGGCAAGTCTAACGGAGAATGGCGATATCAGACGCGATTGCTCCCTGCCCGCGCCGTATAGCCATGATCTAAGCACAGATTGCGCCGTTCATACCGGGCAATCGGTCAACGTGACCGCCCGACCCTACCAGCGGTCGACGCGCCGGTGTCAGACACTTTCCGCACGCTGAGCCGCAGCCACCCGACGACTCGACCAAACGCCGAACACCGGCATGACCACCGACAGTCCGCAGAACACGATGCCCGGCCATGGCACCGGTTGCGGCGGCAGGCACAGTGCCAGCAACAAACTCAACAGCCCAAACCCGGCCAGCAAGCCCCAGCCGAGCAACTCGTGGCCGGTCTGCAGCCGCTCCGCCGCGTTGAGATGCAAGGGTTCGCGTTGCGACCAAGCGTAGGCGTAAAGCCCCATGAGTGTCAGCGCCATCAACATGAAACCACCCGCATAAATGGCGAACAGGGCGTACAGCTCGTCCACCGTATCGACACGGACAGGTGATGGCACGGACCCGGCGCTCAACCAACTGATAAAGCCATAGGCAATGAACTTGAGCGGGTACACGTAGACCAGCACCAACAAGATGAGCAACCCGCTTAGCCAGACGGTCGGCAGGTCATCCAGGCCATAGCGGCGCGACCAGATGTGGTGCCCGTACCAGAACGTCATCATCAGCATCAGCGCAAACGCAAACGCGGGAATCCCCAGCATCGCGTGTTTCATGTCTTGCCAGGTCGTGGGTAGATCGCCCACAGAAATCACCATCAACGACGCGGCAATGGCAAATGCTGCATCCGTGAACGTTTCGATGCGGGTCATCTGCTGTCCGCGCTGGCGAAAGCCCCGGCGGACTGGGAGCCTGTTCAGGTCCATACGCAGTGGTGCAGGATCGCGTCAAACGCGCAACTCAGCAATCTTCCACAGCGTATTCCCTGCGCAGGCAGGCGCTGGGTGTCCGGTTCGTTGTCATTGAATACTCCGTGTCACGACGTTTCAGTGCGACCTGGCCCGGGTCGCGATTAGCCGCCCACACAGTCCGTGTCGTAGTGCTCTGGGTTGTCCAGGTCCGGACCGATACAGGTGTTTTCGTCGGTCGCACCGTTGCCTGAGCCGGTTTGCACATCCGCTGACCCATTGTTGACTTCGACCGAATGCCCTGCCAACGCGAGCGCAGCGAGCACGCCTCCGGCGATCGCCAAGCCGACCCAGATGGCCGAGCGCCCGTCACCGCTGTCACCGTCTTCCGTAGCCAGACCCTGCACACGCGGAGACTGCCATGGCATGCCGGCCACCGCAGGCTGCCAACCCATATGTGTCCGATACTGCAGCCCGCTATAGGGCGATAGCTGCTCAGTAGAGCCGGCGTCGACAAACCCCGGCAAGCGAAATGCGGAGCCCATATCCCACTGGTGAGTGGTTGTCCGCTCGCTGCCAAAGGACAGCTGCCACTGCACACCCAGATGCCAGGACGCGTCGTCTGCCAGAACCGAACCCGACCATGTGGCCAGCGCCACGACAAGTGCGGCGGCTGCCGCGTACGACCCTTTGTTGTTATTCATCGATCTTCTCCCCAAAGAACGAACCGGGAGCGCCCCCACGGCTGCCCCACGCTCTCCATTACGAAAACAGACCCGGGCGACGGACAAACTGTCGTCAGGGAATGCACGCCCTTGCAGCAAACGCTGCGATGACCACCGCGTGGACGTCCACCTAACCGTAGTAGCCCAGGACGGTGCGCAGCCATATGTCCGGATCGCTGATCTGGCAGAAGTGCCCAACACCCGGCATCAAGCTGAGTACAGCGGATTTGCACACCTTCTGCTTGAGATAGTGCGCCATTTCAACCCGGGCCACGGCATCGGCCTCACCCCAGCACAAATGAACAGGAATCTCCGTTGCGGCCAGGGCCGGGAGCCACCGTGTGGCCTCGAATCGACGCCGATCGAACAGATAGCGAATCGTCAGATAGGATTTGTGGTGACCATCCTGCAGGCAGTTTGCGGCCCACATCAAATCGACATCCTCGTCCGACAAAGTGTCGGCACCATGCGCGCTACGCACCTGCTGGACAAAGGTTTTCTTGTTAACGAGCCGGGTCAGCGACGGTCCGATGCGCGTGAGCAAGAGGCGTTGAGTCACACGCAGCTTGGCCAAACTCAACACCATGCTGCCGTTGGTCAAGGTCACGCTTAGAAACCCCGCGTCGAACCCGGCAGGCAGTAAGCCAGCCACGGACCGGGCGACCAGCTCGGTGGAGACGCTGTCCCCCATGTCGTGAGCAATCAGATGACCACCGCGCAGGCCAAGGTGTTGCCACACGGTGAGTGCGACATCCGCCTGCTCCATGAGTGAATAGCCGTACTCGGTCTCACCGGGCTTGTCGCTTAGGCCGTAGCCGATGAGATCCAGCAGGACGACACGCTGGAAATGCGCTTGCAAGCCCTCCAGAACCTTGTGAAACGAAAAAGAGGATTCGGGAAACCCATGCATGAGCAAGGCGGTGTCCGCCGGTGCCGCACTGCGATCGCCGACGTCGCGGTAGAACACATGAAGTCCGCTACCAGGCAGTGCGAGCGTGGCGCCGGCGCCCTGCCACGCTTGTAGCAGTTCGTGCATGAAGCCCCCTGCTTGAGCCTTGTGGCCCCTGATTGGTGTGCGCACAGCATAGCCATGACACCCCACCGGAGGCGACATAGCGCAACAAGCGCTGACTACTGGCAGCTCACCCGGCTCATGGGAATCTCGATGCGCTTTTCGCCGACTCGCGTCGGACCCTCCAGGACTGCGATGAGCTGCCGGACACCTTCATTCATGTACGTAATGCGCTGTGGGAAGTCGTGTTCCGGGTTGTTGAACACAACCTCTCGATCGTCCAAATGACTGAGCTCGAACGCAGTTGCAGCCTGACCATCCGGCTGTGCGGTGAAATGAATCACGCCCTCAGCTGAAGCCTCGATGCGCATGAACTCATACGCCACCATCTCTCCACCCCGGACGCTGCGAGACAGGCCCAGCATGCTGCCGGCTACGGGCTTGCTCCAGATTTCGACAGTTCCCCGCTCTGCGCCCTCTTGTTGCCAGCAGCCGCTAAGCCAATGCAGGCGCAAGAGCGTGTCCTGGTCAGCAGCGGTGGCGGTTGATGCAAGCGCCAGAAAAAACGCCGAACCCGCCAGCCATCCAGCCCAACGTCTCGACACACTCCTAATCACTATCCAGCTCCGCCGGGCAGTTCAGTCCGTACTGCGCCAGCACACTGCACCGGGTGATGTGCGTGCTGCCGCTGGCATCCGGGCGGATGTAGACCTCGTACTGCTCGCCCTCCCCGCAGGCCATATACCAATAGGCGTTGTTGTTGAGATCAAAGCGTTCAGCATCAATCAGCACCCGTACGCCCCCGCCACAGGCCTGGTTACTGGTCAGCAGCACGCGGGTGAATGCAACTTTGCGCTCTTCGACCGACATATCGAGCAGCGCAGTCTGCGCGGGGTGTTCACTGGCGTCAGCCAGCAGCGGAAGAGCGCAGCAGCACAGTGCCGCACGGAAGAATCTGTACATAGGGAATAGCCCGAAGCGAACAGGCGGAGACGACGTCGTACGGATTAAATCACAGGCCAGTGTCCGCCCGGAGCACGGCCTCGGCTGGATGCGGGACAACCCTCAACGTTTCACCCGGTTGATCCCGTCAGTGGCCACAAGGCCTCTAGCTGCTCAAATGCCACCGACCAGGCCCGCGCCTGCCACTGCCGCGCTTCTTCCCAGTCCGGTGTGCGGCGCCACCCCGAGTGCACCAGATGCACACGGCAGCCCCGCGCTGTCGGCGCAAAGCTCACAACCACATGCGTCAACGGGTCCGCCACATTCGCAAATGCCTTGAACTGGGCTGGGCTCCTCCAGTGGAAGGCCAACAATTCCCCAGGTGCCCATGCCGTGACCCTGCAACCGATCGTGCTGTTGTTCTCGGGATCATCGGGCACCCAGAACAACTCGTATCGCCCTCCGATTTCTCGATCGACGTGGGCCGTCGCACACAGCCACTTGCAGAGCAGTTCGGGGCGGGTGAAATGGTCGAATACTTCGCGCACCGGAGCAGCCAGTTCCGCCCGGCAATGCAGAACTTTGTCAGTCGCCTCTGCAACCGGATCATCTTGACTCGTCATGCTCGCCTGTTGGTCGTCTATCTCTTTGATACTGGCATGTTTTGGGCCACCCTCTCGCGCTGCACAGTCGCCAGAAAATGCAAACCGTTCAAAATCACGACGACACGCCTGTATGCTTGATCATCAAGGCCCGATCTTCGCGTGGGCAATCATCCAGACTGCTGGCCGCCGTCTAGGAGGCGTCCTTCAGAAGCTGCAGGTGCATCGCATCAATGTCGGCATCAATGTATGCCATACCCAGGGTATGCAGGTATTCAAGGCGATCGGCTTTCATCAAATCGATGTCGGGTCCGTCCAGGCCCCGGTCGTGGTACATGCGAGCGACGTATCCCATGTACTCCTCCCCCTCACCGACCAGCAATAAGGTCGCGGCGCCTACATCGGGTTTGACCTGAGCATTCAGACGGTCCGGCAGGCTCACCATCAGCACAACCGGTTGCTCATCGCCGGCAAATCGAGCGCCCCGCCTGCGAACCGTTTGTTGTGCCCAGTAGTACGCAAGTTCCTTGCTGGGCGCGAGATAAACCGGCTCGGTTGCAGCTTGGTAACTGTTGCCGATGGTTGCCATGGTCTTCTCCGCGGCGGCCTGCATCGCCTGGTCGCCAGAGAGCTTCAGGCCGGTCTGCAGGATGGACTCAAGCAGTGCCGAAGATGTGCCGTGATACCAGACATCACTGGTGGTGTAGCCACCTGCGGTCAGCGCTGCAACGCTGTCTTTGAGGTAATCAGGGGGACGTGTCGAGTTTGACATGGTTGCTGAGTACTCCGGCTAAAAAAAAGGCGGCCCCAGCTGGAGCCGCCTTCTTACTCAAGGATGCCCGGGCACTACACGTCCCCGGGCATTCAAGGCTCTCGGATCAGTTAAACTGGTTCGAGGTGTTCTTCGCACCACCGGCCTTCAGGGCCCGGTCGCCAGCGAAGTATTCCTTGTGGTCGTCACCGATGTCGGAACCCGACATGTTCTGGTGCTTCACACAGGCGATGCCCTGACGGATTTCCTTGCGCTGCACGCCAGCCACATAGCCCAGCATGCCCTGCTCGCCAAAGTACTCCTTGGCCAGGTTATCCACGGACAGTGCGGTCGTGTGGTACGTCGGCAACGTGATCAGGTGATGGAAGATGTTCGCCTCACGCGAGCAATCTGCCTGGAAGGAACGCACCTTGTCGTCAGCGTCCGCTGCCAGCTCGGAATCGTCGTACTTGGCGTTCATCAGGTCGTTGCGATCGTACTCGGACACGTCCTTGCCGGCTTCGACCCAGCGATCGTAGGCCTGCTGGCGGAAGTTCAGCGTCCAGTTGAACGACGGGCTGTTGTTGTACACCAGTTTGGCATCAGGAATTTCCTTGCGGACCCCATCCATCATTGCCTTGATGTCCGCCACGCTGGGTGTCGCGGTTTCGATCCAGATCAGGTCAGCGCCGGCGCGCAGAGCTTCGACACTGTCGAACACGCAACGCTCAGGACCCGTGCCTTCACGGAACTGGTACAGACCGGACGCCAGGCGCTTCGGACGCAGCAGCTTGCCGCCGCGGTTGATGCAGACGTCGCCTTCGGCCATTTCGGAGACGTCGATCTCTTCACAGTCGAGGTAGGAGTTGTAGCGGTCACCCTGGTCGCCCGGCTCATTGACCACAGCAATTTCCTTGGTCAGGCCAGCGCCTTCGGAGTCGGTACGCGCAACAATGATGCCGTTGTCGATACCCAACTCGAGGAATGCATAACGCAGGGCACGAATCTTGGCGTGAAAATCCGCGTGCGGCACGGTGACCTTGCCGTCCTGGTGACCACACTGCTTCTCGTCGGCCACCTGGTTCTCGATCTGCAGCGCGCAGGCGCCGGCTTCGATCATCTGCTTGGCCATCAGGTACGTCGCCTCGGCGTTACCAAAGCCCGCATCGATGTCGGCAATAATCGGCACGACGTGGGTTTCGTAGTTGTCGATGGCGTCCTGGATCTCAGCTTCCTTCGCCGTATCGCCGGCTTCGCGCGCCTTGTCCAGCTCGCGGAACAGCATGCCGAGTTCACGGGCATCGGCCTGACGCAGGAAGGTGTAGAGCTCCTTGACCAGTGCGGCAACCGTGGTCTTCTCGTGCATGGACTGGTCAGGCAGCGGACCGAACTCGGAACGCAGCGCCGCAACCATCCAGCCCGACAGATACAGGTACTTCTTGTCGGTGCTGCCGAAGTGCTTCTTGATGGAAATCAGCTTCTGCTGACCGACGAAACCGTGCCAGCAGCCCAGCGACTGGGTGTACTTGGTCTTGTCCTTGTCGAACTCGGCCATGTCGCGGCGCATGATGTCGGCCGTGTACTGGGCGATTTCCAGACCCGTCTTGAACCGGTTCTGAATGCGCATGCGAGCGGCGGACTCAGCATTGATCTCGTCCCAAGGGCTGCCCGCAGCGTCTTTAACGCGCTGCACGGCGGCGATTTCGTCCTTGTACTGTGACATATTGAACACCTGTTGAATGATCGAAAGCCAAGAGCCGCACGTCGGGGATCGGTGGCCCGGGCTCCTGTAACGCGGGCGCATTCTAGCGACCCTTGGATAATAATTCTAATAAATGGCTATTATTCTCACTATTCACACAATGAATAGATGAATTGCCCCGCCTGTCACCCACCTGCCCCCTGTGCACAGGCACCGATTGGGCCTGGCGAACACTCGAATGAACCTCAAACACATCGATCTGAATCTGTTGGTTTATCTGGATGTTCTGCTGCAAACCTGCAGCGTGACCCAGGCTGCCGAGAGCATGGGCATTAGCCAGCCTGCCATGAGCAATGGCCTGCGGCGTCTGCGTGAACTGTTTGGCGACCCTCTGCTGATTCGGACCAAAGACGGCATGGCCCCCACCGAGCGAGCACGCAGCCTGCAGCCGCTCGTGCGAAAAATCGTGGCTGATGTCGAACTGGCGGTTGAACCGGATAAGGGCTTCGACCCCGCCACTGCCCGGCGCGTGTTCAGGCTGTCGGTGAGCGACTACAGCGAATGCACCCTCCTGCCGCCCCTGTTGCGCGCCATGCACAACACGGCCCCCAACATCACGCTGGATATCTTGACGCCCAGTGATGTGAGTTACAGCGATGTCGAGGGCGGCAAGGTCGATTTGGTGATTAACCGGTTCGATGAAGTGCCCCAATCGTTCCACCACCAGACAATCTGGCGGGACAGCTTTTCCTGCATGATCAGCCGCGACAATCCGATTCGGGATCATTTCGACCTGGACAGCTATCTCCAGGCCAGCCATGTCTGGGTCAGTAAGACCGGCATGGGGATCGGTGTCGGCGTGGAACCCGGCACGATGCAGCAACTCGGCTGGGTCGACGATGCCCTCGCCCGCCTGGGTAAGCGCCGCAAGATCCGCGTCTACACCCGGCACTATCAGGCCGCGATGCAGCTCGCAGAGATGGATGATCTGGTCATCACGCTGCCCAGCAAGTCGGCCAAGCTACAGCAGGACAACCCCGATATCCTGATTCTGCCCCCTCCTTTCGACATCCCCGAGACCGAGCTGAAAATGGCGTGGAGCTCGCTGTTACAGCACAACCCGGCTCACCAGTGGCTGCGCGGGCTCATCGCCCAGGTCGCCAGCGAACTGGACTAACAGCCAGCCCGGAGCGTGAACAGTTTGCACGTGGCCGAGCTCCTGCGTGGTGGCAATCCGCGCTACGGCAACAGTTCGTAGGCAGGCACCGTGAAAAAGTCTTCCAACTCATCGGCCACACACAACTGGAACAGTAGGTCGCGTGCCTCGGAGAACCGGCCGGACTCGTAGCGTTCATCACCCACTTCGACGCGGATGATGTCCAGTTCCTCGGCCAATACCTGCGTCACCAGCTCGATAGTGATCGGGCGTCCATCATCCAGCTGCCCCTCGGGATGATGAATCCATTGCCAGACCTGCGCCCGGGAGATTTCAGCGGTCGCCGCGTCCTCCATCAGGTTATAGAGCGGCACGCAACCCTGTCCGGTGATCCACGCCTCGATGTACTGCAGGGCAACACTGATGTTGTTGCGTAGCCCGGCCTCAGTGATCGGGCCTTCCGGCTGACGCAGCAAGTCGTCGGCCGTCACCGGCCAGTTCAAGGGGCGCTGGAGCTGGTTGGCCCCCGGCAGCCCTGCATCGAAAACGTCACGCACCACGCCGGCCAAACCGGGATGCGCCACCCAGGCGCCGTCATGGCCGTTGTCCACTTCGCGCTGCTTGTCCGCGCGGACGCGGCCAAAGGCTTTGTCGTTTGCCGCCGGGTCATTCTTTACGGGAATAAACGGCGACATCCCTCCGATCGCCAGCGCCCCCCGCTTATGACAGGTCTGACAGAGCAGTTTGGAGTAGCTGTCCATACACGGCTGCGCCATGTCCACGGCAAAGCGGTCTGCCATGACGCGGCCCGGCTGCAGTTTCAGCGTCTTGATCATGCTGAAGATGTAATCCCAGCGGCCACAGTTGAGCCCCACCACGTGATCCCGCAACTCGTAGAGAATTTCATCCATCTCAAACGCTGCGGGCAGCGTCTCGATGAGCACTGTCGCCTTGATCGTGCCCCGGTTCATGCCGAGTGCGTCCTGGGCGGCAATGAACACGTCGTTCCACAGCCTCGCCTCGAGGTGAGACTCCAGCTTGGGCAGGTAAAAGTACGGCCCCGTGCCGCGTTTGATCAGCGCCCGTGCGTTGTGGAAGAAATACAACGCGAAATCGACGATCGCTGCTGGCGCTGGCGCGCCGTCGACCAGCATGTGCTTTTCCATCAGGTGCCAGCCGCGCGGCCGCACGATTAACGTCGCCGGCGGGTCGTTCAGACGATACTGCTTGCCGGTCGTAGGATCCGTATGCTCAATCGTGCCGGCCACAGCATCCATGAGATTGAGCTGCCCCTGAATCACTGCCTGCCAGGTCGGTGCCAGGCTGTCTTCGAAATCAGCCATGTAACACTGCACCGGGGCATTCAGCGCGTTAATCACCATCTTGCGCTCGACCGGCCCGGTGATTTCAACACGACGATCCCTGAGATCGGCTGGAATGCCGCGGATCGTCCAGAGCCCGTCGCGAATATGCTGCGTATCCGGCAGAAAGTCCGGTGTCACCCCCCGATCAAACAGGGCTTGCTTGGCAGCTCGGGTCGACAGACAGGCCTGCAGCGTGGGCCGAAACTGACGAACCAGTCGGCTGGTGAACGCAACGGCCTCCTCCGTAAGAACACGCTCGAAACCGACTTCGAGGGCGCCAAGAATGTCGGCGTTGCCAACCGTCGTGACCGATTCCGTCATGTAGTCGTCAGTGACCTGCGTGCAGACTGGGGATTCGCTGCCCGACTCAACACCACAGTTCGAGCGGCCGCGACAAGCCGCGCATTATAGCGGCGTGGCGCCCCTACCGCAGTGCAACATCCAGCCCCCTCTGCGAACAACCCAGCAGGCGACTGGATTCACTCCATGTCCAGCGCCGCAGGTGCAGTGATCATGCCGTCCGCATCGGCGTAGAGGTAATCACCCTCCCGAAACTCCACTCCACCGAACCGTACCGAAAGACCCAACTCACCAATGTTTTGCTTACGGCTCTTGAGGGGGTGCGCAGCCAGCGCCTTGACACCGACGGCACAGGCTTCGATTTCTTCGACATCCCGCACACACCCGTACACGACCACGCCCGCCCAATTGTTGTCCTCTGCGAGCTTGGCGAGGTTGCCGCCCAGCAGCGCGCAGCGCATGGATCCACCGCCATCGACGACCAGCACCCGACCTTCGCCTGGCTGCTCCAGCTCACTTCGGACAAAGCTGTTGTCCTCGAAGCACTTAAGCGTCCGGATGGGTCCGGAGAACGCCATCTCCCCACCAAAATCGGCAAACATCGGCTCGGCAACCTGAATCTTGTCGGCGTGGGCGTCGCAAAGGTCAGTGACGGCGTGGCTCATGAAAGGCTTCCTGTGCTGTGTTGAGGGAGACAAGCCGCGATGATGCCCCAGATTGCCAGCGCAACGAAGCCCAGCAACGTCCAGCCGGGCAATGAAACCCCCAGAAAACTGGCGTCAATGATGGCGCAGTTGCCGTCACCGGACAGGACGGTGCGAATCACATCCCAGGCGGGCATCACATCCATCATGTAATCCAGCGAAGGGCCACAGGCGGGCACCTGATCCTCTGGCAAATTCTGTAGCCAGACGTGACGACCCGCGATGGCGATGCCCGAACCGGCTGCCAGTGCGGCCAGCCCCGCATAAACCCCCTGCCCGACCCGGCCGGCCGGCCCATGAACGGCGGCCACCAGCATGATCAGCCCCACGGCGATCATCGCCACCCGCTGAAACACACACATCGGACACGGTTCCAGACCAAAGGCGTACTGCAGCACCAGCGCAAAACCCAGTGCAGCGAACG
This sequence comes from Pseudomonadota bacterium, assembly GCA_036156195.1. Lineage (GTDB taxonomy): Bacteria > Pseudomonadota > Gammaproteobacteria > Nevskiales > OUC007 > Abyssibacter. The sequence goes on along the minus strand of JAYZUZ010000012.1, from coordinate 39,767 downwards.
CAATAATGCCTCCGATGCCCATCATCGGACGAAAGCTATTGAACATTTTCTACTCCCCAAGGAATCAACGGGTCTGACTCGAAGAATTGAGACTCGTTGGTCGATTTGTTTGAATGGGAATTGTTTCCCAGTCGCATCCAACCCCCACATGGAGGCACTTATGAAGACCCCTATTCTCCCCAAATGTTTAGTCGCTGGCTCGCTGGCCCTACTCGCCGCAGGTTGCAGCGACTCCGATGATGGCCAGCAGCCACCCAATGTGTCGGTGGTCGTTGCGAACAATGTGGCCGATTCCGAGGGCACCGTTGATGTCTTTGCACCCAATCTAAACGCACGATCCGGCAGCTTCACATCCGGCTCCAACGAGGGCATCGCCTTTGACAGCACCGGCACGCTGTTTCAGGCAGGTGACAACACCACCTTCACCGGCCTGCGCGTGTTCGCAAACTTTGCGTCGCGCGCCGATGGCAGTGCCTACACCGCTGGCTTTGACCGCCAACTGGATGGCGCGGGTGGCCTGACCGGTGGGTTTGCCGGCAAGGGCATCGTGGTCATCGATGCCATCGGCCGCGTGGTCGTCGCTGACAATGCGGCCGGCGACATCAAGCTGTTATCGACGACAGGCGGTGACGGTGCCGTCGAACTGGCGGCCATCACCACCGCCGCAGCACCCTGGGACGTGACCTACGACGCCGAGACCGACCGTCTATATGCCGCGCTGGTCGACGGGACCGTGGCCATCTTTGACGAATACTCCACCGATCCAACAGCCGGGCCGGACCGCAGCATCTTTCCGATTGATGGCGAAGGCACACAACTGTCCGTCAACTTCCACGGCCTGGCCAAGGTCGGCAGCCAGCTCGTCGTCACTGACGTGGGTGATGCCTCCGTAGCTGATGATGGCCAGATCTTTACGTTCACGGACGATGGCAGCGTCGATGGAGGGGTCACCGCAGATGCACGCATTGGCGGCAGCCGCACCCGGCTGGGTAACCCCGTCGACCTCGTGCTGACCGGCCGCACCGCAATTGTCGCTGAGAAAGCAAATGACTTGGTGCTGACCTTCAATGGCGTGACATCGGCAAACGGCAACGTCGCCCCCTCCTATGTGCGCGGGCAGACCAAGCCGGAATCGGTTGCATTGCTTGCGCGCAGCGAGAACCTGCTGGCGGACAGCTCTGACATCAGTGCCCCCGACAGCGTGACCGCCGTCGTTGTGTCGACCAACCCGACGCCCCCGGATAGCCCCTTCCCTGGCGGCACCGGAGACACGGGCCAAATCCTCCTGCTGGAAACCGATTTGTCGGCTGAACTTGGCTCGCTGGACGCAAGCGCCGGCGGCATGCTGGGCACGCCGGCTCGTCAGCTCGAGAGCATTGCGGTCGACACCCGCGGCCATGCTTATCTGACCTATGACAACGGCTCGGCCGGCGCAGCCAATACCGGCGTACTGGTCGCCAACCGGGTCGGGGCGCGCGCGGGCACCACTGCGGACATTCCCAGCACCGACCGGCTCATTGCAGGCGCCACCAGCGAGTTGAACGCGCCGAAAGGCGTTGAGCTGGTGCAGTCGCTGGGGCTGATGCTGGTCGCCGACAACGGCACACCGGCCATCACGGCCTACGGCCTGGAAGCTGATGGCGATTCTGCGCCTCTATTGACGGTCACCGACGTGGGCACTGCCTCCATCTGGGATCTGGACTATGACCCAGCCAACGATCGACTGTTCGTCGCAGCCACCGATGGGGCCGTGCTCGTCTACGACGACTTTGCCGCCAGCGCACGCGGCGATGCGGGTGCCATGGTCAGTCGGAGCATTCTGCCGGCTTCAGGTGGCGCGCAGATTTCGGTCAACCTGCATGGCATCGTGCACGTGGCAGAAACAGACCAGCTCATCCTCACCGATGTGGGGGATGCTGCAAGCGCTGATGACGGTCAGATCTTTGTCGTCGACAATGCATCCACCGCAAGCGGTCTGGTGAATGTAACGGCGCAGATCGCCGGCGACCAGACCCAGCTCGGCAACCCCGTGGATGTGGCATTTGATGGCTCCGCCATCTTTGTCGCGGAGAAATCCAACGATGTGGTGCTGCGCTACGACGACATCCTGAGTCTGAGCGGCACGCTGAACGTGGCGGCCGATGCCCAGATCGCCGTCACGAAACCGGAGTCGGTGTCGCTGGTGCGCTAGTTCGCCACGCGCCATCCACCGGACCAAGCGCCGCGGCCTTCGGGTCGCGGCGTTTTCGTATGCGCTGTCCTGGCTAGCGCCCGGGAATACCACCCCGCGTCAGGGTCAGAGGATCCAGCAGTTCGCGCAGCCGTTCCTCACTCAGGTCGGTCATCGCCTTGGCCACCTCCAGCACCGGCTGCCCCGTCCGATAGGCCTGCTTGGCAATCTGAGAGCCCAGGTCGTAACCAATTTCCCGATTTAGCGCAGTGACCAGAATGGGGTTGCGGGACAATGCCGCATTGACCTGGTCTTCCTGGACCGCGAACCCACTAATCGCCTTATCCGCCAATACCCGGGCCGCGCTGGCCAAAATTTCAACGGACTCCACCAGGTTGCTCGCGACAACGGGCAACATGACATTGAGCTGGAAGTTGCTGGACTGACCGGCCGCCGACACTGTCGCATCGTTGCCGATCACCTGCGCCGCCACCATGGCCACCGCCTCAGGCACCACCGGGTTGACCTTGCCAGGCATGATGGACGAGCCCGGCTGCAAGGTGGGCAGCTCGATCTCACCCAGTCCGGCCAGGGGTCCCGAATTCATCCAGCGCAGATCATTCGCGATCTTCGTGTAGGTCATGGCCAGGGTGCGCAGATGGCTGGAGAACTCCACCAAGGTATCCAGCGCTGCCTGCGCCGCAAAGTGATCCAATGCGCGCGAAAACTTCAGTCCGGTCAGGGCCGACAGTTGTTCGGCAAACACGGACCCGAAATCATGGTGGGCGTTGATGCCCGAACCCACGGCCGTACCGCCCTGAGGCAGCGCATGCAGTCGCTTGCGGACATCCACCAGCCTGTCCAGACCCGCATCGAGCTGTGAGGACCAGGCACGCAGTTCCTGGCCGAATGTCACTGGCATCGCATCCATCAAATGCGTGCGGCCGGTCTTGGCGACGTGATCCAGCTCATCGGCGCGGGCTTCGATCGTGTCGATGAGTCGTTGCACCCCCGGGACAAGCAATTCGTGACAGCCCAGCGCGCAAGCCAGGTGAATTGCAGTGGGAATCACATCGTTCGACGACTGACTCATGTTGACGTCGTCGTTGGGATGGACCTGCACCCCGCGTTGAGCGGCCAGGCCGGCAATTACCTCATTGGCGTTCATGTTGCTGGACGTTCCGGAACCGGTCTGGAAGATATCCACCGGGAAATGCGCGTCCACGCGTCCGCTCGCCACCTGCTCCGCAGCCACCACGATGGCTTGCGCCGGTGTCGAGTCCAGCAGACCCAGCTGCGCATTGGCGCGTGCTGCCGCCGCCTTGATCAAGCCCAATGCGCGGATCATTAATCTCGGCATGCGCCGCTGACTGATCGGAAAGTTCTCGACTGCACGCTGGGTTTGCGCACCCCACAAGGCATCCGCAGGGACGGTCAGTTCACCCAGGCTGTCGCGTTCGATTCGTGTACCACTCATGTGCGGCGTCCCTCGTATCGTCAGCCTCCGGCCGGGCACCCCCCTGGGTTGTCAGGCGGTTCCCTGGACACTCGCCGCTGCGTCCGCCAGGCCCGAGGCCATTGGTGCATTTAGCTCACGGTAAACGTTAGGTCCCCCGCGACGAAAGCGATGAAAAACGGTTCCTGACGAGTGGAGTTAGAATACGCGGCCATTTTCTCCCCAGCACGCCGCATGAAGCTCACATCGCTGTCCGCACTGTCCCCGATTGATGGCCGTTATGCCGACAAGACATGGGACCTCCGCGAGATCTTCTCCGAGTACGGATTGATGCGATATCGCATGCGGGTGGAAATCGCCTGGCTGCGCGCATTGGCCGCGCACCCAGAGATCGAAGAAGTCCCGCCGTTTTCCGAAGAGGCCAATGCTGCGTTGGACGAGATCGACGCCGGCTTCGACTTGCAGGCTGCACAACGCGTAAAGACGATCGAGGACACGACCAACCACGATGTCAAGGCGATCGAGTACTTCCTCAAGGAGCGGTTTGCGCCCAAGCCCGAACTGGCCGCAGTCTCAGAGTTTCTGCACTTCGCCTGCACCTCCGAAGACATTAACAACCTCGCCCACGCGCAGATGCTCAACGACGCCCGGTCGCGCTTCTTGCTGCCGCAGTTCGACGCGCTGATTGAACGCCTGCGTGAAATGGCCCACGCCCTGGCGCACCAGCCGATGCTCTCACGCACCCACGGTCAGCCCGCCTCGCCGACCACACTGGGCAAGGAGATCGCCGTCTTTGTACATCGGCTGCGCCGTCAGCGGGACACGCTCGCCGCCGTAGTCATCCAGGGCAAGATCAACGGCGCGGTCGGCAACTTCAACGCGCATATGGCCGCCTATCCGGAAGTGGACTGGCCCACGCTGTCCGCCTCGGTGCTGGCCGAGCTGGATATCGCACCCGCACCCGCCACGACCCAGATCGAGCCCCATGACTACATCGCGGAGTACTTCAACGCAGTCGCCCGGGCCAACACCATCCTGATCGATTTCGCCCGTGATATCTGGGGCTACATCGCGCTGGGGTACTTCAAGCAGCGCATGGTGGAAACCGAGGTCGGCTCATCGACGATGCCGCACAAGGTCAACCCGATCGATTTTGAGAACGCAGAGGGTAATTTGGGCGTCGCCAATTCGGTGATGACGCATCTGGCCGAGAAGCTACCCATTTCCCGCTGGCAGCGTGACCTCTCCGACTCCACCACCCTGCGCAATCTCGGCGTTGGCCTCGGGCATGTGATGATCTCGCTGCAATCGCTTAACCGCGGTATCGGCAAATTAGAGGCCAATCCCTCGGCCATGGGCGCTGATCTCGACGGTAACTGGGAAGTGCTGGGCGAGGCCATCCAGACCGTCATGCGCCGTCACGGCATTGAGAAGCCCTACGAGCAGCTCAAGCAACTCACCCGCGGCCAGCGGGTGGACCAGGCACGGATGGCTGAATTCATCCAGGGTCTGGACTTGCCTGAGGCGGCCAAGGCTCGCTTGCTGGCCATGACACCGGCTTCCTACATCGGTAACGCTGCGGAGCAGGCTCTGGCCTGCTGAGGTCGAGATTGCAGTGATCGATACGGCTCCAGCGCCACTGGACCTGACCGGTGGCATATTGCACATCGCCGCTCAGGCTCAGCATGAACTGGCCATTTTTTCATCGGCGCTGGAGCCGCGTCGGTACGGGACCGTCGGGCTCCATGACCTGCTGCGCTCGCTGGCGCTCGGCCACGCACGCAATCGGGTGCGAATTCTCGTGCGTGACCCCCAGCGCGTACTCGCTGATGGCGCGCATCGCTTGGTGGAGCTGGCTCGGCTCATTCCCAGCCGCGTCAGTATCCGCGCTGCAACCGCACCGGCAGACAATCTGCGTGAGGAGTGGGTTCTAGCCGACCGTGCCGCGTTTTTGCTGAGACCGGACGCGGGCGATGAGGCTGCCGTGCATCGCCCTGATGACCCCGGCCGCACGGTAGAGCTGCTGAGCCGATTCAACAGCTACTGGGCGCATGGAGCGCTTAGCCGGGAATTCTCTGCGCTCCGGCTCTAACCCGCGCGGTTCCGCTTAGCGGCCAAGCTCGGGCTCGTAGGCCAGCAACACCTGACGCAGCACATCGGGAATCGGCGTGACCTTCTGTGCAGCGTAGTCAAACCACACGGTAACCGCCTCCGTCACGGCGACCAGGCTGCCGGAGTCACGCCGAAACATGCCCACCTCGAACACCAGACTGCTACGCCCCAGCTTGGCGATACGGCAACCGGCGTCCAGGTGATCGGGGTATTTCAGCTGCTCAACGAAATCGCAGCTTGTACGCGCCAGGATGAGATCCTGTGAATCGGGCAACACATCACGCGGGAAATTGTCATCCCGATACGCCAGTCGGGCCGATTCTGAAAACGTGAAGTAACGCGCGTTGTTGACATGACCCAAAGCGTCCATGTCCCCCCAGCGAATCTGTACGGGATACCAGTAACGGTAGTCGTCACGACTGCGGTCTATCACGGGCACGAGCAATCCTTGCGGTCGATATGGCTATGCGGCACTCACAGCCGCGCCAAGGTGGTCACGACTAGTCGTCGTCGCCCTTGGCCAAGCGATGGTAGCTGCGCATGTTCATGAAGAGAAACAAGCCGCAGGCCACAACGTGAATGAACGCAAACAATTCAGCCTGCGGAGGAAAATCAAAGGCATAGAGACAGAACCAGAAACTCAACGCAACAATGACCACCTGCAAAACCAGCCAGGCTGAGAACTTGGGCATCACCGCCTGTGCCGCGATCACCGAGATCAAGAACACGGCGAAGCTCAGCCCACTCACGGTCACATACTCCAGCGTGAACTCGGGCGCGGTGGGCAGGTTGAGGTAGAAGAATCGCGGTGCCCACACCAGGAACAAGGCCACGCACAGCACGAAATAGCCGGTGAGCCCGACGCCAGATAGCAAAGCCCGCATGATCACTCCTCAAAAAACCAAGACGGCGCCGCAGCGCCCTGCCCGCCGTGGGACCGGCGGGTTGCGTACCGTCAATCGAGCAACGGTACATCCGTGTGACCGGGATTCAAGCAGCCCACCCTGAAGAAGGCAAGCCGGCTGCACACTGTTATTCTTGCCGCACATTCGGGGACAGTGCCCTCTGGGGGTTTCATGCGTTGCGCGTCGATCATCCTGCTCGCGATTACCACCGGCCTGACGGCCTGTGCCAGTACATCTGGCGTCAACCGGCTGGCCTTTGGCGAGTATCTGCGTGATGGCTACCAACTGAGCGACCGGGAGTTGCGCGCCCTGCAGTACTACGTATCCGACGATATCCATTTGCGTCGGATCGTCGAATCCGGGAATCGGACCATCGGCCGCGGCATCCTGCTGGAACGCAACGCACGGGTGGTCGACGAGATTCTGATCGAGGCCGGCACCCCCGGCATTGCCGTGGGTACCGGCAATGACTGGGTGGCCGTCAGCTTCGAACCGGGCTCTTATCTGTATTTCAGCTCACGCAATGATGGCGTTCACGTGGTGGGTGATCCCGGGCGCCCCGGTGATTTGTACTACCTGTGGGCCACCGACTGGCTGAACGGGACAGGCGTGGTGTACGTCAACGGTGTGCCCTACGAAGCACAGCCTGAGAACGCCTACGCCCACCTGCAGGTTGAGCGCAAGGCACTGGCGCGCTCGGAAGCACGTGACCGCGTACAACCCGGCCGCAAGCTCTACGACGAGCGTTCCGGTCACTAGGCCGCCCCGCGCAAAGGGCTGCCCGGAACTCTGACTATACCGGGCTGCGTTCAGCCCGCTTGGCGGCCTCCCAGGCGGCGTCCATTTCGTCCAGCGTCTCGGCGTTCATCGGGCGATCTGCTGCGGCCATCACTTGCTCGACGTAGGCAAAACGCCGCTCAAACTTGGCATTGGCCGCGAGCATGGCTTCGGTGGGCTCCACCCCGAGATGTCGAGCAAGATTCACGACGGCAAACAGCAGGTCGCCCAGTTCTTCAGCGCGGTGCTGGGCATCCTCCCCCGCTGCAGCAAGCTCATCGAGCTCTTCACGCACTTTGGCCCACACACCTTCGGCATCGGGCCAGTCGAAGCCCTTGGCCGCCGCCCGGTGCTGGAGCTGGGCGGCTCGCGCCAGCGGGTCAAGCACGGGCATCGGCCACGTGGGTGGCCAGGTTATGCAGCATGCCGGCCGTGGCGCCCCAGATGCGCCAGTTCTGCCACATCAACTCGTAGTACGGAATTTCCACCCCCATCCGTCCGACGGTTTTCCGGCGATAGCGGGACAAATCCAGAACATGGGCCAAGGGCACCTCGAAGACCGCGTCCACTTCGACACCGTCTGGCTCATACCGGGCAGAACCCTGGACATGCGCCACCACCGGCGTAATGCAAAAGCGGGTCACCGTCGGGTAATCGTCCAGATAGCCGATGACCTCTGATGCGCCGGGGTCCAGTCCAATCTCCTCATCCGCTTCACGCAGGGCTGCATGGGCCGTGGTCGCGTCATCCGGCTCGATTCGACCGCCGGGGAAGCTGATCTGTCCGGCGTGGTCGCGCAGGCGTTCAGAGCGCTGGGTGAGCAGCACGTGGGGACCATCATGGCGATCGAGAATGCCGACGAGCACGGCAGCCGGCCGCAACGACTTCTGCCAATGCGGCCCGAGCACGCGGTCGATCCCCAAGGGAAGGTCCAGGCGTGTCACCGGTCGCGGTGGCATGGCACTTGTGGCCTGCAACGCTCGGCGCACACGGCGTATCGGGTCGGGCATCGGCGTAACCGCGTTGTCAGCCACCCCCGGTATCGCCGCCGGACTGTTTCAGACGCTCGACGTGATGCTCGATGAGCGCGCGGTAACGCGGTGTAAGGCCGGCGTCTGCGTAGATCGGGTCCCCCTCTTCGTCCACTTCGGCGACGGGGCCCCGTTCATACGGAAACTCGGCTTCGATCTGATCCAGCGCCGCCGAGAGCAGGTCCGTCAGGATCTGCTCTTCGCTACGGCCGGGAAACAGTTCGCTGAGTGCGGCAAGCTTGGCTGCATCGAACAGTGGCAAGCGGATTTCGTAGATTTTTGCGGCGCGTGGAGCAGCGGCTTCGCTTTGCCACTGCTCAAGGAGTTGTTTCATGCGCATTGACATTGGGGGTCTGATCCAAGGTCTTCACTATACGCCCATGTCAGGCGTGCGTTGCCACCATGACAAGCCCGCAGGTAGCATGCAGCCTCGACTTTTTTCGGCCATCCCCAGATGGCAACCAGGAGACCAAGCGATGGATATGGAGACGGTGTTCAAGAACATGCCGGCGGCATTCAACGGCGAAGAGGCCGGCGATTTGTCCGCGACCGTTCAGTACAAGGTGAGTGAGCCCAAGTACTGTGTGATCGACAACGGCACCCTCACCGTGCACGACGGTGTCAGCGACAATGCGGATGTGACGCTGACCCTGGACGATGACGATTTCATCGCTCTGATGACCGGTGAGCTCAACGGCATGACCGCATTCATGACCGGTAAGCTGCAGCTGGAAGGGGATTTGATGCTCGCGCAGAAACTGTCGTCCATGTTCGACGCCAGCCAGCTCGGCAACTGATTCGACGCCAAGTCGCATCAGCACGCGGAGGCTGCCGCCTTCGCGTGCTTTTTTATGTCCGACTCTCTCAATAACGCATTGACCATCGGTCCCGTGGATTGGACCGGCGAGGCTATGCGGCGCCGCCTGCGGTCCGGGCGTCGCCAGCCGCTGGCGCGTGCCTGCGGACTCGGCCGTATTGAAGCCCCCCACATTCTCGATGCCACAGCTGGCTATGGGCGCGATGCGTTTGTACTCGCCGCACTGGGGGCCGAGGTGACGCTCTGCGAGCGCCTGGCGCCCCTGGCCGCCTCGCTGGCCACCGGCCACGCGCAGGCGCTAGCCAACCCGGCCACCCGGCAGATCGCAGCGCGCATGACACTTGCCGCCTGCGATAGCCGAGCATTGCTGCAGCAGAGCGGGCCTGTATTCGACGTGATTTACCTCGATCCCATGTACGCCGCACCCGGCCAGAAAGCCCTGGCCAAGGCGCCGATGGAAGCCCTGCGGCATCTCACAGAGGGCGACCCGGACGCCGGCGAACTCGCTGGCTTGGCCTGGGAGCACGCCAGGCGCCGCGTTGTCATCAAGCGATCACCCAAGGCGCCGACACTGCTGGATCGAAAGCCCTCATTCGTGCTGAAGTCCAATCGCGTCCGCTACGACATCTATGTGCGCTCATGAAGCATTTGACCCTGATACGCCACGGCAAGTCCGACTGGAACGAACCCGGCCTGCCTGATTTCGACCGCCCGCTCAATGACCGCGGACGCCGGGACCTGCCAGCGATGGCTGCGCGCTGGAAGGCGCATCACCCCATGCCCGACCAGGTCTTGTCCAGTCCGGCTGTACGGGCTGCCACGACGGCGCGAGGCATGCTGCTTCAGCTGGGTCAGCCCGCCGATGGCATTGATTACCAGGCGGCGCTGTACCTCGCGCCCCCGCAGACCATCTGGTCGATCATCCACACCCAGGCGCGGGGTCAAGACCTGTGGGTGGTGGGTCACAATGACGGCCTTAGCGAGCTGGCAGCTGCGTTAATCCCCATCGCCCTTCCCCCGCTGCCAACCTGCAGCTGGATGCGCTGCTCGCTGGACGTATCCGCCTGGCCGGACCGTGTACCGCGTGCCCAGGCGCGCCTCGTTGATCTGGCAACGCCCAAGGGTCATATCGACGTAGGCGGCTAGCCCAGGGGTTTCAGCTCGCTGGCGAAGCGTGCTCCGTTCTGTACGTAATGGGCAGCGGACGCCATGAGCATCTGGGCAGTACGCTCGTCCAATTGGCGGACTACCTTGCCGGGTGAACCCATGACCAGCGAGTAGTCGGGAATCTGCTTGCCCTCGGGAATCAGCGCATTGGCGCCGATGATGCAATGTTTACCGATCACGGCACCGTTCAGGATCACCGAGTTAATCCCGATCAACGAACCATCGCCGATGGTGCAACCGTGCAGCATGACCTGATGCCCGACGGTGACATCCTCGCCCACGCTGAGCGGAATACCGATGTCGGTATGCAGTACAGCGGCATCCTGGATGTTGGAGCGCGCGCCAATGGTGATGAGATCACAATCACCGCGAATGACGGCATTAAACCAGACACTGGACTGCGCATGCATGCGCACCCGTCCGATCACAGTGGCATTGTCGGCAATGTAATGTCCGTCGCCGATCAACTCAGGCTGATCATCTCCCAAGGCATACAGCATCTTCGTCTCCCATGGCTTGTTGCTTAGCTTAGCTCGGCGACACCGTCGGCCGGTGAACCACCTGATCGCGCAGATACGTCGGCTCCAGGCACTGTGCCGCGACAGCCGGAATGCCCAGCAGGGCCATCTCAGCCATGGCTCGCGCCGTCGGCAGCGTCACGTCGCTGGGCTGCTGCGGGCAGGCGATCGCCCGGCTCAGGGCGTCGGGATGCCGCGCCCAGCCGGTGCCAGCGGTCAGTACGCAGTCACTGCTCAACGCTGGAACGGCCTCCGGCGCGCAGACACGCTCGCTCACTCGCAGCGCGGGCAAGGCGTTCGGCTCCACGTGGTAGCTCGCGAAATACACGCCGCCAGCCCGCGCGTCGATCGCCACGGCGACGTCAATCGGCAGCGCCGCGTGTTCGTGGGCCGCCTGCCAGGCCATGGCTTCCAGGCTCGACACGGGGACGATGCTGCGGCCCAAGCCCTGGGCCAGTCCTTGCGCACAGGCCACCCCGATCCGCACGCCTGTGAACGCACCGGGGCCGCGGCCGACGACAATTCGGTCGATACCCTGCAATTCCGCTTCCAGCTCGGCAAGCACAGCCTGCACCATGGGCAGGAGCGTATCGGTATGGCCACGACCAATCGTCTCGAATCGCTCGGCCCAACGCCCGTCTACGCAGGCGGCAGCGGAACAGGCTTCGGTGGCGGTATCGATGGCCAGAAGATTCATACGGACAGCTCACGCAAAAAATCGAGGATTGGCGCCGGCTCGCGGACGATGGGAAAAGGCGGAAGACTATTCAGAAACGCACGGCCATAACCCGTGCGATGGATACGCGCATCAAAGATCACCAACACGCCGCGGTCCTCAGCACCCCGGATCAGCCGGCCGGCACCCTGCTTCAGCGTCATCGCCGCGTGGGGGATTTGATAGTCACGAAAAGGCTCCAGCCCCTGCTCCTTCAGCCAATCCACCCGTGCCCGCAGCAACGGATCGCTGGGTGACATGAAGGGCAGCCGGTCGATCATGACCAGGCGCAGCGCCCGCCCCGGCACATCCACCCCTTCCCAGAACGATTGGGTCCCGACAAGCACCGCATTGCCATCTTCGCGGAATGCGTCGAGCAAGTGGTTCTTAGGGGCCAGGCCTTGTTGCAACACCCGCAGACCGGAACGCTCGGACAACCATTGACCGTAATCCCTGACGGCGGCATGGCTGGTACACAGCAGAAACGCCCCGCCGGCGCTGGCCTCAATCAGTTCGACTGCAGCATCGGCCACCGCCGCGCGATACTCCGGCGCGCGCGGGTCGGGCATCGCGGGCAGATAAAGTCGTGCCTGCCGCTGAAAATCGAAAGGGCTGTCAAACGCGACCTCTTCCGCCTGCTCTGCGCCGATTTCGCGCTTGAAATGGTCGAATCGACCATCCACAGCCAGGGTCGCGGACGAGAATATCCAGGCGGCGGGTTCGCGGTCTCGGGAGGCTTGAAATCGGTCCGCGATCACCAACGGCGTGCAACGCAAGGCGAAGTTGCTCCGGCTGACCTCAGCCCAGCGGACATGATCGGCTTCCTGCTCTCCACTAATCGCCTGCAACCGTGCGCAAAGCACTTCGCAGCGCTGGACACAGGTCGCCAGCCCCTCGCTGGCCTGCTCCACCGCTTGCAGCTGTTCCTGGACCCTCAGCAGCCCCTCACCCAGTGCGAGCAATGCCTCCTGGGCCGTGACATCGGCGAACGCGGAATCCCAGGCCTGTCGTCCACCCACCCGCGGCAGACTGCGATAAAGCGCGTCGACCTGATCCGATAAGGCATGCAGACAGTCGACGAGCGACGTACCGCCCGCGCCCACCTGCTCGGCCTCACGCTGAGCATCACCAGCCAGCTCACGCAGTTGTCGCGCTGACAGCGCATAGCCGAAGAACTGCCCCGCGACGTCAGGTATCTGATGGGCTTCATCGACAATAACGATATCGGCGCCGGGCAACAGCTCCGCAAAGCCCGTGTCCTTGAGTGCCAAATCGGCAAACAATAAGTAGTGGTTCACCACCACAACATCTGCAGCCTGCGCCTTGCGGCGAGCATCCATGACCCAACAGTCTTCAAAGCGCGGGCAGCGCTGTCCGAGACAATTGTCCGCCGTGGAAGACACATACACGCGCGCAGGCGAGTCCTCGCTCAGGCCTTCGACACCGGCGAGATCGCCGTCCAGGGTCCGCCCGGCCCAACGCCGTACCCGTTGCACGTCCCGTCGCACCAGGGGAGACAGGCTGCCGTCATCCAACGCCTGCTCCATGCGGTAGAGACACAAGTAGTTGGAGCGCCCTTTGAGCCGAGCGATTCGACCACCCACCGCTAAGGCGTCCCGCGCTGCGGGGAGATCACGCTCATACAGCTGATCCTGCAAGGCCTTGGTGCCCGTTGAGATCAAGCTGCGCTGGCCACTGAGCAATGCGGGCACGAGATAGGCTAGCGTCTTGCCGGTGCCAGTCGCCGCCTCGACGACCAAGGGCTCCCGCGTCTCAATTGCCCGGGCCACCGACTCAGCCATTGCCGTCTGTTGGGCTCGGGGCTGAAACCCGGGGAAGGCTTGCGCAAGCGCTCCGCCCGCCTCGAATACGCGCGCAACCTTGGTCACGTCATGTCACCACGCCGGCACATGGGCGCCCTGCACGTCGAGTCACGTTTGTGACAGTTCCGCCTGCTCGGCAGCTCGTGCGGACTCCTCGGCCTGCTGGGTGTTGCCCTCCACACGCCAGGCTGCTTCGGCGATGCGCCACGCGGGCGCGTCGACATAGGGGTTCCCCGACGCCAGCGACCGGGCACGCCGTGCCATTTGCCGGGCTTGTTCCGGGTCCGACTGCTCCAGATGAATCTGCCCCAGTAACAACCACAGAAACGGATTCCTGGGTTCAATGCGCAGCGCACGCTCAAGCTGGGCCGCCGCACCGGACAGATCCCCCTGAGCACGCTGCGTAGCGGCCTGATCGGCCAGCGCCAGCGCCGCCGGTCCAGCCTGGTCACGCAGATTGCGCGGTCCCGTGAACGCCGGACGTTCCGGCGCAGGAATCGGCGTGGCCTCTTCCCAGGGCTCCGGGTCAATCGGTCGCGGTTCGGCGGGTTGTTCCCACGGCGCGGGGGACTGCCGGCGCGCCGGCGTCTGGTCCGCATCGTCGACGACGGGCGGCTCCGGGTACGGCCACACTGGCTCCCGCTGCCCTTCTTGACGCAGCGTCCCGCAGGCAGAAAGCAGACAGCTCAGCAGAGTAATGAGAAAAAGAGGCTTCATGGTCCGAACAATCGCTCCCAAAATCCGGCATCGGAATCCGCCTGCTCCGCGCAACTGGCCCAGGCATCCGGCGCAGACCCCGGTAGGTACGGTACCAGCAGGCGGTCTTCACAGCGGGTATCTGCCAACGCATCCTGCTGCGGCACAACCCAGACGGGCTCTGCCTGACCAGTCGCAAACAAATCGACAGGTCGTGGATCCAGTGCCGCCATGATTCGAGACCAGAGCTGCAGCGCGCCGGAGGCGCCGGTTAGCTGCGCCGGCTTGTTGTCATCACGCCCCACCCAGACCGTCGCCTGCACATCGCCGCCAAAGCCGGCGAACCAGCTGTCACGTAGCTCATCTGTGGTGCCGGTCTTGCCTGCCAGTGTGGTCGAGCGCAGATACCGCTGTGCGCTTCGTGCCGTCCCGTCGATCATCACCCGATTCATTGCCCACTGGACCAGGCCGACGGCGCCGGCGTCCGGACCGCCTCGCAGGCGTCGCGCAAAGCGCTCCAAGGGCTGGCCTTCCCGATCCTGCACATCGCGAATCGCCTGTAACGGGGTAACAAATCCCCCCGCGCCCAGCGAGTTGTAAAGCTGAGCGACTGCCAGCGGGGAACGCTCGACGGCCCCCAGCGCCAGTGATGGCAGCGGCGCGGGCTTGGTGTCATCCCCCAGCAGTACATATTGCCGGGCCACGTCATCCATCCCGACCTGCAAGGCCAGTTGCACGGTCGCCAGGTTGTAGCTCTTGGACAGGGCTTCGTACAACGGGACGTCGCCGTGTAACTCGCGGTCGTAGTTTTCGGGCATCCAGGTACTGCCATTGGGCATGTCCAACCGGATCGGCGCATCCGGAACCGGTGTCGTCAGGCGATACTCATCGGGGCGCGACAGCGCTGCCAGATAAACCAGCGGCTTGGCCAGCGAACCGATGGGGCGCTGTGCATCCAAGGCCCGGTTGAAACCGGCGTAACCAGCCTGCCGCCCTCCTACCAACGCCAGGATTTCACCCGTCTCGACCGACGTGACGACAGCGGCCGCTTCCAGAGAGCCGGCCTCGATGCCCCGACCCTGTTCAATGGCATCCAGACCCGCCAGCACGGCCTGTTCTGCAGCGGCCTGAACACGGGGATCGAAGGCCGTGAAGATGCGGAGTCCTTCGCTGGTGAGGTCTTGCTCCCGGTACTGGGCCTGTAATTGCCGTCGGACGAGATCCACATACGCCGGGTACTGCGAGGTGCCCCGGTCTCCACGAGGACGTACGCCCAGCTTCGCCGCCCGTGCGGCCGCCGCCTCTTCGGCGGAAATCAGTCCATCGGCTTCCATGCGATCAAGCACGAGATTGCGCCGCGCCAAGGATCGCTCAGGGTTTCTGCGCGGGTTGTAGTAGGACGGCCCTTTGACCAGCCCCACCATCAGCGCGATCTCCTCGGGCAACAGTTCTCCTAGCGGCTTGCCGAAGTAGAACCCGCTGGCCAGCCCGAAGCCGTGCACGGCCCGGGGGCCGTCCTGCCCGAGATACACCTCGTTGAGGTAGGCCTCGAGTATTTCCTGCTTGCTGTAGTGCACTTCCAGCAGGATGGCCATCAGGGCTTCCTTGGCCTTGCGCACCCAGGTGCGTTCGCTGCTCAGGAAGAAATTCTTGATCAACTGCTGAGTGATGGTGCTCCCACCCTGCACCACCCCGCCCGCCTGGAGGTTCGCCCAGGCTGCACGCGCAATACCTGTCCAATCAATACCGTAGTGACGATAGAAATCACCATCCTCGACCGCAATCAAGGTATTGACGAGCAGTGGCGGCACATCGTCCAGCCGAACCAGCACGCGATCCTCACCATGCTTGGGGAAGATGCTGCCGATGAGCATGGGGTCCAGTCGCATGATGGGCACGGAACCACCACCCGCATCCTGGATGCTGCGGATGCCCCCGTCACCAAAACGGATGTCGACAAGCCGTTCCGGCTCCGCGCCGTCCCAAAACTGAAAACCCCGAGAAGCCACCCGGATGCGATCACCCTGAACGGAATAAGTCCCCGCGCGCTGAGCATTGTTGCGGCTGCGATAGCCCAGCCGCCCGAGTTCGTGAACGACATCCTGTGGGCCCAGGCGCTTGCCGGCATACAGTTCAAGAGGCGCCGCGTAGATCTGGGCGGGCAAGGCCCAGCGAACGCCGTCAAAGCGCTCACGCAGTTCGACATCCAGCCGGAAGGTATAAAGCGCCAAAGCGGTGGCTGCCAGGCACAGAATCACCAGCCCGGCGACAAGCAATCGTTGGCGCATCAAGTCGCGGAAAATCGTCTGGAAATCAAGCGAGAGCATACCAGACCGCCACAGCCCATTAACCGAGTCAGAGCCATGGATCCGAATGGTTCCCTGCTCGGCGGCCGGCTCCCGAAATACCGTGCGTGTCTGAGGCCGGATCTAGCTGTTGCTGGATTCCAGCTCTGCTTCCATCTGGGCAAGACTGGTGTGCCGAACATCCTTGCCCTGAATCAGGTAAATGACGTACTCGCTGATATTGCTTGCGTGATCGCCAATGCGCTCCAGCGCCCGCACCGCCCACTGCAAGTCCATCACGGGGCGGATAGTGCGCGGATCTTCCAGCATGAACGTCAGGCATTGGCGCGAGATCGCGTCGTATTCTGAATCCACCTTGCGGTCTTCCCGGGCGATATCCAGTGCGTCTTCCGCATCCAGACGTGCAAAGGCGTCGAGCACACGATGAACCATGGCCGACACGCGCCGCCCCATGGTCTCTACCGGCGACAAAGACCCTCCCGGGGGTGGATTGGATGCCAGACTGGCCGCCATACGACCGATCTTCTCGGCCTCGTCACCAATCCGCTCAAGGTCGGTAATCGTCTTGACAACCGCCATGATCAGACGCAAGTCGGTTGCAGCGGGTTGCCGCCGAGCAAGCACGCGAATGCATTCTTCATCAATGCCGACTTCCATGGCATTGACCTTGTAATCGCGGTTGGCAACTTGCTGGCCAAGCTCACCGTCGGCCTCGGTCAGCGCGCGCACGGCCTCGGAGACCTGCTGCTCGACCAGCCCGCCCATGGTCAACACCCGCTGGCGGATATCGTCCAGTTCGGCGTTGAACTGCTTAGAAATATGGCTGGAAAGATGCAGGTCTGCGTTGCTCATGGGGTCTCCAGAGACGACGGCTAGCCGTAACGTCCCGTGATGTAGTCTTCTGTTTGTTTCTTGCTGGGGTTCGTGAATAGTTGGTCGGTGTCACCGAACTCAACCATCTCACCGAGATACATGAAGGCGGTGTAATCCGACACACGCGCCGCCTGCTGCATATTGTGTGTCACGATCAGGATCGTGAAGTCCTTCTTCAGTTCTGCGATCAGCTCTTCGACCTTTAGCGTGGAAATCGGATCCAGGGCCGAACAGGGCTCATCGAGCAACAGCACATCCGGCTGAATGGCGATGGACCGCGCAATCACCAGGCGCTGTTGCTGACCACCGGACATACCCAGCGCGGATTCGTTCAGGCGATCCTTCACCTCGTCCCAAAGTGCCGCCCCCTTGAGCGCCCATTCGACGGTCTCATCGAGCACACGCTTCTTTTTGACCCCGGCTAAACGCAGGCCGTATGCCACGTTCTCGTAGATCGACTTGGGACACGGATTGGGCTTCTGAAACACCATGCCCACCTGACGCCGCAGCCGGGCCACATCCACATCCTTGTCAAAGATGTTTTTATCGCCCAGGCGAATCTCGCCGGTGATATTCACCGTGTCGACCAGGTCGTTCATGCGGTTAAAACAGCGCAACAGCGTCGATTTGCCGCAACCGCTGGGACCAATGAAGGCGGTGACCTCTCCCTTCTTGATGTCCAGGTTGATGTTTTTGAGCGCCTGCTTGTCCCCGTAGAAGAGGTTCAGGTCGTGCACTGACATAGCGATGTCAGCAGCAGACGCAGCGACCGGACGCGCGCCAATCTCTTCCACGTCGAGACTGTCGATGTAGGCGTCCTTGTCTTTGCTTCGCATGGGTTGCTCCATGATGATTAGTGCTCCAGAGCCCGGTAACGTTCACGCAACCGGTTGCGAATCCGAACGGCGGCGAGGTTGAGTATGACGATCACCAGCACCAGTAACAATGCGGTGGCGTAGACCAGCGGCCGAGCCGCCTCGACATTCGGACTCTGAAAGCCGACGTCGTAGATATGAAAGCCCAGATGCATGAATTTGCGATCCAGGTGCAGATACGGGAAGTTCCCATCCAGCGGCAGTGACGGCGCCAGTTTGACGACACCCACCAGCATCAGTGGGGCCACCTCACCGGCTGCACGCGCAATCGCCAGAATGAGACCGGTCATCATGGCCGGGCTGGACATGGGTAGCACGATTTTCCACAGCGTCTCGGCCTTTGTAGCACCCAGCGCGAGGCTGGCCTCACGTAACGAACGTGGAATTCGCGCCAGGCCTTCCTCCGTGGAAACAATCACCACCGGCAGCGTGAGCAGCGCCAGCGTCAACGAAGCCCAGAAAATGCCTCCGGTGCCAAACGTCGGCGACGGTAATGCCGCCGGAAAGAACAACTGGTCAATGGAGCCACCCAGGGCGTAAACGAAGAAGCCCAGACCAAACACCCCGTACACAATCGAAGGCACGCCCGCGAGGTTGTTGACGGCAATGCGAATCACCCGGGTGACCACGCCCTGTTTGGCGTACTCGCGCAGATACAACGCCGCAACCACACCAAAGGGTGTGACGAATACGGACATCAGCATGACCATCAGCACGGTGCCGAAGATCGCCGGGAAAACACCACCTTCTGTGTTCGCCTCACGGGGGTCGTCGCTGACGAATTCCCAGATCTTGGCAAAGTAGAACTGCACTTTGCCCGGCAGGCTCATGGCGTTGGGTCGATAGCCTCGAACCACCTCGGCCAGCGAGACCGTCACCGTTCGGCCGTTCTGGACGCGTACCGTAATGCTGTCGCGCTCGATCGCCTCGTTCAACGCATCCAACTCGCCCTGCAGTTCACGGTACCGGGTGTTCAGCGCCTCGCGAGACTGCTGTATCTCCGCCAATGCTTCCGACGTCACCCGGTCGTTCAACTCCAGGCGACGCTCGCGCAGACGCAACTCCTCGAGATCGTAATTAACCGCCCCGATGGCACCTTCCTGAATGTGCTCGATCTGGTGATAGAGATCACGGGCGCGCGCGTGCCTAGCCTGAAACTCTGACCAGAGATCATCCCCCTCGCCGGCGACAGGCTCACCGTGCTCACTCACGGCGATCAGATAGCCGTAGAGATCACCCCACTCCAGACGTTCAAAAACGCTAAGCGTCTCTGGTGTGCTGCGCTGTTGTATCCAGTCATCGAGCAGGTAGCGGAAATCGGCCCCATAGACATCCCGATTTGCAACCTTGACCAGACGGCGTTCGTAGAACTCCTGATCACCATCAACCGGGATACCGGCGGACTGCAGACGCGCCGTGCTCACCGTTTCGCTGTAGCCGAGCTGCGCAATCAGCGGTCGCGGTTCCTGACCGGGCTCAACATAGACGGACTCCACAAGCGGCGCGGGCCAGAAATGGCCAAGACCCCGGATTGCGATCAGGGCCAGCAGCCCCACGACCATGAGGCCGGACAAGGCCACTGCTCCACCGGTGAACCAAACCCAAGGCTGCCCGGAGGCATACCACTCGGAAAAGCTTCCGGCGCGGGTCCGGGTAATCGACTTCTGCTGGCTCATAGCGTGCTGTACTTGCGGCGGAGCCGCTGACGAACGACTTCCGCCAGCGTGTTGAAGAAGAAGGTGAACAGAAACAGCACCAGGCCGGACAGGAATAGCAGCCTGAAGTGCGTGCTGCCCACCTCCGACTCAGGCATCTCGACGGCGATGTTTGCAGACAAGGTCCGCATACCCTGGAAGATGCTCATATCCATAATGGGCGTGTTGCCAGTGGCCATCAGCACAATCATCGTCTCACCTACGGCACGCCCCATACCGATCATCACGGCAGAGAACATGCCCGGACTGGCCGTCGGGAGCACCACACGCACCAGGGTTTGCCAAGGGGTGGCGCCGAGGGCCAAAGACCCCTGAGACAACTGCTTGGGCACCGAGAACACCGCATCTTCAGCAATCGAGAAGATGGTCGGGATCACCGCAAAACCCATGGCAAGTCCGACCACCAACGCGTTGCGTTGATCGTAGGTAATCCCCATCTCGTTGTTCAGCCAAAGCGGCATGCTGCCACCGAACAAGGCGGCCTCAACCGGACGCGACAGAGCGAAGGCCAGCCAGCCGATGAACACCACGACGGGGATGAGCAGTGCGGGCACCCAGCCATCCGGCACCCGATGGCGCACTGCGGCAGGAAAGCGTGTCCAGAGAAAACCGGACAACGGGATTGCGAGCGGCAACATCATGATCAGCAGAAATGCGCCGGGCATGTTCAGTTCAAGAACGGGTGCCAGCCACAGACCTGCCAGAAAACCCAGAATCACCGTGGGCAGGGCTTCCATGATCTCGATTGTCGGCTTCACGATCTGCCGCAGCTCTGGCGACATGAAATACGCGGTGTAAATGGCACCGCAAATCGCCAGTGGCATGGCGAACAGCATCGCGTAAAACGCCGCCTTGAGCGTACCGAAGGACAGCGGCATCAGGCTGAACTTGGGTTCGAAATCGCTGGTCGCTGACGACGACTGCCAGACATAGTCAGGTTCGGGATAGCTCTCGTACCAGACCTTGCCCCACAACGAGCTGAGCGACACCTCGGGATGTTCGTTGTGAACGTCAAATATGGACAGCATGCCGTCGCGACTGGCAACCAGCAGGCGATCAGCACGCGGCGCCAGGGCGATGTCCACGATGGGGCCGTCGACCACGGCCTCGTTCAGTAGTTGGCGATGCGAGGTGGCGTAATAAATAGCGACGCGACCGGCCGCATCTGCAGCGACAAATCCGCGCCGGCGCTGTTCGATATCCAGCGCCGACACCATGGCCTCGCCGGGTGCCTCAAACTCGCGCACCTTTTGCAACCGCCAGCCAGCACCGGCGTCGCGAACGGGAAACAGCTGCGTAATCCGCCCGTCAGACGTCGTCACCAGCAGCGAGATGCCACCATTCAGGTAGCGGGCATCCACCACATGGGCGTCATCACCGGCGACCGTCACAGGTCCCAACCGCTCCAGGCGATCCAGGCGACGGATATTGGTGGTCACCACCTCGCCCGCATCCGTCAGTACATGCAGCCAGTTTTCGGCGGGATCGAGCAGCAGACGCTCGATGCCCTGCTCCGGCGGCAGATCCAGGCTTAGGCTGACCTGCTCATCCTGGGTGAGTTCGCCACTACCGCCGAACAGACCGACTTCCTGAACGTAGCGCTTGAGCTCAATCCGACCGTCTGCCATCACAGCCGCAATGAGCAGCGACTCCGGACTGACCCGGATATCCAGTGACCGCACCGCCGTGAGCCCGGTGTCGATCGGTGCTTCGCCGTAGGGATAATCGAGGCTGGAGACGACGCGTCGTCCCTGGTCATCAAACTGAATTCTGTGGACTTCCTTGACGACGATTAATCCGCCGTCGTCCAGTAATAACCCGAAGACACCGCGGTTAGCGTCGATCTCATCGAACGAGGCGATTGCGGCGTCGGCAGGGATCGGGATTTGCGACTGTCCCCGCAACTCACCAGTCATCAGATCGAAATAGCGAACCAGACCACTGGTACCCACATGGGTCGCAACCTCGGCCTGCTCCTCAATGGACAGTCGCAAGGCGGGTTCACCCATGGGGTCAGCGTATTCAGCGACCTTGTCCATGGATGCTGGCGCGAACAGCGGCAACACCACCCAAGCCAGGTAGAAAAAAATCAGCAGAATCGCGACCAGTACACCCACACCGCCAATTCCGACGGCAACAGTGGCCATACGATCCTTGAAGTAGCGCCACTGGATCAAACGGTCGCTACCTGCGCGATCGTCCTTGTCCAGCCCTGGATGCGTGCCTCGGGATGTCTGTTCCATGCTCGAAGTCTAGTCAGCACCGGTGACAGTCGGATGACTGCCCGGCTCGCACTGTCCGCAACCAGCTCGGTCGAGAACAGCACAATAAAACCGAACGCCGGCCTGATCGAATCGATAAGGCCGGCGCCAGACAGCAACGCAATCGACTAGAAGTCGAATTGCATCCGCGCAGTCACCGCGTTGGGCTCGTCACTGCCTTCGGCCACATCGGCGGCAATGTAGTTCAGCATGAAGCGAACCTGCGGGTTCATGTACCAGTTCAGACCCAGGGTCACCGACTCGATTTCAAAGTCGCTGCTGTCGTTCTCGACGTAGTCGTAGCGCGCGGCAATTTCGTAGGCCCCATGTGCCTTGCGCGGCTTCACACGGCCGAACTTGCCGGTACTGGCATTGAACGGACGAGACTCCCCGGTCAGGAAGTAGCTGGTGCTTGCGTAAAACGCGGCCACATCCTGCTCAACCGTTTCGGTCTCAAAGCTGCCACCCAGGTATTCCGCCTGTACGGACAGCGGGCCGGCGATGCTGGCGAACTCGACCGCATACAGTGTTGATTCCGAGCGCTCGCCGGTGTTGATGTTGACGATGTCGTAGCGCGACGCGTCGGACAGGTGACCGGCCACACGCACACGGACGCGATTACGCCCTTCGATCCCGCCTGTCACGAGCGCAGAACCACCCACATGCAGCTGCACATCATCACTGAGCGATGGCGAGAAAATCACGCGAGCCGATGCACCCACACCTTCCGTGGTCCCGTTACCACCATCGGCATCTTCATCCTGGTAAGCATTGAACGCCGAGACGCCGTAGCCAACCGCTTCGTAGTTGCCCCAGTAACCGACACCGACCTGATATGAGGGCGAGAAGCTGGTGAGATACGAGCGCTCCATGTACGTGGTGTAGCGGGAGCTGGTCAGGTTCTCCATCGTGAAGTACTGCTTGAACTGACCGATGGTGAGCTTGCCGCCGGCGACCGCCATTTGCAGATGCGCATCCTTGGTGACGGTGTCGCCGTCGGCGAAGTCAACCTCAATCTTGTAGCCAAGACCGTGGATCTTGCCCTTCGAATGCAGGCGCAGACGGCGGAATTCGGTGCCACTCACGTTATCGGCGGTGTCGTTATCGAAGACGGCCGCATCCAGCATCAGCCGGCCACCGAACTCACCCACGAAGCTGCCATCATCGGACTTGACCTTGATACCACCCTTGGTCGAAACCGAATCCGCCAGCGCAGGCTGCGCAATCAACCCGCCGGCGCAGGCAGCCAGCGCCATTCCTTTGATCGTCTTAATCACTTCCCAAACTCCCAATGTCTTGTCGGAACCCGCGGCTCCACTGTCAAAAGAAAGCGGGAGACCCCATTAGAGCCTCCCGCCAGGTCTCGCACGAACTTGCTGGCCAGTCTTACTTGACCTTGGCCAGTTCCTTCGCAGCCTGGGCCGCAGGCAGCGGAATATACCCGTCCTTCACGACAACTTCCTGCCCGACCTTGGATAGGACCATGGACAGGAACTCAACTTCCAGCGGAGACATCGGCTTGTTCGGGTGCTTGTTCACGTACACATACAGCACACGCGCCAGCGGATACTTGCCCGAAATCGCGTTTTCCGGCGTCGGTGCGTAGAGCTTGCCCCCCGCCTTCTTGGACAAGGGCAGCGCGCGGACACCCGAGGTCACGTAGCCAGTTCCCGAATAGCCGATGGCATTCAGGCCAGTCGCCACCGACTGCACCACAGAGGCCGAACCCGGCTGCTCGTTGACGTTATTGCGGTAATCACCCTTACACAGCGCAACCTTCTTGAAATAGCCGTAGGTGCCCGAGACCGAGTTGCGGCCGTAGAGCTGGATCGGACGTTCGGTCCAGGCTCCGGTCAAACCCAGCTGGCCCCAGCGATCGGCAGCGGTATCCGCCCCGCACTTCAGGGTCGAGGAGAAGACGGCATCGACCTGCTGCAACGACATGCCCTCAATCGGGTTGTCCTTGTTCACGAACACGGCCAGCGCATCGATCGCTACACCAACCGGCGTGGGCTTGTAGCCGAACTTGCGCTCGAACGCTTCGATCTCGCCGTCCTTCATGCGGCGGCTCATCGGACCAAGATTAGAGGTTCCCTCGGTCAGGGCCGGCGGCGCCGTGGAAGAACCGGCAGCCTGCACCTGGATGTTTACATTCGGGTACAGCCGCTTGAACTCTTCGGTCCACAGCGTCATCAGGTTGGCGAGCGTGTCCGAACCCACGCTGGACAGGTTGCCGGCAACACCCTGCGCCTTCTGGTAAGTGGGGAGATCGTCGTCCACGCCGGCCGCCTGGGCGGAGAGCGGCAGTGCGACGGCCGCGCTCAGGGCGACCAGGCAATGTCTGAATTTCATGGGATTTTCCTAAGGGTTGATGCGTGTTCCAGCCCGAAAGGCTAGGCGCGAGGCGTGTGAAGGCTATGAAGCCTTTGTGACAGTTTTGTGACAGTCAGGCGGCCTGCTCCTGCAGGCGCTCAAGCGGGAAATGACAGGTGAAGCAGCTGCCCTTTCCTTCCTCACTCTCGATTTCGAGCTCGCCCTGATGTCGTTCCAGTGCATGTTTGACAATGGCCAGCCCCAACCCGGTACCACCGGTTTCGCGCGAGCGGGCCACATCGACGCGATAAAAACGCTCGGTCAGGCGAGGCAGATCCCGGCTCGACACGCCGATGCCGGTGTCTCTGACACTGAAATGGGCACCCCGTTCATCCCGCCACCAACGCACCGAGATCGAGCCACCTTCCGGGGTGTACTGCAATGCATTGAAGACCAGATTGGACAGACAACTGTAGAGCTCGCTGCGACGACCGGTCACAAAAACCTGCGGCTGCGCAGAGAATTCCAGTGTATGGCGCCCCTGCGACAATTCACGGGCCTCGTCTTCGAGTTCACGCACGACATCGGCGATGTCCACCGGCTCCAGACCAACATCCAAGGTGTTGGTTTCCAGTCGCGCCAGCTTGAGCAAATCCGTAATGATGCGCTGCATGCGATGCGCCTGGTTGCGCATTTCGAGAATCGGCGTGCGCCAGCCATCAAGCTCGCTATCGCCCTCCTGCTCCATCATGTCCAGGTAACCTGACAAGACCGTCAGCGGGGTCCGCAGCTCATGAGAGGCATTGGCCACAAAATCGCGGCGAGTCTGTTCCAAGCGATGCAAATGGGAGACATCCCGAGCAATCAGCAGACGTTGCTGATTGCCATAGGGAACCAAGCGGATATTCAGCGTGACATCTTCGTTGTTGGGTGCGGCAATCTCCACACCGCTCTCGTAGTCGCCGGACTCGATGTAGCGGTTGAAATCCGGGCTGCGTAGCAGGAATCCGATGCGCTGACCCACATCCCGCTGGGTACCAAATCCAAGTAAGCGGCTCGCCGCCTGATTGAACCAGACGATCTCTTCGTCCCGGTTGATCACCACGGCGGCATCCGGCAGTGCTGCAGTAGATGCCTGAAATTCGGAGACGATGGCCGCCAGACGACGCTTACGTTTGCGATTCCGCCGTTTGAGGCTGTAGATGCCTTCGAAGATCGACCCCCAGAGTCCTGTGGCCTCAGGAATCTCGCTCAACCGCCCGCCAGACAGCCACTTGGTTAACCGGTACGCCTGGACGGTGTGCCAGAACGCATAAGGCACTGTCGCCGCACACAGCCCCCAGGCCAGCGAGTCGACCCACACACCCACGAGCAAACCAAGCATTGCCCATAGGCCAATGCGTCGCAGTTCACCCTGCCATGCGAGCTCGACGGTCACACCTTGGTCGAGAAGCGGTAGCCGGTCCCGCGGACCGTCTGAATGTAATCGGCATAGCCGAAGGGGGTCAGCGCTTTACGCAGGCGTCGGATATGCACATCGACCGTTCGTTCCTCGACGTAGACGTTCTGCCCCCAGACGCGATCAAGAACCTGCTCACGCGTGTAGACCCGTTCCGGGTTGCTGACAAAGAAATTGAGCAGACGGTACTCCGTCGGGCCAAGCTTGACCGCCTCGCCGTTGGCGGTCACACGCTGGCTTGCGGTGTCGACCTCCAGACCCTGAACTTCGATGCGCTCATCCACGCCACCCGGCAACGCCCGACGCAGCACAGCCTGGATGCGCGCCAGCAGCTCCGAGGTCGAGAACGGCTTGGCCATGTAGTCATCACTGCCCGTATTCAGGCCACGGACCTTGTCCTCTTCCTCGGCACGGGCGGTGAGCATGATGATGGGCATGTCACGCAGATTGCTGTCCGCGCGAATCTCCCTGGCAAACTCGATCCCGGACACGCCTGGCAGCATCCAGTCGAGCAGCATCAGATCCGGTCGCTTGCTGGCGATGGCCAAGCGTGCATCCTGCACATCGGCGGCCTCAGTCACCGTGAGTCCCTTGCGCTCCAGCGCAAATCGGACCATGTCCCGAATCGGGGCTTCGTCTTCGACGACGAGAATATGCTTGCCTTGCATGAGTGGCGCTTTTGCTGAACGGGTGGTCACCGATCACGCACTCCCCCGCGCTCACGGCGCGGAAACCCTATGGCGATGAGATGACGAAACTGTGACAGTCTCATGATCCCGCGCCATTCCACAGAAAACCGGCAGGCCACTGACGCTGACTGGCTCAGAGCGCCGCCGATACGATTTCCCTCACATCCGCCGACAGATCCTGCTTCGCCGCAATACGTTCCAATGCGTTTCGCATCCACTCCGCGCGCTCACCGTCAATCCGGGCCAGCTGTGTCAGCGGACGAACCAGTCGCGAGGCAACCTGCGGATTCAGACTGTCCATGGTGAGCACCTCGTCGGCCAACAGGCGATAGCCCTCGCCGCTGGCGGCGTGCAGCCCGGCGAAATGACGCTGTCCAAACGCACCAAACAGCGCACGAACGCGGTTCGGCACACCGCGATCATAATCCGCACGCATGGCCAATTCAGCAATGCCGGCCGGCATGCCCTGAACAGCAGACACCGCCTGCAACTGGTACCACTTGTCCATGGCCAGGGCTTCGTCACCCCACCGCTGGGCAAAGGCATCAAACAATTCGCCACGTTCGGACCGGTCCAGATCATTCACGGCCGCCAATGCCGCCAGACGATCCGTCAGATTGTCAGCCGAGGACAACAGCGTACTGGCCAGGTCCACCGCCAAATCGGCGTCGACACGGGCCAGAAGCTGAAGGCAGGCTGTGCGCCGGCGACGCCGATGCGCCTGATCCGCGTCGAACCGGTAGGGCTGTTCGGTTTCGGCAGCGAGATACCAAGCATGGAGTTGCTCACGCAACCCCTCTGCCACGGCGCGACGTACGCAGCCATCCGCCACAAGGACGGCATCCACGTCGACTCGCTCCAGCCCATCGGTGAACTCCACCGTGCTGGGCAGGTCCAGCCACTCGCCCACGATCGGCGCCTCCGGATCGGTCGCGGCCACTGCTTGGCAGAAGGCCGAAAGCCGCGCCTTGCCACGCGCATCGTCGCCGGCCAGGAAATCGGCGAAGGCCGCGTGAACCAGCCGCTGCCCGGCTTCCCAGCGGGCAAAGGCGTCATCCTCGGCGCGCATCAACAGCGACAAATCTGCGTCCGGCTGCTCGAAGTGCAAGCGCACGGGCGCCGAGAAACCCCGGAGCATGGAGAGAATCGGGCGCTCGCTTAGCCCTGCCCACTGAACATCTGCCGTTGGAGCATCCAAGACAAGCACGCCCTCCTGAGTCTGTTGCAGTGTTGTTTCAGCGGCCTGTGATAGACGCTGGCCATCACGGTTGAACAAGGCCACGCTCAGCGGGATTGGCGCCGGCTGCTTGTCCGGTTGCCCACGGGTCGGTGCGAGCTGCTGTGAAAGCCTTAGCTGGTAGGTTCCGGTGGCAGCGTCCCACTGGTCCCTGACCTGAACACGCGGCGTCCCCGCCTGGGCATACCAGATGCGGAATGCCGACAAATCGACTCCACTACCCGCTTCGATTGCGGCGACGAAATCCTCGATGGTCACGGCCTGACCGTCATGCCGCTCGAAGTACACATCCATGCCGCGTCGGAACCCTGCCTCGCCCACCAGGGTGCGCATCATACGAATCACTTCCGAACCCTTTTCGTACACCGTGGCCGTGTAGAAATTGTTCATCTCGACATAGGATTCGGGACGCACGGGATGCGCCATCGGCCCGGCATCTTCAGGAAACTGGAAAGCGCGCAGTCCGCGTACTTGTTCAACACGCGCCACCGCCGGGTCGTTCACCGTCTCCGAGAACTGCTGCTCGCGGAACACAGTCAGCCCTTCCTTAAGGCTGAGCTGGAACCAGTCACGACAGGTGATCCGGTTCCCCGTCCAGTTGTGGAAGTACTCATGCGCGATGACGTCACGCACGACACGATAGCCGGCGTCAGTGGCCGTGTCCGGGTCCGCGAGCAGGCAGCTCGTGTTGAAGATGTTGAGCCCCTTGTTCTCCATGGCCCCCATGTTGAATGCGCCCGCCGCGACGATGAGATAGCGATCCAGGTCGTACTCACGGCCGTAGTGGACCTCATCCCAGCGCATCGACTCGATCAGCGATTCGAGCGCAAACCCCAGTCGCTTGCCCTGGCCCTTGTCCGCATAGAGTTCCAGCGATACCCGGCGACCCGAGGTTGTTGTGTACTCGCCCGCCAGCTGCTCAAAGGAACCGGCCACAAGTGCGAACAGGTAAGACGGTTTGGGGTGCGGATCGTCCCACACAGCCAGATGTCGGCCGCCAGCCAGCTCACGCGTCTCGATGCAGTTCCCGTTCGACAACAGCGTGGGGTAGCGTGCTGCATCCGCCTCGATGCTGACCCGATAGCGGGAAAGCACATCGGGGCGATCCGGGAAGTAGGTGATGCGGCGAAAGCCCGTGGCCTCGCATTGGGTGACGAGATAAGGCCCGCAGGCATAAAGCCCTTCCAGGGCGGTGTTCTGCTCAGGATGAATGCGCACCTGGGTTGACAGCGTACAGCGGTCTGGCAGGCCATTGACGAGCAACACACCCTCGCCGACCTGGTGATCGCTCCAGGGCTGGCCATCGACGACCACGGACAACAACGTGAGGTCATCCCCATCAAGGGACAACGCATCCTGGCTGCCGGGCGTGGCACGCGCCAGCTGCAGCGTTGCAGTCACCAGCGTCTCGCCATCACGGATATCGAAATGCAGTTCGGTGCGGTCAACCAGAAACCGGGGCGCCTGGTAGTCGCGGAGGTATTTGACTTGCGTCGAGGTATTTCGCATGGGGAATCAGTGGGTCGTTGGCCCGCCCTGATCCGGACGGGCCGATCGCGTCGAGGCTATCGCTGACGCAGAATGACGGAGCCGGCGGAATAGCCGGCGCCAAAGGCGCAAAGCACCGTGATGTCGTCCGTCGCCAGCCCGGACTTGTGCTTGTGCAATGCGATGACGGAACCGGCTGAACTGGTGTTGGCGTATTCATCCAGCACCACGGGCGCTTCCTGCTCCGAGGGTTCACGTCCCAGCAGGCGCTTGCTGATCAACTGGTTCATATTGAGATTGGCCTGGTGCAGCCAGAATCGACGCACTTCAGTCGGCGCAAGATCATGATCCCGCAAATGCGAGCTGATCAGTTCGACGACCATCGGCACCACGTCCTTGAACACGCGACGCCCTTCCTGGATGAACAGGCGGTCGTCCTGCGACCGTGGGCTGACCTCCGCGCGATTCAGAAAGCCGGCGTTATTCCGGATGTTGCTGGAGAAGTGAGTCTTGAGCCGGGTTCCGATGACCTCAAAGCCGCCGGCTTGCGCATCCTCTGCGCGCTCCAGCACCACCGCCGTGCAGGCATCACCAAAGATGAAATGGCTGTCCCGGTCCCTGAAATTCAGATGCCCGGAACAAATCTCGGGGTTGACCATCAGTACACAGCGCGCATGACCAGCGCTCAGTGCATCAACGGCCGCCTGGATGCCGAATGTCGCGGACGCACAGGCCACATTCATATCGTAGGCGTAGCCGCCACAGCCCAGGTAATGCTGGATCTCAACCGCAACCGCGGGATAGGAACGCTGCATGTTGGACGCGGCGCAGAGCACGGAGTCCACGTCGCCGGGCTCGCGACCGGCTTCTGCCAGGGCTTCGCGCGCGGCTGTCAGCGCCATCTCGCACATCTGCGAGGGTTCGTCGTTGGCCCGTGTCGGCAACTGTGGGCGCATGATCTCCGGATCAAGAATGCCCTGCTTGTCCAGCACATGCCGGCTGCGGATGCCGGAGGCCTTGACGATGAATTCAGCGTTGGAGAGCGGCTTTGGCTCCACCGTACCCTCGGCTATCGCCGCAGCGTGTTCGGTGTTGTAGCGCGTGGCCCAGGTGTTAAAGCATTCGACCAGCTCTTCGTTGCTAATCGACTCAGGCGGGGTGTACAGCCCCGTCCCGGAAATCACGATTCGAGTCATCTCGGGTCCCGACGAGTTTCGCGGAATTCTATCCGATCAGCGGCCGGGGCGCGGTGTCTTCCCGATCAATCATCCCCGCCGTCAGCAGCGCACGTTCGACTGCATACCGCGCCAGCGCCTCACGACGGACGCTCAGATGCGAGCCCGCGTACCACGTTGGCGAACCCAGGCCCCAGTGTGCAGCCAGTCGTTGCACCTGGGCAGGCGGCACCAACTGATCCGCCAGGGCACCGAAGACAGCACAGCGATCCGACCGCACCATGGCCGGGCGTGCCAGCGGCGACAAGGGATGCATGACCCGTCGCATCATGGCTTCGCTAACGCCCAAAGCCTCGATCGAGCGACGGGGCAGGACCGGGAAATGTCGCCACAACACATCGGCAGCGTCGGCCAGCGGTATACCGGCAATCACACAGTCCAGTTCGGCCTCATACGTTGCAAGAAGCGAAGCGTTATATCCACCCAAGCTGTAGCCCAGCACCCCGATCTGCTCCGCCTGTTGAACCTGCTTTAGCCAATGCACGGAGGCTCTGAGATCGTGCAGCGCCTGCGTCTGCGCATGCACCAGATCGAGAAATTCTCCGCCCAGGTACCCATCCCCACTACGCCGGCCGATGCGCCGTGGACCATGCAATGGCAGAACCGGCAGCAACAGATTGAGACCCAGGCGTTCATGCAGCCACTCGGGAGAGAACAATGACAAGTCAATGGCCGGCACGCCCATGCGATAACCGTGGATTGCGATCAGCCAGGGCCTTGGGCCATCGTCGTGCCGTAGCATCCAGGCATGCATATGGCGTGGCCCCGAATGCGCCTTATACCGGGCCGCAGCAGGCAGCTCGGGATGCGGCTCGAATCCGCTGGTCCAGCGCAGATGCACAAACGATCGACCCAACACCTCGCGTGAGCGCGGACTGACATCCGCCGGCAAGGGTGGTGGCCGATGAAACTGTGCAGGGTTGGTCGTCCAGCCACGAGACTGCATCAGGGCATCGGCATCTATCATTTCGCGGGCGATCCGATGCGCATTGCCCGGCCCGGGGATTTGCGCGGTCGCAACGAAATAGCCGAGCAGAGCATTGTCTGCCGCCACTTTTGCTGCGAGCAGCACGCTGGCGGGCGGATTGGGCACGCCAGGCGGTCGCAGTTGCTCGATGGTGGCCAGCCAGCCCGATGACAGCAACACACCCACCGCAAGCGCGGCCAGCAGCCACGCTGACCAACCCGCCGACCAGCCGACTAACGGCAGCAGCAGCAAACCCAGCACGGCGCCCACAGCCATGAGTTGGTGTGGGCGGCTATCCCCCGCATGCAGCCAGGCGCTGGTGGCTCCGGTCACCAGCAGCAACGCCACGGGCACCAACAGCACTGCACCCCAAACCGCCGCCTGGAGCGACACCACCAGCCACAGTACCGCTGCCACAACGGCGGGAAGCGCGCGCCATTGGCGGGCGCGATGAATCAGGACGGTGTCCACAGCATCAAGCCGGTGCGAAGAGGCGAAGCGCCAGCGTCAGCGCACCAACCCACAGACCCAGCCCCGCCCAGTGCCAAGGGCGCTTTCGATGCTGCCCCAGCACCGCGATCACGCCGCCGGCTGTCATCACGGCAAACAGCCCCGTGGTCACAAACAGAAAACGCAGCTCATCCTGCAGCTGTGGCTCGCGCCCCAGATACAGCACGTAGATTAGACAAACCACGGCCAGCACAACGGTGAGCACGGCGGACAGCGCCATCATTGCGCAGTTGAGGTAGTACAGGTAACGCATGAAATGAGGAATCTCGGAAAACTGGACACTACGGAGACGGTCGCGGCCTGTCTGGCCATCCGAGCCCGTGTCAGTCGCCCTGACGGCCACGCTCCGATGTCTGTCGGCGCTCACCCCGCCGCCCCACCTTACGGGTGGTGCCCACGACTCGACGGGCCACCTTGGGCTGCAACAACGCAACTTTGACCAGCGTTGATGCCAGCGACTGCATGATCTTGTCGCGATAGCGAAACACACTGCCCACCAGCTTCAGCGGCCGTTCGCGCATGACAACAAGCTCATCCTCGGGCGCATCCCCGTAGCGCACGGTAAAACTCATGCGGATATCCAGCCGCTCGGGGTTGCGTTGTGCCTTTGTTCTCGCCATGACAGCCTGATTAGACTGCATCCCAGCCCAAACTTCGACCCATGCCGACTTCGACAAACCCACACCAGCGACTCGTCGTCTTTGCCCACGGCATGGAAAGCGGCCCCTGGGGCACCAAGATCGAGGCCCTGGCGGAGGTTGCGCGCGCCCGTAACTTTGCGGTGCAAAGCCCGGATTACCGGCATACGCAGGACCCGCGCGCCCGAACCGAGCAATTGCGTGCACTGTCGCCTCGGGCGGACACGCTGGTGCTCTGCGGCTCATCCATGGGTGGCTACGTCAGCGCGCAGGCCTGCCGGTTTCTGCACCCCGCCGCGCTGTTTCTGCTGGCACCGGCGCTTTACTACCCGGGTTTTGATGAGGAGCCGACCGACATCCCCGCGCACAGTGCAGTCGTGCATGGCTGGCACGACGACATCATTCCGCCGGAATCGGCCCTGCGCTTCGCACGCAGCCACCAGGCGGAACTCCACCTGCTGCATGACAGCCACCGCCTCATCGACTCGCTGCCCATCATCGAGCAGTTGTTCGATCGATTTCTGGTGCGACTGCTGGGAGAACCGAGGTCCAAACCACGATCGACCGACTAGTCGGTCGCCACTGCGACAAAGCCCTCGACGAATTCCTTTGGCATGCGCCTTGGGCGCCCGGTCTGCAGATCGACACACGCCCATTGTGTCTTCCCGCGCATCACCGTGGCGCCATCCGCGGCACGAACGATCTGGTAGGCACGGTCCATGGTGACCCGCCCGGGGTTCTCGGCAATCCAGGTGCCGATGTGCAGCTCGTCACCGACAAACGTGGGCCGCAGGTAGTCCAGGGTATGGCGACGTGCAACAAACGCGGCGTTGATGCGCTGGTACAGCGCCCAGTCCAAGCCGAGGTGCTCCGAATGCGCCCAGGCCACCGCCTCCAGCCAGCCCAGGTAGACAACGTTATTCGTGTGTCCCAGACGGTCGATATCCCTGTCCCCGACGTGTCGGACTTCGGTATAAGGCCCGGGCACATCAAAGGTTACGGACGTGGGCATAGGCGGCTGGCTGGATGTGGACATCTGCACAGTCTAGCCAGCCGTTCCACCGCGATGCGACCCCGGCCAATGAACTCAGCACAGCTGTACAGGACGGACGCCCGGCTTGAGCGTATACGCGCCGCCGCTTACAATTAGGACCAATTAAGTCCTCTTTACAACCTGCGGGGCGTCACCACGATGCTACGACTCTCCAAACTGACGGATTACGGCACGGTCATCATGACCACGCTGGCGCAAAGTGACAGTCGCCGGAGCGCGACCGACCTGGCCGCGACGGCAAACCTACCCGTCGACGCCGCACGCAAGGTGTTAAAGGACTTGGCACGGGCCGGCCTCGTCCAGTCCGAGCGCGGCGCACACGGCGGCTATGCTCTGGCGCGGCCCGCGGCCAACATCTCGGTCACGGCCATCATTGAGGCCATCGAAGGGCCCATCGCGCTGACGGAATGTTCGATTCACGATCACCGCTGCGAAATCGAGCAGTCCTGCGGCGCCCGCAGCAATTGGCACTTGATCAACCGCGCCGTCCGCATGGCGCTCGACCAGGTCTCGCTTGCGGACATGGCCTCGCCGGGCTCTGGCCGGATTGCTGCCCTGGCCCGTCGATTCGCGCCCCCCGCCCCGGTCTCCGTACCGGCAGATTCGATTCAACGTATGACAAGAGCTTGATATGGCGACCAGCACTGAAGAACTGCGCGACTGGATCAAGACCCGCAAATACGAAGCTGGGTTCGTCACCGACCTGGAGTCCGACACCCTGCCCCCAGGCCTGGACGAAGAAGTCATCCGCTTCATCTCTGCCAAGAAGAATGAACCGGAATGGCTGCTGGAGTGGCGCCTGAACGCGTTCAAGGTCTGGAAAGAGCGGTTTGAACCCCAGTGGGCGCACCTGGACATTCCCAGCATCGACTATCAGTCGATTTCGTATTACTCCGCGCCCAAGTCGATGGCAGACATGCCGAAATCGCTCGATGAAGTCGACCCCAAGCTGCTCGAGACCTACGAAAAGCTGGGCATCCCCCTGGAGGAGCAGAAGCGCCTCGCCGGAGTGGCCATGGACTATGTCTTCGACAGCGTCTCCGTGCACACCACGTTCCGCGAGAAACTCGCCGACGCCGGGGTGATCTTCTGCTCCATCTCCGAGGCCGTCCAAACGCATCCGGAGCTGGTCCGCAAGTATCTGGGATCGGTCGTCCCTGCCCGCGACAATTTCTTTGCCGGTCTCAATGCCGCCGTGTTCACCGACGGCAGCTTTGTCTACATTCCCAAGGGCGTGAAGTGTCCGATGGAGCTGTCGACGTATTTCCGGATCAATGAGCTGAACACCGGTCAGTTCGAACGGACACTGATCATCGCCGAGGAAGGCAGTCAGGTGTCGTATCTCGAAGGCTGCACCGCCCCGCAGCGCGACGAAAACCAGCTCCACGCCGCAGTCGTCGAACTGGTGGCACTCGACCACGCCAAGATCAAGTATTCCACCGTTCAGAACTGGTACCCCGGTGACGAGGACGGACGCGGCGGTATCTACAACTTCGTCACCAAGCGTGGCGACTGCCGAGGCAAGCATTCGCACATCGCATGGACCCAGGTCGAGACCGGTTCTGCCATTACATGGAAGTACCCGTCCTGCGTGTTGCGCGGCGATCACTCCATCGGTGAGTTCTACAGCGTGGCGGTGACCAATAACCACCAGCAGGCCGACACCGGTACCAAAATGATTCACCTGGGCAAGCACACCCGTTCAACCATCGTGTCGAAGGGAATTGCCGCCGGTCAATCCGACCAGACGTACCGCGGCCTGGTCCGGATCAGCCCCAAGGCCGACGGTGCACGCAACCACACGCAGTGCGACTCGCTGCTCATCGGGCCGAACTGCGGCGCCCACACCTTCCCGTACACCGAGGTCCGCCACCCGGGTGCCGTGCTGGAGCACGAGGCCACCACATCGCGGATCGGCGAGGACCAGCTGTTCTACTGCCGCTCCCGTGGGCTCTCCGAAGAAGATGCCGTCTCGATGATCGTCAACGGCTTCTGTAAGGACGTCTTCCGCGAACTGCCGATGGAGTTTGCCGTCGAGGCGGGCAAGTTGCTCGCCGTTTCGCTGGAAGGCGCAGTGGGTTAACCGCAACTGCATTGAATTTAACGGTCGTCGCGGTGACGCGGCGCACAGAGGACGCACAGCATGCTCGAAATCAAAAACCTCCACGCACGGGTTGAGGACAAGCCGATTCTCCACGGCATCGACCTGACCATTCGGCCGGGCGAAGTCCACGCCGTCATGGGGCCGAACGGCTCCGGCAAATCCACGCTGGGCGGTGTGCTATCCGGTCGCCCGGGCTACGAAATCACCGGTGGCTCCGTGGAGTTCAACGGCAAGGACCTGCTGGACATGGAGCCCGAAGAACGGGCCGTTGCCGGCCTGTTCCTGGGGTTTCAGTACCCGGTGGAAATCCCAGGCGTCTCCAATGCCTATTTCCTCAAGGCGGCTGTCAACGCCTGGCGGGCAGCGCGTGGCGAGCCCGAGATCGACGCCATGGGCTTTCTGTCGGATATCCGCAAGGCCATGGAGGCCATGGACTTGTCCACCGACATGATTCACCGCGGTGTCAATGAAGGCTTCTCTGGCGGCGAGAAAAAACGCAACGAAATCGTGCAGATGCAGCTCCTCAAGCCTGCGCTGGCCATCCTTGATGAAACCGATTCCGGGCTCGACATTGATGCCCTGAAGCTGGTTAGCAATGGCATTAACGCCCTGCGCGGACCGGATCGAGCGTTTGTGCTGATCACGCATTACCAACGTCTGCTTGACTACGTGAAGCCCGATCACGTGCATGTACTGGCCGGCGGGCGCATCGTGCGTTCCGGTGGCGAAGACCTGGCCCGCGAGCTGGAAGCGCGTGGTTACGGCTGGATCACCGGTGAAGCTGCCTGATGTCCGTTGCATTCGACACACTGGAAAACGTCTTCGAATCAGGCGTTTGGCCCAGCAAAGAACGCGGATGGCGTGCGCAGGCACTGGCGAAACTGCAGCACGAAGGCTTTCCGTCCAAACGGCTGGAAGCCTGGAAGTACACCGACCTGAGTGATCTGGCCGACACGCCGTGGATGGCGTCCGTCGTGTCCGAAGACACGGTGCCGGATGTCGCCCTGCTGCCCGAGACCGATCGCATCGTGTTCATCAACGGCATTTTCGACATCACGCGATCCAGCATCGGCGACCTCCCGCCCGGCGTTGAATGGGAAGCCGAGTCCGTCGATCCGCCTGAGGGCGAACCCTTGCATGCAGTCGCGGGCCTAAATATCGCACTGGCGCGGCACGGGCTGCGACTGCGCGTACCCGCGGGGGTGAGCCTGCCCAGGCCGCTGGAAGTCGTGAATCTGACCAGCGAGAACACCAACGGCAGCATGCATCACCTGCGGCACCACATCGTGCTCGAAGCCGGTGCATCGGCGACCCTGCTGGATCAGTCACTCAGTCATGATGCCACCGCCCTGTCGACCCAGAACTGGCTAGTGGAGCTGGCAGATGGCGCTGCGCTTAACTTAACGCGTCTGCAGGACGCGGCCGACGCACATAAGCAGATCGACGTGATCGAAGCCCGGGTCGCGGAGAACGCCCGCCTCACCGCCAATCTGCTGGAGCTCGGCGCACGACCCGGGCGTCTGGATCTGCGCGTCAAACTACTGGGCGAACGGGCCAGTGCCCATGTCCAATCGCTGCTGTTCGCCGGTGGCAAGGCGCATGCAGATCATCAGCTCCGTATCGATCATCTGGCACCGCACTGCGTAAGCCGCACGATCGGGCGCGCGCTGGCCAGGGATCGGGGTCGCGTCATCCTGGATACGCTGGTGCATGTCGCTCGCGGGGCAGATGGCACGGATTCGGAGCAGCAGCTCGCCAGCCTGTTGCTCACCGCCGGAGCCGAAGCCAACGTCAAACCCGAACTGGAAATCTACGCTGACGATGTGGCCTGCGCCCACGGCTCCACCGTGGGCCAGCTCGACGATGAAGCAGAATTTTATCTGCGGACCCGCGGAGTACCTCGTGAGGCCGCACGTGCCCTGCTCATCCAGAGTTTCGTCCGCCCAGCCTTGCAACAGATTCCTGAAGGCTTGCGGGAAACGGTGCGACGCCATCTGGCCTCGCGGCTGCCCGGAGCCGAAGCAATGGAGGATTTCGCATGATGTCGGCCACCGCCCAGCCTGGTTTCAACGTCGAGCAGATCCGGCGTGACTTCCCGGTACTGGACCAGCAAGTGCGCGGACGCCGCTTGGCCTATCTGGATAATGCCGCAACCACGCAGAAACCACTGGCAGTGCTTAGTGCACTGGATCACTACTACCGCCATGACAACGCCAACGTGCACCGTGGCCTGCACACGCTGGCCGAACGCGCGACCGAGCGCTACGAGGCTGCGCGGGACCGGTTAGCGACGTTCGTCAATGCGCGCGACCGGCGCGAGGTTGTCTGGACGCGCGGCACCACCGAGGCCATCAATCTTGTGGCCCAGTGTTTCGCCCAGACTGAACTCCAGCCTGGCGATGCCGTCCTGATCTCGGAACTGGAGCACCATTCCAATATCGTCCCCTGGCAGCTCGCCTGCGAACGTAGCGGTGCCACACTACGTTGGCTGCCCCTGGCAGAGGATGGAACGCTGGATCTCAGCGATCTCGACCAGTTGCTCGATGGCGTCAAACTTGTCGCGGTTGCTGCCTGCTCGAATGCGCTCGGCACCATGCACCCTGTTCGCCAGTTGGTCGACGCCGCCCATGCCGTCGGCGCGGCCATCCTCATCGACGCGGCCCAGGCCACCGTGCATCAGCGCATGGACGTCCAGGCCTGGGATGCTGATTTCGTCGCGCTGTCCGGCCACAAGGCGTACGGCCCCACCGGCATTGGCGCCCTCATCGGGCGCGCGGAATGGTTGGACCGACTTGCGCCCTGGCATGGCGGGGGTGAAATGATCGAGACCGTCATGTTGGCGGGCAGCACCTGGAACGAACTTCCCTACAAGTTCGAAGCCGGCACGCCCAATATTGCCGGGGCGATCGGGCTGGCTGCCGCCATTGACTGGTTCGACAGCCTGGATCACTCCGCCCTGTTGACGCACGAACAGCAATTGCTGGCGCAGGCCACCGACGGCTTGCGGCACATTTCCGGGCTACAGTTGATCGGCACCGCCGCACATAAAGCTCCGATCGTGTCCTTCGTCATCGACGGCGTCCATCCGCAGGACTTGGCAACCCTCATCGACCAGTCTGGTGTTGCTGTACGAACAGGCCACCATTGTGCAATGCCGACAATGGCGCGGTTTGGGATTCCGGGCACGGTCCGCGCATCCATGGCCTGCTACAACAGCAGTGAGGACATTCAACAACTTATCGCAGCAACCGAAACAGCGGCCGAGATTCTTCGCTAAGCTGACGGGCGGCACCGCTCACGACTCAAGTTTGTTGGATTCCGGGCGTTAGCCACCTACACTCGGTTGTTCCGCCCATATTCCGAAACTTGCGGGGCCTCGTTGGCGAAGGTGACACAGGACTCAATGCGAACACGCGCACGCCCCCCTTGGTGGGCGAGCCTGCAGGTTCAATTGGTCGCTGTCGCCTGCCTCCTGCTGGTAACACTGGTGGCGGCGGCAGTCTGGCTTAGCGACCAGTTGGTCGGCTCCGAGCTCCTGGCTGAAGCCGAATCAGGCGCGCGGGCGCGGGCCTCTGCCACCGCTACAGGTCTAAACCGACAACTCGCAGATGCGGCACGGATCGGCGAACCGCTCATCGTTGCATTCGAGTCGGACCCGCGCAGCGTCGATAGCCTGGCATCACTGGGACAAGGGCTGCTGGAACGCGCGTACCACCGCACCAACGGGCTGGTCGTCGGACTGGGGCTCTGGCCTGCGGCGGGCGCGGTCGCGCCCCGCCCGGACCCCGGGGGGGTTGCCGGGGGGGCCCACCCCCCGGGGGGCGGACCCCCCGGGGCCAGCAACCCCCCCGACCCC
>JAYZUZ010000011.1:0-535260 GCA_036156195.1 Pseudomonadota bacterium | reverse complement strand
GTGGGGGTCGGGCGCGCCCGGGCCGCCCCCCCCCCCGGCCCACGGACCGCGCCTCGTTCGCTGGCCGCGTCAAGCGCCAGGGCATCGTGCAAGCGCTTATGCGGCTTGCCCGGTCACCAACAATCTGCGTTCGGGGGCTCTGCGCCTTCGCGTCAGCCCGTGGCACACTGACGGCCCCCAACGCTTAGGAGCGTTTCGTGGAGACGCCAGAACTGTCCCCGGCTGAGGCCCGCGTCCTCGCCGCGTTGTTCGAGAAATCGATCACAACCCCCAATTACTACCCCATGACCGTTAATGGAATCATGGCGGCCGCCAATCAGAAGTCCTCACGCCAGCCGGTCATGTCGCTGACAGAGGGGGAGGTCGGTCGGGCCTTGACCCAACTGGCCGAGTATCGCTTTTGCAGTCGCGAGGACACCGGCTCCCGCGTGCCCAAGTGGCGGCAGAACTTCAAGCATCGTCTGCTCCTGAAGGACCAGGCTGCCGCCGTTCTTGCCGTGCTCATGTTGCGGGGGCCACAAACCCGGTCGGAACTGCGTAGTCGGGCGGAGAGCCTGCGTGGCCCAGGTACGCCGGAAGAGCTGGATGCCGCGCTGGAGTTTCTCGGTGATCGTAGTGAGCCTCTGATTCTGACCTTGCCGCGCCAGCCCGGGCAGAAGGAACCGCGCATCGCCCACACGCTGTGCGGCGCCCCGGAGATCCCTGATGTCGCGGTGGCGCCACCTTCGGCGCCGGCGTCACGGGCATCATCCGCCAGTCGGGACGAGTTGCTGGCCCGGGTCGAGGCCTTGGAAGCCCGGATGCAGGCGCTGGAAGAGGCCCTGGGCAACTAGCCTGCTGGCCCGGCTCAGGTGGCAGGCCTTGCCCGTAGTCGCAGCAGCGTGGTGAGCAGGACCGGCAGCAGCGTGACCGTGACCACGGTGGAAAACACCAGGCCTGCCAACACGATGGTGCCGACGCCGCGATAAAGCTCCGTGCCCGCGCCGGGGATGAAGACCAGTGGTGACAGGCCTGCAACGGTGGTGATCATCGACATCATGATGGGGCGCAGGCGTGCGTCCACCGCCTCGGTGACTGCGCGTTCCGGGGAGGTCTCACCCTCCCTCAGGTTTTGTAGGGCGCGATCCACGATCAGGATGGGGTTGTTGACTACCGTGCCCAGCAGGATCAGAAAGCCCAGCATGGAGATCATGTCGAAGGGCTGGCGCAGGAACAGGTTGAGCAGCACCAGTCCGGCAATCCCGCCAGCCACACCGAGCGGCACGATGGTCATGATCACGAAGGGGTAGCCCCAGTGCGTGAAGATGGCGACCAGTAGCAGGTAGCAGAGGACCAGGGAGACGACGAAGTTGCCCGACAGGGCTTCCCGGGTGGCATCGAGTTGATCCGCCGCGCCCGAGATATCCAGCACCACGCCGGCTGGCAATTCCCCGGAGGCCTGGAGGCTGGCGATGACATCTTCGCGCACGATGCCGACGGCTGTCTCCAGTGCGACGGAGCGAGGCGCAATGATGTTCAGCGTAACGGTGCGCTGGCCGTTGACCCGGCGAATCTCGTCGGTATCCACCGTGTCGACCAGCGTCGCCACTGCGGAGATCGGCACAATGCCCGCCGGCGTGGCGATCGGCAGTTCGGGCAGGGTGGAGACATCCTGCGCGTTGCCGGCCTGGCTGTAGAGATACATGTCGACTTTGTCATCACCGACAAAGTACTCATCGACGAAGGCACCATCGGACAGGGCAGCCACGGCAAAGCCTAGCTCTCCGGTACTCAGCCCGAGTTCCGAGGCCCGTAGCCAGTCGGGCCGCACCTCCACCAAGGGCTGGTTCAGCGTGAGTGATGAGGGTTGTGAGCCGATCTGAGGGTCATCCAGCACGCTGCGGGCGCGGTCGTAGACCATGTCGGCTGCGGTGTAGATCGCCGCGAGTTCGGCTCCTGAAATATCGACATTGACACTGCGCGTGCCGCCATCGTTACTGCTGATAATGGACCCGCGTGACACAAAGGCCCGCATGCCCGGATAAGCCGTGTACAGCCGGGTGAGAATCGGTGTCAGGGCATCGATCTGCGAGGGGCGAATGGTCTCGGTAATGATGCGCAGGCCGCCCGGGTCCACCGACATGTTGAGATACGCCAGCGCGGGAATGTCCACCTCGCCGCGCGCAAACCGGTCTGGGTCATCGTCGACATAGGGCATGAGCTTGGTCTGCAGGTCGTCGGCAATCACCGTCATCTCGTCCAGGTTGTAACCTGGAGGCGCGATCATCCGGGCAAAGACTTTGGGTTCCTCGCCTTCCGGCAGGTACTCGGCCGGGGGTGTCAGCAGCACAAGTATGGCCACGACCAATGCGCTCAAGCCGCCCAGATACCCCCACCGGCGGACGGGGCGGGCCACCAGCCAGGCAACCGCGCCCGAGACCTGTTTGCGCAGGGCGCGGCCGGGTTCCGGGCGGTTTTCCGCCATGGTCAGCCGAGCCGCTGCGGTGGGCACGAGGGTAATGGCGACCAGCATGGACGCCAGAATCGATGCCGAGATGGCCACCGCAATATCCGAGTACAGCTGACCGGCCTCCTCTTCGATGAACAGAATGGGGGCGAACACCAGTACGGTGGTCAATGTGGAGGCCAGCACCGCGCTCCAAACGCGTTTGACTCCTGCGACGGCCGACTCAAAGCGACCGAGCCCCTGCCGACGCTCCCGCTCAATGGCTTCCAGGACGACGATGGTGTTGTCCAGCGTCATGCCGATGGCGAAGGCCACGCCGGCCAGCGAGATGACGTTGATGGTGCGACCGGCCAGCAGCAGCCCCATGAATGCGGCAATGGTGCAGATCGGCACGCCCAGCACGCCCACGGCCGTGGCGCGCACTGAGCGGAGGAATGCAAACAGCACGAGCGTGGCCAGCACCGCCCCGATCCCCAGGTTCTGCCAGACATTGGCCACTGATGCCTCGACATAGCGCACATCGTCGCTGGTCAGGCTCATGCGCATGCCGGCAGGCGCCAGCACATCGCGGTTCACTGCCTCGACGACCGGTGCCATTGCCTGCTTGATCGCAATGACGTTGGAGCCGGAGATCCGGTTCACGGCCAGCGTGATGGCCGGTGCGCCTTCGGCATAGGACAGCCGGCGCAGCTCATAGTGGTCCAGTCGAAGCTCGGCTACATCACGCAGCCGCACCACGGCGTCTCCGTGTCGGGCGATGATGAGATCTTCGATGTCGATGAGGTCGTCGAAGCGGCCGACCGTACGCAGCAGGTAACGCCGTTTGCCACTATTGAGATCGCCGGCTGAGATGTCGCGGTTGCGCTCGCGAATCGCGCTGCGCAGCTGTGTCAGGGAGATGCCACGTTCGGCCAGGGCGGCCGGGTCAACAAAGATCTGGATCTGCCGTTCGGCA
The DNA here is from genome assembly GCA_036156195.1 of Pseudomonadota bacterium. Classification (GTDB taxonomy): domain Bacteria; phylum Pseudomonadota; class Gammaproteobacteria; order Nevskiales; family OUC007; genus Abyssibacter. The sequence goes on along the minus strand of JAYZUZ010000011.1, from coordinate 531,859 downwards.
CCACCCCTGACATCCACCTGCGACACGCCCGGTACGCGCTCCATGCGGGTGCGGACATTGTCGTCGATGAAGTCCCGCATCATGTCCATGTCCAGCGCCCGGGGATTGCCCGGCAGTGGAACGACGCGGTAGTACATGAACGCGTTCTGGGAGAACGAGTCGGCGGTGACGCGCGGCTCGTCTACAGTCTCGGGGTACGCGGGCACCTGCGATAGGGCGTTATTGACATCGATGAGCGCCTGAGTGATGTCGGTCCCGTACGGGAACTCCAGTTCGATTTCGGCGCTGCCGGTCGAGGCGTAGGAGATGAGTCGCGCCAGATTGGGCACAGCGCGCAGAAACTCCTCCTGTTCGATGAGGATTTCCTTTTCCACATCCTGGGGGGTGGCGCCAGGCCAGCTTGTCCGCACGGAGATTTCGCGGACTTCCAGGTCCGGAATCATTTGCACGGGCACACGCAGGGCAGCCAGTAGCCCCAGCACGCACAGCACCAGCGCCGCGACCGTGAGCAGCGTGCCTCGGCGGACCAGCGACTCGATCATCGGTCCGTCTGCCCGATGCGATCGACGATGCGCAGGGGCTGCCCATCGGACAGCCCTTCGTTGCCGCGCACCACGACGCGCTCGCCCGGTGCCAGACCCTCACGTATCTCGACGCGATTGCCCACGTTGCGGCCGGTCCGCACCGATCGGGCCGATGCCTGGAGACTGCCCTCCGCAGTTTGCACAACCCAGACGCCGTAGCCGCCTTCGGGGCGGCGGACCAGCGCATCACGGGGAGCCAGCACAAGATCGGCTGCCGACTGGAGTTGAAACGCCGCCTGCGCCGACATGCCGGGCAACAGGCGGGCCTGGGGGTTATCGACGGCCAGTCGCACGCGCAATGTGCGGGCCGTTGGGTCGCTCACCGGCACAGTGGCTTCGACACGGGCCTCCAGGGTTTGCTGCGGAAGCGCTGGCGTGGTGACCGTGACTTCTGTGTCGTCTGTGATGTCTCCGAATTGTGCCTGGGGCACGGGCACATCCAGGCGCAGGCTGTTCAGATCAACCAGTTCCAGCACGGGCGAGCCGGGCACGGCCCATTCACCCGTATCGGCGTAGCGTTCGGTGATGACGCCAGCAAAAGGGGCCAGCATTCGATGGCGGCGCAGGCGCGCTGCCTGCTCGCGGACTTCCGCCTGGCGGCTGGCAAGCTGCGCCTGAGCGGTGGCGGCCTCCGCCGCACGGGTTTGCGCCAACGATGCGGACAAATCGCCGGATTCCGCCAGCACCCGCGCCTGCTCAGCCTGACGCCGGGCCTCCTCGTGCAGGGCGGCGGCTTCTTCTGCGGCGGCTTGCAGACGGGCGAGCTGCAGCTCTGCCAGTTCTGCGTCGAGTTGCAGCAGGGGCGTGCCGGCATCGACCCGGTCGCCCACGTCGACTTCGAGTCGCTGGATCAGGCCGGCGACGGTCGGCGACAGCGCCGCCCGCTGGCGCGCGGTGAATGTGCCTGACAGTCGTAGCGGAGACGCGGCGCGCGAGGCTTCGATGGTCTCGACGGTGACCGGCGTGGGCTGTCCGGCCACAAGTGCTGGCGCGAGTAGCGCGAACAGCGCTGCGGTCCAGTGCGTGACGATTCGGGTCTGCCGTTCCATGGCCAAGTGTCCTGAGATCGGAGTGTCATCTTGAACAAGCGAGGTGGGCGTCGTCGAGGGGTGTGAAAGGCTCGCCGCCATCTTCGGCCTGCCTCACAATACCGGCATGTCAGCACAAGAAGTTTTGCAGCGGGTCTACGGGTATTCGGCGTTTCGGGGGGAGCAGGCGGCGATTATCGAGGCTGCCATCGCCGGGCAGGACGTGCTGGTGCTGATGCCGACCGGCGGCGGTAAGTCCATCTGTTACCAGATTCCCGCACTGGTCCGTGAGGGGGTCGGGATTGTCGTGTCGCCGCTGATCGCACTGATGTCCGATCAGGTCGCGGCTTTGCGCCAGCTGGGGGTCCGGGCGGCGTATCTCAATTCCACGCTGGATTACCAACAGGCCGCCGAGGTCGAAGCCCGGCTCCGGGCCGGCGAGCTGGATTTGCTGTACATGGCGCCGGAGCGGCTGATGCTGCCACGCACGCTGGACCTGCTCGCCGAGTCGCCATTGGCGCTGATTGCCATCGACGAGGCCCATTGCGTATCGCAGTGGGGACATGACTTCCGGCCCGAGTACCTGGGCCTGTCCGCGCTGGCCGAGCGATTTCCTGGCGTGCCCCGCATGGCGCTGACGGCGACGGCCGATGTCCCCACCCGCGACGAGATCGTGCAGCGGCTGGCCCTCCAAGATCCGGCGCGGTTCGTCGCCAGCTTTGACCGGCCCAATATCCGTTACCGGGTGAGTGAACGCGGCAATGCCAAGCAGCAGTTGCTGCGGTTTCTGCAAAAGGAGCATCCCGGTGAGGCTGGGGTGGTGTATTGCCTATCACGCAAGAAGGTGGAGGCCACGGCCGAGTGGCTGCGCGATGCGGGGTTCGATGCCGTGCCGTACCACGCCGGCCTGCCGGCCGACACGCGGGCGGCGCATCAGGAACGGTTTCTGCGCGAGGACGGCGTCATTGTCGTTGCCACCATCGCCTTTGGCATGGGGATCGACAAGCCGGATGTGCGGTTTGTCGCCCACCTCGACCTGCCCGGTAGCGTGGAAGCCTATTACCAGGAGACCGGGCGCGCAGGGCGCGATGGTGAGCCCGCCGACGCCTGGATGCTGTACGGCTTGGGCGATGTCGTGCAGCGGCGGCAGATGATCGACTCCGGTGAAGCCGGCGACGAGCGCAAGCGCGTGGAGCGCAGCAAGCTCGACGCCATGCTGGGCTACTGCGAACTGGACAGCTGCCGTCGCCAGCCCCTGTTGCGCTATTTCGGCCAGTCGCTCGATACGGCTTGCGGCAACTGCGACAACTGTCTGTGGCCGCCGGAAACCGATGACGCCACCGAACCGGCGCGGCAGGCTTTGTCCGCGGTTTATCGCACCGGCCAGCGCTTCGGTGTCAGCTATCTGGTGGATCACCTGCTCGGCAAGGCCGACGAGCGTGCGCAGCGCTTTGGCCACGATCAGGTCTCGACCTTCGGGATCGGGCGCGAGTTCTCGGCGGATCGCTGGCGCAGGCTTTATCGCCAGTTGATTGCCCGCGGCTATCTCGATGTGGATGTCGACGGGTACGGCGGCCTGCGTCTCAGCGAAACCGCCAGGGGCCTGCTCAAGGGGCAGGAGACCATTCGTGTGCGGCGCAAGACCGCGACGGGCTCGGGTGGTGGTCGCCGATCCCGCTCGGTCCAGGTCGCTTTGTCACCCGGGGACGAAGGCGTGTTTGAGGCGCTGCGCCGCTGGCGCAAGGCCGAGGCCGATGAGCAGGGTGTGCCGGCCTATGTTGTTTTCCACGACGCGACCCTGCGTGACATCGCTCGCGAAAAGCCTACGACTCCAGCGGCTTTGGGTGCCATTGGTGGCGTGTCCATCAAGCGACTGGAGCGCTACGGCCAGGCGATTCTGGAGATCGTGGCGGGGGATTGAGGCCTCGACGGTCCCGGTGCCCAGGCAATTTACGATGCAATTTGTCGTAAAAGATACGAGTGGTTGCTACCCCCGGTGCACGGGTTAACCTTTTTTAACGTCACCATTTCTTGCTCGGGTGGCGGTTCCGAGTCGGCGCTGGGGAGTGCCGGCAGCTTCGGATTCCATTCAAATATTGGGGAAAATCAGGTGCGTCTAATTCCTTTCACGGCCGTCCGTGCGGCTTCGCTTGTTTCGTTGTCTGTTCTTGGCCTTTCGGCGACCGGCGCGTTTGCTGCCTCGCAGGGCACGCCTGGCGACACGTCCAGTGGCACCACCACCGTGACGGCTTCCGTCCCGCCCTTGATCCGCATTTTCAACCTGGCTGACATTAACCTCGGGACGTACAACCCGTCGGACAATGACAACAGCAACGAAGGCCTGAGCGGTTCGACGGACGTCTGCGTGCTGATGAACAACAGCACGACCTATAACGTGATCGTGACCTCGGACACCACCGCGTTTCAGCTCGACAGTGCTTCCGCCTCCGACTCGATCGCATTCACTGCCGAGTTCAACGGCTCCCCGCTGACGTACAACACGGCATTGGCCGGCAACACGCCGGACAGCGCCTCCAGCCTGGCCGTGTCGAACTGTGACAGCGGTGACGCGGATGAGCTCGTGATTACGATCGACGAGACCGTGCTGGAAGACGCGCTGGCCGCAAACGACTACACGGCGACGCTGACCCTGCTGGTCGCCGAAGACTAAGTCGTCGGCTGTCGAGCCGAATGGACTTCGAGGGGCGGCGATGGCCGCCCCTCTCTGGTTATGCGGTTACGCAAGTGCGGGGGCCGGTTCGTACTCACCCTGGGGCTGTTGTTGCCCGGACTGGTGAGTGCGCGTATCGATATCGATCCCGGTAACGCCCCGGCGCAAGTCGTCTCCTGGACTGGGGGCGATCTGGTCGTTCTTCAGGATTTCTGTGTGCTGTCTGTGCAGGCGTCCCAGGCCACGTCCACTACTGTGATTCCGTATCGGGTCATGGTCGAGGGTCCGTTTGAGCTTGAGAGCGGCGCCAATACGATCTCTGGCATCTTGGAGTGGGTCGATCCTGAGGTCGGGTCCGCCACCAGCCTGTCGCCCGACGTGTTCACAAGCGATTCGCACACGGGTGCAGTCCAGAACTGTCCCGGTGGCGACAATGGGCGTCTGCGCATCACCTACCCCGAGGCTGGAGTTGCAGGGGCGGCGCCGGGGACCTACCGGCAAACCTACCGGATTGAAGTCGCCAACAACGGGCAGGGCAAGTCCCAGGGCAAGTCCCGCCTGGACGTCGAGCTGACCTTGCCGGATTCCGTTCAGGTCAGCGAGATCGATGACATCGATCTTGGTATCTATGCCGGCACGGATTTGCAGGGCAGTGACCAGCTGTGCGTATTCCGCCGCAGTGGTGGCCCCTACGCCGTGTCCGTGACTGGTGGTGGCGCGGGTGGCAGTTTTGTCATTACCAACGGGGCGGCCGAGCTTCCGCTCTCACTGACCTGGGATGATGGTTCGGGACCTGCGGCGCTATCGCCTGGTGCCTTGCTGCCGGGACGGGCGAATGCCTTCACGGGTTCGGCGACCTGCAATAACGGCTTATCCAATAACGCCGAACTCAGCGCACGCATCGATCAGGCTGAATTCCTCACGGACGGCATTGTTGCCGGCGGCTACGCCGGCACGCTGACACTCACGATTGAGCTGGAGTAGATGCGGGCCTGATCGGTCGACACAGCAGCATCTCACTGCGCAGGATGCCGTCGCGTTCAGGCAAGGGTTCGAGGTCGATCCAGCATGGACCCGAGTCGTCCCGGGCGTCCAGCCGAGTGGTGCCTGCTGCGATTTCGGCCTGCAGAAAGCCGGTGGCGGTGGTCTCGGCCCAACCGCTGGTCCCAAGGACGGGCGCTGAGTCCAACGGTGTCACGATATCCAGGCAGTAGCGCTGGCCTGCGAGGCAATGGCGCTGCGTCGTATAGACCCGGGCAAGCACGATGTGAATCTCCTCGACTTCCCAGCGGACAGTCTTGACGTCGCCGGGGTAGAGTACGACTCGCTGCTCCCCGCCCTGCAGTTGCAGCAGCTGGGTGCCACGGTCGCGGAGATCAATGACGTACTCCCGATAGGGTTTGAGCGTTAGCGGCACCTGGCGACCGGTATCGGTCGTGACCGCGCGACGACCGTCTACAAGCACGTCGACTCTGCCCGCCTCGACGGTCTCGAGGTCAATCAGCACGGCGGCCAGCCCCCGGTCCAGACCACCCCAGCGCAAGGAGTGATCAGGGCCCACTGTCAGGCTGCTCTGGTGACCCAGGGTGTACTGGGTCGCGTTGCGCCCCTGGAGATTCCGGTGGGCGAGTCCCAGGCGGGATTCACCGCCAGTTGCTCGGTGCTCTGTGTCCAGCGTCAACTCATCACCGCTGTCGTCGGTGCGGGCGCCGAGGTTCACATTCCAGCGTGAGCCATCTTCCAGGCTGGTGTCCCAGCGACTGTAAGCGGATGTTGCATGGCGTGAGGTCTGCTCGCCCCGGTCATCATGAATCCGTTCATGCGTTGCGCCGTAGCGCCAGCGAGCGCCGCCGGCCAGCCATTGCAGGCTGAGGCCGATCTGGGACTCGTCCTCGATGCGGCTCAGGCTGGCCGATAACTGCAGTCGGTTGCTATGGGTCAGACGGACCAATTGCGACAGTCGTAGTGTCCTGCGTTCACTGACAGAGCCATCTGTTTGCTGGCTTCTGGTCGCCGACAGACCGAGCAGGCTGTTGCCCCAGCGCTGCGAGAAAAAGGCTGAGTGGGACGCGAGACTTTGTGTGACAAGCCGGTGGTCTTCTTCTCCGCTGCTTGCAGACTGGCGCTGCGTACTCAGCGACAGATGACTGCTTCGCCAGCGAGCAGACCCGCGCAATGACCAGCCGGATGCTCCGCGGGAGCTGGCGAACAGCTCGCCTCCGATGCTGAGCCAGGGCGTGATGGCTGAAGCCGAGAGCTCACCCAGGCCTTCTTGCCGGTTCGCGGCGCCCGCAACGCCCAGACCCAACCAGTCCGTCTGACGCCAGCGATAGTCGCCGCGTAGCTGCCAGTCTTGTTCCACGGCTGGCAGGGTCTGCTCGGTGGCGCGTGCGCCCGTGCTCCCCAGCGCAATCTGCCACAGCGGTTCGCCCGGCGGTGCCAGCAGGGCGGATTTGACGAAGAATCGCTGTTCCCGGGTTTCGACCCCCGCACTGTCGATCGCAACAATGTCCACGAGATAGCTGCCGGCCGGAAAGCCGTCTGTCTCAATGAGCTGGTAGCCCGCCTCATAGAAGCCCGTCTCGATCAGGCGCCCTTCCGCAAACACGTTCACCCGGCTGCGGCGAGGCAGAAAGACTTCGAGCGGCGTGGCGATTAATCGTTCGCGGTTGGACAGGCGCTCAAGGCTACGGGCCAGCCGCAGGCCCATCATCAGATCCCGGCCGGTTGCGCGCAGCGTGTTCGGGTCCTGCTCGAACAGGCCAACGTCCAGGCTGTGGTCGGGCCAGCCATGGTGGTAGCCGAGCTCATCAACAAGCAGGCCTTGCTCATCCGTGCTGGCGAACTCGGCGAATCCGAACCGGTCGTTCCGACCCGCCCGTGTCCGACCAAACAGGTTGTAGCGAATGTCGTTGCGGTTGTCCTCCGAATCTCCGCTGACTAACAGATTGATGTTCTGAACGGCCGTGATCTGCGCGCTCTCGCCCTCGGGCAGATAGCGCTGCGCCTGGGTGTCCGGGCGTGCGAGCAGCTGCGGTGCCACGAACAATTCGGCGGTGAAGCGGGTGACATCAAAAATCACGCCGAGCGTCTCCGGCACCAATGTGCCGCAGTCGGGTGACTGCAGGCCGTGGCAGAGCAGGTGGTCATGCGTGGGCAGATCCTGCGCCAGCAGGTCGGCTGCCAGCGCTCGGTCGCGCCACTGACCGACCGATTCGACAATGCGTTCCGGCTGCAGGAACCGGAGGGTGTCATCCGTGAACTCGGCCAGCGAGGTGACGAGGAATCGTCCGCCAAAGTACACATCAACGGCTGTGATCTGTGGCTCGAGCAAACTTTCGAAACCCGCAGGCGGACCCTGGACGGTCGCCCGAAATTCGTCATTGGCCAGTGCGGTGAAGCCGAGTCCAAGAATCAGCGGCCACCAACGCAACCAGGGCAGCATGGCGAAGTGATGCAACCTGTGGGTGATCAGTAGCGGTGTCTGCGACTGCGGCCATTGGCCACGGCCGTGAACTGCACATGGCCGCCAGCCGGGGCTTCCAGCAGGCGCTGGTTGCCGGGATACAGGCGCATGCCGCGCAACTCACTGCAGTCTGCAGCCGCGTCGGGGCAGTGCTGCACATCGCGCAACAAGACGTTGACGTTGCCGTTGTTGCGCAGTCGGACGCCCTCCGGGGTCCGTTCTGCATCCAGCTGAACGCGACTTTCGACGGGGCGGACAAAGACCAGTAGTTGATAGGCGATGAGTATCCGCACGCCAATGCCTTCGGCGTCGACAGGCGGTGCGACAGGCAGCACGTTCACGCGGTACACGCGTTCCTGTTCGCCGTGTCCTCGCAGGTTGACCAGCCGGATCGCGCGGCGCCGGTCTGGCTGGATGACGAGCTTGGTCGGGCTGGCGATCAGCCCGATCGTTTCCGGGTTCTCGACAACCTCGCGTCGCTCTTCCTCTGTGCCGGGCGCCGTCACCTCCAGAACTTCGAGCTTGAGATAAAGCGGATGCTCGCCGGTATTGCGGACGATGACATCCTCGCGACCAGGCCCATCTGTCTCGAACACAATCTGTGTGCGATCCAGCTGCATGTTCCCCGACGCGACTGTGCTGAACAGCAATGCGCCCACGAACCCGTGTCGAAATATGGAAAGCCAGGACCGCCGGCCGCTGGTCGGTTTTAAAGCCGTCATGCGCATTGTTGTTGTCAGTTGGTCCATGCAACCAGCCGACCGATGACTTACTGCGAGATCACCAGTAGCGTGATGACAGCGTGGCCTGAATCGGATGGTGCGCCCCAGAGACCCGAGAGGCGTTCAATTCGCAGCGCTGCCGCTTGTCCCCGTTGGCAGGCGCCTCCCCCAGGCCCAGGCAGCATTGTAGCCTGCCTGCCGGTGTCACCGAGCACCGCCAGCGCGTAGTCCGCGCCGGCCCGTTGCTCCACGCACATCGATGCCGTCACGCTGTGATCGGAGGCGTCTTCGGCGTGCAACTGGGTGACGGACAGCCGCGGTGCCAGCTCCAGCATGATTCGCAGATCTGCGCTGGCCCCGTTGCCCAGCACGGGTGTGGCATGCAGCGCCATGAGACACAGTCCCACGGCGCACAGTCCACGATGTAGGGGTTGGCGATCCACTCCACTGTCGTGACCTGCAAGGCAGGACAATGCGCTCCGATATCCGATTCAGAGCCATTGAACAATGCGGCCGGTAAAGGCCATGTAGTGGTCGCCACCGGGCGGTGCGCAGCACCCCGGTGACGATCGACTATGCGCGCACGGTGCAGGAGGCTCCGACGCGGGGGATCGTCCGCGTCGGAGGGGGATTAGCGTGCCGGGCGATTGCCCCCGCCACCCGAGGCACGGCGTCGGCGCCGTGGTTTGCCCGGCTGGCCAGCGCGCTCACCACCGCCGCCGCCACCACGTCGCTTGGCCTGGCTGTTGCGCGACGATGGCTGTCCACCGGGCTTGCGCGCCGGCCGTGCGGCACGTTCATCGCGCTCCTGGGCGGGCAGCGGTGCATTGAAGTCGAAGCCTTCAACATCGCGCTGCGGAATCTTGCGACCGATGAGGCGCTCGATGCCCTTGAGCAGTTTCATTTCTTCGCCATCAACCAGGGACAAGGCCTCGCCCTCAACGCCGGCCCGGCCTGTGCGGCCGATCCGGTGCACATAGTCCTCGGCCACGTTGGGCAGTTCGAAGTTGATGACATGCGGCAGTTGGTCGATATCGATACCGCGGGCCGCAATGTCGGTGGCCACCAGCACGCGAATGCTGCCGTCCTTGAAACCGTTGAGCGCATTCGTACGGGCGTTCTGACTCTTGTTGCCATGCAGTGCGGCGGCGGTGAGGCCGTCGGATTCCAGCTGTTTGCACAGCCGGTTCGCACCGTGTTTGGTCCGAGTGAACACCAGCACCTGCTGCCAGTTGTTCGAGCCGATCAGCCAGGACAGCAGGGCACGTTTGCGACGTTTCTCCACGGGCACCATCGACTGTTCGATGGTTTCTGCCGTGGAGTTCTTGGGCGCAACATTGATCTCTTTGGGGTTGTCCAGCAGCCCCTTGGCCAGTTTGCGGATGTCGTTGGAGAACGTGGCCGAGAACAGCAGATTCTGGCGTTGGGCCGGGAGCGATTTGATGACCCGCTTGATGTCATGGATAAAGCCCATGTCCAGCATCCGGTCGGCCTCGTCGAGGATGAACACCTCGATCTTGGACAAGTCCAGGTGACCCTCACGCACGTGGTCGAGCAGGCGACCGGGCGTGGCAACCATCAAATCCAGCCCTGCGCGAATGGCGCTGATCTGGGGGCGCGGCGACACACCGCCAAAAATCACGGCGGTCTTCAGCTTGAGGTCGGCGCCGTAGGTGTCGATGCTCTCGCTGACCTGGGCGGCCAGCTCACGTGTCGGGGTGAGCACCAGCACACGCGGCGCGCCGGCCCGGCGGTTCGGTTCATTGGCAAAGCGATGCAGGATGGGCAGCGTGAAGGCCGCTGTCTTGCCCGTGCCCGTTTGCGCGGCGGCCATGAGGTCGCCACCGGCGAGCACGGCCGGGATGGCCTGCTGCTGAATCGGCGTCGGGGTGGAATAACCTTCGCGCGCAACAGCGCGAAGCAGGGCTTCGTGAAGCCCGAGTTCGGAAAAATGCATGTGTACTCCTGAAGCCTGTTCGCGCAGCTGCGCGATCCGGTTCAGGCTGATGAATGAGGGCAGCGAATTGCTGCGGGTCTAGCGCCGTCGCAGGGCGACGTTCATACCGCCGTCACCGGAGGACAGGCAGCGAGGTTCGGCAGTTTACAGGCAAGCCGGCAGCTTGTCGCGAAAATATCCCAGGGTGGCGGCGGGCGTCGTACACCTACAGTGGATATTCGAGATCACAGCAGAGGATCGATTCGCCCTGATCCACGCGGGTGACCTGTGACAGCGTCACACACATGTACGAGCCGGTGAGTGACAGATAAGGACGGGTGACCTGGACATTGCCGGGGTCGCTACGGGCCCGGCGGAAGTAGGGGCGATGCGCCCAGTTGGCACCTGCGGAATCCAGCAGCGGGCGGTGTGGCATGCGATTCAGGACATGCCGGTTGGCACCGTCGATGCTGGCACCCTGCTGCCGGCCTGTGACATCAAGCCGGTACAGGCGAACCATTTTGGGCAAGGCGAGCAGCGAGGTTGCCGCGGCCTCCAGGCTGGCGCCATTGACGACGTCCAGACGAAGCTGGCTGAAGGCCCGGATGTAGTGTTCCAGCGCCACATGCAGGGCCGTCTCGTGGTCTTGCACCTGCTGGTCGTAGGCCTGTGGCAGGCCGCCTGCAGGTAGGTGCGCGGGGGTGTTGCCGGCGATGTCAGCCGCAGGCCGGGCGAAATAATAGCCCTGCATCAGGTCAACGTCCGCGCGTACCGCATCCAGCGCATGGGCTTCGCTCTCGACCCCCTCGGCCAGCACCAGAGAGCCGATCTCATGCAGCATGTTGACGATGAGCGGCAGGCATCTCGCCGCCTGGACATCGTTGCGGCCATCGGCCACGAAGGTGCGGTCCAGCTTCACGATGTCGGGTCTGAACTTGATCATCCGCGACAGGTTCGAGAAGCCGGTTCCGAAATCGTCAATTGCAATCAGGCAACCCAGCTCGCGGTAGGTGGCAACAATATCGAGCAGGTCGCCTGGGTTCGGGATGTCCTGTTCGACGATTTCGATGACAACATCGGCCGGATCCAAGCCCTCGGACGCCAGCGTCTGGCCCAGCGCCTGTGCAGCCAGCCGCGTGCGGGGGGCATCCACCGGATCGACATTGAGAAACAGCCACTGGTTATCCGGGGCGGCACGCCGAAAGTTGGACACATGCAGCCGTGCCACCATTTCGTTGAGCATGATGGCGTCGGCGTCTGGCCAGTCCCGGCAAAGAAAGTGCAGGGGGGCGACCGGTTGACCGCTGGCATCGGTGATCCGCAGCAGTGCTTCCTGGCCCACCGCGCGGTGGTGGGCGTGACTGAAAATGGGCTGAAAGACGCTCTCCAGGCGAAAGCCTTTGAAGCTGGCGACGTGGCGGGTGGTCGCGGCGTCTTCTGCGCCGTTGCCACCCTGCGTAGCGCATGGCATGCGGATCCTGGTTCCTTTGATCGATGGCCGCAGGGCCAACAAGTTTCATGCCGGAGTGGCGACTCCGGTCGGCGATCGGCGCTTGTGGCGCCAATCGCCCTTCGTGCTAAAGGGTTTCGGGTCGCGCGTTCAGCGTGGTGTCGTCGAGTCGGGACAGCAACGCGCACTGCGTATGAATCTTCGGCAGTTCATAGCGGAAGAAGTACTGGCAGGCGGTGAGCTTGCCGGTGTAGAAATCCCGATCCGTGTCACTGGCCTCGCTGCGTTTTGCAACCGCAACAGCGGCTTGTTCCAGCCACTGCCACGCGAGGACGATGTGGCCGAGCATATCCAGATAAACCGTGGCATTGGCTAGGAAGCGGTCCGTGTCGCCTTTCATGGCCGCACCGATGAGGGTTTGCGTCGTGCTGCCGGCGGCAGTCAACGCACTGCCCAGGTCGGTGGCAAATTCAGCCAGCTCGGGCGTGCTTGCAGTCCGACTGATGGTCTCGGTGATCGTGGCGACCAGCAGCTTGAGCGCCGCACCATCTTGCATCATGACCTTGCGGCCCAGCAGGTCCAGGCCCTGGATGCCGTGCGTACCCTCGTGGATGGGATTGAGCCGGTTGTCGCGGTACAGGCGCTCCACCGGGTAGTCTCGGGTATAGCCGTATCCGCCCAGGACCTGGATGGCGTGTTTATTGGCCTCAAGGCAGAACTCGCTGGGCCAGGATTTGGCAATCGGTGTGAGAATCTCCAGGAGCAGCCGGGCGTGGGCCACCGCGTTTTCATCGTCGCTGGCATCGACGATATCCACCAGCTTGGCGCAGTACAGGCAAAGTCCGAATGCACCCTCGACAGCGGCCTTCTGCGCCAGTAACAAGCGGCGGACATCAGCATGCTCGATGATGGCGACCGGCTTGGCATTCGGGTCTTTGCCGGAGACCGGGCGACCCTGCGGCCGGTTCTTGGCGTAGTCCAAGGCGACCTGGTAGCCGGCGTAGCCGAGCACGGCGGCTCCCATGCCGACGCCAATCCGAGCTTCGTTCATCATGTGGAACATCCCGGCCAAACCCTTGTGCGGGGTGCCGACCAGATGCCCGACACAGTCTTCGGATTCACCGAAATTGAGCACCGTGTTGACGGTGCCGCGATAGCCCATCTTGTGGTTGAGGCCGGCCAGCCGCACGCCGTTGCGCGCGCCCAGGCTGCCATCGTCATTCACCAGGAATTTGGGGACGACGAAGAGCGAAATGCCCTTGGTGCCTGGCGGCGTGTCCGGTGCATCGATCTTGGCGAGCACCATGTGGATGATGTTCTCCGACAAATCGTGCTCCCCGCCGGAGATCCACATCTTGGTGCCGACCAGCTTGTAGCTGCCATCTGGTTGGGGAATCGCCCGCGTTTTGATGTCGCCCAGCGAGGAGCCGGCCTGGGGTTCGGATAAGCACATCGTCCCGAAGAAGCGGCCTTCGATCATCGGGCGCATGTACCGTGCTTTCTGTTCCTCACTGCCGACGATGCGCAACATATTGGCGGCCGCCGCCGTCAGGAAGGCATAGCCCGCTGTGCCGATATTGGCGGCTGAGAACAGCGATGCGCAGGCCTGTGCCACCGTATAAGGCAGCTGAAGTCCGCCATCCTCGGCATCAAAGGCCATGCCCAGAAAACCGCCTTCGATATAGGCATCCACGGCCGCCTGGACTTCGGGGATGAGATGGACCCGTTCCCCATCAAAATGCGGCTCATTGGCATCGAGCTTGGCCGCATGCGACAGAAACTGGTCGACCGAGAGCTGCTCGGCCGCATCGATCACGGCATCAAAGGTGGCGCGATCATGCTCGCGGTAGCGGTCCAGACCACTCAACTCACCGACGTTGAGGTATTCAAATAGCAGGAAATCCAGATCGCGGCGGTTGATTGGCTTGGTCATGTACTTGGCTGTTTATGTCTCCGGGCGCTGATGGTGCCATCTCGCTGCCGTCGGAGCCACCGGGGTGAGGCGGCGTGTCGTCCGGCCCTGGCCAGCGCACAGGTCCAGGCGCAAAATCCCGGCAATGAACACGATTACCTGGGACGACTTTGAACGCGTGGAGCTGCGTGTCGGCACCATTGTGGCGGCTGAGCGGTTTCCGGAAGCCCGCCGACCGGCCTACCGGCTGCAGGTCGACTTTGGCGCCGAGATCGGTTTGCGCAAATCCAGCGCCCAGATCACGGACCTTTACGACTGTGAGGCCTTGGTTGGCAAGCAGGTGGTCGGTGTCGTGAACTTCCCGCCCAAGCAGATTGGCCCCATGCGCTCCGAGTGTCTGATCACCGGCTTTTATCGGGACGATGGCGCCGTGGTTCTCGCCGTGCCGGATCAGCCTGTCGCAAACGGCGCCAAGCTGGGCTAGCGCCTTGCGCGCGGCGACCGCGGGTCGCTCATTTCTTGCCCATCACCGGATGGCTGATCTGTCCGGTGTCGACGAGGTCCGGCGCATGTCCCTGTCGGCGGTAGATGCGCTTGCCCAGGCGCGGATAGTCGCCGACGTCATGGGCCAGGCGTTGGCCGATGACCAGGCAGCGTAGCGGGGTCGTGCCGGTGTTGTGCATGCTGTGCGGCAGCCCGCCGGCCCGGTAGCCGATGAAGTCTCCGGGGCCGATGGGGTGGCGCGTGTCGCCGATCTCAACTTCTCCCTGGCCCTCAAGCACGTAGGTGCATTCATCTTCGTCCGCATGGACGTGAAATTCCGTGGATTCGCAGCCGGCAGGGACCTCGATGAGGTGCACACCGAGCCCGGTCAGGCCGGTGGCATCGCCCAGCGACTTGTTGTTTCGCCGAGCGTTGGTATTGAGAAAGTGGACCTTGTCGGTACCGGGCATCGCCGCAATGGCGGCGGCAGTCAGCAGATAGCCATCCATCGGATCGATCCTTGTTCGCGCAGTGTGTCAGCGTGTCTGATCTGGCCGGCTCCGGCCAGCCGAGGCAGTGTAAGGCGTGGGTCCCCACCGCTGGAAGTTCGATTTGCCGGCGATTTCAGGCACACTCCGCCGCCCGATTGCTACAAGGAAGCCCCGGAATGCCTGCGACGTCGTTTCCCCGCGAAGACATCAAGATTCTGCTGCTGGAAGGGCTGGCGGATTCGGCCGTCCGGACGCTGAAAAACGCCGGGTATACGCAAATCGACTATCGGGACGGTTCGCTCACCGGGGACGAACTCAAGGCCGCCATTGCCGACGCTCACATCATCGGCATTCGCTCCCGCACGCAGCTAACGCAGGAGGTCTTTGATCATGCGCGGCGGCTGATGGCCGTCGGCTGCTTCTGCATCGGCACCAACCAGGTGGATCTGGAAGCTGCGGAGAAGAAGGGCATTCCGGTCTTTAATGCGCCGTATTCCAATACGCGCAGCGTTGCTGAACTCGTGCTGGCTGAAGCCATCATGCTCATGCGGGGCATCCCGGCCAAGAACATGGCTTGTCATCGCGGTGGATGGATGAAGTCTGCTGCGGGTAGCTACGAGGTGCGTGGCAAGGTGCTGGGCATTGTCGGCTATGGCCACATCGGTACGCAGGTGGGTGTGCTGGCCGAAGCATTGGGCATGCAAGTGATTTTTCACGACGTCGAACCCAAGCTGGCCCTGGGCAATGCACAGCCTGCGTCCAGCCTGGACGACTTGCTGGCCCAGTCGGATGTGGTCACGTTGCATGTGCCCGACACCCCGGCCACCCGCCGCATGATCGGTGTGACGGAAATTCGCGCCATGCGCCGGGGCGCCATGCTGATCAATGCATCACGCGGCACGGTTGTCGACATTGAACCGCTGGCAGAGGCGCTGAAGGATGGGCATCTGGCAGGGGTTGCGGTCGATGTCTTCCCCAAGGAGCCCAAAGCCAATGGAGAGGCTTTCGAGTCACCGCTGGTCGGGCTGGACAATGCGCTGCTGACGCCGCACATCGGTGGCAGCACGCAGGAGGCGCAGGTCAACATCGGCGGCGAAGTCGCCAGTAAGCTCATCCGCTATTCAGACAACGGATCGACGCTGTCGGCCGTGAATTTCCCCGAGGTGCAGCTGCCCGAACACGCCGGCAGCCGCCGCCTGCTGCATATTCACGAGAACCGTCCCGGCATGTTGTCGGCGGTCAACGAGGTCTTCTCCGGCAGCCGGGTGAACATCGACGCGCAGTTCCTGCAGACGCGGGGTTCAATCGGGTACGTGGTCATCGATATTGACGCCGACGCCCAGGGTGCAAACGCCATGCGTCAGCAACTGGCCGCATTGCCCGGCACGCTGAAGACGCGCCTGCTGTACTAGCCTGCGGCTCTTGTTGGGTCGAATGTAAAAAAGCCCCGGTTGGCCAGCGGCCACCGGGGCTTTTTGTTGCGGTTGGCGCTACAGCCGCTCGATGGCTACCGCCGTCGCTTCACCGCCACCGATGCACAGGGAGGCCACACCCCGCTTGGCGCCGCGCTTGTCCATGGCGTTGAGCAGGGTCACGAGAATACGTGCGCCTGACGCGCCGATCGGGTGGCCCAACGCGCAGGCGCCACCATGGATATTGAGCTTGTCATGCGGAATGCCGATGTCCTTCATGGCGGCCATGGCCACCACGGCGAAGGCTTCGTTGACCTCCCAGACATCGACATCGTCCGCGCTCCACTGCACCTGTTCCAGCAGGCTGCGAATCGCGTGCACCGGGGCGATGGTGAACTCGGCAGGCAGGCGGGCGTGGGAGGCATGTCCGACGATCCGCGCCACTGGCTGGAGTCCCATGGATTCGGCCGTGGATGCCGTGCTCAGCAGCATGGATGCCGCGCCGTCGGAGATCGAGCTGGCCGTGGCAGCCGAGATGGTGCCGTCCTTGCGGAAGGCCGGTCGCAGGCCCGGAATCTTGTCGGGGTTGGACTTGAAGGGCTGGTCGTCCTGCTGGACGGTGACTTCACCCTTGCGGCTCTTGATGGTGGCCGGGACGACTTCGGCGTCGAAGGTGCCATCCTCATTGGCCAGTTTGGCGCGGCGCAGGGACTCGATGGCAAAGGCATCCTGGTCTTCCCGCGTAAAGCCATAGCGCTCCACCGTGCGTTCGGCGAACTCGCCCATGGGCGTGCGCTTTTCGTAAGCGTCTTCCAGGCCGTCCAGGGCCATGTGGTCCAGCAGTTCGGCGTGGCCGAAGCGGTAGCCCGTGCGCCCTTTGGGAATGAGATAGGGCGCATTGGTCATGGACTCCATGCCACCGACGATGGCGGTGCGAATGGAGCCGGCCTTGAGCAGGTCATGGCCCAGCATCACGGCCTTCATGCCCGAGCCGCACATTTTGTTGATGGTCAGGCAGCTGGTGGCGTCGACCAGGCCCGCGCCGCGCGCGGCCTGACGCGCCGGCGCCTGACCCTGGCCGGCACCCAGCACGTTGCCCATGATCACTTCGTCGACGGCATCGTTCGCGATGCCGGCGGCGGCGACAGTCCGGCCAATGGCCAGTGCGCCCAACTCGGCTGCAGTCAGTGCAGCCAGGCTGCCCATCATGCCGCCCATGGGGGTGCGGGCCGCGCCGCTGATGACAATCGGGTCGTCACTCATTGTGTCTGTCCTCTCAAGCTGTGAAATGGGTTGCCAGCGCCGCCACCACAGGCGGCGTTGGCCGGGGCTGTCTTATTTCGGCGGCAGGCGGATCGCGCCGTCCAGCCGGATGGTTTCGCCGTTGAGCATGGTGTTGCCCAGCGCGTGACAGGCCAGGGCGGCAAACTCATCGGGCTTGCCCAGGCGAGCCGGGAACGGCGTCATCTGGCCCAGCGCCTCGCGGGCCGCCTCTGGCAGGTCGTGCATCATCGGCGTTTCAAAGAGGCCGGGGGCAATCGTCAGAACGCGGATGCCGGTCTTGGCGAATTCTCGAGCCAGGGGCAGGGTCATTCCGACCACGCCGGATTTCGACGCCGCATAGGCGGCCTGGCCGATCTGGCCATCGTAGGCGGCGACGGAGGCTGTGTTGATGATGACGCCGCGTTCACCAGCGTCATTGGCATCCTGCGCCTGCATGGCGGCGGCCGCCAGGCGAATCATGTTGAAGCTGCCGATCAGATTGATGTGGATGCACCGCGTGAAGCTGGCCAGGTCATGCGGGCCGTCGCGGCCTACGGCCTTGCCGGCCACGACGATTCCGGCGCAGTTGACCAGGGCGTCAATGCGACCACCCAATGTTACGGCGGCATCGACGGCGGTGCGGGCGGCCGCCTCGTCGGTGACATCCGTGGGCACGAAGCGCACGGCGGCGCCCAGCTCCTCGGCCATGGCTTCGCCGGCGGCGATGTTCACGTCGGCAATGACCACTTTCGCACCCGCATCAACCAATGTGCGGACGGTCGCGCCTCCCAGACCGGAACTCCCTCCGGTGACCAGCACTGTGCTGTTGCTCAGCTCCATGTTCTTGTTCTGTGCTCAGTGAATCGGAGCGCAAGCCTACCACCGGGTCAGGCCTGGCGGCCCACCCAAAGGCGGAGGCTCGGCGGCGGTTCTCAGGCGAATTCGTCCATGCGTCCGCGCAGGTCCTGCCACAGTGATTCGTAGGCCAGGGCCGCCGGGTGACGCGGTGCAAACGCGCCCAGCGGCGCGCGCTCTTCGCCCATTTGCTCGATGACCGAAGCGTAAGGGATGACAGTATCCATGCGCCGCTTCAGTCGCTTAGGCGTCTCAGCCAGCAAGCTGTTATGCAGACGCCGGCGCCGGTCGACCATGGAAAAAAACGGGTGCAGGCGGCGCGGTTTGTGGCCCAGCGCTTTGTATTCCCTGTGGACGATCTCGAAGGCCCGTACGGATAGGTGGCTGGGTACGATGGGCACGGCGACGGCATCGGCGGCGGCAAAGATATTGGCCGCCAGATGCGACAGGCTGGGTGGGCAGTCCAGTACCACCAACGTAAACATCTCCCGGAACGGGGCGAGCAGGCGCTTGAGCGCGTCCTGGCCCTGCACTTTGCGCAGCAGGATATCGAGATAGCGCAGCGAAAAATCGGCCGGCATCAAGGACAGATTGTCGAAGCGCGTGGGGCGCACCAGTCGTCCCACGGCTAACTTGCCCTTGATCAGTTTGTCCGCGTCGACCGATTGTCCCGGCTCGCATTCCAGATACCAGGACCCGGCGCCCTGCGGATCCAGGTCCCAGAACAGCGTGGGGTAGCCATCGCGTGCGGCCAGATACGCCAGATTAACCGCTGCAGCGGTTTTGCCCACGCCGCCTTTGAGGTGATAGAGCGCAAGGGTTTGCATGGGGTGCATTCTAGACTGCTGAGGCCGTCTCATTCTGCGCTGATGGCTCATCTGTTTCAGCAGCGATTTGTTCCATGGCCTCCTCCACGACCTCGATGAGTCGTGTGACCGCCTCGCCAAAGAAAATCGATAGCACCAGACCGCCGATGGGCAGCGTCCAAAGCAGGCCGGGCTCGGTGGCCGAGTGTGTTTCCTGCAGTACGGTGGCCGACAGATAGAAGTAACCCCCGGCCATGATCAGTACCCCGATGAGCACCCAGGCCATTTTGTACAGGGAGCGCTTGAGGCGTAGCAGCGCGGGGCGGGCGCTGTCGGGTAGGGCGGAGAGGTGTTCGTTGGAGAAATGACCGATCCGCGCAAGCACGCGAAACAGGTAGAGACCGGCGCAGATCAGGGCAGCGGCGCCGACATAAGGTGTTAGCACGCGCATGACATCCAGCGGTGCAAAGGCCCATAGCGAGATGGACAGGCCCAGCATCACCGGCAGCAATCGGGTGATTTGCACGCCCCAGCGGTTGCGCCGAGCAAACCGCGCGAAGGTCTTGCGTTCGATTTCGGGCGCGCGCCTGGCGATGGACTGCCGCAGGGCACGCGGTGTTCTTGGTCTGCGTTCAGGCGGCGATGGGCTCATGCCCAGGCATTTCGTCGTGGCGTTCTGCTTGGATGCGCGCCACGCATTGACTGCGCTTAGGCCTTATCCAGCGGAATGATGTAAAGCAGCACCGCGAAGTAATGCAGCACGCTGCCGGTGATGACAAACAAATGCCAGATCGCGTGGTGGTAACGCATCGATCGCCACAGGTAGAACGCAACGCCCAGTGTGTACGCCAGGCCACCGCCGACCATGAGCGCAATACCACCCATAGGGAACAGCGCCAGAATCGGCTTGGTGGCGACAATGGCCACCCAGCCCATACCGAGGTAAAGCGCCACCGAGAACCATTCGTAGCGACCGGCCGTGAAGATCTTGAAGACCACGCCCAGGCCTGCGAGGCTCCAGACCACGGCAAACAGACTCCAGCCCCAGGGCGGTTCCAGTACCGACAGAGTGAAGGGCGTATAGGTCCCGGCGATCAGCAGGTAGATCGACGCATGGTCGATGGCTTTGAGCACGGGTTTGGCAGTGGCAATGGGAATGCCGTGGTACAGCGCTGAGGCGGCGTAGGTGAGGATGAGCGTACCGCCGAACACCGAACAGCCAATCACCAGTTTGACGTCGCCTGTGGGCACGGCGAAGCCAACCAGCACGGCCAGTCCGACAATGCCCAGCACGGCGCCCAGGCCGTGCGTCACGGTGTTGGCGATCTCTTCGCCAGCAGAGTAAGTGACACTCATGGATGCAGAGAATGGTCGATCATCGGTGGGCGATGACAGTGGCAGATGGCGCGTCGCTTGTCATCCCACATTGTGCGGTGGCGCAAGGGCGGCGCGGCGGTTGGGACGGTGGTAGTCTCGCGGCATGCGATGGATGGCGATTCTTCTCTGCGGATGGAGCCTCATGCTCGCCGCCACACCGACCCGGGCCGAGGGCGCCGGACAGGCTGTTGTTGTCTCGCTGGATGACGCGATCAGCCCCGCCACGGCGGCCTATTTCGATCGTGCGCTGGACGATGCCATCGATGCCGGCGCGCGGCTGCTGATTCTCGAGCTGGATACGCCGGGTGGCCTCGACAGTGCCATGCGCGACATCATCAAGCGCATCCTCGCAAGCCCGATTCCTGTGGTGACCTATGTGTCGCCCTCGGGTTCTCGCGCTGCCAGTGCCGGCACGTACATTCTTTATGCCAGCCACATTGCTGCCATGGCTCCGGCCACCAATCTGGGGGCAGCGACACCGATTCCGGTGGGTGGCTCACCTGGTGGCACGCCGGCCAAGCCCGGAGCGGACCAACCCGGGCCGGGCCCGAAGGACGAATCCTCCGGTGACGCTGAGCCTGCGATCCAGCCGGGCGAGGTGGCCCCGGCGGACACGGCCTCGCGGCGCAAGGCGGTCAACGATGCCGTGGCCTATATTCGCGGGCTGGCCGAGCGCCGGGGGCGCAACGCGGACTGGGCCGAACGTGCTGTGCGCGAAGGCGTGAGCCTGTCGGCCGATGCGGCGCTGGCAGACAACGTGATTGATCTGGTGGCCGCGAGCATCCCTGAGCTATTGGCGGCCATCGACGGGCAGACGGTGGCGCTGGCCACCGGCTCGGTCACGCTGGCGACCGAGGGCCTGATGCTGCAGCGGGTAGAGCCTGACTGGCGGGTCGAGTTGCTATCGATCATCACCAACCCGACAGTCGCTTACATCCTGATGATGATTGGCATCTATGGCCTGTTGCTGGAGGGCTATAGCCCGGGTGCCATCGTGCCCGGTGTGGTCGGCTCCATCGCGTTGTTGCTGGCCTTGTTCGCGTTCCAGGCGCTGCCGATTAATTACGCCGGTCTGGCGCTGATGGCGCTGGGTCTGGCACTCATGGTTGCCGAGGCCTTTGCGCCCAGTTTCGGCGCGCTGGGGCTGGGCGGCGTGGCCGCGTTTGTCTTCGGCTCCATCATGCTCATGGACACCGATGTGCCCGGCTATGGTGTCAATTTGGGGGTGATCGGCGGGATTGCCATGGTTGGCTGTGCGGGAATGGTGCTGAGCGCCTGGATGTTTGCCCGATCCCGTCGCGCGCCGATTTCCACCGCCTCCGAGGCGCTGGCCGGCGAGTGCGGCGTCGCCGATACCCCGTTGGCGGCGGGCGAGGCCGGTTGGTCGGTGGTGGCGGGCGAGACCTGGAAGATCCGACCCACCGCTCCCTTGGAGGCGGGCGAACGGTTTCGCGTTGTTGACCGCGAAGGCCTGGAGCTGCAGGTCGAACCGGTTCGGACCACCGCCTCACACTGATTTCGAACGGCACGATCTTTTCGACGGAGAGTTCGCATGACCCCATTGATCAGCATTTTTGTCTTCTCGGTTATCGCGCTGCTCGCGTCCGCGATCAAGATTCTCAACGAGTACGAGCGTGGCGTGATTTTTACGCTGGGCCGCTATACCGGCACCAAGGGGCCGGGCCTGATTCTCGTCATCCCCTTTCTGCAAAAGATGATGAAGGTCGACATGCGCGTCATCGTCATGGACGTGCCGACCCAGGATGTGATCTCGCGCGACAACGTGTCGGTCAAGGTCAACGCCGTGGTGTACTTCCGGGTGGTGGATGCCGGTAAGGCCACGCTGCAGGTGGAGCAGTATTACGCGGCCACCAGCCAGCTGGCCCAGACCACGCTGCGCTCCGTGCTGGGTCAGCATGAGCTGGACGACATGCTGACCGAGCGCGACAAGCTCAACCAGGACATCCAGGCGATTCTCGACCGCCACACCGATGCCTGGGGCATCAAGGTCTCGAACGTCGAAATCAAGCATGTGGATCTGGACGAGTCGATGATTCGCGCCATCGCCCGCCAGGCCGAGGCCGAACGTTCGCGGCGCGCCAAGGTCATTCACGCCGAAGGTGAGCAGCAGGCGGCGGAGAAGCTGACCGAGGCCGCCAGGGCGCTGGCGCTGGAACCCCAGGCCATGCAGCTGCGCTACCTGCAGACCCTGCTGGATGTCACCACCGGCAGCAGTGGTCAGAACTCCACGATCATCTTCCCGCTGCCCATGGACCTGATCAAACCGCTGATGGCCAAGCTCGACACCGACGAATAATGGATTTGCGTCGTCTGACGCTGGCTTTGTTGGCTGTGCCGCTGCTGACCTGGGCGGCGGGGGGCGGACTGAGCGAGCAGGATGTCGAGCGCTGGATGCAGGCCCGACTGGCCGTGCACGCGGTGCAGCCCGATGCCGGTGCTGGGCAGGCGCTTGGCGATGCCGCGCGGGCGCGCGTCGAGGCGGCAGGCTATAGCAGTGTCGCCGCCTATCGCGCGCAGGGCCAGCGCATTCGCGAGGCGATGACACAGTTGCAGCAGCCCGATTCCGATGACCCAGAACTGCAGCGCCAATTGCAGCAGATCAAGGATTTGCGCGCTGCGGGGATGCTGGATCAGCAGGAGTACAGCGATGCGCGCGATGCGCTGGAAGCCCAGCGGACTCAGCGGCGGCAGAGTCGGCGCGACTGGCCGGCGGTGAAGACACGGATGGATGACCTGCTCGCTGTGCAGGCGTATCTGGACGGTCGCAGAGACCATCCGCCCACCTTGTGATGGAAGAGCTGCTTCTGCTGGGTAAGGTCGCCGTCGCGATGCTGCTGGCGGGGCTGATCGGTTACGAGCGGGAGGCCGATCGCAAAGCCGCTGGTCTGCGCACCCATATGCTGGTGGGCGGCGCTGCCGCCCTGTTGGTCGGCCTGTCAAATCTGCTCATCGAGACGTTTAGTCACGAGGCCGGCGAAGCGATGCGGACCGACCCCATCCGTATCGTCGAGGCCATCGTGGCCGGTGTGTCGTTTTTGGGGGCGGGCACGATTTTCGTTTCTGGCCAGAACCGTGTACATGGGCTGACCACCGCCGCGTCGCTGCTCATGGTGGCCGGCATCGGCGTCACCATCGCGGTCGAGGCCTGGGTCGTGGCGCTGGGTGTCACCCTGCTGACGCTGGCCGTGCTGCGGGTGCTCGCGCTGCTTGATACCCCCAAGGACCACGACAGCGGCGACTAACCCTTTGGCAGAACGGGCCGGGCGTTGCGTCCAACGCCCGGCCCGGGTGTGACTGTCGAACCGGCTAGTACTTAACCGAGCAGCCGTAAGGCTTGGTTGAGGCCGGGTCGGGCAGGCGGTCCTGCGCCAGCGCTGCCATCGACGTCTTCACGTAGTTGGTGGCGCGTTCGATGTCGGCCGTGTCCGCGCTGGGGATGGAGTCGATGGCGCCCATGTAGGCCATCATCGTGCCGTCGGGGTCGATGATGTACATATGCGGCGTGGTCTTGGCACCGTAGAGGCGGCCGACTGTGCCGTCCTCATCCAGCAGCACGTGGGTGGGCGCTGCGTCGCGGGCCTCGGTCAAGGTCAGGGCCTTCTCAGCCGTCACGTGACCCTGCTTGCCGGGCGCGGAGGAGATGATCGACAGCCACACCGTGTCGTCGCCGGTGTACAGGGTTTGCAGCGATTGCATGTTGCCGCTGTTGTAATGCTTCTGAACGAACGGGCAGCCGTGGTTGGTCCATTCAAGAATCACGGTCTTGCCTGCGAAGTCGCTGAGCGAGACTTCGGAGCCGTCTGCGCTGGGCAGGGTGAAATCCGGTGCCGGGTTCCCCGGCGCAACCTTGGCCTGCGCCGTCCCGATCAGCAGGGCGAGCAGGGCGATGGAAGCAAGCAGCGTGCGCATCGTAAATCTCCTTAAAGCGTGTCGAGGGCGTCGACAACGCGTTGTGGGGTCAGAATCTGTGGCAGGACCATGGGCGCGGCACCGGCTTCACCCGGGTAGAGCAGATACAGCGGCACACCGGTGCGGTCGTACTGCTCCAGCACGGCGGTGATGACAGGGTCGCGATTGGTCCAGTCCCCTTTGAGTCGCGTCACGCCGCTGCGTTCCATCGCATTCACGACAGTCGCTGTGTTCAATGCGACACGTTCGTTCACGTGGCAGGTCACGCACCAGTCGGCCGTCAGGTTCACGAATACGGGCTGGCCCTTGGCCTGCAGTTCAGCCACGGTGTCGGGGGCATACACACCCCAGTCAGCGGCGCCGGTGACATCGGTGGGAGCGGCGCTGGCGGGCGCCGGTTGCAGTAGAGGTGAGGCGAGCATCGCCAGGCTGCCGGCCACGGCCAGCCAAGCGGCGACAGCCAGACCAGCGCGTGCAGGGCCCTGCTGCGGCCGCTGACCCCATAGCCAGATCGCAAAGCCGATCAGCACGACACCCAACAGACCGACTGCCATGCCATTGACGCCGGTCTGCCGGCCCAGCACCCAGATCAGCCAGATGGCCGTCACATACATCGGGAAGGCCATGAGCTGCTTAAAGGTCAGCATCCATGCGCCGGGCCGTGGCAACAACCTGGCGGCTGCCGGTACGAATCCGATCAGCAGAAAGGGTAGGGCCATGCCCAGGCCGAGCGCGGCGAACACGGTCAGTGCCACGACGGCCGGTTGGGTGATGGCGAAGCCCATCGCCGGGCCCATGAACGGTGCCGTGCAGGGCGTGGCGACCAGGCAGGCGAGCAGGCCGGTCATCAGCGCGCCGCGCCGGCCACCTTGATGCGTGAGCGAATCACCCACGCCCATGAGCCGCGTGCCGAACTCGAACACACCGGCCAGACTCAGGCCGAGCACGAACATGATCCAGGCCAGCACGGTGACAAACACCGGAGACTGCAGCTGGAAGCCCCAACCAATGCGCTCGCCGGCCTCGCGCAACGCGATCAGTGCAATGGCCAGCACCACAAAGCCGCCCACCACGCCGGCTGTGTAGCACAACGCATGAAGACGCCGCTCACCGGCCGCGCTGCCGGACTGCTGGGCTACCGACACCGCCTTGATCGACAGCACCGGGAACACGCAGGGCATCAGGTTCAGGATCAGTCCGCCCAGCAGGGCGAAGACCAGCGCCAGGCCCAGGTTGAAGCTGGCATTGTCGGCGGGGGCGGTGGCGCCTCCATCGACAGGGACCAGCGCATCCGCGCCGATCTGCCGGGCCGTGAACACCACGGCACGCTGGTTGTTGATGACCACCACGTGCTCGGATTCCGTCGGCAGCGCACCTAGGTATTCGCTGGTCGCCACACGGATGTCGATGACGGCCTCACCATGGCGGAACACCGGGGTGTCGGTATTGCTGGCCAGTTCGGTTGTGGCTGGGAAGTACACCAACGCGTCGCCGGACGGCAACGCATCCGGCGCAAGCTGAATCCGTAGGTGCTCGCCGTCCACGGCAAACTGTGCAGGCGCGGTCAACGGGGTGGGCACCCGCTGGCGAGTCTGCTGCAGGGCCTTGGCCCATTGGGAGGGCTGGGCGCTGGCCTGTACCGGCAGGGTCAGGCTCAGATCGGCCGAGCCGGGAATGCAGATGTTCTCGCAGACCAGCCAACTGGCGGCGACATCCAGTCTCAGTGCATCGGCATCGAAATCGGCGGGGACCGGAATGTCCGTGAGCAGAAAATGTTCGCCGGAGTAGCCGAAGTTCGTCAGCGGACCCAAGGACTGGCGTTCGGGAAACGGCCACAGAATGGGGCCCGGTTCAATGGATGCGGGGACATCCCAACTCAAGCGCGTGGGCAGCCCGGAGTCGCCAGGATTGCGCCAGTACGTGTGCCAGTGCTCATCCGGCTCCAGGCGCAGGGCCACGGTGAGCGTTTCACCGGGCACAGCCGCTGTGGTGGCAGCCACCAGTTCGGCATTGATGTGATCCCGGCGCACGGCCTCGGCCGGCGCGGTCAACGGAACGAACAGCAGGCCGAACAACGCCAGCCGCAGGGCGGTCAGGCATTGCGCGGTCCACCGCGCACGTGGTCTTGTAGCGGAAGTTAGGGCCATGAGATCGGTCTTGAAAATGGACGATGACAAGGGCGAACACCGTTGCCGGCGATTGTCGCACAGCCGATGAGACCGTCCTGGCGACCAATCATTCTCGCCGTTCTGTGGCTGGGCGTGGCCACGGCCGCAGATGCAGGCTTTCGCTGCGATGGTCAGATCATCGATACGGGCGACAATCGGCTGAAGATTCGCTCGCTTTGCGGGGAACCCGACCTGATCGATGCGCCCGGTCAGGGGGTGATCGGTCATGGGCTCCAGGCGGACCAGGAAACCTGGTACTACAACTTCGGTCCGCGTCAGCTGATCCGGGTGCTGCACTTCCGCCGCGGCCAATTGGTGGAGATCGACCAGGATGGTTATGGCTTTCGTGTCACCGAGCCGGGGCGCTGCAGCGGCTTCGACATGGTTGAAGGCTGGTCCAAGTTCCGATTGCTGGTTGAATGCGGTCAGCCGGATGACACCGAGATCGGTCGCGTGCTGCGTCCGGTGCGACCGGAGGACTTTGGCGGTCATGGCGCGCATTTGACCGGCCAGCGGATCGAGGTGCTGCGTGAGCGGTGGATTTACAACTTCGGGCCGGAGCAATTGCTGCGTACGGTCTGGATCGAGCAGGGCGTGGTGACGGACGTTGAGGTTGGCGGCCGGGGTTACCCGCAGCGCTGAGCATTCATACCCTGGACAACCTGCGGGTCGGCTCGCACCTCAGGCAGTCGACGCCTAGGCTCCTGCCCTCAGAGACTCGATGGCCGTTCCGATGAACAACCGAATGAGCGTTGATATGGCAAAAAGTACAGCTTGGATCCTGATGGGTTGGCTGGTGGCGTTTGTCGCCGCAGCCAGCTGCAACGGGCCGCTGGATGTGAGCAAGCGGCGGCTGGCAGGCGACGAGACCGTGCGGCTTTGCGAGGCCTACGCGAACCAGGTCGTGCTGGTCGTCAACACCGCCAGCAAGTGCGGCTACACCCATCAGTACGAAGGGCTGGAATCGCTTTACGACCAGCACCGGGATGAAGGCTTGGTGGTCCTCGGTTTTCCGTCCAATGACTTTGGCGGCCAGGAACCGGGTACCGAAGCAACCGTGGCCAAATTTTGCCGACTGACCTACGGCGTCCAGTTCCCCATGTTCGAGAAAACTGCCACCGCAGAGGGGACGCAGGACCCCCTGTACCAGGCACTGGCCGCATCGGCGGGTCGCTACCCACAGTGGAATTTCCACAAGTACCTGATCGGTCGCGACGGCCAGGTCATTCGCGATTTCCCCAGCGCCACCCGCCCCGATGACCCTGAACTGACCACGGCGATCGAGGCAGCGCTGGCCGAATGAATCCGGCCGGCGCAGCATACTGGCGGCAGTTGGCACGGGCGGCGACCGAGCGTGGGCACCCGATGCGCGTCGGCGCGTTGGCCACCGTGCACGATGGCCAGCCTCAGGTCCGCATGGTGGTGCTGCGGTCGGTGGACATCGATCAGGCGGTGCTGTGCGCCTACACGGACCGCCGTAGCGACAAGGTCGCAGCACTGAAGCAGGCAGCGCGGGCGGAGTGGATGTTCTACGATGCCGGGGCCGGACTGCAGCTGCGCTTGGCAGGTCCCGCCGAGGTGCACCAGCAGGGCGATGCCGTCGATGCCGCCTGGGCCGGATTACATGCCGGTCAGCGGCGTGAGTATCAAATGGCGACAGCGCCGGGTACGCCGTTGAAGCAAGGCGCCGCGTCGGTTTCCGACACAACGGCGCGGCAGCATTTCGCCGTACTCAGCCTGCATGCCGATCGCCTTGATGTGCTGCAGCTGGAACGTCAGCAGCACCATCGCACACGATTTCGTCGCCACACCCAATGGGCACCGGAGGCCCTGACACCGTGACTCAGACCATGCAAATCGACACGGGTGAAATCACGGTATGGCCGGAAAATCTGGCCATTGACCTGGTCCATGCCTCGCCGACCATCGGTCGAATCCGCTTCCTGGATCAGGCGCGCTACCATGAGGCCTTGTTCGAGGCCCTGGCGGAAGCCGAAGAAGATCGCAGCCGTTCGGCACCGCGTGCCGGTGGCCACGCGCGCATCGAGGAATTCGACGCCTGGGACACGCCCGAGGCCGAGTTGCTTCGCCTGCGCGCGGTCAAGTTCTGCCGGGCGCTGATGAACACGGATGCCATTGCTCTGCAGACCGCCGACGTGTTGGTCGTGCGGCGCGGCCAGCAAATTCCCGCCTATCAGCCGGAACGCTGCGTGGCCGCGCTGACCTACGTGCTGTCCGGTGAGACTCCGTTCCTGTTCCAGCACAGTTCATTGGGGCAACACCGTTTTCTGGTCCCCGAAGACACACGGCCCGGCGACTGTTTTGCGGCCCCCAACGACATGGTGCTTAGCGTGCCGCCAGTGGCCTCCCAAGTGCCGCTCATGCTGGTCAGCTTCGGCTTCCGGCGCCTGCCCTAGGCCTCTTGCCGGGCGCTGGGTTCTTGTGACAATCGGACCCGAAGCCCGCAGCGGCGCATGAACTGGCCGGCTGCCGGGAAGAACAGCAGCATGGCCAGGCCGTAATTCCACTCCACGATGTTCTGCATGGCATCGGGGTCTTGCAGGAGGAGTGGTGCGGGCAGGCTGGCAAGGCCGATTAGCAGTTGCAGCAGGCAGAGCCACAACATGACCCGCAGCGGTCGGGGGCGCGATGCCTGGCCGTGCCAGGTGGCCGCCGTGAGCAACAGCTGGGCGAACGCGGTGAGCGCGAAGAACATCCGGGCGCCAAACCGGCGCAGCCAGTCGTACCACGGGCCATCCGAGCCGAGAAACGTTGCGTAGACGATCAGAAACAGCCCGCCTCCGATGCCCGCGACGAGCAAGGCACACGCCGCAAGTCGCCGGTCCAGCTGGAGACACCAACTGCCCGCCACCAGCCAGAAGGCCATCAGCAACACACCACTGGGGATGACCAAGGCCTTGAAGATGAAGTAGGGCGTGCCGTGGCGACCGGTTGCGCTGACGGTGGTGCAACCCTCAATCAAGGGGACGCAGGCCGGCACAAGACCCTGATCCATCGACAGCATCGTGCAGAGCAGCACGGCCAAGGCGGGCACGAGGCCGCAGGCCCAGGCCAGCGGCCAGACCGGCAGCCCGCGGCTAGCCGTCGACCCGGAACTCCACATGCTCGCGGCGCACCCAGCCCCAGCGGTCAAGATGACGGACGTACACGCGGTACCACTGCGGCAGGCGGTCGAAGACCAGCACGTTCATGCCGCCGGGCAGGTGGTGCCGCGTGCCGTAGCCGGTGAGCGCTTCGGGCCGGTCATACAGCACGCCACCGGCAGCGCGTACACGGCGGTCCCGCCCGGCGAGCATGGCCTGCTCGTAGGCTAGTGCTGGCGGGTAGGCCTGATCGGCGGCGGAATCCATGAGCGAAAATGCCGCCTGATCCGACTGCTCAACGCCAACGCCCTCGGCGTACATTGTTCCCAGTTCGTACTGCGCAGCGGCTAGGCCCTCGCGGGCGGCGACCGCGTACCACTTGGCGGCTTCGGGATAGTCACGCGGCAGATAGCGCCCGCGGTCATAGTGATGGGCCAGTGACCACTGGCTGGTCAGATCCCGCGCATCGATTCCGGGGCGCAGGCCCGTGATGATGGGGGGCACGTTGCGCGTCATCGGAATGCGGTCTGTGGGCGGGTCGCACACCGCAGGCTTGGCGACGTAATCCGGGGTGAGGCAGGCGTCATGCCAGTCGGGGTTCTGCCAAGCATGAGAACGGAAATAAAGCTGCGCTGAATCAACCAGCTCGGCACCTGAGCGCACGGTGGTCGTGGCCTCGTTGGCGACCGGAGTGTCCGACCCTTCGGGAACCAGAGGCTGCGCAATCGCGCCGGTTGCCGAGGCAGCCAGCAGAAGCAGCAGGGTCAGTGGCAGCATTCGCGACATGGCGCGAAGAGTACGCAAGCCCGAGACGCTTGAACATGCGCGGCCGGCCTGCCCGCGCGTGGGGGACGGCCTAGAGGTCGCCGACCAGACCCAGCCGGCTGGCTTCCAGCGCGGCTTCGGCTCGGCTGGAGATGTTGAGCTTGCGGTACACGGCCTTGATGTAGCCGGCCGCCGTATTGCGGGTCACGCCCATGGTTTCGGCCACGTCGGGCAGCCGGAACCCTTTGGCAATCAGCGTCAGGACTTCGCGCTCACGCGGCGACAACGGCACCTCGGGTTCGGTTTGCTCCTGCGCAAATATGCGCAGCAGGCGCTGGGCGACCCGTGGTGACAGCGGTGGTTCGCCTGCAGCGATGCCACGCAGTGATTTGGTGACACGGTCCCGTGCCTGGTCCTTGAGCAGATAGCCTGTGGCGCCGGCACGCAGCGCCGGGAATAGGTGTCGATCGTCGGCGTAAATCGTGGAAACGATGATGTGCGGGGTCTGGCCGCCATGGGCGAGTTGCCGAATCAACTCGATGCCCGATCCATCCGGCAGGCCCAGGTCGATCAGCGCCAGCTGCGGCGTGCAGGTCTCGATGGCCTGCCGGCCTTCGGCCACACACCCGGCCTGGGCCACACGCATCTCGGGGAAAACCTCCTCAAGGACATCGCAGAGCCAGGCCGCGGAGGCCTCCAGGTCTTCGACGACCAGGCCACGCAGCAGCGCAGGCGTTTCAGCGGTGGTGGTGGCTTCGCTCATGCGCTGATCATGCGGGAATGCCCGGGCCGGCGCCCCCCTCAGATGGGGGGATGGGCACCCGCAGGACGACCTTGGTGCCGCCTTCGGTCCCCGGGTTCCAGTCAATATCGCCATGCAGCTCTTCCGCGCGCTGTCGCATGCTGGCTGTGCCGCGCCCGGCCCCCACGCGGTCTGGCGGCATGCCCTCACCATCGTCGGTGAAGTCGATGAGCAGCAGGTCGGCCGCTGCGCTGACGCGGACACGAATACGGGAGGCTTCGGCGTGACGCACGCCGTTGGTAATGGCTTCGCGCGCAATGCGGTACAGATGCAAGGCGTCGGCCTCAGGCAGGTCGGGGTCGGGGATGTCTGCGGTTTGTTGCCAGATCAGCGCCACCCCCATGGTGTCCAGGCGCTGCTCCATTTCGTCCCTGATCTGGGCCAGGATCTCCAGCAGAGAGCCTTCCGCAGCCTGGGTGCGGGAGACGACGGCGCGCAGATCTTGCAGCACGTCGCGCGCGATGGCGGCCGTTTCGGGGTCGTTGCTGCCATGGGCCAGCGTCAGCAATCGGCCGCCGATGTCGTCATGCAGGTCGCGATAAATCCGGTCGCGTTCGGAGGCGATGGCTTCCTGCGTGGATTGCGCCGAGCTGAGCGAGTCGGCCGAGGCCTGCAAGGCCTGGATGGCGGCCTGCTGCCGTTTAAGCAGGATGCCCAGCGCGATCAGGCCTGCGGTGAGCAGGCCCACTGCCAGGACGAGCCAGAGTGTCATCGCGGGCTGCATCGGCGCAGCCGCTGCTGGGAGCTCAAGGGCATCGACAGGAACATGGCGAGCAAGTCTGACCTGAGGCAGTCATCAGCGGCAAGCGTGAACGGTGCGGCGGGGCCCGCTGTTGACGTGCGATGGCCGCGACCCGCTGGACCCGAGCTGGAGGGCAGCGCGCGGCTGCTCGGCTATCGGTTCTGAGCCTGGCCCGGGTCGGTGCCATGCAGTGTCGCCTCGTACCGCTCCAGCATGGCAGCCGCGCGGTGCCAGCGCAGCGGCCGCGATTCGGGCAGGGCCAGGCGCAACTCGCCCAGCACGGCCCGGCGATCCGCCTTGTCTGCGCAGTGTTGCAGCAGGCCATCGGCCAGGCGGCGTGAGGCGGCCGCATTGCGAATGCTGAGGCTGGCGCCGAGCGCGCGGGTCATGGCATCACAGGCGCGGGTCAGGTCACCGGCACGGGTGGCCACACCGGCCAGGGTTTCCAGGCTGGCGGCCACGCCGGCGCGCTGGCCGAGTTGCTGGTACAGACTCCGCGCAGATTCCAGCCCATGCATGGCCTGCTCTAGCTCGCCGTCCTGCACAGCCGCCGCCGCGCGCAGGCGCTGGATGCGGGCATGGATGAGCGGTTCGCTCGCATGTAAGCGCGCAGCACAGTCGGACGGGCCCAGCTGCAGCTGTTCACGGCAATCCAGCAGGCGCGCCATGACCCCCAGGGCATCCTGGCGACGGGTCAGATGCGCGATGCGCTGCCGCGCCAGTGCGTGCCGGCCCTGTGCGGCATCGACGCGCGCCAGCATGTAGGTGGTTTGCGCCCGGGTGAGCCCGGCCACCGCGTCTCGGCGGGCAAGGGCATCGAGTGTTCTAGCGCGCTGGATGGCGGTGGTGGTCTGCTCAAGAATTAAGGCGATTTCCAGCTCGCCCATCACCGCCCGAATCTGGGTTTCGGTGTCATCCAGGCCGCGGGCCAGGGCGCGGGCGTCCTGCAGGCGGCCTCGCGCGATGGCGAAGTCCTCGTTCGCCAACGCACGCTGACCGGCGGCAAGCAGACGCTGGGCCTCGCTGGGCGCAGGTTCGTCCGGCAGGCTCCGGCCGGCGCAGGCTGCCAGTAGCAGGCTGCCCAGCAGCAGGATTAACGGGCGGGGTATCCGTGTATTCATTGCGGGGGGAGCACCGATTGGGTCGGCTGTTCTGCCGCTTCCTGGCGTTCGACGCCACGCGAGATGGGCCAGGTTGTGTTGACGGCTTCCACGGTCTTGCTGACTTCGTCCAGCAACGCCTGCATGTCGCGGACCATGCCCGGTACCACTTCACCCTGGTCGGCCAGGGTGGCCATGAGTTCACTGGCGCTGGCCTCCATCGCCATCAGCCGCTCGCTCAGCGCCGGTAATCGCGCTGTCATCGTCGCCACATCCCGCATGACGGGCTCAATGCTCTGCATCTGGTCCTGCAGGTTTCGGGTCAGGGCTTGGGCGTTGGCCAGGGTGTGTTCCAGAGACGCCAGGGCATCCGGCTCGCGGATTAACCGGGGCAAACTGCCGTCGCCGGTTACCAGGGTCTGGCTGAGCTGGCGGAGGTTTGCGGTAACGCCCGCGACATCCTCGACCATTTGCTGCAACTGCGGTGTGCCGTCGGCATTCGGTGCGTTGAGCTGATTGAGAATGTCGGCGAGATTCTGCACCGCAGGGCCGATCTCGCTAATTGCATCGTTTAGCGAGGCGCCGGGCTGCACCCGCAGCCGCGCACCCGGGAGGATGGGTGGTGCGCCTTCGCTGCCGCCGCTGATGTCCACGGTGGCGCTGCCCAGCATGGAAGGCGCCCCCACCGTGGCCACCGAGTCTTCGCGGATCAGGTCGCCATAGGCGGCGCGAATCTGCAGTGCCACATCGATCCGGCCCGCCTCGTCCACCGCAATGGCTCGAACACGCCCCACCTCGACCCCCGAGGCGTACACCCGCGTCCGGGTGCTCAGGCCTTCTGCGCGATCAGTGAGCACATGAAGTTCAAAGCTGTCTGTCAGCAGAAAGCCGATGCGGTCGTTGAACACCAGGCCTGCGATCAGCAGCAGAAACGCCGCAATGACGAACAGGCCGACCAAGCGCTCCTGCCAGCTGTAGTCGAGCGTGTGGACGTAGTGAACCCGCCTGGGCGCGGCGGTGGTCGGGTCCTGCCGAGGGTGGTCAGGCGTCGTCATACAGGGCTCGGGTAGGTGCCGAGACGGTTGAGATACGCCGTCCAGCTTGTGTGGGTGTCGCTGTGCGCAAAGGCCTGTTCGGCCGACAGCACCAGGCTGGCCTGCGCATCGGCATAAATGGTCTGGCTGGCATGTTCGCGGGCGAAGGCCAGGTTGGCCGTCTCGATGATGAGCGTGCAGCCGAACTGCCGTGCCAGTGACAGCAGCAGGGCGCCGATGGCTGTCCAGTGCTCCACGTTGTCGAGTTCAAAGGGCTCATCCAGGAACAGCAGCGGTGGGCGGTTACCCAGCGCGCGGGCCAGCAGGGCGCGCCAGCGGGCGTCGGCATCCAGAAATGCGGGCAGCGCGGTCCGGTCGGCCTGAAACTCGACAGCGTCGAGCAGGTCATGCGCGGCCTCCATGGCCTCGCGTCGTGGCAGCTTGCGGTGATACATCAGCGGCAGCATCACATTCGCGCAGGCGTTGAGATTGCTGAGTAGCGGATAGGCGTGGCTGATGAAACCGGAGCCGGCGGGCCGCCGGCCGCCGCGACGGCGATCCGGTGCCAGCAGGTCCACCCCGGAGATCACATGCATCTGACAGCGGACCGGCGACAACCCGGCCAGCGCCTGGAGCAGGTGGCCCCGATAGGCGCCGCTGCGCGCCGCAATGACCACGACGCTGCCAGCAGGCACGTCCAGATCAACGGCCGCCAGCGGCGGGTCAATCCCCGGGCGCAATCCTCGACACTGCAGTGCGAACGTCACGGCAGCTCCAGCAGCGAGAACAGTGCGGCCATTACAAATACCAGCGCGTAACTTGAGGCAATGGCCTGCTGGGTGCGCTGGGGAACCTCGGTCCGTGACACCTCGACCTTGAGCGCGCAGAAACAGGCGGTGCCTGCCACGATCAGCCCGAAGATCAGGTTCTTGACGACAAAAATCACGCCGTCGCCCGGAGTGATCGCGCCGGCCAGCGCCGGTAACAGCGCCAGGTGCTCGGCGCTGAGTAGCAGCGCGCTGACGAGGCTGCCGCCAATCAGTGCCACAGCGCCAAAGTAAATCGCCAGTGCAAGCTGGGCGATGGCACCCCCGATCAGGCGCGGCGCCACGAAATAGTCCGTGAGCCGAATGCCCAGCAGGTCCAGGGCGGCAACCTCGCGGTTGAGTTTCATTTGCGCCAGATCAACGGCGATGGCCGAGCCGCTGCGACCGATCAGAATCACGGCTGTCAGCAGTGGGCCGAGCTGCAAAACCAGTCCGACCACGAGTAGCCGCGCCAGCTCTTCGGCCTCGCCGATGGACTGGCCGGCGAGCAGCAGCGGTGGGGTCAGGGCCACGCCCATGGCCAAGCCAATCAGCATGAGCAGCGGCAGGGCATCCACGCCGCTGAACAAAATCTGCACGACAACAGCGCGGCGGGTTGCGCGGTTACTAATGGGGTTGCGCTGCCACCAGTGCTTCAGCGCCTGGAGCATGAAGGTGACCAGATCGACCACAAACAGCAGTGAGGCGATGGCGCTCCGGCCCAGGGCGCCGGGCACGGTGCCCACACGGCGGCCAAGGCCGGGCCAACCGGAGTTCTCTGCTTGCGAGCCTACGTCCCCCACGACCACTCCCTGTCGCAGCGGCGGCCGCGCTGTTCCCCGTCGCGACCACCACCAATGCCGTGATTATGAAAGCCAGAGGGTAAATCTCAAGTCGGCTGTCGGCGTCCTCCAGATGGGGGAGGCCGCAGCACAGGCGGAATGTGTCGCCGCCTGGGGCGCACCCCCGTCTGGGGGGTATGGGGCCGGGCGGTGGGCGCCTAACGTTCCCCCGACCAAATCCCCGGGGAGTGGAACCCATGCCTGCGATTCTGAGAACCCTGTCCTGCGCCGCGCTGGCGCTTGGGCTCGTCGCCTGTGGTGATCCCGCAGAAATCAATCTGCTGAATGCCCGCGATGGCCAGACCCAGCTCACCGCCCCCGGCGGCGGCACCGTCTCACTGAGTGCATCGGCAGGTACGCTCAGCCAGGCGCGTGTCGTGCCGAATCCGGCGCCTGCTGCCGCACCGGCCGGCGTGAATTTCGACCATGGGTTTTACGACTTCAGTGTCACGGGGCTGACGCCTGGCGGCTCGGTGGACGTCACCATCGAACTGCCTGCAGGTGCCGCTCCCAACACCTACTACAAGGTGCAGAACGGCCAGTTCACACCGTTTGATTTCGATGGTGTCGAGGGCGCGCGAATCACCGGCAGCACCGTCACGTTGACCCTGGTCGACGGCGGGCGCGGCGACGACGATGGCGTGGCCAATGGCGTTGTCGTGGATCCCGGCGCACCGGGCACGCGGACGGGCGGAGCTGGTGTGACCACGCCGGCCACGATCAACAGCGCCCTGGTGGGCAGCTACACGCTCACCTACGAGCAGGCTGCAGCCGGCGGGCCGTTCTCCGATGGTGAGTCGGTCAACGTCACGGTGGGCAGCGATGGCCGCCTGACCGTGCCGGCCGGCGTCCTGGGCAATCCCTTTTATCGCAGCTTCGGCGGCACACCGAACACCGCCGAGATCATCTGGCTGGATGGCGCGGCGCAAATCGAGTACGCGCTGTCTAACAACGACAGCGGCAACTTCAACGAGATCAACGTCGGCGACGCCAGCCAGGCACAGGCCAGTGGTGTCCCGGCCTTCCTCGGTCAGCTGCGCATGGCCAGCACGGGTGGGCCGGATGAAACGCCCGATGCCTTCGCATTCGCAGACCAGACCGGCGTGCCGCTGGATACGGTGGTCACGTCCAACACCGTGACCATCAGCGGTATCGACTCCACTGTCGATGTCGCGGTCACCAATGGCGAGTGGTCCCCCAACTGCCAGCCCAGCGGCTTTACCACGGCCGCGGGTGTGGTCGAGGTTGGCCAGACGCTGTGCGTGCGCCATACCTCCGCCAGCAGCTTCGATACGGCCGTGACCACCACCCTGACGGTCGGGACGGTCATGCAGGCCTTTACGTCGCGGACAGTGGCGTCGGCTTCGAGCTTCGATATTGAAGGCACGATTGCGGGTGCGGGCAGCGCCGGCTCCAGCGGTCAGTGGGAATTGTTCCTGAACGGATCGCTGGCTAACGACGGGCCTCTGGTCGACGGTGCGGTCACCTACAACGGGTCTCCGGTTGCCGATGGCACCTCCTACCAGGTGATTGCCACGCCGGCCGGCGGACTCCACTGCACGACGACCAATTTTTCGGGCACGGTCAGTGGGGGCGATGTCACGGGTGTCGACATCAACTGCACGCAGCAGAGCGGTTACGACCTCAAGGGCACGATCTCCGGTCTGCCCAGCACCGGCGACACCGGAACCTACGAGGTTGAAGTCAACGGCACGGTGGTGGCGGGCAACGCCATGGCCAATGGGCCCATTACCTACAACACGGCTGATGTTGCCGACGGCTCGAGTTACATCGTGCGTGCGTTCGCGCCCACCGGTTACAGCTGCACCGTGGCGAATGCGGCCGGGACAGTGGCCGGTGCCGATGTCACGGGCATCGACATCAACTGCATGTCGGCCCAGGCCAGCACCTACGACATCAGCGGCAATATTGCCGGAGCAGGCACCACGGCCAGTGGCCAGTGGGAGATCTTCATCGGTGGTTCGCTGGTGGCTGATGGCCCGCTACGCGATGGTGCGGTGATCTACGCAACCGGCGTGTCCGATGGCGCCAGCTACGAAGTGACGGCCTCGCCCTCAGGCGGTCTGGTCTGCAGCGTGGCCAATGCGACTGGCACGGTGTCTGGCGGCAACATCACGAATGTGGACATCAGCTGCTCGACGCCGAGCACCTACACGCTATCCGGGACCATCTCCGGCGTGCCCGGAACCTCCTCCATGGGGCAATGGGAGCTGCTGATCGGGGGCGGTATCGCCAACGATGGTGGCCTGCGCAATGGTCCGGTGACCTACTCCACCACCGTGGCCGACGGCAGCGACTACACCGTGCGGGCACAGCCCTCATCGGGCCTGGTCTGCTCCGTGGCCAACGGTTCGGGTGCAGTGAATGGCGCGGATATCACCAACATCGACATCAGCTGCGCCGAGGCGGGTCGCTACAGCGTGGACCTGTTCATCAGCGGCATGGAGACCGGCGGCACGCTGGACTACCGCTTCACGCTGGATGGCGTGCCGCTGAACGATACCTACACGCAGAGCAATTCCTCGGTACGGATCGTGGACGGCACCGCCGAGGAGGGTGCGCCCTATACCTTCGAAATCACCCGTCAGCCCGACGGTCAGCGCTGCACACCCACGCCGACCTCGGCTGCCGGGACCATGCCGGGTCGTGACCTGATCCTGAATGCCAGCTGCGCCGACGTGATCGGCGGCATGGCACCGATTGCCACCCCGCCCAGCGGCACGATTCTCGATGCCGAGTGGGGGAATGGTCGGTTTGTCATGGCTGGGCAGTTCAACAGCCTGCCGTTCGTCACAACCGACGGTGCAAACTTCACCGGTGGGGGGGCGTTCGAGGGTGGTCCGACCGATATCGAGTTCGATGGCAGTCAGTTCATCGCCGTGCGCAGCGCGTTCCTGTCCACCAGCACAGACGGCAGCAACTGGACCGACCTGCCGGGTAATCAGGCCATCCTGAACATGCAGTACCTGGAGGGTCAGTCGGGCCGGTATGTCGGGGTCGGACTGGGCGGTCGCGCCTTCCTGTCCACTGATCTGAGCAACTGGACCGAAGTCGCCACCGGCAGCTCCCGCAACCTGCAGGACATCACCGAGCACAACGGCACCTACGTCGCCGTGGCACTGGACGGTGACATCGTGACCAGCGTGGACGGCGGGCAAACCTGGACCCTGGCCAATCCGATTCCCGGTACGCCGGACCTGCGAGCGGTGACCTGGGACGGCAGTCAGTTCGTGGTCGTGGGCCAGAACGCCTTGGCCGTCAGTGCCGATGGATTCAACTGGTTGTCACTGGGGGGCATTAACGCCCATCTGCGCGACATCACCGTGGCCAATGGGCTGTACGTGATCGTCGGTGACGATGTGATGATGATTGGCCCCAATCTGCGGGACCTGACCGTCTACTCACTCACCAGCGATTTGCTGACCGTGGCCACGGGCACCATCGGTACCATTGCCCTGGGGCAGAGCACCGCCGGCTTCTTTGGTGATCCGCAGGATGACGGACCGGCGAAGGTCTCGGACGGCTGGCGCATGGTGTCGCCACGCCAGACCTTCAACCACCTCAACCGGGTGATCTGGGATGGCACGCAGTTCTTTGCTATCGGTGGCCGTGGGCAGATCTTCCGCAGCACCAACACGGAGCTGTGGGTGGCGGCCAATGCGCCGGTGCTGCAGGACAGCACCTCCGGCAACCTCTCGACCTTTGCCACCGATGGCACGACCTACATCGCCGCGGTGGGCGGGTCGACCCGAGCGACCTTCAAGAGCTTTGACGGCGACCTGTGGGGCGAGGTTGAGCCGAGCGAGCGGGTCAACGAGATCTACCATGACGGCACGCAGTTCGTGGGCATCAACGGCAGCCGGACTTACACCAGCCCGGATGGTCACAGCTGGGTGGA
This sequence comes from Pseudomonadota bacterium, assembly GCA_036156195.1. Taxonomy (GTDB): domain Bacteria; phylum Pseudomonadota; class Gammaproteobacteria; order Nevskiales; family OUC007; genus Abyssibacter. The sequence goes on along the minus strand of JAYZUZ010000011.1, from coordinate 492,191 downwards.
GGCCGCTGACGACGCCGCCTATATCGCCGCCCTGCAGGCCAACCAGAGCCCGACGGTGGCCTACGATGGCACGACCTTCATCCGCGTCTTCAATGGGCGCACCGTCCAGAGCAGTACGGACGGCCGGACCTGGAACACGATTTCCGGTCAGCACTTCGTGAACTCAGGACTGCCGCGCGCCATTCTGTTCGACGGCTCGCAGTTCGTCGTCGTGGGTGTGCTGGGTTATGTCTACACCAGTCCGGATGGCATGACCTGGACCAATCAGGGCCGGGTGGGCGAAGCCGTCGAGCAGCTCAACGACATTGCGTACGACGGGACCTGGTACGTCGCCGTGGGCAACAACGGTCAGCTGTGGGCGAGTTCCGATGCCCGCAACTGGGATACCCGGAGTCACCACGCCCCGTTTGCGATCAACGATGTGGTTGTGGCGGGTGATCGCCTGATCGCGGCTGGCAGCCGGCTGATCTATGACGAGCAGGGTATCCAGCGCGGTGTGGACCCGGTCGTTGCCATCAGTCACGACGGCGGCTTCAGCTGGCAGGAGCAGACCATACCGCTGGACTTCGACTCGCCCAATGGTCAGGTTCCCCTGCAGGAAGTCGAGTGGAGCGGCATGCAGTTCGTCGCGGTGGGCGGAGCGATTAGTTCCACCACCTTTGGCGAGGACGGCAGCGATAACCGTGTCATCGCCTACGTCAGTGCCGACGGCCAGAACTGGACGCTGGAGAACACGCTGGTGCGCGGCACCTATGCCGATCTCGATGAAGCGGCAGGTACGTTCTTCGCCTATCCCCAGTTCGGGTTCACGAGCAGCGAGATTCGGCGCGATATCGGTACCGGTTGGACCGACATCACCGGCACGCTGCCCGAGCAGGTCTATAGCGGCAGCACCGGACGCTTCCATCCGCTGGAAATCATGCACGACGGCAGCCAGTACCTGTTCGGCGGCGGCAGCGGCAAGCTCTACAGTTCGTCGGACGCCACCAACTGGACCGAACTGCCGCCGGGTTTGCAAAGCCCGATCAACGAAATCCGTCTGATCAATGGCCGGTACTTCGTGACCACCACGGGCGGGCTGTCCTACAGCGATGATCTGATGAACTGGACCACCGTGATCGGGCAGGCCACCACGGATGTCCATGGCGTGGGCAACTACGTGGTTGTCACGGCAGCAGATGGCCGGTTGTGGATCAGCCAGGACAACGGCGCCAGCTTCCAGGGTGCAAGCCTGCCGGGGACCTCTACCAACAGCCCGGATTGGGATCAGGCGCTGGAAGCCTACGGCCAGCCCGTGGTCCGCTCAGGTCGCGTGTTCATGGACTACCGACCCTAAACGCCACCACGTTCCAACTGACAACGCCGCCGGGCTTCTCCATGGGTCCGGCGGCGTTGTCATCTCCTTGCAGGGCCAGCTGTCGTAGAATCCGGCGTCATGTTTCCTGCAATTCTGATCGGCGCCGTCCTCGGCTTTGCCTTTGGTCGCCTGCCTGGCATGCTCATGGGGGCCGCCTTCGGCTGGTGGATTGGCCGGCAAGTCGGCCGAATTTCACCGACCAAGCTCATCGCCGGAGCAGCCCAGCACCAGTTTCTCGAAACCACATTTGCGGTGGCGGGCGCCATCAGCAAGTCCGACGGCCGGGTGGACAAGAGTGAGATCGCCGCGTTGGAAGCCATGATGCAGCGGTTCCGATTCACGCCGGAGCAGCGCAAGCAGGCTATCGCCGCCTTTAATCGTGGCAAGCAGCCGGATTTCGATGTCGACAGCGAGGTGCGCAAGTTCCGCGCAACTTGTCGTGGGCAGGTGCATCTCATCCAGGTTTTCCTGACCGCGCAGATTCAGGTGGCCATTGCCGATGGCCAGATCACCGACAACGAGCGCGAACTCATCTTCCGGGTCGGCCGTGGTCTGGGCCTGTCCGAGCAGGATCTGGCCCGCCTCGATGCCTCGCTGCGCATGGCGCAGGGGGGTGGATCGGCAGGCGGTCGGCGGCCACCGCAGCGTGATGAGTTGGCGGACGCCTACAAGATCATCGGTGTACAGGCCTCGGCGTCCGATGCTGAGGTCAAAAAGGCCTACCGGCGACTGATGGCCGAGCATCACCCGGACCGGCTGGCGGCCAAGGGGCTGCCGGAATCCATGCGGGCCGTGGCCGAGCAGAAAACCAGCGAAATCACCCGCGCCTACGATGTGATCAAGCAGGCACGGGCCGCCTGAGCCGCCCGCCATCCAGCGATGTCGTCGACCGACTATCGCGGGGCCGCCCGCACTGGTCGTTCGCTGGATTGCGTTGACTCAACTCTTTCCGGCACGGTCCGATAACCCTCAGCCCCCCGGACCGGAGTGCCGACTGTGTCAGGCCGAAGTGCGCGTCATGCGGCGCCTGCTCGCGAGCAGGTGTCCGCCAGTTCAAACGTGCAATCCGTGAGCAGCGTCGCATCGGTCGAATCGCGCCAGTCGCCTGCGCTGGCCCAACAGTCGGCGTTGCCCGCGCTGCTCGACGTCATCGCTCTCGGAACGGGGCTCGAAAGTCTCGTGGTCATGCGGCGTCACGAGCACAGTCTTGAGCCGGTCGCCTGGCGTGGCCTGAGTGTCGAGACCACACAACGACTTTCGATGGCACCGGCGGTGATCGACGCGGTCGCGAACGGTGGCGACGCCTGCCTCGAGTTGCCGTCCCGCCTGCGAGGTCTGCTACCCGCTACCGCCGGCCTGTTTGTGACATCGTTGCAGACGGCGGATGGTGTGCAGCAGGGCGCGCTGTGTGCTCTGACGCCTCATGCCGAGTTCCCGTCGGAGCACCATCGGGCGCTGCTGCATGCTCAGGCCGGCGCCATGGCGTGGGTCCTGGACGCGGCACGCTCCCGTGACGTTGATGTGGCGCGTGGTGCTGCGCTGGCGGAGGAAAACTGGCGGCTGGCCGCCACGCTGGATGGCACCCAGTTTGGCACCTGGGAATGGAACGTCCAAACCGGCGAAACCCGGTTCAACGACACCTGGGCCGAGTTCATCGGCTACCGGTTGGATGAACTTCAGCCGGTCTCCATCGACACCTGGACCGAACACACCCACCCCGATGACCTGGCCCGTTCCGGGGCGGCGTTGGAGGCCCATTTTTCGGGGCAGGCGCCGTACTACGAATGCGAAGCCAGAATGCGACATCGCGACGGCTCGTGGATCTGGGTGCTGGACCGTGGCCGCGTCCGGACCCGGACAGCAGACGGCAAGCCCGAATGGATGTACGGCGTCCATCAGCTGATCACGGATCGCAAGCTGCGCGAGCAGGCATTGCGTGACAGCGAAGCCCGACTCGCGCGGGTCAGTGCCGTGGCCGGCATCGGTGGCTGGGAACTGGACTGCGCCACCGGGCAGCTGCAATGGTCCGACATGACCTACGCGATTCATGGGCTGCCGGTCGGTGAACTGCCACCGTTGGATCGGGCCATCGAGTTCTACGCGCCCGAGGCGCGACCCGTGATTCAGGAGGCGGTGAATCGCTGCCTGCATCAGGGTGTGCCCTATGATCTGGAATTGCCGTTCATCCGCGCTAACGGTGAGCGCATCTGGGTGCGTGCTGTGGGTCAGGCTGAGCAGGAGGCGGGCCAGACCGTTCGGCTGACCGGCGCTTTCCAGGACATCACGGCGGCAGTGGAGCTCAAGCAGCAGTTGGCAAAGGAGCAGGCACGGCTCGTCGAGCACACGCGGGCGCTGGAACGGCACCAGCGCGAACTGGAACTCAGCAACCGCAGTCTGGAGAACTTCGCCTATGTGGCCAGCCATGACCTGACCTCGCCGCTGCTGAACATGCGCAGTTTCTCCGAACTGCTCATCCAGGACCTGGGGCCCAATCTGGAAGGCCGGCGCCAGCAGTATGTGAAGTACCTGCTTCAGTCGATGGACAGAATGCAGTCACGCATCGAGGGGCTGCTGTCGATTTCCCGCGTCCGCAGCGCCGCACTGCAGCAGGTCCAGACTCCGCTGGACACCCTGCTGGATCACGTGCAGGACGACCTGACCACCAAGCTGGAAGAGGCGGGAGGACGGCTGATCAGAACGCCATTGCCAACGGCCTTTTGCGACCCCGGACTCATGGGGCAGGTCTTGCAGAATCTCATCGAGAACAGCCTGCGATACCGGGGCGAGCAATCACCGGAGATCCGCGTTCGGGGCGGCCGGACGGACGACCAAGTCTGGATCGAAGTCGCAGACAACGGACAAGGCTTTGATCCCAAGCACGCGACCAGAATCTTCCGTCTGTTCGAACGGCTCAAGGTGGACAGCGACGGGTCGGGCCTTGGGCTGGCGATTTGTCGTCTCGTGCTGGAGCGCCATAGCGGCTCGATTTCAGCCGATGCCCGACCTGGCGAGGGGGCGACCTTTACCCTGCGCTGGCCTGCTCAGCCAGTCGCTTAACGGCGGTCTGCGGGCCCGGTGGGGTGGCCATGGCCTGTCACCGTCTGTCGGGTGTATTCAAGCTTGTCCGGCAACGGGCGATACCTCCAGCTAAAGACGACGTCGTCAGGCGTGACGCGATCGCGTGTCCGCGATCGTTGGAGGTCACATGAACCACAAAACAGAGCGGCGCATGCTTCAGGCGGCCGAGCGCTTGGCCGGGGTGGGCCATTGGCGGCTGGATCTGGTCACCGAAGATCTTTTCTGGTCGGACGAGGTGTTTCGCATCCACGGCTATGAGCCGGGCGAAATCACCCCCGATCTCGAGTTCGCGATCCAGGTTTATCACCCCGACGAACATGACCGTGTGCGTGCCGTTGTGCAGCGCGCAATCGACACCGGGCTCGGCTGGACGTTCAACTGCCGGTTGATTCATCGCAACGGCTCGATGCGCCAAGTCCGGGCCAAGGGCGAGGTCGAGCTGGGGCCACAAGGCGAGGTGCATGCGCTGTTCGGTGTTTTTCAGGACTGCACCCAGGAGCTGGAGGAACGGACCCAGCTCAGGCAGCTCAGCTCCATCATCGAATCAACCTGCGAAGGGGTGGTCATCACCGACGCGTCGGGTGAGCTCACCTGGTGTAACCGAGGCTTTTGTCTCATGACCGGCTACGCAGTGGACGAACTGCGCGGACGACGGCCAGGCCGGATTTTTCGCGGGCCTGGTACCTGCCTGGATACGGTGCGCGAGATGAACCAGCACATCGCACGGGGTGAGCCCTACACCTGCGAGTTGCTGAACTACCGGAAGAACGGTCACCCGTACTGGGTCCGTATCTCATTGCACCCCATCCGGTCCGCTGGCGGCGAGGTCCAGGGCTATTTTGCGATCGAAAGCGATATCACCCAGATGCGCCAGGTCATGGAGGACATGCGGACCGAAATCTTCCGGCGGGAGCAGCTGGAAGGCGAACTGCGGGCGCTCGCCACAGAAGACCCCTTGTCGCGGCTGAGCAACCGGCGAGGGTTCTTCGAACAGGCCGAAGAAGCGACCCGGCAGGCGCGCGAGCAGGGTTCACCGCTTTGTCTGGGCATTGTCGACATCGATCATTTCAAGGAAACCAACGATACCTACGGCCATCAGGGCGGTGATGCCGTAATCCGGCACCTCGGTGACTTGATGAAAGAACTGTTCCGCGAGAAGGATGTGCTGGGCCGGATTGGCGGCGAGGAGTTTGCCCTGCTGCTGCCCATGACAGACCTGGAGGGCGCCAAAACGCTGATGGGTCGCTTCCAGGAATTGCTCAGAACCCGCGCCCTCTCGCATGACGGGGCGGGCCTTGCCGTGCGATGCAGTATCGGGCTTGGCGAGCTGGGCAGCGAGGAGACGCTGACCGGCCTGCTCTCGCGCGCCGACGATGCCCTGTACGCAGCCAAGCGGGCTGGACGCGACCGCATCGAAATCGCTCGGGCCGACGTGATCGAATTGACCCCAGCCAGGGGCCGCAAACGGTCACGCTAGTCCTGGCGACAGAGCCTGTTGCCCCGTTTGCGTCAGGTCTGTCAGCGGATCAGGCACCCACCTGTCGCGACATCCAGATCACCCAGCCGCCGAGCAGCAGGTCCACCGCGGCACAGAAGGCAGGCCACCAGACGGGCACGCCGGGGTTGTCGATGACGGCGGGATGGAGCAGGTCAAACACCCCGTGGAGCAGCAGGCCAAGTCCGACCAGCCACAGCCTGCCGTAACCGCCAAGCAGCGCCAACCCGGAAAAACCCGCCGCAACGGCCAGTTCCACGCCCAGCGCCTGCCCCCCCATGACGGCAAACAGCACGTAATAGCTGGCCACTACGATCAGCACGGTGGGATAAAAGCTGCGGTCCCGGTCGAAGCCGGTCCAGCGCGCAGCCATGGCGACGCCGGCCCCGAGGGCCAGTCCAGCAATGATGGGCAGCCAGGTCATCTGTGGCCTAGCGCGCCTGTTCCGCGATCATTGGATGTGAATTCCCGCTTGCGTCCGGCAAACCCCTCGAACAGCCGGCGATGCGCGGCCAGCGAAAACTCGTCGTCGCGCTTGGTGTAATCGCGAATCCAGTCGATGAGCATGTCGAGGTTGGCGTTCTGCGCCTCCGGGCTGGGGTACTTGTGCGGCTCCCAGGGCCGGTTGCGGGCGTTGGCGATGCAAGTGTCCACACCCGGATTGAGGAACACCAGGTCGGTGGCCTGCGGCAGGGCAAGTGCGAGCAGGTCGGCGTAGCACCCTTCGATCACCCAGCTGTCCGCCGCCTGCACAAAAGCATCGATTTGGGCCGCGCTGTCCTGGAGCGGGCGACGGGTCGGTGTGGTGGCAGTCGGGTCCCAGGCAATGCTGTCCAGGTCCAGGTGAGGGCAGGCGGTGTTCTCGGCAAGCATCTTCGCGTAGGTGGATTTGCCCGATCCCGAGTTGCCGAAGATGACGGTTTTCATGTGCTCAGCCCCGCTCCAAGTCTGCGATGATCAGCCGGTTTCAAATCGTTCGTCCAGGCCGAAGACGCGGCAGGCCGTGCCGCCGAGAAATTGCTGTCGTGCCTCACCGTCCAGCCCCAGCGAATCGAGATCCGCGAGTGCCTGCGCCGGGGTGATCATCGGGTAATTGGTGCCGAACAACAGCTTGCCGCGGCCGTGGCCGCGCATGAACTCCACCAGCGCCGCTGGATAGCGTTTGGCCGTATAGGCCGAGGTGTCGATGTAGACGTGTTCATGCTTGGTCGCGACTGCGATGGCTTCTTCCGTCCACGGATAGCCGATATGTCCGCCCACGATGACCAGTTCGGGGAAATCCAGCGCCACCTGATCCAGGTAGATCGGGCGGCCCACCTCCGATGGCATGAGTGGGCCGGTGTGTCCGATCTGGGTGCAGAACGGAATGCCCAGATCGCAGCAGGCTGTGTACACCGGGTAGAAGCGGCGGTCGGTTGGCGGAGCCTCCCAGAGCCAGGGCAACACGCGGATGGCTTTGAAGCCCAGTTCATGCACACAGCGGCGAATCTCGCGCACGGCATCCATCGGCCGGGAGATGTCCACCGACCCCACACCCACCAGCCGATCCGGTGCCTGGGCCACGAAATCGGCCACTTCATCATTGGAGATCATGACGTTGCGGGGCGCCACCCAGGCCGAAATCAGGCTGCAGTCCACCCCAGCCTGATCCATTAATGCCACTGTGGTTCGCACGGGTGGTTCCTCATCGGGCAAGGGGATCTTGGTCCAGCGCCGCAGCGAGTCGAAGATCGGGTCTGCGAGATGCCGGCGGGTCGGGTGCTGCGCCCAGGCGTCGATGATCATGGGGTCACTCCTGCTATGTCTTGCCTGCTCGTGTGCGACGGTCGCCGGTTTAGGCGAATCCGCGTTGGCGGTCTCAGTGCTCGGGCTGCTTCAGGCGTCGTAAGAGCCATGTCGCGAATGCTGCGGCCACGACTTCCAGCGCGAGATAGGTGTACATCACCGCGTTGGCCCCGCCGTCCACCACCATGCCGACCAGCCGTCCGCCGCCCATGCCCAGCATGAGTGCAATCACCACGCGTAAGCCCAGCGGCCACCAGGCCTCGCGTTGACCCAGCCAGTACAACACCAGCCCGACTGCCAGCGACAGGCCGCCGTAGGTGGCACGCAGGTCAATCACCGCCGAAGGTGTGTTCACGCCACTGCCCGTGGCCCACGCCAGCATGCTTTGCGGCGCGAGGACAAATCCCACGCCGTAGGCGGCAAACACAAGCGCCGTCAGGAGAATGATCCATCGCTCCAGTGACATCAGGGCTCCACAGACAAACGCGCTACATCAGCGCCGAGGTCGCCTACGGTAGCACTGCCCGTAGGTCGCTCATGCGCCCGCGAAGTCATCCTCGGTGGTCAGCGCATAGCGCGCGTGCTCCCGCCAGGCACCAGCGATACGCAAATAGTTGGGAGATGTGCCCTCATACCGAAAGCCCAGCGAGCGCAGCAATGCGATGGAGCGTGTGTTGCCCGGCTGCACATTGGCTTCGACACGGTGTAAGCCCAGGGGCCCGAAGGCTTGCTCAATCGCAGCCGCCAGCGCTGCCCGCATCAGGCCTTTGCCTTGCTGCGGGGCAAAGGCGTAGTAGCCGAGGTAGGTCGACAGAAACACGCCGCGCACGATCTCATTCAGGTTGATGCACCCCACCAGCTCGCCTTCGCGGGTCCGGGCCAGATAGCAGACATGGCGCTCACCCTGCGCTTTTGTCAGCAGGGCCTGAAAGCCTTCGTGATCGGTTGGGGGCTGCACCCAGTCACCATGCAGGGACCGGCTGCGCGCCACGGCTTGCAGAAACGCGGCTTCGTCGTCAGCCGCGAGCGGGGCGATGGAGACATTCATGTGGTCAAGCCTGGGGCGCGTGTTCGGAAAACTGTGGCGCATCGCCGCCAATGTGGTCCCAGGGTGCTCGCGAGTCCACGAAAATATGCTGCTCAATCTGGACGCCCGGATCACCATCGACCGACCCCAGCGTCACCCCGTGCACGACGCCGTCATGCACGCCACACAAGGTGGTTCCGCAGCGGCTGCAAAACTGCAGGCCCCAGGGGGCGTGCGTCAGATACGTGCTCAACAACTCACGCCCTTGCACCCACGTGAACGTATCGGGCGCAGCCACTTCGGCATAGGCCGATCCGGCGCCACTAAACGCCTTTCTGCATCGGGAGCAGTGGCAGCAACGCGCTTTGACCAGCGGTGATGCAATTTCGTATTTCACCGCACCGCAAAAGCATCCCCCTGTCATCATGCTGATCGTCTCCTCGCTGCCACCGCATTGATCACGGGATGCTGGCACAAACGGCCAGCCACCGGGTGCCATTGCTTAGTCACGGGCGTTTCCGGCCCGCGTTGAGACCCAGCCGTGAATCAGACCCGCGACGTTGATCTGGCAACTGCTGGCCTTGCTCCGCGTGAGTACTCTGCCCGTCGGAAAGCCGTCGCTGACCGTCTCTGGGTTCCGTCAGACTGCAGGTGAAATAAAAGCGAAGCAAGGCATGGACCGCCCTAAGTTATTGATCGTAGAAGACCACCCGCTCGACCAGCAGCTGATGCTCGGATTGTTGGAGCATGCCTTGCCGGACTACGAAACCACCGTTGTCGAAACAGCCGAACTCGCGCAAGCGATGATCGCGACCGGGCAATACGCTGCCGTTTTGGTCGATCACCACCTGCCAGGTATGACTGGCGTGGACTTGGCTCGGTCCTTCGGCTCCCTTGACGCTCACCAATCCGCATTCGTGCTGATTTCAGGTGGCGCTGATCTGGGAATCGTCGCCAACGCATTTCGTGCAGGTATTCACGATTTCATACCGAAGGAACAACTGTCCTCGACCGCAGTGCGCCGAATTATTCAGTCGGCGATAGATGCGAGGGCTCAGCGACTGGATGAACTGAAACAGCTACGGGAACTCACCCATCGCGCCTCGCTTGACGCACTCACTGGTGTTGGGAACCGGCACGCGTTCAACGAACGCGTCAAAATAATGCTGACCAAGTCGCGGCACTACACTCGACCTTTCGGCTTGCTTGCCATTGACCTCGATCGGTTCAAGCACATAAACGACACACATGGGCACGACACAGGTGATCAGGTGCTGGTGTCTGTCGCCAGTCGCCTTTGCCACAGGGTTCGGACCAGCGACGCAGTTTTTCGCTTCGGCGGTGACGAATTCGTCGTGTTGCTTGACGGCTGGTTGCCAGGTGCACCGACGCAACGTCTCCTTGATCAACTCCGTGAGGACATTAGCCAGCCTCATGAGTTGTCTGACGGCGGAGAGATCTTGTGCTCGGCGAGTCTTGGTCTCTCTGCATGCCCTCAGGATGGCCACACATTAGAAGCACTTTTCAAGGCAGCAGACTCACGCATGTACGGTGACAAACGATTGCGCAGAGAATCAGCGTGAATAGCCTGCTCCGGAGCTTCTGACATACCCCGCTGTGACGCGCTGACGTAAAGGGGGCGGCTCTCATCGGGGCCGCTTCCGCATGCAGTCTGCCGCAGCAAGACCGCCCCAGCGCTGAGGGGATTGGAAGAAGACAGAACGCCCGCCCAAGCGGCGAACGTACTGTCTGGTCACATGTTGTTCTCCGTATCGGTCGAAGTGTCTGATCCTGCTCTAGGATGTCTCCCCAAGTTCGACTTTCACTAATCTTGATCTGAGTCGTCTTTTCTATTTTTTTGTCTCGTGGAAACAAAAATCACAATCATCACTATGATGACTGCGATGACTCCACCAATAGCTGCGTTCTCCATATCCTCTTGATTCCTATTTTGGTCCGTGAATCAGGTGTGCGTGTTATTTGAATCTGGTGCTGAACCTGAGCTGCACGTGTGCGGCTTGTGGTGAATCGAAACGTCTTATAGGGTCGGATTTCGCATTTAAAGGGCTCTGGCGCTTTTAACCCTTCTCGTTAGCCTCGTGAAGGGGCTGAAAGAATTCCGTGAAAGTTCCGCAGAGCCACGTCAGCTCCACCCCGTGCCCCGAGGGGGTCGGGCCGAAATACATGCTTCCTGCATTCGGCTTGTCCCAGCGCAGATACAGCATGTTGCCAGCCTCGTCGCTCGTGATCGGGAGCGTGCCAAAACGGCGTGTGTTCTGTGTCAGGTTCCACTGCAATGAGCATGACTCCACTGGATCGTTCAACCCGTAGAAGTAATGAACACGCCAAGGCAGGCGCTCATCATTGAGGGTTAGCCAGAAATCGGCAGGGACCGGTCGACCTCCATTGTGTCTTAGCAGGAACGCCCGATAGTCAAGTGGAAGCGTCAGCCGTGCGTCTCTTTCAAATCGGGCTAGTTCGATTTCCGAGATGGCTGGTCCTGCTTCCACAGTCCCTATTAGCATGTTCCTGCCGGAAAAAACCTGAGCTCAGCTGGCCATTCGTAGCGAAGCCGAAGGGGGGCGAAGAATGAGGCCGCGGCAGAAGCTTGTTGGGCGGCAAGACTATCGCCTCCTCGCAGTAAAAACGGCGATCGCTGAAAAAACAGAGCCAAGAATCGTTGATGCAGCAAAAGTATTCGGAACGCTCCATCCCGCACTCAAAACCACTGCTGCGACTGCGCCGTACGAAAGCGGAATAACTGCAGAGACGAATAGCCAGCGATATGCCCAAGGCGCCTTTTCGACGAGAAAAAGCAGGAATAGCATTACTGCGAACAATGCCATCGCAACCGCACTCGACCATGAGAAAGGGCCTGGCCAAAGCAGAACGCATGATATGAGTGCGCAAAAGCCGGCAAACCTCCTGTACCGAACACTGCCGGTTACCTGGGTATTCACGCCGCCCAGACGCTTGAGGTGGGCGGCGGCATCAGCCATCCGTTTGAATTCACTGATCTGCTCTGATCTGGATTCATTTTTTTCAGCAACTGCTTCAGCTCCCTTTCGGGATCAGCAGCTGTTGCGACGAATTCATTCTCATCGTGACACGAAGCGGTGATTGTCAGCCAATACGCACCAAGTGGACGATTCAGCTCGCAGCCCTCGCCTGATGCCAGCATAGACCCAATGGCCCTTTGCGATTCCGCAATGCTTTGTTCGGCGGCTTTTTGCCACCAATGGAAGGCCTGTTCTGGATTGCTTTCTACTGCAGTGCCTTGTTCATAGCACCACCCGACGAAGTGCTGGGCATCTACAAGGCCTTCACCAGCGAGACGCATCATCTCGTTGAATGACGCGGAGTGATCGCCAGCCACAAACGCCTGATGAGCCTGCATGAACGAATTAATCTGCTTCTGTGTCGGTTGCACCGCTATTTCCAAGACGCCCAACGCCTGCGCTAAGCCGCAGACCCGCCTTCGTCGGAACTGTCGGCTTGAACAGCTTGTTGGGCCAAAACGACCCGAATACTTAATGTGCGGAAGCGAGAAAGCAGCCATAGCCCGAAACACGCTACTGTGCCCAAGAATGCTGTGAACGCCAGCGCAACCAATAGGGATATGGCCGGAGATGTGAAAAGGGCAGCGACACCGTGAATAGGCTCGTTATTCCATTTGACGGTGTCAGCACCGAAGAAGCCCATGACGCCGAATAGGAGGCCCAGTGGGAAAAAACCCGTAAGAAGGCCGCAGAACAGCAATTTGTAGACCGAGCCTGCTTTGACTTTGCGTACAACTAGCGTCTGTTCAATCTCTTTTTTCATTAGTCTTTCCCTTTAGGCCCAACGCCCACCATGAGCGGCAATTTGGAGTGGAGCGCGAAGCGCGTAGCGGAGAATATGTATCGCTCCATGGCGATGTTAGAGGGTATGCCACGACACCCAAACGAAATGAGCCGCCAACAGGCCAGCAAACAAATAAAGCAAGATGGTGCCGGTGATTGAAACCATCCTGCGTCTCTTGCCGGTACGGTCTGCTGCAATCCATTCTTCCGAAGGCACTAACTGAAAGGCGATCGGGCCCGCTAGAAATCCGGCGAGTGCCGCCGGCCAGAAACCTTCCAAGAACCATTTCGCTTTTTGTAGCCAGCGCTCCCACAAGGGCACACCAGTTGCGGCCCAATCAGCGGTGGGTAGCGCGTGCTGGAATTTCCACATGCCACCAACAACCCAACCAGAGATCAGTGCCAGAAAAAGAGAAAACCAGAGGTATGTGCGAATGCGCTTCATGCGCTATAACGATTGAATTCAGCGGCACCAAACGCACGCAGCGTGTTTGGTGTCAACTGGAATGATTTGTTGGGTTGCTGCCGTGGTATTTCGAACAACATTAAGATTCAAATTATTGACTGACTTTGCCGCTAGTTCGAAAGCGCTGCACTACCCACCAAGACAGGCGGACAATCGCAAGATAGGCCACCACCACAACCACGAAAACAAAATCATTTGCCATCAGGCGTTCTAGAGGAGCATAAGCCAAGCCGAGAACTATTATGGCCACAACGTAGTACAGATATTCGCCTCGCTTACGCACACCATCGGTCATTTGGCAACCCAACGCCTGAGCTCAGGGGCGTTTGAGGCGGCGACTGTTTTGCGGCAGCAAAATGGGCGACGGGTCATACGTCGCCTGCAGCGATTTGTTGGGCGTCTGTCCACCAGCGGCAGACTCCGCAAGCCGTGGCTAACCCTGCGCATCATGAGCCACCTTCTCGTCTGGCGCCTTGATGCCGAGATAATGCCGGATAGCTAGTTGGAGTAGTTCGTCGCTCACACGTGAATGCGGGGGAATGTAGATGCCCAAGAGGTCGGAAGTGTCCTGTACCTCCTTGATGATTTGCTCTAATGCAGCAGCACCACCCGAATTAACTAGGTTACTCATTGTAATGAGCCCACTCGCGGCCTCATTCACTTCTGCCTTTCCCGGGAGGAAGAACACGCGCCGCCAAAAAGAGTACCCAGGTACCAGCATCAGGGCCGCAGAAAGCTTGCCGGAAAGTGAAAGCAATTCGCTCTGAACTGTTCTGGCAATTTCGTCAGGCAGGTCGTTCGGACGGTACAGAAACGGAGCAGAGACTCGAAGCCCATGAGAAATATCACCGAACGTCCTCTTAAGCGCATGAATCGGTTCGACAACTAACTTTAGGATTGTCTGCCCAATTACGAATACCAGAACGCCGGAAATTATCGTTTCAAACATGCAGCCCCCGCATCACTGACGCCCAACGCTTGAGTTGTGCGGCCACGCGTAGCGTGGTCCGAACCAACGATTGGTTAGGTAGCTTAGCCGTCATTCCGGATCAGCTGTGGTTCAAAACTCGACAGAACGTTAAAGACTTCATCTGATGTCATGAGTGAATAGTGGGTATATGCTCTTGCGCCGTTCAGCTCTTGTGTGGTCCTGCGATTGAGCAACTCGGACTCTTCGTGCACTGCAAGAACCCCCGAGCTTCGACCACTAAAGAAAGCGTCGCCCGTTCGGATTTCGTCGAATACTTCAAGATACTGGACGTCTCTGAAAATGACGGTGAACGAAGGCGCGATATGGATGGTGCTACCGCCGAGACGGCAAAGCTGAACGGTAAGGACCCGATCACTGAGCACAGAATGTCGAGCATGCCATTGCTGATACGAAGCAGCATTTAGGTCCGTTTCCATAGCTACCTAACGCTGAAGCTCAGGGGCGCCGGAGCGCGAAGCGCGGAGGGAATTTTGGATCGCAGCTCCAAAACGTCCCTTGCAGCGCCCTGTTAGATGACTATTCATAAGCCTCAATATCCTTGAGTGGAAACCGTGAGAGCTTTTTGAACGTTTCTCGCGATCTATCTGCTATGACCTCCGGCGAGGCATCACGTATATTCCAAGCGTAGCTGAGATGATGAAAGGCATGCTCAAGAGCAAGTTGTAGCTCGACCTCATCATATTCCTCGCGATTCCCGATTGCTTCCAGAACTCCGTTCAGTTCGTCCCGAGCCTCAGCAATGTTCGATGCAATCAGATCGCGATTCTTCATCACAGACATCTAACGCTTGAGGTGAGGGGCGCCGGAGCGCGCTGCGCGGAGAGAACCAAACACGCGTAGCGGGTTTGGCGTCCACTTGACCGACTGGTTAGGTTGCCTCGGAGAGGTCATGGCTGACGAATGATTCTCGTGTTGACGTTGCAGATAGAAACATAATTAACCAAACGCCGATGAAGAAACCAATAATCGATGGAGCCAAATTCAACGGAGCCACATTGATTTCTTCAAGAAAAACAATCGCAAGTAGAGTGGTGGTTATTGCGATACCCATAAGCACTGTGGAAACTGACGTGAGCCATAGCGCCACTACACGAGCTCGATTGTCTTTATGCCAGATGCCGATCGCTAGAACAAACTGAACAACAGCAGCGGCGAACAGAAAACCCGCCTCCAAATTGGCGGAGTTCCAGACTGCGACGCACGATTGTCCAAACGATCCCAGTGCGCCCAAAGATATGAAACCCACCGCCAACTTAAGAGACATAGCTTGTGACATTGCGACCTAACGCTTATTGGAGTGCAAAATGCCGTATAGCACGCAGGATGCTTGCGGTGTAACGAGCGCTAATGCTCTGTAAGTCACTGAATCACCTAGGCGTTGTCGTTCAATTGCGGTGTGGCGGGCGTGGAGTTACGGCCAAATGCCGTATAGCACGTGTCTTGAGTCAGCGTAGTGCCTTCATTTCCATCACATACTACGAGTTCCGCGGAAAAAAACGGACACAGCTGGTGTTTGAGGGTATGACTAGGTGCCGTGTGCTGGTGTCGTCTCGTTGGTAGTCTGCGATGCAGGGAGTGTGGGGCGGAACCAACACAACAAGGGAGAGACGCGTGCGAGCAGTGGTTTGCCAGAACACCGCGATGACGGTGGAGGATTTACCGGAGCTGGTGCCTGCCAAGGGGCAGGTGTTGATTGAGGTGGAGCGCTGCGGGATTTGCGGGTCGGATCTGCATTTGCGGCATGCCTGCGATGAGATGAAGGCGTTGCTGGGTCGCGTAGGTGCCGGGCATCTGGTGCCGTCTAGTACGGACCGCCTGGTGTTCGGTCACGAGCTTTGCGGGCGGGTGCTGGAGCACGGACCAGGCACGCGCAAGCGGGTCAAGGTCGGCACGCGGGTGGTGGCGCAGCCGTTTTTGCGGGTGGGGTCGGATATCCACCTGTGCGGTTTGTCGCCGATTGCCACGGGCGGCTATGCCGAGCGGATGTTGTTGCAGGAGTCGGCCCTGCTGCCCGTCCCGAATGGGTTGTCGGCGGATATGGCGGCCTTGACGGAGCCGATGTCGGTGGGCCTGCACGCGGTGCAGCGCAGTGAGATTGGTAAGCGGGATATGGCCGTGGTGATCGGCTGCGGGCCGGTGGGGCTTGCGGTGATCTGCCTGCTGAAGGCGCGGGGCGTGGCGACGGTGGTCGCCAGTGATTTTTCACCGGGGCGGCGGGCACTGGCCCAGCAGTGCGGGGCCGATGTCGTGGTGGACCCGGCCGAGGACAACCCCTATGACGACCGGGGCAAGCACCAGTTTTTCCACGAGCTGCCGGATCTGCTGAAGCTGGGCGTCGATACCCAGGATGCGCTGGCGCGCCTGCCCATTCCGTCCCACCTGATCTGGCGTGCGGTGGAAACACTGGGTGTGGGCATGCCGCAGCGGCCGGTGATCTTCGAGTGCGTGGGCGTGCCGGGCATTGTTCAGCAGATTATTGATCAGGCGCCGATCATGTCGCGCGTGGTGGTCGTAGGCGTGTGCATGCATGTGGATCGCTTTGAACCTGCATTGGCCATTCAAAAGGAAATCGACCTGCGTTTTGTCTTCGGCCAGACACCGCTGGAGTACCGCGACACCCTGCACCTGATTGCCGAGGGCAAGGTGGCCTGCGAGCCGATGATCAGCGGCATCGTCGGTTTGGATGGAGTGGCGGGTGCCTTTGATGCGCTGGCCGATCCGGAACAGCACGCCAAGATTCTGATCAACCCCGCCTCGGTGGCCACAACGCCGGAGCCGCTGCAACGCTGAGTCCTGCGCAGCTGCACGAGGGTGGCTGTGCGTGCTCTATAGTCTGGGCGATCTGATCCGAGCCACACCGCAGGGACCGCCGCGTGCCTCAACCGATGTATGACCTGATTCTGTTTGGTGCCACCGGGTTTACCGGCGGCCTCACGGCGGAGTATCTGGCCCGCCACGCGCCGGACTCGCTGCGCTGGGCGCTGGCTGGGCGCAGCGTGCGCAAGCTGGCCGACGTAAAGCGTCGCTTGGCCAAGCTGTCGCCCGCTTGCGAGTCACTGGGACTGGTGCAGGCCGATGTGAACAATCCCGAGTCGCTGGCGGCCATGGCTGCGTCCACCCGGGCGGTGGTCACGACGGTGGGGCCGTATATTCATTATGGCGAGCCGCTGGTGAAGGCCTGCGCCGAAGCCGGCACGCATTATCTGGATCTGACGGGCGAGCCGGAGTTTGTCGAGCTGTGCCTGCAGCGCTACCACGCGGTGGCCCGCGCCAAGGGCGCCAAGATCGTTAATTGCTGCGGTTTCGATTCCATACCGCATGATCTGGGCGTGCTGTACACCGTGTTGCACTGTCCGCCGGATGTGCCGTTGCAGATTCGGGGCTATGTGTCCTTGTCCATGGATGTCTCGGGCGGCACCTGGCAGTCGGCCATTCATGCGTTTTCGCGGGCCAGGCACTACTTGCAGCTGCGTCGCCAGCGGGGGCGCTCGCCAGAGCCGTCGGGCCGTCAGGTTCGGGCCTTGCCGCCTGGGCTGCGCCGCGAACCGCAGATCGGCGGTTGGGCGGTGCCGTTTCCGACCATCGATCCGCAGGTCATCCGGCGCTCGGCCCGGGCATTGGACCGTTACGGGCCGGATTTTCGCTACGCCCATTACTTGCAGCTCAAGCACTGGCCACTGGTGCTGGCCGGCGCGGCCGGGGCGACGACGCTGTTTGCACTGGCGCAGATACCGCCCGCCCGGCGCTGGTTGTTGTCGCGACGTGCGGCCGGGCAGGGGCCCAGCCCGGAGCGGCGGGCCCGAAGCTGGTTTGAGGTGCGGTTTCTGGCCGACGCCGGGGGACAGGCCCTGCGCACGCAGGTCAGCGGAGGCGACCCCGGTTATGACGAAACCACCAAGATGCTCGGCGAGGCCGCGCTGTGTGTGCTGCTGGATGAGACGCCGGACCACGCCGGTGTGATCACCCCTGCGATGGCCTTTGGCGAGCCGCTCATCCATCGCCTGCAACAGGCCGGCATGCGTTTCGACACCCAATGGTCGCCACGCCCAGGGAGGGCTGCATGACACCGCTGGATCTTGCACTGATTACGCTGGACGAGGGGCTCAAGCCTTATCAGTCAGCCCTGGGCACCGATTGGGTGGCCTACCGCAACCACTGTGCGCGTGTGCTGCACGCCTTTGACTCGCTGGTCAGTGACGAGACCGCGATGCGACAGGCTGCAGTGGCCACGATCTACCACGACCTGGGCATCTGGACGCACGGCACGCTGGACTATCTGGACCCGTCGGCCGATCTGGCACGCGATGCCCTGGCCGAGATGGGCGAGCCCGGCTGGGTGGACCCCGTGGTGGCCATGGTGGTCTGGCACCACAAGCTTCGCCCCTACACCGGCCCGCATGCCGAGGTGGCCGAGCCCTACCGGCGGGCGGATTCCGCCGATGTCATGGTGGGGATGGTGCGCTATGGCATCGATGCCGACGTCCTGCGGGCCGGGCGCGCCCGCTTCGCCAACGCTGGCTTTCACAAGCGGTTGATGCAGCTGGGCGGCCGGCGCTTTCTGCGCAAGCCTTGGTCGCCGCTGCCGATGTTCCGCTGGTAGCGGCCCACCGGCAGCAGGCGGTTTAGCGCCCGAACAGCCGGTCGGCCGTGCGGTCGGTGGCATCCACCAGCCGGTCCACGATGCCGGGCTCGGTGGCCGAGTGGCCGGCGTCCGGCACCATGTGGAACTCGGCTTCCGGCCAGGCCTGGTGCAAATCCCAGGCGGTTTGCGGCGGGCAGACCACGTCGTAACGGCCCTGGACGATAAAGCCCGGAATGTGGCGGATGCGCTCCACGTTGTGGATGAGCTGGTCCGGGTGATCAAGAAACCCACCATGCACGAAGTAATGGGCCTCGATGCGGGCAAAGGCTTCGGCGAACTTGGCATCCTCAAAAGACTGCACCAGCGAATCGCTGGGGATGAGCTTGCTGGTGGAGGCCTCCCAGGTGGACCAGGCGCGCGCGGCCGGGATGCGCACGTCGGGGTCGTCGTGGGTCAGGCGACGGTAGTAGGCCTGTAGCAGGTCATCGCGCTCGGCCTCGGGGATGGCGTGGTAGTAGCGCTGCCAGGCGTCGGGGAACATCCGGCTGGCACCATCCTGGTAAAACCATTCCAGCTCCTGCTGCCGCAGCAGGAAAATGCCGCGCAGGATAATGGCCAGGCAGCGGTCGGGGTGGTTTTGCGAATAGGCCAGCGACAGCGTTGAGCCCCAAGAGCCGCCGAACACGACCCAGGCCTCAATATCCAACTGCTCGCGCAGCCGCTCCATGTCGCTGACCAGTGCCCAGGTGTTGTTGTGCTCCAGTTCGGCGTGGGGCGTGGATCGACCGCAGCCGCGCTGGTCGAACAGCACGATGCGGTAGCGGTCGGGATCGAAGAACCGGCGGTACAGCGGCTGGGTGCCGCCGCCGGGGCCGCCATGCACGAACACCACGGGAATGCCGTCCGGGTTGCCGGATTCTTCGAACCACACGGTGTGGCCGTCTTCGGGGGGCAGGGTTCCGGTCACACGGGCCGGTAGTTCGGGATAGAGGGTTTTCACGGCATCCAGTCATACGGTGAAGTCTGCCCCGCAGTGTCGCACGAGCGCGGGCGGCTTTGCGCAGCACGCGCAGCGACCGGCTGGCCGCTGCGCCTAAGGAAACACGAATCCATTCGCACCACCAAGACGGTGCCGGTTTTCCCGCGAGCCCAGGCGGAGTGAGTGCCGCTTGGTCATTCCAAGTCAGCGAACGACAACGCAGGATCGCGCGAAAACCGGCCCGTTCCGTCTGGATTGCGCCTGCAAACAGGCCAGACTGAGTTAGTCGGCGCATCCATGCGCCTCCCCCGGTGGGCCCGCCTTCGGCGGTTTCAATTCGCTCCTGGCGAATGGGTGCTCGTTGTTCATTTGGAATGACCAAACTTCGCTCCTCGCGCCTTGCCTGGCCTGTTTGCAGGCAGCAACTTGGCGGTGCGAATGGATTCGTGTTTCCTTAACGCATGTACACCGCCGCCTTCTCCCGTTTTCTGGCCGACCCTGAACGGCTGCACTTTGCCGCCCATAGCCACCACCCATGGCCGGATGTCGCGCGCGATGCCCAGTTGCAGGCCTGGGATGATGCCGCGCGCTGGATCGACGCCAAGTGGGGGCCGGTGTTCGACACCGTGGTGCCGACTGCACAGCAGCACATCGCCCGGCTGCTGAAACTGCCGGACCCCGGCAGTGTGGTATTCGCGCCCAACCTGCATGAGTTTGTACTGCGTCTGGCCAGCACGGTGCAGCGCCAGCCCATGCGCGTGCTGACCACAGATGGTGAGTTCCACTCCTTCGCCCGCCAGCTGGCGCGCTGGGAAGAGGCCGGCCTGGCCACGGCCGTGCGCGTGCCGGTGGAGCCTTTTGACACGTTCATGGTGCGCTGGGCTGATGCGGCGGCCGGTGACTTCGACCTGGTCTATTTGTCGCAGGTGTTCTTCAACTCGGGGTTTGTGGTGCCCGACCTGCCTGGGGCGGTTGCAGCCGTGCGTTCGCCCCAAGCCCTGGTGGCCATCGATGGTTATC
Organism: Pseudomonadota bacterium; assembly: GCA_036156195.1. Taxonomy (GTDB): domain Bacteria; phylum Pseudomonadota; class Gammaproteobacteria; order Nevskiales; family OUC007; genus Abyssibacter. The sequence continues at coordinate 471,569 of JAYZUZ010000011.1, read as the reverse complement.
ACGCTTTCATGGCGATGGAGGTGGATTGCTCAGCCTTTGCCGATCGGGCGTTTTATCTAGCGGGTGGCTACAAATACGCCATGGCGGGTGAGGGCGCCTGTTTCATGCACTGCCCACCGGGTTGGGGCGCACGGCCTGTGAACACCGGCTGGTTTGCGGGGTTCGATGGCCTGTCCGGGGCGCAGCAGGGGGTGGCTTATGCGGCCGATGCCATGCGCTTTGCCGGCTCCACTTTCGACCCGACCGCGCTGTACCGATTCAACGCCGTGCAGGCGTGGTTGCAGCGACAAGCCCTGACACCGGCCGGGATACACCGGCATGTGGAATCGCTGCAGCGTCAGTTGCTGGTCGGGTTGCCCGCCGGCAGTTTGACGCGGGAGATGCTGGTGCCGCCTGCGCCGCATGGCAGGGGGAATTTCCTCACGTTTCGCACTGCTGCGGCTGGTGATCTCCATCAGCAGCTGGAGGCGGCCGGTGTGATGACAGACGTGCGCGGTGACCGCCTGCGGTTCGGATTCGGGATCTACCAGACTGGCCCCGATGTCGCTGACCTGCTCAATCGCCTGAAGGCGCTCGGCTAGTTTAGGTGTTGTCCGTTTTGCGCTGTTCCGCAAATTCCAGCGAGTAGCGGTCATCGGCGATGGCGCGCATGGCATCGAGTTGCTGACGGATCAACGGCCAGGGTGATTCGCTGCTTGCCCGCTCCAGGTCGGACTGCGATTCGTCCACGGTTGCCAGCCGGATAGACCAGCCCACGGCCGTGCTGATGACGACCAGTTCGCGCTGGGCTTCCAGTCGCTCGACGGCATCGATGACGTCGCTGGCGCGCAGCTTCATGCGTTCGGTGAGCGCCTCGACGATATCCAGCAAGGGTTTCGGGCAACTGACGGGTAGTTCGGAGCCCAGGCGCAGCACGTCCTTAACGGCGCGATCCACCAGCGTTTGAAATAGCTCGGTGCCGGGTGAGCGATCATCCGAGCGACGGTCTTGTCCGGCTGGGTCGTCTTGATGCTCCATGAATCGTCTCTTTTGCCGCACTTTATTGTGATGTTTCGACGGTAGGCGCTTTCTGCTGAATCTTGTGTCAAGTTTTGGCTGAACGTGCTGCTAAGAAATGCGTTCTCGCCCACCGCTCGTCGGCAAGCCGCCGGCTTTTTGTAAAGCCGCCGTAAAGGCCTGGGGGCGGGTTGGCGGTGTCGGTATCCCGCCTGCCACCGGTCGGGCCTGTTTTGGCCTTAAGCCATTTTTACGATGTCGGCGCGGGATCGATTGGCGCAGACTGAACGATCTATAAGGTGGCCCGCCGTCTGAGCGGGCCCCACTAATGATTCGACCGGTGTGGCGACCTGCGTAGAGCGGGTTGTGGGAGACGACAACATGACGATGCGTCGCGTGCTGGCCCTGGCGGCCACGAGCTTGGTGTGTGCCTGTGGGGGCGGTAGCAGCGGGGGTGGCGACAATCCGCCCGTGACTCAGCCGCCCGAGCGGCTAAGTGGCGTCTTCGTCGATGCGCGCGTGGCCGGCTTGCAGGTGCGCGCTGCGGGTCAGCAGCAGCTGACCAATGCACTGGGGCAGTTCGACTACGACGCGGGCGAATCGGTGCAGTTCAGCATCGGCGACATTCAGCTGGGTTCGGCCTCCGGGGCCTCCGTCATCACGCCGGTGGAGCTGGTGCCGGGTGCCACAGGCGAGGACTTGTTCGCCGATCCGCCGGCCGTGCTTAACATCATTCGCTTGATGCTCACGCTGGATGCGGACGCCGACCCCGACACCGGATTAACCCTGACCCGGCAAACCCGCACGGCGGGGCTGGGCCGCAGCCTGGACTTCGCCCAGTCGCTGGAAGCTTTCGGAGCTGACCCGGCCGTGGCCGAGTTCATTGCGGCCGCCACCGGCGGGCTTTCCAGCAACAAGATGAGCCGGAGTCTGGTCAGCGCCGAGGCGGCAGCCGACCATTTCCAGCAGACACAGGACGATCTGGCCAACCCAGACGGCAACACGCCCCCGCTGGTGGCAGCCGATGCGCCGGCCGAGGTGTCCGAAGGCAGTGCTGCCACATTGTCGGCCAGCGCGACCGACAGCGACGGCAGCGTGACGGAGCTGGCATGGACGCAGGTCTCCGGCCCGGCTGTGAGCCTGACGGCCGCGCAGTCCGCCAACGCCACGTTCTCCGCGCCGCAGGTCAATACCGATACGCGGCTGGAATTCCAGATTGTGGCCACCGACGATCAGGGCGCGCGTTCGGCCGATGTGGTGTCGGTGATCGTGCGTGATGTGCCGGGCAACCCGCCTGTGAATGCGCTGCCCACGGCTGATGCAGGTGCAGACCAGACCGTCGACCCGGCAGCAGACGTGATGCTGGATGGTCGCGCCAGTGCCGATAGCGACGGCGCCTTGGTCAGCTATGCCTGGCAGGTGCTGAACAGCAGCGCGAGTACGCTGGTCGATGCCGACACGCCGCAGGCCCGGTTCGTGGCCCCGGATACACCGGCCGAGCAAGTGCTGGTTTTCGAACTCACCGTAACTGACAACGACGGCGCCAGCGCAAGCGATCAGGTGCGGGTGACGGTCCGCGCCGGTAATGCCCCGCCCGTGGCGGCGGCAGGCGACGATCAGACCGTTAACGAGCAGACCGAGGTGGTGCTGGATGCCTCGGCCAGCAGCGACGCCGACGGCGATGCGCTGCAGTTCGCCTGGCAGCAGTTGTCGGGCGCCGCAGTGACGCTGGAGGCCGCCGACACCAACCAGGCGCGCTTCGTCGCGCCGGTGACGACCGAGGTGCTGAGCCTGCGGTTTGAGGTGACGGTGACCGATGCCGAAGGGGCTACGGCCGGCGATCAGGTGACCGTGACCGTGCAACCGGTGAACGCGGCGCCAACCGCTTCAGCCGGCGAAGACCAGGCCGTCGATGCGCTGGACCGGGTCACGCTGGACGGCCAGGCCAGTGCCGACAGCGACGGCACGATTCAGCAGTACGCCTGGTCGGTGGTCGATGCCGACCTGGCCATTGATGATGCCGACCAGCCGGTGGCGCAGTTCACGGCCCCGGATGTCGACGCGCCCAGCACGCTGACCCTCCGTCTCGTGGTGACTGACAACGAGGGCGCTACGGCCAGCGATGAGTTGCGCGTCACGGTGACACCGAACCAGCCGCCCGTGGCGGACGCTGGCGCTGATCAGCAAACAGACGAAGGCCAGACCGTGGTGCTGAGCGCGGCCGCCAGTACTGACGCCGATGACGAGATCACCGACTACGCCTGGACCCAGCTCAGCGGGCCCACGGCCGAGTTGACCGAGGCAGACTCTGCGGTGGCCAGCTTTGTGGCACCGGAAGTCGAAGCCGATAGCGAGCTGGTTTTCCAGGTGACCGTGACCGATGCGCGCGGCAAGTCGGATACCGACACCGTTGCAGTGGGTGTGTACGACATTCCCGTGGGTAAGCTGCGCATCGGCGCAGCCAAGGCCTCGGTGGTGCCGTCCCAGGCGCATATCGACGGCATCGAGGAGCCGCGATTCGCGGGGGCAACCCACTTGCAGAAGTTCAATCTGGGTGGGTTTGGCATCGACCCGACCGGCAACTTCCCCGACCCCTTCGGTGCCCTGGGCGAAAACCTGACGGAGCCGGCGTCTGAGCGTTTCCACGAAGGTCCGCACGGACCGGAGGAAACCTGGATTCGTGCGATGTTCGTCGAACAGCGCAACGCCGATGACTCGCGTACCCAGGTGCTGTTCCTGGTGCTGGACGCCATCGGGGCGGGTAACGTCATCCAGAACGAGCTGCGCGCCGCTGTCGTGGCCGCCACTGGTATCGCGGCCGACAACATCCTCTTTGGGCAAACCCATACCCACGCGGGAGCCGATCTGCAGGGGCTTTGGGGCGGTGTGCCGCAGGACTGGATTCGCAACACCCTGTATCCGGCGGCTGCCCAGGTCGCGCTGGAGGCCATGGCCGGGCTGGAGCCGGCGCAGCTGGAGGTCAGCCACGGCGACATGGCGCAGTGGAACAACTACCGGCGTCCTCGCCGACTCGACCCCGAGGAAGACGCCGATACCCTGGCCACGCTGATGAAGGCCCGCGGCCTGCGCAGCGGCGAGGTGCTGGGCACCCTGCTGCAGTTCAACGCCCACCCGACCTCGATCAACGAAGACCCCCGAGTGCCGCACCCCGACTACGTCCTGGGTGCCGTGGACCATCTGGAGCAGCAGTATCCAGGCAGCGTGTCCCTGTACTTCAACGGTCCGATTGCGGATGCCTCGGCCTCCGGGCCGACCAGTGGCGAGACACCCTACGACCGGGTGCGCAGCCGCGGCGCAGGCATGGCCACGGATGCCGATGGTTTCACGTTGGATCGCATCATTGATGGCGGCCTGACCGTGCGGCATCAAACCGTGTTGCTGCCCGTGACCAACCCGTTGTTCATCGGTGCCGGGCTGCTAGGCGCGTTCAACCGCTATTACGACTTCCTGGAGCTGCCGGTGGCGGAGATTCCCGGCATCGGTCCGGAGATCGCCCCGGTGCTGACGACGCTCCCGCAGGTGACACCCACCGCGCAGACGCTGGTGTCTCGGGTCAGTTTGGGTGAGACCGGCAGTGGACTGGAGCTGGTGACGATGCCCGGTGAGGCGACCGGCACCTTCGGCGCATTCGTCCGCTCGCTGGCCGCGCCCGGCGATCACGTCATGCTGCTGGGCCTGACCCAGAACTCCTTCGGCTACATCCTGCCCGAGGAGGAGTTCAGCTACATCAACGCCAGCGGTGATGATGGCTTCACGTTGCCGTTTACCGGCTACGAAGAGTTTGTCTCGCTGGGGCCGCTAACGGCGCCGCTGCTGCGCGCACAGGGTTACCTGCCCTTGTTCGATGCCGAGAACAGCGAGCAGGTGCCGCCCTATCTGCAGGCCTGCGAGGCTGACCCGGCGGCTGAGGATTGCATCTTCAACATCATCGGCCAGCGGATGGACTACGTGCAGCGCGGTCTGGCCGGTGCCTGTCTGGACAATGGCGGGCCGGAGGAATTCTGCAGCTTGCTCAACCCGGATACCCCGCTGGCTGAACCCTGCCGCGATGCCGGTTTGCCTGAAGGCGTGTGCGCTGTGTTCGGCGGTGTGGGCAGCGATGAGCCCGACGACAGCATGCTGATCGGTGATGCCCTGCAGGCCGCCGTGGCCGGCTGTGATGTGCTGGACCCGGCGCACTGCCTGCTGCCGTTCCCCAGCAACCATTTCACCGTGACCGCGCCGGAGGGCAGTCCGCAGGCTGCGGGGACCGGCCGACGGGTGAACTTCGATGTGCTGGCCATGCCGCGTAACACCGCCGGCAAGCCCATCGAGCCCACCGAGTGGAACCGCAACGACGGCTTTTCGCCGGGCCAGATGCTGGTGACGTTTGTGCCGGATCTCGCCGCGAACGCCGATGGCAGCATTCCCGGTGCGCCGCCGCTAAGCCATATTCCGGCATCGCTGGATGTCGCCAGCAGTTCGGTGGTCGTGCTCAATGCCGAGACGGGGGAGCCGCATCCGGTCTGGGCGGAGATCAACCTCAACGCCGGCCTGCTGTTGCCGGGGCAGGGCACGCCCAACCCGGCTGGTGCACAGCCGGCGATGTTGATCCGTCCTGCCAGCAACTTTGACGAAGGGCAGCGGTATGTCGTGGTGCTGAAGTCGCTGGTCGATCAGGCCGGTGCACCGATCACCGCCCAGCCCGCGTTCGCCACCTGCCGCGACGCCCGGGCCACGCAGCTGCCACCGGTGGCTGAACGCTGCGAGGCCTTGGCCCGCGACGTCTTCCCGGTGCTGGAGTCCGCGGGGATCGCCACGGCCGGTAACGAGGCGCTTTATCTGGCCTGGGACTTCACCGTCGCCAGTACGGAGAACAACATCGCCCGGCTGCGGCATATGCGTGATGACGCGTTCCGCAATCACCTGGGTCAGGTCGAGGACGCCAGCGGCGCCATCACCGATCTGGGCGCGGCGCCAGGCTTCACCATCGACCGCGTGACCGAACAGCCCTACGGGGACAGCAGCTCGCGGCGCATTGTCCGGCGTATCGAGGGCACGTTAACCGTGCCCAGTTATGTCACGCCGGCGGACCCCGCGCCGGTGGACAATCTGTCCCTGCAGCTGGAAGCACTCTGCAACAGCTTCCCGCAGGCCGACATCGCCGATGGCTGTGCCGAGGTGCTGGGGATTGCCGATGGGGGCTCTCTGCCGCCGAATCGCCTGTTCTACAACCCCACGGATGGCCTGAACCCGGCCGATCCCGTGGGGTCGCGTTTTGGTGACGGGCTGCCAGATTCGACCGGCACGATGACCACGCGCTTCACCTGCCAGATTCCGGCCGATGCCTCGCCGGACAATCCGGCGCGGCCTGGGGTCTACGGCCACGGCCTGCTCGACGGCCATCAGGCAGTGAACTATGACCGCGTGCCGGAGTTCTCGTCCGATCACAACTTCCTGTTCTGCGGCGTCGACCTCTTCGGGTTCTCCACCGGGGATCTGGTGAATGTGCTGGGTTCGCTGCTCGACCTGTCGAACTTCCAGGTTGTTCCCGATGCCTCGCAGCAAGGTCTGCTGAACTTCCTGTTCCTGGCGCGTGCGCTACGCCATCCGGATGGGTTCGGCGCCCACCCGGCGTTCCAGCAGGCGGGGCAACCGGTGTTTTCCAACCGCGAGGTGTTTTACGACGGCAACTCGCAGGGTGGCATCAGCGGTGGTCCGGTGGTGGCCTTGTCCAAGGACATCACCCGCGGCGTGCTGGGCGTGGTCGGCATGAACTACTCCACGCTGCTGCGGCGGAGTGTTGATTTCGACAAGGCGTACAACTTTGACGGCCTCCCGCCGTATGCGCTGCCGCTTTATCTGTCCTACACCAACGATCTGGATCGCGACCTCGGCTTTGCCCTGATCCAGATGCTGTGGGATCGCAGCGAGAACAACGGCTACGCCCATCACATCACCGATAACCAGGCGCTGGGCGGGCCGGATAACCAGGTGCTGCTGCATCCGGCCTTTGCAGATCATCAGGTCACGCACTGGAGTGCCCAGGTGATGGCGCGGACCATCGGCGCTCAGGTGGGGGACTTGTACCACCGCCGGCCGGGCGAGGGTGTGCCGTTTGTCTATGCCTCACGTGAGGCGTTCTTCAACGAGCGCGACCCCGATACGGCGCCGTTCTGGGACATCCCGCTGGTCGGCCGCGATGCCGAGGCCCGCTACGACGAACCGGGCTGCGCCGTTGCGCCCTGCCGGACGGACAAGTCTGGATTCATCGAGTTTGACGAGGGCAAGACGGCCTCGCCGCCGATTGGCAATGTGCCGCCACGGGCGGATGACGAAGACCCCCACCAGTACCCGCGCCGGACGGCGTTCGGCATGTGTCAGAAATCGCACTTCCTGCATGAGCAAGGGCGGTTGATCGACACCAACACCCAGCGCATCGTCAACAGCCGTGCCGAATGTCCGGCCGTGCCACCGGTCCTGCCGGGTGACGCAGGTACGGGTGGCGGCGGCGCGGGTGGCTTCACGGAAGCCGACTGTGTGGACGCGGCCAGTCAGATCAGTGAAGAGGGCGCGGAGGCGTTCTGTGCCGCCGTGTTTGCGTTGTCGCCACCGGATGTCGAGGGCTTTGCCACAGCCATCCAGCAATGTGGCTTTGACGAAAGCGGGCCGAACTGCGTGTTCAATGCCGGCTTTGATCATTTGGGCGGCGACACGCTGGCCCTGCTGCTGGCCACGGTGGCCGAGCAATGCGACGCCTCGGGAGATGATCTGTGCGTGGCGTTGAACGACGCCGTGCCGGATGTCCTGCCGGCACTGTCGCGTCCGCTGGTACGCGGTGCGCTGGTCTCCGAAGCGCTGCCGCCCGTCGTCCCCAGCCACAAGACTGTGGATGGCAACCCGTCTGACTGGGCGGGTGCGTCCAGTTATCTCGGGGGCACGCAGCACTGGTCGGCGGGTGAGCATGTCTACACCGACTACCTGTTCGATGCCCGGGGCGCGGACAACGGCGATGATGCCCGTCGGCTGGCCTTGTTGGGGCCGGTGATCGAAGTGAACGATCGCGCACGCCGAATCGATCAGCTGGAACAGGCGGTGGGCGATCAGCTGGGCGTGCCCCAGCCGGTTGGCGCCTCCGATAGCTACGGCGAGACCGGCCTGGCCGATGGAACCGACCTGCATGAACTGCGGCTGGCCTCCAATGGCAGCGAGTTGTATGTGCTGGCCCGGCTGGTGAACCTGGTCGATGCCGCAACGGCCGATCTGCTGCTGCTGTTCGACACCCAGGATGATGCGCCGCGCGGTGCCAGCATTGGCCATGGGCTGCAGACGGATCAGTTCGATCTGGCGGTTCGCCTGCGCCACGGCAGCGTCACGGCCTGGTCCATTGCCTCAGGCGAGGCCGTGGACCTGGTTGGTGTTGTGCAGGCCAGTGCCGAGCACAACGCGGTGGAAGCCGTGCTGCCGTTAGAGGCGCTCGCCGTCGACGGGCTGCTGCGCATGACCGCGCTGACCCTGGATGCCGAGGGCCGGCCGTCCAACGTGGCGTATCGCTTCGGCGAGCCGATTGCCGGGGTTTACAACGAGCAGCATCAGGCGCTGGCGCTGCATGCCGGCCGTGTCGATGCCTTCGTGAACCTGATCGATGTCGCCTCGATGACCGGGGGGCTGAGCGAACGGGTCCGCCCGGGCGTGGGCTACCACGAGCGCCAGTTCCTGTCGGGCGCGAATATCTCCACGGAAGGGGGCGAAAACGGCCGTCTGCAGCACTACGGGCTCTACATCCCCAGTGGCTATGACGGCAACACGCCGACGCCCATCACCTACTGGCTGCACTACCGCGGCGGCAAGGGGCATAGCGGCGCAGCCTGGACACCCCGATTGATCCGCCAGCTGGGTGAGGAGGTCGGCAATATCGTTGTGACCCCGCGCGGGCGCGGCACGTCAAGCTGGTACACCACGGACGCCCATCAGGATGTGTTCGAGGTGATGATGGATGTCGAGGGCCGCGACGTGTCGGATCGTGCGCCGACTGTCGACGCTGCCACGGGCCTGGCCCAGGCCCTGGCGCTGAATGTGGACAGCCGCCGCCGCTATCTCAGCGGCTATTCCATGGGGGGCTACGGCACGTATTTGTTCGGGCTGTTGTACCCAGATCTATTCGCGGCCGGCTATAGCAGCTCGGGTGCGACCACCCAGGGTGCCTGGACCGGGATCGGCCCGGATGTGGACCTGTGCACGCAGACCTTCGAGGCCGGGGGTGAATCCGGTAGCGCCTGCTTTATCGAGGCCAATGACGGCGATGCTAATGCCCAGCTCAATTTCCGCTTGCTGGAGAATGCCCGCCACTTCCCGCTGTCCATCCATCACGGCACCACCGATGAACTGGTGCCGTTTCCGGGCGTGGAACGGCTGGCCGACCGTCTGACGGAGCTGGGCTATCGCTCGGACTTCCTGCGCTTGATCGGCTACGAGCACTTCTCCCAGGCCGCCATTGACGAATGGGTGGAGGGTGCGCGCTATCTGCAGCGGTTTGCCATCAACTCCGATCCTCGGCAGGTGACTTACAAGGTCGTGCCCGCACTGGTCCATGCCCTCAACACGGTGCGGCCCGACCCGCAGGATGCGACCTTTGCTTTTGCGCCCGATGGCGCCTACTGGGTGGATGGGCTGGTCGTGCGCGGCGTCGATCCAGCTACGCCTCGCGATCCCTCCGTCACAGGCCAGATCGACGTCACCTCGCAGGCGCTGCCGAGTGCCAGCATCGTGCCCGTACCGCAGACTGGCCTGTGGCCGGATGCGCCGGCGGCTTCCAGTCCGATTCTTGCGGCAGGACACAGCACACCCTTCGTGCGGTCGGGCCTGGAGTGGGTTGAGGTCGGTGACGAGCCGCTGGCCAATGCATTTGAGGCGACACTCACCGGGCTGACCGCCGCCACGCTGAATGTCACGCGTATGGCGCTGGACCTGGGTCAGCAAGTCGATGGGCAGGTCATGACCGATGGTGATGTGACGCTGCGGCTCACGGCGCTGGGTGTCGAGGTGGATCTCTGGGTGAACGGCGAGCGGCAGGCCCGTCGGGTGACCGGTGAGATCGACATTGCCTTGCCGGCCGGCCTGCATGCCGTCCAGCTGCTGCCGCCGGGACAACGCCCGGCTGCCACACCGCCGCCACCCAGCAATGTCTCGGACGCTGCCGAGGCTGCGGTCACGGAACTGCAGGCGCAATGCGATGCGCAAAGCCCGTCGAGCGAGTTCTGCGAGGTGTTCGATGTGCTGACCGGCACGCTGCTGCTGGGCGCGGAGCAGGCGCTGGGCATGCTGGCCCAGCAATGTGACGCTCTGCTGGCTGGTGCACCGGAATGCGCGTTGATTGCCGATGTCCCGCTGGGGGGCGATGGCGTGGCCAAGGCCGGCGCGGCCATTGTGGATGCCAGCTGGCATATGGGGCCGTCGGCGGGCCAGTTTGCCGCGACCGGTGCCGGCGTGGACGGCGGGCGTGGCTACGACCCGTACATGCATGCGACGCGTAAGGTGAGTTCCGACACGATGGCCGACCGGATCACCACCCGGGCGCTGGTTGTTGAAGGCGGTAATGGCAAGCGCGTTGCCGTTGCGACCAACGACTTGTACTTGCCCAACGACCTGATGCGGCGACGGCTGGTGCAACTGCTGGCCGAGCACGACGCGCTGGCCGTGCTGGAGGGCCGCACGCCCACCGGCATTACCGAGGCCAATCTGGCGATGACGGTGTCGCATTCCCATGCTTCGCCGTTTTACTCCACGCCGGCCTTTGGCACCTGGATCTTCCAGGATGTCTTCGACATCCGCTTTTATGACTACATGGCGCAGCAGATGCGTGACGCCATCGTCGAGGCGGCCGAGACCATGCGGCCGGTGACCATGGGGGGCGCAGCCGTGTACGCCAACGACGTGCGCGGCCACACCTACGGCCCCAAGATTTCGCAGGAGCAGCGCACCCTCAATACCCCGGCCGGGCAGCCCTACGATTACACGACCCGTCAGCTGTACGTCCTGCGCTTCGATGATGCCGTCAGCGGCGAGAACCTGATCAACTGGATCGTGCTCGGCGTGCATCCCGAGTGGGTGTGGGGCGAGGAAGTCATCTCGGGTGACCTGACCCACGCAACCATGCGCCTGCTGGATCGTGAGACTGGCGCCATCAATCTGATGTCGCAGTCCGAAACCGGTACCGCCGGGCCGCACAAGGATGAGCGGGCTCACGACGGGGCCGAGCGTCACGAGTATCAGGAGGCCGCATTTGCCGGCGCGCATCGCGCGGCCCTGAAGGCCGCCGACACGGTGCTGGAGGCACTGGAGCGGATCGCAACCGATACACCCTGGGATCCCCACCAGTTCGCCGCCCGCAGCGATGACTTTGTGGTCGATTACGCCTATCAGCGCTTTGCGCCGCCGGTGACGCGGCCCATCCCCGGCGTGTCGAACTGTAACTCCGATCGGCTGTTCTACGAGGCCAATCCGGGCGTGCCGGTGATCGGCTTCCCGGACTGCGAGCATGTGGCCGATGATGTCGAGGGCACCCTTGTCGAGCCCTTTGAGGACGCGCTCACCGAGTTCTTCGGTGAGGAGCCGCCGGTGAGCTACGACGACGTGCATGCGGCGCTGACCAGCGTGACGGGCGGACTCGCCGACCAGCTTGCCGAGTTGGGCGTGCCCCTGCCGGTGAGCTACAGCGCCACCACGCTGGGACTGGTGGAAGAGCAGGCCACCGTGCCCATCCAGGCCTTCAAGCTGGGTGAGGTCGCGATTACGTTCTGCCCCTGCGAGCAGTTCACCGATCCGGCGCTCAACGTCATCAGCCGCCTCAACAAAGTGGCCGGAGATCTCCACACCGGCTGGGACTGGGATCTGGGTTACGCCGGCGACAATCCGCTGCGCGATCCGGGCGCAAACGGCGATTTTGTTCACGGCGCCGACGAAGTGGGTTGCACTGTCGATGACGATACGGCTGTGTGCCCGCACCCCAGTCGGGGGAACGGCAGTTTGCTGACGACCTCGCGCGCGGCCTTCGACGTGATGAAAGCGCAGATTCACAACAATGCGGCCGGCTGGGATGACGAACTGATCCGGGCCGATGCGAACGGGGGTCTGTGGACGCCGCTGCATGCCGAGGCCGAGCCGACCGACCCGGCCCAGATACTCGGCAACTTCACGCATGAAGAGCACCCGGATCAGGGCTATGGACTGGTGATTCCGGTAGGCATGGCCAATGACTACTGGGGCTACATGCCGGCGTATCGTGAGTACCGGGCGCATGACCACTACCGCAAGGCATTGGCCGGCCTGGGCCCGCATGGTGCGGACTTCCTGGCCACGCGCATGTCGCGGCTGGCCGCCAGCCTGAATGGCGGGGCGGGCATGATGCCGTCACCCCGCGACCTGGCGTATCTGGCCGAATCGGGCCGGGCTGAGCTGCTGGCCCAGTCGCTGGGTGAAATCGGTCGCGGCGTGCGCCTGGTTTACGACCTGACCCAACCAACCGATGGCGGTACGCCGAGCATTGTGACGCAGCCACAGGACATCGAGCGGTTTGACGCCGCGACGGTCCAGTGGATTGGCGGGGCGACCTGGCTGGGCATGCCGACGGTGACGGTGGAACGGCTCGAAGGCGAGCAATGGATGGTCGTGGGCGACCAGCAGGGCGAGGTGCCGCTGCATGTCGACTTCCTGGGCGGGACCTACATCGAGGGCGACGGTGACTTCCAGGGTGTGGTGATCCCCGATCCAGCCGACTACGGCGCCTGGCGTGCCGGGCAGTTTGAATGGGTGTGGACCGCAGGCTATGAGGCGTTTGCCTCTGAAGTGGCGGTCACCGATGCGGACGACGATAGCCGTCCACAGGGGCCTTATGCCACGCCAGCGGGCACCTATCGGTTCGTGATCGCGGGGCAGCGACAGGATCTGGGCGGCCCGGTCGATTACGCGTTGACCAGTGAACCCTTCGAGGTGCGGCCCTGGGGCGGGATCACCGCCGAGCAGGCAGCCGTCAATGCGGGCATTGTCCGCTTCGGCCTGGGCCCGGTGACCGTGCACGAAGCGTTCCAGCGCGGAGCCAACACCCGCGAACCCACCACGCAATACGGTTCGCGCACAATCGGGCCCATCGACTACCCGGACACTTGGTCCGTCGTGGCAGCGGGGGATGCTTCGCTGATGCCCTGGCTGCGCAACGAACGCAACATGCACAGCTATTCGGGCGGCGTCGAGGAGCAGTACTGCCATCGCTGCAGCTTCCGGCCCTGGCGGGATACCGGCGTGGGCGAGCAGGTCGAGGTGACCACGGTGGAAGCCGGTGGCCAGCTTCGGACCGTGCCCGCGCAAAGCCCGGATGGCCTGAACTGGGAGGCCACCGTCGGCGACGGCCCGGCCTACATCGCCCCGGGCGGTATTCGTGATGCCTACGGCAACACTAACCGGGCCTGCATCAATCTCGTCGGGGACGCCTGTCCGGCGAGTTAGGGAGCCCTCTGCGGCTCCATAGACCGACCTCAACGCCTGCGGGAGACGATCCCGCAGGCTCTGCAAGAGCACAGCATGTTTGAACAATCTACACGGCGCCTGATGCCGTGCCTCACCGCTTTGGCGGTTCTTGCCGGCTGCGGCTCGGATGGGGGCGCAGCCCCGACCGAGCGGCTCGCTGATTCGCGTTATGCCTACGCCAACGCCTGTTGGTTCATCGGTGATGGTCAGCGGTTCATTGCCGCAGACGCGACCGGTTACAGCCTGGTGGGCGACCAGAGCCAGGCGGCGCCGCTGTACTTCAAGCCTACGGCGCTGGGGCGCTATCTGTTGCAGGACGCGGAGTCGCGCTTGCTGGCGGCTGACGCGAGCGGGCTCAGTCCCGCTGAATCCGCCAGCGAGGCGGCAGATTGGGTGGTGACGCTGGCAGGGGGTGGCACCGTCTTCGAGGCCGGCAACGGTGCAGGCCGCTTGGTGATCACGGCCGAGGGTGAACTCAGCGTGACCGAGACACCGGGCGAGGGAGACATCAGTGCATTGAGGGTCCCGGCCGGGAGCGGTTGTACGCCGTTTCCCGAAGCCGGATTGAATGCCACAGGCATGACCTTCTCCGGCACGCTGGCCGACGGTACGGTGCAGGGCTTTACCGATACCCACGTCCACCTGATGGCCTTTGAACGGCTGGGTGGGCAGGTGGTCCACGGCCGTCCGTTTCATCCATATGGCGTGACATCGGCACTGAACGCCTGCACCGAGAACCACGGTGTCGACGGATCGGCCGACTTCATCGGCAACTTTCAGCGCGAAGGCCAGCCCACGGGTTCGCATGCCAGCGACGGCTGGCCCACGTTCAGCGAGTGGCCGGTGCATGACACGCTGTCGCACCAGCAGACCTACTACATCTGGTTGCAGCGAGCCTGGATGGCCGGACTGCGGCTCATCGTCAATCACTTCACGGCGGATGAGGGGCTTTGCAACATCGCACCGCTCAAGCGCAACAGCTGTGATGAGATGACCTCGGTGCGCCTGCAACATCAGGGGCTGCTGGAGCTGCAGGATTACATCGATGCCCAGGCGGGCGGTCCCGGCCAGGGGTTTCTGCGGATCGTGACGTCGCCCGCTGAGGCCCGCGCGGTGATCGAGGCCGGGCAGTTGGCCGTGGTCATGGGCGTGGAATCATCCAAGATCTTTGGCTGCGGCGAGGTCATGGACGCGCCCCAATGCACGGCCGAATCCATGGAGGCAGCCATCGACGAGATCGAGGGCATGGGCATTCGCTCGATCTTCCCGTCGCACTGGTTCGACAATGCGGTGTCGGGGCCGGGTCTGTTCGGACCCACCGAGCTGGCGCTCAACCTGTTCAACAAGCTGGAGACCGGGCACTACTATCGGGTCACGCAATGTCGTGAGCCGGGGCAGGGGTCGGAACAGGTGTCGGGCGGCGTGTTCTTCGAAGGTGACGACCCGGTCTCTCAGGCCCTGAACGAGGCCCAGGCACTGGCGGTGCCGACGTACCCACCCGGCCCGCATTGCAATGCGCTGGGGCTGACCGAGCTGGGGCACCAGATGATCGAAAGCCTGATGCGGCGCGGTCTGCTCATCGAGACCGACCACACCAGTGTCGAATCCAAGGAGGCGATCTTCGCGCTGGCCGAGTCGGTGGGTTACCCGCTGATTTCGGGGCACACGGGCACCGGCGGCATCACCACGGAGACCCAGAAGCGTCGCATCTTCGAGCTGGGCGGGCTGGTGTCGCCCTTCAACAACCAGGCGCCGGCGCTGATCGAGGAGCTGCTGGCCCTGCGTGATCTGATCGGTCCGGCGCAGTTCACGGCTGCCGGCTTTGCGTCAGATGCTGGCGGGCTGGCGTCTCAACCCGCGCCACGGTCGGATGCTGCGGACAAGCCGCTGGTGTATCCGTTCCGCGTCCATGACGGTGCGGTGCGCTTCGACCGCCAGGTGACGGGTGAGCGTGTCTACGATCTGAACACGGATGGCGTGGCGCATTACGGGCTGTACCCCGACCTGTTGGCGGATATGGCTCAGCACCCGGGGGGTGAGCAGGCCCTGGGGATTCTGTTCGGCGCCGCCGAGGCGTATTTGCGGATGTGGGAACGTGCCGAAGCCACGGCTGCGGATCTGCGCGGTGCCGAGGCGAACTAGCCCGGCCCGCCCGCAGATCCAGGTAACTGTCGGCGGGTTGTGCTGCCCGCAACTGCGGCCCACAAAGCCGTCGCGGCGATCCGGGGCAGTTGCAAATTATTCAGATAGTCCGATAATGGACTAAATCTTGTCACGTCCCGACCGCGATGGCCGAACGCTCACATCCGATGGCTGATCTACCCGTCATGCAACTGGTGCGTGAGCTGGTGCGCACCTACCAGGGGTTTACGGCGGCGGCGTTTGTACAGATCGAAGCGGCTTCGGGACTTGGAGCGGCCGAGTTCGATGTGCTGGCGGCCTTGGCGGGGACGGAGGGGCTCACCTTTCGTGACCTGTCTGAGCGCACGCTCATCTACAAGACCACGCTGACCAGCGTGGTGGATCGGCTGCAGAAAAAAGAGCTGGTTGAGCGACGTCACTGCACCGAGGATCGCCGCTGTATCTACGTTGCCGCGACGCAGGCGGGTCAGGCGTTGTTTGATCAGGTCTTTCCCGAACATGTGGCGTTTCTGCAGCAGCGCTTGTCGGGGCTGACCGACGATGAGCTCAACACGCTGCGTGCGGGACTGGCGGGGGTGCGCCAGCGGTTTGCGTGAATCATTTATCTAATTAGTCCGATTATGGACGATTCATTAAAGGAATAACCATGAATGAATCAATTGGTCCGATTCCTGCCAGTGTCCGCTGGCAGGCCTGGGGGCTCCGGCTGGCATTCATCGCAATGCTGTTGGTCTCGGCGTTGGTTCAGGCCCAGTCGCCGCTGGCTCGGGTTGAGTCGGTCGGGCTGCAGGGGCAGTCGGCGTTCAAGCACTTTGATGGCCTTCAGCAGCAGGCCGTGTCCCTGAAGTTGGATGTGCATGCGGTCGAGATTCCCCGGCAGTGGTTGCCGGGCCGGGTCCGGTTAAACGCCGTGGCCGGTACGCTGCGCGCACGGGAACAGCAGGGTGCCATCGTCTCCATCGGTCCGGAATGGACATCACCGCAGTGGCTGCCGGTTGAGGTGTCGGTGGGCCTGGCACCGACCTGGCTGAGTGAGTCGCAGTTTGCCGGCGATGAGCTGGGAGGGCATTTCCACTTCACCTCGCACCTGGCCGTGGGGGGGTACCTCGACGAGGCCAGGCGCCTGGAACTGCGGTATCGCGTGCAGCACATTTCCAATGGGGGCATCCGCCGCGACAATCCAGGTGTGGATATGGCCGGTGCTGAACTGCGTTATCGCTTCGGGCAGCGGCGGCCAGCCGTGCTGCGCTATGCCTCAGCGACGGACCGACCGACCCGGGCCGGCCTGGATTTTCAGTTGAACCCGTCCTGAGGTCATTGCGGGGAACCGGGTGTGTCGGCATGCTCCTGTGATCGAATTGATGATGCCGGTTCGCAACGCACGGCCGGCCGCAGGAGACCCCATGGATCAGTCAGCAGGTGGCGCGGCCGCGCGCCAACGCGAAATTTATGTACACGGCGCCGCAGGGCGACGATCGCCCGTGCCGGTGGATGTCGAAGAGCTGGAGCTGGCCGCGCGTGACGTCATGACGCCGGAGGCTTTCGCCTATATCGCAGGCGGAGCCGGCCGCGAACGCACCATGGACGCCAATCTGGCGGGCTTTGATGCCTGGCAGATCGTGCCGCGCATGCTGCGCGATGTGGGCACTCGATCGTTGGAAACCACATTCCTGGGCCAGACACTGGCCTCGCCGCTGCTGCTGTCGCCCATCGGGGTGCTGGAGATGGCGCACCCGGAAGCCGATATTGCCGTCGGGCGCGCGGCTGCGGCCTGCGAGGTGCCCTATATCTTCTCCAATCAGGCCTCCGAGCCGATGGAAGCGGTGGCCGAGGCCATGGGCGATGCCCGGCGGTACTTCCAGCTCTACTGGAGCAAGTCGAATGAGCTGGTCGAGTCCTTCGTCAGCCGCGCGGAAGCCGCCGGCTGCGAGGCCATTTTTGTCACTCTGGACACCACGCTGCTGGGCTGGCGCACCCGGGATCTCGGGCTGGCTTATCTGCCGTTTCTGCGTGGCAAGGGCATTGCGCAGTACACCAGCGATCCGGTGTTCGAGCGACTGATGCAGCATGACACCGAAGGCGATGCACCGCGCGCACCGATTAGCGTTAAGGCATTGGCGACGCTGGTGGAATCGGCCATGTCCTACCCTGGAAGCACGTTGTCCGCACTGGGCTCCGGCAATGCACTCAAGGCCGTTCGGACCTTCGTCGACATCTATTCGCGGCCCACGCTGACCTGGGACGATCTGGACTTTCTGCGCCAGTGCACCCAGCTGCCGATCGTACTCAAGGGGATTCAGCATCCGGATGATGCACGTCGCGCCGTGGATGCCGGCGTCGAGGGCATCATGGTGTCGAACCACGGTGGGCGGCAGGTCGATGGCGCCATTGGCAGCATCGAGGCCCTGCCGGCGATTGCCGAAGCCGTGGATGGCCAGATCGACATTGCCTTCGACAGCGGCATCCGGGGCGGCGCCGACATGCTCAAGGCCTTGGCGCTTGGCGCCGATGTCGTCGGGGTGGGCCGGCCCTACTGCTACGGTCTGGCGATAGCGGGTGAGTCCGGTGTCAAGGATGTCCTGGGCAATCTGCTGGCGGACTTCGAACTGACCATGGCCCTGTCGGGTGTGAGCCAGGTTTCCGAGATCAGCCGGGACCTGCTTCAGGTCTGAACCGTGCAAAGGCCTGTCGACGGCCATGCGAATCCGTCGCAGCCTTGTTCCATTTGTTGGGCATTACCGCATGACTGAAACCATCACGCTGAGCCGGTTCGCGCGCAAGCGCCTGTTTCCCAAGGCCGGGCGAACGGACAAGCTGCAGGGCACCGATCCGGAGTCCTTCACGGCACATATCAACGCGCACCCGCCGATCAAGCGCCTGCCCGGCTACGCACCGTTCTGCGAGTTATGGGTGTACGAGAACTGGACACCAACACGGGTGATGGCGGTGCCGATCACAGACGCCAACCGTCATCTGCTGCGCTCGGCCTACGAAGCGCGCACCGCAAAGGAACTACCGGTGCTGACCCGCTGGTTCGAAGGCGTGGACCCTCCCCGGGCAACGTACCTGATCGTCATTCTGTACAGCGCGGAGCAAATGGCTAAGGAGGGGGATCCCATCGATGCGGACTGGGGCGTTGTCGGCTGTCTGCCCACGGCTCAACCCCATGAGATTCCCATGGCACCGATCACCATGCTGCGCAATGCGCTGGGCGTTGAGGAGGGAGGCTCCGGCGTGCCACTGGACCGGGCGGCGTATCAGGCCAGCGTCGAATTCTGGGAGACGCATGCGAACTGGCGGGAGTATACGGATCGCTAGTCGTCAGTTCCGGCTGAGCCCTCTGATCGGTCAGTGGTACTGATCCGGTGATCGGGACTTATCACCCGGGGCTGGTTGGGTTATCGGTGCTGGTCGCCATTGCGGCGGGCTATGTGGCGCTGGACATGGCCACACGGGTGGCCGATTCCGACCGCCATGCCCGGCCCCGCTGGCTGCTGGGTGGCGGTCTGGTGATGGGGCTCGGCATCTGGGCCATGCACTTTATCGGCATGCTGGCGTTTCAGCTGCCCATCCCCATCGCCTACGATCCGGGTCTGACGCTGTTGTCCGCCTTCTTCCCCATCGCGCTATCGGTGCTGGCGATTCACCTGGGAGCGGGGCAGCTACTCACTCAGCGCAAGCTGCTGGTTGGAGGATTCGTGATGGGCATGGCGATCTGCGCCATGCACTACACCGGCATGGCGGCGATGCGGATGCAACCGGCCATTCGTTACGCGCCCAATCTGCTGGCGGCGTCCATGCTCATTGCTGTAGGCGCGTCCTGGGCGGCGCTGACGCTGGCGTTTCATCTGCGAGACAAAACCGGCCCTGGCGCCCTGGCCAGACGGATCTGCGCAGCCGCTGTCATGGGCCTGGCCATCGCGGGTATGCACTACACGGCCATGGCAGCAGCGCGTTTTTCGCAGGATGCGGTGTGCCTGGTGACCAGTGCGTTGCGGATCGACAGCTTCGTGTTGGCGGTCGTGATTGCCGCGCTGGTCCTGCTGCTCATTGTGGCCACGCTGGCGATCTCCGCGCTGGACGCCAATTCTGCAAAGCGCGTGAGCGCCGTGATGGGCCAGCTACAGACGGCGAATGCCGCGCTGACGCAAGAGGTGGCCGAGCGTGAGCGGCTGACCGAGCAGCTGCGCCGTTCGAATCGGGAGTTGGAGCAGCTGGCCGAGTTGGCCGCACATCAGCTGCAACGTCCGCTCCATGCATTGGCGGGTTTCATCGAAGTGCTGGATGACCGTCTGGAGGCGGCTGCCGATCCCGAGCTGCGGGAACTGCTCGGTCGCGTGACGAGCGGAGCCGGTGAGATGCAGACACTGGTGGATGCTCTCGTGGAACTCGCGCAGGTCTCTTCTCTGCGGGTACACCGGCGCTGGGTGCCGCTGGGCCGCGCGGTCACGGATGCACGCCTGCGGTTGGCCGCACCCATCGGGCAACGCAACGCGCAGATCAATGTCGGCACGCTGCCGACCGTGCTTGGTGATAGCGAATTACTGGCCAAGCTGCTGTTCCACCTCATTGGCAATGCCATCAAGTTTCAGCCGGGGCCGCAGCCTGTGGTCGACATTGATGCGGAATCGACCGAGGCAGGCTGCCGCGTACGGGTGGCCGACCGGGGGATCGGGGTTCCGGAGGCGGATCGCGAACAGGTATTCGAAGTGTTCCGGCGGCTGAACCCGCGCGCGTATCCCGGGGCCGGAATCGGCTTGCCGCTTGTACGCCGCATCGCCCACTTGCATGGGGTAGAGGTGAGCTTGTCGGGCAGGGACGGCGGCGGTGCCGTCGTTTGCCTGGACTGGCCCGCAGAGCTGGTTCAGCGCTCGTCTCTCCCGCTCGCACAGGCCCTACGCGACACGGCCATCGACGAACCTGAGCACCCGCAGCGCTGATCTGCGACACTGTGTACGCATCGTTACAAAGCTGCGTTCGACAGCGAGCAGGAGGAGCGAAGATGCGATTCACAGGTTGCGTGCTGGGCGCTGCGATTGCGTTGGCCGGGTGTTCGGGGTCGGAGGGCGATGTTGCGTCCGGGTCGGCAGACTGCCCCCTGCCACCACCGCTGACGGTTGCGGCATCTGCGCTGGAATCCGCGCTGGTGTGTTCTGCGTCGTTATCCACCGCGGATCGCCCGCCGGTGTTGCTGGTTCCCGGCACGGCGACCACCCCTGATACGGCATTTGCCTGGAATCACGTGCCGGCACTGGAGGCCATGGGCTGGCCCTACTGCACGGTGGAACTGCCCGAATCAGCCATGGCGGATGCCCAGCTCTCGGCCGAGTACATCGTGCACGCGATCCGGCAGATGGCGCGCACCAGCAACCGTCGCGTAGCGGTCGTCGGGTACAGCCAGGGCGGCATGCTGCCCCGTTGGGCGCTGAGGCACTATCCCGACCTGCGCGAGCAGGTGGAGGAGGTGATCGGTCTGGCGCCGTCGAATCACGGAACCGAGACAGCCGCGCCGACCTGTGTCACGGGCTGCCAGCCCTCCATCTGGCAGCAGCGCAGTCACGCCGCGTTTATCGCTGCACTGAACACGGGCTTCGAGACGGTTGAAGGCATCGACTACACCGTGGTGTACACCCAGCTCGATGAAGTGGTGGTTCCCAACGCAGGACCGGATGCATCGTCGCCATTGCGTGACGGCGGTGATCGCGTGGCGAACATCGCGACCCAGTCGGTGTGCCCGGCCAACGCGGCAGATCACCTGGCGTTGGGTACTTACGACCCGGTGGCCTATGCGCTCATGCTGGACGCGCTTTTGCACCCCGGTCCGGCAGACCCCACCCGGCTGCCCGGTTATGCCGGTGCTCCGGGTACTGCAGCAGTGTGTGCGGACGTGTTCATGCCCGGCGTGAATCCGGCCAGTTTTGCCGCCGACTATGCCGGCCTGCTCGCGGGTATTTCGGATGCAACCGCAAACACCGAGCGGGTGGATGCGGAGCCACCGCTGCGGTGTTTCGCCGAGGTGGCGGGCTAGGTACCGCTGCATGTCTCAGATGGGGGATATCCCGGAACGCAGGGGGGCACGTACCGTGCGCGCTCCTCTGTTGACGGTGAGCCCTGCCAATGAAACCCCTTGTTCCGCTGACCCTCGGTCTTGTGCTGCTGTCGGGCTGTGCCTCGACACCCTCGGCCCCCCCGCCAGCCTTTAACCCTGCGCTGGATGCTGCGAGCCAGGTCCCCAGTTTCATTCAATCGGCCAACACCAAGACCCGGGGCGATTCCACGCGCGTGGCTTTGACGTCCTGCGTCGTGGCCTTCGGCACCAAGACCAGCGGCTTTGCCCAGACCAAGGCCGGCACCTTCGCTTACCAGGATCCGGACAAGGCGCGCGTCGAGGCCAAGGTCAGCACGCTTTATCAGCTGGAAGGCTTGAGTGATGCGCAGCTGCAGTCGATTACCGATGCGATCTGCGCGCGCGCCGAGCAGCAGCTTGTCGCGGCTGGAATGGATGTCATGCCACACGCGGCACTGGCGGCAACTCCTGAATACCAGGCGCTGGCGGCCAAGGGGCGTCAGGCGCCCGTGGAGTGGTCGCTGGGCAAGTCCGATTATCGTGTCTTCGTCCCCACCGGCTGGACGCTTTTTGATCAACGCTTCGATGGAGCGGCGCGCGGTATTCGGAATATCTTTGCCCAGGCATCCCGTAGCAACCCGCAGGCGATGGAGGCCAAGCTGGTGAATCAGCTGGGCGTCACCGGCGTGCACCTGGATTTGATGGTGGACTTCGCCAATGTCAGCAGCAGTGACGAGCAGTACACCGGATTCGTGGGGCGCAATGTAGGCCGGGATGAAGCCTCGCTGTCCACAGCGGTGAAGCTAGCGTCTACCGGTATGCTCAAGCTGGTCACTCCTGAGTCCATCAACTGCCATAAGCTGGGTTGCGACACCATTGCGACAGCCTGGCCGGTTTATCAGTCGTCACGCCCGCTGGTGTCGTCTGATCCGTTCTATACGGCCATGACCGATGCCCAGTCTGCCGGGAGCAAGGTGGCCGAGGGGCTGGCCAGCGCTATCGGCGTGCTCACGGCACTCACCGGTGGCACAGGCGGCACCTACGATCGGACGGAGTGGGCTGTGCAGGCCGACCCCGCCGCCTACCAGGACATTGCCACGCGCTACGCGGGTCATTTCGTGGACATGGCTGTGCTGGCGCAGAAGCCCAACTAGTTACGGCGCGCCGCGTAACGAAAAAGGCCCGATCCAAGGATCGGGCCTTTTTTGTTTGACCGTTGTTCAGGTCAAGGCGCTACAGGGCGATCTCGCCGCCGTCTTCGCGGCTGACGACCACCGTGGCCGAGCGAGGCCGCGTGCCGTCATAGCCCGGGAAGGCGCCACCCGGATGCTGGATGTTGACGAACATGGTCCGATAGTCCGGTGTCATGTCCACGCCTGTGACCTCACAGCCTGCCGGGCCGACAAAAAAGCGCTTGAGCTGTGCCTGGGTCTCCGGACGGATCAGGCGGTCGCCGCCCAGCCCGGCGGGAATCACCGCCAGCATCTGGTCATTGCTGTTGGAATCCAGCGGTGCACCGTTGTCGGTCTGAATCCAGAGCACGCCGCGCGAGTCGAACCACAGGCCATCCGGGCTGCCGAATTCATTGTCCAACGTCAGGCCGGAGATATTGAAGGACGGATCGGCCGAGGCATTGGAACCAAAGGCAAAGATGTCCCAGGTGAAGTCGGTCGCGGCCGGGTCGTCGTTGTCTTCCGCCAGCCGGATGATGTGGCCGTGGCTGTTGTTGGCACGCGGGTTGGCGGGGTTTTCGTCGCCTTCGTTGCGACGGGTGTTATTGGTCAGCGTGAGGTAGATCTCGCCGGTGTTCGGGTCGGTGGTGGACCATTCCGGACGATCCATCGGCGTTGCGCCGACCAGATCCGCCGCGATGCGGGCATAGGTCAGCACCTCGGCCTGGGTGGTGAAGCGGGCGGCCAACGCAGGCACGCTGATATCCAGTTCGATCCACTCGCCGGTGCCGTCTTCGGCGAACTTGGCGACGTAGACCTTGCCATCGTCCAGGTACTTGCTGCCAGCCTGCAGGCCGCCATTCGCGTCGGCCGGGTCCCAGTTGGCGTTGGACACATACTTGTAGAAGTAGTCGAAGCGGTTGTCATCACCCATGTACCAGGCGATGGGACGCCCCTCGAAGACCCGACCGGGCTCGGCGCCTTCGTGCAGGATTCGGCCCATGGCCGTGCGCTTGGTTGGCCGTGAGGTGGGGTCGTAAGGGTCGATCTCGACCAGCCAGCCGAAGGTGTTCGCGGCGTTGCGGTAGTCCAGAGCGGCGGTGGCGCCGCTGGGCGTCGTATCCCAGCGGGCGAATTCGCCATTCTGCTCGGAGGGGTCGCCGGCCACGGCAGCCCACTGGTAGCCAAAGCCGGTGGCGCTGAGGCCGTAGCGCGCCTTTTCTTCCGGAATCGGGTCTTCCTGGGTCGTCAGGTAGCCCTGGAAGTTTTCTTCCGTGGCGAGATAAGTGCCCCAGGGGGTGAAGCCACGACCGCAGTTGTTCACCGTGCCGCGCGTGGACATGCCTGTCGCGTCGTAGGCTGTCACGACAAGGTCTGTGCCGGCGACAGGGCCGGCCAGGTCCATCGGCGTTGCGGCGGTGATGCGGCGGTTGTAGCCCGTGTTGGCCATGGACCACTGTCCGTCCATGCCGCGCACCAGCTCGACCACGGACACGCCATGGGCGTAGATGTCCTTGCGGACTTCATCGGGATCGGTGGGCTTGCCGTCGGCGTCTTCGCTGCGGCCATCACCGGCAAACAGGGTGCTGTTGGAGTATTCGTGGTTGATGACCAGCAGACCGTGGTCCGATGTGTCGGAGCCGGCGGGCAGCGGGTAGAACTTCATGCCATCGTGGTTGGAACCGATCTGCACTTCCTGCTCGGCGGCCGTGTTCGTGCCGTCGCCGTTAAATGTGGGTGCCACGCCGTTGAGCGGCGTGCCCCAGGGCAGCATGACCTGCATGCTGTAGCCGGCGGGCACACGCACCATGTCTTCCGGGCCGCCTGCGATGGAGTCGAAGCTCAGCTTGGCGACGGTGCTGCCGCCGTTGTCCGAATCGCTGCAGGCCGATAGGCCGGCACCGGCAAAAATGGTGGTTGCGGCCAGGCTCAGGCCTCCGCGCAAGGTGTCACGACGCGACAGACGTGCGGCCAGGATATCGGCGAACGGCTTGGTGTCGGTGTGGGGCGTGCTGGGGTCCAGGTCGTGTAGGGCCTGAGAGTCCCGAATCGGATTACGTTTGCGCGTCATGCTGAAAAGCCTCCTGCTAAGAGATGACGTGGATCGGTGGTGATGATCCCGGCAGGTTAGGCAGGCTCTATGACGCTAGCGTGGGGGTTTTTTTACAGTGCGTTGACAGTTTTGTGACGCCGGCGCCGTGACCCTCCAGCGGCCACGGCGCACCGGTGGCGTTCAGGCGGCGGCCGGCATGGGCAAACGCAGTGCCTGCCAGAGTTCCAGCGTCGGTTCGGCACGGTTAAGCGTGTAGAAGTGCAGGCCCGGCGCGCCGAGGTCGAGCAGGTTGCGCGACAGCTGAGAGACGACGTCCAGGCCAAAGGCCCGCAGTGAACGGCTGTCATCGCCAAAGGCTTCGAGGCGGCGACGAATCCAGCGCGGGATCTCGGCGCCGCAGCGATCCGAGAAGCGGATCAGCTGGTCATGGTTGGTGATCGGCATGATGCCGGGCACCACCGGGACGCGCACGCCCCGGGCGGCTAGGCGCTCGACCAGGTCCTCGTACGCATGGACATTGTAGAAATACTGGGTCATCACCGCGTCCGCACCGCTTTCGACCTTGCGAACCAGATTGTCCAGGTCGGCGTCCGGCGTGGGTGATTCCGGATGGTATTCAGGATAAGCCGCCACTTCGATGTGGAACTCATCCCCGGTGGTTTCACGGATGAAGCTGACCAGTTCGTTGGCGTAGCGGAACTCACCGGGATCGGTCATGCCCGGTAACAGGTCACCGCGCAGTGCCACCAGGCGGTTGATGCCTGCCTGTCGATATTCGTCCAGCAACTGGGTAATGCGCTCACGGGTGGAGCCGATGCAGGAGATATGGGCAGCCACGTCGCAGCCGGTGTCCCGCTGGGTGGCGATGCAGGTTTCCAGCGTACCGGACTGCGTACTGCCGCCGGCGCCGAAGGTGACCGAGAAGAAGGCCGGCTGCAACGCAGCCAGTTGCTTGCGGACCTCGGCCAGCCGTGTCGCGCCTTTCTCACCCTTGGGCGGGAAGAACTCGAAGCTGAATTGAAGCTCGCTCATGAATGCTCCGGGCCAAGAAGGGCCTCTAATCTTTGAATCGCCGCCGACAGATCCGTGCGATCTGCCGGCGACTCGTACAGCAACGTGTCGGCCTAGTAGCGGTAGGCTTCCGGCTTGAACGGACCGTCGACGGTCACGCCGATGTAGTCGGCCTGCTTCTCGGTCAGCTTGGTCAGGCGAGCGTTGAGCTTGCCCAGGTGCAGGGCGGCAACCTTTTCATCCAGGTGCTTGGGCAGGACGTAGACGTCCTTCTTGTACTGGTCACCCTTGGTGAACAGTTCGATCTGCGCCAGCGTCTGGTTGGTGAAGGAGCTGGACATCACGAAGCTCGGGTGGCCGGTGGCACAGCCCAGGTTCACGAGGCGGCCGCGGGCCAGCAGGATGATCTTCTTGCCGTCGGGGAATTCGACGTGGTCGACCTGCGGCTTGATCTCATCGAAGGTGCACTTGGCTTCCAGCGCGGCGACGTCGATTTCGTTATCGAAATGGCCGATGTTGCAGACGATGGTCTCCGGGTGCATGCGCTCCATGTGCTCGAAGCGGATGACGTTGTAGTTGCCCGTTGCGGTCACGAAGATGTCGGCTGCCTCGATGACGCCCGGATCTTCCAGGTTCACCACCTTGTGGCCTTCCATGCAGGCTTGCAGGGCGCAGATCGGATCGACCTCGGTGACCCAGACCGTGCAACCCAGGGCCTTGAGTGACTGCACCGAGCCCTTGCCCACATCGCCGTAGCCGCAGACGATGGCGGTCTTGCCGGCCACCATGACGTCGGTGGCACGCTTGATGGAGTCGACCAGCGACTCGCGGCAACCGTAGAGGTTGTCGAACTTGGACTTGGTCACCGAGTCGTTGACGTTAATGGCCGGGAACGGCAGCGTGCCTTCCTTGGCCATCTTGTACAGGCGGGCCACGCCCGTGGTGGTTTCTTCGGTGACGCCCTGAATCGATTCCAGGCACTGCTTGTACCAGCCGGGGCGCTCGGCGTTGCGCTGCTTGATGGCGGCGAACAGGTACTTTTCTTCTTCGCTTTCCGGGTTCGCGATCAGCGACGGATCATCCTCAGCGCGGGCACCCAGGTCGATCAGCAGCGTGGCATCACCGCCATCGTCGAGGATCATGTTCGGCACGCCACCGTCTGACCATTCGAAGATCTTGTGGGTGAAGTTCCAGTACTCCTCCAGCGACTCGCCCTTGAAGGCGAAAACCGGCGTACCGCCTTCGGCAATGGCCGCGGCTGCGTGATCCTGCGTGGAGTAGATGTTGCACGAGGCCCAGCGCACATCGGCGCCCAGCGCCTTGAGTGTTTCGATCAGCACGGCGGTCTGGATGGTCATGTGCAGGGAGCCGGCGATACGCGCGCCCTTGAGCGGCTGCGATGCGGCGTACTCTTCCCGCGTGGCCATCAGGCCCGGCATTTCGGTTTCGGCGATCTCGATTTCTTTGCGGCCAAAGGCGGCCAGGCTGATGTCGGCGACGACGTAGTCGGCCGTGTTCATGTTTTCTGCTGCAACACTCATGTGTTTCTCCGTGAATTCTGTGTCGGGGTTCGAATAGGGGGCGATCAGGCCGCAACGGCGCCGCGCAGGGCCTCGGCCTTGTCGGTGCGTTCCCAGGGCAGGTCCAGGTCTTCGCGACCGAAATGTCCGTAGGTGGCGGTGTCGCGGTAGATGGGCTTGACGAGATCCATCATCGTGACGATGCCGTAGGGGCGCAGGTCGAAGTGTTCGCGAACCAGCTTGGTGAGGGTTTCCTCATCGACCTTGCCTGTGCCGAAGGTCTCGACCATGACCGAGGTCGGCTCGGCCACGCCGATGGCGTAGGACAGCTGGATTTCGCACTTGTCAGCGAGCCCGGCGGCGACGATGTTCTTGGCCACGTAACGAGCCGCATAGGCCGCCGAACGGTCGACCTTGGACGGGTCCTTGCCGGAGAACGCACCGCCACCATGCCGGGCGTAGCCGCCGTAGGTGTCGACGATGATCTTGCGGCCAGTCAGGCCCGCGTCGCCCATGGGCCCGCCGATGACGAACTTGCCGGTCGGGTTGATGTGGAACTTGGTGTCCTGGCTAATCCACTCGGCAGGCAGCACCGGCTTGATGATCTCTTCCATCACCAGCTCCTGCAGGGCTTTCTGCTCGATGTCGGGGCTGTGCTGCGTAGACAGCACAACCGCATCGATGGCCGTGGGCTTGCCATCGACATAGCGGAACGTGACCTGCGACTTGGCATCCGGACGCAGCGTGGTCTGGTGCTTGGTGCGTCGGACTTCCGATTGCTTGCGGATCAGGCGATGCGCGTACTCGATCGGGGCCGGCATCAGCACTTCGGTTTCGTTGCAGGCAAAGCCGAACATCAGGCCCTGGTCACCGGCGCCCTGTTCTTCCTTGGTGGCACGGTCCACGCCCTGGGCAATCTCGGCGGACTGCTTGCCGATCAACGACATCACCGCACAGGAACGGCCGTCGAAGCCTGTGTCCGAATGGGTGTAGCCGATGTCGTTGACCACGCCACGGACGAGGTCATCAAGATCGACCCAGGCATTGGTCGTGATCTCACCGCCAACGATGACACAGCCGGTCTTGACCATGGTTTCGCAGGCCACGCGGGCGTTCGGCGCGTTGTCGCCTTCTTGGCGCAGGATCTCGTCCAGCACGGCGTCCGAGATCTGGTCGCACATCTTGTCGGGGTGGCCTTCGGAGACCGACTCCGAGGTGAAGAGGTAGGTTTTGCTCATGGTTGTGTCACCGTGTTGTGCAAGACGACGCACTGCAGGTAGCGGAGCACCGCAGCGCAGGTGAAGAACGGTTCCGGATGCGTGGATATCCGCATATCCGGATGGGCGGATGATAGTAGCGGCAGTTGCGGTGGAATGCACGTGGACATGAACAGGGAACCGACGAATGACGCGGCCGAACCGCCGGGAGGGTGATCGCGGTCCCCTCAAGATTTAAAGTCTGCAGGCAGCAACTTGGCGGCGCGAATCAACCAGTGCCTCCTTAACAATGGAGAATGCCGATGGCCCTGACGGAATCGACGATGCTGGCTCTTGGCTCGAAGGCCAGCGATTTCCTGCTGCCAGATACGCGTGGTGGCGATAAACTGTCCTACGCCCAGGTGGCAGGAGAGCGCGGCACGGTCATCCTGTTCATCTGCAATCACTGTCCCTACGTTATCCACGTCCGCGATGAGTTGCTGAGCATCGGCCGCGCGTATCTGCCCAGGGGGATTGGCTTCGCTGCGGTGAGCTCCAACGACGTTTCCACGCACCCCGAGGATGGGCCTGACGCCATGGCCAAGCTGGCAAAGGCTGAGGACTTTCCGTTCCCCTATCTGTACGACGAAACCCAGGACATGGCCCGCGCCTACCGCGCCGCCTGTACGCCGGACATCTTTGTCTTTAACGCCGAGCGGGCGCTCGTCTACCGCGGGCGGCTAGACGCATCTACGCCGGGTAACGGCGTGCCCGTGACGGGTGCTGATCTACGTGCTGCCCTGGATGCGCTGTTGCAGGGCGAGCGACTGGATGCCTCGCAGCAGCACCCCAGCATGGGCTGCAACATCAAATGGGCGAGGTGACGGGCCAAACGAAGGGAACCGCCAATAACGAAGGAAACGCAGGCGGCCATGCAAGCGAAGGACCGGCGTGGGGTTTAATGGTGTAATTCGTAAGGTGTCACCCTAATTCCTGACGAAGCTGATCCAGCAGACGAGGCGGTGAGGACATGGCAGTATTTATCCGACAGAGTCATTCGTTGACGACGCGAATAGCCCGTCAATCCAGGGAATCCGTGGGCAACGGCCAAACTGAGGCTGCGTGTTATATGGCAATTTGCTGCTTTTGCCCGCTAGTGTGGCTGCCTTTTTACAGTGCGCGCCAATGAAATCAATCAATTACAGCCGATTCTTGCGTGTTATGCGGCCTGCCGATCGTGCGCTATACGGCATTTTGCAACCCAATAAGCGTTAGGAGTGACCCGGGACATGTGGGCGCGTAATTCTCTTTTAAAATCAAGGAATTCCGTGCAAATCGACACAACATTTGCAAGCCGTAAGGCTTCTGCACTGGCATAACGGCGTTCATGCCGATGCAGAAGCCTTACGGCTTGCTACGAGATTCGCCCGAGAATGAGGACATTTGATTTGTGGAGTGAAGCGAAGAAACGACACGCGGCTCCACCTAACACCCCGTTGAACCGGTCGCTGGAAACCAATGGTAGCCGCTACGCGGGGTTGCCCTCAGCGTGGCGCCGGTTAACTAAGTAGCGTTGGGCGACTTAAGGCAAGTCCAAAACGGTAAGCGAATGCAAACTTCAGATGGCATTACACACGAAGAGCATCAGGTCACCTTCAATGACTTGGATGCGTCCGATCGCTTGAAGGAGTTTTTGCCCTATTTGCCCCGGGAAGCACCCGCTTTTGCTTCCATTACAACCACTTGCTGGGCAGTTTCAGAAATCCTGATCGCGATTTTCGAAAATCGACCAAGTATTGCATCGCTTGCAAGCCCGATAATTGCGGCGGGAGCTATTGTTGCAATCTACCGCGCTTACAAAGCCTATCGAATGTATGTGCCTGAAGCGCTAATCGGCGAAAGTAGGAAAGTTCAGACGCTCTACTATGCTCGCAGGTATGGATGGCAATGGGCCATTGCTGTGGAAATGCTATGGGACCGAGTGCGTCCCGTAGACGCCGAACTAGAGAGAATTAGGCGTGGCGCTGAGTTTGTACATCCCCAGCGGTTACCCAACACAGAATACTTTGAATGGCTAAGATCAAGGCCTGATGCAATTACTCGCCTTATTCATGCGGTTACCGCTCAGTGCGCACGCGACGTTCCTCTGGCCATTGGTACCGCGACGTCGGAGGACCAACTCAAAGATATGAAGGTGCAGATTCAGGCCTTGTCAGATCTGTACGAAACAACCGCACAATTTGAGCGTGAATGTCACGCTATTGTTCCCCCCGAAGATTTTGAAAGAGTTCACGAGATGACTCACGGTTGGACGGACGCCATTCGCGGCGGGGTTCATCAGTTCATTGGCATTGCCACTGAACTCGGCCAGTTGGACAAGAAAAAGTTCAAAGATGCTACGTCAGGTCGAGTAGAGCTGCCGACGTTTACGATCAAATTTGACTCACCAGAGAATTTGGACGCTTTCTGCGCTCGGCTGGACGAGGTGGACCCATCAGTTCTATCAGAGCAATGATTCGTAACCCCCAGGAGTCGCCCAACAACACGTTGCAGGTGACATTTGACCCGCTGCCCACTTTTGCTATCGCAAAAGCAGGCATCGCCTCAAATGCACCTGAACGTGGGCGTTATACAGCATAGAAAATGATTCCCAGCGACAAATCTAGAGTCGTGGAACGAGCCGCTTTCGCGCTTGAAGCCGGAGACCGTGATTCGGCAATTCATATTGCCAAGAGCGACTATCCGTGGGAAAGCGCCGAAGTTCCGAAACGGAAGATGACACAACGTCGCTCGCTTCAGATATTCGTACGTGATGGTTTTATTGATCGGTATTCTGGGTCGCAATTAATCTTTCCCGGCGCACTTCTGCTTCTGTCGCGCGAACTGCCAGAAGCATTTCCTGCACACGAAACGTGGCGCTCTGCGCAAACACACGATGCGTACTTCGAACTGTGGCCTGTCGTGGATCATGTGGAACCTCTATCGAGGGGCGGCGCTGATGACGAGAGCAATTTCGCCACCACATCGAACCTGCTAAATGAAGCAAAGAGTAACTGGTCGCTTGAGCAACTCGGCTGGAAATTGCTTCCGCCGGGTGACATCAGCAAGTGGGATGGTTTGCTTGGTTGGTTCGCCCGGTATGTCACGAAATATCCAGAGGTTTTGGAGCACAAAACAATCAATTCTTGGTTTCGATCTGCGGTGGCCGTAAATGCCGTATAACAACGCCATAGAGAGCTACCAATTTTCCGTTACGCGCTTTGCGCTGCACTCCAAATTGGCGCCTCATGGCGGGCGTTGGGTTTCCTAGGAGAAAGTAGATGGAACTCAAAGAGTTTATTCGTGAGTCCCTTGTCCAGATTGCCCGCGGAATCGAGGAGTCCAATTCACAGCTTGCCGACTCCAAGGCATCGGTAAACCCTCCGTCCGTGAAGGTCTACTCAAAAGAAGCCAAGGCATACGGCCGGGTCAGTACTCAAATGGTCGATTCAGCAGCCTTGGTGGAGTTTGTAGAATTCGATGTCGCGGTCACAGCTGATTCAGGCAGCGAGACAGGCGGCGGCTTGAAGGTGTCCATTGCCAGTATTGGTGCGGGCGCAGAAGGCAAGAGTTCTACATCACAATCAAGCGCCTCACGAATCAAGTTCGGCATCCCAATGGTTTACCCCACCGGCAATGAGCCGTAAACCCAACAAATCGCTGAACCCGACGCCCAAACCGCTACGCGGTTTGGGTTCCCTCCGCGCTGCGCGCTCCGGCGCGGGTTAGCTCAAGCGTTAGGCCGCTATGGAAACGTACTCGCTGCAATCAACACCCGAAACGCTTTCAGCGCTGCAGTCGTTGGAAACAGGGGTGGTTGGTCTAGCCATCATTGGAGGGCACCCGACACACCCAGGCTGTTGGGGCTGCGTTCTCGAAACAAGCCAAGGTTCGTACATCAAAGTTTATGCATCGGAGGCAATGCCCGCGCACCGGTTTGAGGTGTTCCTGCTCGCAGCAAAGCTTCTAGATACATGCCCTGAATCAGCCATCCGGCACTCCGTTTTTCTGAGTGCTCCTGTTTTGGTAACACCACTATTCACTCAAGAGTGGCTCGATCCACTGCTGCCATGCCCGGGAGCAATGGGTCAAAACCCGATCATGCAATGCAAAGGCCCTCCAGGTTCCACGCCATCTTCTGCCTCACAGACCTGTACTTACGTAGGAGGCGTCAGAGTTCGGGGTGCAAACGAGGCAGAAATCTTCATCGCGACGGCCAATTTCCCGCTAACTATCCATGTTCAGGGGCTCGCAGAAGACCCTGATCTTGACCGAGATGACTACCAAGTCGCGGCCTAACCAAGCGGTCAAGTGGACGCCAAACCCGCTGACGCGGCTTTGGTTCCCTCCGCTGCGCTCCGGCGCCACTTGCCTTGAGCGTTAGCCGCCAATGCCGTCGCTTCCTAGATTCGACGTCAAGAAGAACCGGATTCAGAATCCTCATGTTGTGATTCTGGGCGCTGGTGCAAGTATCGCGGCATGCCCTAGCGGTGATGCGAATGGGTTGAGGTTGCCTTCGCTGCAAGACGTTCAGGAAGCTACTGGCCTCGGTGATCTTTTTGATCGAATTGAAGCGGTGGAGGGCTCGCTTGGTGAGGGCTTTGAGGCAAAGTATTCCCGCCTGGTGCACCTTGGGCGATACCCTGACGAGGTGGATCAGATCAATTCTGCGGTTCGGGGCTATTTCGCACGTCTGCAATTGCCAGATCACGTCACGCCATATGACCAGATGATCTTAGGGCTGCGAGCGAAGGATTCAATCTTCACGTTCAACTGGGATCCATTCTTACTTCAAGCGCTACGGCGCTGCTCGCGCGTTGCTAGTGTCCCGAGCGTCCACTTCCTCCATGGCTGCGTTGACGTTGCGTTCTGTGCTCCGTGTAAGGTGAAGTCGAATGCGGGTCTGCCGTGCCCCCGCTGCGGGCACCCAATGGAGCCGAGTCAGCTTCTCTTCCCGGTCACAGATAAAGACTACGACTCTGATCCGGTGATCCAAGATGAGTGGAAAGCCCTCCGGCACGCCTTGGACGACGCGTACTTTGTGACCATCTTCGGCTACAGCGCGCCCGTTACGGATGTATCGGCCCGAAAAATTCTGATCAATGCTTTCTCCAGCAACCGATTTCGGGAAATGGCGGAAGTCGAGATCATCGACATACGCGACCGGGAAGATATCGAAAAGTCATGGTCGGACTTCTATTTCAGTCACCACTATGGGATTTTCGAATCATTCGAGCATTCGCAGATGTACCGTCATTTCAGGAGATCGTGCGATGCATTCGCCATGGCAAGCCTGCAATGCCACCCAGTCCCAGAGCACACCCCGGCCGGAATCAACGAGGTTGCTAAGCTACAAGAATTCGCTCGCCCGCTATTTCGCGAAGAAGAAGCAGATATTAAATTCTGGGAGAATCATGCTAACCCGTTTGGCGGCTAACAAGTGACTATGCTTGGATTCAAGAATCAAGTGCAACACGATTGAGATAATCCGCCGTTGCCTGATCGAAAGCTCCTGCGGGCTCTGAAAGTCAAATCGTTTTCTTGGTCGGTGTTCAGCAGCCACGCGACGTCGTTCGAGCGGACCTGGCTCACAGCTGACAGGTCGGTGCTCTTCGTTCCCCTATCTGTATGACGAATCCCAGGACATGGCCCGCGCCTGCCGCGCCGCCTGTACGCCGGACATCTTCGTCTTTAATGCCGAGCGTGCGGCTGGACGCTTCAACCCCGGGTAACGCCGTGCCCGTGACGGGGGCGGATCTACGCACTGCCCTGGATGCGCTGTTGCAGGGTAAGCGGTTGGATGCCTCGCAGCAGCACCCCAGCATGGGCTGCAGTATCAGGTGGCACCGTAGAGGGCAGTAAGGCTACATGTTGAGTTCGCGCTTTCTGCGCGAGAGATTGACGCCGGTGCCCCCGGCCATTTCAGAGAGCAGCCCAAACCTCGACCCACCGGGGTTTTGTTGGCCCTGGTACATGAAATTCAGAGAGAACAACCGAACGATGTCGATGGGTTTGTCTGTCGGCCAAGCGTCGGGGAAGTAAGGCTCAGAGAGTTCAAAATGCTCGCCTGGCGGAATATCTGTAAGGCAGTTTTCACTTTCTTGGCTCACGTGGGTGTAGCTTCCATAGGTGTAGTGACGGCCGCCCAACTGCAAGCACTCAACCGTGTGAGGACTGTTGTTTACGAAAAGCCAGCGGCCTTTATCGCCTTCCTGCAGGAAATAGATGGAAAGTACTTCATAAGGGTAGCGTTCGCGCTCCGGGACCCGGCTAAAATTTGAGGACAGATGAAATCCCTCTCTGCCTCCAGCGGCCGCCAGCCAAATTGCACTTGCAGGAATCCGGGCGCGTCCAGCAGAACGGCTGTTTCGATGGGGTGTCGCTGACTTCGGCGCAGATGTATTTTTCTCATCTAGTTCGATGACTTCCCCATCTAGGGCCGCGTTCTCGAGGTCACTCGAAAGTTGTCGTGCCAAGTCGTCCAGGCTGAACTCCTTGTCGTAGCTGCCTGTAGTTTCCGCGATTGTGCTCGTAGACGCGCAAGCCATGATGAGTGCGGCGACCCGTAAACGGTATTTCCTGCGATTACCCACTTGTTCCTCTCTTGGCGGCCTTCCGCCTGCCTACAGCCGTTGGTACTGGGCTTGGAGATTGAGATTGCGCGGTGTGGCGCAGATGAGCGCCATGAACGGGTGGTGTCCCGGATTCAGCCCGCCGGATAGTCGGCACGCGCGGTTTCAATGGCCCGCTTGCGTCGACGGGACAGTTCCTGACCAAAGGCGGGCCCCTGGTGCCCGGCTTCGGCAATCTCCCGTGTGCTGACGTTGCTGGCGGCATCGAACATGGCGGCCAGGTAGGCCGCCTGGGGGTAGTCCCTGTCCTCGAAGCCGGTGCGGCCACGTGCATCGGCTTCGCAGGCTTGCATGAACTGCTCGACCCGCTCCGGTCGGCGAAAGGCATCAAGACGTTCGAGCAGGCGCAGGACGGTGTCGGGGCGTAGTTCAAGGGCGCGGTGTGCATTGAGGTGTTCGCGCGTCACCAGCACCGCCAGATCCCGGCAGGTATTGGGCACCTTGAGGCGTTCGCACAGCTGTCGCGTGAGCGGTACGCCGGCGGCTTCGTGGCCGCGGTGGCTGGGCAGTACGTCCGCCGGTGTAATGCCTTTGCCGAGATCGTGGCAGAGGGCGGCGAAGCGGACTTCCAGCGGGTGGTCCAGCCGGGCAGACTGCGCCAGCACCATCATCAAGTGGACGCCGCAGTCGATCTCCGGGTGGTGTTTCGGGGGTTGCGGCACGCCGAACAGGGCGTCGACTTCGGGAAACAGCACGGCCAGGGCGCCGCAGTCACGCAGCGTCTCAAAGTAGCGCTGTGGTGCCGGTGACATCAGGGCACGCCGGGTTTCCTGCCACAGTCGCTCGGCGGCCAGGGTTTCCAGCTCGCCGCTGGCGCTGAGCTGGCGCATGACTTCCAGCGTCTCGTCGGCCACCTGAAAGTCCCAGGTGGCGAGCTCCGCCATGAAGCGGGCGGCGCGCAGCACGCGCAGCGGGTCTTCGACAAACGCGGGGGATACATGCCGCAGGATGCGGGCTTGAAGATCGGCTTCGCCGCCATAGGGGTCGACACGCTGACCGTCCTGCGCCTGGGCAATGGCATTGACGGTGAAGTCTCGGCGGCGCAGGTCCTCTTCCAGCGTCACGTCGGGTGCGGCGTGAAATTCAAAGCCGCGGTACCCCCGGCCGGACTTGCGCTCGGTGCGCGCCAGCGCGTACTCCTCCTGTGTCTCAGGATGGAGAAACACCGGGAAATCCTTGCCAACGGGACGATAGCCCTGGGCCAACAGCGCCTCGGGCGTGCTGCCCACGACCACCCAGTCGCGCTCGTGCACCGGGCGGCCTAGCAGCGCATCACGGACGGCGCCGCCGACCAGCCAGGTTTGACTCACTCAGCGACCTCGGTCTCGGCTTCGATATCGCCGAGGCGCAGGCTCACACGCATCGGGTGGCCGGTGCGCTGCCAGTGGAAACCGGTGGCGTGCTTCAGGACTTTCTGGACATAGTCCCGCGTGGCGTTGAAGGGGATATTCTCCGCCCAGATTGCGGTTTCGATGGGGTAGTCGGGCTTCCAGCGGTCAACGCGGTGCGGGCCGGCGTTATATGCCGCCGCAGCCAGGGCAAGGCTGCCGTCGTAGCGTTCCAGCAACTGCGCCAGATAGCGCGTGCCCAGGCGTAGATTGATGTCCGGATCGTAGAGATCATCGACACCTCCGTAGCGCAGACCGTCCTTGCGGGCGACTTCGCGTGCCGTGGCGGGCATGAGCTGCATCAGTCCGCGTGCACCGGCATAGGAGCGGGCATCCCGGGCGAACAGGCTTTCTGAGCGCGTAATCGACCAGATGTCTTCCGGGGTGATACCGAACTCGCTCGCCAGGCGGATGACGTTGCCGCTATAGGGCAGTGGGTAACGCACGTCGAGGTCGGACCAGTACTTGGACTGCGCCAGCGTAATAATGGCCTGCTCGTGCCAACCCCAGCTGTGGGCGATCAGCGCGGCCTGCATCAAATCCTGGCGCTGCAGATCTTTGGTAACGGCTTTCCATTCCTGTCGGGCTTCGCGCGGGCGGTCGATGAGCCACCACTCCCGCGCGCGCAGTGTGCCGGCGAGATCGCGGAATCGCGCCTGCGCCGCGGCATCGACCGGCGTCCTGACATGGTTCATCGCGTAGGGCAGGTCGAGCTGGTCTGCGGCGAGGTAGCCGTAGTAGCTGCGTTCCTGCGCGACCTTGCGAAACCGATTGCGTGCCTCGGCTGCATGCCCGGTGGCCGCCTCGGCGCGTGCCAGCCAGTACTGCCAGGTTTCGGACTCGCGTTGGTCCTCGGGCATCTCGAGTATCCAGTGGCGTGCCTGGTCCCAGTCCTGGTAGTACAGGGCCGAGCGCACACGCCATTCACGCGAGGATGGCCCAAGAATGGCCGTGGGCACGGAGCGGAACATCGGGATGGCGCGGGCATCGCGGTCGTAGGCCAGCCCCAGTGCGATGTCCCGTCGGGCCCGGGTAATGAGCGTCTTGCGGTCTTCGAAGACCTGCGAGAAGGCGACGATTTCATCCCAGGCGCGTGCGGAATCAAAACGGGAGAGGCGATTAAAGGCTTCGGCCACGATGGGCTCGTCCGCCTGCGGCAGCCGGCCGCTGCGGATGACCTTGCCCAGGTACCGGGCAGATCCCTGACGCATTTCCAGCCAGCTATTGGCGAAGCCCCGGGTGCTGTCTTTGGCCGGCAGTTGCTTGATGAGGTAGCGGACCAGGCCCGGCTGGCCGGCGTCGATGGCCAGCATGATCCGCTTGCGCAGCATCTCGACCGTCAGTTCACCCTCATCTTCCAGCCACTCGAAGACGGGGTCGCAGGCATCCGGCTGACTCTTGCCCACCACATACTGCGCACGGGCATCGGCTAGCACAGCCGGCTTGGGTTCCAGACGGATGCGGGCATGCAGATAGTGGCAGTTGAGCGTGCCACGGCTGGTGGGCTGGTAGTGCGCGTGCAGCCGCGCCCACTCGCCGCGCTTGGGCAGGCTCATCAACCAGTCGGCGCGAAAGTCGTCGGCGAGCGGAAGCTGCCCGTGGCGATCCAGCCAGTCGATGATCGCAAGATCAGTGGCGTCGCCGGGGTTCTTCCAGATCTGGCGGCGCAGCAATCTGGATTCGAGATAGGGATAAAGCGGGTGGCCGGCCAGGTCCGTGGGCAGGGTGGTGCGGTCGCCGGATTCGATGGCCTCCAAGGCTTGCGCGAAGGCTTGTCGGTCCGCCTCGCTCACCGCCAGCGCGGTCACGGGCAGTGCCATCGCGGCCGCCACGGCCACTCCAATCAGTTGCCGTACAAGCCGGTTTTTCCGCGGACACGTCATAGACCATCGCTTGCCGCTGCTCCGGGCGGGCCGGATACTCGCGGCGGGTAAAGAGGGCGTTAATGTTGCTCAGCATTCTACTGATCTATTTATTGATGGGTACCGTTGCAGGGGTGCTCGCCGGCTTGCTGGGCATTGGCGGCGGCGCCGTGCTGGTGCCGGGGCTGCTGGCCGTATTCGCGCTGCAGGGCATCGATGCACCCGCCATGGTTCACCAGGCCATTGCAACGTCTCTGGCTTGCGTGGTGTTCACGGCGTTGTCGTCAATTCGGGCGCATCACCGGCGTGGTTCGGTGGATTGGGCCTTGTTTCGCCGGTTGGCGCCGGGCTTGCTGGTGGGATCGTTGCTGGGCGCCTTTGTGGCCGACATGATTGACGGTCGGATGTTGCAACGCATTTTCGGTGTGGCCGCCCTGCTCATTGGTCTGCGGATGGTGTTGCAGCGACGCGCCACCGGCGGGCAGTTCGATCTGCCCGGCGTTGCGGGTCTGGGCATAGTGGGCACGCTGATTGGTGGGCTGTCGGCGTTGATTGGAATTGGTGGCGGGTCCCTGACGGTGCCGTTCTTGTCAGCCTGTCGGGTGCAGATGGTTCGGGCAGTCGGCACCTCGGCGGCCTGCGGTCTGCCGATTGCCCTGGCCGGGGTTGCCGGTTTTCTGATCACCGGCTGGGCGGAACCGGGGCGGTTGCCCCACAGCGTCGGCTATGTGTTGTGGCCTGCGGTGCTGGGCATTACTGCTGCGAGCATGCTGGCGGCGCCCTGGGGCGCTAGGCTCGCGCATGGATTGCCGGCCGCTACGCTGAAACGCGGCTTTGGCGTGTTGCTCTGTGTCATCGGATTGCGTCTGGCGCTGGCGGCGTGACCTGCGCTGCTGTCCTCACGTTGAACCGTGGTGAGAAACCCGGCGAACTTGCCGAACATTCAATGCTTTGTGAACGCCTCGCCATGCATCGACGGGCTTTCCAGACCCCGTTATAGTCATCGCAAGTTCAGGGAGAACGACCGATGACACGCGCGCAGGCCAACCATGCCATTCCAGTTCGGCCCAGCCTGCTCTTGGCAGGCGGATTGTCTGCCGTCCTGCTCATGGGATGTCAGACCACCGATGGCTGGGAGCGCGATGCCTCCGAGTGGCGTACGGTGGATTCGAGTTACCCGACGTACGCCACGACACGGAATGATGCGGATCGCTGGCAGTCGTCCAGCGCCGTGCCGCCACCGCCGGTCTACAACCCGCAGGGTACGGTGCAGGCCTACGAGCGCCGTGCATTCCCGAACGAGTCCGTCACCGATGCCCCGGCGTTTGAGGCGCAGACGTATGCCCAGCAGCAAGAGGCGCTGACAGCCCAGCGGCTGGCCGAGCAACAGGCGATTCGAGCCCGTGAGGCCCGGCGTGATTCGTTCTTTGACCGACACCTTGCGGATGTGCCGCGCCAGACGTTGCAGCCACAGGCGCAACCGGTGGCGTATCGGCGTGAGGACATTGTCCGCCAGCCACTGATGGTGGCGGAACAGGGCGGCGCCAGCCCGATCCTGCCGGCGGCAGAGGCCGATCAGCGTTATTCAGTCAGCGGTATCCCGCCCATGCCCACGGCGCGTGCCGGCGAATGCTATGCGCTGGTTCGCAAGCCTGCACGCTACCGGACGGTGAGCCGTCAGGTCGAAACCTCTCCGGCCCATGAGCGGCTGGTGACGCAACCGGCGCGGACCGTGACGGAAACACAGCAGGTCGTCGTGCGCGAGGCCTACGATGAGATGCGCACGGTGCCGGCCCAGTTTCGGGATGTGACCGAGCGTGTCCTGGTGCGCCCGGCGCGCATGGTGTGGAAGCCGGGTCGCGGCCCGATTGAGCGGATTGACCACGCCACAGGCGAAATCATGTGCCTGGTCGAGGAGCCGGCGGAGTACAAGACGGTCACGCGTCGGGTCATGGTCCAGCCGGCGCAGGTTCAGCGGGTCACCGTGCCGGCTGAGGTCCGTAGCGTGCCAGTTCAGCGAGTGGTGCAGCCCGCGCAGGCGCAGCGCGTCTCCGTGCCGCCCCAGTACGGGACGGTGCAAACCGAGGAGCTGGTCGAGCAGGCGCGTCTGGAATGGCGTCCCGTGCTGTGCGAGACCAACATGTCACCCGGCATGATCCGCCGGCTGCAACAGGCGCTGCAGGCCCGAGGCTTCAACCCCGGACCGATTGATGGTGTCGTCGGGCGTCAGACCATGGAAGCCGTGAATGCCTTTCAGCGGTCGAATGGCTTGCCCGTGGACCGCTATCTCAACATGGAAACCGTGCGCGCCCTGGGGATCGCCTGAGACCCGGTGGCGCCGCCGGAAGTCGCCGGCGCCTGAGTCAGCCGGCGGTGAGATCAATCGGTATTGAGATAGGCGTCGCGGATGGATTCGATGCGCGAACGGTTTGCGCCGAGATCCGAATAGCCCAGGCGGGAGCAGGATCGCAGGTGAATCACGCCTTCGCCGGGCACGGGGACAAATTCCACGTCATCGACAAAGCCCAGCAGGCGGGTTGAGAACTCGGCATGCAAATAGCCGGGCTGTTCCGTAATGAGTTCGGCTTCCGGCCATTCCAGCAGGAGGTCGGTTAGCCGTTGCATGCTGGCCTGCACCGAACCCCGAATCGGCAACGGCGCAATCGCGTGGCGACGGGAGGTGGATTGCGATGACACGCACTTGGGCGCGCGTGGGCAATCGGCCAGGCGCCCATCCTGAACGCCCAGATTCCTCGGTCGAGGGGCGGCGATTCTCAGTAGCGGCATTAGCAGTCTCTCCGTCGTGACCCGTGGCGGCGCGGTCCGCGTTCGGTGCAGGCGGCGGATTCACTGGCATCCTCGGCCAGATACCAGCGGTCGGGCGAGCGGGTGGATAGCCTGAGTTCCAGCGCGGCCGGATCGTATTGCGTGCTGTACGTCTGGGCGAGGTCCTCCGGTACGGCGTAGCCACGTTCCACGGCCTGTGCCGGGACCGGCAGACGCAGCGCCTGCAGGTCTTCCGGTGCCAGTTGAGGGTGACCGTCTGGGCCCAGGGCGGCGATGAGGACACCGCGTGGCTGACCATCAACCAGCAGCATGACTTCTGCCTGCCGATAGGTGCGTGCTTCGGTGTTGCTGGGCATCGGACTGTTCAGGACCTCGGGCCAGGGGAGGTGCCGTGGCGAGGCCGGTGGCGCTGTCTGAGGACGGGTATCCAGCGCCAGGGCCGGTTCAGCCGGTGCAGGTGCGACGGGCAGGGGTTCGGTCTGGAAGCCGGGGGCTTGCTCGGGGATGGGCGCAAACGCGGGCCGGCTCTCCGAGCGACTAATGCCCGGTGTGCGGTGCAAGGCCGGGTCAACGCCCGTCTGCATCAATAGCTGGCCCTGGTCGACGCGCGCACGCACGGCTGGGCGTAGCTGTTCGACCGGATAGAAAAAGCCGAGTGGCGGGACCTCGTCACCCGGACCAAAGCCCAGGCCGGCGAGGCGGGCCGCCTCGCTGGAGACAAGAATCTTGTTGTCGGCGGTCACGATGACTTCAGCCTGCCCTCGCAAGCCTCCGTTCATCACGATGTCGAGGACGGCGTCGACGCGATGATCGCCACGGCTGGGTGGTAGCATCGGTTCGGCGCGTTGTTCGCGTACTGGCTGATCCAGTGGTTCGTTCAGAATCAGGTAACGCCAATCGGCGTGCGCCGGCATCGCAAGGACGGCCGCCGCACCCACAGCCAAGACGATTTGTTTCATGTAATTCAAGCGCTTCCAGCGTTGACCCGCAGTGTATCAGTCGTCCCGTCGGGATGTTGTGCACAATGCTAGGGAGTCCCCGCACCACACCCTGTCCCCCCGTCTCCAGGATGCCCATGCTGTCTGCCCGTTTATGCCGTTTGTTCCGCCCATCTCGTTCACTGCTGGTCGCATTGGTCTGCGCCACCTGGTTGTCCAGCTGTGGGCGCGTTTCGTCCGGTCAGGCGCCTTCTCCGGCGCTGGTGGAGGCACTGGGTCAGGGAGTCAATCTGTCGCATTGGTGGACGGGGCCGGAACCCAATGCAGTGCTGGGCTCTCCGTATGTGTTGAGTGAGGGTGAACTGGCGAGGGTGCGGGAACAGGGGTTCCGGCATGTCCGCCTGCCGGTTGACCCGGCACGCTTGTTCGAGTCCGATCAATCGGCTGTTTTGCGTCAAGACGCCATGGCCCGGTTGCGGGCCGACCTCGAGGCGATGCTGGCGGCCGACCTAGCCGTTGTCCTCGCCGTTCAGATGGACTCGGCAGCCAAGCAGCGCTTGTTTGCCAGCGGAGGGCAGGCTGCTCAGTTTGGCGCGCAGTGGGCGCAGCTGGCCGGCAACCTGGCGGATTTTTCGCCGGACCGATTGGTGCTGGAGATTCTCAACGAGCCCGAGATCGACAACCCCTGGGCCTGGGCGCCGATGCAGCGCGAGTTGCTGGCAACCATTCGTCGCGAGGCACCCCGGCTCAGCATTCTCGTCAGCGGCGCGCATTATTCGGACCCTGTCGATCTCGCCATGCTGGCACCGCTGCCGGATCGCAATGTGATTTACGGATTTCATTTCTACACCCCGCATAACTTCACGCATCAAGGCGCGGATTGGGGCTGGGAGATGTGGCAGCGCATGCGGGGGCTGCCGTACCCGAGTTCGCTGGAGAGTGTCGAGTCGGCCGTCAAACGGGCCGACCCCGGTGCGCGGCCCCATGTTGAGCACTACGGTCGGCAGCAATGGACGCGTGACAAGCTTGCCGCGCAAATCGAACTGGTCGAGCAATGGGCCGGGCAATACGGCCTGGTCGTTCAGTGCACCGAGTTTGGGGTGATTCGTCAGGCTCCAGAGGCCGACCGGGTCCGCTGGCTGCGCGATGCACGTGGGTTGATGGAGCGCGCGGGTTTCGGGTGGACGGTGTGGGACCTCACCGGCGCGTTTGCCATTGCTGATCGCGACCAGGGCCGGCTGACGTTTGATCCCGCGATGTTGGATGCGCTCGCGACACGCTAGTCGCGCAGTGTTCAGACGGCGCTGATTTCTGCGGGTTCAGTCCGAGGGAAGCCTGCGGCCCCAGAACCGCATCGTCTTGTCCGTGGTTTGCGACTCACCGATGTCTGGCCAGGCATAGCTGCATCGCAGGGGCAGCGGGCGATAGCCTCGGTTTTGCCAGAATCGTTCGTTGCCCAGGTAGTGGGCGGGCCTGGCCGGGTGGTCCGCCGGCCGCTCAACCGCGCAAAACGTACAGTGCCCCAGGCCAAGCGCCAGTGCATGCGATTCACGTTCGGCAAAAAAGCCCACTCCCAGGCCCTTGCCACGATAGGCCGGCAAGACCACGGACTCGCCAAAGTACAGCCAATCGTCCAGGTGGTGCCCGGCCTGTTTAAAAGGCGCTTGCATGTCCGCCTCCGCGGCCCTCAGCGGCAGTGCGGTCGAGGCGCCGACGACGGTGTCGCCATCTCTGGCGACGAGCACCAGGGCATCCGTGCAGTCGAAGTAGGTGGTCAGGTAGCGACGCTCGTACGCCCGGTTGCCAGCGTAGAGATACGGCCATTCCTGGAACACGCGAATGCGAATTTCTGCCAGGGTATCGACGAGATCGCGGGCCGCCGGACCGGTTAGGGACTGGATTGTCAGGCTGTTCACCGGAGTATTTTCGCTGACGGCGTCACAGCGAGCCAGTCCCAATGTCCGTTTCTGGCAAGGCCTTACGCATGTAGACGGGCAGCCCCCATTCGTTCGAGACCCGAGACGGAGCTTCCAGATGTTCATTCCCGCCGATTCCCGACTGACCTGCGGCCTGATCGCAATGGCCTCGTTGCTCTTTGCAGCCTGCGGTGGCGGTGGTGGGAGCGTTGCGGTTGATCACGCGCCGACGGGTGATGTGCTCGCCGCCCCTCTTGGCGTTGAAACGGCCTGCCCGGCGCTGAGTCTGTCGTCCGCGCAGGCCGTCCCGGGGACTCGCATCGAGATGTCCGGTCTGCCGCAGACGATGGGCGAAGCCAGTATTCGTGTACTGGGAGAGGACGCCGGCGGCGAGTCGGTCGTGTCCGGCCTCCTGCTGACAAGCCAGGAGCAAGGGGCTGCGAGCTTTGTCGTGCCTCTGCACCCGGCGGGGACGGCCGACGGCGGTGAGGTGGCGCTGGAATTGGGCGACGGGCTCATCCATTGCCCGCCCCAGGCGTTCACGGTGCTGCCGCTGCCCGAGGCTCCGGCGGACTATGCCGAGACGGTTCAGGCCACGCTGGTCGACTGGGTGCGTGCCCAGGTCGAGGCGCTGGGCCTGGACCCGGACGCCCTGGCTGCGGCCGAGACCGCAGAG
Organism: Pseudomonadota bacterium; assembly: GCA_036156195.1. GTDB lineage: Bacteria > Pseudomonadota > Gammaproteobacteria > Nevskiales > OUC007 > Abyssibacter. The sequence goes on along the minus strand of JAYZUZ010000011.1, from coordinate 426,652 downwards.
TTGTCGGTGCAGGAGCAGGCCCTGCAACTGGGTTTGCAGTTCGCCGCTGATGGGGATCAGGCAGGTTCATTCGCTCAGCAGGCGGTCGCCGAGTCTGCTGACGGGGACGATCTCTTCGAGCGCTTGCTCATGGCTTCGGGGCTGGAGGCGGAACTCCAAGCGCAGACCGATGCCGCCAACGCGCTGAGCGGGACCAAGCTGCGGGCAGCAGCGCCGGCCTGGAAACGCCACCGTCACGACGATCACAAGATGGACTGCGGCAGCCTGGAATTCCCGCCGCGCGAGATCGAGATCAACTCGGCTGCAGAGCTGGCCGCGCGGATGTCCGCGGTGCGCAACAGCACCTCCCGGCAGGTACTGGGTACGCTGGGGACGCTGTTCGGCTCATCGGAAGTCGCCAATGTCGGCGGCAGCGGCGGGGCGTTCGGCAAGGGCAATGCCGTGGTTTTTGTCGTGAATACGGTCAACGAAGCGCGCCTGGCCAGCGAGCCCCAGTTGCTGGATCGCATGACCGTCATGGCAGATACGGTGATGACCGAAGACCGCCCCGACACATCACCGGGTCAGTGGTCCGCAATGCTCACGGCCAGCGGGCGGTCGTTCAACCTGGCCAAGGCCAGTGCCCAGGGCATTATCCAGGCGCTGGGGTTGGTGCCGGGGCCGGTGGGTACGGCTTCGACCTTGGGCGGGTTCGCCTTTAGCAATCAGATCAATGCCGAACTGGACCGCGTGACCCAGGACAGCTGCTTCCGGGTTCGGGCTGCCGAGTACGGGCCGGTTGATGTCACCGATGAGCGCTATACCGAGGCGTCGCTGATTGGATCGACGATTGCATTTACGCGCCACGATGCCTATGTGCCGGCGGACATCGGCGCCACCGAGTTGCAGATCGACCTCAAGTCGGAAGCCTTCGGCTCGGCGCGGACAATCCGGGAGCTGACCACGGTGACCGTCCGCGAGCAGATTATCTCGCTGCTGTCCTCGGTCACGGTTGTGGAACAGCCGGGCGAGACCGTAGAGATCTCGGCCACCGTGGCCAATTCGGAAGACGATCCGGCAGCCTTTACCGCCGAGACGCTGGGCGGGCGTGGGACCATTACCAACCGCCGCTTCGAGGGTGATTTCTTCACCGTCACCGTCGAGACGCCGGCCGAGCGCGAACGCTACCCGGTGCTCGTGAAGTTCGTCAGTCAGAACGCGACCGTGCCGGCGGGCACGCCGCTGCGTGAGGCCATCGCCGAAATCACCCTGGACCCGACCGTTGAGATCAGTCCATCGGGGGCCTGTCTGCTGCCGGGTGGCAACCTGGCGTTGGAGGCGACACTGAATGGATTCGATGAGACCGAGCAGGCGGTGACCTGGTCTGCATCGGCCGGGCAGATCGTCAACGCGCAGGATTTGACCGCCACCTACGAGGCGCCGGGGTCGACGCAGTCGGTCACGATCACGGTTCGCGCGGATGCGGATCCCTCGGTGGAGGACAGCATCACCGTGACCGTGGGCAGCAGCTGCATCAAGAAGGTCTGGTACCCGGTGGCAGCGGCTTCGATGGCCGGCAACGGCACCTACTCACCGGGCGGCGACGGGTGCCCGGAAGACAATCATGACGAAGACCAGACGACGGAGCTGCTGGTCAACGAACAGGACATTTACACGCCGCCCGATGTGCCCCCAGAGAGTGCGTTGTGGACCAACCGGTCCGAGGGCTTCTCGGCCGTGTACGGGCACCAGTCGACACGCTATTCGGTGGATGATCGCGGCAACGATGATCCATCGGACGATGTCTGTCGAAGCGTCAGTCTGACCGGTGATGTGGATGCCGACGTGAACTATCAGGGGCAGTCGGACGGGACGCTGGCGGCATCCTTCAGCCTGACCGGCTCCGGCGAATGTGCAACCTATCCGCATGGGCTAGTCGAATGCGTCAGCCCCGGCCTGCAGCAGGGCTTGCATGGTGTGTTCTACACGAACATCACCGCCAAGACCGACATGCGGCTGCTGGGGGAACTGCGCTGCGAGAACTTCCAGGGCAATACCAGCCTGGGGCCGCTGTTAATCGTCATGACGCGCTTCGAGGAGGGCCAGACGCCCTTTGAGCCCAGCGAGCAGCGGGGGACATCAATCCGGGATCGCAATGGCAATCTACGCAGTCCGCAGTTGTTCTCCGCCCAATGCGGTGCGGGCAGCCAGGTCATTCCCATCGACGTGCCGTTTACGCTCGATGCCCCTGCGGGCACGGAAGACCTGATCGTGTTCAATATTTCCGGAGCGGCCTTCTCCGCTCTGCAGGCCCCGACCGACGGCCAGTTCTCGGTGGGCGGCGACATGGCGTTCTCGGTGCGTTTCGTCAACGAATAGGCGTTGCCGCCCCCGCCTGACGGGTGCAGGCGGGGGCGGGTCTGCGATACTGCGGGCCTCACCCGGATTCAACACACGTCATGCGCCGATTGCTGCTGCTCTCTCTGTTGCTCCCGACACTGGCGTCGGCCGAGTCCCTGTTCTGTGAGTCGCTGCTGGATGTGCGCCGAGGGCGGCTGTTGCAGAACGTGCTCGTCACCATCGATGCCGGGCGGATCGCCGCCGCGGAGGCGGGTGTGGAGCCTGGGGAGGCCCGGGTGCTGGACGGGCTGACCTGCCTGCCCGGACTGACCGATATGCACACCCATCTCACGGCCGAGTTCGGGCCACGGACCTATCTGGAGCGGTTTCAGCTAGACCCGGCGGACTACGCGTTTCGTTCGGCTGTATACGCCGAGCGCACCCTGATGGCTGGTTTCACCACCGTGCGCGACTTGGGTGACAGCTACAACGTATCCATCGCGCTGAAGCAGGCCATCGCACAGGGGCTGGTCAACGGGCCGCGCATCTTCACGGCGGGCAAATCGCTGGCCACCACCGGAGGGCATGCCGACCCCACCAATGGGATGTGGGCTGATCTGCAAGGTGACGCCGGCCCCAAGCAGGGTGTGATCAACGGTCCGTCTGATGCACGAAAGGCCGTACGTCAGCGCTACAAGGATGGGGCGGATCTGATCAAGATCACCGCCACGGGTGGTGTGTTGTCGGTGGCGTCCAGTGGACAGAACGCCCAGTTCAGCGATGAGGAGCTGGCTGCGATTATCGACACGGCGCGGGATTACGGTTTTCATGTCGCCGCGCATGCCCATGGTGCCGAGGGCATGAAGCGAGCAATTCGTGCGGGGGTGACCACGATTGAGCACGGCACCTACATGGACGACGAGACCATCGATTTGTTCAAGCGCTATGGCGCCTGGTACGTACCCACCATCATTGCGGGCAAGTGGGTGGAGGAAAAGGCGCGTGTGGATGGCTTCTTCCCCGAAGTGGTCCGTCCGAAGGCGGCGGCCATTGGCCCGCTGATTCAGGACACGTTTGGTCGGGCCTACAAGGCTGGCGTCAAGATCGTCTTCGGGACCGACTCCGGCGTGTCCGCCCATGGGGACAACGCCTGGGAGTTCGTTTATATGGTCGCAGCCGGCATGCCGCCGGCCGACGCCATCCGCTCGGCGACGGTCAGCCCGGCGATCGTGCTGGGGCGCGAAGACCAGCAGGGTGCGATCGAGGCGGGGCTGGTCGCTGACATCATCGCCGTGCCGGGCAATCCGCTGGAGAACGTTGGTGTGCTCCGGGATGTCCGCTTTGTAATGAAGGACGGCGTGGTCTACAAGGCGCCTGCCCCCGGCTGATCGACAGCCGGTTGTGTCGCACTGCCCGGGCGGGCTGGACGCTGCGTGGTCAATCGCTGACAATGGTGCGGCGCACAATTCTGTTGCGACGTGAGATTCAGATGAGCCCCACGGTCCCGCGACGGTGACCGTCCAGGGTGGGTTCGGTCACCCATCGAGCGCATGCGTTGTGCCCTCGACGCCCCCGGACGGGGCGTCATGTCCTCTGTTCTGCGGTCGGGCCGTGCCCTGTGCACGGATCCGGCCTGCTGTTGTTTGCCGGGAGTCTGTTTTGCTCAATCTGTCGCCTGCCGACCTCAAAACCAATCTGCTCAGTGGCCTCACGGTGGCGCTGGCCATGGTGCCCGAGGCCATTGCCTTCGCCCTGATTGCGCAGGTGTCGCCGCTGACGGGCCTTTATGCCGCGTTCATCGTGTCGCTGATCACCTCTGCGTTTGGCGGGCGGCCGGGGATGATCTCCGGCGCCACGGGTGCGCTGGCGGTGGTCATGGTGGCGTTGGTTGTCGAGCACGGCGTGCAGTACCTGTTTGCCACCGTGGTGTTGATGGGGCTGCTGCAATTGCTGTTTGCTGCCGCCCGGCTCGGCAAGTTCATCCGGATGGTGCCGCATCCGGTGATGCTTGGATTCGTCAACGGGCTGGCCATCGTGATCTTTCTGGCGCAGTTCCAGCACTTCAAGGTGCCGACGGCCGATGGTGGCAGTACCTGGATGGCGACAGGGCCCCTGATGCTCATGGCGGGTTTGATTGCCCTGACCATGGCGATTATTTACCTGCTCCCCAAGCTCACGCGCGCCGTGCCCGCCACCCTGGTGGCCATTGTCGTGACCTCCGTGCTGGTGATCGGCGTGGGGATAGAAACCAAGACGGTGGGCGATTTGGGGTCGATCAAGGGTGGCCTGCCGGACTTCGCCATCCCAGCGGTGCCGATGACGTTGGAAACGCTCAAGATCATCTTTCCCTACGCGCTGATCCTGGCCTGCATCGGCCTGATCGAGTCACTCCTGACCCTGACGCTGATCGACGCCATGACGGATACACGGGGACGATCCAACCGTGAGTGCGCGGCGCAGGGTGCGGCCAACGTGGTCACCGGCTTTTTTGGTGGCATGGGCGGCTGCGCAATGATTGGTCAGAGCATGATCAACGTAAATAACGGCGCACTTCACCGGTTGTCAGGGATTGCGACGGCCTTGTTTCTGTTGTCGTTCATTCTGTTCGGCTCCGCGTTGATTGAGCGGATTCCGCTGGCTGCGCTCATTGGTGTCATGTTCGTGGTGTCTGAAAAAACCTTTGAATGGGGCAGCTTCCGCCTGTTCGGCAAAGTGCCTAAACCGGACGTTTTTGTCGGGTTGCTGGTCGCCGGTGTCACCGTGATCGCAGATCTGGCCATCGCTGTGGTAGTTGGCGTCATCGTTTCTGCGTTGGTGTTTGCCTGGCAGCATGCTAAGCGGGTGCGCCTGACCAGTTCCATCGTGCCCAATGGGCGGAAGATCTACGAGGTCGAGGGCACCTTGTTCTTTGCGTCAGTGACGGCGTTTGCGGAGCAGTTTTCGCCTGCAGAAGATCCGGATGATGTCGAGATCGATTTTCGGAGTGCACGCCTGATGGACCACTCGGCCATTGAGGCGGTGAACGCACTGGCCGAGCGGTATGACCGTGCCGGCAAGCGCCTGACGTTACGCCACCTGAGCCCGGACTGCGTCCGTCTGCTGGACAAGGCGCAGAAGATGATCGAGGTGGATTACAAGGAAGATCCGCGTTACCACGTGGCAGATGACGCACTGGCGTGACAGGCTGTGCTGGCCTGCCACTGGGCGAGTTGAGCCATGAGCGAGTTCGTCGATTACCTGCACGAGGTGTTTGAAGCATTCGGCCCGATCCGGACGCGGCCGATGTTTGGTGGTCACGGCGTTTACCACGCCGATCTGATGTTCGGGCTAGTGGCCGACGACGCGCTTTATCTCAAGGTGGATGCGCTCAGCCAGGTGGATTTCGATGCGCTGGATCTGCCTGCCTTCGAATTCACCCAGCGTGGCCGGCAGATCAAAATGTCGTACCGGCTGGCCCCGGAAGTGATCTTCGATGATCCGGCAACGGCGGCCGACTGGGCGCGCCGGGCTTACGAGGCAGCGCTACGGTCGCGCGGCTCGTCGTGATCTGCCGGGTAGAGATCAACCGCCGCGATCGCCCGGTTACAGCCCCCACGCTTGGCTTCGAGCAGGGCGGTTTCGGCTTCTTCGACCAGGGCTTCGTAGCCACGGCGCAGTTGGGCGGATTTCTCCACCATGGCGATTCCTGCGCTGACGGTGATCACGCCGAGGGCTGACCGCGGGTGCGGAATGGCCAGTGCGGCCACGGCTTGACGGGCACGATTGGCTAGGCCTTCCGCTTCTGCACGCGTGGTAGCCGGCATGACTGCGACAAACTCCTCGCCTCCATGGCGGCCGACCAGATGGCGCTGCTGGCGGCTTTGCAGCTCGAGGACTTCTGCCACCTGCCGGAGCACGGCATCGCCGGCCTCCATGCCCAGGCTGTCGTTGTAATCACGGAAATCATCCAGGTCGTACATGACCAGGGCCACCGGCAGGCGTGCCTTCATGGCGCGGCGCCACTCGTAATTGATGATTTGTTCGAAGTAGCGCCGATTGAAAAGACCCGTGAGGGTGTCGGTGATTGCAGCCGAGCGCATGACCAGTTCGGTCTCCAGTACGCCGCGCAGATCTTCCATGGCGGCACGCTCTTCGTCACTCAGCTTGCGGGCGCGTCGATCAATGGCGCAGATCGTCCCGACCTTGCGGCCCATGGGTGAGCGAATCGGGATGCCAGCATAAAAGCGGATGCTGGGATCGCCTGTCACCAATGGATTGTCCGAAAAGCGCTCATCCTCCAGCGCGTTCTCGACCACCATGATGTCGTCCTGCAGGATGACATGGCCGCAGAAGGAAATGTCGCGAGGTGTCTCCCGGACATCCAGGCCCTGAATCGATTTGAAGTACTGCCGCTCATGATCCAGGACCGAGAACGCCGTAATTGGCACATTGGTTACGGTCTTCAGCAGGCGTGTGACCTGCTCGAACAGGGTCTCAACCGGGTCCGTGGTCAGACGTAGGCGGTCAACATCACCCTGCCGGATGACTTCGTCGGCAGGCAGCTTGGGCTTTTGCACGGGCGCGCTCCAGGGACCGGACAGGTCCCCCCGGGGTCAGCGGGATCAATGAATGATGTCCGCTTAGCGGCCGCGCCCGCGCAAACTTTAGCCTGTGGCTAGGATTCCCGACTGGCGCGCTTGCGCTCGTGTTCTTTCAGATGCCGCTTGCGCAGGCGCACGCTCTCAGGGGTCACTTCGACCAGTTCATCGTCGTTAATCCACTCCAGCGCCTGTTCCAGCGAGAGCTTCATCGGCGGGGTGAGGATGATGTTTTCATCGGAGCCGGAGGCGCGCACGTTGGTGAGCTGCTTGCCCTTGAGCGGATTGACCACCAAGTCATTGTCGCGGCTGTGCTCGCCGACGATCTGGCCTTCGTAAATCGTCTCGCCGGGTCCGATCATCATCCGTCCGCGTTCCTGCAGGTTGAACAGCGAATAGCCCAGCGACTTGCCGTCGCCGTTGGAGATCATCGCGCCCTTGTGACGCTGACCAACGTTCTGGCCGCTGGCCTCATCGAAATCATCAAACACGTGGTAGATCAGCCCGGTTCCGCTGGTCATGGACAGGAACTCGGTCTGGAAGCCGATCAGTCCGCGCGCCGGCATGCGGAATTCCAGGCGCACGCGCCCCGTGGCGTCCGGCGTCATGTTCTGCATGCTGGCGCCACGTTCCTGCAGCGCCTGGATCACCGCGCCCTGGTGTTCGGATTCGACGTCGACCGTGACCTGCTCCCAGGGCTCGAGCATCTTGCCATCGACCTCGCGGGTGATGACCTGCGGGCGTGAGACCGCCAGTTCGTAGCCTTCCCGGCGCATGTTTTCGATCAGAATGCCCAGATGCAGCTGGCCGCGGCCCGACACCTTGAACTTGTCGGGGTCATTCATCTGCTCCACGCGTAGGGCGACGTTGTGCTTGAGCTCGCGCTCCAGCCGGTCCTTGATCTGGCGACTGGTGACGAACTTGCCCTCGCGGCCGGCCAGCGGGCTCTTGTTGACCTCGAAGGTCATGCTCATGGTCGGCTCGTCCACCGCCAGCGCAGGCAGGGCCTCGGGGTGGTCCGGGTGGCAGAGCGTGTCGGAGATATCGAGTGTCTCCAGTCCGCTGAAGGCGATGATGTCACCAGCGGAGGCCAGCTCGGACTCGACGCGGTCCAGGCCCAGATAGGTCATGACCTGCAGCACCCGACCACGGCGCGATTTGCCGTTGCGGTCGATGACTACGACCGGGTTGCTGGGGGCGATGGAGCCGCGCTGAATCCGGCCCACGCCGATGATGCCGACGTAGCTGTCGTAGTCCAGCGTGGTGACACGCATCTGGAACGGACCGTCAGCATCGACATCTGGCGGCGAGACCTTTTCCATAATGGTCTCGAACAGTGGCGTCATGTCGCCGTCGCGCGCGCCGTCGTCCAGGCTGGCGTAGCCGTTGAGCGCGCTGGCGTAGACGATGGGGAAGTCCAGCTGCTCGTCGGTGGCACCCAGCGAGTCGAACAGGTCAAACACCTGGTCGATCACCCAGTCGGGGCGGGCGCCAGGGCGGTCGATCTTGTTGACCACGACGATGGGCTTGAGGCCCAGCGCGAAGGCCTTTTGCGTCACAAAGCGCGTCTGCGGCATGGGCCCGTCGACCGCGTCGACCAGCAGCAGCACCGAGTCCACCATGGACAGCACACGCTCGACCTCGCCGCCGAAGTCGGCGTGTCCGGGCGTATCGACGATATTGATGCGGTTGTCGTTCCAGCGGATCGCGGTGTTCTTCGACAGAATCGTGATGCCGCGCTCGCGCTCCAGGTCGTTGGAATCCATGACCCGTTCGCGCTGTTCTCCGCGCTCGGCCAGGGTGCCGGATTGCCGGAGAAGCTGATCAACCAGGGTGGTTTTACCGTGGTCGACGTGGGCGATGATCGCGATATTGCGCAGATTGGCGACGGACATGGGGACAGGGGTGCAGACAGAAAGGCGCGCAATTCTAACGGTGTCGGCATCGGTGCGTACGATTTTGTTGCGTTGCGTCAAGCCAAGCGGTTCTCGCCGCGTTCACCTGTCGCGGGGTAAGGTACGCCCGCTCCCCACAACCGAGGCTGGTTCATGCGCCTGATTTTCTGTCTTCTACTTTCGCTGGTGGCCGGAACAGCCCAAGCTGGCTGGGCGGATTGGCTGAACGATTTGCTCGGAGGAACGGACCCCGACGCGCCGTCGGCCGCAGCCCCGCTGACTGCTGAGACGGCGGCCAAGGGGATTCGTGAAGCACTGGCCGAGGGCACGCGAACCGCCGTGAACACCCTGGGGCAAACCAATGGCTTCTGGGCGAACGAGCAGGCGCGGATACCGCTGCCGCGTGGCGTCGAGCGGCTAGGTGAGACGTTGACCAAGCTGGGTGCCGGCGATCTGGTGGACGAGTTTCACTTGACGCTGAACCGGGCTGCAGAGGCGGCGGTGCCCGAGGCGGCCGATTTGCTGGCCGACGCCGTGCGGCAGATGAGTGTGGCCGATGCACTGGAGATCGTGCAGGGAGCCGACGACGCGGCGACGCGTTACTTCCGCGCAAACGCCGGCGACGCGCTCTATCAGAAGCTTCACCCCCTGGTGGTGGACGCCACGCAGCGCGTTGGCGTGACCCAGGATTACAAAGCCCTGGTGCAAAAGGCCGGACCCTTGATGGCCATGGCCGGCCAGGATGTGCCGGATCTGGATGACTACGTCACTTCGCAGGCGCTGGACGCCTTGTTCACCGAGATTGCAGCGGAAGAAAAGCGCATTCGCGACAATCCGGCGCAGCGCACGACCGATATTCTGCGGGAAGTGTTCGGTAGCAGTTAAACCCTTCCGATGATGCGTTTTGCTCGCCAGAAGCTGCTCGATTACGCCTTGCTGATGCGGCTGGACCGGCCTATCGGCATCTGGCTGCTGCTATGGCCCACGCTGTGGGGGCTGTGGTTCGCCGCCGGTGGTCCGCCAGATCGCGATGTGCTGCTGATCTTTGTCGCCGGCGTGGTGTTGATGCGTTCGGCAGGCTGCATCATCAACGATGTGTCTGATCACGATATCGATCCGCATGTGCAGCGCACGGCGGATCGCCCGATCGCGGCCGGCCGCGTCCGTCGCCGCGAGGGTGTGGCCCTGTTCGTCTTGCTGGCGCTGGTGGCCTTCGTGCTGGTCTGGCAGACCAACTGGCTGACCATGCTGCTGTCTGTGCCCGCCGTGTTGATCGCCGCGTCCTACCCCCTGGCCAAGCGTTGGCATCACCTGCCTCAGGCGCATCTAGGCATAGCGTTCTCCTGGGGCATACCGATGGCCTTTGCGGCGCAAACTGGCACCGTGCACTGGATTGCCTGGCCGCTTGTCCTGGCCAATCTGTTGTGGACCGTGGCCTACGACACCTTTTATGCCATGGCCGACCGCGAGGAAGACCTGAAGATTGGCGTGCGATCGTCGGCGATTCTGTTCGGGCGTGCGGATCGGCTGATCACCGCGCTACTGCAGTTCGCCACGCTCTGGGTGTTGTTCATGCTGGGGCTGAGCCTGGATTACGGGCTGTTCTACAACCTGGGCTTGGCAGCGGCTGCGGCGATGGCGCTGCAACAGCAATGGCGGATTCGTCACCGCAAAGCGGCTGCCTGCTTCGCCGCGTTTCTCTCCAATCACCAGTTCGGGGCGGCGATTTTCCTGGGGCTGTTGCTGGAGACCTGGCCGGCAGCCGCCTAGCGCTGAATCTCGTCGTGGCCTGCGACAGAGTCCTGTTGGTGTACACGCTCGGATGCGCGCCAGCCCTGAACGGATGATTGCGCCAGCGACCGGTTCTGCCGAGAGCGCACGGTCGGCAGAACCCAGGCGGGGGAGCGTCGATCCGGAACAGGTTGAGCCCTCCGGCTGCTCGTGGATTGGTGCTCGAGGGCAGCAGCTTGTCCGTATTGGCTAGACTCATGCTGGGAGCGCGGTGCAGGGGAAGGGGCGTGCTGGAGTGCGCGGTTCAAGCGATTGGGAGGCTGTTGCGATGACGCGCGAGACGCATGGTTTGGTCGAGCAGGTATTGGCAGTCGCAGCCTCGGATCCCACAAGGCCGGCGCTGCTGTCGCTCGATCATGAGCGCTCGTACGGGGCGCTGGCTGAGCGGGTGGGTGCCTGCTGCTTGGCGCTGCGACATCGCGGGGTCCAGCCCGGGACGACCGTGGCGTTCCGGTGTGCTGACGAGTTCGCCCATCTGACGCTAAGCCTGGCCCTGCTGGCGCTTGGGTGTCGGCAGTTGGCGGTGGCATCGCATGAGTCGGGACAGGCCGGGCAGTCGCTCGCCCTTCAAGCAGGGGCTTCGCTGTTCCTGCAGGACGGGGATGCCGTTGAACTGGCTGCTCACAACACCGCCAGCCCCGCCTTGGACGCACCCGCAAACGCCGGATGGCTTTATCTCAGCACATCCGGCACGACAGGACGGCCCAAGGTCGTGATGATGCAGGAGCAGGACCTGGTGGCCCAGGCACCTCGACACATCCTCGGGCCTCAGGAACGCTTTGCCTGCATCGCGTCAGTCGAGCACAACTTTGCTAAACGGCATCGGTTGTACTGCCTGGCGATGGGGGCGACCACGGTGTTCCTGCCGACGGATCGCAAACGTGTCGTGGACGCCTGTCTCTCACTTGGCGTGACCACGCTGCATGTGTCCGTATTTCAGGCGCAGGAGCTATTGGGGCTTGATCAGGTGGCACGGCTGCGCGGTATCCGGCTCAAACTGGGCGGGTCTCATGCTTCACACGCCTTGCGCCAGGCATTGATCGAGCAGATCACGCCCGCGCTCTACGCCGGATACGGGACCACAGAAACCGGCGCCATCGGTTTCGCCGAGCCCGACGAGCATGCATCCGCGTCGGTGGGCCGGCCGCTGCCGGGGCTGCAGGTGCAGATTGTGGATGCGCAGCGACGGCCCATGCCGCAGGGCGAACGCGGTGAAGTTGCGGTCTGCGGTGCAGGCCTATTCCGGGGCTATCTGGACGAGCCGGAACGGACCCGACAGCGGTGCGAGGCCGGCTGGTTTTACACGGGCGATATCGGCGAACTCGATGCGAAGGGGCGTTTGACACTCAGTGGCCGCGCCGATGACATGTTTGTGTTCAACAGCATGAACATCTACCCGCAGGAGCTGGAAGCCGTGATTCGCGAGTTCCCGGGGGTGCAGGCGGCGGCGGTCTTTCCACGGCCTTCGGCAACGCATGGCGGGATTCCCGTTGCCCTTGTGGAGAGCGCAGACCCCGCACTGGACCTGAAAGCCTTGCGTCGGTTTGTTCAAGAGCGGGTTGGATTGCGATGCCCACGCCAGTTTTTGCGCGTTCATGACATTCCCCGGAACTCGGCCGGCAAGATTCGCCGAGAACGTTTATCGGCCATAGCTGGCGGCGGATCACCATGAAGGGGCTGGCAATCCGGCAGACCATTGCCGAGGCGCTGGAATTCGCCAACGCACTCGAGCATGTCACCGCACAGGATCTCGCGGCATTCGTGGCCGGCAGCCAGCCGTTGACCATTGAGCAGATCAGACTCGACAGTCTGGCCCGCATGGAGCTGCTGATTGCGCTGGAGACCGACCATGGGGTTGCGGTCACCCCCGCAGCGTTCGAGCGTTTCGAGAGTTTGGCCGCGCTGGCGGATGCCATTGCCACGGGAGAATTCGCAGCCGCGGCGTCGGTCTCGCCGGATGATCCGGCGCCATGGCTGCAGGATCGGCTTCAGCCTCGCATTGCTCGACTCTATGAGCGACTGATCCGGCATCCGCGGACAGCCAATCAGCTCAATCAGCTTCATATTGCGCTGGAGAATCGGATCACGCCTGCGGAGCGCGACGAACTCTGGGCTGCGATGCGGTCTGCGGGGGCGGGCGCGGCGATCAGTTGGCTGGATGGCTTGCGTGAGCAAGCCGGCGTCGCAGGCCAGGTGGCGACTGCTTCCGAGTTCAGCCGGCAGTCACTCGGGTGGGGATTGCGGCTATATCAGGGGGGCGGAGACCCGGCCGACAAGGTGCTGATACTCGCATTCTCGACGCGGGGCGAGCGGCTGATGATGCCGATGCCGAGCCTGCTGCAACAGCTCGACAGCCAGCACTTTGACCTATTGCTGGTGCCGGACCGGAGCCGTTCGAGTTACGAGCGGGGGCTGCCTCCGCTGGCCGAGTCCACGCCAGCCCTGATCGAGTACCTGGCGCGTCTGCCGGTGTTGAAGGCATACGCGTCGGTGCGATCGATGGGGTCTAGCGGAGGTGGGTACGCCGCCTTGCTGGCGGCCGCGACATTGGGCTTGGAGATGGGGGTCAGTTTCGCCGGCCGGTTTCCGGCCGGACGTCATTGGCTCCGCCTGCAGCGTGTCTGGGCGCTACGCCAGGCGCGCAGGCGATCCGGCGGAGCCCCGTTGCTCGCGGTGTTCGGCGGCCCGAAGACGCGCGATCGCAAGTTTGCTCAGGCTTTCGTACGGGGTGTCGGTGCGCGGTTGCTTGCAATCGACTATGTGGAGGGCGAGGCAGGCCATCTCATCCTGGCCGAGGTGCTGGAGCGCGGTCATCTCGAAACGCTGATCAGACAGACAATCTGCGCCGAGGCGAGCGCCCACTGGCCGGAGGCACTGCGGTTATAGCCGTCAGCGCTTGCGGATCCGCACGGCCAGATGAAGCGGGATGTCCTGCACGGGGCCGAAGAAATCCGGGTCTAGTGCCATGTGCTCCTGGCGCACACCAAGTTCTCGAATCTCCGGCAGGCAAGAAAAGCCCGCCTGACCGAGGGCCTCGAAATAGTGGCTCAAGGTCTTGTGGACCATTTGCACCGGGAGCCGGGTGCCATCGCGGCGCCAAATTTCACCCTGAAACTGGCGATCGGTCCCGGAAAAGTAGCCGGCATCCAGCGTGTCGAAATAAAACGGTGCCGCGTGCTGCGTGCGAATAAAGCCCAGTGCCGGGTGGGGGACCGAAAAAACAAACGCGCCATCGTCGCGGAGTACGCGGTAGACCTCGGCAAATGAGGCTTGCATCTGCTCCGCCGTCAGGTAGTTGTACAAGAACACTGCAGTGACCAGGTCGAAGCCGGCACTGGGCACGCCGGTTAGCGCCACGGCATTGCCTTGTTGATACTGGATGCCCTGGTCGAGGCTGGCTTCCTGCTGCCGCGCGATGTCGACCATTTCGGCCGAGAGTTCGATGCCCAGCATGGAGCCTGCGCCACGTCGCATCAGTTCCCGGCTGCAGTAGCCTTCGCCGCAGCCCAGGTCCAGCACGTCCAGTGCCGTGACGTCTCCACAAAGCTCGAAGACTGCAGGGCGGCCGGTGAAATCCGACAAGCTGGATGGCTTGTTTCGTGCCCACTTGGCGGCGTTATCATCGTACAGCGACCTAGTGTCCATGCGTGGCATCCTCGCCGATTTGGGCCCGCGCTAGCATCACGTCCCAGAACGCGACGCGCAGATTCAATGAAGAGAACACCCCAAAGCGGACGGCCTCCCGGACGCTGGGGTTGTCACTCAGTTCCTCGGTGATGGCGATCAGGTCCTGGGCGTGCTCGTCATCGCAGTCGATGTGCAGGGAAAAGAAAACATGATGCTCTTCCGGAATCGTGGTGTGTTCTCTGATGCCCTGCAGAATGTAGCGATAAATGTCTGAAACCAGCAGTTCCGTGGCCAGGCCGATTGCACCCAGTCCGACGCCTAATTGTCTGGACTGACACTTTTGCAGAAACAGATCGCGCCACACGCTAACCGTCGTCGTTGGGACGAACTGCGCCTCATCGGTAGTACTGACGCCAGTGGCGCGTCGGAATCGATCGAACAGCACGGCGTGTGGTGTGTGATGACCGTCGACGCCCGTCAACCCCTGCTCTTCTTGGAGGTTCTCCGTCAGAACATCGCGATGGCTTCGTAAGGGCAACGAATTGATGACGCCCTGCAAATAGCTGGTGAAGCCGGCGCTGTAGACGGCGTACTGCTGGGCATAATCACGAACGGCAAAGGCCATCGACGGAAAGTCGCCCGCCGCGAAGCGCTCTAAATACTCATGCCGCACCGCGACATGGGCCTTGGCCTCGTGGCGCAACGCGGCCACAAATTCGCTGGGGGAACCCCGATAAAGCAATTCGCGTGATGGAACCGATGGGCCGGCCATCCTGAGCTCCCCTGACGCAAGCCGAGCCGACAGTCTACAAGTTGGAGGCAGGTGGCATGGGCTGCTTGCGCCCAGTCTCCGGTCAGGCCGCGACCGGGCGAAGCAGATCAGTCCGCGTTTGCCTGGCTCTCGTCACAAAACCGGTACGGGTTCGGGTCGGGCACGACTTCTCCCGTTGCCTGTCCGCGCAGGTCGCCATACGCCTGCCGTCGGCGCATCTGCTGCGCCATGTAGTCGCAAAACCCCGGGTCTTTGCTGCGCGTTGGCGCGCCAAAGCCCAGGTGGGCCAGCGTTTCTTGCGCCACGCCTTTGTCCGGCTCGGTTGTCAGGTGGCCCCAGGCGAGCTGCAGCCACGGAGCAACAGGGTTGATGGGCAGCGCACTGATCGGGAGAAAGTCGATCTCGGGCTCAGGTGCCACGTAGTCGTCCGGGTCGTAGTCGACGTAAGCCGCTTCTTCGAGCGCGCGGCGCAGGTCCCAGTTGGTGATGCGCAGATCTCCCGCCACAACCATTGCCGGTGCATCATCGCCAGCGCCCAGGTCGATGCCGCCCTGGTGGCCCACCTGGCGGCGGGCTTCGAGCAACAC
Organism: Pseudomonadota bacterium; assembly: GCA_036156195.1. Taxonomy (GTDB): domain Bacteria; phylum Pseudomonadota; class Gammaproteobacteria; order Nevskiales; family OUC007; genus Abyssibacter. Next base: position 411,084 of record JAYZUZ010000011.1, on the reverse strand, counting down.
CTTGGAGGCCAGGCCCGTGGCATGGGGTGTCGAGATGCTGGTGCCGCCGATGGGGACCAGTTCCGATTCGCAGTCGTTGCAAAAGGGCAGGGTGTCGGTGAAGCCGGCAATGAAATCCGGCAGCAGGGCGCCTGTGGACGACTGTCCGTTGGCGGCCTCGTCAATGCCCGAGACTCCGATGGTCCACCAGCTGCCAGGGCCGCCCTGGTACTCGACCGGCACCAGGAAATTGCCCGCCGCCTGGAAGATCAGCTTGCCCAGCTCGACCACACCCCGGTAGGCGCCAGCCTCCGTGATGGGCAGGCCCAGGTTGTAGCTGAAGGCCATCATGTCGACCGCCGGGTGTTCCAGCGCATAGGCCATTTCATGCGGTTCTGGCTCGGCGCAGGATTCGACGAACAGGATCACCGCCTCGGGGTTGGCTTTGAGGACCGAGGCAGTGACACCCGTGCCGTGGGGATTCTTGTCCACGTCCGGTTGCAGCGGAACAAACGGCTCTTCACAAAAAGACACCGCCACCACGTTGGTGCCCGTGAACCAGTACGGCGTGCCGTGCTCGACGCGGTCCCAGAACGCAGCATCTGCGGCCTTGTCGGCGTCGATGTCGCCGCTGCGGGTCAGGGTGACATGGTGGTCGGACGCGACGCCGAGTTTCGTCAAGACCGCCGGGGTCACACTCGATGGCGCCACACCCGGGTAGATGCTGCTGTCGGCGTAGAAAAAGTCGTGGTAGAGATTGATGGATGTGTCCACCACGGTGACCACCACCCGGGCCGGCTCGCCCGTGTCAGCATCTTGTTCGCTGCAGGCAGACAGGATGAGGCCACAGGCAATGGCCAGCAGCGTGCGGAAGCTTGAGTCGATCACGGTAAACCCCAGGAAAAACGTGCGTCATCGGGCGCTCATCGAGTCGCGGGAAGGGATCCAGCACTCGGCGGCCGCCGACAGATTGCGGTGTATTGTTTGAGTCGATGCGCCTGCCCCGCTGGGGATCGCGGCCGACGCCTGACCATTATGGCGGTCGAACGGCAGGGCGTCGACGGCCTCAGGGCCTGCTATGCGGCGTGCTTAGGGGTTTTTCGTTCCGCAGAAGGCCACATCGCATGGCTGCTCATAGCAGTTGACCAGTGCATCCTGCTCGCAGAGATAGTCTGAACTGCGCGCGCTTTGGGTGCATCGCGGGTTGCTGGACCAGGTGATATGCGCCTTGTGGCTGGTTCCGCAAAACGCCGCTGCCTGATTTCGCAATTGGGTCTGAGCAATGTCCAGCGCGGTGTCGCGGGGGAGATAGGCCTCATTGGCGCCGGTCATGCGGTGGTCACGGCTGGCATCCCGAAATCGGTTGGACGTGGCTTCGCTCGGTGGCCTCGCCGGTTCCGGCGCGGTGCGAGGGCGCTTGACTGGCGTACGGGCCGCTGTGGTCGTGCTGCGGCCGTGGGCCGGGGCGCGCGAGGCCGGTTTTTGCTGGACGGCTGAGTTGGGTGTGGCGGGTGCGGCTGGTGGCGGGACGGACAGGTTGCGGATCGCCGACAGGACTTGGCGGTTTTGCGCGAGGATGTGTTCGTTGCGCTGCTGGATGTTCGCATAGGTGCCGGCCCAGAACGCAGCGCTGCTGGCCGCCTGGTCGCGGTGTTGTTCGGCGCGGGCTTGCACGGTTTGGGCGTGGCGCTGTGCCCACCGCAGACCGTCCAGCGCATGGTCGATGTCCTGCCGAGCCAGGCGCATCATCCGATCGGGGTCGGGCACCGACCGCCAGTCCTGTTTGAGGGATTGCTGCCACAGGACATCAGCCCGCCTGGCCAGCTCCGGGTACGCCTGAACATAAGCGGCCAGGTCGTAGGTCTTCAGTGCCTGCATGGCGCACTCGATGTACGCAGGGTTGCGCTGCATCACGGCGCGGGCCAGCTGTGCCCGATCCTGCTCCGGGTTGTTGATGTTAATGCGACGGCGGTGGTCCACGGGCGTCGGACACTCGCTTTGCGCCAGCCAGGCGGCGAACGTTCTTGGCTCGATCTCTTCGATGATAAATTTCTGGTACTCGGCCTGTTGAGTGGCTGCTGTGCTCAATTCACCGGACAGGGCGAGCAGCCGCGCGGCCAGCCGGGCCTCTTGGTCACGCGCGATGGCGCCGGTTAATGGCTGGGCACCCGGGCGGGGAACATCGTTGAATGCCCGCCGGGGATCGTCGATGAGTCGAATGCCTTCGTGCATGCCCATGACAGACCGCTGGCCGCGCCCGGTGTACTGCTGAATTGTGGATTCCATCGCAGCGAGCTGCTGTGGCGTGAGTGTGTCTGCGGATTGCGAAGTGAAGCACTGTTGGCAGTAGGTCCACGGGGTGACGATGGCACCGTCGGTCAAGTGTTCCGGCATGGGGGCCGGCAGGCCAAAGCCAAGCCCCCTGGCGACGTAGCGGCCCTGCGCCAAGACCTCGTCCATCGACACATTCTTCAGCGGTAGCATCACATAGCGGTACCAGGGAATCGGTCCCGCGCCTGCCTTGAACTCCATCCAGGCCTGGATGACGGGCACTCCCGCTGAAGGCGCCGTCGCATCACGGCTGATCCGTGTGGGATGGACAAACTCCGTGCCACCGGAACGCCCCACAAACGGGACGATCCGGGAACTGCTGTACTCGGCATCGGAATCTGCCTGCCACTGCTGGATCCACGCGTCGTTCATCGCCGGGCGAGCCTGGTAGCTGTCGTAGGCGTACTGGCGCAGGGGGGTTACCGTGCACGCGGTGGCCAAGCTGGCCAGCAGCACGGCGCTCATCCACTGATGCAGGCGAACAGAGGTGCCTTGAACGTTCATGGCTGTACTAACTTCGGATGAATGGATTCGATGGTCGGCGGTGCACCGCGGCGAGGTGGCGTTCCGGGCGGCCGGTGTTACTCCGCAGCTTGCTTCGACGGATCGTAGCGCGCGAACCACCCCATGATGTTGTCGGTCTTGGCGATGAGCCGGCTGGGACGGCTGGCGATGGAGTGCGGGGCTTCGGGAATCCGGATCAAAGCGGTATCGATTTGTCGGAACTTAAGCGCGGTGTAGAACTGCTCGGCTTCCCAGGTCGGGGTGCGCCAGTCCTGTTCGCCGACCATGACCAGCGTCGGGGTGGAGACGTGGCCGACCAGGCTGATGGGGGATCGCTCAAAGTAGGCTTGCGGGTTCTCCCAGGGGTCTTCCCGGATCCAGTGCCGCCACACATAGGCCGCGATGTCGCCCGTGAGGGCCTCGGTGAACCAGTTGATCACGGGCTTGATGGTGGCGGCGGCCGCAAAGCGGTCGGTCTTGCCGACGATCCAGGCCGTGAGTACGCCGCCACCGGAACCACCGGTGACGAACAGGCGCTCCGGGTCCACATAATTCTTTGCGATGACGGCATCGACTACGCTCATCAAGTCGTCGTAGTCATACCCCGGATAGGCGCGGTCGATGGCCTGGGCAAAAGCCTCACCGTAGCCGGTGGATCCGCGTGGATTGGCCCAGACCGTCACGTAGCCCTCGGCCGCGTAGCGCTGGATTTCGGCTGCAAACGTCGGTCCGTACATGGTGTGGGGGCCGCCGTGAATCTCCAGTAGCAGCGGGAAGCTGCCATCGGGCTTGAAGTCCGGCGGTCGCGCGATCCAGGCCTCGATGGTCTGGCCGTCGTGGCTGGATTTGACCTGGATTTCCTCGACGGTAGCCAGGTCCAGATGCGGTAGTACATCCGCATTGAGTGCCGTGAGTGTGCGGGTCTTGGTGCGTGATCCGGTCACCGCAATGTCGGCTGGCTTGTCGGGCGAGGCGATGGTGTAGGCAACGACAGGGCGACCGCGCGTGGTCACGGAGAAATCACCGCTGGCATAGGGACGGCCGATGGACGTGCCGCCCAGATCATTGGCCACAACCTTGACCCGGCCGCGCAGGGAGATATTCAGCAGCTCGATGTGGCCGGCATTCTCGGCCTGCACGTAAAGGCTGCGGCCATCGGGTGCCCAGGCGGTCTTGCCCATGGCCAGGTCAAGGTCCGTCTTCAGTTCGCGCGGGTTGCTGCCGTCTGCGTCCATCAGGTACAGCCGGTTCTGCTGGTAGGTCAACACCTTGTCGTCGAAGCCCCGAAAGGCAATGGTCTGACCGTCGGGCGAGACGACGGGCGCAAAGTCCGGGCCGTCGCGGTCGGTGAGCGCCGTGAGGCGGCCGTCCGCCAGGTTCAGGCGGTACAGCTCGCTCTCAATCGGGTCCAGGTCGCGGTCCTCGGCCAAGTTGCCGCTGACGACGAGGGTGGCGTTGTCCAACCAGGCCGGCTCGCTCAGATCAGCCGGGCCGTGTGTCAGCTGACGCGGCGAACCGCCTTCGGCAGATAGGACGAAAATCTGGTCAACGCCCTCGTCGAGATAGCCCTGGCCGTCGAAACGGAAGGTCAGGTCGTCGAATACGCGCACGGGCTTGTTCCACTCGGCGCCTTCCGGTGCCTTCGGCGGCTTGGCAAAGCTGGGTGGCTCGCCGGGGACAAACAGGGTGAAGGCAATGTGCTGGCCATCGGGGGACCACGCCGGGCTTTGGGGCGCGCGTTCGAACTGGGCCAGCGAGAAGCTGCGGCCCGTGTCCAGAAACAGCACGCGTAGTTCCGGCTTGCCGTCCGCGCTGCTGCGGTAGAGCAGGCGCTTGCCGTCCGGTGACCAGGTCGGACTGCTGGCCGACGCACCGCCGGTCACCAGGGGGCGGTGTGCGCCGCTGTCGAGGTCGATGATCCAGAGATCGCCGCGATTCTGATCGGCACGTCGGTCCATGGAGTGGCGCACATAGACGATGGATTCGCCATCCGGCGAGATGCGTGGCGCGGCGGCGTATTCGATGTCGAAGACACGCTCGGCGGTGAAACGATTCGAGGCAGAGGCGGATTCGTCAGCGGCGCTGGTCAGCGGGGACAGGCCGGTGAGCAGCAAGGCAGCTGCGGCGTGGAATGCTCGATGCACGGAGGATCTCGTCGGAAGGTTTGCCCCGGACTCTACCGACTTCGCTGTGGGCCTGCGTGGTGGCGCGTGGTCGTCGCAGAGGTGGGTGCTCCGCTCCCTGGCGCTTGCCGTCGCCGGTCAATTCCGCTCTGATGCCCCATCGCAGGTGATTCAACAACAAGGGGCATGCGGGTGAGTCAGACCAAGACCGCAATGAATCAAAAGGGATTTCTGGGGTTCGTGGAACGCGTGGGCAATGGCCTGCCGGACCCGGTTTTCATCTTCTTTTATCTGATCCTGATCCTGGTCGGGATTTCCATCGTCTGTGCGCTGGCGGGCGTTACCGCGCCGCACCCGACACTGACGACGGCGGACGGCAGTCCGTTGCTGTTGCAGGCCAAGAGTCTGCTGGCGGCTGAGAACATCCAGAAACTCTGGGTGGAAATGCCCAAGACCTTCACCCACTTTCACCCGCTGGGCTACGTGCTGGTGGTGATGCTGGGCGCGGGAGTGGCCGAGCGGTCGGGGCTGTTTGCCAGCGGGATTCGCCAGGCCGTACGCAATGCGCCGAAGGGCTTGTTGACGCCGGTGGTGGCATTGGTCGCCATGTTGTCCAATCACGCCGCCGATGCGGGCTACGTGGTGATGATTCCGCTGGCTGCGATTATTTTCGCGGCGGCGGGGCGTCATCCCATGGCCGGTATCGCGGCGGCCTTCGCCGGTGTGTCGGGCGGCTTTTCGGCGAACATTTCTCCGGGGCAGCTGGATGCGTTGTTGTTCGGGATTACCGAGGCGGCTATGGACGCCTCCCAGATCGACGCCGGTTGGTCGATGAACATCGCAGGTAACTGGTATTTCATCACTGCCCTGCTGGTCATTTATCTGCCCGTGATCTGGTGGGTCACCGACAAAGTGATCGAGCCACGGCTGGGCAAGTGGACGCCCACCGGTGATCAAGCGGCGGCCTACGGGGACGAGAGCGCGGCGCTGTCCGAGGGCGAGCGCAAGGGTTTGCGTTGGGCGGGCTACGCGATTCTGGGTGTGTGCCTGCTGTGGGTGCTGATGACCTTCGGGCCGGGCACGCCGCTGCTGAATGATGAAGGCGCACCTGACGGACAGCCCTGGTATGTCACGGCCACGCCGTTCTTCCGTTCGTTGGTTGCAGGCTTTCTGGTGTTGTTTCTGGCAGCAGGCTGGGCCTACGGTGCAGCGGCCGGGACGATCAAGACCCATCGCGACCTCGTCGACATGATGTCCGAGGCGATGAAGGACATGGGCTACTACCTGGTGCTGGCCTTTGCGGCTGCGCATTTCGTGGCCATGTTCAACTGGTCGAACCTGGGGCTGATCACGGCCGTACATGGTGCCGGTGTGATTGAGTCCAGCGGTCTGCCGCTGCCGATTGCCCTGGGGTTGATCGTGATTTTTGCAGCCTTTCTGAATCTGTTCGTTGGATCGGCCAGCGCCAAGTGGGCGTTGCTCGCGCCTGTGCTGGTGCCCATGCTGCTGTTGCTGGGAATTAGCCCCGAGGGTGCCACTGCCACCTACCGGGTGGGTGATGCGGCCACCAATATTATCTCGCCGCTCATGGTGTATTTCCCACTGGTGTTGATCTTCGCCCAGCGCTGGCAAAAGGACTTCGGGATTGGTTCGCTGACCGCGATGATGATTCCCTACTCGATCTGGATGCTGATCACCGGCGTACTGCTGGTGATGGGTTGGATATTGCTGGGTCTGCCGTTGGGGCCCGGTGCGCCGATTGGCTTTGATCTGGGGGCGACGCCGGCCTCGCCCTAGAGGACCAGTGCGCGAGGCGTGCTGCGCTGCGACGGGTATAGGTGCGGGTTGAGCAACGCCTTTGTGGCACTGTCGCCACGGCCATAGGGGTCATCGTCTGCCGGGTGCCGGAATTCCCGGGGTGGCGCTCACCCTGCGGCGGCTGTCCGCATGCGGTGTGCGCGCGGCGGCGACAACCATCACCTCGGCCGCGCCGGCAGCCCGAAGGGCGGCAGCGAGCGAAGAGGCTGTAGCGGCCGTGGTGACGACGTCGTCCACGATGAGGACGCGGGCGTCGTCCACCGCACCACATATGCGGAATGCACCCTTTAGATTGCGGCGTCTGGCTTCGGCATCCAGTTCACTTTGTGCGCGGGTCGCCCGGTGGCGCTGCGCGATATCGGGAGCGAGGGTCCATCCACGTGCCCGGGTTAAAGGGCGTGCGATCTCCAAAGCCTGGTTGTACCCACGGGCACGGATGCGGGTGGGGTGCAGGGGCACCGGAATGACCAGGTTGGGGGTGGGTATGGCTGGTAGGAGGCGGTCCAGCCAGTCGGCCAACCACTGCGCGGCGCGCAGGTCCCCGTGAAACTTGAGTGCCTGGGTGGCGTGATCGACCGGTGGGGCATAGAGCAGGGGTGCGTAGACGCGGTCGAAGGCCGGCATGCGCGTCAGGCAGTGCGCGCAGAGCACAGGGCCCGGCAGTGGTGCGAGCAGCGGTTCGGCGCAACGGATGCAGGACCAGCGATTGAGGGGCAGGGCGTCGAGGCAGGCCGCGCAATGCGGGCCTGTATCGCTGGGTCCGCGGCAGGTCTGGCAGTGTTGACGGACATCCAGGCCCGTCAACCATGCGGAGGTTTTTCGGTTGACAGCGTCGCGCCACGCCGCGAGCCTAGGCAGTCTCATTGGAGGAGAGTTGCCGAATGACCGCACTGCGTCACGACTGGACGGCCGAAGACGTCCACGCCCTGTTCGATTTGCCCTTCGCCGACCTGATGCATCAGGCGCAGTCGGTCCATCGCGAGCACTTCGACGCCAACAGCGTGCAGTTGTCGACGCTGTTGTCGATCAAGACCGGAGCCTGTCCGGAGGACTGCAAGTATTGTCCCCAGAGCGTGCGCTACAACACCGGCCTGAAAACCGAGGCGTTGATGGCCGTGGAGCAGGTCGAACAGGCGGCACGGACGGCCAAGGAGGCCGGAGCGACGCGATTCTGCATGGGCGCGGCCTGGCGCAGCCCCAAGGATCGCGATGTCGATACGCTGATCCAGATGATCGAAGCCGTGCGCAGCCAGGGGCTGGAAACCTGCATGACGCTCGGCATGTTGAGCGAATCCCAGGCTGAACGACTGGCGGACGCCGGGCTGGATTACTACAACCATAATCTCGATACCTCCGAGGAGCACTACGGAGAGATCATCGGCACCCGGACATATGACGATCGTCTTGAAACCCTGGACAACGTTCGGAAGTCGGGCATGAAGGTGTGCTGCGGGGGCATCGTGGGGCTGGGCGAGACCCGGCAGGACCGCGTCGGCCTGCTGCGAACACTCGCCAATCTGGAGACACATCCCGAATCGGTCCCGATCAACCAGCTGGTTGCCGTGCCGGGTACGCCGATGGCGGACGCACCCCCGGTGGACCCCTTCGAGTTTGTGCGGACCATTGCCGTCGCGCGCATCCTGATGCCGGCCTCGCATGTCCGGCTGTCGGCCGGGCGAGAGCAGATGGACGATGCGCTCCAGGCCCTGTGCTTTCTCGCGGGTGCGAACTCCATATTCTATGGCGAGCAGTTGCTGACAACCGGCAACCCGGTGACCGAGAAGGATCGCGCCTTGTTCGAGCGCCTCGGTATCCAGCCGGAAGGCGCGCAGGCGGTGGAGCAGCGTCGGTCATGCCAGGCCGCTTGAATCGCCGTGTCCGCGAAGCACTGACGGGGCTGCATCAGCGGGATCGTCACCGGCGGCGCCGGGTCATCGAGCCGATTGGCCCGGGGCTGGCGCGCGTGGATGGGCAAGCCTGCGTCAACTTCTGCAGCAACGATTACCTGGGCCTGGCCCAGGATCCGCGTTTGCAGGTCACCTGCGGCGCGGCCGGGTCGGGTGCGTCGGCGCTGGTCACCGGGTACAGCCCTGCGCATGCCGACCTGGAGGCCGCGCTGGCGAATTGGTTAGGCCGCGAGCGAGTGCTGCTGTTCCCCAGTGGCTTCTCCGCCAATGTTGGCTGCCTGGATGCCCTGTTGCGCCGAGGCGATCAGGCGGTCTGCGATGCCCTTAATCACGCATCGCTCATTGATGGTGTGCGGTTGTCGGGCGCAACCAAGGCGATTTATCCGCATGTGGATGTGGACGCCGCGCGGGCCCAACTTGAGGCGGCCCCGGAGGCTGTGAGCGCCATCATCACGGACAGTGTGTTTTCCATGGATGGCGATGTCGCCCCTTTGGAGTCGTTGGCGGCACTGGCGCATTCACGGGATGCGCTGCTCTATGTGGATGATGCTCACGGTCTGGGTGTGCTGGGTGACGATGGTGCCGGTGTGGCCGCGCGATACGACCAGGACCGAATTCCGTTACTGGTCGGTACCCTGGGCAAGTCGCTGGGGGCCGCGGGCGCCTTTGTGGCGGGTCCAGCGGATTTGATCGACTACCTGGAAAACCGCGCACGGACGCAGATCTACTCGACGGCCTGTCCGCCCGTCGCGGTGCAGGCCGCGCTGTCTGCGCTGCATATCGCAAGGGTTGAGCCCTGGCGTCGGGAGCGCGTCCGAGCGCTGATCTCGCATCTGCACCACTCGCTGGCCGCCGCGGGGCTGCCTGTTCCGGCGTCCCAGACGGCCATCCAACCCATCGTGCTGGGCACGGATGCCAGTGCCCTGCGTGCATCGCGGGATCTTCAGCAGCGCGGATACCTCGTCACGGCCATTCGTCCACCCACTGTCCCTGAAGGTTCGGCGAGGCTGCGAATCACGCTCACGGCGGCGCATTCAAAGGCGCAGGTGAGCGGCCTGGTCGAGGCCCTGGCGGATGCCTTGCTGGAGGCGCGCGTTGCCTGAAGCTGCGGCGCTCCCCGGCGTCTTCATCACGGGGACCGATACCGAAATCGGCAAGACGGCGGTCACGGCGGCTTTGCTGCGCGACTATGCAGCGCGGGGCATTGCCGCCGTGGGCATGAAGCCCATTGCCGCCGGAGCCGATGAGACCCCGGCGGGCTGGCGGAATGACGATGCACTAACGCTGCAGGGCGCGTCGATGCCCGGCGTTGCATACGAGGACATCAACCCCTGGTGTCTGCCGCTGCCGATCGCACCGGAGTTCGGCGCCCGCAGCGCCGGGGTTACGCTCAGTTGGCCACCGGTGCGTGATGCCTACCAGCGACTGAGCGCCGGTGCGCAGCGGGTGCTGGTCGAAGGGGCGGGCGGCTGGCGCTTGCCGCTGAACGCAAATGAAGAGATGCCGGATTGGGTCGCGGCGGCGGGTTGGCCTGTAGTGCTGGTGGTGGGGATGCGTCTGGGCTGTCTGAATCACGCGCTGCTGAGCGCCGAGTCCATTGCCCGGCGCGCGCCGCTGCTGGGCTGGATTGCCAATACCCTACCCCCGGTGCAGCGCCGCTTGGAGGAGAATCTGGACTGTCTCCGCGCGCGAATGCCGGTTCCCTGCTTGGGGCAGTTGGGCTGCGGGCAGCAACGTCTGGCAACGGATTCACTGGACGATGCCCTGTTCTGCTTTGCGCGGGAATCGTCGCATCGCATACAATCTGCGGCCGATTCGATGGAGCGCATCTGTCCGGAACAGCGCCGTGGAACCCTCCCCGAATCCATCTGAAACCCGATTCGTCATTCGTCCAAACGGATCCTTGAGCTGGCAACAGGCCATGGTCTTCATGGTGTTTATCAGCACGGTTTCGCTGGGTATCGGGCTGGCGTTTGCGTGGATGGGCTTCTGGGTCATCCTGCCGTTCGCGGGACTGGAGCTGCTGGCGTTGGGTGCGGGGCTTTATGTGAGTCTGCGTGGCAATGACTACCGCGAAGTCATCACGGTGTCAGAAGGCCGCGTCACCATCGAGTACGGAGCTGTGGGCGACGCTGAACGGGTCGTCAGAGAATTTTCGCGCGCCTGGGCGCGCATCCGGCTGGAACCGCCGCGGGGCAGAACGGGACGTGCCCGCCTGCTGGTTGGGTCCAGCGGCCAATTTGTGGAACTGGGTCGTTGCCTGACCGACGCTGAGAAAGGTCGATTGGGCCAGCGCCTGCAAAACGTACTGGCGACACCGGTCGCTACGTGGAGAAGCGAATGAAACGAGCAGTTTGCGCGAGCCTTCTGGGTCTATTGCCCGGGTCAGCTCTGGCCTTGCAATGGAATATGCCGGAGGGCGTCACGGAAATCAGTCGCGAAGTCTATGGGCTTCATATGCTGATCTTCGGGATTTGCGTGGTCATCGGTATTGGCGTGTTCGGCGTCATGTTCTACTCGGTGTTCAAGCATCGGAAGAGCCTGGGTGCCAAGCCGGCCAATTTCCACGAGAGCACGACGGTTGAAATCGTCTGGACGCTCATTCCCTTCCTTATCCTGATTGGTATGGCCATTCCTGCGGCCGGCACGCTGATCAAGATGGAGGATGCGTCCAATGCCGAGATGACGGTCAAGATCACCGGTTACCAGTGGATGTGGGAATACGAGTATCTCGATTCCGGCATTCATTTTTATTCGCGGCTGGATGCAGATTCGGACCGCGCGCGCCAGACGGGTGCCGGTGTGGATGTGTCCACCGTGGACAACTACCTACTGGAAGTGGATAACCGCGTCGTGCTGCCCGTTGGCAAGAAAATTCGATTCCTGCTGACGGCTAACGACGTGCTCCACGCCTGGTGGGTTCCGGAATTGGCCGTCAAGAAGGATGCGGTGCCGGGCTTTGTTCGTGAGATCTGGACCAAGATCGATGAACCCGGCGTTTATCGTGGTCAGTGCGCCGAACTGTGTGGCCGCGATCATGGCTTTATGCCCATCGTCGTCGAAGCCCTTCCTCAGGACGAATATGACCAGTGGGTGGCTTCGCAGACTGGCGGCTCGATGACCGATGTGCCGGCCGATAGCAGCGCTGCCGCACCTGCCGCCGAGTTGACCGAAGTGGCCATGGCCGATGCGGCGGCCGCAAGCGACGCGCCGGCTGCCGAGATGGACAAGGGCGCGCTGATGACCGCTGGCGAAAAGGTCTACAAGACCAATTGCACGGTCTGTCACAAGGACGCAGGAACCGGCATGCCGCCAGCCTTCCCGTCGCTGGTTGACAGTGCAGTGGTCACCGGCGATCCGGCGACCCAGATCGACCAGGTGATCAACGGCAAGAATGCGATGCCTCCCTTCGGCCACCTGTCCGATCAAGACATTGCGGCCGTCGTGACCTACACGCGTAACTCCTGGGGCAACGACACTGGTGTCGTCCAGCCCGCCGACGTCGCAGCCCAGCGCTAAGAGGACTCAAAATGACTGCATCTGTGGACCATCACGACGACCACCACGGCCCGGTCACGCTGAAGGACGGCTTCGGCAAATGGGTCATGCGGTGGATTTCGACCACCAACCACAAGGACCTTGGGACGCTGTACCTGTGGTTCGCGTTCATCATGTTTTTCGTGGGCGGCGCCATGGCGCTGGTTATCCGCGCCGAGTTGTTCGAGCCTGGCATGCAGTTCGTGCAGCCCGAGTTCTTCAACCAGATGACGGCGATGCATGCGCTGGTGATGATTTTCGGCGCAGTGATGCCGGCCTTCGTCGGGCTCGCGAACTGGATGATCCCGATGATGATCGGCTGCTCCGATCTGGCGCTGCCGCGCGTGAACAACTGGGGTTTCTGGATTCTCCCGTTCGCGTTCACGATCCTGTTGTCGACACTGTTCGTTCCGGGCGGGGCGCCTGCTGCTGGCTGGACCATGTATCCGCCGCTGTCGCTGCAAACCTCGAACGCGTTCCCGATGCTGATCTTCTCGGTCCATTTGATGGGCATTAGCTCGATCACGGGTGCCATCAACGTTGTGGTGACGATTCTGAACATGCGGGCTCCGGGCATGACCCTGCTCAAGATGCCGCTGTTCGTCTGGACCTGGTTGATTACGGCCTACCTGCTCATCGCCACCATGCCGGTGCTGGCGGGTGCCGTGACCATGCTGCTGACCGACAAGTACTTCGGCACCAGCTTCTTCTCCGCGTCAGGTGGCGGTGACCCGGTCATGTTCCAGCATATCTTCTGGTTCTTCGGGCACCCCGAGGTGTACATCCTGATCCTGCCGGCCTTCGGTATTGTCTCGACAATCATCCCGACCTTTGCTCGTAAGACGCTGTTCGGCTACGACTCCATGGTCTACGCCACGGCCTCGATTGCCTTCCTGTCGTTCATCGTGTGGGCTCACCACATGTTCACGGCCGGCATGCCACTGGCGGCAGAGCTGTTCTTCATGTTCTCCACCATGCTGATTGCCGTGCCCACGGGCGTGAAGGTCTTCAACTGGGTGGCCACCATGTGGCGCGGTTCGATGACTTTCGAAACGCCGATGCTGTTTGCGATCGCCTTCGTGTTCCTGTTCACGATCGGTGGCTTCTCGGGTCTGATGCTCGCCATCGCGCCGGTCGACTTCCAGTACCACGACACCTACTTTGTGGTGGCTCACTTCCACTACGTGCTGGTGCCGGGTGCGGTATTCGCCATCATGGCCGGTGTCTACTACTGGCTGCCGAAGTGGACGGGTGTCATGTACAGCGAAACGCTGGGCAAGTGGCATTTCTGGCTCACGGCGATTTTCGTCAACGTGACGTTTTTCCCGATGCATTTCTCCGGTCTGGCCGGCATGCCGCGCCGTATTCCCGATTACGCGGTGCAGTTCGCCGACTTCAACCTGTGGTCGTCGGTTGGCGCATTCGGCTTCGGGTTTGCGCAGCTGCTGTTCCTGTACATCGTGATTCAGAGCTGTCTCAAGAAGGGTGAGGCCGCCACCTCCCGTGTCTGGGAAGGTGCGCATGGCCTGGAGTGGACAGTGCCGTCGCCGGCGCCCTACCACACCTTTGAGGAGCCGCCGGTGATCAGCGACGCGGAGATCACTGCTGTTCACGACGAGCCGGCCAAGGCCTGAGTCTCTCGTCGTGAGTGATCGTCTTGCCAAGAAGAACATCATCACCGCGCTGCTGCTTGCAGCGGTCGCGGTGGGGTTCTACGGGGCCTTTTTCCTGGTGATGAGCTAACGCCGTGACTGAGGAACAGGACACAACCAACGGGGCGTCATGGTGGCTGGCCGGCAAGCTGTTCGGCATCACCGCAGTCATGTTCGCCTTTGGTTTTGCACTGGTTCCGCTGTACGAGGTGGTGTGTGAAATCACCGGTTTCAACGGCCAGAATGAAGGTCTGACGCTGGTATCCAGCGTCGAGGAAGCGCCGGTTGCGGATCGGGTTGTCCGGGTCGAATTCCTGACCAGTGTCCATAGTGGCCTGGACTGGAGCTTTTCCTCCGAGCGCGATTCGATCGACGTGCATCCCGGCAAGCTGTACACGGTGACCTTCACGGCCGCCAATCACGAAGGGCGTGCAATGGTGGGCCAGGCTCGCCCCAGTGTTGCGCCCTGGCAGGCAGCCAAGCACCTGCGCAAGACAGAATGTTTTTGCTTCGACCAGCAGCCCATGGATGCTGGTGAAGAGAAGTTGATGCCGGTTCGGTTTATGGTCGACCCGGAATTACCTGACTCGGTCGATACCGTGACCTTGTCGTATACGTTTTTTGAAGTTCAGGACGTCGCGCAAGCGAACTAGGGGAAGAGATGTCAGCTACCGCCTCTGCAGACCACTATTACGTACCCGCGCCCAGCTGGTGGCCGTTTGCGATGACCGCAGGCATTTTCGCGCTGCTGCATGGCGTCTTCGGCTATCTCAATGGGTCGGGCTTTGTCACGATCCCCGTGATCATCGGCAGCATCGTACTGATCGCGATGATGGTGATCTGGTTCCGGGACATCATCCATGAATCGGAGTCCGGGCTTTATAACCAGCAGGTCGATGCCACGTATCGCTGGGGCATGGGCTGGTTCATCTTCAGCGAAGTGATGTTCTTCGCCGCCTTCTTCGGGGCTTTGTACTACGCCCGCATGATTTCCGTGCCGTGGCTGTCGGGCGATCTGGTACTGACCAATGAGTACCTCTGGAAGGGCTTCGAGGGTGGTTGGCCAACCAACGGGCCTGCCGCACTGGGGGGTGAGTTCTCCACGATTCCGGCTTGGGGCATTCCGTTCCTGAACACCTGTCTGCTGATCGCTTCCGGCTTCACCTTCGAGATTGCGCACCACGCGCTCAAAGAAGAGAACCGCGGTAAGTGCCTGGCGGCCATGCTGGCGACCATCGCGTTGGGCCTAGTGTTCCTGTACTACCAGGCTGCCGAGTACGTGGAAGCATATGGTCACCTGAATCTCACGCTGGAATCAGGCGTCTACGGATCGACCTTCTTCATGTTGACGGGCTTCCACGGCATGCACGTGACGCTGGGCGTGATCATGCTGATCGTGATGACGTTCCGCATCGCCCTGGGGCATTTCACCAAGGACAAGCACTTCGGCTTCGAGGCCGTTGGCTGGTACTGGCATTTTGTTGACGTGGTGTGGATCGGCCTGTTTATTTTCGTATACGTGGCCTGACCACGCGGCGATATCCGCAACAACGCCCGCTATGACGCGGGCGTTGTCGTCTCTGCGGCTGGTGGCCTATCCAGCGGTCCGCCATGCGGTTCGATCCAGCCCATGAAGTAGGCCAGGACCAAGAACAGAATCAGCGTGATCTGCAGGCCCACGCGCCAGCTCAGGGCTTTAAACAGGTTGCGTGATGAGGTGCCGCCTTCCTTCATCAGGAAGTAAAAACCCACCGCAAGCGAAGTGACGATGGCCAGGAAAAACAGCGTCAATATCCAGTTCATGCTGGCCAGTTTGACATGAAACTGCGTCACGGCCTGATCGCTGTTCTGGTGCTGTCGCTGTCGGCGCTCATGATGAGTGCCTGTATCTGGCAGTTGCGCCGAGGCCTGGAACGGAGCGCTCAGTTGGAAGCCGAAAAGGCCATGGCGGCTGTGGCGCCCGCGCCCGTCGAGCTGGCTGATGTTCCGGCGACCGGCGGCACGCGACGTGTGCAGGTCCAGGGCGAGTTTGAGCCGACGCGGCAAGTCCTGCTCGATAATCAAACCCGTGATGGGCAGTTTGGATATCGGGTGTGGACAGTCCTGCAGTCGGGTGGCCAGTCACTACTTGTTGATCGGGGTTGGGTGGCGGGCCAGGCGGATCGTCTCAGTCGGCCTGAATGGCTTACGCCATCAGGTTCGGTCACGCTGGTGGGGCGCTGGTCTGCATTGCCGCGCGCAGGTTGGGCGACAACAGGGAATCCCTGTCCGGTCACCGACTGGCCCGTGCGTATGACCTACCCGGATGCGGCTGATTTGCGCTGTGCGCTAGGGGTGCAGCTACTGCCCGGCCTGCTCAGGTTGGATCCCACATCCGACCATGGATTTGCACGTTCCACCGTGTCCTACGGGCTACCGCCGGAACGCCATTTTGGATACGCAGGGCAGTGGGCGGGGCTCACGCTGGCGTTATGGATACTGACCTGGATTGTCTGGAGTCGTCGTGAGCGATAAACCTGTGAACCGCTGGCCGTTTCTGTTGTTGGTGGCGCTGTTCTTCGGGCCCATGATTGTGGCCATGTGGCTGTACTTCGGTACGGATATCCGACCGAGCGGCCAGACGCACCACGGCAACCTGCTGGATCCGGTGCGGCCGTTGCCGGCCGAGACCCGGTGGCGGGATGCCCAGGGCGAGTTGGTCGAGGATCTGAAGGGGGACTTGTGGACGCTGCTGCAGTTCGTGCCCAGTCCCTGCGACGCGGGGTGTCAGAGTGACTTATATCGTTCGCGTCAGGTCTGGCTGGCGCTGGATCGCCGGCGCACGCGGGTCCAGCGAATCGCCATCGTCGCGGATGCTGACGAGGCCCAGGCGCTGGCGGTGATTGCCGCAGAGGCGGACCCGAACCTCAAGTTGCGCATTGTGGAAGATGACGACCCGCTACGCGGATTTCTGCGCGATCCTGCACATGGCCCAGGGGCGTTTTACGTCATCGATCCGATCGGCAATTGGGTGCTGTGGTACGACCGCAGTACGGAATTGCGTGACATTCACACCGATTTCAAAAAGCTGCTGCGCCTGTCGAAAATCGGCTGATCCAACGCGCTAATTCGCAACCACGATGAGCACGCCGGCGGCGGCGACCAGGCTGCCCAGCCACTGATGGGCCTGAAGCCGTTCCTTCAAGAAGACGGCGGCGAGGATGAGGACAAACACCGCAGAGGTCTCGTTGAGAACTGCGGCGATGGATGCGTCCGCGTATTTGTACCCGGCCAACCAGAGCAGCATGGCGACATACGTCCCCATGAACGAGGCGGTGACGGTGCGCGGCCAGGCCTGGGCGCGACGGAATTCGCCCAAGACGGCCGTTAGGCGGCCCTGTACGAGCATGAGCAGTAGCATGCTGGCAACGCCACCGATGACGCGGATCTGTACAGCCCAGATGAAGGGATCGGATTCCAGCATGGGTTTGGCCGTCACGATGCCGGTGGCCATGAGAGCCATCGCGGCGACCAGCGCCCACAGACCCTGCTGGTCCGGGCCTTGTTCCAATGGATGCGCCCTGCGCCAGTTGACCAGGGCAACTCCGGCCAGGGTGATTGCAGCTCCCAGCCATTGCCAGACGCCCAGTCGTTCGCCCAGGAACACAAAGGACAACAGAATGACGAAGGGCGACAGCAGCATGCTGCCGATAGCCGTGCGCGATGGTCCCAGCGCGTTGAGTGCGCGAAAGAACAACGTGTCGGCGATGCCGATCCCGATTGCCCCGGACAGCAGCAGGATCAGCCAGTGTTGCCAGGAGATATCCGGCCAGCCCGCGCCATGGGCAAGAACGATGGTCGGAACGAGCAAGACCAGCAGCAAGACGTTCTTGAACAGGTTGAGCGCGAAGGGCCCGAGCTGTTGGCCCGACAGCCGGAACAGGATGACCGCCACGCCCCAAGCGAAGGCGCTGGCCAGTGCAAAGCTTTCGCCTATTCCGATCATGTGCGGGGTGTCATTGACGGCCGCGTAGTCTAAGGGCTTTCACGCTGCTGCGGCAGCCGTGCCAACGGTCCGACGTCCGGGCGTCTCCCCGCGCATAGGCGCGATGTTCGCTGCAACATTCCCCGCGCTGCGACGGTACAATATGCGGCCGCGCAATCTCCGGCCGCCTCTGGTCGCCAAGCCACATGTTTCGTCACCTGTCTGTTACTGCATTCGGGCTGTGCTTCTGTGTCGTCGTGTTGGGCGCCTTTGTGCGTCTGTCCGACGCCGGATTGGGCTGCCCGGACTGGCCCGGATGCTATGGCCATCTTGATGTGCCGCTGACCGTGGAAGAGGTTAGTGCCGCCAATGAGGCGTTCCCGGAGCGTCCGGTGGAGGCCGGCAAGGCCTGGAAGGAGATGGTGCATCGATACGCAGCCGGTGTGCTGGGCCTGCTCATCCTCGGCATGTCCGTGCTGTCGGCGCTGCGGCGACGCGGTCGCAAGCTCCCGCACGTCCTGCTCGGGCTGGTCATCTTTCAGGCCATACTCGGCATGTGGACCGTCACTCTGCTTCTGAAGCCACTGGTGGTCACCAGCCATTTGCTGGGCGGCATGACCATTCTTGCGTTGCTCGCGCTGGTCAATCTGCGGGAACGTGACTGGATGGCCGGCTGGCCGGTCCCGACATCCAACCACATGCCGCACTTTGCCGTGGCGGCGTTGTGCATGGTGATCGTGCAAATCTTCCTCGGTGCCTGGACAAGCACTAACTACGCTGCCTTGGCCTGTGTCGATTTTCCGACCTGTCACGGTGGTTTTTCCCCGGACATGGATTTTGGCCAGGGCTTTACCCTCTGGCGCGGGTTGGGTGTGAATTACGAGTTTGGCGTGCTGGATGGCCCGGGCCGTACGGCGATTCATTTCACGCATCGCGTGGGTGCTTTGCTCACGGCCATTGTGGTGGGTGCTCTTGTGGTCCGCTTGCTGCGCGAGTCGGGTGCATCCAATCGCTGGCGCCGGATGGGTGTGGTCCTGCTGGTCGCTTTGCTTGCGCAGATCGGCATTGGTATCGCGACTGTTGTGCTGCATCTGCCTCTGCCGGTGGCGACTGCGCATAACGCAGGCGCGGCATTGTTACTATTGGTCATTGTTTCGATTAACTGGGCCGTCTTTAACAGCAGGCGGATCCGGCAGTGAGCAGCATGACCACCACCGCCACACAGGCCGGTTTGACGGACCGCCTCCATGACTACTACGAGCTCACCAAGCCTCGTGTGGTGATGCTCATCGTCTTTACGGCCATCGTCGGGATGTTCCTGGCCACGCCTGATTTGCCGCCGCTGGGCCTGTTTTTGCTCGCGACACTGGGCATTGGGCTATGCGCGGCCAGTGCGGCGGTGATCAATCAGGTGGTTGACCGCCAGATCGATGCGCGGATGGCGCGAACAAGCCAGCGCCCCATCGTGCAGGGCCATGTTGGTGTGGCCCAGGCCTACGCATTTGCGGCGGTGCTAGGCGGGCTGGGCGCCGCGGTTCTCGTGCTTTGGGTCAACGCGCTCACGGCTTGGTTGACCTTGGCCTCACTGGTTGGCTACGCGCTGGTCTATACGCTTTACCTCAAGCGTGCGACGCCGCAGAACATCGTCATCGGCGGTGCTTCTGGCGCGGCACCGCCCGTGCTGGGCTGGGTGGCAATCACTGGGGAAATTCATGCCCATGCCTTGCTGCTGTTTCTGATTATTTTTGTATGGACGCCGCCCCATTTCTGGGCCCTGGCAATCGATCGCCGGGAGGACTATGCGCGGGCAGGCATTCCGATGTTGCCGGTCACCCATGGTGATCGATACACCCGGCTGCAGATTCTCTGCTACACCGTGTTGCTGACGCTGGTGACGTTGCTGCCTTTCCTGACAGGCATGAGTGGTCTGGTGTACCTGGTGGCGGTGCTGGGGCTCAACGGTGGTTTCCTCTGGTATGCCGTGCGTTTGTACACGACACCTTCTTCGCCGCTGCCCATGCAGACCTTCGGATACTCCATTCTGTACCTGATGGGCCTGTTCACGGCGCTGCTGGTCGACCACTACGTGCCCATTCTGGTCCTGGGCTGAGCGGCCAGGGGCTGAGCGGCCAGCTCCGCTGCGGCAGGGGTGCGGCAGTGTTTCGAGAGGGTGATGCGGGGAGTTTCAGGAGCCAGAAACAAACTGGCCTCCGCGAGTGCGGAGGCCAAACAAGACTATCCCCAGTTATTATTATGAATTCATTGCCATGGCACTCGGCATTGCCGTCTAGCGCCACTGAAGTTACGTTGCCGCGACTTCGTCGCCAATGGGAACTTTTTACCGAAAATTGACCCTGGACGCAACATTTTCTTTACGCGCATAAAAAACCCGGCGAGTTGCCGGGTTTTTCGTGCTGCAAGTCCGCTTACGCGGCGATCGCTTTGCGCAGCTTCTTGATGGCGGCGGCCTCGATCTGGCGGACCCGTTCGGCAGAGATGCCGTAGACCTCGGCCAGTTCCTTGAGTCCGGTCTTGCTCTCTTCGGACAGCCAGCGCTGATTGAGGATGTCCCGGCTGCGCGCATCCAGGTGTTCGAGCGCGGCGGCCAGCTGGCTGCGCTGACGGGTCTCCCAATCGGCATTTTCCAGCGCAGTGGCCGGGTCGGCATCGTCCGATGCTAGGTATTGTTCAGGTGCGTAAGCGACACTGTCCTCGTCGTCGCTGGCCGTGGCCGCGAACGACACGTCCTGCCCGGACAGCCGACGTTCCATCTGCAACACGGTCTCCGGCTTGACGCCCAGATCCTCGGCAACGGCATTGACCTCTGCCTGATTCATCCAGCCCAGGCGTTTCTTGGAGCTACGCAGGTTAAAGAACAGCTTGCGCTGCGCCTTGGTCGTGGCGACTTTGACGATGCGCCAGTTGCGCAGGATGAACTCGTGGATTTCCGCTTTGATCCAATGGACTGCGAAGGAGATCAATCGGACCCCGACCTCCGGGTCAAAGCGCTTAACCGCCTTCATCAGGCCGATGTTGCCTTCCTGGATCAGGTCGGCCATCGGTAGCCCGTAGCCCATGTAGCCACGGGCGATGTGAACAACGAAGCGGAGATTCGACATGACCAGCTGCTGGGCAGCAGAGAGGTCGCCGTCATCGACATACGCACGCGCAATGGCCCGCTCTTCCTCGGGTTCGAGGACAGGGATGCTGTTCACAGAGTGGATGTAGGCATCCAGACTGCCAGTCAGCGGGACCAGATTGGCCTGATTTGAAAGCGCCAGAGCTTGCGTCATGGGGACCCTCCTTACGGCCGCGTAGTTTATCACGCTCGTTGGTGTTCGAGCGCCTGGATTGCGGCTGTTCAGACGCTCAAATGGCTCAAAAGTTCCTGCGCGAATATGGGTGCAAACGTGTGCGATGCAAGAGCCATGGACGGTACGGGCCCCCAGGACTGCCCGCTCTAGCGAGGGACGATGGCGCCCAGGTGACGGGCAACGGTCCAGGCGGCCCCAAACCAGCCCAACGCAATGCCCAGCAGCAGGAGCAACAGGCTGCGTCCGAAGCCCAGTCCTTCAATCACAAAGCTGGATTGGTACAGCGCTGCCAGTTGTCCCGCTGGGCCGGCCATGAGCCCAACGCCGATACCGAGCAAAATGAGCGCGGTCAGCCCACCGAACAGCCCGTACCAGAATCCGGTGTAGAGAAACGGTCGCCGGACAAAGGCATCTGAGGCTCCGACCAGTTTCATGATGACGATCTCGTCCCGTCGGTTCTCGATGTCCAGCCGGATGGTGTTGCCAACCGTCAAGACCACGGCCACGCCCAGCAGAGCCGCAATCAGCACCGCAGCGCGTTGCACCGTGGCCAGTATGGCGAACAGGCGATCCAGCCATTGATGATCCAGCTTCGCCTGTACGACATCCGGTAGCTCGGCGAGCTCACGCATGACGGCATCAATCACCTCCGGCGACTGGGTGGTCTTGAACTGAACCACGATGACAGCCGGCAAGGGGTTCTCGTCGAGCAGTTCCAGCGCTTCACCAAAGCCGGACAGGGCCTGGAATTCCTCCAGTGCCTGCTGACGGGAAATATAGGTCGTGCCGCGTACGCTGGTTTGGGCGCGAATCTCCGAGGCGATCTGCCGGGCGCGGGATTCATCGGTGTCATCGGCGAGAAACAGCGAGGCGTTAAGCGTGCCTTCCCAGCTGTAACCCACCGCATTGATGTTCTGGATGACCAGATGCAGGCCCGCTGGTAGCGCGAGCGTGATGCCAATGACCAGCACCGTCAGGCCCGTGGCGACCGGGCGCTGATACAGCCGTCCCAGCGTAAAGACGAGCGTCTGGGCGTGGCGCTTGAAGTACTCGGCAATCATGACGGGCTGGACTCATGCGGAGCGGCGGCTGCCCGATCCAGGACACGGCCACCCTGCAGGGCGATCTCGCGGTAGGGCAGCGACCGGATCAGCTCCACATCATGTGTGGCGATGAGCAGCGAGACACCCACTTCGTTGAACCGTTGAAACAGTTCCATGATTTCAGCGGATAGGGCGGGGTCCAGGTTGCCTGTGGGCTCATCGGCCAGGATCAGTGGCGGCTTGGCGACGATCGCCCGGGCAATGCCCACGCGTTGCTGCTCGCCGCCGGACAGGACCAGCGGATACTGGCGTTCCTTCTCCAGCAGGCCGACTGTATCCAGCGCAGCGCGCACCCGGCGCGCAATCGTGTGCCGCGTTTCACCGCGAATCACCAGCGGCAGTGCCACGTTGTCGAATACCGTGCGGTCGTTGAGCAGGTTGAAGTTCTGGAAAATGACACCGACATTGCGTCGGTATTTAGCAACCTGGTGCCGGCGCACCTGGGCGATGTTCTGGCTATTGACCACGACCTGGCCGCGGCTGGGGCGTTCGATCAGCGCGATCAGCTTGAGCAGCGTGGATTTGCCAGCGCCGGAATGCCCGGTGAGAAACGCCATCTCACCCTGCTCCAGCGTGAGCGTGACGTCGTTCAATGCGTCATGCCCGCCCGGGTAGCGTTTTGAGACCCGGTGGAGGTAGACAATGTCACCCATGTCGATTCTTCCCTGAATCTCCCTGGCGCCAGCGAGGAGTGCTAGGCGACAGGCTCAAACATCGCGTTGATGAACGCCTGGGCATTGAACTCACCCAGGTCCTCTGCAGACTCGCCCACACCCACGAAACGAATGGGCAAGCCCAGCCGCTTGGCGATCGCAAACACGATGCCGCCTCGGGCGGTTCCGTCCAGTTTGGTGACGGTGATGCCGGTCAAGCCAACGGCCTCATGAAACTGTACGGCCTGGTTGAGTGCATTGTTGCCGGTTGTCGCGTCGACGACCAGCATCACCTCATGGGGCGCGTAGGCGTCGTGCTTCTGCACCACGCGCTTGATCTTGCGTAGTTCCTCCATCAGGTGGCCCTGTGTATGCAGGCGACCGGCCGTGTCAGCGATGATGACATCGATGCCACGACCCTTGGCTGCCTGCACGGCATCAAAGATGACGGAGGCGGAATCGGCATTCTGCCCCTGGGCAATCACCGGCACCTGATTGCGTTCGCCCCAGGTCTTGAGCTGCTCCACCGCTGCGGCACGGAACGTATCGCCTGCGGCCAGCATCACGGATTTGCCTTCCTGCTGCAGTCGCCGCGCGAGCTTGCCGATGGTTGTGGTCTTGCCCGCGCCGTTCACGCCAACCATCAGAATGATGTACGGCCGGATAAAGTCGGGAATATCCAGGGGTTGGGAGACGGGTTCCAGCAGCCCGCCCATGACCTGTGCAATCGCCTTGCGCAACGCATCGGCGTTGCGGATGCGGCCGGCGTTGGCCTCCGCGCGCAGGTGATCAACAATCGCCATCGTCGCCTCGACGCCGACGTCGGATGTCAGCAACCGGGTTTCCAGCTCTTCCAGTGCATCGTCGTCGAGTCCCTGGCCTGGGAGCAGGTTGGCTAGGTCGTAGGTCAGCCAGGAATCACCCTTGTTGATCTTCGCGCGCAGGCGTGTGACGAATCCCCCGCGGTCTTCGCCGGTCATGCTGTCCACACCGAACGAGCAGCTTCGATGGTCTGGTCGATATCGTCGCGTGTGTGCGCGGCCGAAACGAATCCGGCTTCGAACGCCGATGGGGCCAGATAGATGCCGCGTTTCAACATGGCGTGGAAGAAACGACCAAAGCCCTCCGCATCGCAGTTCACGACATCGGCGTAGCTGCGCACCGGCTGGTCGGTCATGTACAGGCCGAACATGCCGCCTTGCCAGTCGCCCTGGAGTGTCACGCCGGCGCCGGCTGCATGGGCGACCAGCCCCTGGACCAAGCGGGCTGTTTGCTCCTCTAATGCGTCGTAGAACCCAGGCGCCTGCAGCAAGCGCAGGGTGGCCAGGCCTGCGGCAGTGGCCAGCGGATTCCCCGACAGAGTGCCCGCCTGGTACACCGGGCCGGTGGGGGCGAGCTGCTCCATCAGGTCGCGTCGTCCACCGAGCGCGCCGACCGGCAGGCCGCCGCCGATGACCTTGCCCAAGGTGGTGAGGTCGGGTCGTACGCCGTACACCGCTTGGGCGCCGCCGAGAGCGACACGAAAGCCGGTCATGACCTCGTCAAAGATCAGGATGCTGCCGTAGGCGTCGCAGAGCTCGCGCAGCCCCTGGAGAAACCCTTCGGCGGGCTTGACGAAGTTCATGTTGCCTGCGATCGGCTCGACGATGATGCCGGCAATCTCGGCCCCCTGCGTCTCGAACAGCAAGCGCACGGAGTCAAGATCGTTAAAGGTGGCGGTCAAGGTGTGCTTGGCGATATCGGCAGGTATGCCGGGCGAGCTGGGCACGCCTAGGGTCAGGGCGCCAGACCCGGCCTTGACCAGTAGCGAGTCGGCATGGCCATGGTAATTGCCTTCGAATTTGATGATCGCGTCGCGCCCGGTCGCACCACGCGCCAGCCGTATCGCCGTCATCGTCGCCTCGGTACCCGAGTTCACGAGTCGGACTTGTTCCATGGAGGGCACGCAGGCGCAGAGCTGCTCGGCCAGGTCACATTCGAGCGCTGTTGGGGCGCCGTAGGACAGGCCGCGCCCCGCTTGCTCGCGAACGGCTGCGATGACTTCAGGGTGGGCATGGCCGAGAATCATGGGGCCCCATGAGCCGACATAGTCGATGTACCGCTGACCGTCGGCATCCCAGATGTAGGCGCCTGCTGCGCGATCGATAAAACGGGGTGTACCGCCCACACCTTTAAAGGCACGGACGGGAGAGTTGACTCCCCCGGGGATGACGCGCTGGGCGCGTTCAAACAGGGATTCGGATTGCGTCATGGTTGTCCCAGCAGGGCTTGAAATGAATGCACGGCCCGAGCCGGGTCTGCCGCGCCGAAGATGCCTTCGACACTGGCCAGCAAATGGGCGCCGCGTGCTACTAGTGGTGCAGCATTATCCGGCGTAATACCGCCGATCACGGCAATTGGCACTGACAGACGGGCCCGGGCCGTCACAAGAATATCAGGCTGAACCGGCGTGGCCGATGGCTTGGTCCGGGATGCGAAAAAGCGCCCGAACGAGACATAGCTCGCACCGGCAGCGACGGCGGCCTGTGCGCGGTCGATATCGTCATAAACCGACACGCCGATGATGGCGTCGGGGCCCAGTTGTGTCCGGGCCGCGGCCACGTCGCCGTCGTCACGCCCCAGATGCACGCCCGTACCCAATGCATGGGCCAGCGCCAGATCGTCGTTGATCAGTAGCGGGACACCGGCCGACACACAACGCTGGCGTAGTTGGCGCGCCAGCCCCGCGTCCGGACCGGGCTTGGCTCGGTATTGCAGCAGCGCCGGCCGGGCACTGAGCACCGCTTCGCAGGCGGCTAGCAGTGCCGCGTTCTCCCAGCCGGTGGGCGTGATGGGGTAGGCGCCCTGGCGCCAACGCGAGGCGCTGATCATCGTTGTCGGTGGGGGATCGCCTGGCCACGGCCGGGTCGAAGCGCTGTCGAGAGCGCGCGGTCGACGAACTGCTGAGCGGCCAGCGCGGCTTCCGGCACGGAGCGGCCCAATGCCAGCCCGGCGGCGAGCGCGGAGGCGAGCGTGCAGCCCGTGCCGTGAAACGAACCGGGCCGCCGGGGCCAACGGGTGGTTATGCATTCCGGACCGATCAGATGATTGGCCACATCCGGTGTGGCGGCATCTCCGCCAGTGACCAGCGCCCAGCATGCGCCCATGCCGACCAGCGCATGCCCGGCCTCGACAGGGTCGGGGCAGCCGGTCAACGCCTGGGCTTCCGGCAGGTTTGGCGTCACGACGGTGGCCCGCGGGATGAGCGCTTCCCGCAGCAGGGGCGTGAGATCCGCATCTGCCAGCGTGCCTCCGCCGGAGGCGATCAGGACCGGGTCAAGCACCAGTGGCACATCGGCCAGGCGATCAAGCACCGGTAGCAGCGACTGCGCGATGGTCGGGTTCGGTAGCAGTCCGATTTTGATGGCTTGCGGGCGGATGTCTGCCACCACGCGCTGGATCTGAGCGAGCAACTGAGGAACGGGAACGGGGAACACCGCGTAGGCGTTGCGGGTGTCTTGCTCCGTGAGCGCGGAGATCGCGAGCGTCGGGTGGGCCCCGCAGGCCGAAACAGACTGTATGTCAGCCACCAATCCCGCGCCGCCGCTGGGATCGTGGCCCGATATCACTAGCACAACGGGCGTCATGGCGCGCAGTCTAGCACCCGAGGGCGGCTTGACTTATGCACAGTGTTGCGTTGCAACATTACGGCGAGGCACCGAGCTGGTGCAGCCGTCTGTCGTCTCAGGGGTGGACAAACTTAACTTGTTGTTTTTTCAATGGCATTTCAAATTGGTTACAAGTTGACCGACCCGCAGGATTGCCCGCAAACAAGCCGGTTTTGGCCACTTGCTGAAGTTCTTTCCACATGCTTATCCACAGGTTCTGTGGGTAGCGTGGAAAATGTTCGTGCTGGCAGTGACTTAGCGATGTTTTGTCAGGATTTACTTCGGGTTTGTCTGCCGCTGGCCTGTTTCCGATCAACCCAAGGCGGTGCGGGGTGTGCGCTGTGCTAACGTCGCGTGATGCCTTTGATTCGTGCGTTGCCCCCGTTGTGCCGACGTGCACCCCTGGCCCAGCTAGATGTAGTGGGCCGTGGCGTGTCGCCAGGCTGACCCAGCAACGGTGAGAAGCATGAAGGCGCCGTATCTGGTGGCGGTTCTCGGGCTGGCCCTGCTGCCGGGCTGCGAACTGGCCCGCGACGAGGTTGCGCGTGCGGAACGCAACTGCCAGCGCACGCAGCAGGAACAGACGTCGCAGGCTCAGGCCGGGCGTGTCGTGCCTGCTCGGCGCTGCGGACTCATCCGCGCCACCTGTGACATGGATCGACGGGGGCCGGCCTGTGAGGCCTTGCTGGAGCGCTATCAGTGATTTCGCTGGATACCGTCTATGTGAATATGGGCTACGGGCTGATGTTGCTGGCGCTGCTGGCCAGGGACATGCTGTGGCTGCGGGCCACGCTCATTGTGGCCCAGTCCCTGCTGTGCACGTACGCCTTGCACGCGGATGCGGTCAACGTCGCCGCGTGGAATGCCTTGTTCGTGGTGATCAATATCGTGCAGGTCATCCGTATCCTGCTGGAGCGGCGCTCGGTCAAGCTGCCGGAGCCACTGGCCGCGATTCATGCACTGAATTTCGATGTCATGACCGTGCCGGAGTTTCTCGGGCTATGGCGGCGCGCCCAGGAGGTACAAGACGTGACGGGAGAGCTGCTGGCAGAGGGTGTCTCCAACGAGCGGCTCATTCTGCTGGTAGCGGGCGAAGTGCGGGTGCTGGTACATGGCCAGGAGGTCGCCCGATTGGGACCGGGCCGGCTGGTCGCCGAGATGAGCTACCTGACGCAGGAGCCGACATCGGCGTCGGTTGTTGCCGATGAGCCAGTGACGTATCGCGCCTGGTCCCGCACAACCCTGGACCGAATCAAGCGTCACAAACCCGCGTTGTGGAGCAAACTGCAGGCTGCCATTGGCCGCGACCTGGTCCGCAAGATCCGGCAGGTGGATGCTCAGGCTGGCGCGGCATCGGATTCGCGGGGGAACACCACCACGTGATCGGTGGCCATGCGAATACCGATGGGTTCGCCGATGCGGTGATTGTGGTGGCTGGGCACGAGTGACAGCACACGTGCACCGCTGGGCAGCTCGAGCGTGTAGAGAATCTGTGCACCACGAAATGCCTTGCGTCTGACCACCGCCTGTTGCGGGCTGGCGTCGTCATGGATGATGTCATCCGGGCGCAGCAGCACGTCCACGGTCTCGCTGGTCGCACCCACTCGCTCTCCGCGCAGTCGTCCCAGCTCGGTATCGACGCCGTCGGGCTCCACCGGGCGGCCGGGCAACAGGACGCCCTCACCGACAAAGCGCGCGACAAAGCGATTCGCCGGGCGGTGGTACAGGTTGTAGGGGCTGTCCCACTGCTGGATGCGGCCCGCCGACATCACGGCGATCCGATCGGCGACGGCAAAGGCTTCGAGCTGATCATGCGTGACCATCAGTGCCGTCATGCCGGCCGCCTTGAGGATTTCACGGACTTCCTGCGACAGGCGCTCTCGGAGCTCGGTGTCCAGGTTCGAGAACGGTTCGTCCAGCAGAATCATTTGCGGCGCAGGCGCCAGCGAACGCGCCAGGGCAACCCGCTGCGCCTGACCTCCGGATAGCGCATGCGGGTAGGCCTCGGCATAGGCTGCCAGCCCGACCAGTTCCAATGCCCAGGCGACGCGTTGCTCGCGACGCTGTCGATCCAGGTGGCGCAGGCCGAAACCGACATTGCCCGCGACGCTCAGGTGGGGCAGTAGGGCGTGATCCTGGAAGACCATACCAATGCGTCGCTGCTCGGGTCGCAGCCAATGCGTGTCGTCCGCCAGCAAGGTGCTGCCACTGAAGATCCGACCCGTGTCCGGTCGTTCGAACCCCGCGATGAGCCGCAGCAACGTAGTCTTGCCACAGCCGCTGGGACCGAGCACGCAGCCGATTTCGCCGGCTGCCAGTTCCAGTGAGACGTCATGGAGCACCGGCGTGGCTCCATAACGCTTGTGAACGGCGGTCAGGCTAAGCGGCATGGGCGTCGGCCAGTTGATCGAGTGGCGGCGCCTGAGTCTGCTGGCCCGGTTCCGAGCCCTGGACCAACCAGAACACCGGAACCAAGCCAGCCAGCACAATGCTCAGGCCGGGTACTGCCGCACGCGACCATTCGCCCTCCGCTGTCATCTCGAACACGCGCACAGCCAAGGTGTCCCAGCCGTAGGGGCGGGTCATGAGCGTGAGCGGCAATTCCTTCATGACGTCGACAAACACCAGAATGGCTGCGGTGACCAGGCTGCCGGAAATCATCGGGGCGTGAACGCGGCGGGCGATCTGCCAGTTGTTGCAACCCAGGCTGCGAGCAACATCTTCCATGGCAGGTGACACCCGCATCAGCTGGCCCTCAATCGGATGAGTCGCCACGGTCAGAAAACGGGCTGCGTAGCCTAGCAGGACGGTGGCCAGGCCGGTGTGCAGCGCAATGCGGGCCGGGTTGCCCAGCGTTTCGAGCCCGCTCGTCAGCAGAGTCGACAAGGCCGCCAGCGGGACGAACAAGGCCACGGCCAGGACGGTGCCCGGAATGGCGTAGCCTGCAGTGGCCGTACGGCCAAGCCAGCGGGTGCCGGCGCGGGTGTCCTGGCGGAGTACCCAGGCCAGTCCCAGGCCCAGCACTGTCAGCAGCGCAGCCGCCATGGCTGCTAGCAAGAGTGAGTGCGAGGCAAAGTCCAGCAGTCGTGCATCGATGTCGGCCCGGTGCTGCCAGGCCCAGATTCCCAGCTGGGTCAGCGGGGCCACGGCACCTGCCATGACCACCAGGGTACAGGCGCCCGCGGCACCCCAGCGCCGCCAGCCGGTGAGTGGGCTGCGGCGCATGCCTCGCATGCTCGCGTCGCCGATAAACCGCTGCTCGCGTCGCTGTCGGCGCTCCAGCGCGGCCACAACCAGTGCGATGGCAACGAGGACGGAAGCCAGCGCCAGGGCACCATCCAGAGAGAACAGCGCAAACCAGCTCTGGTAAATCGCCGTGGTCAGTGTGCGGACGTTAAACGCGGAGACTGCACCGAAATCAGCCAACGTTTCCATCATGACTAGCAGCGCCCCGCCGGCGATCCAGGGCCGGGCCAGCGGCAGTCCGATCCGCCAGAAGCCCGCGACCGGCCCCAGGCCCAGCGATGCAGCGACTTCCAGCGCCCGGCGGCCCTGCGACAGAAACGCATTGCGTGCCAGCAGGAACACATAGGGATAAAGCCCCAGCGCCAGGACCACGGCCGCCCCCCCAACGGAGCGAATGGGTGGCACGCTGGCCGACGGTCCCAGCCAGCTGCGCAGCCAGGTGGGGACGGGTCCGGCATAGTCGAACCAGCCGATGTACACCGTGGCCAGCAGATAGGCCGGGATGGCCAGCGGTAGCACCAGAGCGGCGGTGAGCCACCGACGCCCTGGGAACTCGTACAAGCTCGTCAGCCAGGCGCAGCCCACTCCCAGCATCACAGCCAGGCTGACGGTTATCAGCACCAGCAGCGCGGTCGTGGGCAGCACCTGCGGCAGCATGGTCATGCCGACGAAGCGCCAGACTTCGGCGTCGGGTCGGGCCAGCGACAGCAGCATCGTGCCCAGCGCGGCCAACACCGGCAGCGCGATCAGCACGGTGAGCGGATGCGCGGCCAGGCGTCGCTGCCGCGGGCGTGTGAACATGGGCGGGCTCGGCGTGTCGGCGGCCGACTAGTGGTAGCCCGCGCGCTCCATCAGCTTGACGGCTGCAGGCTGGAGTTTGCCGGCTTCCGACACATTGATCACATTCGGGACGAAATCGCCCCAGGCCTTGACCAGGGGGTCGGAAGGCACGGCGGGGTTGGCCGGATATTCCAGATTGCCGTCGGCAAGAATCTCCTGGGCTTCCTGGCCTGCCATCCATTCCAGAAAGGCCTGTGCGGCCTCGAACTGATCGGTCGCCGCCGTGATGCCCGCGCCCGACACGTTGACATGCACACCGCGCAAATCACCCAGCGAATCGTTTTGATTGGGCCAGAACAACGCCAGCGCAATATCCGGGTCTTCCCGCTGCATCCGGCCGAAATAGTAGGTGTTGACGATGCCGACATCACATTGACCGGCCAGGATTGCTTCCATGACCGCTGTGTCATTGGAAAACGGCTCGGCGGCCAGATTGTCCACCCAGCTGCGAACCACGGTTTCCGTCGCTGGCTCACCCTGCGCGGAAATCATCATGGCGACCAGCGACTGGTTGTAAACCTTTTGCGACGTGCGCAGGCACAGGCGCCCCTTCCATGCCGGCTCGCCCAGTGCGGCGTAGGTGCTCAGCGCATCGGGATCGACCCGCTCGGTGGAATAGATGATCGTACGCGCCCGCACCGACAGCCCGTACCACAGGCCGGCCGGATCACGCAGATGCGCGGGAATGCGTTCGTCCATGACATCGGAGCGCGCGGGTTGCAGCAGGCCGTCATCGGCGGCCTTCCACAAATTGCCCGCATCCACGGTGATCAGCAGGTCTGCCGGACTATCGGCGCCTTCGCTGCGCATGCGTTGCAACAGCGGGCCTTCCTTGCCGGTGATGAACTGAATGGGCTGGCCGGTTTCTTCTGTGTAGCGGTCGAACAGCGGTTTGATCAGCTGCTCATTGCGCGAGGAATAAACGATGAGAGGTGCGTCTGCACCGGCCCGGTCAGAGGATTTCGAGCAGGCGGTGAGTGCGAGTCCGGTCGCAGCCAGCAGCAAAGCGGTGTGGCGCAGCATGTTGGGATTCAATTGAGAATGATTCTCATATATTAGGCCATGCGCGATCGATTCGCACGCGGATACAGCGACCCGGGCGCTGATGTGGGCCCGTTACGCTGGCCGGGCTGGGCTAACCGGGGATTTGCTGCCCCAATGCCTGGCCATACAGCAGCAAGGGCGGCAGTTGCAGCGGGATGAGCAAGGCGTCGCGACGTTGTTCGTGTCCGGCGATGGCTGCCGGCAACGCCATCCGCGCCACCATGGGTGCCAGCGCGGCCAGCGCCAGCGCCGCCCAGGCCTCGCCGGAAGGCCACAGGGACACCGCGTTCGCCTCGGGCACGGCCCAACGGAACAGCAGCGCCAGGAGCAGAAAGCCTTGGAGGGGCAGAATGGCACCCGGCGCGCGTTCCAGTGTCGGGAGCAACGGCAGCAACATGGAGGCAGCAAAGCCCAGATTAAGCAAATGGGACCAGCGCGCGTCTTCCAACAGTAACGGGGTCAGCGGTGGTGCGCTGGCAAGCCCGAACACCGAGGGGTACCCCAGAAGAATAAACGCGAGTACGCAGCTGGAACGCGCCAGGGGCAGCATGACGTGCTGGACCGACCAGGCTGCCCAGTGAGGCTGCGTCAGACGAGCCAGCACCCAGGGCTCCAGCACGATGAGCGCGGCCAGCAGGCCAAGAAATGCAATGACGGCGTCCCCCATCCAGGGATTATTGCGCAAAGACCGGTTGGGGGCGTGGCCTCGCCGTTCGTCGGGAAGCCGGATCCGCCAGTGGCTCAGCCGACGGCGGGCCTTGAATCAGGACACGATCCGCAGGAGTCTTGGACGCGGACTAACCGCCCGCCCGCATGGACCATACGCGGGCCTGAACGGCCGGTTTGTGGGGTGCCTGTTGTAGCTGGGGGCTGCAACCGGAGGAGGCATTCGACCGGAGCGGGCTCGGACTCATGACAGGGAGCACTAGCATGGACAGCATGGGGCAACGCGCCATTCGTTGCGTGGGACTGGGTTTTGGTATTTCGGCTGCGGTGTTGGCGGTCGGGTGCAGCGAATCCGAAGTCGACATTCTCGCGTTTGAACAACTCACGGCAGTCGCCGCCACCATCGCGCCGGAAGACCGGCGCTGCGCCTTTGGTGGCGCCATCATTCAAACCGGTATTGACGACAACCGGAACGGCACGCTGGATACTGAAGAGGTGGACGACGCCCGGGTGTCTTGCAACAGCAGCCTGCCGACCGGCGCTAGTCCCCTGATCTCTTCGTTTGTCGCAGGCAATGCCATGCCGGCGGCAGGTGAAACCGTCAGCCTGACGGTGACGGCGACGGACAGCAGCGGCGGCTCCGCCCTGACCTACAGCTGGTTTGATGTGACGGGGCAGCTGCTGCTGACGGAGACGGGCGCGACCCTGACGGTGGTCATTCCTGCGGACGCCGAGCCGGGCGACACGCTGGTTTACCAGGTCACGGTGACTGACAGCGCCCAGGTCGAACAGATCCGGCGCATGACGCTGGTGGTGAGCGAACCCACGGTCCGTCCCGTGACGGCGGTGACCACCGAAGCGCATCAGATCTTTCTGCCGGACGGGCTGGAAGCGCCTGTCGACCAACCCACCGGGGACTTCGATGGGGTGGTCTTCTTTGCAGGAACCAACAGCCTCCCCGACGCCCAAAAGATGCGCAGCCCACGGGATCTGGGTGGTTTCGCCGCACAGCGGCGCAATTTTGGTCGTGGATCCAACGCCCGGTCCGAACTGGATCAGTTGCGCAATCTCGTCAGCGCGCAACCCGGTTTCGCTCTGACGAATATCTCCACCGCCGTAACGCGTGCCTGTGCCGTTGGCCGCTTCGCCCTGGATCTTGCCGACGCTGCCACCCCGACCGCGCTGACCCGCTCACTGGTTGAACTGATCGGACTGAATGCCGAGGGCGGCGAACTCACCGCCTTCCCGGCGTCGGTGCCGTCGGAGGGTGAATCCACAGCCTACGAATTCCGTCTGTCGGTGTGTTTCTACTCGCCGGACGATGTCGTGGTGCTGGTTTCCACGGTGATCGATCAGGTCAAGCAGCGCTACGAGGCCGTGACCCGGGGTGTGACCGACGGGACCAATGTGGGGACGGCCGAGTCGAGCCGTGCGCAGGCCGCCGATGAGTTCGTGGGCAGCGGTTCCGGCGGGCTGGCCGACTTCCTGTTTGTCGTGGACAACTCCGGCAGCATGGGGAACGAGCAGGCGGCCTTGTCCCAGGCGGCTGCCGACTTCATCAGCGTGATTACCTCATCCGGTCTGGACTTCCGCATCGGCACCATTACCACCGATCGGCAGACGCTACGCGGTGTGGGCTATACGGCGGATACGACACAGTTCGAGCAGGACGCTGTAGCCGGCACCTCCGGCAGTGGTCGGGAGTCCGGCATTTACTGGGCCGAACGCTCGTTGCTGTCCACCGCACTCGGGGATGCCGAGGACGGCAGCAGCACGCTGGCCGGTTATCCGCGGACGGGCGCCAGCCTGTCGGTGGTGATGCTGAGCGACGAGCCTGATCAGTACTCAGGCTATGCCGGTACCAGCTTCGATCCGTCGGACAACCTGTTCATCGATCGTTCCTACCCGGTGTACGCCATCATCAACGAAGGCAGCCCAGGGGACTATGACGATCTGGCCCTGGCGACAGGCGGCTCGACGGCCAGTATTGCCGACACGAGCCAGTTCCCGGCGATCATGAACGCCATCGCAACCAATGCGGGGGGGGCGGCCAGCCTGTTCCAACTGGATGAGACCCCGATCTCAAGCACGCTTATCGTGACCGTTGATGGCGCCGAGGTTCCCGAGGATGTCGACAATGGCTGGCAATACGTGGCCGGCAGCAACAGCATCGTCTTCCGAGGCACCGCTGTGCCGGGTGAAGGTGCGGCCATCGTCGTGCGTTACCAGTACATCGAGTCGGGCGAATCCGGCGAATCGATGCAGTAAGCGATGTGGCGGGGTGGCCAGGGGGCGTTACGGCAAGCCCCTTGGCCCTCAGCTGCCGGGGCGTGCCCGAACCATTTGCTGAACAAAGCAGGCGATTTGGTGGAGTCGGGCAATCGGGTCCCGCAACTCCAGCAGCTGTTGCTTGGCTGAACCGGGAATCGGCAACAGTTCGGTGAGGCGGCTGCTCACCCAGCGTGCGTTGTGGGGTTGTGGCGCGTCCAGATCAAAGGGCGGCCCCAGCTCGGTGACGAGTTGCAGGGCCAGATCCGCGAGGTGCTCGTAAGACTCGGGAACCGCACCATCGGGCTCGTCACCATAGGCCTCGGTATCCCCGACCCACAGGCCTGTACGGGTCTGGTGCGGTGAGAGTATGCGCACCCGGTGCTGCCCCCGACAGACGATGCCGAGAAATCCATGGTCCAGTGATTCGAAGTCGATGATCTCCACATAGGTGCCGACTTCGTGGGGGCGGCCCTCGCGCCCGGTTTCCTGGCCGGCCGCGAGCAGAACCACGACGAAGCCCGTGCCCCCCCGCATGCAGTCACGCACCATGTCGTGATAGCGAGTCTCGAAGATGCGCAGCGGCATCAGCCCGCCTGGCATGACGAGGCCAGAGAGCGGGAAGAGCGGAACGTCCGTGGTGACCAAGGCGCCGAATCTCTCCAGCTGAAGCTGCCCGCAGTGTAGACCGTGCCATGGCCTTGCAGAAAGGGTGGGCCGTGCGGGGGCTGGTCGCAGCGTGGACCAAGCTGCAGTTTTGCGTGGCGCTCGTGACTTTTTCCCGGGCATTGCCTAGCCTCTGCCCATTCATTATGCGAAGGACTTGCCGGCATGAACCCTGTCGCCACCCGTTGGCTGTGGCCCGCGCTCCTGTTGTGCCTGACGGCCTGTGGGTCGAAGCAGTCCGACCAGCCGCCGCCCTTGTTTCCGGGGGTGCCGAGCTTTGAGCTGATCGCGGAGGATTTTCCCGTCGAGGCGCTCTTTGGCCCCATCCCGGCCGCCAGTTTTTCCAAGCTCAGCTATCTGCAGGACATTGAATCCCCCGAGCATCCGGTGCCGGTGGAGCACCTGTTCGAGCTCGCCATCCGTCAGGGTTCGCGGGCCGGGATGCTCCGTATGCGCTCGGAATACACCTTTGCCGACTCGAATCGCCATGCGGTTGAGGAATCTGTGCAGGTCGCCGATTTATTCGACTTACTGACCTACGCCTACACCCCCGAGACGGACACTGCCCCCGAGACCATTACCCGCAGCTATGTCGCGGAGGTGGCCCAGGTCACCGGCGCGCTGTTTCCACTCGCGGTCGGAAACCGGCTGCAGTTCGAGGCCACCCGTCACTACCAAGTCGAGCGCGCAGGGCAGCGGAGTGAGGCCCAGACGTTGGAGTTTGCCTATGACCTGCGCGTGGATCGGCAGGTGGCGCCAGGCAATTACACCGGTGTTGAGCTGCAGCACCCGGTCTGGGTGATTCAGGTCCTGGAGGTGGACCCGGACGGGGTTGAGCATCGGCGCGAGGCGCATTTCTCCACCGAGGTGGGTATGCCGGTCTTTGATGCACGGCGCCGTGATCGGACGATGACCACGCGTCGGCTCGTGCGCTGGGAGCGCGACGCCTAGGTCGGCTGAGCGGGCGAATGCAGCGGGCGCAACATCCAGCGGTTGCAGCCGTGATGCCCCGTCTGGCCCAGCGGTTGGTCCAATGCCTGAAATCCGGCTGCCGCGTAGAGTCGACGGGCGGCCGTCATGCTGTCCAGGGTTTCCAGGTAGATGCGTGCAAATTGCAGGGCCCTGGC
The DNA here is from genome assembly GCA_036156195.1 of Pseudomonadota bacterium. Lineage (GTDB taxonomy): Bacteria > Pseudomonadota > Gammaproteobacteria > Nevskiales > OUC007 > Abyssibacter. The sequence goes on along the minus strand of JAYZUZ010000011.1, from coordinate 374,695 downwards.
CGCTGTCAGGCACCGCTCTAGCAGCGCGCGACCAATACCCCGGCCTCGCGCGGACATTTGCAGGTACATCTTGCGCAGTTCGGCCGTGTCGATACTGCCGCCTGCCAATGGGGCAACGCCCGCTCCTCCGACGATTTGGCCATCGATCTCGGCCACAAAGTAGGCGTGCCGGGGGCGCGAATAGGCCGCTGCCAGCTCGCGGGTTTCCGGGTCCTGCCCGGCAAAGCCATCTCCACAGGCGTCGAATTGAGCCAGCGCAGTCCAGATGATCTGCGCCATGGCTGGGTTGTCCGCGGCAGTGATGGGGCGGATTCGGAAGGACATGCTGCGGACGGTTGAGGCTCGGTGTGATAATGCCCGCATGCACCCACTTGTTCCTACCCTCCGTCGCCTCGGGCTACTACTCATCGTTTTCTGCTGCTCCTTCCCCGGGATGGCGGGTGAGCAGACCTGGCTGCAGATCGACAAGAGCGCGCGCACGCTCACGCTGTTTGAAGGCGAGCACGCAGTGCTGGAGTATCCGATTGCGCTGGGACGCAACCCGATTGGCGCCAAACGCCAGCAAGGCGATGGCAAGACGCCGGAGGGGCGATATTTTATTCGCAGTCGACTGCGCGCCAGTCGTTTCCACCTGGCCCTTCAGGTGTCGTATCCATCGCTGGCTGACCAGATGCTGGCAGACGCCCTGGGCGTGCCGGCCGGTGGGCAGATCATGATTCACGGCATCGGGCCCAATGCACCGCCACCTGCGGTGCACCACCCCCTGTCTGACTGGACCGACGGCTGCATCGCGGTGACCGATGCCCAGATCGAGGTGTTGTGGGACCGGGTTCCAGTCGGCACGCCCGTGGATATCCGGCCGTGAGCCTGCTCCACGACGTAGTGATCTTTCTTGCGGCGGCGGTGGTGGCCGTGCCGCTGGCCCGACTGCTCGGCGTGGGGGCCGTTATCGGCTATCTGGTTGCAGGCGTGGTGATCGGGCCTTCGGTGCTGGGGCTGGTCGGCGATGTACACGAGGTCATGCATTTCGCCGAGTTTGGCGTGGTGCTGCTGCTGTTCATTATTGGCCTGGAATTGCAGCCCTCACGGCTGTGGGCACTGCGCCGCCCTATCTTTGTGAACGGGTCTGCACAGATCCTGTTATCCGCACTGCCACTGGCCGCCGTGGCCTACTTCATCGGCTTGTCTGCCACGCCTGCGATTCTTGTTGGCCTGGTGCTGGCACTGTCATCGACCGCGTTTGCCCTGCAAGTCCTGGCCGAGCGCGAGGAACTCACCACTCACCACGGTCGGGCGGCGTTTGCGATTCTGCTCATGCAGGATCTGGCGGTCATCCCGTTGCTGGCCGTCATCCCATTGTTCTCGCCACACGGCGAACAGGGGTTTGATCCACTGGCGCTGCTGCGCACCGTCGCAGTCATTGTCACCGTCATCGTGGGCGGCCGGTATCTGCTCCGGCCTGTGCTGCGGACCGTTTCAGCCGCCCGGACGAACGAGATATTCACCGCGATGGCCTTGCTGGTGGTGACGGGCACGGCCCTGGCCATGGAGTGGGCGGGCCTATCCATGGCGCTGGGCGCGTTTCTGGCCGGCGTCTTGTTGGCCGATTCCGAGTATCGCCACGCGCTGGAGGCAGATATTGAGCCCTTCAAGGGGCTGCTCCTCGGCTTGTTTTTCATTTCGGTGGGCATGGGTGTGGATCTTGGCTTGCTGGTCGAGCAGCCCGCCTTGATTGCAGCAATCGCGCTGGGGCTCACTGCGGTCAAGGCGGGCGTGCTGTGGCTGGTCGGCCGCGCGGCAGGTCTGGAGCGTCGAAGTGCCCGCAGTTTGGCGGTGGCCTTGTCCCAGGGCGGTGAGTTCGCCTTCGTGCTGTTTGCGGTCATGGTCAACGAAGCGGTGCTGGCACCGGCCGTGGCCGATACGCTCATCGTGGCGGTGACGCTGTCCATGGCGCTGACACCGATGCTTTTTCTGATCAACGATCGTTGGCTTGCGCGTTGGTTGCCCCATGCGCAGCGACCGTTCGATCACATTGCCAGCGAACATCACCGGGTGGTGATCGCAGGCTTCGGGCGTTTTGGTCAGATCATCGGTCGCGTGCTGCGGGCGCGGGGTATTCCGTTCACGGCATTGGAGCTGGACGCGGATCATGTCGATTTTGTCCGACGATTCGGGAACCGGACTTACTACGGCGATGCATCCAGGCCCGAGCTGCTGCGCGCAGCCGGTGTGGAGCATGCCGACCTGTTCGTGCTCGCGGTACAGGACGAGCCGGCTTCGCTGCGGATCGCCAAGGCGGTTCGTGAGATGGCGCCGTCACTGCGCATCATCGCCCGTGCGCGTAACCGCAGCCACGCCTACAAGCTGATGGAGTTGGGTATTCGTGACGTGCTGCGCGATACCTTTGATACCAGCGTGCGAGCGGCAGGCGAGGTCCTCCGCGGCCTGGGTTTGTCCGAGGCGCAGGTGCGGTATACGACCGAGACCTTTGCCGAGAAGGACGAGCAGCGATTGTTCGAGGCTTATGGTTCACATGACGACCTCGACAAAATGATCGAACTCGCACAGCAGTCCGCGGGTGAACTCGAGCGCTTGTTCGCTGAGGAAAATACCCAACACACGAAGAAGGGATGAGGCAGTGATGATTGACTGGCCTGTGCGCAGCATCGAAACCGGTCGCGGCCGACAAAGCCTGCGAGAGCGGCCAGGTCGGGGGCGCCCCGTCGTCCTGATTCACGGCTGGCCCGAGAGCAGCGCCACCTGGGCGCCTGTGCTGCCGCTGCTACCGGACGATTGGCATGTCATCGCGCCCGATTTGCGGGGGCTTGGGGATGCGCCGCGCAGCGAAGAGCCTGCGGCCTATCACAAGAACGCGCTGGCGCAGGACGTGCTCGCCATTGTTGACGCACTCGACGTGCAGGGTTTCGATCTGGTTGGTCATGACTGGGGCGGCATCGTGGCCCAGGAAGTCGCCTTGGCCGCACCCGTGCGCGTAAGGACGCTGGGCATCTCGAATATCGCCATCATCAACAACCTGGAAACCAACCGGCGTATTGCGGCGCAGCCCAATCGCTATGTCTGGTACCAGCATTTCATGCAGTCGTCGCTGCCCGAAGCGCTGATTCCGGGGAACGAGCGGGCGTTTTTGCGGGAGTTTCTGCGCATGAGTCACGAACGGGTTTTTCCGGAGGCCTTGCTGGACGAGTACAGCCGTTGCTATGCCATTGCAGGGACTGCGCGCAGTGCGGCCCAGTTGTATCGAACCTACCGGGATGACATCGCGCGCTGGCGAAGTCTGGGAGCGCATCGTTTCGAGATGCCTGCCGCCTACCTCTACGGCGAACGGGATGTGGTGATTACGCCAGCGTATCTGGAGGGGGCGGAGCACTGCTTCCGTGACCTGCAGATCCAGCGCATCGATGCCGGGCATTTCGTGCAGGAAGAGCAGCCCGAGGCCTTTGCTGACGGACTGCGTGCGCTTGTGGAACGCGGTTAGTCCTGCGTGTCGGAGCTGCAGAGCGGCTACAATTCCGCGCCATGAGTACCGTACTGCAAGATTTTCTCGATCTGCTCGACCTCGAATACCTGGAAGACAACCTGTTCCGGGGCCAGTCGCGCGACCTCGGAGGACGCAGCGTGTTCGGCGGCCAGGTGCTGGGCCAGTCGCTGGTAGCGGCGACACGGACCGTCAGCGCTGATCGTCCGCCCAATTCGCTACATGCCTATTTTCTCCGCCCCGGGGACATGGAAGCGCCTATTGTCTACGACGTGGAACGGTCCCGTGACGGCGGCTCGTTCAGCTGGCGCCGCGTCAAGGCCATTCAGCATGGCCAGCAGATTTTTTCCATGATGGCTTCTTTCCACGTCGAGGAGCCCGGCTTGGCACACCAGGCCAGCATGCCGGACGTGCCGATGCCCGAGGCGCTGGAAGACGAGCGCAGTCTCCGGACGCGCTGGCTGGAAGACTGTCCCGAGCGACTGCGTAAGCCCTTTTTGCGGGAATCCGCATTCGAGTTCCGTCCGGTCCGGCCGACCAACCCGCTGAACCCCGGCCAGGGCGAGCCGGCGCACTCCGTCTGGTTCCGCGCTTCCGGCGTGTTGCCGGACGACCCGATGTTCCATCGTTGCGTGCTGGCCTATGCCAGCGACTACAACCTGTTGATGACGGCCATGTTGCCGCATGGGCGCAGCTTTCTGCAGCCGCACATGATCGTCGCAAGCCTGGACCACGCGCTGTGGTTTCATCGTCCGCTGCGGGCGGATGAGTGGCTGCTCTACCACATGGAAAGTCCCAGCGCGCAGGATGCACGTGGATTGGCACGCGGGCTGATTTTCGACCGAGCCGGCACGCTGGTGGCCACGGTCGCCCAAGAAGGGCTCATGCGCGACACAACGCTGAAAGCCGACGCGTGAACGGGGTGCAATCGGTCCTAACGTGCAGCCGTTTGTGCGTTGAACCCGCGGCTTGTTTGACCGTGATCCGGCCGGGCGGCGCGGTGACCCGCCGCTTGCGCTGATCGCCGAGTCCGCCATCGACCCGGTTGCGCGAAGCACCCGGTGCCACTTTGACCCACCGTTCCAGGGATTCCTTTGATGTCATGCTCCGCCCGACTTCTGATTCAGTGTGCCGATCAGCCCGGCATCGTGGCAGCGGTGACGCGGTTCCTGTTCGAGCACGCGGCCAATGTGACGCATCTGGATCAGCATTCGACAGAGATGACCGGCGGGCTGTTTTACATGCGGGTCGAGTTTCAGCTTCCGGATCTGGAGCCGCCGGATCAGCGTTTGCGTGCGGCCTTTGATGCCCAAGTGGGTCAGCCGTTCGCCATGCACTGGTCGATGGTCGATGCCCGGGTGCGCAAGCGTATGGTGATCTTCGCCTCGCGGACCGAGCACACGCTGCAGGAGCTGTTGTGGCGGCATGCACGGGGCGATCTTCCGGTGGAGATCAAAGCGGTGATCTCGAATCACGCCGAGACGGAGGAACACGCCAGGCGCTTCGATGTGCCGTTCCGGCATATCCCGGTCACGGCCGAGACCAAGGCCGAGGCGGAGGCCCAGGCGCTGGATGTGATTGGTGACGATACCGACCTGATCGTGCTGGCCCGGTATATGCAGATTCTCTCGCCGGCGCTGGTTGAACGGTTTCCCGAGCGCATCATCAACATTCACCACAGTTTTCTCCCGGCGTTCATCGGCGCCGACCCTTACCGGCAAGCCTACGAACGGGGTGTGAAGCTGATTGGCGCCACCGCGCACTATGTGACCTCGGAGCTGGACCAGGGGCCGATCATCGAACAGGACGTCTCGCGGGTGACGCACCGGGACGATGTGGATGCGTTGCGGGCCATGGGGCGCGACATCGAGCGCCGCGTACTGGCGCGTGCCGTCCACTGGCATGTCGAAGACCGCGTCATCGTCTCCGGTCATCGGACGGTGGTGTTTCGCTAAGCCGGGGCGGAAGTTTCCTGTAGCGGCGTCAGGCCTGTGACCCAGGCGGCGTAGGTGGCGGAGAGCCGAACCGCGTCCGGCAAGTCGCTGGAGCCGACCTCGATGTCGAGCGTCCATCGCGCTTTTCCAGCGCGAGCGAGGGCGTCAATCAATGCGCGCCTGTCGCTGAGTTCACAGCGCGTGTGAGCGATGAGTTCGGTGCGCACAGGCTGTCGAAAGCGGGTGTGCACATCGTAAATCGCGCACTGAGCGTGCAAGGCATGCTCCATCGCCACGCGCTGGGTGAGCGCCCACCCGCAGAGCATGCCCAGCGCACTCAGGCTGCCTGCGAACGCGGTTTGCTTGTCGTTCTGGTTGCGCGCCAGCGGTGCCGTAAGCCGCACGGTGTCCGCGCGAAGTTCCAGGCATTCGACCCCGATGCCCGCAAGCGCCGGCATGGTCGTGCTCATCTCAGCGAGTAGCGCCTGCGTGCGGCCGTCGAGGTTCATGTCCGCCAGTCTAGAGAACCCTGGCGTGCTTCCCCAGATCTGCCGGCGTTACCAAGGGACATCGCTGCCGTCCCAGGCGATGAACCGACCGTTGTCATCGCGGGTTACGCCGGCGAGAACAGACAGCAGATGGCCCGCCGCCCTGGAGGGCGCGAACAGACGGTCAGCAGGGACGTTGGCCCGGAAGGGTCTGGACAGGGGCGTGTCGACAGTGCCCGGGTGCAGCAGTACGCAGGCGGGATTGCGGCGCCGGCGACCGAGTTCGATCGACGCGGTCTTCCAGAGCTGGTTAAGCGCGGCCTTGGAGGCCCGGTAGCTGTACCAGCCACCGAGACGGTTGTCGTCAATGCTGCCCACGCGTGCAGAGATCGCGGCGATGACGGAGGGTTCGTCGTGTTGCAGCAGCGGCAACAGGGTCTTGAGCAGCTGCGTGGGGCCCAACGCATTCACTGCAAGCGCTCGGCTGAGCGTCGCAGGCTCCAGTTGATCGAGCGATTTTTCCGGTCCGTGGGGCGGTTGGTGCAGCAGGCCGGTGCAGATGATCACCAAATGCAGACGCCCACAGGCATGGGCCAAAGCCGCATGCAAGGCATCGACGCTGCTGGGGTCGTCGTAATCAATCCGGTGATGCGAGTCTGCCGGTGGTGGGTCCTTCCGGCGGCTGGCCAGCGCGACATGCCTGCATGCAGGGGTGGCCAACAAGACTTCAGAAAGGGCCTGACCAATGCCCCCGCTGCCGACCACCAGGGCATTGAAACGGTCGGGTAGATGCGGAAAGTCGATGGAATTCGCCATGCAAGGTTATGGTATTCAGGACGCACCGAGTGTCGCGCCCTCAGCGTCAGCGCCACCAGCGTTGTTCACCGCGCCGGTCATGAACCTGAGCGGGCGATGAGGGAATGCACTCGGTTCTAGTGGCTAATCCCCTTTGGGCTTCAGACAGGTCATCGCTTTCGCATGAATTTCGCGTCCTCCCCTTGCCGCGCAGTCGGCGCAGCGCTTTGCTGGCTGACGGCCGCAGGGTCGGTACAGGCGGCATCTCCCGATTGGTTTGCTGTGGCGAGCGCGACCAGTGACTACGTGCATCGCGGTACGACGCAAACCAGCGGCAACCCAGCATTACAGGTCGGAGTTTCGGCGGTGTGGCCTTCCGGTTGGTCCGCCTCGGTGTGGGGTTCCACACTTGATACGTCAAACCTGCAGCCGGATACCGGCGACGGCCACGGCTACGAGATCGATGTGATCGTCGGCCTTGATCGACCGCTTGGGGTGAATTGGGAAGGCTCGCTGCTGCTGGGTCATTACCAATATGTGGAAACCCATCATTTTCTTGACTACGACCACACAGAACTCAGTGGGTCGCTGCGGTATCGCCAGTGGCTAAGTGTCGCTGCAAGCTGGACACGCGAGGCCACGGATCACACGTTTGAGCAGGATGCACTGCTCCGGGGTAGCCGCTGGACGGCAGAGGTCGGCGTAGACCGGGGAGTAGGAGATGGCGTTTCGGTGCTGGCAGGGCTTGGTTATAACGCCGCTGGTAATGTCTCCGAGGTTCAGTTCTTGTACTGGAATCTCGGGATCGGATGGCAGTGGCGGCACACGCTGCTGACTACGAGCGTGGTTGGTACGGACGCTCGTGCTCGGGAGCGATTCACGGATGGGCGCGCCGACACGCGTGTGGTGATGTCGCTCAGCCATGTATGGCGCCTGGGTCGATGAGCGGGTCGGTGGCAGGTCACGGGATTCAGCCGGATTGAACCGTTTAGCTCCGAAGCGGGATTCAGTGAGTGAACCCGGTCGAGTGGACCCGGGGCAACGGAGCTTGAAGGCGTGGGCGTGAGCAAGCCAGCAACATCACGACATGGCGATCCGGCACTTGAGGCCGAGCTCGTGAGGCGTGTGGCCGGCCGTGATGAGCAGGCGTTCGAAGCCTTGTATCGGATCTACCACCGGCGACTAAGCCGTTTTCTGATGCGGTTGACCCCTGATTACGCGATCGCCGAGGAAGTGATCAACGACACCATGCATCTTGTCTGGGACAAAGCAGAACAATTCGATGGGCGCTCCAAGGTGTCGACGTGGATCTTTGGCATCGGTTATCGACGGGGCCTGAAAGCCCTGGAGCGCCAGCGAACGCGCTCCCGCTACGAAGAGGCTGTTGCGCGCGAGCCCGCAACCGTGACCGAGTCGCCGGATTCGGCTGCCCGTGAAATGAACGGCGATTGGATTGAACAGGGGCTGCGCCGCCTTTCGCTTGATCACCGCATCGCCCTGGAGCTGGCCTATGTCGTCGGCCATTCCTGCGAAGAAATCGCCGAAATTGTGGACTGCCCGGTCAATACAGTGAAAACACGCCTGTTTCATGCGCGCAAGCGCATGCGAGAACACCTGCCAAGCGTCGGAGGCTCGCAATGACGGATCGCTACCAGGATCCGCTGGCGGACGCGCGTGAGCATGCGTGGGCTGAGGCGAACATGGTCGACTGGACCAATGGGCGTATGCCGGCTGAGTCCGCCGACCGAATGCGCGACCACCTGAGCCGTTGTGCCCCTTGCCGGGCGGATGCGCTGATCGAAGAGCAGATTCATGCACGGCTCTCCCAGCAGCCGGTCGTGGAATACGCACCACAGGCCTCGTTTCGTCGGCTCATGGCACGAATCGACTCGGCTGAAGACGCGTCTTCTGTTTCGAACACCCCGTCAGAAGCTGAACCGGCCGCACCCACCGCGCCAGGCCGGCACGCCGTTTTCAGTCACCCGTGGCGTTGGCTCGGCCCCGCCGCGTCGGCCGCACTCATTCTCTTGGTGCTCGGTATCTGGGTCCAACTTGCGTTGGCGCCGGTCGAGCCTCAATACCGCACGCTGACCTCCACCCCCGTGGTTTCGGACGCGCGGCTGCAAATCGTCTTTGAAGATTCCGCCACCGCTGCCGACATGCGCAGCGCCTTGGCAGCCGTACGCGGACATATCACCGACGGGCCGGGATTCAATGGTGTGTTCGAGGTGGCGATCGAACCGGTCCCAGGTGCAGCGTCTGTCGCGGAAGCGGATTGGCGGGCGGCTGAGGAGCAGTTGGCGTCGCATCCTGCGGTGCGATTCGTCACCCGAGTCGACCCAGAGGGCGCATCGTGATGCGGCTCGTGATGCTGGTGATGAGCGTCGTCTGGCTGGGCGGTTGCGCTTCGCAGGCCACGCTCACGCCGCGCGGTGCTGCAACCCAGCAACCCCACGCCGATGAGATGTTGGTGGTCACGGTGCATAACCCGATCGCCCCGGGCCGTGCCAGTGTCGGCAGCACGCTACGCGGATACGCGCTCTCTGGCGGGTATACGGTGAGTGCAGCGGCCCGGCAGTCGATGGCGTCCCTGGCGAAAGACTATGCCCTGGAGCTGGTCGACAGCTGGCCGATTACGGCTCTCGGTGTGCACTGCGCGGTCTTCACGTGGCGCGAGGCGGTGACGCGCAGCGAGATGCTCGGTCGCTTGGCGGCGGACCGTCGCGTCGAATCGGTGCAACCCCTGCATCTGTTCAGCAACGCCTCGCGTGCACACGCGAACGTGGCGCCCTCCGATCCACATCGTGGGATGCAGCATGGCGCCGACCTTCTACAGCTCGAGGCGGCGCAGCGCTTCAGTCGCGGGGCGGGTGTGCGGATTGCCGTTATTGATACGCAGATCGATGCATCACACCCTGACCTTGCTGGCCGTGTCACTCGCCAGCACGACCTCGTCGGAGACGGCCGCATGGTCGGTGAGCACCACGGCACGGCCGTGTCGGGTGTCATGGCGGCCGTTGGAGGTAACGGGGAGGGCATCCTGGGCATTGCACCCGAGGCGCAACTGATTGCGTTGCGCGCCTGCTGGGAGCAGGAGGCGCGTGGTTCGGTGTGTAACAGCTTCACGCTGGCGCGCGCCCTGTCTGTGGCGCTTGATGAACAGGTCGATATCGTCAATCTGAGTCTCGCTGGGCCACAGGATCCCCTGCTAAGCCGGCTGGCCCAGCAACTCCTGCGAGACGGTGTTTTCCTGGTCGGCGCCGATTCGGAGGCGTACCCACTGGGTTTTCCGGCGGGGCTTGCCGACGTCGCCGTTGCGCGGGTGGCTGAAATGGATGCGGCACGCACAACGGGCTTAATTCCCGCCCCCGGGCAGCGCATTCTCACCACGCTGCCTGACGGTCGCTACGCGTTCGAAGACGGCAGCTCGCTGTCGGCGGCGCATGTGAGCGGTGTCGCCGCACTGGCGCTGTCTGCTCGTCCAAGCCTCTCACCCAGCGAACTCCGAGAGGCGTTGTCTGCCGCTGCAGGCCCCAGGGTGCTTCGGTCGGGCTCGGCCGAGACATGGGTCACCTCGCTCAGCGCCTGCAGCGTGCTGATCAATCTGAATATCGCGCCTGCGGGTTGCGAATCGCCTGTCCTGGCAAGCGGCCAACCCTAACCATCCAGGGGCGTGTCGCAGTTGGACGACACTGTTTCAGGCGCGAAGGGCTTGTTAGGTTGATGCGGGAGGGAAAATGAGACCACGGTTGGTTTCGCCGTTATGCGAGACCTGCAGCGGCGTTCGCGGGGGCGCGTCGTTCGTTATCTGTCACAGAGAGGAACAAGGAGCGATCACCATGAAAAGAACTCAATTATTCACGCGACCGGCGAGCCTGTTCGCAGGCGCGGGGCTGGGTCTGATGATCCCGTTGGGATCGGCATTGGCCACCGATTACGTCGTGGATTCCGCAGCCGACAATACCGACGCCGATGGCGTGATTACGCTGCGGGAAGCGGTGCTGGCGGCCAATACCAATACCGCTGTGGGTGATGCCCCGGCCGGTGAGGCCGACGGAGACACCATCGCGTTCGATGCAGGCAACCCATTGACCGGGGGAGGTGTTGAAGCGGTCACGCTCACCACCCCGCTGAGCATCGAAGACGATGTCAGCATCAGCGGAAGCCTCAACGCCGTAACAGGCACGACCGTGACCATTAGTGGTGGCAATGCCACGCAGCTGTTTGTGGTCGATACCGCTGCGGCCGCAGGCAGTGAGGCTGCGGTGACCATCAGTGACGTCACGCTGACTGAGGCGATTGCACAGTCTGGTGCAGTGCTGAACATCGCAGCCGGTGCTGAGGCCACGCTGACGGATGTTGTCGTCTCCGACAGCGAGACGACAGGCGCCGATGCAGGCATGGGTGGTGCGGTGTTCAATGCCGGCACGCTAACCGTCACCAACGGGGCCTTCACGAACAACGTGGCCAGTGGTGCATCCGGGAGCGGGGGTGCCCTGCTCTCGAACGGCACACTGACGGTCACCGGCACGTCTTTCACCGGGAATGTGGCCAATCGCGCCGGTGGCGCTGTCGAACTCGGGGGAAGCTCAACCAGCAGCTTCTCGGGCGTAACGATGTCCGATAACTCGCATGGCACCCCAATGCCGGGCAACGGCGGTGCGCTGCATGTATCGGGCTCGGGCCACGTCACCCTGACGGGCGGGACTTACAGCAACAACTCCGCCGGCAGCGAAGGCGGTGCCTTGTGGAACAGCGCCGGTATGATGACCATCGATGGGGCGGCCTCGTTCACGGGCAACACGGCTCTAGGCGATGGCCCGGACAACGGGGGCGGCGCGCTGTTCAACAATGGTGGAACGCTGTCGGTCGATGGCGCGACGCTGGATGCCAACACGGCGACCGGTACGGCCGGCTCCGGCGGCGCCATCTTCAACAATGGCGGCACGCTGACGGTTACCAACAGCACCATCAGCAACAATACCGCGGTGCGCGCGGGCGGTGGGATCGAGGACCGTGCCGTTGAGACCGCAACGACGGTGACGCTTTCCGCGGTCGATTTCACGGGCAATAGCGTGTTGGGCATTGATGACGGCATGGGCACGATCACCGCGGGTAACGGGGGTGCCGTACACATCAGCGGCAACGGGACGTTCACCGCCACGGGTGGAACGGTCTCCGGCAATACGGCCTTTGCCGAAGGCGGTGGTTTTTGGAATGGTTCGGGTTCCATGACGCTGATCGGCGTGACCCTGGATGCCAACGCCGCCAATGGCGACGACCCCACCCACGGCGGCGGCGGTCTCTTTAACGAGGGTGGCGTCATCTCGATGGATGACAACACCGTGGTGAGTAACAACACCGCGCTCGGTGTGTCTGGCTCCGGCGGCGGTATTTTCAACAACGATGGGCGCATTGTTGCGGTCGGGACCACGATCACCGGCAACACGGCTAACCGTGCGGGTGGCGGCATCGAGGACAAAATCATCAGTTCGACACCGTCGGCGGATATGCCTTCGGTCCGGCTGACTGATGTCACGCTGGATGGCAACGGCGCTGGGACGGATAACGCCGGAGTCGTCTCCGCTGAAGCGAATCCCGGTAACGGGGGCGGGTTGCATATCTCCGGGCCCGGCTATGTGCTGGTTTCAGGTGGAACCGTCTCCGGCAACTTTGCGGCCCTGGAAGGCGGGGGGCTCTGGAACAACGCGAATCCCAGCACCATCGGTGTGAGCAATACGGTCCTGGACGGTAACGTTGCGAGCGGAGTCACCAGCGATACCACCCTGGTTGCCGGCGGTGGCGCCCTGTTCAACAAGGGTGGCGTCATGGCCGTGAGTAATGCCACGATCTCGAACAACATGGCGACCGGTGACCCCGGTGGTTCGGGTGGCGGCATCCTGAACCAGAGCGGTCAGCTGGCAGTCTCCGGAACGACCTTCACGGGGAACACCGCTGTGCGTGCCGGCGGTGCGATTGAAGACCGCTCGGTCGAAGGTGAAACCACGGTCGATTTGCTGAACGTGACCATGGACGCCAATGCGGTCGGGCCAACGCCCGGTAATGGCGGTGCCCTGCACGTGACCGGTGAAAACAGCACAGTGACGATCGACCGCTCACTCGTCTCGAACAACACGGCAGCCAATGAAGGCGGCGGCCTGTGGAATTTCGACAACTCCGTGATGCAGGTCTACAACTCCACCGTGTTTGGCAATGCCGCGTCTGGCACCGACGGCGGTGGGGTCTTTAACCGTCCAAATGCCAACACGACACTGCTCAATGTGACCGTGGCCTCGAATACGGCGGCAGGTAATGGCGGCGGGCTGTTCATCAGCAGCGCCTCCACGCTGGCTGCAACCAACACCCTGATCGGCGATAACAGCGCCTCGGCCGGTGCAGATGTGTTCGGCACGGTCGACGGCGGCGGCTACAACCTGGTCGAGAACGACGCGGATGCGACCATCAACGGTCCGTCGAATATCACGGGTCAGGATGCGGCACTGGATGCCGAGGGTCTCCAGGCCAATGGTGGACCGACCAACACGGTGGCCCTGCAAAGTGGCAGTCCGGCGCTGGATGCTGCGCTTGCCAGTGTGTGTGCCGGCCCCGAGATCAGGGGTTTGGATCAGCGTGGTGTTGCCGACATTCGTCCTTTCGATGGGGATGGGGACGGCACGGCAGATTGCGATATCGGGGCGTTTGAGTTGAATAACGCGCCCATCATGGCCGTCGCAGCGACTGCAAGCACGGATGTGAGTGTCGATGCCGATGCGACCGGCGTTGTCGCGCTGGGCTACACGCTCACCAACCAAGCGGAGGAAACCGTCACCTACACGGGCTTCTCGGGTTCGGTCAGCGGTACCGGTGACTTTGGCAATGTGTCCAATGCCACGATTGTCCTCGATGCCAATGGTGACGGGGTCGCGGATTCCGGCGAAACCACCCTCGCAGGCTCGGTGACCTTTAGCGAAAGTGCGGGCACATTCACCGCGTCCTTCGACGCTGCGCGCACGCTGGATCCGGCCGCAGCCGAGAGCCTGATCGTCACCGTCGACTTTGGCACCACCACAGCGGCCTTTGGCATGCAGATGTTTGCAGGCGGAGGACTGATGCTGATCGGTCTTGCGGGTGTCGCCGGACTCTCTCGCCGTCAGTGGTTGCTGGTCGCGGCCATCGCCGGTGCCGCGGCAGTCAGTGGATGTGGCAACAGCTCGTCGAACTTCGCGCCGGAAGAGCCACCGGCGACGTTGACCTATTCGGTCACGCTGACGGCGGTTGCAGCGACTGGGAACGACACCGGAAGCCCGGCAGACATCGCCGGACTACCGCTGGCCGGACCGGTGATTAGCGTCGATAACACGTAGATCGGTTCGCGCGGACACTAAAAAGCCGGGGTGGCTCGCCACCCCGGCTTTTCTGATGGCTGATGGGTTGAGCCGATCCGGATCAAGCGTCGCCGGACTCAACCATGAGGCTTCGGGCCAACGTCACGTCGTTGTACTTGTAACCCTGGATCTCGAAGACCCTGTCGCGTGTTCGCTCAGCGGCCGCCCGCAGCTCATCAGAGGCTGTCTCGCTGGTGGCGATGTTGAGTCGCGCCAGTTTGCGCTCGTCCTGCTCAATCGCCTCGACCGTAACGGTGCTGCCGTCGCTCAAAACGTACACGGCACTGGACCAGCCGGTGTCTGGCGCACTGGCGTCAGGCGGTAGCACATCCTCAAGCCGCAGGTTTTGAAGCACGCGGCTCACACGAGCGATGTTGGCGCCTTTGGCGGTCTCTGCTTCGCCGAGGCCGTTCAGGACCAGTTCGCGCGTCTCTTCGTCACGTTGCAGCCGATAGGACTCGCTGTCACTCGGGGTGACGTCCACCTGTTCGACCTGATCCGGGGCGACGTTGATCAACGCCGTGCTCAGCCACTGCGTAGCATCGGCGCTGGCGACGAGAACCCGGTCCGCCAGCGCACTGGCTTCGCCGCCGATCAACCGAACGTAACTGCCGCGTGGTTGGCTGGCGGTCTTGCCCAGCACCAGACCGGCGATTTGCGCATCGCCGGCCCAGATCAGGATTTGCTTGTTGTCCGTCTCACCCGTGCCGTAATCCTGTACCCCCAGCCGCTCATAGAGCGCCGGGTTGCTGGTTTTCTCTTCCAACACAGTGGCTTCGGACAGACTGATGAGCAGCTCACGGATATCGCCGACATCCGCAGGATAGCTGCGCTCACCCACCTGCCAGCCGGATTCTTCACGGAGCAGGGTGACCTGATCATCACCGGCGCCTTGAATACGAATCCGGGTGACCTCGTTGAGTGTGGTCTCCAGTTGCGGCAGCAGCCGGGCGCCATCTTCCACGGCGCCGGGGTGTCGGTCGTTCAGCGCGACCGCGGCAAGGACAAGCAGGGCGGCCAGTGCCAGGCCACCCAAAAACGTTGGCTTTTTCATGCAGCGCTCCTGTGGGCACGGCGCCAGCCAATGACCAGCGCTCCGAGGGCGAGTAACAGGGGAACCAGACCGATGTTGATGAACTTCAGCGTGGTGCCAAGCTGTTCGATGTCCTTGTTCAGCTCATGTTGGACATCACGCAACTGGCGGCGAATGCGGACCTTCTCCTGGCGGAATTGCTCGATGGCGTCCTGTTGTTCCGGTGTCAGGATGAAGGTATCGCCCTCGCCACCTTGGCTTTGCAGTTCGCTGATCTTGCGCTCGGTGTCGCGCAGCGCAGCCTGCAATTCCCGTTCAGTTTCGAGATAGCGTCCTTCCGCCTGGCGCTTGAGCTGCTCCACCACCTCGAACGGGCGGGAGAAACTGGCGCGGGCCCGGATGCCGATCAGGTCAGACGAGCCCAGCAGATTGTCCACGGCATTGACGACCAGATCCCCATTGCTGGCAAAGGGCGTCGCCATGGTCTGGCCGAAGAAGTTCTGCACCTGCACCCAGAGGTTGTCGCGCAGTACATCGGTGTCGGCCACAACGACCAGGTTGATGGGCTCCTCCGACTGGCTGAGATGGCCGTCGGTGTCGATCCCGGCAGGTGGCTGGTCACCAAAGGCCGACGGCGCTACGCCGCGCAGACGGACTGCCAGGTTGTAGCGCTGGCCGTCAGGCGCGAATCCCTGGCGGAGGTTATTCGGGTCCATGCCGGGCTGGATGCGAAATGCCGGGATGAGCGCCGATTCCGTGCTGCTCTGGATCAGCGGGGTGATCTCCAGTTCCGCGCTGTCGGCAATGTCGAGGGCGCCGGCATAGCCCAGGTTCACGCTATCCAGGCCCTGTGTGATGACGTCGTCCTGGCTGAGTGCCTCGCTGCCGAGGCCAATCAGCCCCACGTGGTAGGCCGGCGCCCCGCTGCGCGATTGAATGGCCAGTGCATTGGCGCCATCCCCCACCACCTGCTGCGGGTCCATGGACACACCCCAAGGCTTGAGCAGGGTGGCCAGGTCCGAGCCTGTGGGCTTGGGATCGTCAGCCATGCCCATGGAGCTCTGTGCTGCGGTTTCGGCAAATGGGTCGATGAACACCAACGTGCCGCCGCCGCCGAGCACGAACTGGTCGATGGCGTAGAGCAGCTCATCGGACAGCCCGGCGGGATGCACGATCATCAGGGATTCGATGTCCTCCGGCAGTGCGTCGGCGCTGGCGTCGATCTCTTCGACCAGGAAGAACTGGCGCAACTGGTCCAGCAGCATCCATTCGCGGCCTGGCTGCATGGTCTGCGGGTTGAAGCCGCCGCCCATGTCCAGCCCGCTGATCAGGCCCAGTGTGGGCTTGAACTGCTGTGAGAGCTGATAGATCAGCTTGGCCAGGTCGTACTCCAGCAGGGATTCCTGGTTGAGTTGGAAGAACGGGATGACCTGAACCTCGTCCACCGAGTTGGTGCCGGCCAGGCCAAAATAAAGCGTTTCGCCCGCATCGAGCGGAACCCCCTGGAGCCCGAACGCGGCGGCCCGGTCCTCGGCTTCGGAGAACGGCTCCGGGTTGATCTCGGTCAGTCGGACTTTATCGCCGCCGATGCCCTCCATCTCGCGGAGCATCTCGCGCACGCGTGTGGCGTAGGTGCTAATGGCCGGCACATCGCTGGCCGCGTCGCGTGAATAGAAGAAATAGAGATTAATGGGCTCGTCCAGCTCCCGAAGAATGTTTCGAGCGCCATCGGAGAGGGTGTAGAGCTTGTTTTCCGTGAGGTCGGCACGCACACCACCGAGCAGTGTGTTGGCCAGTGCGATGATCGCCAGGGCGATCACGGCCACCAGTGCCAGACCCCATCGTGAGAAGAGCTTGGTCTGGTTCATGTTATTCCGCTTTCTTAAGGTCGATCAGGATCGCGCCGGCCACGAGCCAGGCGGCGATGACGACAATGAAGTAAATGACATCGTTGGCCGCCAGCACGCCCTTGCTAATCGCCTGGAAGTGCGACAGGAAGGACAGCGAGGACACCAGCTCGACCAGTGCCACGGGCGCCCAGCCCGAAAAGGCGTCCAACACCAGCGGGAAGCCGGCCAGCGTGAACAGCAGGCAGACCACCAGAGTGGCCACGAAGGCGATGACCTGGTTCTTGGTCAGCGCCGAAATACAGGCTCCCACCGACAAATAGGCACCGGCCATCAGCCAGCTGCCGATGTAGCTGGCGACGATCACGCCATGATCCGGGTCGCCGAGGTAGCTCACCGTCACCCACATCGGGAAGGTCAGCGCCAGCGCGATACCCAGAAACGCCCAGGCGGCAAGGAATTTTCCGAGCACCGCCTGCCACATGGTCACCGGCAGGGTGAGCAGCAACTCGATGGTGCCCGACTTGCGCTCTTCGGCCCATAGCCGCATGGCGATCGCCGGTACCAGCAGCAGGTAGAGCCACGGGTGGAAAGTAAAAAACGGCTGCAGATCGGCCTGGCCGCGCTCGTAGAAGTTGCCGAGGTAGAACGTGAAGACACCGGTCAGCGCCAGGTAAATCACGATGAAGACCACGGCGAGCGGGGTGGCGAAATAGGCCGCCAGTTCGCGCTGGAACAGGGTTTTGACGTGGTTCATTACGCGGCCTCCGTCAGTGAGCGGAAGACGTCATCCAGCCGGCCCGGCTCTTGGAAGATGGAGTCGGTTTGCCAGCCCTGTTCGCGTGCCAATCGATTGACCGGCTCGATCAGGCTGGCCCCGGGCTTGGGAAACACGGTGACGCGTCCAGGGGCCGTGTCGACCTCGGCGGCACCCTCCAGCCTGCGAAGTGCGGTCGCTGCCTCTTCGCTGGCTTCCAGGTGCAGGGTCACGGCATGGTGGTATCGGGAGCGTGCACTGAGTTCCTCCGGCGTGCCGTCGAACAGCTTGCGGCCTCGGGCGATGAGCACGGCGCGGCTGCACACTGCGGGCACCTCTTCGAGTATGTGGGTCGAGACCACAATGACCTTGTCCTGGGCCATGGACTGGATCAGCTTGCGGACCTCGTGCTTCTGGTTCGGGTCCAGGCCGTCGGTGGGTTCATCAAGAATCAGCACCTTCGGGTCGTGCAGGATGGCCTGGGCCAAGCCGACGCGGCGCTTGTAACCCTTGGAAAGCGCTTCGATGGGCCGGTCAACCACGGTCTGCAGCTGGATGGTCTCGATCACCGAGTCGATCCGCAGATCGACCTGGCTGGCTGGCAGTTCCCGAATCCTGGCGATGAAGCGCAGGAACTGGCGCACGGTCATGTCACCGTAGGCCGGAGCGCCCTCGGGCAGATAGCCCAGTGCCCGCTTGGCGGCGACCGGATCGGTCTGGATGTCGTGACCGCAGATACTCGCGGTGCCTGACGTGGGTGTCAGAAAACCCGTGATCATCTTCATGGTGGTCGACTTGCCTGCCCCGTTCGGGCCCAGAAAACCGAGGACTTCCCCGGGTTTGACCTCGAACGACAAGTCATCGACCGCAACCAGCGCACCAAAGCGCCGGCTCAGCGACTGAACATTCAGCATCCCTGTCTCACTCTTGTGTGTTGTCGAAATGGCCAACGCGTGCCGTCAGCGCCGGTCGGTTCGAATGCCACCGACCCTTGGCCAGCGCACGTTGCAGCGCTGTTGGGGGCATTGATACGCGTTTTCAACCATGTGGCCGGCGCAAATGATGAATTGGCCGGAACGGGTAGGTGCCCGAGCACCGGGCTGCGCTAACCTTGCGCCAGTAATTGCACCATGACATTCCAAGGAGACATCGACCATGACCATGAGTACCGGCTCGCTTGCGGGCAAGACCTTGTTCGTTTCCGGCGCCTCGCGCGGTATCGGACTGGCCATCGCGCTGCGTGCAGCCAAAGACGGCGCCAACGTGGCCATTGCTGCCAAAACCGACCAGCCGCATCCCAAACTGCCGGGCACAATCCACTCGGCTGCCGAGGAGATCGAGGCCGCGGGAGGCAAGGCACTGCCGCTTGTCTGCGACATCCGTGACGAGGCGGCTGTCGAGGCGGCCGTGGGCAAGACGGTTGAAACCTTTGGTGGCATCGATATCTGCGTGAACAATGCCAGCGCCATCATGCTCACCGGCACGCTGGAGACGCCGATGAAGCGTTATGACCTGATGCATCAGATTAACGGTCGCGGCACCTATGTGGTGAGCCGTGCCTGCATTCCGCATCTCAAGCAGGCCGAGAACCCGCACGTGCTGAACCTGTCGCCACCGCTGGACATGAGCCCCAAATGGTTTGCTCCGCACCCGGCCTACTCCATGGCCAAATACACGATGAGCATTTACGCCATGGCGATGGCGGAAGAGTTCAAACGAGACGGTATTGCTTTCAACACGTTGTGGCCGCGTACCGCGATTGCCACGGCTGCCGTGGCCAATCTGCTAGGCGGTGACCAGCTGGTGGCCAAGAGTCGCACGCCTGACATCATGTCGGACGCTGCGCATGTCATCCTGACCAAGCCCTCGCGCGAGTTCACCGGCCAGCACTGCATGGATGACATCGTGCTCTACGAGGCAGGTGTCCGTGACTTCTCCGGTTATCAGGTCAACCCGGACGAGACAGAGCTGGCGCCGGACTTCTTCGTGCCCGATACCCTACCGCCACCACCCGGATCGCTGCCCGGTCCCATGGGCGGCAAGCTGGGTCACTAGGCTCACAACCTTGGCCAGCCCCTACATCACCCCACAGGGCCATGCCGCCCTGCGGGGTGAACTCGACCATTTGTGGCGGACGCGCCGGCCGGCGGTTGTCCGCGCACTGGCGGCTGCGGCCGCCGAGGGTGATCGCTCGGAGAATGCCGAATACATCTACCGCAAAAAGGAACTGCGGGAGATTGATCGGCGTGTGCGCTACCTGACCAAGCGGATGGACCAGCTCAAGGTGGTCGAGCGCAAGCCAGATGACACGAGCCGGGTGTTCTTCGGTGCCTGGGTTCGGGTTGCGGATGAGGCCGGGGAAGAACGGACCTACCGCATCGTGGGTGTCGATGAGGTGGATTCCAGCCGGGGCTGGATTAGTGCGGATTCGCCGATGGCGCGGGCGGTGCGGGGCAAGGCGGTGGACGATGTCGTCCTCGTCCAGCTGCCTGCGGGGCCGGCCGAGTTCGAGATCGTCGACATTTGCTACCACGACCCCAGGGTCGAGCCTGCGGCAAATCCATCGCCATGACCCGGTCTTGAAGGGCTGGCACGATTGCGACTGAACACCCAACGGGAGCCCAACCATGTCCGCGCCACAGCGCTATTTGCCCGCCCTGCTGTCGACCTATATCGCGTTTGTCTTTATCCAGTCGCTGTTCTTCAAGTTCATCGACGCGCCCGAAACCCAGTTGATCTTTGGCACCCTGGATGCCTGGGCGGCCGGCCTCATCGGCGTCGAAGGCTTGTTTGCACCGGGGGGCGTGTTTTCGGCCAAGGTCATTGGTTCGTTGGAACTGCTGGCCGCCATCCTGCTGCTGCTCGGCTTGTGCCTCCCCGGCCTGCGCACGCTCAACGCCCTGGGGGCGTTGTTGGCACTGGGCATAATTTCCGGTGCCATCTTCTTTCATCTGTTCACCCCGCTGGGGATCGTCGTGGGCGACGAGCAGGTGGCCGGTGTCCGAGAGGGAGAGGTCGCGACTGACGGTGGACTGTTGTTCTTCATGGCCGTCGGCGTCTGGATTGCCTCGGCAATTCTGGTGGGGATGGGCCGGTACCGCCTGCTGGCGTTGATCGGCCGCAACTAGAAGAGCGCCATTTGTTCGACGGGCGGGCGGAACTGGCTGCAATCCAGGCGTCCGCGCCGCTCACGATCCAATCCGTGCCGGCGTCGGGCCAACTCGAACCGCTTGCGCAGTAGTTCCGCGAACGGTCCAGCGCCGGTTTGCCTGTGTCCGTAGCGCGCATCGTAAGCCGCTCCGCCGTGCATTTGCCGCATGATGGAGAGGACGTGATCAGCACGATCCGGTCGGTGGGTTCGGAGCCACTCCTCGAACAGTGGTGCGACTTCCCGGGGCAGGCGCAGCAGCACGTAGCCCGCCTCGGTGGCACCGGCCTCGGCACAGCGTTCAAGCACGGATTCGATGTGGTGATCGGTGAGTGCCGGGATGACGGGCGCCACCAGCACGCCGGTGGGTACACCGCGCCGGGACAGCGCCTGGATCACCCGGATACGCCGGGCCGGATCGGCCGCGCGAGGTTCCAATGTGCGCTTCAGCGAGCGATCCAGCGTCGGCACGCTCATCATTACATGGACAAGCTTGCGGGCGGCCAGTGCCTCGAGCAGGTCCAGGTCGCGCAGAATCAGCGTGCCCTTGGTGACGATGGTGACCGGGTGCCTGCATTCCAGCAGTGTTTCCAGAATCTGCCGAGTGACCCGGAATCGCTTTTCGATGGGTTGGTAGGGGTCGGTATTCGTGCCCAGGCCGATCGGCTTGCAGACGTACTTCGGGTGGCTGAGCTCCTGGCGCAGCAGCTCCGCCGTTCTCGGCTTGTAGAACAGCCGGGATTCGAAATCCAGGCCGGGTGACAGGTCGAGATAGGCGTGCGTGGGCCGCGCGAAACAGTAGATGCAGCCGTGTTCGCAGCCGCGATAGGGGTTGATGGACTGATCAAACGGCACGTCCGGTGACTGGTTGTGCGTAATGACCGATTTGGACTGGTCCGCCTGCACAACCGTGGTCACGCGTTCGACGACCTCCTCTTGCCACCAGCCATCGTCCTCGGCATGGGTGGTTGCCTGCCGATAGCGGCTTTCGTGATTGGACAGGGCGCCGCGACCCTTGTGGGCGACTGGGTTCATAGGGTAACTGTATAAATAAACAGATTATCTGGGAATCCCGCTCCGGGCCCGGCTGATGAACGGTGCGCGCGGCGGTCGGTCCGTGTCGCCATGGGTCTCAGGGTTTAAGATGACGCCCCTTTTTTGAAACGGTCCGGGTCCAACCGATGTTGAACGTACTGGCTTCCGTCATGACCAGCTCGCTTGCCGGATGGCGGGGCACCGGTGCGTACGGCGTGCGTGCGCAGCCGACGCAGTTGCTAGAGCTTTACGAGTTCGAGGGGTGCCCGTTCTGCCGGCTGGTCCGTGAAGCGTTGACGGAGATGGATCTGGATGTGCTGATCCGGCCCTGCCCGAAGGGTGGCAAGCGGTTCCGGCCGGAGGCCGCAGAGCGGGGCGGCAAGGCGCAGTTTCCGTATCTGGTGGATCCGAACGCAGGCGCGGCGCTGTACGAGTCGAAGGACATTGTCCGCTATCTGGCCGAGACCTACGGTGCCCGCCGCCTGCGTCAGACGCCGCATGGTCTGCAGTCGGTCACCAGCCAGCTCGCGGCGATTCCCCGCATCGGCCGGGGGGTCTTCGCGCGTCCGTCGAAGGCGCCTGAGCAGCCGCTGGAGCTTTATTCTTTCGAGTCCAGCCCTTACTCGCGCCTGGTGCGCGAGCGCCTTTGCGAGCTCGAGTTGCCGTATATCCTGCGCAACATGGGCAAGGCGCAGAAGGCCGACATGGGCCCGCCGATCGTGCGCAAGAAGTTCTATCCCGAGGCGGACGTGCGCGGCCGGAACCGCAAGCGCATGTTCGAGGAGACCGGGCGTTTGCAGGTGCCGTACCTGATCGACCCGAACACCGACGTCCGGATGTACGAATCCAGAGACATCATTCGCTATCTGAACGAGACCTACGCCTTATGAGCGCCGTGCTCAAACCTGAAACACACGCCTGGTCCCCCACATCCTGGACACAGCGTCAGGCGGTCCAGCAAGCGCAGTACCCGGATCAGGCCGCACTGGATGCCGTGCTGCAGCAGCTCAGCGACATGCCGCCGCTGGTCACGTCCTGGGAGATCATGGCGCTGCGCCAGCAGTTCGCTGATGCAGCAGCCGGCCGCAAGTTCGTCCTGCAAGGCGGGGATTGCGCCGAGAGCTTTGCCGACTGCACGCCGGACATCATCACCAATCGGCTGAAAGTGTTGTTGCAAATGAGTCTGGTGCTGGTGCACGGGCTCAAGAAGCGCGTCGTCCGCGTCGGCCGTTTTGCCGGGCAGTACGCCAAGCCGCGGTCGTCGGATTTTGAAACCAAGGAGGGTGTGACACTGCCCAGTTACCGTGGTGACATCATCAACGCGCCGGATTTCACCGAGGCGGCGCGGGTGCCGGACCCGCAGCGTCTGCTCACCGCGCATGCGCGCTCGGCCATGACGCTGAATTTCGTGCGCGGGCTGATCGACGGCGGCTTTGCTGACCTGCATCACCCGGAATACTGGGATTTGCAGTGGGTGGAGCATGCGCCCCTGGCCAAGGAGTACCAGAGCCGCGTGGATGCGATCGGCGATTCGCTGCGGTTCATGGAGACCCTGGCCGAGCAGTCGATTAGCGAATTGTCGCGGGTCGATTTTTTCACCAGCCACGAGGCCTTGCATCTGCCTTATGAGCAGGCGTCCACGCGTCGAGTGCCGCGCCAGCCTGGCTGGTACAACCTGTCCACGCACATGCCATGGATCGGTAAACGCACGGCCGATCTGGATGGCGCGCACGTGGAGTACTGCCGCGGCATTCAGAACCCCGTAGGTGTGAAGATCGGTCCAGGCATGGACGCCGTCTGGGTGCTGGGGCTGCTGGAGCGGCTCAACCCGGACAACATTCCCGGCAAGGTGGCGCTGATTCATCGCATGGGCGCGGAGGTGATTGGCCGCGAGTTGCCGCCGATTCTGGAGGCGGTGCGTGACAGCGGACGCTCCGTGCTGTGGATGTGCGACCCCATGCATGGCAACACCGAATCCGTGGCGGGCGGCTTCAAGACGCGGCGTTTCGACAATATTCGCGCCGAACTGGAGCAGGCCTTTGATCTGCATGCGGCGGCCGGCACGACGCTGGGAGGCGCCCATCTAGAGTTGACCGGCGAGAACGTGACTGAGTGCATGGGCGGCGCCCGCGATCTGACCGAGACGGATCTGGCGCGGGCATACCACACAACGGTCGACCCCCGGCTGAACTACGAACAAGCGCTGGAACTGGCCATGCTAATCGTCCATAAACAGGCCTCGGTGGGCCAGAGCTGATGTCGGTGGCCACCTGGGTGCTGGTGGGTTTGGGCGTGTTTCTGGTCTGCGGCTTCGGGTTCATCCTCAAACGCGTACGAATGGCCCGCGCGCAGGAGGCCCGCGCGGACTGGAGCAAGGTCCGCGAGTGGAAGGATGATGACGATGACGACTGGGGCAAGCCGCCCTCGGGGCCGGCGTCGTGATGGCGCTGTTCGCGCTGCTGGCCCTGAGTTTCGTGGCCGCGGGTCTATGGATACGACGGATTAATCGGCGTTCGGAGTCGTCGTCGGCAGCCGCGACTGCAGAGCGCGCCAGCCGCCGTTAACTGACACCACATTGAGATACCCCATCTGCCGCAGTGCGTCAGCGGCCAGGGCAGAGCGATAGCCGCCGCCGCAGTAAAGGTAAAGCGGCTGGGACGTGTCGGGGTGCCGCTGCTCGATGTCGCGCTCGATGACACCCTTACCTAGATGTTCCGCGCCCCGGACGTGACCGGCCGCGAATTCGTCAGCCTCGCGCACGTCGATGAGTGCCGCATCCGGGTGCCGAGCCAGGTGCTCGGCGAGTGCGTCTGCCTCGATGGTTTGAATGCGCGCAAGGGCTGCATCAACCAACCGCAGGAAACCGGGAGCGTGCCTGCCCACTGGGACCTCAGGCGCCGACCTTGCCGACCATGGCAATACGTCCCTGGTCGGAGACGACGACGCCGCCAGGGCGTTCCACGGTGATGGCGAACAGTGTCGGCTGGCCGACCGGCAGTTTCGGATCAATGGGAATGACCACTTCGCCAGCGTCGTTCACGTCGAAGACACCGCCATCAACGGGGTGCTTCTCACGGGTCCCATCGAAGATCCACAGTTGATACTGGGCTTCGTCGGGGTTGTTGGGGGCGAGATTGCGAATGGTCATGTAGCCACGCTGATCGGCCTGGCTCCAGACCACCGAGCCCTCGGCTGCAGCGGCTGCGGCCGGGTCTTCGGTCCCGGCCAGGGCAAACTGCACGACCTCAGGGTCCTCAGCGGCGAGTTGATCTCGCAATTCGGCCACAGTGGGTTCACTGGGTGCCGGGGCAGGCGTCTCGGGCCACCAGCCCGCGATGGCTGCCACCAGGCAGGCGGCTGCCGCAAACCAAGCCAGCCCCGCATTCTGGCCACGAGGCTGTGCCGCAGGTTGCGGGGAGATCTGTGTCACGGTGGCGGCCGGCTGCTCGGCGGTGGGCAGCACGGCCTGTGCCCGGATGCGCTCGGCAAGATGCTCCGGCATTGGCTCAACCGCGTCTGTGCTGCGGGCCAAGTCGTAAATCGCAGCCATCTCTTCCAGTTCGGCGAATTCCGGGTCGTCACGATCCAGGCGCAGACGCTCCTCGGCTGTGAGTTCGCCCGTAAGCGCTCTCAGCCAGAGGTCCATGTTGTCGTCAGACTGCGCCATCTACTTCGTTCCCGGCTCGTCGAGCCAGCCCTTCAATCGCTGGAGCCCGCGCCGCATATGCGACTTGACGGTGCCCAGCGGCATGTCCAGTTTCTCCGCAATCTCGGCGTGGCTGTAGCCATAAACCACCCCCAGATCGAGTGTTTCGCGTTCTTCCGCGCGCAGATCGCCCAGGCGGTCGCGGATGTGTCCGGCTTCGGTGCACAACTCGGGGTTGGCGTCCGCGTGCGGGTTTTCCACCCCCGCTGCCGGCAACTCCTCAGCTGTTGGGTGCCGCGTCTCTGCTCGGAACCGGTCAATCACACGGCGTTTGGCAATCATGGCGACGAAGACCGTCTCCGATCGCTTCGTCCGGTCGAACCGCGCGGCGGACTTCCACAACTCGAGGAAGACCTCTTGCACCGCATCCTCGGCGTCGGCCGGGCGCTTGAAATAGCGTCTTGCGATGGACCAGACCAGGCCTCCATACGTCTCGATACACGCATTCACGGCCGCGGAATCCCCGCGGGCGATGCGTTCGAGTACGGTAAGTTCGGCCGTCGGAGTGGACTGCATGACCGGATTGTTTCGGACCGGGCGCCTGCGTGCAAGCACCGGATTCGAAATCATGCTGGTCAGTGCGATATCCATCTGCGCCGTCCTGTCTGATCCCGTACCTGACTTGAATTCGACCCGGCAAACGCATTGGATGCATGGGAAGCCACCGGCCGTCGGCGGGTCTACTCCATCCATCCACCTTGGAATGTGTCATGACTGGATTCAAAACAGGGCTGCGAGCGGCGATGCTGCTGACGGTCATGGTTGTCTCGCCGCTACAGGCCGAGCAGGCGATCTTCGCCAGCGGCTGCTTTTGGTGCACTGAATCGGATTTCGAAAAAGTCGAGGGTGTCCGCGAGGCGGTGTCGGGCTACATCGGCGGCGATATGCCTAATCCCAGCTATGAGGCTGTTTCGTCTGGCCGAACCGGCCACACGGAAGCGGTGCGCGTGGACTACGATCCCGCGGTGGTGTCTTACGAGGCGCTGCTGGAGGTGTACTGGCGCAACGTGGACCCCACCACGGACCAGGGGCAGTTCTGCGACAAGGGATCGCAGTATCGCCCGGGCATTTACCCGCTCAATGAGGCGCAGATGCAGGCGGCCCTGGCCTCCAGGCAGGCCATCATCGACGCTGGGCGGGTGAAACCTGTGTTGGTGGAAATCGAACCTGCCGGCCCTTTCTACGAGGCGGAGGCCTACCACCAGAATTACTACAAGACCCACGCCTTGCGGTATCGCTACTACCGCTTCGCCTGTGGTCGGGATGCCCGACTCGAGGCGCTATGGGGTGATGCGGCCTCCTGAACTCGGATCCCGTGGCCGGGCGTGCGCCCGGCCACGGGGCCGGTAGCGAGTTAGTCCTGGCCGATCTCCGGCCAGCGGGCATCCGCTTGCTGAATGAACTGTTCCTGCTGGGCTTCCCACTTTCGCTGAATCGAAGCGCTGTAGTTCAGATAGAGCTTGTCGTTGACGATGGACCAGGCCTCGGGGTCGATCTTGACGAGATCGCCCTTTGCGACAGCAAACGCACAATGGCCGCCATACTGCGGCGCGTAGCGTTCCGGACGGGCCTTAAACAGGGCGCGGTGCTCGGCGCTGGCAAAATGCCAGGTGGCGCCTTCCCAGCTCAGGCTGTGCGCATCCGTGCCCTTGGTCGCCTCGCCTCGTGTGAAGTAGGCAACCGGGTCATAGCCCTTGATAGCGACGTCGCTGAGCCATCCCGTGTAGATCTTCTGTCCGGCCATGGCCGGCGAAAGCGTGCACAGCGCGGCGACAAGCAGGGCCCAGCGGGGCAGACGTACTCGCATTGACATGGTGTCCTCCTGAAATGCATGTGCTGTATGAGACCGGCATGCTGCGGTTTGTTTGCTACGCGGGCTGCGGACGCGTCGGGTTCGGTACCATCCGGTGCCTACCCTATTGTTGATCGAAAGGCTTTGCCATGAAGACGCAGCCAGAGTCGCAGCGTGCCCAGTTCCGATTAATGGCCTCTATGGCGCTTGGCCTGCTCATGGCAGGCCTCGCGGGCTGCGGATCAGAGCAGACCGCGCCCACGGAGCCGGCGACCACCGTCGTGTCGGACTGGGTCGAGCCGGCGGCCGCGCTGCCGGTCCGCGAGCAGCCTGTACCGCTGGGGCAACTGGGTGACGCGGTTATCCCGACGCACTACGCACTCGACCTGCGTATTGATCCGGAGCGCGCGCAGTTCACGGGACGGGTTCGGATTGATGTTCGGATCACCGAGCCGGTCGATACGATTTATCTGCACGGCCGGGGGCTGCAGGTGTCCTCGGCGACTCTGAGCGCCGGCGAGACGCTGATGGCTGCTGACTATGCCCAGATTCACGACAGCGGGGTGGCTCGGTTGGCGCTGCCCATTGCCGTGTCCGCGGGGCGCGCCCGGTTGACGCTGGATTACCGCGCCGATTTCAGTACCACCCTGGATGGTCTCTACAAGGTTGTGGAGAACGAACGTGCGTATGCATTCACGCAGTTCGAGGCCATCTCGGCGCGGCTGGCTTTCCCGGGCTTTGACGAACCCCGTTTCAAGGTCCCGTTTGATCTCGCGGTATCGGCCCAGCCCGGTCATGTGGTGATTACCAGCACGCCGGTCCGACGCAGCGAAACGGCGATGGATGGTGCTGTGCGTCATGTCTTTGAGACCACGCCGCCGCTACCGACCTATCTGATTGCATTCGCGGTGGGCCCGTTTGATCTGCGCGAACCGGGGCCGGTCCCCACCAATGCCGTGCGCGACCGCCCCTTGCCGTTTCGGGGTGTTGCAGCTGCAGGCAAGGGGCCGCAGCTGGCCTACGCGTTGGACGAAACCGAGGCCTTGTTGACGCCGCTGGAAACCTATTTCGGCATTCCGCATCCCTATCCCAAGCTGGACATCATCGCCGCGCCCGACTTCGCCTTCGGTGCGATGGAAAACGTGGGGGCCATCATCTACCGCGAGCAGTTGCTGCTGCTGGATGCGCATGCCTCGCTGGGACAGCAGCGCAGCTTCGGCATGGTGCACGCACATGAGCTGGCCCACCAATGGTTTGGCAATCTGGTCACACCGGTCTGGTGGGACGACATCTGGCTGAACGAGGCCTTCGCGACCTGGATGGCCTACAAAGCCGCCGATGCTTGGCGGCCTGATCTGCTCCTGCCGCTACAGGCCCAACGCCGAGCCCTGGACACCATGGCCACCGACTCGCTGCAGTCCACCCGGCAGATTCGCCAGCCCATTACCTCCAACGACGACATTCTCAATGCCTTTGACGGGATCACCTACCGCAAGGGTGGGGCGGTGCTGTCCATGTTTGAGCGTTTCGTGGGCGAGGAGGCCTTCCGCGATGGGGTGCGTTTGCACATGGAGCGCCATGCCCACGGTGTCGCGACAGCGGAAGACTTTATGCAGTCGATTGCCGATGGCAGCCAGAATCCGGACGTCGTGCCAGCGTTTCGCAGCTTTCTGGAACAGCCGGGTGTGCCGCTGATCGAAACCGGCCTGGACTGCGCGGACGCGTCGCCCACCCTGACGTTGCGGCAGTCGCGCTACCGTCCGCTGGGGTCTGCAATGGATGCCAATCGCCGCTGGCAGGTGCCGGTGTGTGTCGCGGCGCTGAGTGGCGATACGCGCAAACAGGTTTGCCACCTGTTGACCGAGCCGGAAGCATCGATCCCGCTGGGTCGCTGCCCCGAAGCCCTGTTGCCCAATGCCGGGGGTGCCGGCTACTACCGGTGGAGCCTGTCCGCCGAGGGCTGGGCTACGTTGCTTCGGAAACTGGACCAGCTGACGCCGGCCGAGCAGTTGTCGCTCATCGACAGCCTCGATGCCGGTTTTCGCGCCGGCGTTGTCCCGTTTGATGTGCTGGCCGATGCGTTGCCTGTCCTGGCGCAGCAGCCAAACTACGAAGTGGCAACACGGCTTAGCAAGGCCTGGGCCCACTACCAGTCGCAGCTGGTGGACGCGCCCGTCCGGGCCGCGATGAAGGCGCGGCTGGCGGCGGTGCATGCTCCGCAATTCACCGAGCAGCTGGGGCTTGATCCCCGGCCTGACGAGTCTGCCAACGCGGCGTCCCTGCGCGCTGCACTGGCGCGCATTCTGGTCGAAGACGCCCATGCACCGGCCTTGCGAGCGCAGCTCGCGGAGCGTGCCGATGCCTATATCGGTCCGTCCGATGGCGCCATGGATCTGGAGGCCCTTAGTGGTGATCTCGTCGGGCCTGCGTTGCAGGCCGGCGTCATCGAATTCGGGGCGCCCTTCGCACAGCGGTTGTGGCGTCGGTTCGACGCCAGCACCGATGCCATCCTACGTCAGCGCATCCTCAAGGCCTTGTCGCGAGCACCCCACGCCAGTGTGGTGTCCGAGGTGCAGCGTCGCGCCTTGGGTGAGGGGTTGCGAAGCAATGAGCTCATTCAGGTATTGCGTGAGCAGTTCGAGACCGAAACGACACGGGCGCAGGCCTGGAACTGGTTGCGCGAAGACTTCGAGGCGATCCGTGAACGACTGCCCGACTATGCCGAAGACCGCCTGGTCGAGACTGCCGAGCATTTCTGCTCCGATTCACGGCGGGCCGAGGTTGTTCGTTTCTTCGAGCCCCGCGTGGATGACCTGATGGGTGCGCCACGTGCCTACGCGCAGACCCTGGAACGCATCGATCTCTGCCTGTCGCTGCGCGAGGCGCGGGCCGAGCAGATCGCAGCCGTCATGGCGGCGCCCTGAGCTCGATGGCGGGAAGCTGGGCAGGATGGATGGGCTGCGATGCCGGCCATGGCCGAGGCCCGGCCGGCATCGCAGCGGTTCCACATGGCTAGCGCGTGGCCGACTGCGCCAGGCGCTCAAGCGGGATAGGCGCCAAGGTCAGCGCATCGGTGAATACCGGGCCGATGGCGTTGGGCATACCCTGGGTGGACCGCAGGGTGATGGCCCGCAGGCGCAGGGCATCCACCAGACCCAGGTCGCGAATCAGCTGACCGTGGAAGCGCAGCGGGATCCAGTGCATGCCCGGTGACAAGACCTCCGCTGTCTGGGCAAGGGCCCGCGGCTGCCCGGCCAGATCGGCCAAGCTACCTTCCAGGTGGACGCGGCCAGCGGCTGCGACCGTGGTCTCAGCCAGGACCACCAAGTGCCCGTCTTCGATGCTCTGCCGGAACCGGCCGGTGAGCTTTGCCGCTGGATTGCTGTAGAGAAACCCGGTGGAGCCCTTGCGCACCGTGCCATCCGGCGCCGTGGCGGTGAGTCGGACCAGTACGCTGTTGGCGTGGCCCAGCGGGGGCGCCTGGGTGGCGTCCAGCGTCAGGGCCGTGGTGAACACCCCGTCACCGGCCAGGACATCCAGTCCCCGTCCGGTATCTACGTACTCCAGGTTGGCCAGCGTCTCGCCGGCCTCGGTGACCAGCTCGGCCGAGATTGACCATGCGCCTGTCGCCGAGCGGAGCTGTTCCCAGGGGGATTGTTCGGTGTCCAGCCAGGCGAGCTGCGCGAAGAGCTGGATGGTCTCGCCAGGCTGTACTGCCACGTCAGAGGTCCAGGCCTGCAGCGCCGGCGCCTCACCGTTGGGTCCGCGCACGGACTGGATGCTGATCTCACGGGCGCTGAGGATGGGATCGCTGTCCACCTGTAGGGGTTGGGACCAGGCCGGATACCGGGCCTGCTCGGCGGCGCTGGCTGCCGCATGTGCAGCCAGGTCCGGCAGGGTGGCCGACTGGGCGGATGCAGTGGCGGTCATGAGGCCGCCGGCTATGAAGCTTGCGATGAATCGCATGGATGTCTCCTGTGGCGGCTAGTAGAGGATGCTGACGAACTCGGCGGAGGTCATGCTGCTCTGAACAACGGTGTTCGGTGAACAGGCACTTCCGCTGCAGGTCCAGATGCCGTCAGGGATGGAGCGTCGGGTATCCGAATCCGAGGCATCGCGGATGTCGGAATGGTTCTCGTGGGCGGCATCCAGGTTGAAGAAGCCCGAGACCTCCTGCTTGCTGCTGTTGCCGCAGGCGTCGCCGTTGTCGTAGCTCGTCGTCGCTGAGCCATTACAGGCGTAGATCGACGCATACTGGACCACGCCGTCGTCCTCGCCGGACAGGCAGGCGCTGGCGCCGAAAATCGCTTCATAGCCCCCGGTGAGATAGACATTCTTGGCCGGGGCGCTGGAGAAGGCACGGACCTGTACATCCTCGGAGGAGCGCAGCCAGTAGGTGGCGGTGTCGCAGCTTTGAATCCAGCTGGCAGCCCAGTTACAGCCGCCACTGGATTGTCCGCAGACCGCATCGGCGCCCTCGGAGCCGCGGTGGGCACCGGACAGGCTGATGCTCAGGCTGATCCGGCTGGCGACAGTGTCGTAGGGACCGTTGTAGTTGTAATTGGGGTCCGAGCTGTCGTTGTTGCCGAGGATGAAGTCCATCACCGTGTTGCCCATGGAGTGCGCGACGATCCAGAAGCTGCCGCCCTGGGCGTAGGTGGTGCCGCAGCTGTTGCCGCCGCCGTCGGCTGTGCCGTTGGTCGCGGCGACAATCTCATTGGCCACATGGCCTGCCGCGTCGGCATCCCAGTAAGCCTGTGAGCCGTTGTAGCCGACCACGTAGTAATCAGTCGCAAAGTTCTTGGTGGCCGTCTGGATGAAGTCGTCGCTGCCGTTCTTCCAGTAGTCGCGAGCGGCGGTCCAGCTGGTGAAGGTGTTGGTATCAGTTTGCTTGCCGTGGACGAAGATCAAGCAGGGAGCGGCGTATACCTCCCAGCTCATCAACGCGCCGCAGCACACAAGCCATGCACCGAGCATGCGTTTCATGTTGCCTCCGGTCATCTTCCATGAGAGTCAGCCGGCGAGGCCGACTGCAGCGGCGGGACATCCGCCGCCGTGGCGGTGGGATAACACGACCATGCAACGGTTGTGTGAAGCCGGAGGCGGGCACCGATTGCGATCCGGAAAAGCGCCATCAGCTGGACGTTTTGTGCGCTGCGAAATCCTTTTGCAGCGCAAGATCAGCCGATGAGCGTGCGCAGCTTCCAGACCAGCGGGCGGCGCGAATGGCGCGGTTGTTGCAGCGCATCACGCCAGGTATCCAGGGAGTGGATCATGGCGAAGCAGCCACGGATGACCGTTCGGGTGGGGTGGAGTGATCTCGTTGAATCGCAGCAACGCGGCTTGCTGTCGGCGATGAACAGTCTGGGCCCGCAACTAGGCGCCGAGTTCGTGCCGACCGGCGCGGCGGATGCCGACTTGCTCATCGTTGCGGCGACCGCGTCGACACCGCCTGGCACGCATGGGCGCCAGCAGCAGATCACCCTGGCTGATCGCAGAGACCACGCCCGGGCTGATCTTGTGCGTCCGTTTCGCGTGGCCGAGCTCCGATCTGTATTGGCAGCGGCCTTGGATCGCCTGCGTCAGGCGCCGGCGGCACCTGCGGCACCGAGGATGTATCGTGGCGTGCCGGTGGAGCCGACGGGGCGGGCGGCAGGCCATGCCGACGCGGACGAACGGCCGCGTGCCGGCCTGGTCTACCGCGGGTCCCGGGTGGGTTAACCCGGAACCCGTCGTGCCGGCTTAGAGCCCGGCCTTTTTCCAGTCAGCCAGAAAGCGCTCCAGCCCGCTGTCGGTGAGCGGATGGTTCAGCAGCTTGTCGAACACGCCTGCCGGAATGGTGGCGGCATCGGCGCCCGCCAGTGCAGCCTGGAGCAAATGCTCGGTGTGCCGGATGCTGGCAGCCAGCACCTTGGTTTCAAAGCCGTAGTTATCGTAAACCTGCCGCAGGTCGCGGATCAGATCCATGCCGGCCTGACCGATGTCGTCCAGGCGACCAATGAACGGCGAGACATAGGTCGCGCCGGCCTTGGCGGCCAGTAATCCCTGGACCGCCGAGAAGCACAGCGTGACATTGGTCTTGATGCCTTCGTCTGTCAGCGCGCGGCAGGTCTGCAGACCGTCTCGGGTCAGCGGCAGCTTGACGACGACATGCTCGTGCAAAGCGGCCAGCTGTCGTGCCTGCGAGAGCATGGGCTCGGCTTCCGTGGCCGTCACCTCGGCGCTTACCGGGCCGCCGACCAGGTCGCAGATGGCGACCACGGTCTCGTGAAACGGACGTCCGGTCTTGGCCACCAGCGAGGGGTTGGTGGTCACGCCGTCAACCAAGCCGCCGGCCACGCAGCGGCGCAGCTCCTCGATGTCCGCAGAGTCGATGAACAGTTCCATGCAGGCAGATTCGCGTGTGGGAGAGGCTGGGCATTGTAAGCCCATTGACTGGGTTGCGACGCTTTGCCGCGCGTTCTCATCTGACAGGTTGTATTGGATCCGTCGCCAAACTTCGGTGATCTTGACCGAAATCGCCCGTTGTTTTGTGGTGGCCGCCGCGTAAGTGACTGAAAATTAAATCAATAAAGTCTGGCATGCTCGGTGCTCCGCTTCGAAGCACCACGACCATGGGAGTTGATAGACATGAATAAGCAGATGACAGGGCGCCTGCTTGGGTTATGCAGTCTGGTGCTGGCGGCTTCAGCCTGTGCGGGCGTTGATGTGGACCGCATCGATGATCCATCGGCCGACTTTGAGTTGATCAATGGAGCGATCCGCATCGGTCCGAACAGCCGGGTTGGTTCGCTGGAGACCGTCAACGGTTCCATCACCGTGGGTGACCGCTGTCAGGTCGAAGGTATCGAGGTGGTCAATGGTGGCATCACGCTGGGCGACCACGTCCACATCGGTGATATTGAGTCGGTGAACGGCGGCATCAAAGCCGGTGATGCCCTGCGGGTGGATGCGGGCATCGAAAGCGTCAACGGCGATATCCGGCTGGGGCCGGGTGCCCGCATTCTCGGCGGGCTGGAAACCGTCAATGGGCAGATCAGTCTGTCCCAGGCCCGTATCGAGGGAGGCATCGAGACCGTGAACAGTTCCATCGATACGGGCAGCAACACCGTCATCGTCGGCGATATCGTTTACGAGCAGCCGGAGGGTCGCTCGCGTTCAGTGCCGCGCTTGGTCATCGGACCGGGTAGCCGGATCGAGGGCGATCTGCGTCTGGGGCGTGAGGTCGAGCTGCAGATTCATGACAGCGCGCGCATCACCGGACGCATCCAGCGCAGCTGGGAGCAGGCGGGAATCCGGCTCTAGATGCAGGTCGCTGGCGTCCACCCGGCCCGCAAAGCGCCCATGCACGCCTCGTAGGGCGCAGCCCCGGAGGGGCTCTGGGGGCTTTGATCAGGCGAGGCGGCGGACCAGCACCGCCTCGCCTTGCAATTTACATCGCCGGATTGGGCTCGTGGTTGGGGTCTGTGCCCACCTGGGACTGGGCGTAGTTCTGCTCGCCCAGACGCTCCAGCAGCGCCAGCTGAGTCTCGAGAAAGTCGATATGGCCTTCTTCAGATTCAAGAATCTTGACGAACAGCTCGCGGGACACGTAGTCGCCGACCTGTTCGCAATGCGCAACGGCATCCTTGTACAAGGGGTGTGCCTGCATCTCGATCTTGAGATCGCACTCCAGGATTTCCTTGACGGTCTCGCCGATGAACAGCTTGCCCAGGTCCTGAAGGTTTGGCAGGCCCCCGAGGAACAGAATGCGCTGGATCAGCGCATCGGCATGCTTCATCTCATCGATGGACTCTTCGTATTCCTTCTTGGCCAGTTCGTGGATGCCCCAATCCTGCAGCATCCGAGAGTGCAGAAAGTACTGGTTGATCGCGGTCAGCTCGTTCTTGAGGCCGGCATTCAGGTATTCGATGACTTTGCTGTCGCCTTTCATGGCAGTGCTCCTGTGGCCGGGTGTGTCCGGTCTGCAGACGTGAAGTGCGCGTGAGGATACGCGTCCATTCCGATATGGGCAAGCTAAGTCACTGATTTATCAAGACAATTTGAATGATTACCGGAAGCGTTCTCATTTGGCGCTACGGCCGCGGTCTGGCGGGTATGTCAGGAACCGTTTGATCCATATAACAAAAGCGGATGCTGCATTGCGGCAGTCTCCCGGCAGTCCTATCGTGCCCGTCCCATCCACGGCGCCCAGGCGATAAACGACATGGCCGCAGTAGCTCCCGAAACCGTGCTCAGTGTTCACCACTGGAACGAAACCCTGTTCAGCTTTACCACCACGCGTGACGAGGCTTTGCGCTTCCGTAACGGGCAGTTCGTGATGGTTGGTATGGATGTCGAGGGCAAGAAACTGTTGCGCGCCTATTCCATTGCCAGCGCAAACCACGAGGACTTCCTCGAGTTCTTCAGCATCAAGGTCCAGGATGGGCCATTGACCAGTCGCCTGCAGCATCTCAAAGAAGGCGATCAGATTTATGTGAGTCGCAAGCCCACCGGCACGCTGGTGCTGGATGACCTGAATCCCGGTCGTCACCTGTGGCTACTGGCCACTGGCACCGGCTTGGCCCCGTTCCTGAGCCTGATCAAGGACCCGGAAAGCTACGAGCGCTTTGAAAAAGTCATCGTGGTGCACGGGGTGCGTTATGAGAATGATCTGGCCTATCGCCATGTGCTGGAGCATGAGCTGCGTGAGCACGAGTACCTGGGCGAGTTGGTCGGCGACCAGTTGATCTACTACCCGACCGTCACGCGTGAGGACTTCCATAACCGTGGCCGCATTACTGATCTGATCCGCAGCAACAAACTCACGGACGACCTGGGGTTGGCGCCGATGAGTCCCGCACATGATCGCGCCATGCTCTGCGGGAGTCCCGGCATGCTCAAGGACACGGCGTCGATTCTGGACGAACGTGGCTTCACCATCTCACCAGGCATTGGAGAGCGTGGGGACTACGTGATCGAGCGGGCGTTTGTCGAAAAGTAAGACCAGCCGGGCGCCGTGTAGTCGGCGCCCGCTGATTCAACGGGCTTAGTCGCCGAACAACAGCCCGAAACGGACGGCGACGTCGTTGAGTTCTGCAGTGTCGAAGCCGATTTCGTCGTCCGCGAAGTCCTGACGGATAAAGCGGTACGCAAGCTCAAGGGCAAGCGTTGGTCCGCGCTGTCCAATGCCGTAGTCGATGCCGACGGTCGGACCCAGTCCTGCGTAGTAAACGCTCTCGTTGTCGTCAGACGCGTAGGTCACATCGCCTGCGCCGAGGTAGAGCGATGGGCCAGCCCACAACTTGAACCGGGGTTTGGCGATGAATTTGAACGCCAGCGTGTTCGTCAGGTTGAGCGCCTGCTTGTCCGAAACTTGATCGCCGCCGTCGTTGGTCTCCACATTCTGCAGCAGGATGCTGGCGCCGAAGCGATACATCAGCAGGCTGCTGTCGGCGCCCAGGTCCATGTTCATCAGAAACCCGAACTCGAAGAGTTGCTGGTCCACATCCAGCTCAAACCCTTCATCGATCTGACCATCACCGCGTCCAGCGCCAATGGCCAGTCCTCCTCCAAACTGGGCTGCCTGGGCCTGCGCGCAGCCGGCCAGCATGACCAGCGCGATCCATTGTTTCATGGGCTTGCTTCCCCCTGATGTTGTGAGCACAGCAGGCTAGCGGGCGTGATCGCTTCGCCGCATCCGCCAAACCGATGAGTCGGCGCAACCTGCGGTCAAACACATTGAGACCCATAAAATCAATATTTCACTGATCGCTGTACACTGCGGTGGCCCGGCCGCTATTGGATTTCGGGCCTGGTCAGGGAGACCAGCAGCATTTCGGCGTGCGGAGTCCGACGTTGGTTGGTTGCAGGCGCCGGTGCTGAGTCTGCAAGGGGAGGGCGCATGTCCACAGAGCATGTCTGCGTTGCAAAACGACCGGTCCGGCGGCGTCAGGGTGGTATGACGCTGCTTGAGGTCATGGTGGCGGTCAGCATCGCCGCGATCCTGCTGGCAGTGGGTGTTCCGTCCTTTATGTCCACCCTGCGTGGCAATACGCTGGCCACCCAGTCCAATGAAGTCCTCGCCGGTTTGTCGCTGGCCCGGGTCGAGGCGCTGCGGCAGAACCGTTCGGTCCGCTGGTCGTATCGCGCAGGCACGGAGCCGTCCTGGGTCGTCTGGCGTGATCAGGATGCCGACGATGTCATGGATGCCGGCGAGGTGCTGCGTGAGGGGCCATTGTCTGCATCGGTGGATGTCAGCGGTACCGCCAGCGGTTTTCCGCACATCACCTATAACCCGGATGGCACGCTGCAAGGCGGGTCCTGGGGTTCGATCTGGATGTGCATGGAAGGCAATGCGCCATACGAAAACGTCCGGCGAATGGTGCTGATCGTCTCGGGGCGGGTCCGGACCGAACGCTGTGCCTGTGATCGTCAGTGCAGCGGGCCATCCACGGAATGCGCGGCATCTGACTGTGACGATGCGGCCTAGCCCTCGCGCAGTCCAGGGCGCTTCGTTGGTCGAGGTGCTCGTGGCTGTGTTCGTGGTGTCCGTGGGCATACTCGGTGTGGCTGCCTTGCAGGGCGCTGCACTGCGGTCGAATCAAAGTGCCTCCGAACGCACCCAGGGGATTATTGCTGCGTATTCGATTCTGGAGTCGCTACGAGCGAACCGCGATGCGGCGCTGGCCGGCGATTTCGACCTAGCGCTGGATGAGACGCCGGGGGCGGGTAATAGTCTGGCAGAACGCGATTTACGAGCCTGGCGGGCCCAGTTGGCGAGCAACCTGGCCGGTGGCAATGGTGCGGTGGACTGCAGCACCGCCGCCCCGGTCTGCGAGGTGGTGGTGCAATGGGATGACAGCCGGGCGGTTGGCGGCCAACAAACCGAAACGCTGCAGCTGCGGAGCCAACTATGACCGGCCGGCCGCGTTCGCAGGCGGGTATCGGGCTGGTGGAGCTGCTCATCGCCATGACCCTGGGCCTGCTCATCATTGGTGGCGTGATCGGCGTGTTCCTGTCGACCAAACAAAGCTACCGCTCCAATGAAGGGCTTTCTCGCATGCAGGAGACCATCCGCGTGGCGTTTGAGCTCATGGCCAGAGACCTGCGAGAAGCCGGCGGGTCGCTTTGCGGCAAGGGCCTGCCCGTGGCCAACGTGCTCAATGGCGCCCATACCACCCCGCCCGCCTGGTATGCGGACATGAGTCGTAGCTTGTGGGGGTATGAGGGCGATCAGGCCTTTGCAGGCTCTGCCTTCGGCACGGCTGCAGCGCGCCGCATTGCGGGGACGGATGCGATTCAGGCGATTTCCGGCGTCGGTGGCCGCGGGCTGACGGTGGTCCAGCACAACCCGCCATCGGCGCAGTTCAAGGTCAATACGGTCAACCACGGTATTGATGACGATGACGTGATCATGGTCTGTGATTACCGGCAGATTGCCATCCTGCAGGTGACCAATGCCCAGCCAGGCACCAATGTGAACCTGGTGCACAACACCGGCACCGGATCGATTGGTAATTGCAGCAAGGGGCTCGGGTTTCCCACGGTATGTACCACCAATGGCACGCCCTACGCGTTTGATGAACATGCCCGTATTTCCAAGCTGTCCGCCCGTGCATGGTACGTCGGTGCCAACGGGCGCGCGGCGACCGGCGGGCGTTCGTTGTACCGCGTCAATCTCAACGAATCACCGCAGGAGGTGATTGACGGTGTGATCGATCTGCAGCTGCAGTATCTGGAGGCCGGGGCCAGCGACTATGTGGATGCCTCGGCTGTTGCTGACTGGGCGCAGGTGGAGGCCGTGCGCGCGCAGGTCACCGTCGAGAGCACGGCCACAGGCATCGCAACCGATGGCGGACGCCTGCAACGTGATTTCAGCCATGTTGTCACGCTGCGGAACCGGGTGCCGTGATGCCGCATCTCCTGACCAGTCACCTTCCACAACAGCGCGGCGCTGCGCTGTTGGTCGGGTTGCTGATGCTGGTGATCCTGAGCGTGCTGGCCAGCAGCGCCATGCGTGACGTGAGCTTGCAGGAGAAAATGGTGACCGCCAGCTACGACCGGGCGCTGACCTTTCAGGCCGTGGAAGCGGCTCTGCGAGAGGCCGAGGCGCTGGTTGCACCCGGTACCAACCCAAGCTTTCCCGCATCGGGTTGCTCCAACGGCTTGTGTGCGACACCGGATGTCAACGATACGGAGCGTTGGCTGGATCCCAACTTCACTGACTGGCGCACGGCAACGGTCAGCCTGGGGGCGCTGATTGCACAGGCGCCACGCTTCATCGTGGAGGACATGGGCACGGCCCCACGCTGGTTTGGCTGTGATCGGATGCGACCGGTCTCGCCGTACTGCCTGGCTCCGCGCTACCGAATCACCGCTGTCTCCGGGGGCGGGGACCGGGCCAATGTGATGTTGCAGGTGACCTATGTACCGGCTTGATACGTTGAGGACGATTCGGTGGCTGTGCTGGCTGCCCAAGATTGTGGCGACTTCGGTGGGGATGATGCTGTCCGCGCTGGCCGTTGCGGCGGTCAGTTTTCCCAATGTGCCGCTGCAAAGCGGGCTGGCGACGCCGGCTAATCTATTCTTCCTGCTAGATGACTCCGGCAGCATGCAGTGGGAGGTCATGCCCGACCAGAACCTGTACTTCGCGTATTACCTGTTTCCGCCGCCCGCCTCACTGTACGGGGGCACCATGTACGCGTACCAGGTGCCGGGGTTCGACGACAATAATCTGCACAACTTCTACAGTCGTTCACCGACCAATAACGCGGTGTTCTACAACCCCACGGTCACCTACATCCCCTGGGCCCGGGCCGACGGCACCAGCTACGGGGATGCGAACCCGACGGCAGCCCCGTTCAACCCGTCGAATAGCGCGGCAGGCACGATTAACCTGACGGCCCGAAACTCGGGATACGCACTCTGGTTTACCAATCCCTACAACACGGATCACACGCAGGCCTACGTCTATACCACAGACGATGGCGGCTACCACTCCCGCAATTACCACCCGATCACGTTCTACATTTATAAGGGCAGCGGCAGTGTCGACGATCGCGACAACTACCATCGCTATCAGATCCGCGGCAGCAACGCCTACGTGAAGGATTTAGATGGCGGTAGCGAGTCGTCGGTGACCTCTTTCAGCTGGCCGGGCGGGATTACGCGGACTGTGGCGCAAGAACGTCAGAATTTCGCCAACTGGTTCTCCTACTACCGCTCGCGCATTCTCGCTGCGCGTGCGGGGGCATCGCTGGCGTTCTCGGGGCTAGGTTCTGATTTCAGGGTGGGGTTCCGAACCATTAACGGGGCCGGTGAATACCGTATCCCCGTCAGTGGTTTGTTCACCGGAACGAACAAGCAGACATTCTTTGATCGGTTGCTCCAGACCACGATCAACACCAACGGCACGCCGCTTCGGACCGGCCTGCAATGGGTCGGCGAGTACTACGCAGAAACCTCGGATACCGGACCCTGGGGGCCCGCGCCACAGCTTGAATGTCGTCAGAGCTTTGCGATCGTGACCACGGATGGCTTCTGGAACGGAGCGGAACCGGCCGCGGTCGGGAATGAAGACGGCAGCAACGGCAGCACCATCACCAATGCGGATGGTGCGAGCTATCAGTACACGCCGGTCAATCCCTATCAGGACAGCCACTCGGCGACGCTGGCTGATGTAGCCATGGCTTACTGGAAAACGGACTTGCGACCTGACCTGGCCAACAAGGTGCGCCCAACCTCAGCTGACCCGGCTTTCTGGCAGCACATGAGCACGTTCGGGCTGTCCATTGGCGTTGCGGGGACACTCGATCCGTCCAGCGACCTGCCCGCGCTGGAATCCGGTGCCAAGAGCTGGCCTGACCCCTTCTCGGGGTCGGCGAATCGGCGCATTGATGACCTGTGGCATGCGACGATCAATGGGCGGGGCAGTTTTGTCGCGGCTGCAGATGCCGGTGAGTTTGCGGATGGTCTGCAGTCCGCACTGTCGACAATTACCGATCGTGTGGCTTCGGCATCGAATGTCACGGCCAACACCACCTCGCTGCAGACCAGTTCCCAGGTGTTTCAGGCGCGCTTCACCAGCGGACAGTGGACGGGAGAGCTGGTCGCTTTCGATGTCACGGCATCCGGGGTGGCCTCGACACCCAGCTGGTCGGCGAGCCAGGGTATTCCCGCGCCCAACCTGCGGCGGATCATGACCTGGAACGATAGCTCCTCCCAGGGAGCCGAATTTGTCTGGAATCAACTCAGTTCTGCGCAGCAGTCCGCGCTGGGCAGTTCGGCAGTGCTGGACTATTTGCGCGGCAACCGCAGCGGCGAGCAGACCTTCGGTGGCAGTTACCGGAATCGCAACAGTGTGCTGGGCGACATCATCCATTCGTCTCCGACCTATGTGCCGGACAACGACACCCTGATCGTGGGCGCCAACGACGGCATGCTGCACGGTTTCGATGCTAGTAATGGACAGGAAATCTTTGCCTATGTCCCATCGGCGGTGTACAGCCGGCTCGCGGATCTAAGCGACCCCGCTTACGACCATGCCTTTTTCGTGGACGGCGAGGTCGTGGTGTCCACCCGGTCCCAGACGCCGTCGCAGAACATCGCGGTGGCCAGCCTCGGGCGCGGCGGCAAGGCGCTGGTCGGATTGGACGTGACCACCCCATCCAGCTTCGCCGCATCGGATGTGCTCTGGGAGCTAACCCATGCGGATCTTGGGCATGTGGTCGGCAAGCCGTTTATCGCCAAGGTGAACAACGGTGATACCGCGGTGATCGTAGGCAACGGCTACAACAGCGCTGACGAACGCGCCAAGTTGTTGGTCATCGACATCACCGACGGATCGATCATCGCCAGTATTGATACCGGTGCAGGCAGTGCTGCCGATACCAATGGCCTGTCCTCGCCCAAGGGTTGGGATGAGGACGGAGATGGCACGGTCGATACCGTGTATGCCGGCGATTTGCTGGGCAACCTGTGGAAGTTCGATTTATCTGCGAGAAACCCGTCGCAATGGGAGCCCTCGTTCAAGCAGGGACGGACGTATGAACCGTTCTTTATCGCGCAGGACAGCAATGGGAATCGTCAGCCCATCACCTCGGGTGTGGCCATCGGCCTGAACCCGCGTGGGGGCGCCACGGCCGGTCAGCGTTTCGTGCTTTTCGGCACCGGGCGCTATCTGACCGCAGCGGATCAATCATCCGTGGCGGTGAACACCTGGTACGGGCTGAGGGATGATGGGTCACAGGTGGGTGGTCGCAGCGATTTGCGTGCGCGCAGCATCACCGTCGACACCACCGCCTTCGGTCAATCGGTCCGGGCGTTCGGTCGGGCCACGGCCGGTGACATGACCGGCAAGGATGGTTGGTATCTGGACATGGTGCCGCCTAACGGGGTGCCGCTGGGCGAACGTTTCGTTTCGGATCCGACCCTTTTGTCCACGGTGCTGGTGGGCAGCAGCATCATCCCCAGTACGGCCAGCTGTGCGGTTGGCGGAACCGGCTTCATCAACGCCATTGATGCCTTCACCGGCGCCAGTGTGGACAGTGTGTTCTTCGACCTGGATCGCAACAATCATTTCGATGCATCGGACCTGCTGGAAGACGCATCCGGAGACAAGCTGCCGGCCGGGTCGATCGATCTGGGGATTGGTCTGACGACAGAAGCGGTCATTCTGGGCCGATGGCTGGTTGCCGGTGGTTCATCCGGCAGCCTCGGCAGCGTGCCGATCAACAACCCCACCGTAACCGGCCGAGTAAGCTGGCATGAAGTTCCACCCGAATAGGTTCAACACGATGCAGCTGTACCGCAGCCTTCTGATCCTGGGATGCCTGTTACTGGGGAGTGCACAACTCCATGCGCAGGCGCTGCAATTAGTACCACTCGCGCCGGATCAGGCAGAAACCCAGGCCGTGGTCACGGCCGTGGACAGTCAGAAGCAAGAGGTGGAAATGGGTGGTCGGCGCTACTCCTACCGACTGGACACCCAGGTCATGCTGCCAGACAGCGGACGGTTCGAACCCCAGTTCGTAGACCATGATCCGCAGCAGCTCGTCGGCCAGCGCGTGGCGTTTGAGCAGGATGCCGCGGGAAGGCTGGTGCGCATCTACATTCTGGGACAGGGGCAGCCACGGTGAGAGCAGGTAGCCGGGAGCGTGGTGTCACGCTCATCGAACTCATGATAGTAGTCGGGATCGTCGGCATTCTTGCCGCGATTGCCTACCCTGCCTATACCAACAGCGTAATGAAGTCCAAGCGCGGGGCGGCCAAGGCCTGCCTGAGCGAGTACAGCCAGTTCATGGAACGCTTCTACACGACGAATCTGCGCTACGACGAGGACAGTGCCGGGGATGCCGTGGCGCTGCCCAGCCTGGAGTGTGCGACTGACCTCAGCGCGTCGTATACGTTTGCGCTGGACAGCAATGCCTTGTCAGCCACGACCTACACGGTCACTGCTGCGCCCCAGGGCGCACAGGCCAGCCATGATACGGCCTGCGGCACGCTGGGCATGACAGAGAGCGGGGCGCGAACAGCCAGCGGAAGCGGTACCCACTGCTGGTAGCCGCTGGGCTTGTCAGAGGGCAGCCCACCTGCCCGTCTGGGGACGGCAAGCGGGCTCGCACCGTGTGCTTCAGCGCCCTTTGAATTCGGCAGGGCGGCGCTCCACGAACGACTGCACGCCTTCCTTCACATCGTCCGAGGCCATGATGGGCTTGAGATCGGGCAGCAATTGCTGAACCGCGGCCTGCTCCAGCGTGGCTTGTTGGATCCGTGCAGAAACCAGCGTCTGACGCACGCCCAGCGGGGCCTGGGCAGCGATGGTTTCGGCGATTTCCATCGCGCGATTCACCACCTGATCGGCCTCGGTGACTTCCTGGATCAAGCCCATGCGCTGGGCCTCTTCCGGGCCGAACTCATCACCGGTCAGCAGGTAGCGCATGGCGTTGCCCCAGCCGATGTTCTGGATGAAGCGTGTGGTCGCTCCGCAGACCGGGTAGATACCGCGCTTAATCTCGATCTGGCCAAAGCGGGTGCCGGCGGCCGCCACGCGAATATCGCCGGCCAGCATCAGCTCGATGCCGATGGTGTAGCAAATCCCGTGGATGGCGTAGACCAGCGGCTTGGAGACACGACGGTCCGGGTGCAGGCCCACCGGGTCGCAAAGTCCCGCGTCGGGCTTGGGCCAGGCGCCTGAGGAGAACACGTCCTGCCAGTCGGTGAGTTCCAATCCGGCGGTGAAGTGCTTGCCGTTGCCGTAGATCACCGCGCAGCGCAGGTCATCGTCCCGGTCCAGTTCGGCAAATGCTTCGGACAGCTCCCGCCACATCTCCAGATCGAAGGCGTTGTACTTGTCGGCGCGATCAAAGCCGATCTTGAGGATATGTCCAACGCGTTCGGTCGAGATCTTGCTCATGTCATGTCTCCTGATTGTTGTGTTTGCACGGGATTGGCTTGGTACAGGGCGCAGACCGCACCCGCCGGGTCCCGAATGACGGCAAAACGAGGCGCTTTTTCGGATTGTGCCGGCCGCAGCAGCGTACCTCCATGGTCGAGGCAGGCTCGGACCGCCGCATCCAGGTCAAGGACGTGGATGTAGATCA
The DNA here is from genome assembly GCA_036156195.1 of Pseudomonadota bacterium. Taxonomy (GTDB): domain Bacteria; phylum Pseudomonadota; class Gammaproteobacteria; order Nevskiales; family OUC007; genus Abyssibacter. The sequence goes on along the minus strand of JAYZUZ010000011.1, from coordinate 329,697 downwards.
GCCACTGAGCCGGTAGACCCTGGTTTGGGGGGAGATCGTGGCATAGCCCGGCCACCGGGTCGGCGCCGGGCGGGCCGACGGCGTAGTCCTGATGATCGTCGACGGGGACCGCTTCGGCCTGCCAACCCACCACGGCTGCGTAGAACTCCTTGAGCGTGCTGGCGTGCGGGCTTGTCAGGTCCACCCAGCCGATGGTGCCGGGGCGTGTCGATGGATCACTCATCAAGATTGTCCTGGACCGTCAAATGTCTGGCTGCCGGCAAAGCACTCCCGCCGGGGGAAGCACGGACGATTCGTGCGGCCTGGCGGTTGTCTGACGATCATGACGGTGCCGGATCCGACGCAGCATCCCGTACGCGCTCGCGTGCATGGCCTCGTACTGCCAGGGGTATTGTGGCGGTTCGCCGGGGTTTGCGCCACGTGCCCACCGGGACCACGGCGGGGGTGTGGTGATCGGCGGGCCGCATCCAGCCGGGCTTCGGTCTAAGGCCTACCGGCTGGCGGGGTCGGGCGGCGGCGGCACATCCAGCTGCTCGATGGCCTGCTCGCGAATCGCCGCCTGGCAAAAGGGCACCTCCAGCCATTGTTTGTCGCCATACAGGGCGGTTTGGTCGGCGTGGTAGGGCGAACTGGGATCAGGCGATTGGGCGTAGGTGGTGATCGTTGACACGCGCGGGCAGCCCTGTGGGGGGAAGCTCACGACCTGGGTATAGGTGTTGCCGTGGTAGGGATTGGCGTAGCCCACGGCCGGGTCCCAGTCGATGTTCATGATGCTGTACGAGCCCATGCGATCGATGCCGCCATGCAGCGGGTAGCGCTGGCCCGCTCGTTCGATGAACTGGTAATCGCGCAGGGTGGCATCTAGGGCGATGCCTGCGTCGTTCAGTTCGGCAACCGCATCGGCCAACGCGGTTTGCACGCTGGGATGCAACGGGTTCAGACCGCTGGGCGTGTCAATGGGCGCGGCCGGATCGAAGGGCGTCAGAAACGCGTGCGTGCCGGGCAGACGGGTCTGGGTGGTGGTGCCGGAGGGCAGGGTCTGGCCGGTTAGTCGGCCGGCGATACGCCGAAACAGCAGTGCGCCAGGCGCGTCCAGGTTGGTGGTCAGGTCCCAGGCAGCCAGCACACTGCAAGCCTCGGAGACGTCCACCGGCCCGGCGCTGCCGACCGCGATGCCCAGTGTGCTGCAAAGGCTCACCAGTTCATCCCGCCACAGCTCGCCCAGGTACTGCCGCGAGCCGAAGACCCAGTCCATCATGATGTCATGGGTGAAGCCGGCGCCGGGGTAGCCGTCGGTGCCTGCCAGGCGCTCGCGGATCATGGTCAAGCCCAGGCATGTGCGCAGCCGTCGCTCCGTGCCTTCTTCGCCCAGTATTCGCGGGAAGCCGGTCAGCGGCTGGTCGGGATGGGTCAGCCAGTGCGAATCATTCGAGTTACTGACGTAGTCGGATCGAAACAGCCGGGGCAACCGGGCAGGGCCCAGGATGCCGGGAGCCGCCGCGTCCGGGTCGTCATCCCAGGCGCAGTCCGATCGGCTGCCGTCCAGAATGGGTAGGCCCAGCAAGGGAAACGCAACCAGTCCTGCGGCCGATCCGCAGGTGATGGCCTTATCGTCCTCGACATTGGCGGCCACCGTGATGTCGCCGTAGAACGCCTCGCCGCCGCGATCAACAGCCACGGTATTGGCCCAGGGAATCCCCTGCAGGGTGTCGAGTAGCGATTCGAATTCGCGCACTGTCCGCACCTTTGCGAGGCGCACGAAGTGGTTGAGGTAGCGCATGTTCTCGCGATTCGGATCGGCCAGTGCAAAGCCCAGCGTTGGCGTCCAGGCGAATACCGGCAGGCCGGCGATGTTCGTCACCATCGGGCCGAAACGAGTGGTGTAAAGCGTGCGATCAACCGTGGTCAGACTGCCGTCGGCCTGTCGGGCCTGGACCGTTAGCGGCCAGGCCTGCATGGGCTCGACGGCGCCGTCGATGACAGTGCTGTACGGACCGGCCAGGGTCATCTGGTAGGGCGTGAATCGAAAAGCCGACGAGGTCGTATGCGACCAGGCCACATCCCGGTTGGTGCCGATGACGATGAACGGCAGACCCAGAAAGCTGGTGCCGGACAGCTCCGCCTCGCCGGGAATGCGGAAGCTGGCCTGATAGAAGATGCCCGAGTCGTTGTAGGTCTGGTGCGGGTTGCCCATCAGGATGGGCGTGCCATCGGCGCTGGCCTCGGTGCCGATGGCCACGGCATTGCTGGCCATCTGCCCGCCGGGCTGCCAGTCACCGGCGGTGCGCAATCCGGCGATCACGGCCGGTAAGTCGCCGGCACTGGCTTCGGTCACGGGCGCTGCGCCACCAATTCCGTCCACCGATGGCGCCGAACCCGCGAAGATGGCCAAGGTATAGGCCATGCGGAACACGTCATCGGTGGTGATGGGCTTGACCCAGTCAGCACCACGGCATGTGGGGTCGCTAAGCTGGTCGACGCCAGTGTCCTCCAGGTAGCGGTTATAGCCCGCCACATGCCCGGCAAACAGGTCCCGAATTTCTGGCCCCGGGCCCAGCGGCGGCGGTTGCGCGGCCAGGCGCTCCACCGTGCCCTGGGCGCGAATCAGCTGGAAGAAGAAGTCGCTGTTGAGGTTCTTGAAGGTGAAGCCATTGGCCGGGAATGGGAAATCCGCATCGGCGCCGAAGTACCGTGACCGCTCGCCAGCCGCGGTGACGTAGAACTCGGCGATCCGGCAAATCGCGTCCTTGGCGGCCACATAGCCATAGCCATAACCTAGGCCAAACCAGTCGTCAGCCTCGATGTGCGGGACGCCGCCGGCTGTCCGGGTCACGCTGACCGCGCTGGTTGATGCGCCGTCCTCGGCGACAGGCGATGCGCCATTGCAGGCCGCCAGCACCGCGGCGGTTAACAGGAGGAGCAAACAGCGGGGTGACAACATTGGAGCCTCCTTCTAGCCTGCGCAGCGACGTTATCGCACGGTCGGCTGGTGGTCGCGCCAGTGCAGAAAGGCCTCGCGCGATGACTTGGCGGGCACGTAGCCGAATACTTCTTTAAGCCGCTGGTTGTCCAGCACTGGCCGGAACTGGATGAACTTGATCTGTTCCGGCGCATAGCGGCTCAGGCCCAGACGGTGGCCGATGATCAGCCCCGCCTTGATCAGTGGCAGCGGCAGCTTGAGTACGGGCTTGTCCAGCAAGACGCCCAACTCATCCATGGTCAGGCAGCCATCGCCGGCCACGTTGAACTGGCCGCCCTGACCGGTTTCGACCCCGTGGCGAATAATGCCGACCAGATCCTGGTCCCAGATGAAGACGAACGGCGAGTCGTAGCCACGTATCGCCAGCAGGCGCTTCTTCTCGAACAAGTTGGTGATGAGGTTACGGGTACCAGCCCCGATCACCGTGCCGACCCGCAGCACCAGCTGGGCCAGTTCGGGATGGGCTTGCCGGTACTCGGCCAGCAATTCCTCGACCTGGCGCTTGTGATCGGCATAGGGCATTTCAACATTGCCGCGCAGCGGATCGGTCTCGGAAATCCACGCCGGGTTGTCGGCGTAATACCCATAGGCTGCGCCGCTGCTGGTCACGGTGAGATGCTGCACGCCGCCCGCCAGACAGGCGTCGAGCACGTTGCGAGTGCCGTTAACGTCGATGTCGTAGTCGCGGGCGCGGTCACCACTGAACTCCAGCACTGCGGCCAGGTGGATGACATGGCTGATCTGCTGGTCGATGACCAGATCCCGCAGTGCCGGGTTGCGGATGTCCATGGCGCGCAGGTCGAAGCCGGCGTCGGGGTCGCTGCGCAGATCAATGCCGATGACGTGATGTTGCTCGGCGAGCTGTCGGGCCACCTGACGGCCGATGTAGCCGCCTGCGCCGGTGATCAGGATATTCATCAAGCCGCCTTGGCCGGCAGGTCGGCCCGCAAGGCATTGATATGGCGGGTGAGCACCTTGTTATAGACCTGTTTGTTGACGTAGTAGGCCATGCGGTCGAGCTTGAGATAGGCGTAGCCGCCGTCCAGCCGCTCGCCGGCCTGTTCCGCCTTGGCCTGCTTCAGCTGCCGTGCTGATTCGGCCCCGTTGCGCAGTTGCTGGATATACAACGCGACCAGCTCAGCCTGGCGACTGCGCGCCTCCCAGCCCAGCCCGGTGGCTTCGACCATGCCCATCATGAACAGATTGTCCGAGTGGGGGTGGAAGCAGTTGAGGTAGAGCGCGGGCGCCGCCCCAGTCCAGTTCAACTCGGCCGGGTCGATGAAGGGGTAGTGCAGCTTGTAGCCGGTGGCCTGAACAATGAGGTCGTACTCGCCGCTGCTGCCGTCCTCGAAGGTCACGGTCTGCCCCTGGCAATGCCGAAGGTTCTTGCGCACGGTGACATCCCCGTGGCCGGCGTAATGCAGCAACAGCGAATTCAGTACCGGGTGGGATTCGTAGAGCTTGTAGTCGGGGTCGGGCAACCCGTAGTCGGAGGGTTTGCCGACCAGGGCCTTGATCACCGTGCCATCGATGAACTGCTTAATCGGCCGGGGCAGGGCGACCTGGCCGGCGCCGAGGGTGTCGATCGGCCGACCCAGCACGAACTTGGGCAGAAAGTGATAGCCGCGACGCAGGGACATGTCCACGCTCTTGGCGTGGTGCACGGCGTCGACCGCAATGTCTGCCCCGGAGTTGCCACAGCCGATGATCAGGACGCGCTGGCCTGCGAAGTCCCGGGCGCTCTTGTACTCACTGGAGTGCATGACGCGGCCGGTGAATTCCCCCGGCAGTTCGGGCTGGTTGGGTTCGTGCAAGGTGCCGTTGCAGAGCATGAGGCCGGCAAACTCCCGCGTTTGCTCCTGGCCCTTGCAACGCGTGGTAATCAGCCAGGGCGCGTCGGGGGCCGGGTGTTGACGCTCGGCGCGTACGACTTCGGTGTCGAACTCGAAATGCGGGTAGAGCTCGAAATGCCGGGCATAGTCTTGGAAGTAGCGTTTGAGTTCGCTGTGATGCGGATACTCGGCCACGTCGTCGGCCATCGGGAATTCCTTGAATTCCGTCATGCGCTTGGACGAGATCAGGTGGGCGGACTCGTACATCGTGCTGGTCGGACTGTCGGCATCCCACAGTCCGCCGACATCACGATGGATTTCGAAGCCGATGAAGGGCAGGCCGAGCTTCTGGAGATTGCGGGCCATGCTCAACCCCGTGGGGCCGGCCCCGATGATGGCGTACATTAGTGGGAATGAATCTGCGCGAATGTGGGGGAGCCTAGATTACGCGCCGACACCGCCTGGCTCCCGAGCCATTCGGGACAGCACACGAACAAATCAGGACCATGACCGAGCCAACTGTCACCCGGCGATTCAGCCAGGCCCTGCTGGAGGCAGCCACGCGGCTGGGCATCCATTTGCCTGCGCTGGCCGACGGGGAGGAGCGCATCCGGCTGGACGTGCACGACGCGCTCTGGACTCAACTTTCCGCCGCCAGCGACGACCCGCTGATCGGGTTGCAGCTGGCGCTGCATTTGCAGGTGGGGCATCTCGACGTGGCCGGCCTGCTGCTGATGAGTTGCGAGACCCTGGGCGAGGCACTGGAATTGTACACCGAGTACCACCCCATCGTCAGTCAGGGGGGCGAGGTGTGGTTTCATCCAGCCGGGTCGCAGATGGCGCTTTGCTATGCCGGCCATTACGAAGTGTGCCGTGAAGCACGGGCCGAAATGTCGCTGGCCTGCGCCATGCACATCGCGCGCTGGTGTACGGGGGATCAGTTCGAGGCCTCGGCCGTGGAGTTTCGTCATGCCCCCCGTGATGCCGTGAGCCGCTACGGCGAGTTGCTGGGTTGCGAGGTGCATTTCGAGGCCCCCGAGGACCGGGTGCTGTTCTCTCGCGACTTGTTGTCGCGTCCGCTGATTCAGGCCAATCCGGCGCTGCGCGATCAGCTACGAGAACTGGCTGACCAGTCCTTGGCCCGGTTGGGCGATCGCAGTTTTGCCGCGACCGTGGCCGAGACCGTGCGACGGCATCCGCAGGCGGGCAAGGAAGACATCGCCCGGTTGCTGGCCATGAGCGGTCGACACCTCAATCGCAAGCTGGCCGATGAGGGCTTCTCGTTCAAGCAGCTGCGTGACCGCGAACTGCAAGTACTGGCCTGTCGCGCACTGGAGCGCGGCGACAAGATTGCGGGGATCTCCGCCGAGTTGGGATTCTCGGACGAGAGTTCCTTTAGTCGCAGCTTCCGGCGCTGGACCGGCATGTCGCCGTCGCAGTTCCGCGAATGAGTCCGGCGTCCCGTTCGGTCAAGTGATTGGCCCAAAAGGTCATGCCACATCGCGGTGGTACTCGGTAGCGTGATCGGCTGGGGCGGACCATCCGTCGTGCAGCACGGGGACAGACATGACAACCAGCCGATCCTGGGGGGCGTTGCTGGTGCTCGGGCTGCTGCTGGCCTGGCCGGCTGCAGCGCAGGACGACGAACTCGACTTTTTGTTCGGCGACTCCATCGAGGACGAATCCCCCTCCGAGCCGTCGGACACCGACGCCTCTGAGGGCGCGGAAGGCCAGAACGCCGATGCGGGCTCAGACGAGTCGGCAGAGGATGCAGACGCCGCGTCGGAGCTGGAGACCATCCCGGTGGCCCCGACGACCACAGCCCGCGAGTCGACCAGACCCGCGCGCCGGACCATCGAGGAAGTCGTGGTCACAGCGCAGAAAACCGAGCAAAGCCTAAGTGATGTGCCGGTGTCCGTGACGGCGTTGCAGGGCGACTTCATCCAGAACCATGCGGTAGGTGATCTCACGGAGGCCTCCACTTACGTGCCCAACGTGCGTGTGGAATCGACCAGCCCGACCTCGCCACAGGTTTTCATCCGCGGCTTCGGGACCAACACCTTCAATCCCAGCTTCGAGCCCTCGGTCGGGCTGGTCCAGGACGATGTGTTCTTCGCCCGAGGGTCGTACTTCACCGAATCGATGTTCGATTTGGCTCGGATCGAAGTGCTGCGCGGTCCGCAGGGCACGTTGTTCGGCAAGAACACCATCGCGGGCGTGTTCAACATCGTCACCCGGGGCGCGCCGGCCTCCGGCTCCGAGGCCAATCTGCAGTACACGCGCAACGCGTTCGGGAACGAACGCGTCGAGGGCGGGGTGGGAGGCCGCTTGGGTGACGCGTTGGGTGTCCGGCTCGCGGTACTGGAGGATCACCGCGAGGGCCGGCTGTACAACACGTTGCTGGATCGACTGGAGGACGAGTCCAGAAAATCCGCCCAGCGGCTGCGTCTGGACTATTTCACCGACTCCGATCTAGAGCTGGGCCTGACCGCGCAGCGCACGGAGACCCGGGTCAACTTCTGGCCGCGACAGCTCTACCAGTTGGACGCCGACACGGCCGGGTATCTGGCGAACTTCGATCCGCAGATCGAGGGCAATCCATACGATTTTCAGACCAGCTTCGATATTCCCGGCGTCATGAATATCGACTCGTGGACGGTCTCGGGCAGCGCAGGCAAGGACCTGGGTCCCGCGCTCGGCCTGGAGGCGCTAGACACCACGCTGGTGCTGGCCAGTTCGCGTATGGGCATCACCCAGTTTCAGGACCTGGATACCTCCCCCGCTGACTTGATCCGGCTGTTCGGCGATGCCGAAAACTACGCGCAGCATTCCGTCGAATGGCGGTTTACCGGGCTGGGCGGCGCGCCGTTCGGCTGGGGGCAGGGTAGTGAATTCGTCGCCGGGTTGTACGCCCTGCAAGCGGATTACCGCATCGACACCGGGATCGAGGCCGGCGAGGACCTGGCGTCTTACGCGGCTTCGGATGCCGGCTTGACGCTGATTAGCGGCGGGGCCATTTCGGGGATTCCCTTCGCCGGCGCCGGGACGGCATCCGGGGCGCTGGGGCCACTGCTCGGTCCTCTGGCCGCCGGTGTGGTCGACCGGGACCGCTACACCTTTGACTTCACCCAGCGCACTCGCACCTACGCGGTGTTCGGTCAGCTGACCTGGGACCTGAACGCACATTGGTCGATCACGCCGGGCCTGCGTCTGAATCACGAGCGCAAGAACATCGATTCCATCGGCCGGAGCAGTTGCCGTAGCAAGCCGGTGACGCAACAGTGTCTCGTTCAGCTGATCGTCGGCGCCAATGATTACCAGTTCAACGGCCTGAAACGGAACGAGACCAACCTGTCGCCGAAGCTGTCCGTGCTGTATCGGTTTGATCGTGATGTCAGTTTGTTCGCCACCTGGGCACGGGGCTACAAGAGCGGGGGAGCCAACGCCATTTCCTTTACGGGCGAAGATCTCGAGTACGGGGCGGAAACGGCGACCTCCGTGGAGCTGGGCATCAAGAGTCACTGGTTCGGACGCACGCTGAGTCTCAATGCCACGGCCTACCGGATGGATTTCGACGACTTGCAGGTGCTGGCGTTCAATGGTGTGTTCTTTGACGTGACCAATGCAGGGTCGGCCTACTCCACAGGCGTGGAGCTGGATTCCCAGTGGCTCACGCCCTACCAGCCGCTGAGCATCAACACCTCGGTGGGCTTTCTGGAGGCACGCTACAAGACCTACGCCAATGCGCCGGCGCCGGTGGATCAGGGGCTGGATGCACGCCAGGATCTCGGCGGCAAGACGCTGGCGTTTGCGCCGCGTTGGTCGGCCACGCTGAGCCCGACACTGGAGTATCCGGTGGGTGGTCTGGAATTGACGCTAGGGCTGAACGCGCGCCATCAGGGTGACCAGTACACCGACACCGATCTCGACCCGGCCACCCGCGTCGAGGCGCATACGATTTACTCGGCCCGTATCGGGCTGGGATCCGCGGCCAGCGGCTGGACCGTCAACCTGGGCTGCAAGAACATCACGGATGAGCGCGTGCTTAACCAGGCACTGGATACGGCGCTGTTTCCGGGCGTATTTCTGGCGAATCAGCAGCCGGGGCGCACGCTTTACGCCAGCCTGAATCTGCAGTGGTAGCGCCGGATACAGTCACCGACGCCCTATGGCTGGTTGCCCAGCTCGGGTTCTTGCTGGGGGTGCCGGCCTGGCTGGCCTGGGCCGAGTCGCGGGTCCGCCTGGTCGCGACCTTGAGCCCCGTCGTGCTCTGCTACGCCAGCGGCATTGTTGCGGCGCAGCTGCCGGGCGCGCGCTTCGACGCTGGACTGGCAGGCGGGCTCGTCGCCGTCTCTGTGCTACTGGCCATTCCCATGCTGCTGTTTCCTGCCGATCTGCGGCAGTGGGCGCGCCTGGCCCGGAGTACCGTGCTGTCTTTTCTGCTGGCAGTGGTGGCGGTGTGCCTGGCTTCGACACTGGTGTTTCTGTGGCAGGGGCCCCGTGTGCCGGTCGCAGCCGATGTCTCGGGCATGCTGGCTGCGTTGTACACAGGTGGCTCACCCAACATGAATGCGGTCGCGCTGGCCCGCGGTGTTGATGCCGAGACCTTGCTGCTGGTGAACGGTGCCGACGTCCTGTTGGGCAGTGCGTTCCTGCTCTTTCTCATGACGGCCGCCAAGCCCTTGCTCAGTCGCTGGTTTCCGGCCTTTCACGCCGTCAGTCCGCAGGCGGACCCGGCGGCTTCAGAAGACCGTGACGCCCCGGTGCGGCCCTGGTATCTGGCCGCGGGGCCGATGCTGTTGTCTCTGGGCCTGGGCGGCGTTGCAGCAGGCGTGTCCTGGTGGCTGTTCGGAGAGCTAGCCGAAGCCGCGATCATCCTGTTGATCACCAGCCTGGCCATTGTCTGCAGTGTGGTGCCTGCGGTGCGCCGCCTGCCGCGGAGTTACGAGACGGGGCAGTACCTGCTGCTAGTGTTCTGCATCACCATCGGCACCCAGGCGGATCTGGCGTACATGCTGCAGGCGGGGTCTGTGGTGCTGGCGTACTGCGCGATGGTGCTGGTGCTGGCCGTTACCCTGCATTGGCTGGTGGCGCGTCTGTGCCGTATTGATGTAGATACGCTGCTGATCACGTCCACGGCCGCGTACTTCGGCCCGCCCTTTGTGGGGCCGATTGCCAAGGTGTTGGGCAATCGTGAGGTGGTGGTCTCCGGCATGACTGCCGGCGCCTTCGGTCTGGCGCTGGGTAACTATCTGGGCCTGTCGCTGGCCCGGCTGCTGGGCGGTTAGCGCGCGATCTCGCTGGCAAAGCGTTTGCGGACACTGCGCAGGTACTGCTGGGGCCAGATGCGCCACAACACACTGCCCAGCTGGGAGATCCGATCGCCAAAGATCCAGGGGCGTCCGCCCTCCATCGCCTGGAGGATGCGCTCGGCCATCCAGTCGGCGCCGCGCATCTTGCCGACCATCGAGCGTCGATGCGAGGCCGGCTTGCCGTCAGGCCCCAGTGCGTTGTGCTCGATGGGGGTGTCCAGAAAGCTGGGATAGACGTTGAGCACCCGCACACCGCGCGGCTCCATTTCCAGGCGCAGCACTTCGAAGAACTGGGCCATCGCGGCCTTGGCAGCACAGTAAGCAGCCCGCCCGGGTACCGGCATCCAGCTGGCCATGGAGCCCACGTTGACGATGAGGCCGCGGGAGGCCTCCAGCATGGGCAGGCAGTGATGGGTCAGCGCGACAGGGGCCTGCCAGTCCACGGCCATGACCCGGTCGAAGACGTCGAGCTGCGTGCTGCGGACCGGGGATCGATGGGTAATGCCGGCGTTGTTGATCAGACAGTCCAGGCGGCCGGTCTGCTGCTCGACGGTCTTGACGATGTCCCGACGAAACGTGGCCTGTGTGAGGTCGCCGCAACAGGTGATGACCCGCTGGGTGTCCCCCAGCTCACGCTCCCGCGTGGCCAGCAGTTCGGCGTTCATGTCCACGAGCACTACGGTGTCGCCACGGCTGTAGAGGCGCTGGGCAATCTCCCAGCCCAGGCCGCTGGCAGCGCCGGTAATCAGGGAGACGAAGGGGGTGGACTCGGCGGTCATGGTCGGGCTCCGACAGGGCAGGACATCGACCCAAGCGTACCCAAAAGCCGCCTAGGCCGGTGTTGGCGTGATGATGCTCTTGGTCACACGGGCGGTGGCGACCAGCTTGCCGCCTGATTCCACGCTGACATCGAGAAAGCAGATGGCCCGGCCCAGGCGCCTGATCTCGGACTGCACGGTCACGGTTTGTCCGCTGGGCACGGGACGCAGCACCGACACGTGCAGGTCGTGGGTCACGGCTTCCTGGTCCGGCGCCAATTTGCTGAGCAGGCCAGCGTAGGCACAGACATCGGCCAGGGTGTAGATCACGCCGCCATGCAGCATGCCTGCCGGGTTGATCGTCAGCCCATCAGCGGTGAACTCCAGTCGGCCGCAGCCGTCTTCGGTCTGGATATCCCGCACCCCCAGGCTTTGGTGCAGCGGGTGCTGAATGACCGATTGCAGGCGAGCGTCGAGGCTCACGAGGCCGGCTCGTCGCGTTTGGGTAGCAGCAACTGCGGATCGATACGGACCTTGTCCCAGTTCATCGACCAGTGCAGATGAGGGCCCGTCGCCCGTCCAGTTGCGCCGACCTTGGCGATGGGTTGGCCCTGCTCGACGATATCGCCCTCGGCCACCAGCGTGTCAGACAAGTGGATAAAGGTGCTGGTAATGCCGTGGCCGTGATCGACGATGAGCGTGCCACCGGTGAAGTACATGTCCGGGTGCCACAGGGTGACCACGCCGCCGGCGGGGGCGAGGACGGGCGTGCCGGTGGCACCTGCGATGTCCAGGCCTGAATGCGGTGACTTGGGCGTACCGTTGAGGATTCGCTGGCTGCCGAACACGCCGGTGACAATGCCATCGACCGGCCAGATGAAGGCCTGCGTGAAATCGGTGCGTGCCGACGCCTGGCCCCGTGCTTCGCGAATCTGGACCACCTCACGCCAGATGCGGTCCTGCAGCTCCTGGGAGCGGGGCGGCGTGACCTTGTCCTGCGGCAGGCCGTCAATGCGCTGCACATCGAAGCTGCGCTCGACCACGGGCAGTTCCAGTGCCGCAGTCTGGCCCTGGGGGTCGGTCGCACGGACAGTGACCGTACCCTCGTAGGCGCGGGCAACGGCGAATACGAACGCGCCTTCGGCCGTCACCGGCAGCGACTGGCCATTCATGGTGACGGTCGCGCCTGCGGTGGTCTGGCCGCGCACCATGGCACCCTGCGTCACGGTATCGCGCACCGACAGCGTCGGCGCGGCCCAGGCCGGCAGCAGCAGCGCCAAGCCCAGCGCCAGGGCCAGTCGCTGCCAGATCATGCGGCGTCCCGCGCGGCCAGAAACTCGATGGCCCGGGCGATGCGAGTTTCGGTTTGCTCGCGGCCCAGCAGTTCCAGCGTCTCGTCGATGGGCGGAGAGACCGCATCGCCGGAGACCGCTACGCGGATGGGCTGGGCCACCTTGCCCAGGCCCAGTTCGCGGCGCTCGGCGACGCCGTGGACCACGGCATGGGCAGCGGCCCCGGTCCACTCCGGCAAGGCCTTGAAGCCTTCCAGCAGATCGGTGAGCACAGCCTGGGCATCACCCTTGAACCACTTCTTGACGGCCTTGTCGGCGTACTCCGTCGGCGCCTCATAGAAAAAGCGGCTCTTGTCGGTCATCTCGACCAGCGTCTTGCAGCGTTCGCGCTGGGACTCGATGACGGCGATGGGGTCCGGGCCCTGGGACACGTCAATGCCGGCTTGGTCCAGATGCCACTGCCAGTGCTTCAACACCTGGGCCGGGTCCATGCTCTGCAGGTGCTGGTGATTAATCCATACCAGCTTGCTCGGGTTGAAGGCGCCTGCGCCCTTCTGGACCTGTTCGATGCGGAAATGCGCCAGCATTTCGTCGCGGGTAAAGACTTCCTGATCGCCATGCGACCAACCGAGGCGCACCAGATAGTTGAGCAGGGCCTCGGGCAGATAGCCCTCGTCGCGGTAGCTCATGACACCGACAGCGCCATGGCGCTTGGACAGGCGTTTGCCGTCTTCGCCCAGAATCATCGGCACGTGGGCGTACACCGGCACGGTTGCGCCCAGCGCTTCCAGAATCTGGATCTGGCGCGGGGTGTTGTTCACATGGTCGTCGCCGCGAATTACGTGGCTAATGCCCATTTCGTAGTCGTCGACGACGACGGTGAAGTTGTAGGTTGGCGTGCCGTCGCCGCGGGCAATGATCAAATCGTCCAGTTCCTTGTTCTGGAACACGACGCGACCCTTGATCAGATCGTCGAACGCGGTCTCGCCATCGTCCGGCGAGCGGAAGCGCACGACCGGCTCCACGCCTGGCACGGGTTCCTTGCGATCGCGGCAGCGCCCGTCATACATTGGCTTGCGGCCAGCGGCGCGGGCTTCCTCGCGCATGGTCTCCAGCTCGTCCTTGCTGCAATAGCAATGGTAGGCGTGGCCGCTGTCCAGCAACTGCTGGGTCAGCGCCTTGTAGCGATCGAAGCGCGCGGTCTGGAATACCGGTGCCTCGTCGGCCTCCAGGCCCAGCCAGGCCATGCCGTCGAGAATCGCCTGCACCGATTCTTCGGTGGAACGCTCACGGTCCGTGTCTTCGATACGCAGCACGAAGCGGCCGCCTTGTTGGCGCGCGTACAACCAGGAGTACAGCGCGGTGCGCGCGCCCCCAATATGGAGGTAACCGGTGGGGGATGGGGCAAAGCGAGTCGTGACGGACATGGTGTGACATCAAGGGGGAGTAGCGGGCGCGTAGTGTAACAACGCGTTGACGCGCGCAGGCGTCGGCGCGAGGCTGTGCGCCCCCACCTGCGATGCAATGCCATGGCCACGCTGTTTGTCGAGCAACTTGCCAATCTCGATTTCGCCCTGCTGGATCCCGAACGCGGGCTGGTTGGCGAAACCTATTTAATGGATCTGGAGCTGTCCGGCGAACTGGATGCCCAGGGCATGGTGCTGGACTTTGGCCGGGTTAAGCGAGAGGTCCGGGCAGCGGCCGAAGCGCTGGTCGATCACAAGCTGCTCGTCCCGGCGGCACACCCCGCGCTGCACATCCAGCCGGGGCAGGTCGTGCTGGGACTGGTGGGTGGCGGCGAGATCGAGGTCTGCTCACCGGATATCGCGTTCTGCCGCCTGCCGGCCACGGCCGTGACGGTGGAGACGGTCGCCGACGCCGTGTCGGCCGCCGTGCGTGCCGTGGTGCCGGACAATGTTGACGCGGTGCGCGTGCAGCTGCAGCCAGAGGCCATCGATGGTGCCTACTACCACTATTGTCACGGTTTGCGGAAACATGACGGAGATTGTCAGCGCATCGCCCATGGGCATCGCTCTCGGCTGAAGATCACCCGCGCCGGGGAGCGCGATCCGGCGCTGGAAGCTCAATGGGCCGAGCGCTGGAACAACCGGTTTCTTGCCACCGTCGACGACGAATTGGCGGCGCAGCGCCCGGGGCATCGCCGATTCGGGTACGACGCGCCGCAGGGCCGGTTCGAGATCGAGCTGCCTGAAGGACAGATTGACGTCATACCGGGCGACACCACGGTGGAATGTCTGGCGGCCTACATCGCCAGCACACTGGCCGCGCAGCAGGGGCAGCCGGTCACGGTTCGTGCCTATGAGGGACTGCGCAAGGGCGCGCTGGCCTCCGCCGAACCTGCCTAGCCCGAGGCCCTGTTCGAGCCGGGGGGTGTCAGCCTGCCGATAACTGGCCCGGCTTTTGCCGACTGTTCACGTAAAATTTACTGAACAGCCCGGTCTGGGCTGATTCATCGTGATTGGGGAACGCGTGATGCAGGGGAGCCACTTCAACAGGTCAGTCGGCCTTCAAGGCGGTCGCTGGCTTTTGCTGTTTTGTCTGCTGCCACTGGCAGTGGCCTGCAGCGGTGACTACTCCGGCGAAGCCGATCCGGTCTCCGACGTCGCCGACCCGATAGGCGGCGGCACGGGGGACGGCGCCGCGGGCGATGGCAGCAGTCCGGACGACGGCGGCGACGGTGGCAATAGCGGCACGGACGATCCCGTTGAGACCGGCGGTGATGAAGGGGCCTCGGGAGCCGGACCCGATCTCGACAATGGCAAGCGCCAGTACGCGCTGCACTGCGCCAACTGCCATGGCGACCGCGGCGAAGGCGGTATCGGTCCGGCGATGACGCCAGCCCAGTGCCCGACCTGCGTGGCACTGGAAACGCTGGTCCCCGAAATCCACGACAACATGCCGTCGAGCAACCCGTCACGCTGCGTCGACGCCTGCGCCGAAGACGTGGCGCAGTACATCTGGGAGGGCTTTCCGGAAGACACCAGCGGCGGCGCGGTGGGTGATGGCCAGGGCGGGAGCGGATCGGACGGCACCGGCGGCGATGCCGGCGAGGGTGGCGGTGACGCCGGTGGTGATGCGGGTGGCGGGACAGGGGGCGATACGGGTTCAGGCGATGGCTCGGGCAATGACTCGGGTGATGGCTCAGGCGACGACGGGTCTGGCCAGGGCGACGCTGGGGACGGAACCGGCGACGGCAGCGACAGTGGCGAAACCGCCCCGGAGCCGACCTGTTCCGTGGAGATGCGTTTCCAGAGCAACTGGAATGTCGGCTTTGTCACCGAAGTAGTCATCCGCAACTTCAGTGGTGCGCCCATCGATGGCTGGGAGGTCGCCTTTACCTTCGACAACGGCCAGCACATCACCAATGCCTGGAACACCGACCTCGTCCAGTCCGGCGCCAGCGTGTCGGCCCGGCATGTCGATTACAACAGCCAGATTGATGACGGTGCCGAGACCACGTTCGGGTTTCAGGGCGAGCACGGCGGCACCAACGACATGCCCAGCGATGTGCGCCTGATCGCCGAGGGTTGCATCACGGCCAATAGCGGCGCGGAGCAGGATGCAGGCGAGGGCGGTTCGGGGGGTGATACGGGTGACAGCGGCGGCGAGCCCCTGGCCTGTGCCGATAACCCCGGCGCACACCGGGTGCTGCGTCTGCTGACGCGCCGCGAATACAGCCGCAGCATCACCGACCTGACCGGGCTCACCACCGATTTCACGGCGGATTTTCCGGTCGAGGCGCGTGTTTCCGGCTACGACAACAATGCGCATGTAGCGGTGGTGACCAGTCGTCACGTTGATCAGTATCTTGCGGCCGGTGCGGCCGTGGCGGAGCAGGCCGTCGCCGAGCGTCAAAGTGCGTTACTGGAGGGGTGCAGCAGTGGTGATGCCTGCCTGCATGCGTTCATCGACCGCTTCGGCCGACAGGCCTTCCGGCGGCCGCTGACGACAGCCGAACGGGATGCTTATCGTGATCTCAACCGCGAT
Source organism: Pseudomonadota bacterium (assembly GCA_036156195.1). GTDB lineage: Bacteria > Pseudomonadota > Gammaproteobacteria > Nevskiales > OUC007 > Abyssibacter. The sequence goes on along the minus strand of JAYZUZ010000011.1, from coordinate 313,515 downwards.
GAGCTCACTGGCGGCGACTTCGACACGGCCATGGAGCTCATCATCCAGGCCATTCTGACGTCGCCGAATTTCCTGTACCGGGCTGAAATCGGTACGGCCGCGGGCAATGGCATTTACCTGCTGAGCGACTACGAAATCGCTACGGCCATGTCCTATCTCTTATGGGGCAGCACCCCGGACGATGCGCTGCTGCAGGCGGCCGAAGAGGGCGCATTGTCGACATCGGCCGGCCGCCTGGCCCAGGCCGAGCGGTTATTGCAGGACGCACGGGCGCGCGAACAGGTGGCCGACTTTGCCGAGCAGTGGATGGGGGCGTATCAGATTCTCGAGCAGTTCAAGGACGAGGAGATCTACCCCCGCTTCAACGACGTTGTCCGGGAATCCATGGCCGAGGAATTCACGCGCTTCGTGACCCATGTGGTGTTTGATTCGGCGGCCGGCACCCTGGATGAGTTGTACACCGCCGACTACGCATTTCTGAACGGCGTGCTGCGGGAGTTCTATCGGCAACCCGGTTCCACGTCCGACCCGGAGTTCAGCCAGCAGACCGTCACCGACGGCACCCGCGGGGGCATTCTTTCGACTGGCGCGTTGCTGGCCAGTCACGCGCATTCCAACGAATCCTCGCCGATCAAGCGCGGCGTATTCGTGCGTGAGCGTCTGCTGTGCCAGGACCTGCCCGATCCACCGCAGGACGTGGATACCACGCCACCGGGCCTGGACCCCAGTCTGACCACCCGCGAGCGGTTCCGGCAGCACACGGACGATCCCAACTGCGCGGGCTGTCACCAGTACATCGATGGCATCGGTTTCGGATTTGAGCGCTATGACGGTGTGGGTGACTACCGCTCCACCGAGAACGGTCAGAACGTCGATGATTCCGGAGAGGTCGTGGACATCGAGGGCTTCCGCACCGGGACCAACGACCCGTTCTTCGGTACGCGCCAGTTGGGCACGCTGCTGGCGAATAGCCCGGCCGCCCAGGATTGCGCCGTCACCCAGTACTACCGCTACGCCCGAGGGTATGCCGAGGGCGAGGCCGACGCCTGTGTGCTGGAAGATCTCACCCAGTCCTTCCGCGACAGCGGTTTTGATCTCAGGACGATGCTGATGGACTTGATCGCACATCCCAGTTTCGTGCGCCGCACGGCCGGAGGTGACGCATGATCCGGCGTCCCGTTTCCCGTCGTGGTTTTCTGCGCGGCATGGCACAAGCCGGCGTAGCGCTCCCGCTGTCGGCGTTGTTGCATCGCTCTGCGCTGGCCGCAGAGGGCAGCGGCCCGCCGCGCGCCTTGTTTGTGTTCATCCCGGATGGCTGTGCGCCTGAGCTGTGGCACCCCAGTGGCGATACCTACAATTTCTCGCTGCCCCGCATGACCGATCCACTGGAATCGGTGCGACAGCATTGTGTCTTCCTCAGTGGGCTGAACATGTATTCCGGTGGGTCGACCCATGAAGGCGGTGTGGCCAAGGTGCTCACCGCCACGGGCGATATCTCCATGGATGTCTTTATCGGCCAGTACTTCAAGGATCAGACGCCGCACGCGTCCATTCATCTGGGTGTGGCCTCCAACCACCAGAACGGCTCGGGGTACATGTCCTTTCTGGGTTCCGGGCAACCCGTTTCGCCGGAGGACAATCCACTATCGGCGTACGAGCGGATGTTCGGCCCACCCGGCGGCGTCGAAGACATCGAAAACCGTCGCAAGCTGTCGGTGCTTGATGCCGCGCTGGATGATCTGAATGCGCTGCAAACCCGGCTCGGTCAGGCGCAGCGGCAGAAGCTTGAGTTGCACATGGAGTCGCTACGCGAGGTCGAGAATCGGATTCTCGCGGCCGACCAGGCCGGTGCGGGTGCCTGTTCGCAGCCGGACTGGAATCGCGAAGGCTGGGCCATTCCCGAGGGCTACAACAGCTATCCCAAGTACCACGATCGCGATGACCAGTTCGCCACGGTGGGCAAGCTGCAAATGGATTTGGCCGTGCAGGCGCTGGGATGTGACATGACCCGAAGCCTGTCGCTGCAATGGTCGCACCCGGTCAGTCCGACGCATTTACAGCCTGAGACTGGCGCCTCGCAACGCCATCACGATTCCTCGCATTTTGATGCCAGCAATCTCGCCTCCGCCGAAAACTTTGTGCTCTACAAGCGCTGGTTCACCGAGCAGTTCGCCTATTTGTTGCGTGAGCTGGATGCACATCCCGACGGTGACGGCACACTGCTCGACAACACGGTGATTTTCCTCTGTTCCGAGCTGGGCCATTCTTCACGGCACGACCACCGCAACATGCCGTTTGTGCTGGCGGGCCGTGCGGGTGGTCTCGAGACCGGTCGGGCGCTGGATTATTCCTCGGCGCACAATGGTGACGGCGAATCGCATGCCAAACTGCTGGTCTCTATCGCCAACGCCGTGGGCATTCCGATTAACAGCTTTGGATACACCGGCCATGGAGACGGGCCGTTGCAGGGGTTATACGCATGACACGATTTGCACTCGCTGTGCTGGGGCTTTGCGCGGTATTCGCGGCGTCTGCCGTTGAAATCGGGCAGGTGGCGCCCGAGACGCGCGGCGACCGGCTGCTGTACGACCAGACGCTGGATCTTGCCGAACTCCGTGGCAAGACCGTGTTGCTGGATTTCTGGGCCTCCTGGTGCGGCCCCTGCAAGCAATCGCTCCCGATGCTGGACCAAATGCGCAGCGACTTGGTCGCGGGTGGCTATCCCGGCCTGTTCGAGATTGTTGCGGTCAATCTGGACGAGAATCCCGAGGCGGCTCGCCGTTTCCTTAAACGCTACCCGGTGAGCTACCCGGTCATTTCCGATCCGGAGGCGAGCCTGGCCACGGTTTACAAGATTCCGACCATGCCGACATCCTTCATCATCAACCCGCAGGGTGTCGTGACCTGGCGGCATGAGGGGTTCCGACCGTCGGAGATCTCCGAGATTCGCAAGCAACTGGTCCAGACGATGAACGGGCAGCCCTGATGCGGGTTCACTGGATGCGTGGCTTGGTCCTGACCATAGCTTTGGGATGGCTGGCCGGATGCTCGGTCACGCCGCTTAAACCCTGGGAGCGGGGCCACCTGGCAGAACCGACCATGGCGTGGGAGCCCGATCCGCTGGCCGCGCAGCTGGAAACGCATGTCTACTTCAGCAAGGAAGCCTCGACTGGCGGTGCCAGCGTGGGTGGTGGCGGTTGCGGATGTAACTAGACGGGCGGCAGCCCCGATACGGGCACCGGAGACAGGCACGATGACCCAAGACAAGAAACGCCCCGGCAGCGCCGCTCTGCAGGCATTGACCGCGGCAGCGATGACCCTGCCGGCCTACCAGGCGGCGGCCGCTACCCGAGATGAGACGACACGGCTGTCGCTGCGAACAGCGCTGTACGACGAGGCCGAACTCGATCCCGCTCAGGTTTCGTCGGATACGACCGAGCGTTATGACATCGAGGTCGGACAGTTTCGCGCCAGTGCACCGCTGGGCGAACGCTTTGCCGTGGCGTTGGATGTGGCCTACGAGACCATGTCCGGTGCCTCGCCCTGGTTTGTCCAGCCCGATGCGGATGGCCGCCCTGTGCAAGTCATGAGCGGTGCAACGATTGACGATGCGCGAACGGACATCCTGTTGTCATTGTCCCGATACAACGAAGCCGGGCGGCGGGTCTCGGTGTCGATCGGACAGTCCACGGAGAACGACTACGAATCCCACAACCTCGGGCTGGAGGTCGAGTGGGAGGATGCAGACCGGATGACCGCCTACACCCTGGGAGGCGGGCTCTCTTCGGATCGCATCACCCCTACCGATGCGCAAACGCGTTTTCCCAGCCGGCCCGACGACGAGGAGAAGCAGTCGGCGACGTTGCTGGGGGGTATCTCCCAGATTCTCGGCCCCAAGACCGTGATTCAGACGGCGTTATCCGTGAGTTATCTGGACGGTTATCTGTCCGACCCCTACAAGCTGGTTTCGGTGGAAGATGACCTCCGCCAAGACGCGCGGCCCGACGGCCGCTGGACCGGCGCGTGGACGACCCGCCTGCGTCGGCGTTTCGCCAGCGTCGCGGCTACGGCCCATCTGGATTACCGGCTGTATGGGGACGACTGGAACGTGGTGTCGCACACGGTGTCGCTGGCCTGGTACCAGGGCGTTGGCGAGCGCCTGACGCTGACGCCCAGCCTGCGCTACTACAGCCAGAGTCAGGCGTTTTTCTACCAGCCGTTCTTCCGCGCTCGCCGTGATGACAACCTGTACTCCAGCGATTACCGGCTCTCGCCCTATGGGGCGGTGACCCTGGGTTTGGCGGGGGAGTATCGCTGGGATCGACTCAGCCTGACGGCGAGCTTTGAGCGCTATGACAGCAGCGGCGACTACGCCATCGGTACCGTAGTGACTGAAAACCCTGGGTTGGTGGATTTCACCGTGCTCGCGGTCGGTCTGCAGTACGCCTTCTAGACAGTGACCATGCAGACCATGGAGTTCCATGCCATGGGCTGCCCCTGCAAGCTGCAGGCGGAGACCCAGACCGCCTGCGAGGAGGCCAGGCAGGTCGTCGAGTCGCTGGAGGCCCGCTACTCGCGTTATCGCCCCGACAGCCTGTTGTCAGCGGCGAATCGCTCAGCCGGTGCCGCCCAGGGATGGAAGGCCGACCCGGAAACCGCGCGCCTGTTGGACTTTGCCCAGGCCGCCTACGAGCAAAGCGAGGGCGGTTTTGATATCACGGCTGGCGTGCTGCGGCGGGTCTGGGATTTTCGTAGCGGACGCCTGCCCACACGGGATGCGGTACAAGCCTGTCTGGGTGATGTTGGCTGGAGCCGCGTGGGCTGGGATGGGGAAACACTGCATCTGCCGGCCGGTATGGAGCTGGATTTCGGCGGTTTTGTGAAGGAGTACGCCGCGGATGCGGCCGCCGCGGCTGCGCGCGCCGCCGGCGCCCGGCATGGGCTGGTCGACCTCGGTGGGGACCTGGCCGTCATTGGGCCGGATGACAGCGGCGCGCCGTGGCAGGTGGGCATTCGCGATCCCTTGGGCAGCACGCAGCCTGTGGCCCGCATCGCGTTGGAGCAGGGCGGGCTTGCCAGCAGCGGTACGTATGAGCGCTGCATCCGCGTGGGTGATCGCGTGTACGGGCATGTGCTGGATCCCCGCACTGGCTGGCCGCCTGGAGAGGGTCTGGCGGCCGTGTCGGTTCAGGCCGAAAGTTGCCTCATCGCAGGCATTGCGACCACCGTGGCGCTGGTACGTGGCGCGCAGGCCGGGCACCGCTGGCTCGACCAGTTGAGCCTGCCCTATGTGACCGTGGATCGCACGGGCCGACGCCGGTTCGGGCCGGCGTCGGCATCAGCTTAGGGCGCGGGTGCGGCGGGTCCAATCAGTGGCAGCGAGAGCGTGCCTTCGACATTGACTTGACCGATCAGCCCCGAGGAGCCCGCATATTGGTCGAGTACGCCGCCCTGGACCGTCAGCAACAGCTCATCGCCCTCCGCCAGTCGCGCGAACACGCCGTTGAGTTCGATGCTGAACGTGCCATAGCCGCGTACGGGTCGATACTGGTTCTGCAGGATCTCGTCCACACCACCGCTGCGCTTGGTGAGCGACAAGAAGAAGATCGGATCGCCCACGCCGGCCTCGCCCAGCAGCGGATCGGTGACTGTGATGTCCAACTGCGGGATGCCGGCGATCACATCACCGCCTGGCGGCGCTGTGTACACCGGGACTTGGAGCGGGCTGAGACCGCCGACTTCACCGGTGGTCACGCTCATGCTGTCCAGGACCACGTCGGTGCCGCCGACGCTGACGGTGTTCACCACGACCGCATCGTTGCCTGAACCGCCAAGCATCAGGCAGATCGGCGGGACGAAATCCGCGACATCGGCGCGGCCGTACAGTTTCTCTTCGAACCAGGCGAAGGTCGCGTCGGCACGCTCGATGTCGCCGCAGTGGTCACCGCCATCGCCATTGTCCACGCCATGGCCCTGGGCCTTGGTGAACAGGCGCACATCGCCGCCCTGCTCGGAGAGACAGCGGAAGTTGTGATAGGCGTCGTTGAAGTTGAACAGTGTGTCCTGGGCGCTCTGGGTGATGAAGGCGTCAATCGGCGTCAGCCCGCCGGGCGCAGTGAAGGCGTTGTCGCCGTTGCAGTGTGAGGCCGGGCTGTTCTGGTACAGCAGCGCCAGATTGTCCTCACTCAGCATGTTCAGGGTCAGGCCTTCCAGCAGGCCCTGGTTGACCTGGGCATCCTGGGTGTTGGGCGGCAGATTGCCGCCGGCCGAGAGCAGCGTGGCCCAGAACGATTTAAAGACATTGCCCGAGAACAGGCTGTACCGAAGATCATGCCAGGTGATGTCGGGGGCGATGGCATCCAGACGGTGCTTGGTGTCGATGGCGTAGATCAACAGCTGGTAGCCCCCGCCATAACTGCCGCCGATGGCGCCAATCAAGGGATTGCCCTTGCCCAGGCCGGTGTCCAGGCCATTCGGGTCATACGCCAGCCAGTCCAGATTCGCTTCGGCCCAGTCCAGCACCTGCAGCAGGTCCTGGCCTTCCAGCGCCGGATCCAGAATGCGGATGGTGCCGCCCGACTCGTTGTGACCGCGCTCGTCGATGCTGATGACGCCGTAACCCGCATTGAGCAGACGGCCCATGAGGCTGTCATCGCCGGGACGGTCAGTTTGACGCGAGCCGCCATAGCCGTGGCTATGCAGGATGAGCGGGTAGGTGGCGCCTTCGGTCACGGTCGCCGGTTCGATGAGCGTGATGGCAATGGCTTCGCCATCCACGGCTGAATCCAGGACGATTTGCTCGACGACCCCATCGCGGGTTTCGCCACCGCCGTTCACCGGTCCGGGCGCGTCTCCGCCGCCACCGCTGCTTCCGCACGCCGTGAGTAAACCACCCAGCAATAGCCCGCCGAGCCCAAGATAAGTCGGATATTTCATGTCTCCCCCAAGGTCTGCCGGGTCAAGCCCGGTCGTTATCACGGGTCGGATTGTTGCGGCTTTATGACAGCTTGTGGTGCCGTGGGACGTGGCGACCAGACGACAGGCTGCCACGGTCGCGTGGCCGGTCGGACGTTAGTCAATCAGCTGTACGCCGGCCTGGGGGCGCGCTGTCGATTAGGTACGCCGCTGCCCACGGCCTCTGCGGACCCGTGGCAGCGGCTGCTGGTGGATCAAAGCCGCGTGACGTCCAGTGCCAGTGTCGCACCATCCAAGTCGAAGGACTCGCTGACCGAGGCGTCGACATCGCCTGGGGCAAACTCGGTTGCCAACGTTTCTCGGGCAATCCAGTCGCCGTGGGTGTCGAGGGCTTCGGCGAGCACCCCATCGGCCTGCCAGCGCACGCGAATCCGGTCCGTGACAGCAAAATCGGCTTGTTTGCGCAGGTTCTGGATGCGGTTAATGACCTCACGGGCCAGGCCCTTGGCGCGCAGCTCCGGTGTAATGGTGGTGTCCACCGCAACGGTGATGCCGCCTTCACGCAGCGCTGCCCAGCCTTCGGCGCCCTGGGTTTCGATGATCAGGTCGTCGCCGGCCAACTCAAAGGCTTGACCGTCAAGCTCCACGGTGATCGGTTGTCCGTCGGCGGCGGCGTTGATCTGCGGCTCATCGAGTTGCTGGATCAGGCTGGCCAGCTGCTTCATCTGCTTTCCGGCGCGTTTGCCCAGCACACGGAAGTTGGGTTTGACCGTCCGCTGGATGAGCTCAGAGCGGCCGTCCACATAGTCCAGCGCCTCGACGTTGACCTCATCGAGGATGAGATCGCGGACCTGCTCAATGGCGTCGCGTTCGACGCCCGGCTCCAGCACCACCGAGACCTGCGCCAGCGGCTGGCGGACATTGAGCTTGTGGGTGTTGCGCAGCGCCAGCGTCGTCGAGACGATGGTGCGTGCCAGTGCCATGCGGTGTTCCAGCGCCGGATCGATTTCGGCGCTGTTCGGCTCTGGGAAGTCGGCCAGATGCACGGAACTGGCCGCCGAATCGTCGGCCAGCAGTGCCTGGTGCAACCAGTCGGCGTAGAACGGGGCAATGGGCGCCATGAGCCGCGCAATGCCCAGTAACACGGTATGCGTGGTCTGGTAGGCCGCGCGCTTGTCCTGATCCGAGATGCCGGTGTCTTTCTTGCCGGCCCAGAACACCGGTCGCGAGCGGCGGATATACCAGTTGGACAGGGCATCCACCAGTGATTCGATGGCGCGGGCCGCGCGGGTCGGGTTGTAACCATCCAGCGCCTCGATGACCTCGGCCGTGGTGCTGTGCAGTTGGGACAGCATCCAGCGATCCAGTTCCCGGCGCTTGGCAACCGGTACCGGGTCGACGCTGGGGTCGATGCCATCGATGTTCGCGTAGCTGGCGAAGAAGCTGTAGACGTTGGTCACCGTCATGAACAGCTTGCGCCGGGTTTCGATGATGCCGGCATCGGCGTACTTGGTGCTGTCCCAGGGCGGGGAAGCCGCCATGAGGTACCAGCGCACCGCGTCGGCGCCGTGTTCATCCAGGGCTTCGAAGGGGTCGACCGTATTGCCCTTGGACTTGGACATTTTTTCGCCCTTGGCGTCCAGCAGCAGGCCGTTGACCACCACGTTCTTATAGGCCACCGAATCCATCACCAGGGTGGCGATGGCGTGCAGGGTGTAAAACCAGCCGCGGGTCTGATCCAGGCCTTCGGCGATGAAGTCCGCCGGGAAATTGCGTTCGAATGCGTCCTTGTTCTCGAAGGGATAGTGCCACTGGGCGAAGGGCATGGCGCCCGAGTCGAACCAGACATCAATGATTTCCGGGACACGGCGCATGGTGCCGCCCTGGCCGTCCGGCCAGGTGATGTCGTCAACAAACGGGCGATGCAGGTCCAGGGTCTCGTCGCCCGGCCAGGCGTTGCCGGCCTTGGCCTTGAGTTCTTCAATGGAGCCGATCATCTCGACCTGCTCGGGGTCCCGGTCGGAGACCCAGATCGGCAAGGGCGTGCCCCAGAAGCGGTGGCGGGACAAGGCCCAGTCCACGTTGTTCTTGAGCCATTCGCCAAAGCGGCCGCGTCCGACGTGTTCCGGTTGCCAGCCAATGCTCTCGTTGAGTTCGACCAAACGGTCTTTGACTGCCGTGGTGCGGACAAACCAGCTCTCAACCGGGTAGCTCATGAGTGGCGTGCCACGGCGCCAGTCATGCGGATAGTTATGCAGATACTGGTCGCGCTTGAACAGCAGGCCGCGTTCTTTCAGGTCGCGACAAATCGGCTTGTCGGCATCCTTGAACCAGAGGCCACCGACCAGCGGGATGTCAGCCTCGAAATGACCGTCGCGACGAATCGGATTGACCATCTCCACACCCACCCGGCGTGCGGTTTCAAAGTCATCGGCGCCGAAGGCCGGTGCGGTGTGCACGATGCCGGTGCCGTCCTCCGTGGTCACGTAGTCCGCCGTGGCCACCACGTGGGCACCGGGATGGCCGACGTAGTGATCGAAAGGGGGGGTGTAGCGGGTGCCGGCCAGGGCCTCACCGGTCATGCGCTCGAGTACCTCGAAGTCTTCGCCCAGCACCTGGGTGGCCAGGGCTTCGGCGACGATGTACTGGCCGGCGTCGGTTCGTGCCTTGATGTAGGTGATGCCGGGTCCAACCGCGAGCAGCAGGTTGGAGATGAGCGTCCAGGGCGTCGTCGTCCAGGCGAGGAAGGCGGTGTCCGGGTCGTCCGCCAGGGGGAAGGCGGCGATGACGGCCGGATCGGCCACTTCCTTGTACCCGAGGCTGACCTCATGGCTGGACAGCACGGTGCCCGTGCCCGGCGAGTACCAGTGAATTTTGTGGCCCTTGTAGATCAGGCCCTTGTCCCACAGCTGCTTCAGCAGCCACCACACCGACTCGATGTAGTGGTTGTCATAGGTGACGTAGGGGTTGTCCAGGTCGACCCAGTAGGCCATGCGCTGGGTTAGCGTGTTCCACAGCTCGGTGTACTCGCCGACGCTGTTTTTGCAGGCGGCGTTGTACTCGGCGATGCCATAGGCCTCGATGTCTTCCCGCGACTTCAGGCCCAGCTTTTTCTCGACCTCGATCTCCACGGGCAGACCGTGAGTGTCCCAACCCGCCTTGCGATCCACGCGATAACCGCGCATGGCCTTGTAGCGGCAAAAGGTGTCCTTGATCGTGCGTGCCAGCACGTGGTGGACGCCCGGGCGGCCATTGGCCGTGGGCGGACCTTCGTAGAACGTAAAGGTGGGGGCATCGGCCCGTTGCTGAATTGAACGCTGGAAAATCTGCTCACGGGACCACCAGTCGAGGCGTTCGGCCTCCATGGCCTGGTGGTCGAGTTGTCGGACTTCAGGAAAGCGGGTCATGGGCATCCGGGCCATAGTCTGGAGCGTGATGCGTCGAGGCCGGGGCCTGCGGCGCCGATGCTGCGGCGCGTGAGTATAACCAACGCCGGTCGGGTTACTGACTAGGAGGGCAGTTGTTGGCGCATCTCGGCGATCTCCGCGTCTTTTTCGTCCCAGAGTCGGTTTACCCAGGCTTCGGCGCGCTGGCGTGACTGAGGATCATCCAGAGCCAGACCCTCTGGCACGGGGCGTAGCCGCATTCGGATCAGCACTGGCTGCTCCACGCCGGTCAGAAAACGCCAGAACCCGGGGCCCTCCGGTGATGGATAGACCACGGTGGTATCGATCACCCCGGCCAGCTGATCGCCCATCGCCGACATGACGTAATGAATCCCGCCTGCCCGGGGACGGAGCAGGTGTTGCCACGGAGACTGCTGCGCCTGGTGGCGGGCGCGGGACAGGCGCGTGCCCTCGACATAGTTGATGATGGTGACAGGCGTGTTCCGGTAGCGCTCGCAAGCTTTGCGGGCGGTGTCGAGGTCGCGCTGAGCCAGTGCGGGATTGGCGGCGCGCTGGCGTGAGGAGTAGCGGCGCATGAACGGGAAGTCCATCGCCCAGCAGGCGAAGCCGATGATGGGAAACCACAGCAGTTCGCGTTTGAGAAAGAAGCGTGGAAACGGAATGCGGCGGTGGTGGAGGATGAGCAGATAGACGATGTCGACCCAGGATTGGTGATTGCAGATCAGCAAGTACGTCCGGTCCTGGCGCAGTTCACCGTCGACCTCCAGTCGGTAGTCACCGACGTGCATCCAGCGCAGCAGCCGTCCCAACCCTCCGGAGAACAGGCCCACGACCCGGTCCATGCGTCCGGCTGTCCACTGGCGCACTGGTTCGAGAGGCAGGGCCAGCTTGATCAGCGCGAAGGGCAGTAGCAATCCGAAGCATCCGACCAGCCAGGTCACGGCCAGGGTCAGCGTGACGGCGGCGGTGAGTTGCTGGCGCAGGGCCCGCAGCGGCCCGGGGTCAGGCCGTTTCGAAGCTGTGTCCGTGGACGGCATTGACCAGTGCGCCGACGGCATCCGGACGAATGTCCGGAGTGATGCCATGGCCCAGATTGAAGACATGACCCGGCTGTGGCCCGAATGCATCGAGCGTGCGTGCAACCTCGCGTTCGATCACGTGGTTGTCAGCACGCAGAATGCCCGGGTCCAGATTGCCCTGCAGGGCGACGCGATGCCCGACACGGCGCCGGGCGTCGGCGGGGTCGCAGCACCAGTCGAGGCCCAGGGCATCCGCGCCCGCGTCGGCGATCTGTTCCAGCCACGGCGCACCGCCTTTGGTGAACAGAATGACGGGTGCGTCTTCGGGGCCCCGGTCCAGGCCGGCGACGATGCGCTGCATCGGCTCCAGCGACCAGCGGCGGTAGGCGTCATAGGACAGCGAGCCGCCCCAGGTGTCGAAGATTTGTACCGCTTGTGCCCCCGCGGCGATCTGGGCGTTGAGATAAAGCGTGATGGATTCGACCAGCGTGTCCAGCAGATGCGCCATGGCATCCGGCCGGTCGTAGGCCAGCGTCTTGATCCGCGCAAAATCCCGTGAACCCTGACCTTCGACCATGTAGCAGGCCAGCGTCCAGGGACTGCCGGCAAAGCCGATTAGCGGGGTCCGGCCATCCAGTGTTTTGCGGATCAGGCGCACGGCATCCATGACATAGCCGAGATCATCCTCCGGGTCAGGGACGCCCAGTGCCTGGATGGCGCTGAGGTCGCGCACGGGCCGGTCGAATCGGGGTCCCTGCTTCTCGACCAGTGACAGACCCAGGCCCATGGCGTCCGGAATCGTCAGAATGTCCGAAAACAGGATGGCGGCGTCCAGGTCGAAGCGGCGCAGCGGTTGCATGGTGACTTCGCAGGCCAGCTCCGGTGTCTTGCACAGGGTGAGAAAGTCCCCGGCTTCGGCGCGGGTGGCGCGGTACTCCGGGAGGTAGCGACCGGCCTGGCGCATGATCCAGACGGGCGTGGTGTCCACGGGCTGACGGCGCAGCGCGCGGATAAAGCGGTGAGGAGAGTCCATGGCGGGAGTCTAAAAGCTTGGGGGCGGCCGCGTCACTCAGGCTGCGCGTTCGGCCAGTCCCTGGTCGATCTCCGCCACGATCGCGCGGGCGGCGGCGGCGGGGTCGGCGGCATCGCGAATCGGTCGCCCGACCACGATATGGCTGGCGCCCGCCGCAATGGCCGCTGCCGGCGTCATCACCCGTTTCTGATCACCGTCGCCCACCGCATTGGCCGCCGGGCGAATGCCCGGGGTCACGGCCAGCGCCTGTGGGCCGAGCGCTGCGCGCACGCGGCGCACTTCATGCCCCGAGCACACCACGCCGTCCAGGCCGGCGTCGCGGGCACGGCGCGCATGCCGCAGGACCAGTTCATCGACCGGTGTGTGGATGCCCAGATCGGCAAGGTCGGCCTGGTCCAGGCTGGTCAGTGCGGTGACGGCGACGACCTGCAGCCCCGAACCGCTGGCCTGGGCGGCGGCCTCCAGCATGGCCTGCTGGCCTGCATGGATGGTCAGCAAATGCGCGCCGGAGTCGGCCAGGCGACTGACGGCACGCCCTACGGTGGCCGGGATGTCATGCAGTTTAAGGTCGCAGAACACCTGGTAGCCCTGCGCGCTGAGCCAGGTAACCAGGCCGAAATAGCCCGGGTCCATGGCGAGCTCCAGACCGACCTTGTAGTACGACGCGGCGCCGTCCATCGACTCGACCAGCGCCTGGGCGGCCGATACGGTCGGCAGGTCCAGTGCCACGATCAGTCGTTGTTGAGCAGCAAGGGTCTCGGACATGGTCGGTGTGTGCGTCCGCTAGACGCTTAGATACTCGCAAATGGCCTCTGCAGCCTGTCGGCCCTCGAACACGGCGGTGACGACCAGATCAGAGCCGCGCACCATGTCACCACCGGCAAAGACCTTGGCATTCTCCGTCTGAAAGACGTGACCCTCGCCGGCTTGCTTGACCTGCACCCGGCCATCGTCGTGAATGCCGATCTGATGATCGGTGAACCATTCGGCGGGATTGGGGCGAAACCCGAAGGCAATGATCACGCGATCCGCTTCGATGACTTCTTCGGTGCCAGGCACGGGCTCGGGGCGGCGGCGGCCGCGGTTGTCGGGCGCGCCCAGCTGCGTCTGCACGACCTTGACGCCCTCGACACGGCCGTCGCCGACGATCTCGATGGGCTGGCGGTTGAACAGGAACTGCACGCCTTCTTCCTTGGCGTTGGCGACCTCGCGGCGGGAGCCCGGCATGTTCTCTTCGTCGCGGCGATAGGCGCAGAGCACGCGCTCGGCACCCTGACGCACCGCGGTGCGGTTGCAGTCCATCGCGGTGTCACCGCCGCCCAGAACGACGACCTTCTGGCCTGCCATGTCGATGAACTCGCTCGGATGGTCTTCCAGTGCAAGTTCGCGGTTGATGTTGGACACCAGGTACGGCAACGCATCGTAGACGCCGTCCAGGTCCTCACCGGGAAATCCACCCTTCATGTAGGTGTAGGTGCCCATGCCCAGAAACACGGCATCGTACTCATCCAGTAGCGACTGGAAGGGCAGGTCCTTGCCGATTTCCATGCCCAGGCGGAATTCCACACCCATGCCTTCCAGAATCGTGCGGCGATTGCGCACGACTTCTTTTTCCAGCTTGAACGGCGGAATGCCAAAGGTCAGCAGGCCGCCGATCTCATCGTACTTGTCGAAGACCACGGCCTGTACGCCGTTGCGGGCCAGGACATCGGCGCAGCCCAGGCCTGCCGGCCCGGCGCCGACGATAGCGACGCGTTTGCCGGTGGCGATTACCTGCGACATATCCGGTCGCCAGCCCTGCTTGAAGGCTTCGTCGGAGATGTACTTTTCGACATTGCCGATGGTGACCGCGCCGAACCCGTCGTTCAGGGTGCAGGCGCCTTCGCAGAGTCGATCCTGCGGGCAGACACGGCCGCAGACCTCAGGCAGGGAGTTGGTCTTGTGCGACAGCTCCGCAGCTTCGAACAGGTTGCCTTCCTCAACCAGCTTGAGCCAGTTGGGGATGTAGTTGTGGACCGGACACTTCCACTCGCAGTAGGGGTTGCCGCAGGACAGGCAGCGGCCTGCCTGTTGCGCGGCGGATTCGGCGTCAAAGCTGGCGTAGATTTCGCGGAAGTCCTTGATCCGGACTTCCACCGAAGTCTTGGCCGGGTCGTGGCGCGGCACATCCAGAAATTGCGTGGTGTTCTTACCCATTTACTGGCCCTTGCAGGGGTGGTCGGCCCGCCCGAAGGCGGGCATGGGGGCGCCTGAAATCAGGCGGCCTGGCGGATGGCGTCGAGCAGATCGCCGATGTCGATGGCCTTGGGCTTGATCAGCCAGAACCGGCCAACCCAGTCACGCCAGTCATCAAGAATCTCGGCGCCCCACTGGCTGCCCGTGACCTTGACGTAATCGGCGATCAGGTCGCGCACGTAGTGCCGATGCCCTTCCATGTGTTCAGCCACCAGCCGGTGGATATCGATGAGCTCGTGATTGTAGCGGTCGACAAAATGACGATCTCGATCCAGCACATAGGCGAATCCGCCCGTCATGCCGGCCCCGAAGTTCACGCCGGTGGAGCCCAGCACGCAGACCACGCCGCCGGTCATGTATTCGCAGCCGTGGTCACCACAGCCTTCCACCACCGCCAGGGCGCCGGAATTGCGCACCGCAAATCGTTCGCCGGCGCGGCCTGCGGCGTAGAGCGTGCCGCCGGTGGCGCCGTACAGGCAGGTGTTGCCGATGATCGTGGTGTCCTGGGTCTTGAAGGCGCTTTTTTCCGGCGGGCGGATGGTGATCCGGCCACCGGCCATACCCTTGCCGACGTAGTCATTGGCGTCACCGATCAAATCCAGGTTCAGGCCGCCGGCATTCCAGACGCCGAAGCTTTGACCGGCCGTGCCGTTGAGTTCGATGGTGATCGGGGCGTCAACCATGCCTTCGTTCCCGTAGCGCCGGGCGATCTCACCCGACAGGCGGGCGCCGATGGAGCGATGGTAGTTGGCGATCCGGAACGGAAAACGCCCACCCGACTTGGACTCGATGGCGGGCAGACAGGTCTGCACCATTTCTTCGGCCAGTTCACCCTTGTCGTAGGGCTCGTTGCGCGGTTCCACGCAGACATGCGTTCGTGAATCGGCCAGGCTGTTCACCGACAGAATGGGGGACAAATCCAGCTTGTTCTGTTTGGGGGTGCGGCCCGGATCAATGTCCAACAGATCGCTGCGGCCGATCAGCTCCTCCACTGACCGTGCGCCCAGGGCAGCCAACTGCTGGCGGACATCCTCGGCGATGAAACGGAAGAAATTCTCCACCATCTCCGGCAGCCCGATGAAGTGCTTGAGCCGCAGCACTTTGTTCTGCGTGGCCACACCGGTGGCGCAGTTGTTCAGATGGCAGATGCGCAGGTACTTACAGCCCAGCGCCACCATGGGGCCCGTGCCGAAACCGAAGGACTCGGCACCCAGCATCGCGGCCTTGATGACATCCGAGCCCACCTTGAGGCCGCCGTCCGTCTGCAGGCGCACGCGCCCACGCAAATCGTTGAGTCGCAGGGTCTGATGGGTTTCTGCCAGGCCCAGTTCCCAGGGCGTGCCGGCATAGCGCACCGAGGTCAGCGGGCTGGCGCCGGTGCCGCCGTCGTAGCCGGAGATGGTGATCAGATCGGCATAGGCCTTGGCCACGCCGGCGGCAATCGTGCCCACGCCCGGCCCGGAGACAAGCTTGACCGACACCAGCGCATCCGGGTTGACCTGCTTGAGATCAAAAATGAGCTGCGCCAGGTCCTCGATCGAATAGATGTCGTGATGCGGGGGCGGGGAGATCAGCGCAACACCCGGCTTGGAGTAGCGCAGCTTGGCGATCATCTGGTTGACCTTATGGCCCGGCAGCTGGCCACCTTCGCCAGGCTTGGCGCCCTGGGCGACCTTGATCTGCAGCACCTCGGCGTTGACCAGGTAGTGCGGAGTGACGCCGAACCGTCCCGAGGCAACCTGTTTGATCTTGGACATGCGCTCGGTGCCATAGCGCGATGGGTCCTCGCCGCCCTCACCGGAGTTGGAACGACCACCTAGCCGGTTCATTGCAATGGCCAGGGCTTCATGGGCTTCGGGCGACAGCGCGCCCAGACTCATTCCAGCCGAGTCGAATCGACGGACGATCGCCGAGATCGGCTCGACTTCTTCCAGTGGGATGGGCTCGCCCAGTGGCTTGATCCGGAACAGGTCGCGCAGCACGGCGGGTGGCCGCGAGCTGACCTGCTCGACGTATTCCTGGTAGTCGGCGAAATCACCGGATTTGACGGCCTTTTGCAGCGTAAAGACCACGTCGGGGTTGTAGGCGTGGTACTCGCCGCCGTGTATGTACTTGAGCAGGCCGCCCTGAACCAACGGCTTGCGCGGGTTTCGCGCCAAGCGGTCCAGCTCGATGGTGTCCTGCTCGACATCGGTAAAGGCCGTGCCCTGCACGCGGCTCACCGTGCCCGGAAAACAGCGCTGTACGATCTCATCCGACAGGCCCACGATCTCGAACAACTGCGCGCCGCGGTAGCTGGCAATGGTCGAGATGCCCATCTTGGACATGATCTTGTACAGGCCCTTGTTAATCCCCTTACGGAAGGCGCGGCCAAGGTCGGCACGCTCGCGATCGCGGATCTCGCCGGTGCGGAGCATGTCGAACAGGCATTCATAGGCCAGATAGGGGTGCACGCAGGATGCGCCAAAGCCGATGAGGCAGGCGAAATGATGCGAATCCCGGGCGGTGGCCGTATCCACAATGATGTTGGCATCGGTCCGCAGGCTTTCGCGCACCAGAGCATGGTGGACGGCGCCGGTGGCCATCAAGGCATGCACCGGCAACTCGCCGGGCGTCAGGCCGCGATCACTGAGCACCACGACCACCTTGCCGCCGCGTACGGCTGCGACCGCTTCGCGAGTGATGCGATCGATGGCGGCGGCCAGCCCCTCGTCCTCGGTCCAGGCCAGCCGGATGCGGACATGGGCGTAGGCCGGATCCTCGAGGGCGAGCAATTGTTCGTACTTGCCGGTCGACAGCACGGGGGAGTCCACCAGCAGACGCTTGGCGCGATCCGGTGTCTCCTCGAAGACGCTGCGTTCTGCGCCCAGGCAGGACTCCAGCGACATGACGATCTGCTCGCGCAGCGGATCGATCGGCGGGTTGGTGACCTGCGCAAACTGCTGGCGGAAGTAGTCGTAGAGTGATCGATGCTGCTGGGACAGCACCGGGAACGGTGTGTCATCACCCATGGACCCGACAGCTTCCTGGCCGGCTTCAGCCAGCGGTCGCAGCACCTGGTCGCGCTCCTCAAAGGTCACCTGGAACAGCTTCTGGTAGGTGGCCAGCTCGGTGCGATCGAAGAAGGACCAGGGGTCGGTCTCGGTGAGTTTGGATTCGATGCGGCGCACGCCATCCTTGAGCCACTGCTTGTAGGGATGGCGCCCGGCCAGTTCGCGGTCGATGTCGTCGGGGTACAGCACGCGACCGGTTTGCGTATCCACGGCCAGCATCTGGCCCGGGCGCAGCCGGCCTTTCTCGACGACGTCCTCGGGGGCGTAGTCGTACACACCAATTTCCGAGGCCAGCGTGATCACGCGGTCCTTGGTGATGACATAGCGGGCCGGACGCAGGCCGTTACGGTCCGTGCCGCAGGCTGCATAGCGGCCATCGGTCATGACCAGGCCGGCGGGACCGTCCCAGGGCTCCATGTGCATGGAGTTGTATTCGTAGAAGGCCCGCAGGTCCGGGTTCATCAGCTCAACGTTTTGCCAGGCGGGCGGCACCATGACGCGCGCGGCGGCAAAAATGTCCATGCCGCCTGCCAGCAGCACTTCGAGCATGTTGTCCAGTGACTGCGAATCCGAACCGTCCATGGTCACCAGCGGCATGAGTTCCTCGATGTTTTCGAGATCGCCACTTTCAAACTTGCGGGCCCGGGCAACCGACCAGTTGCGGTTGCCGCGAATGGTGTTGATTTCGCCGTTATGCGCGAGAAACCGGAACGGCTGCGCCAGCGGCCACCGGGGCAGAGTGTTTGTAGAGAAGCGCTGGTGGAACACGCAGACCGAGGAGGCCAGGCGGTCGTCGTTCAAATCCTTGTAGAACACCGGCAGATACGCCGGCATCACCAGGCCCTTGTAGAGCAGAATGCGGCACGACAGCGTCGTGACGTAAAAATCGGGATCGATCTCCGCAATGCGCTTTTCTGCTGCGCGCCGGGCGCGGAACAGAGCCAGTTCGAACTGGAAGATGTGCCAGTCGTCCGGGGCGGTGACGAAAACCTGTTCGATGCGCGGCTTGGTCCGGCGGGCCTGATCGCCCAGCGCGGCATCATCGACAGGTACCTCGCGCCATCCGGCCAGGGTCAGGCCACGGGCTTCCAGCGCCTCGGCCAGTCGGCTGCGTGACTGCTCGGCAATGGCTGCATCCTGGGACAGGAAGATGTTGCCGACGGCGTAGTCGCCTTGGCCCAGCCGGATGCCCTGTTCGTCGGCCACGGCGCGCAGAAACGCATCCGGCTTCTTCATCAGCAGGCCGCAGCCATCGCCGGATTTGCCGTCAGCGGCGACAGCGCCGCGATGGGTAAGACGAGCAAGTGCGCTAATCGCCGTCTGAACGAGCCAGTGACTGGGTTGGTCATCAATCTGGGCGATGAGACCGAAACCGCAGTTGTCACGCTCAAATTCCGGGCGGTAGAGCCCTTGCTGTGTCATTGCCATACGCAACGCCTGTCCGTGAGGGAGGCACTCCAAGCGGCCGCAAGCGCAGAACGCTGCGGCCGGTGAGGGCGCTCGTCGAGTATTTGCCGCAGTGCGGCATGCGGACCAGCCATTATAGAAACGGGCCCATGACCGTCAAACGAAAGCCCGTGGAGCAAGGCTTTCCAAGGGGTTGAGGGGCGTGCTGCCGCAGATTGCCGGGCTAGCGCAGCCGTCGGGGATCGAACAGCCGGTCGTATTCGTCCAGGGCGTAGCGGTCTGTCATGCCGGCGATATAGTCGGCAATGAGCCGAGCGCGCGTCCGGTGGTCCAGGTCGTTGTTATCGCCGGGGACGCGGTCGGCGAACTTCGGCGGTAACAGTTTGGGGTCGGCGAGAAACGCATCGAACAAGGCTTTGATCACCCGCCGGGCCTTGCTGGTAATGCGGTAGACCTGATGGTGGCTGTAGAGGTTCTGGTAGAGAAACCGCTTGAGTTCGGTGTTCAGGCGTCGTGCTTCGGGGCTGAACGCGATGAGCGGCTGGTCTGCCTGTCGAACGGCGTCGACGTGCGGGGGGCGGAGCGCGTTCAGGGCCGCCTGACTGGTCTGGATGACGTCCAACACCAGGTAGTTGATCATTCGCCGGATCACCTCGTGACGGATCTGCTTGGGCGTGAGCGATTGATAGCTGTCCATGACCTCGTGGTAGAAGCGTGCGAACAACGGCACTTCGACCAACTGTTCCAGCGTCAGCAACCCCGCGCGCAGTCCATCGTCAATGTCATGGTTGTTGTAGGCAATCTCGTCCGACAAATTCGCGAGTTGTGCCTCCAGTGAGGGAAACGTGCCGTCGAGAAAGCGCTGGCCCACATCGCCCAGCAGCTTGGCCTTGGCCCGTGTGCAGTGCTTGAGGATGCCTTCGCGGGTTTCAAAGGTCAGATTCAGGCCCTGAAATGCGGCGTACTTGTTCTCCAGCACATCGACGACGCGCAGCGACTGAATATTGTGCTCGAACCCGCCGTAGGGCTTCATGCAGTCATTCAGGGCGTCCTGGCCCGCATGACCGAAGGCGGTGTGGCCGAGGTCGTGCGCCAGAGAGATGGCTTCGACCAAATCTTCGTTGAGCTGAAGTGATCGCGCGAGTGTTCTTGCGATCTGTGCCACTTCCACCGAATGCGTCAGGCGTGTGCGGAACAGGTCACCTTCGTGATTGACGAAAACCTGGGTCTTGTACTCCAGGCGACGGAACGCCGCGCAGTGAACGATGCGATCCCGGTCGCGCTGATACTCCGTCCGGTTCGGGGAGCGCGTTTCGCTGACACGCCGGCCGCGGCTTGTTTCACAACTCGCTGCGTAGGGCGCCAGCATGCTCAGGTCGCAGCCAGCAGGGTTTCCTGCAACGGCTCCGGAGGCACGTCGGCCGTGATGATGGCTTGCCCCAGGGGTTTGAGCAGGACCAGGCGTAGCCGGTTGTTCAGGACTTTCTTGTCCCGCTGCATCAGCGCCAGAAACTGCTCCGGCGGGATGGGCGGGCAGCGGGTTGGCAGATCCAGCGCCTGGAGCAGGGCGCACAGGCGCTCGACATCTGCTCGGCTGGTCCAGCCCAGTCGGCACGACAAGTCCGCCGCCATGACCATGCCGATGGCCACGGCTTCCCCGTGTAGCACCGTGCCATAACCGCTGGCAGTTTCGATGGCGTGTCCAAACGTGTGGCCCAGGTTGAGCAGGGCCCGCTGTCCCTGCTCGCGCTCGTCAGCGGCAACAATGCGGGCCTTGGCGGCGCAGCAGCGCTCGACCATCTCGGCGAGTACGGCATGGTCCCGGGCTTGCAGCGCCGGTGTCTGCGCTTCGAGCCAGTCCAGAAACGCCAGGTCGCCCAGTGCTGCGTATTTCACGACCTCTGCCAGCCCAGCGGCGTACTCCCGCGAGGGCAGGGTGTCGAGCAATTGCAGGTCGGCCAGGACCTGGCGGGGTTGATGGAAAGCGCCGATAAGATTCTTGCCAGCCGGGTGGTTGACGCCGGTTTTGCCACCAACGGAGCTGTCCACCATCGACAGCAAGGTGGTCGGGATCTGGATGAATGCAATCCCACGGTGATACACCGCTGCTGCAAAGCCCGCGAGATCACCGATAACACCGCCGCCTAGTGCGATGACCAATCCGTCGCGATGAAAGCCGCCAGCGGCCAGTGCATCAAGGATGACTCCAGCGGAGTCCAGGGTCTTGTGGGCTTCGCCATCGGGCAGAATGCAGGTGGCCGTGTCCTCGGGGAGTTGCGCGAGCAGGGTTTTCAGATGGAGTGGCGCGACGGTGTCATTGCTGACCACCAGACAGCGTTGCCCTTGGGTGTCCAGGCGTGACAACACGCCTGGGCCGATATCGATGGGGTAGCTGCGTGCGCCCAGCTCGACCTGCAGTGTTCGGATCATGATGGGGTGGAATGCGTGCTCAAGCGGCGGTGGAGATCCTGTGCGACCGCCTTGGCAGCACGGCCTCGGGTTTCGATGACGATGTCGGCCACTTCCCGGTACAGCGGATCACGGGTCTGGAACAAAGTGCTTAGTGTCTGCCTGCGATTCCCTGCATTGAGCAGGGGGCGGCCCTGGCTGTTGCGGGTGCGTTGGATTTGCTGTTCCAGCGTAGCGTGCAGGTACACCACGAACCCGCGGCTGGCCAGGTGCGCTCGGTTGTCATCCATCAGTACAGACCCTCCGCCGGTGGCGAGCACGATGTGGTCTCGCTGGGTGAGCTGGTCGATCATCTTGGCCTCTCTCCGGCGAAATCCAGCCTCGCCCTCGATCTCGAAGATGTAGGGAATGTCCACGCCACAGCAGGCTTCAATCTCGTGATCGCTGTCGACAAACTCCAGCGCACGCAGGCGCGCGAGACGACGCCCGATGGTCGTCTTGCCTGCGCCCGGTGGCCCGACGAGGAAGATCCGCGTCAGCTGATCGCCCTCCTGCGTCATTAGTCCGTTGGTGGGGCGACGATCTCGATGCGCCGGGTGCTGCACACCTGGCCGTTGTCTGAGCCGTCGGCGGCGATGCGCCGCACACAGGCCTGGACATCGACGGTTCTGACTTCGTCGGCGGCCAGTTGCGGGTTGAAGGTTGGGACAAAATAACGCGATGTGGCCACACCGCTGGCATTGGTGGTGCCGCCGCCGGGGAAGACACGCTCGTTCGGGTTGCCGGCATTCGCCGCCGATGTGATCGTGAAGGTGACTTGCGCGCCATCAATCGGTTGGAAGGCGTTGTTACGCACCTCGAACGTGAGCGTGGCCGTGCGCTGATTGCCGGCATCGTCGGGTGAGGTCAGCACCCGTAGCGGCGCCTGCAGATCGACGCAGTTGCGCCCGTCGCTTGTGGTCGTACACACCTCGTCCTGGAACTGGACGCCCGTGCTGGCTTCCAGTTGTGGATTCGGGCTGGTGGCGCAGTCCCGGTTGTCTTCGGCGATGATGGTGACGAAACCGGAGCGGTCGGAGTAAACGGCGTGGGGGCGTTCGAAGACGCCATTGGCGACACGTGCCCGCCGCGTCTGGCTGGCTGTGACTGGGTCATTGTTGATGATGAGGCCGAAGGATGTGCCCGAGGCCCCGTCAAACTGGGCGGTCAGATCAACACAGCCGGTGACGCCCGAACCGCTGCCATCGCGCCAGTCGATCTCCAGATTGACGGCGTTGTTCGGGCCAACCAGTGCACCTTCGCCAAATGCCGGGTCGGTGAAGGTGAAGGTGTCCGCCTGGACCTGGACCTCGATGCTGTCTGTGCACTGCGCGCCGGCTTCATTGCACAGCGTCAGGGCCGTTGCGTCGTTCTCCGTTGCAACGGTTGCGGTCAGGTCCACGGTCTGCGCCGAATTCCCGGAGGCCGCCGGGCGGAAGCCGAAGCGGACGACGCCAAAGTCGTCCGTAACGCCGCGCAGGCCTTCGCTATTGGTTTGCACGTCGAAGCTGCCGTTGTCGCTGCTGCTGAGGTTGACCTTCACGTCAGGCAGCGCCGTGATGGTTTCATTGCCGTCGGCGTCTTCCTGTACCTGTTCGACGGTCGCGGTGTAGCCGGACTGCGTCGTGCCCGCTGGGACAGAGGTAGGGCCGCGAACGGTGATCCGGGCGTAGGGGTCAGGTGGTCCAGGGAGTACGAACAGGGTGTATTCGCGTTCGGTGGTTCCGCCGGCGGTGGAGCCGAAAACCGTCAGGGTGTCGGCTGTCCGGGTATTGACCGTGCTGGGCGCGAGGTAATCAAACACGGCTGTGCCGTCCAGCAGGGTTTCCTGGTCGGTTTGCCGGATGACTGAGTTGGTCAGAGTCGTCTGTACTTCAACATTGGCACCGCGCACAGGCTGGGTCGTGCCATTGCAGTTGCCGGTCGACGTCACCGTGACCAGAAACTCGGAGGCCAACGCGCCTGCTTCGACTTCCAGCGAGCCGCTGGGTATCCGGCTGCCGGTGGCGGTGTTGATTGGCCCTTGAACCCGTACCGTCGGCGCCTGCTGGGCGGGCACGCGTACGGACAACTGATCCTCGCCGCGAACTTCATCGTCCACGACGGCGGTCCCTTCCAGAGAAACGCTGACTTCGGTTCTGATCTCGGTTGGGGCGCGATAGGTGAAGACCATCTCGCCATCTTCGTCGGTATTGGCGCCGCCCACGCGTTGACGACCATCCGGTGCGGTGGCCGTAATCGTACCCGCAGGTTCTTCGCCCACGAATGGCTCGATCAGGACGAAAACGTTTGGCACCGGATCGCCCGCTTCCGTGGTGAGCAGGGCGGTAAAGGGTGTGCTGGTACTGCCGGCGGACACGCAGGTTGGCCCGTCCAACTCCAGAATGTAGTCGGCGTCCGGGTCGATGCCGCCGCCGTCCTGCTGGTTCAGCAGCCCCCCGGTGGGCGTGTCGTCCGAACAAGCCACCAGAATTGGCAGCAGGGCAATGGCCAAGAGGCCGCGCAGGCGCGGAAAAGTGTTGTCTGTCATGCCGGCCTTATATCACGTTGGTCGCCGGATCGTGCGCAAACCCCAGGGCTGGCAAGGCCCGCGCAGGCGGGCCCCGGTTCAGTCGACTTGCAGGGACTCGGTCACGATCTTCGGCGTAATGAAGATCAGTAGCTCGCGCTTGGTCGAGACGTTGCGCTTGTTGCGGAACAACGCGCCCAGTACCGGAATGTCACCCAGTAGCGGCACCTTGGTCACCAGCTGATTGGTGGTCTGCTCATAAATGCCGCCGAGCACCACGGTTTCGCCGTTCTCGACCAGCACCTGAGTATTGACCTTACGCGTGTCGATGGACGGAATGGTTCCACCCAGGACGTTGGCCACCTGTTGCCCCACACTGTCGGAATTAACCGCCAGGTCCATGACCACGCGCTCGTCAGGCGTGATCTGCGGGGTGACGGTGAGCGACAGCACGGCTTTCTTGAATGAGATCGAGGTTGCGCCGCTGGATGTCGACTCCTGGAAAGGAATCTCCACACCCTGTTCGATCGAGGCCTGTTTGGCGTTGGCGGTGATCACACGGGGTGACGAGATGACTTCGCCGCGTCCTTCAGCCTGCAAGGCGGACAATTCCAGATCCACGAGGTAGTCGGAGCCCAGGATGGCCAGCGCGAAGCTGCCGGCAGCCCCGGAGACCGGGAGGCTCACATTGAAGCGGTCCTGCAGGGCGCCCAGCTGCACCGGGAATCCCGGTGTGGCATCGGTGAAGTCGCTGACGGTGACATCCGTCGACTCCAGGCTGCCCGAGGAACTGATCAGCCCGTTGTCGCCATTGGTGGCGACCACGGAGGTGCCGAACCGCGTACCGATCTCCTTGGTGAAGTCGGAGTTGGCGATGACAATGCGCGACTCGATCAGTACCTGGCGGACCGGGATATCCAGCCGTTCGATCAGGTTGCGAATCTCGCCCAGTTTTTCGCGGGTTTCGTTGATCAGCAACGTGTTCGTGCGTTCATCCACGCTCACCCGGCCCCGTTCGCTGAGCAGCGAGGTGGAGTCCGAAGTCAGTAGGGCGGCGATGTCGCCTGCCTTGGCGTAGTTGATCTGCACGATCTCGGAGCGCAGCGGTGCAAGCTGCTCTTTCTGCGCCTGTGCTTCCAGCTCGACGCGCTCGCGCTCGGCCAGTTCCTGGATTGGGGCGACGAGGATGACATTGCCTTCCTCGCGCATGCCTAG
This sequence comes from Pseudomonadota bacterium, assembly GCA_036156195.1. Classification (GTDB taxonomy): domain Bacteria; phylum Pseudomonadota; class Gammaproteobacteria; order Nevskiales; family OUC007; genus Abyssibacter. Next base: position 288,274 of record JAYZUZ010000011.1, on the reverse strand, counting down.
GCCCTTGGTCCGCAGGATGATGTCCAGCGCCTGGTCGTAGGGCACGTTTTGCAGGCGCAGGGCGATGTCGCCGGTAACCGTGTCGCTGACGACCATATTGACGCCTGCTACATCGGCAATGATCTGCAGCAGCGCGCGGATATCGACGCTCTGGAACGATAGCGAGATGCGCTCGCCGGTGTACTGGGGCTTGTCGCGTTCGCGTTGTTCGATTTCGGCTATCGTCAGCGGCTGCAATTCCAGCGTGAAAACATTGCCGGACTGGTAGGCCACCTGCTCGAAATCGCTGCTTGCGATGGGCGAGACGACGATGCGGGCGTGGATGCCCTCCTGCTGGGCGTCGATGTACTTCACCGGCGTGGCGAAGTCGAGCACATCCAGGCGTCGGGCGAAGCGGTCCGGCAGCTGCGTGTTCTTGAACTCGGCGATGATCCGTCCACCTTCCTCGCGCACGTCAACGGGTGTCTTCGGATCGGTGAGCGAGACGATGACGCGGCCCTGGCCTGTTTCACCACGGCGGAAATCGATATTGGTGATCTCGGGCTTGGGTGCAGCCGGAGCGCGGCTGGTCGACGCACTCCGGGCACGGGCGGCTTCAGGCCGGCCAGCCAGTTCCACGACAATCTGTGAACCACGCGTGTCCACGGTGTAGGGCACTAGCTGGTCCAGCTCGACCACGACGCGGGTGCGGCCACGGGCCTCCGCAGTGGCCACGCTGGTGACCTGACCGATGTTGACCTTCTGGTAACGCTCGGCCATCGCGCTGCGCGTGTCGGCCAGGTCCAGCGACAGGCGTGCCGGTGTTTCGACGGTGAACGTGCGCGGATCCGGTGCAGGTTCGGACAGCGTCAGTACGATGCGGACCGCATCGCCTGGCAAGGCCGTGAAGCTGACATCCTGCAGGGCACGGGTGGGCCCCTGCGCGACGGCCGCTACCGCAGTCAGCATGAGTGCAACGCCGACGCTCAAGCGGGACGCAAATCGTATGTTGGCAAATCGAGCCATCTTGCCCACTCCCTAGTTTTCGCTGAGCGCGATCGACGCTGAACGTTTCATGTACCCGCCGAACCCGTCAGGGATAATTTCTTCGAGCTTCACTTCGGCCTCGCTGATGCCGGTGATCTTGCCGTAGTTCTGACCCATGTAGTTGCCCACCGATACCCGATGGACGATGCCGTCCGGGGCACGGATCAGTGCGTATGTGGCCCGTGCCGTGGTCAGGGTGCCGACCATGCGCAGGCTGTCCAGCGGGAACTCCTCAAGCGCCTCGCGATTGCGGTTGGCGTCCGGCCGGATGGTGTTTTCCGGGCTGGGCCCGCTGGGTGCTTCCTGAACCTGAGGTGTGAACGGGTCGCGTCGATCCTCCGGCAGATACTCGAACGGCTCGTACTGCCGAATCTGCGGGATGGGTTCAACCACCGTCGATGTGCGCGACTTGACCTCATCGATATAGGCGCGCAGATCGGAGTTATCACCACTGCACGCGGCCAGCAGCAATGTGCTGGAGATCAAGGCGGCAGAGCGCAATCCGTGGATCATTGGTCCGCCTCGTCGTCTTCATCGAGATAGCGGAAGGTCTTGGCCAGGGCCTGCATGCGCAGCTCACCCGGGGCCTGGCCACCACGGCTGCGGCGGTCGCCTCCAGCGGGGCGAATTTCGACCTGATCAATGGTCACAATACGTGGTAACGCGGCCACGCCTGATACAAAACTGCCCATCTCGTGGTAGGTCCCGACCACGGTGATCTTGTTCGGAATCTCCGCGTAGAACTCCTTGGTGATTTCGCCCTGCGGCTGGAACAACTCTTCTTCCAGGCCACTGGCTACGCGAGTTTGCGAGATGTCGTTCAGCAGATTGGCGACTTCAGTGCGATTGGGTAGCTGACGAAGCATGGCGCCGAATGAGCGCCGCATCTCTTCGAGCTGTGCCTTGTAGGCGTCCAGATTGGCGATCTTGCGCTGTTTGGTTTCGAAGGTCTGGCGCAGCTGGGTTTCCTGCTGCTCGACTTTTTCCAACTCGGCAAATTTCGGTTTGACCAGATACCAGGTGCCGGCGCCGATGATCACGGCCATGATCAGGATGATGGCGCCAGTACGGGCGTAGCCGGGCCAGGCGCCGGGATTGTTCGGGTCCAGGCCCTGGAGTTCGTCAATAATCTCACGTGCGTTCAAGAGTCGTCCTCCTGATCGCTGCTGCGCCGGGTGTTCTTGACCTGCAGCGTGAATTCACTCGCCCGGCCGGCACCGCCATCACCTGCGCGCGTCTTGATCACCACAAGTCGCGGCGCGGCAAACCATTCGGAGGCTTCCAGATTCTTCATGTACGTGGACACGCGGCCGTTGGATTCGGCAACGCCTTCGATGGTTGTTGCCTGACCCTGCTGGCGTATCAGCGTGAGGTAAACGCCATCGGGGAGGGTGTTCACGATCTCATCGAAGAAGTGCACGGTCTGTGAACGACTGGCCTGCAGTTCTTCAATAATGCGCATGCGGGCCAGCAGGTTGGCCTTGACGCGTTCGAGTTCCTCGATTTCCTTGATCTTGCGGTCAATGGCCCGGATCTCGGCCTTCAGCATCTCATTGCGCTGGGTCTGGTGGTCGATGGCGCCGTCCATGAATTTCATGCCGCCAAACACCGCCAAGGCCGCCGCCAGGGCCCCGATGATTGCGCCCTGGGCAAACTGCTTCTTGAGCCGTTCGCGCCGTTCTTCGCGCCAGTCGAGTAGGTTGATCTGCTTCATCGCGTGTCAAACGCTCGCAGGGCCAGTCCGCAGGCCAGCAACATGCTGGTGGCGTCACGCTCTACCAGCTGCGGCTTGGCTTTGGAGAGCACGGTCATGTCCGCAAATGGCTGGGCGATGACCACTGGAATATCCAGTCGCTGGCTAATGGTCTGGTCCACGTCCGGTATGGCCGCGCAGCCACCGGCCAGCATGATCTGGTCGATTTGCTGCGCCTCACCGGACGAGGCGAAGAAGAACTGCAGGCCGCGATCGATCTGCTGCGCCATGTCTTCGATAAAGGGCGCGAGCACGGCCTCGGCATAGTCTTCCGGCAGATTGCCGAAGCGCTTGGCCTTGCCAGCTTCCTCCCAGGACATCCCGTAGTGCCGCATGATGTCTTCGGTGAGCTGGCGGCCCCCAAACTGCTGATCGCGGGTGTGGACGACGTCGCCATCCTGGAGGATGAGCGTCGACATGCCGCTGGATCCGATATCCACCACAGCAATGGTTCGCCCCCGCCCCTGGTCGGGCATCTGAGGTGTGAGCACCTCGCAGGCGTTTTCCAGCACAAAGGCTTCGATATCCACGATGGCCGGCGTCAGCCCGCCCATTTCCAGAACCGTGATTCGGGATTCGACCGTGTCACGCCGGCAGGCGGCCAGCAGCACGTCAACCGTGTCTTCGCTGTGCTCCGTGGGGCCGAGCACCTGGAAATCCAGGTTCACATCCTCAATGGAGTAAGGGATGTACTGGTCGGCCTCGACCTTGATCTGTTCTTCCATGTCGGATTCGGACAGTGCCGCCGACATGGTGATGTTCTTGGTGATGACCGAAGACCCTGCGACCGCGACGGCTGCGCGTTTGGTCTTGGTCCCTGCGCGTTGGACGGCCTTGGCAATGGCCTCGCCGACTGCCTCGGGCTCGTTGATCTGTTTGTCGACCACGGCGGCCGGTGGAAGGCCCTCGACGGCAAAGGCTGCGACCTCGTATCGCGTGCCGGACCGACGTAGCTCAAGCAGCTTGACCGCGCTGGAACTGATGTCGATGCCCAAGAGGGGTTCGGGGCCGCGGCCCAAGAGCTTGTCTAGCATCCCCATGTATACTGTGCGCTAGAGCACACCCCCCTTTTGTAGGCGTTCCACCCTGCCGTCTGCGACAGGCGAGACAGCTTCGTAACTATAGCCCAGTGTGACTCGGAATCAACAATAAGATACGAGCACAAATACTTGATCCCACGCCCAAACCCTGCGTTCCATGTCTCAAGCTGACGGCTCGCCAAAACGACGTTCACGTCGAATCATCCTGATTTGTCTGTCGATCCTGACCGCCTTGGGGCTAATAGGTGTCCTGGCGGCGATAGGCGGTTTCTACGCGCTGGGTGCTTACTACAAGCCGGACCTGCCCACGGTTTCTGGCCTGGAGGATCTGGAGCTGCAGGTGCCACTGCGCATTTACACGGCAGATGGCGTGCTGATGCGCGAATACGGCGCCGAGCGTCGGGCTCCGCTGGATTACGACCAGTTGCCCCAGTCCCTCATTGAAGCAGTGCTGGCTGCCGAGGACGACCGCTTCTTCGAGCATCCCGGGGTGGACTGGCAGGGGCTGCTGCGCGCGGTCTGGGTGCTGGCGACCACCGGCGAGAAGTCGCAGGGTGGCAGCACCATTACCATGCAGCTGGCCCGCAATTTCTTTCTCACGTCAGAGCGGACGTACGAGCGAAAGCTGCGCGAGATTTATCTGGCGCTGGAAATCGAGAAGCAGCTCAGCAAGGAAGAGATTCTTGAGCGCTACCTCAACAAGATTTTCCTGGGTAACCGCGCCTACGGCGTGGGCGCGGCAGCCGAGGTTTATTACGGCAAGCCTGCCGCCGAGCTGACGCTGGCCCAGTCGGCGATGATTGCCGGGCTGCCCAAGGCGCCGTCCAGCTACAACCCCATCGCCAACCCCGAGCGTGCGCTCATTCGTCGTAACTACGTGCTGCGGCGCATGCGCGAGCTGGGCTACATCAATTCCAGTCAGTTTGATGCCGCTATTTCGGCACCGGTGACAGCCGAGCTGGCTCGGGGGCTGGGTGAAATCGACGCAGACTATGTGGCGGAGATGCTGCGTGCCGACATGGTCGAGCGCTATGGCGACCAGGCGTACACCGGAGGGTTCCATGTGCGCAGTACGCTGGACTCGCGTTTGCAGCGGGCAGCGGATCGCGCACTGAAGACGGCGCTGCTGGCCTACGACCAGCGGCATGGATATCGCGGTCCGGAAGCCCGGACGGGCTTTGATGAGCAGACAGATTGGTCTGACCCGGACGTTGCACTGGCCTGGCGCGAGCAACTGCGCGATCTGCCCACCATTCGCGGCCTGCCCAAAGCTGTGGTCTTGGGCTGGGACGGGGATGCGCTGAACGTACGGACGCTGGAACTAGGGGATCAGCAAATCACCGCGGAAGGCCTGGAATGGGCGGAGCTGACCGCTGGCAACCGCCCGGAGATCGGTGACGTGATCCGCATGGAGTCGGTGACCACTGACGAAGGGCACAAAATCTGGCGACTGGCACAGATACCTCAGGTCCAGGGCGCCTTCGTTGCACTTGACCCGGTAACCGGCGAGGTCAAGGCCATGGTCGGTGGTTTCGACTATTTTCTGGGCAAGTTTAATCGGGCGGTTCAGGCGCAGCGGCAGCCCGGGTCCGCCTTCAAGCCCTTGCTGTACTCGGCCGCATTGGCCAATGGCATGACGCCGGCCACGGTCATTAATGACGCGCCCGTGGTCTTTGACGCCCCGGCCCTGGAAGACACCTGGCGGCCCGAGAACTACACGGGGCGCTTCTACGGGCCCACCCGGATGCGCGAAGCGCTGGTCAACTCGCGCAACCTGGTGTCGATTCGCCTGCTGCGTCAGGTTGGCATCGACGCTGCGCGAGACCACATCAGCGCGTTCGGGCTCCCCAAGGAGCGCCTGCCCCGCGACTTGTCGCTGGCCCTGGGCAGCGCGGTGTTATCGCCGCTGGAACTGGCGCGGGCCTATGCCGTATTCGCTAACGGGGGCTACCTGATCGATCCCTTCTGGCTAGACGCGATCGAGTCGGCGACAGGTGAGCCCATCGCGATGCCGCCGCGTCGAATTGGCTGCGCGCGGTGTCCTGCGCTGGATGAGGCCGCACCTGCCGTGCCGATCACGGCCGAACAGGCACCGGACCAGCAGCGCATGCTGTTCGGAGAGCAGCCGGCGGGCGGTCCGGGTATCGATGAGCCGATCCTGCGTCCGGCGCCCCAGGTCATCGACGCGCAAAACGCCTGGCTGATGACCAGCATGATGCAGGATGTGGTCTCGCGCGGAACCGCACGGCGTGCGCGCTCGCTTGGGCGGGATGATCTCGCCGGCAAGACGGGCACGACCAATGACGAGAACGACGCCTGGTTTGCCGGTTACAACGGCCATCTGGTCGGTGTGGCCTGGATTGGCTTTGACCAGATGCGGCCACTGGGTCGCGGTGAGGCCGGTGGGCGGGCGGCACTGCCTATGTGGATCGATTTCATGCGCACCGCCCTGGATGGTGTGCCTTCCTCGACCCTGGATCGCCCGCCTGGGCTGGTCACCGTTCGGATTGACCCGGCGACAGGTGAGCTGGCCACCTACGGCACCGAGGACGCGGTGTTTGAGACGTTCCCGGCGGATCTGGTTCCCAAGGCTCCGGAGCATTATTCCGACTGGTCGCGTCCCAAGGGCGATTCCAAGAGCGTCGAAGACCTGTTCTGACATGAGTCCGGTTGAACGCGCGCGCGCCGCGCTGGCCAATGAGGCCGCTCGCATCATCTGCGAAACCGGCCTCATGGATTATCGGCTCGCCAAGGAAAAGGCTGCCGAAGTGCTGCCAGCGGAGTCTGCAGCCGGCCTGCCTCGCAACATCGAAGTGCGTGACGCGGTGCTGGCTTACCAGCAGGTGTTTGGCGGGCAAGCGTTCGAACAGCAACTGACGGCTCTGCGGCGCAAGGCCATTCGGGTCATGCGCTGGCTCTCCGCATTCCGGCCGCGGCTGGTGGGCGGGGTGCTGTCGGGGGCCATTGGCCTGGAGCCGCGCCAGCATGACATCCAGCTCCATGTCTTTGCCGACGCGGTGGAGGAGCTGGACATTCATTTCCTCAATCAGGGCATCGACTTCGAAACCGGTGCCGTGCGCCTACAGATTCAGCGTGGGGTCTACGAGGAACGACCGGTTTGCGAGTTTCTGTTCGACGGCACGCCGGTGGCGGCGACGGTGTTTTCGGAGCGCGGCGGGCGGCAGCCACCGATTTCATCCGTGGAGGATGCGCCGATCCGGCGGGCGTCGATCAAGGATATCGAGCGCTTGCTGGGCCACGCGTAGCCTCAGCCGGTGACACGCCTGCTCAGGCTGCAGCTGGCGCGCTGCGCATGGCCAGGAAATTCCGTAGCAGTTCGTGACCGTGCGCCGTGAGAATGGACTCCGGGTGGAATTGCACGCCCTCGAGGGCCAGTTCGCGATGCCGCAGCCCCATGATCTCGTCCACGCTGCCATCGGGGCGCGTGGTCCATGCAGTGACCTCCAGGCAGTCGGGCAGCCCCTGCTGATCCACCACCAGCGAGTGATAGCGTGTGGCCTCGTAGGGCGATGGCAGGCCGCTGAACACCCCCACGCCGGTGTGATGCACGGGGGAGGTCTTGCCATGCATGACCTGGCGGGCTCGGATAACCGAGCCTCCGTAAACTTGGCCGATGCATTGATGGCCCAGGCAAACGCCCAGAATGGGCAATACACCGGCGTAGCGGCGGATCACATCCATCGACACGCCGGCTTCGTTGGGCGTGCAGGGACCGGGTGAAATCATGATGTGCGACGGCGCCAGCTGCTCGATGTCGCCGACAGCGATCTCATCATTGCGCCGGACCACGACCTCCGCACCCAACTCCCCGAGGTACTGCACCAGGTTGTAGGTGAACGAGTCGTAGTTGTCGATCATCAGGATCATGAGGAGTCCGAAGTGCGGGCGCGACAGGGCCGCGCATTATGGGACAAGCCTCGACCTTGGGCGAGCGGTCGCCTTGTCTGCATGGCGGCTGGATCGCACACTATAGGGATGGCAGTCGTCGCTGCCACCGGAGGGGAATTCATGGATTTGTTGTCCTGGTTCGGGCGAGGGGGCCGGCTGGTGCCGGGGAACCGTCGTCAGGCCGCGAACGAGGAACTGGCGGAACACTTCCGTCAATGCGCTACGCTCGAATTGCTGCACGAACTGGCTGCGCGGGACTTGCGAAAGGGTGACCGTGTGGATCTCACGCACGACTGGGCGCATTTGTCGGTGAAGACCACACTTCGCCAAGGCGATTTTGCCGCCGCTGCCGGCGTGCTGGTCAAGCGCTTGTGCCTGCGACATTTTGGCGAGGCGATGTTTGAATTTGTGCTGACCGACAACGGCGCGGCAGCGCTGGAGTGCCTCCGGGCCGGTGATCGCATTGGTCTGGAGGCCATCGTCGGACCGGTGTCGGAACTGGACCCCGCGCGCAGGGCCTCGGCCTCTCCAGAGACCACCGATGCGCAGCGGGCATTGGTCACCGATCTCGCGCGTGAGTTTGCCACCGGGTTTGAGAGCGCCAGTCAGGGCAAACGGATTACCTGGCAGGCCGAAGCAGCCCGCTGATGCCGGAGATGCGCAGGCGCTAGTCCGGCGGCTGGGTGTGCTCTGGCCGCGGGTCCGGCGCCACGGCCGGGGTCTCCGTCAGCCGCGCTTCCAGGGCGTCGATCCGTGCCATGAATCGGGCTTCCAGCGCCGCCATGTGTTCGCGGCGATGATCTTCGCTGTCGGCTTCAATCGACGACACGATAACCCCGATGAACATATTGAGCACTGCAAAGCTGGTGATCACGATAAAGGGCACAAAAAAGGTCCAGGCCATCGGATACTCGGCCAGAATCGGGCGGACGATGCCGTTGCTCCAGGATTCCAGCGTCATGATCTGGAACAGGCTGTACAGCGACCGGCCCAGCGTGCCGAAGTAGGCCGGAAAATCCTGGCCAAACACTTCGGTGGCAATTACGGCCCCCACGTAGAAGATCAGTCCCAGCAGTAGCACGACCGACCCCATGCCCGGTAATGCACCGAGCAGGCTTTGAACCGTTTGCCGCAGGCTGGGCACCACACTGATCAATCGCAGTACGCGGAATAGGCGCAGGGTGCGCAGCACCGACAGCGGGCCCGAGGCCGGCAGGTAGCAGATTGCCACCACGCTAAAGTCGAACCAGAACCAGGGGTCACGCAGCGAAGCGCGTGGAATCACCAGCAATCGCAAGGCGATCTCGACCGTAAAAATCGCCAGTGCAATCTGGTCCAATCGGCCAAGCCAATCGCCCCAGCGCGTGTTCAGCGTGGTGCTGGTTTGCATGCCGAGAGTCACGGCATTGACGATGATGACCGCGATAATGAAGCGGCTAAAGGCTTCACTGGTTACAAGGTGGCGCAGCCGGGCAATCATGGTGAGTCAGGCCAGGGATTCGGGGCGCGGATTGTTGCCCATTCCGGCGGTTGGTGCATCACGGCATGAGTCGCGGGCAGGCTTCGGGTAGGCTGCTGCTTCAAACTTTTGGGGAGGCGTCATCGCGCCATGCATCCAGTCATCCTGATTCTTCTGGCCGCCGTCGTCATCGCGGCGGTACTTGGCCTGGCGTCCATGGCCCGTGGGCCTGCGGGCGAACCCGACGAGGCGCGCATGCGCCGTTTGCTGGTCACGGGGCTGGCCATTCTGCTGGCGATTAATGTCGCCATGGCCGGGTTTGGCTGGTTCACCGTGGTCAACTCCGATGAGGCCGACGATGCTGGCTATATCGCGAACCAGGAGGATGTACTGGACCGCCTAGCCGTGCTGGAGCTGCGCTTGCAAGCACTGGAGTCGACGGTCTCTTCCGGCGACAGCGCGCCGGCGCAGGGTGATCGCATCGTCGATGCACTGGACAGTGTCATTGTCCGCCGCAGTCCGGGTGGAGAGGTGCTGGCGCGCCTGTCCGGTGGCACCGGCATCGACGTGTCGTACTGCATGTCGCGCCGTGAGGCCGGACAGTACTGGTGCGAAATCCGCACGCCGGAGGGTGAGACCGGCTGGGTGCCGCGCACGCTGATTGAGCCTCCGCCGGCTTTGTCGGGAGCGCGCGGCGGCTGATTGCGCTCAGGCAGCGAGCATCTGCTGGCCGATGTGTTCGGCCGATTCTGCGCTGACCAACGCACCGACCAGGGCCAGCCCGAAAGCGATCGCCGTGCCCGGCCCCTGGCTGGTAATCAATTGACCGTCGCGCACCACCGGCTCATCCAGCCAGGTTCCTGAACTGATGCGCTCGGCAAAGGCCGGATAGCAGGTCACGCGCTTACGGGCCAGCAGGCCGCTGGGTTCCAGCGCCACCGCAGGGGCGGCGCAGATGGCACCCAGAACCCGCCCGGCGTCCAGCTGTTCGCGGGCCATGTCCATCAGCGTGTCACAGCTGCCTAGCGTCTCTGCGCCGGGCATGCCACCGGGCAGAGCAATGGCATCGAAGATCTGGTCCCTGCACGCGTCGATGAGCGTGTCGGCCTCGATACGGGTGCCTCGGGCAGCCGTCACCATCGCGCGATCAGGCATCACGCTGGCCACGGTCACATCGACCTCGGCGCGGCGTAGCACGTCGATGATCGATACGGTCTCGATGTCTTCACTGCCATCGGCAATGGCAACCAGTGCAGTCGGCATGGGGTGTGCTCCGTGCGGTCAATGGCCCTACGACGCTAACAGCCTGAGTCTGTCTGACAAGCCCGCCCGCGTCGTCACGGGCAGGCTGTCGACTGCGTGTTCCGGGTGGGCGGGTCAGTTCAGTGGCGCGAACTCAAAGCTGGGATGTGCCGATGACCCCGCGTCGTCGTAATAGCTCAGCATCCGGAGCTTGAAGAACAGGCCTTGCCGGTCGCGTACCACGTACACCACGTCGCGCGGCGAGATGTGATGCACACCGTCGCCGTCGTCGCAGAACCCGGAGTAGTAGTACCAGCCGAAGTCGCCATTGATGTTGCCGCAGGCGGCGGTGCCGGTGTTCTCGGCGGGTGGATAGGTGACGAAGGCCAGGGCGTCGTCAGCGTCCTCATGCCAGTCGGCATCGGCAGGGACGGCAACCACCGTTGTCCAATCCGCACCGGCCAGGTCATGCAGGGCGGCGGCGGCCGTGCCCGAGGCCCCGCCGTTGAGTTTGATGTCCGTGCGCTTGAACGCCAGGTCCCAGGTGGCGTCGTCACCAGGGTTGACCGGTTCCACCTGCAGCGCGTTACCGAGGTTGATGTACACCCAGGCGTCCTCGGCCGTGGCATCGACGTCACCGCGCTGGCCGTCTGCAGTGGGCGTGAAGCTGGCGGCCCCCAGTGGGACCACGCCGTCGGCGTCGTCGTTGCAGGCCGTGCCCGGGATTTCCAACAGGTCGAACTGCGGGTGGCCACGCTCGTCATCGGCGTTGGTGTAGCCCGTCATTCTCAGCTTGAAATAACGGCACTCGACGCTGCGGATGACATAGGCCACGTTGCTGCGCGCCGAGACGACCGAACCGGCGACAAAGCCGCTGTAGTGGAACCAGCCGTAGTCACCTTCGCCCGTGGCCGGGTTGGTTTCGCTATCGGCCTCGGGCAGCGTCGTCAGGACATAGTCGGAGACAAAACCACCGGTGATCGGGTCGCTGTCATCCGTCACGTACTCGACAGCGGTCGGGGGTGGGGCGCCGACCACGGACTCCCAGGGATAGGGCGTGCCCGCCTCGCTCTTATCCGGATACGCCACGACCTGCTCGCCGCCGGGCGGGCTGCCCGAGGTGCCCCCGTTGAGCTTGATATCCGAGCCCTGCAATGCGATGTCCCACGCATCGCTGGCATCGGGATTCTCCGGATACACCTGGGTCTGTGTGTCCAGGTCGAGGTAGATCCAGTCGTCTCCCGTCGCATTGATGACGGCGCTGTAGAAATCGCCGTTGGTCACAAAGCTGGCGGCTTCGCCGCCCGGGCCCGGTAATTCGGCGGTGGGCTGATCGGGCGCGTCTGATTCGGTGTTCGGGGCCTGCAGGTCATCGGCACAGCCGGCGACAAGGCCGGCGGCCAGCAGCGAGGCCACAACGGTGAGGCGACGCCGGGGCGTGCGCGTGGTGGCGGTGTGGGCGTGGTGCATTAGAAATCCCTCCTCAACTCGAGGTAGACGGTGCGGGGTTGGATGGGCAGAAAGCGAGGGTCGCCTTCGTCCAGCAGGTTCTTGATGCCGGTGGCCAGATGCACCGGCGAGAGATCACGCCATTCCAGGCGAGCATCGAGTAGCGTGTAGGCTGCAGCCGTGCCGGCCGCAGTGGGCGGGCCACCGGAGTCCACATCGACCTGGAAGCGGCGGGTGCCCGTCCAGGCGCCGCGCAAGCCCAGCGCGTACCGCTGTTGTTCCAGGTACAGCGCGAGATTGGCCCGGTGACGGGGGCGGCCGCTAAGCGCCTGGCCGGAATCCCTGTCCTCGCTGTCCAGATATCCGTAGCCGGCGCGCAGTTGAAGACTGGGCCAGGGCCGCCACTGCGCCTGCACATCGGCACCCGTGAGTTGTGCACGGGCGACATTGCGGTAGCTGTAGATGGTGGGTGGCCCGGGTTCCACGAGCACCAGTTCGATCAGGTCGTCCACGCGATTGTGGAAGGCCGTCACGGCCAGGCTGGTGCTGGGGCTTGGCAGCCAGGTCGTGCCGATGTTCAGGCCACGGCTGCGTTCGGGTTGCAGGTTCGGGTTGCCGTCGACCCGGTAGCCCACGGCGGTGTTCTCAAAGCGAAGCAACAACTGTTTGAAATCCGGGGCGCGATAGCCGTGGCCGTAGCCGAGCCGCAGCAGCCAGTCCTGCGTCAGATCCAGCCGGGCCGCCAGCTTGGGTGACCACTGATCGCCAAACAGCGAATCCCGGTCGTAGCGCAGGCCAGGGACCAGCGTGAGCACGCCGTCAAACAAGGCCAGATCGTCTTGCAGGAACACGGCTTGTCGGTCGCGCTCGCCGTCGCCTTCCAGGCGGTCGGCCTCCAGCGTTTCGATCTGATGCTCCAGGCCCACCGTGATCAGGTGCTGGCCATACAAATGATCGATCTGGACGCCGAACTGGCCGATCTGATCCAGCGTTTCTTCATCCGTCTGGTCATCGCCGTTCTGCTGGATTTGCAGGTACTGGTCGAAGTAACGCTGGTAGCCCAGATCAAGGCGTACATCCGTCTGTGCGCCGAGCCGCAACCGGGGCGTCAGCTGCAGCCGCGCTTCTTCGATGCGTTTGATCGTGTCGTAGCGGGCGCCGCCCGTGCCGCTATCCAGGCGCTGGGTGTCATCCAGCGAGTAGGCACCGTACAGCCCCAGCGAAGCGCGGTCGGTGGCCTGCCAGTCCAGCGTGCCGGACGCGTAGCGGCTGACCCCGTCGACGCCATCCTCCCCGGCTGATTCCGGGCTGAGATCGTAGGCCCGCAGCCGGCTGTAGCCGGCCGTCAGCGTCGTGCCCAGGTTGTCACCGCGCCAGCCGGCAAAGGCGAACAGGTCTCCCTGATGGCGGTCATCGGCGCGCAGGGCGACCGTGCCGCCTGTTTCCGGCGGGCGGGTAATGATGTTGACCACACCGCCCAGGGCGTCGGAGCCGTAAAGCGCCGAGCTGGGGCCCTTGACGATTTCGATGCGTTGAATCTGAGCCACCCGCAGGCGGGTCAGGTCGATCGCGCCATTCACCCGCCCAATCACGCGCTGGCCATTGATCAGAATCAGCACATGTTCGGAGGCCAGACCCTGCATTTCGATCCGGGTGCCGCGACCGGCCTGGCGGCTGACATACACGCCGCCCTCGCGCTCCAGCAGTTCGGCGACATCGCGAGCCCCGCTACGGCGGATATCAGTTTCGGTGATGAGCTGCACGTCCACCGGACTGTCGCTGACCCGATGTTCTGTACGCGTGCCGGTGACGACCACGGGCTCCAGTGTCTGGACGGTGTTCGACGCAGGGGTGGCCGCGAACGCGGTGGGTAATCCGGCCAGTAGCGCCAGCGACCAGGTGGCTGCAGGGTGGCGGATCATGCGCAGGCCTCTGCAGGCGGTGACCAGTACGTGGGCTGGCACATGGCGATGGTGGCTTTGCGCAGCGCATCCAGACTGGTGACAGGCTCGTTGAAGGGCAGGCGGTGGATGCGGTTGCCCAGGCGAAGATAAAGCGCCTCGCCATCGGCGCCGGCCATCACCGGGTCGGCATCGGATTCCGGCAGGCCGGCGTGGCGGCAGTAGCTGCGCAAGGCGGCCTGATGGTCCGCATTCATGTGCTGCACCGCGCGGGATTCGTCGGCCCAGCTCAGCGGATTGGGGCGAATGACAGCCGCCGGATCGAACCAGTGAATCTTTCCGAAACCGCCGATGTAGCGCAGCCGCACAGGGCGGAGTCGCCAGAACGCGAAGTCATGGGCTTTGTGGTAGCTGCGCGCTTCGGGAAAGAACGCGAAGTAGCGCTCCCCCAGGTCCGTGTCTTCTGCTGACAGCGGTTCTGCATCGGCCAACAGGCAAAGACGCCCCGCAGCCTGCACGTCGTCTCCGTCCGGCTCGACCACGGTGAGTGAGCACTGGGGGTTGGCTTGCACGTTGCGCGTGTGCTGCGCGATCGAGGAGATCAGGATGAGCGGGCAGCCGTCCGGGTCCAGCACGAACGGCGTCACCGAACCCAGCGGGTAACCGGGTTGCGCCACGCTGTGGGAGGCGAGCACGCCGTGGGTGGAGCGGGCGAGCAGGGTGCGTGCAGCATGCGCAGCATCGGACATGTCAGTGAATTCCTTTTGCGATGACGGTTTGCGGCCGATGGGGCATGCCGCAGGTGGTGGCTCGACTTGCCGGGCCGTGACTGGACGCGTAACTTAATGCGAACCATTCGCATTATCAAATCGAAGGCCATGAATCCATCCGTGTCCCTGTTGTTACGCCACAGGCGCCCGCGTCTGCGGCGATTGTCCGATCGCTGGATGCTGCCCCTGCTGGTCGTGGTGCTCTGCGTTGCAGGTTTAGGGCAAGTGCCGCAGGCATCGGCCTCCGAGCTGAGGTTGGTCACGATCGGGGGCGCCGTGACGGAAACCGTGTTCGCGCTAGGTGCGGGTGACCAGGTCGTGGCCGTCGACACCAGCAGCACCTATCCGGAGGCAGCGGTCCAGCGGCCCAAGGTGGGTTATGCCCGCACGCTGGCTGCTGAGGGCATTCTGGCCATGCGCCCCGACCGGGTGCTGGCATCGGCGCATGCAGGCCCGGACGCGGTCTTCACCCAGCTGGCGGTGGCCGGTGTGGCGGTGACCCGGCTGGATGACCCGCGCAGCCCAGAGCAGGCGCAGCGCATGATTGCGCAGGTGGCGGATGTTCTGGGCCGACCCGAGGCGGGTGCCAGCCTCAACCGCCGGTTACAACAACAGCTGGACGGCCTGGGCCCGACCACGTTCCCAGAGGAGCGCGGCATCGTGGTGATGGGTGGGCAGGGTGGTCAGCTGCTGGTCGCCGGGCAGTCCACCGCCGCCGACGCCATGCTGCAGTTGGTTGGCCTGCCCAATGCCGCGGCAGCGCTACCGGGCTACCGACCGGTTGGCGACGAGGGCTTACTGACTCTGCGACCCACGGTTGTCGTCGTGCCGGATCATGCGCTACCCGCACTGGGTGGGCTGGATGGCCTGCGACACCGGCCCGCACTGGCCGGCCTGACACCCGCCCGATTCGTGGTCATGGAAAGCCTGCTGCTACTGGGCATGGGGCCGCGCCTGGGCGAGGCCGTACAAAACCTCGCGGCCGCCGTCGCCACTGCACAGCGCTAATGGCCGTCATCAGCCGCGACTGTCACCGGAGCCTGGTGCTTCTGGGACTGGCCACTCTGCTGGTTTGCGCCGTATTCAGCAGTCTGGCGCTCGGGCCGCTGACCATCCCGTTGGCGCATACGCTGGACATCGCGGCGAGCCTGATCGGCCTGGGACAGACCAGCGCACCGGCCTATGAACTGGCGACCATCGAGGCCATTCGCTTGCCCCGGACGCTGACGGCCTTGGTGACAGGCGCCGCCTTGGCGGGTGGCGGCGCCGTGTTGCAGGGGCTGACGCGCAATCCCTTGGTTGAACCTGCACTCATCGGCATTTCCAGCGGGGCGGCGCTGGGTGCGGCCCTGGCCATCGTGCTGGGCCTGGCGGGGTGGTTGTTGCCGCCCACGGCCTTTGTCGGCGGGCTGATCGCAGCAGTGGCAGTGTTCCAGTTGGCGCGGGTCGACGGGCGGATGTCGGCGGCGACACTGTTGCTGGGCGGCGTGGCGATTAACGCACTGACCGCCGCGCTGCTGGGATTGATGATTTACGCGGCGGATGATCAGCAACTGCGGACGCTGACATTCTGGATGTTTGGCAGCCTGGCCCGCACCGACGCGGCCGCGCTGCAGTGGATGGTTCCGGTGGTGCTGGGCTGCTGCTTCATGATGTGGCGCGAACACCGGGCGCTGGACGCCCTGGCGCTTGGGGATCGCGTGGCCAACCACCTGGGCGTCAATGCCGACCGCGTGCGGAGCCGTCTGCTGGCGGTCACAGTTCTGGCCGTGGGCGTAGCGGTCTCTCATACCGGAGTCATCGCGTTCGTGGGGCTGGTCGTTCCGCATCTGGTGCGCCTGTTACTCGGTGCGCATCACCGGCATGTCATCCTCGCCAGCCTGCTGCTGGGCGCAGGACTCACTGCGGCGGCGGATACCACGGCCCGGCTGCTGGTGGCGCCGGCGGAACTCCCCATCGGCGTCGTCACCTCGCTGGTGGGGGCGCCGGTGTTCATCGCCTTGTTGATCTGGCGTCGCCGTGAGCACGCGCAGGCAGCGGTCTGATGCTGAGCACCCATCATCTGCATCGTCGCGACGCCGGTCAGCACCGCTTGCTGGGCGTCGATGCGCGATTCGAGGCGGGCCAGTTGCATGTGTTGATTGGCCCCAACGGCAGCGGCAAGAGCAGTCTGCTGGCCGCGCTGGCTGGCGATCTGGCGCCCAGCGAGGGGCGCGTGGCCTGGCAGGGTCAGGATCTGGCCCATCTGGCACCTCGACGGTTGGCCTGTTTCCGGGCGCTGCTGCCGCAGCAGCTGCCGGCGAGCCTGCCCTACCGGGTGGCGGATGTGCTGGCGCTGGGGCGCTTGCCCTATGTCGGCGAAGCCCGCGAGACCGGGGCTCAGGCCGTGGCTGCGGCCGCCGCAGAGACCGAGCTGCAAACGCTGCTAACCCGTCGCTACGACGCGCTCTCCGGGGGGCAGCAGGCGCGGGTGCAGTTGGCCCGTGTGCTGGTCCAACTCCACGGACAACCGGCGCCAGCCCTGCTGCTGCTGGACGAACCCACCGCGTATTTCGACCCCCGGTGGCAGCACGCCTGCCTGGGTTTGGCCCAGGCGCGGGCGCGTGCGGGCCACGTTGTGATCTGTGTGCTGCACGACCTCAATCTGGCCAGCCAGTACGCGGATCGTCTGCATCTGATGGACGCCGGCCAGCTCCGAGTGTCCGGATCACCGGAGGCGGTGCTGAACAGCCCCTGGCTGGACCGCGCCTATGGAATGGATTTCGTCCGTGTCGCCGATCCAGAGCATCCCGCAGGGCTGATGCTGCGCGGCCGCCCGGATTTTGCGTTCGCTCAGGCCGCCCACCAGAATGGCGCGCAGTTCTGATTCCTATTCGATGGAGACGTGCATGAGCAATGACCTGCTGGTCGAGAAGAAAGGCGCCATTGCCTGGCTGACCTTCAACACCCCCAAGAGCCGCAACGCGCTGTCTGACGCCATGGTCGAGATCGGCACCGCAGCGCTGGACGACCTGGCCAACGACCCGGCGGTACGTGTGGTCGCCCTGCAAGGCGCCGAAGGCAACTTCATGGCCGGCGGTAACCTCAAGTCCTTTGCCACCACGTTCGCCAAGCCACCGGCTGAGCGGCGCGAAGGCTTCGCCGAAACCATCGGCGCCTTCCATGTCTTCATGGACAAGCTGCGCAACTTCCCCAAGCCGCTAATCGCCTGTGTCGAGGGCGCCTGCGCGGGTGCTGGCGTGTCCTTCATGATGGTTGCCGACATGGCCGTAGCCAAGCAAAGCGCCTTTTTCACCCTGGCGTACATCAATATCGGCACCAGCCCCGACGGCGGCAGCACCTTTCACCTGCCGCGCATCGTGGGCGTTCGCAAGGCCAAGGAGATCGCCATGCTGGGTGATCGCTTTGATGCCGAAACCGCGCGCGACTGGAATCTGGTGAACTTCGTCTACGCCGACGATGACTACGTGGCCAAGCGCGACGCCTTGCTGGAGCGCATCGCCCGCGGGCCCACTGCGGCCATCGCCAAGACCAAGGGGCTGATCAACCAGAGCTTTGAGTCGGATCTGGCGACCCAGCTGGCCAGCGAGCAGACCTGTTTTGCCGATTCGTCCATCACGGCCGATTTCTCGGAAGGGATCACGGCGTTTATCGAAAAGCGCAAGCCCGAGTTCAAGGGCGAATAAGCCGATGCCGGCCCGGGTACGCAGCGCTGCAAGCGCCCGGGCCGGAAGCGTACACTTGCGCCCATGAGCGATTTCAAAGGCATTCCTGTCGTCACCAGCGGCAGCAAATACCGCACCGAGCAGGGCTTTACCGCCATCAAAGATGGCATCAAGCAGCGCACCAGCGAGGTCGAGCGCCCGCCGCGAATGCGCAAGCCCTCGTGGATTAAGGCCAAGCTGCCCTCGGGCGCGGGATACAACGCGGTCAAGCAAAACGTGGATGAGCACCGGCTGGCCACGGTCTGCGAAGAATCCAAGTGCCCGAACATCGGTGAGTGCTGGAGTCACGGCACCGCGACCATCATGTTGATGGGCGAGGTTTGCACCCGCGCCTGCCGCTTTTGCTCCGTCAACACGGGCAACCCGCGCGGCTGGCTAGACGCCGATGAGCCGAAGAACGCGGCTGAATCCGTGCGGCTGATGAATCTGCGCTACATCGTGCTGACTTCGGTGGACCGCGATGACCTGGCCGATGGCGGCGCCGCCCACTACGCGGCCTGCATCCGCGAGATTCTGCGCGTGAATCCGGACGTAAACGTCGAAGCGCTCACCCCGGACTTCTCCGGCAGCCACGCCGCCGTTGAAACCGTGGTGGACTCCGGCCTGCATGTGTTTGCCCAAAACGTTGAAACCGTGCGTCGGCTCACGCATCCGGTGCGCGATGCCCGGGCCAGCTACGAACGGACCTTGGACGTGCTGGCCCACGCCAAGCGCCATCGCCCCGACGTGGTCACCAAGACCAGCCTGATGGTCGGCCTGGGCGAAACCGAGGACGAGATTCTCGAGACCATGGATGATCTGCGGGCAATTGACGTGGACATCGTGACCTTTGGTCAGTACCTGCAACCCACGCCCAACCACCTGGCCATCGAGCGTTTCGTGACGCCCGAAGAGTTCGCGCGCTATCGCAAAGCCGGGTTGGCCAAGGGGTTCATGGAAGTGGTGTCCGGCCCGCTGGTGCGATCCAGCTACCGCGCCGACCGGGTATTCGAGCAGAACAACGTCGGGTTGCCCGCTGCCTGATCGGCACGCTGCACGACCGGCTGCCGGGGTCAGGATGATCGCGGCAGCCGGGAACCCTGATCGATTCAGACCGTCGGACTGCACATGGATGTGATTCAAGACCTGATCCAGGCCATCAGCTGGGACGTGATCATCGGCACTTCGGTGCGGGTGTTGCTCATTCTGATCCTGGGCTTTGCACTGATGTCGGCGCTGCGCCTGGTGCTCGGCAAGCTGGAAACCCGCCTCATCGCCCAGAGCAAGAACAGCGGCGAAACACCGGGCGAGGCGACCAAACGCGTCGAAACCCTGATCCGGCTGGTGAGGCAGGGCATTCGCGTGGTGCTGTGGCTCACCATTCTGCTCGTGGTGCTTAAGGAGATCGGCGTGGATGTGGCGCCGATCCTGGCCAGCGCCGGTGTGGTCGGACTGGCCGTGGGTTTTGGGGCGCAAAACCTCGTCCGCGATGTGATCTCCGGCTTTTTCTTCATCATGGAGAACCAGGTGCGCGTGGGCGATGTGGCCATCGTTAACGGCACGGGCGGGCTGGTCGAGCGGATGAACTTTCGCACCATCACCCTGCGCGATCTGGGCGGGGCTGTGCATGTGTTTCCCAATGGCACGGTCAATACCCTGTCCAACCTGACCCGCGACTGGTCGGCCTACCTGATGGACATCGGGGTGGCCTACAAGGAAGACCCCGACCACGTCATCGAGATCATGCGGCGGGTAGGCGCCGAGCTGCGCGAAGACCCCGTGCTGGGTCGCCACATGCTCGGTGACATCGAGGTCTTTGGCGTCGACAAATTCGGCGATTCGGCCGTGACCATCAAGGCGCGGATACGCACGCTGCCGATCCGGCAATGGGACGTGGGCCGGGAGTACCTGAAGCGGCTCAAACATGCCTTTGACCAGGCGGGCGTGGAAATTCCCTTCCCGCATCGCACGCTTTACTTTGGTGAGGCCAGCAAGCCAATTGCGCTGGAGCTGGCCGAGCGAGCCCGGCAACAGCGTGAGGACTGGACGCACAGCGGTCAGCGCACGGCATCGGCCGATAACGTCGATACCGACGGTTAGTCGGCCCCTGCCGTTGCCCGGAGCGACCGGCCGAAACGCGAAACCCTGTGAAGGCTCTGACATGATGCCGGTCTAGTCTTGTTCCAAAGTCTTGCTGGAGCCCCGCATGTCGCGCGCCCGACTCGTTGTGCTGCTGGTGGTGATCGCTGCCGTCATTGCCTTCTTCGCCCTGGACCTCGGGCGGTTTTTTTCACTGGAGTCGATCAAGGCGCAGCAGGCGCACATCGATGCGCTCTACCAGGCCGATCCCTGGGCCACCGCACTGGGTTTTCTTGCGGTATACATCGCCGTCACTGCGCTGTCGCTGCCGGGGGCGGCCATTCTCACGCTGACGGCGGGTGCCATTTTCGGTCTGGCGCTGGGCACCGTGCTGGCTTCGGTGGCCTCCACTACCGGCGCCACGCTGGCGTTTCTGATCGCGCGGTTTCTGCTGCGCGACACTGTGCAGTCCAAGTACGGCAAACGCCTGGAAGCCATTAACCGCGGGGTCGAAAAAGACGGCGCGTTTTACCTGTTCGGGCTGCGTTTGGTGCCCGCATTTCCGTTTTTCGTCATCAACCTGGCCATGGGGCTGACGCCCATCAAGACGGTGACCTTTGCCGTGGTCAGTTGGGCGGGCATGCTGGCCGGCACGGTGGTCTATGTGAACGCTGGCACCCAGCTCTCGCAGATCAGCAGTCTGGGTGATATCGCCTCACCGGGGCTGATCGGATCCTTCGTGCTGCTGGGCGTCTTCCCGCTCATTGCCAAGAAGATCATGGACTTCATCAAGGCACGGCGGGTCTACGCCGACTGGGACAAGCCCAAGTCGTTTGACCGCAACCTCGTGGTGATCGGCGGCGGTGCTGCCGGACTGGTTAGCGCCTATATCGGCGCGGTGACGCGGGCCAAGGTCACGCTCATCGAAAAGCACAAGATGGGCGGCGACTGCCTTAACTACGGCTGTGTGCCGTCCAAGGCCGTACTGCGGTCGGCCAAGCTGCTGTCGCACATGGCGCGCTCGCAGGAATTCGGCATTCGCAAGGCCGAAGCCGAGGTCGATTTCGCCGAGATCATGGATCGGGTGCAGCAGGTCATCGCCGACATCGAGCCGCACGATTCGCCGGAGCGCTACGAATCCATGGGCGTTGAGGTGATCGAGGGCACTGCCAACATCACCTCACCGTGGACCGTCGAAGTCAACGGCAAAACGCTGTCCACGCGCGCCATCATCATTGCAGCCGGGGCCGAACCGCTGGTGCCGCCCATCCCCGGCCTGGATGACGTGGACTACCTGACCTCGGACACCGTCTGGAACCTGCGCGAACTGCCTGAGCGCCTCGTCGTACTGGGCGGTGGCCCCATCGGTTCGGAGCTGTCGCAGGCCTTTGCGAGACTGGGCGCCAAGGTCACCCAGGTTGAGATGGCCGACCGCATCATGGGCAAGGAAGACCCGGATGTGTCCGACGCCGTCACCGCGCGGTTCAAAGCCGAGGGCATCGACGTACGCACCGGTCACACCGGCAAGGCGGTCGAAGTCCAGAACGGCCAAGCCTACCTGCGCGTCGCAACGCCGGATGGCAGCGAAGAACGCATTCCATTCGACCGCATCCTGCTTGCGCTCGGCCGCAAAGCAAGGCTGACCGGCTACGGCCTTGAAACACTGGGCATCGAATCGGATCGCACCATCCTTGCGGACGAATGCTTGCAAACCAAGTACCCCAACATCTATGTCGCCGGCGATGTCGCTGGCCCGTACCAATTCACCCACACCGCCTCGCACATGGCCTGGTACGCAGCCGTAAATGCCTTGTTTGGGCAGTTCAAGCGGTTCCGGGTGGATTACTCGGTGATCCCCTGGGCCACGTTTACGGACCCGGAGGTCGCTCACGTCGGCCATAACGAGACTTCGGCGCAGGAGGCGGGCATCGCCTACGAGGTGACCACCTACGGCATCGACGATCTGGATCGCGCCATCGCCGACTCCGAGGCGCATGGTTTTGTAAAAGTGCTGACCGTACCCGGAAAGGACAAAATATTAGGCGTGACCATCGTCGGTGAACACGCCGCCGAACTACTCGCCGAGTACACGCTGGCCATGCGCCACGGCCTGGGGCTAAACAAAATCATGGGCACCATCCACGTTTATCCAACCCTGTCGGAAGCCAACAAATACGCCGCCGGCCAGTGGAAAAACGCCCATAAACCCGAAGCCCTGCTCCATTGGGTGGAGCGCTTCCACGACTGGCGCCGCAAGGGTGGCGGTGATGATCGGCCCTCGGTGACAGAAGTGCAGGCGAAGCAGCCGCCACACTGACCCCCCGTCGTGCCAAGCGACACGGAAAAAAAGGGCGCCCATTCATGTCCTGCGCAAAGCGAGAAGCGGTTATCGAACGTCGGGACTGAACGGGGATGAGCTTTGGCGTGCGCTTTTAGCGCCCGCAAACAAGCCGACCGACCTGCACCACGTGGTATCGTCCTCGTGATCGTAACGGTGCATGCGATGCCTGTTCCGTTGCTTTCTTAAAGTTGTCTGTATGACCGCCTTCGAGCAAATTGCAGACCATGAATAGGCCAACGGGAATCCGGTATTCGGCAACTTCACGCGCGCATCGCCCGATTAGGTGGCCACTTCAGCTGCGATTAGGTGGTCTGGAATCCACATTTGCGTCGAGTTCATGCAGAGGCTTGTGGCGATGAAGCGGATAAGTGATTATTTTAAATGGCTAAAAATCGGCCGTCAGCACTGCCGTGATGGTGGGTTAGGTGGCCGTTGTCCATCCAGTAAGCGTTGGGCACCTAGCCAAAAACCTCGAGGAATCACCACGGAATGGCCATAGATTCTGAACTAGCGATCGCGGAAATGAAGAAAGCCTTTCCGCATACCGGAAGGTTCACTCAATACATTGCGAGCTTTAAGACGCCAAAGGGGCGCGAAATCGCAGTCCAGCGAGGTCGTACAGAGGCCTACTACGTTTGGGTGCAGAGGTACGACACACCCATCGCTGGGATCACTATTCGCAACACCAAGTATCCCGGGATGCCATACAGCAAAGACCAGCCGCGCAATTCCAACCTAAATGCCAAGAACGCACCGAAACTGATGGTTGGCAACAAGGCGTGGTACCTAGAGGTTGAATCTCTTGGAGCCCTAAAGAAGCTTATCGCCTGGTACGCCGCAATCTGAGGATCTATACATTGACCCTGCCGGTGCCCAACAAATCGCTGAACCCGACGCCCAAACCGCTACGCGCTCCGGCGCGGGTTAGCTCAAGCGTTGGGCCTAAAGGGAGATGGCAGTGAATGAATTGGACGTAACGTGGGGCCGCACAATGCAAGTCTGGTGGGCCTTTTTCTGGCGAGGCATCGTGTACGTCATGCTTCCCGCATTCTTTCTCGGAGCAGTAGTTGGTGTCGTTCTCGCCGTAAACAAAGTGCCGCTTGAGCCTCATGCGTGGAAGCTTCAAATGGTCGGTGGCGCCATGGGCCTTTTTGTAGGCATCTGGCTTACGAGAGTCATACTAAGAAAGACGTATTCCGGGTTTCGCATTGCCCTGGTTGCAGTGCCTGAAATCGAAGCCGCGGCCCAACCATCAGCTCCAGCCGACGTCCCTTCCGAACCTGCGGCGCTCCAGGCCCGCGACTGAGCTGGGGCGTTAGGTCCCTATGTCGAACTCAGTGAAGCGACCAGAACTACAACTGCATTGGTTCTACTCGGTCGACGAAGGCCGCCAACTGGAATTGGAAGTCCAGACAGCCCAGTCAAAGACAGTTCTATTCAGTGTGGTAGCCGACGACGCTGATGAGTCACTCTGGTGCGAATTCTTTGTGAACGGAGAAGTAGTCCAGCTGCCTGTGGCGGCAATCCAAAGTGCATTTAATATGGCTCGTGAAGAAGTCCACTCTGAAACTTGGTTCGAGCGGAATGTCCACAGCGAACCAGACGGCACCTAACCAATCGTTGGTTCGGACCACGCTACGCGTGGCCGCACAACTCAAGCGTTAGGCCCCTAGTTCAGCGTCCAGCTTGTCAAGGATTTTAAGGCCCTTCTTCACGGAGCCTCGCGCTGCCATGGCGCGGAATCGATTTTCCGAATCGAATTCTGCAATCGCCTGGGTTGAGAGTTCTTCCACAAGTTTGTTCACACTCAGCTTTCGGCGTTTCGCCAATGCCTTGAGGCGCGTGTGCTTGTCGTCTGGAAGCCGAATCGTCAGCGTTGCCATGTCAATCACCTCCAAGCAGTTCACCCGGCGTCAAGATGCTGATCTCCGGGAAACGTAGCTGGCTCGTCCGGAAGTCCCGGACATTATTCGTAACCACTGTGCCAGCGTTGCCACCGATCGCCAGTTCCAGAACATGGTTGTCGGCCTCATCGGCCAGATTGGGGCGCCAGAGGTAGTAGATGGAGATCCACTCCGATACTGAGCACACGGCATCAACCAAGTCCAGGGCCTCGTCCGGAGTCACCGGGCACAGGTCCAAAATGTCTCGACGCCTTGTCACATCTTCATATTCCAGAAACAGGGCGTTACTGATCAGGGGCTGGTACTCCCCGAGTAGGCTGCGGCGCAGAACTTCCCGGTTTGCCCCAGAGTCGCTTATCAACGCTCCTGCGAGGACATTGGTGTCAATGACAATGCGCGGAGGCATGTCGCAAATGATAGCACATGTGCTATCAGTGGCGCGGGGCCTAACAAGTGACTATGAGCGGAAGTCATCAAATTCAGTTCAAAGTCGAACACAAACGCGCTGGCGTGGCTTAGGTTCCCTCCGTCGCGCTCCGATTCGGCTCAACTCCAGCGTTGGGTTTCCTGAGTAGATGACAAATATGGGTAATCCGCCTGCGGGGTAGCAAGCCGCGGTCGGCGTATCTAGGGGGTATGCGAACCAGCGGATGGATCGCTATCTTTCGTGACAGCCTTGGTCCGCGAGCGGCTGAGTCAGCGTGCCTTCTGTCCGCAGCGTCTGACAATCGGGTACGACCTCGTTGTTGCGCCAAGTGGTGGGAACGCACCCATTCCCATAGCGTGACCAACTCGCTGGCGTGACTCAGATCACCGAGACAAAGGTGCTTGATACAGCATGAAGTTTCTGACGCTTGTACTCGCTGTGTTGCTGTCGTTTCCAGCCGCATCCCGCGAAGAACCTATCCGCCTCGATGAGTATCTGAAGGCTCACGACACGGCGGGGCCGATGCGGGATGTGTTGCCACAGCTGCCATGGATCGGTGCGCGCGGTGACACGACACGTGTCAGCGAGCGAGAGGTCATCAAGGAGCAGTTTCTGCCCGATTTGCACAACCGGATCTCGGTATCGCTGAATCGCATCGCGGATGACTGGGGGCGTCACGAGACGGTTGTCTTTTACAGGCTTCGCGGCGTCGGGCTTTATCGGAGCACCGATGAGCAGACGTTGCACGCGCGTGTCGCTGATCTCGATTTCTCAACGATGAAGTTGCGGTATTCCAACGTCATCAAGGCGCTGGCCCGGTCAAAGGAGGTCGATCTCGAGGCTCCGGGTGACGCGGCGCCCAGAGTCCATGTGAGATTTGCGGCAAAAGACGGCAGTTGGCAGGGCATCGCCCGTTTTGCGGTCAGTGCGGACCCGAACCGTAAAAAGGCCCTACGCGAGAGTTACCTCTTGGGGGTCCAGGTGTATGACCCCGCCGCCTATGACGATCTCAGGGCCTACTACACGGAAGCCACGCACGCCCAATTTGCGTATATCACGGCACCCGAACTGGGATTCGCATACGCGAACATCCCGCATCCTTCGGTGGGGGAGGACGCATCACGCCAAGTCTTGAAACAGGAGAAGGCCGGTTATGCGGTGTACGAGCATTTCGGAAAGCCGGTCGATCCAAAGCAGACGCGTGTCTGGCTCTTCAACAAGAACAATACGGTCAACAAGGAGATTTACGGGGTCATCCTGAGCGACGACCGTGGTCGGTACATGGATATCTACGACTACCCGACCCGAACCCGGCTTTATACCCTCCAATCCATCGGGATTCAGCGGGACCGGCAGTCCGCATTTGCACAGGTGGTCGACTACCCCGTCGACACGGCGGGAGCCAGGCAATTCACCGGACGCATTCTCAACACGGGGGCGTTTTTCGGCACGGTCTGCGAAGCAACTGGCGAGGAGTCGATCCACAACTGTTTCTACAGCCAGGGTGCACATTTCGATGAGCTGCCGGATCGTGCCCCGTCGTATGCACATCGCGCCGTCAAAAAGCCGGACGAAATGCTGAACCGCCCTGTGACCTGGGTGGATGCGAACGGCCAGGCCATCACCGACATCAATCTGATTTACCCCGAGCGGCTGGAGCCGATGGATACCTACCGAGGGCACAGCATCTATGCGGTGTACAGAGGGGAAATAGGGACTGACCGGGATGAGCTGAAGTTCGTGCTGCTGCCGACCGGGGATGATCGCTACAAGTATCTAATGCTGGAGGCAGGTCGCGCGACGCAGGCCGGTCTTCATTTGCTATTCGACGACACGGTGCTGTCTTCGCTGGATTGGCGTGACTACGTGGGTGTTGTTCCGCGCGCCGACATCGGGTGGGCGCTCGATGGCAGTCTGTACTCCTTCAACGGAGCTGAGCTGTTCGAGGGCTTTGCCGGCGCGCAGGCCGTGTCTCGGGAGGAGTACGCCGCGAGTCAATCGAGAGCGCTCGCCGCGAAGCGAGAGCAACAAGCCGCTGAACAGCGCCGCCAGGAGCTGGCGCAGCGTGCAGCGCATGCGGCGGAACAGGCACGCATCAAGGAGGCGCTTAGGGAATACGGCGAGTACGTGAAAAAACAGCAGGCGAACGCGCTGTATGACGTGCCCAAGCCCTCCAAACTCATGCAGGCGCTATACGATCACGCCGCGCGGAACTACGGCAATCTGACGATTCGCAACCCGGGCACAGCGACCTGTGGTTACACCGTCACGTCGGATGACGGTGGGTATGAATCCGGGTCCATCGGACCGGGAGAAACCATCAGCGTGCCGATTGACGGACTGCGGGCAAGCTCGGCCACGATCCACTCAGCCTGTGCGCTGGAGCATTGGACGAAGTAGCGAAGCGCTCCGATCGTTCAGGGGCCTTGCCCGCGCGGTCTCTTGGCTCGCTTCGCCAGCACAGCATCTGCACGCTTATTGCCCGGCCTATAACCTCATCCCGAACGGCCTCTGCGCGGGGTTGGGCCAGCAGGGTTATCTTCTGCGAATGCCGGGGTTCCCGGTCGTCGCTGGCGTCCTGTCGGTGGCCGATGGTGATGACGAAACGGGGTAGAACCCCAATCGTGACTGCGCTCAAAGACGTCGGCGCGCGAGTGCGCCTGCTACACATCGTCTGGTTCGTCGGGGTTGGGCGCGTGTTGCTCCGTGCAGACGCCGCCGGTTTTCGGGGGAGCCCCGGTGGAGTACGTGCCGCTGGGTAATACCGCAAGCGTTGAGGCCTGCGCGTCCTACAGGCTGGCTGGTTTCGCCTGCACCGCATCCCGCACGTTCATTGCCCGGGCCTTGACCTCATCCAGCCGGTCGATCGAGGTGCCGAGTGCCAGGGCGACGCCCATGCGGCGACGGCCGTTGACGCCGGGCTTGCCGAACAGGCGCAGCTGGGTGCCGGGTGTGGCCAGTGCGTCGCGCGCGCCTTCGAATACCGGGGCACCGAGTTCGCCTTCGACGAGCACGGCGGCCGAGGCGGCGGGGCCGAGCTGCTGTATGGCCGGGACGGGCTGGCCGAGGATGGCGCGGACATGCAGCGCGAACTGGCTGAGGTCCTGGGAGACCATGGTGACCATGCCGGTGTCGTGCGGGCGGGGTGAGACTTCGGAGAACCAGACCTCATCACCCTTGACGAACAACTCCACGCCAAACACGCCGTAGCCTTTCAGCGCGCTGGTAATGGATTCTGCAATGGCCTCTGCACGGGACTGGGCCATCACGGTCATTTTCTGCGGTTGCCAGGATTCCCGGTAGTCGCCGTCTTCCTGCCGGTGGCCGATGGGGGCGCAGAAGCTGGTGCCGCCGACGTGGCGCACGGTGAGCAGCGTGATCTCGTAATCAAAGTCGACAAACCCTTCGACGATGACCCGCCCGGCGCCACTGCGCCCACCGTCCTGGGAGTAGGCCCAGGCGGCTTCGATGTCGGCCTCACTACGGATAACGCTCTGGCCTTTGCCGGAACTACTCATCACGGGTTTGATGACGCAGGGCACGCCCAGAATCGACACGGCATCGCGCACCTCGGCCAGCGTGTTGGCAAAGCGGTACGGTGAGGTGGGCAGCTGCAAGGCCTCGGCCGCGAGGCAACGGATGCCTTCGCGATCCATGGTCAGGTTGGCGGCGCGTGCGGTGGGCACAACATTCCAGCCTTCCTGTTCAAGCTTGATCAGCTCGCCGGTGGCGATGGCTTCGATCTCCGGGACGATGTAGTCCGGTTTTTCTGCCTCGATGACCGCGCGCAGCATCACCGGGTCCAGCATGTTGATCACGCGGGCGCGGTCAGCCACTTGCATGGCCGGGGCGTTCGGATAGCCATCAACCGCAATGACCTCAAGCCCCAGGCGCTGCGCCTCGATGGCGACTTCCTTGCCAAGTTCACCGCTGCCGAGCAATAGCAGGCGTGTCGCATGCGGCGTAAACGGCGTGCCGATGCGATCTTCGGATTTTGATTTCCCCGTCATGGTCTTGCGCCAAGTGCTGTTGTGATGGCGACGAAATGTAGCAAGAGCGATGGGGCGTTGTCCGTTGCGGCTGTGAGGCCTCGGCGAACTCGCTAGACTTCCACGCCTGAAAACCCACGAAGGAAGACCCCAATGGATGTGATCAAGACTCGTGCTGCTGTGGCCTGGGAGGCGGGCAAGCCGCTGACGATCGAGACGGTTGACCTGCAGCCGCCCCAGGCGGGCGAGGTGCTGGTCCGGCTGGTGGCCACGGGGGTTTGTCACACCGATGCCTTTACGCTGTCCGGCGCGGATCCGGAAGGTATCTTCCCCTCCATTCTGGGCCACGAGGGCGGCGGTGTGGTCGAGGCCGTGGGCGAGGGCGTCACACGCGTGGCGGTGGGCGATCACGTGATTCCGCTGTACACACCGGAATGCGGCGAGTGCAAGTTCTGCACCTCGGGCAAGACCAATCTTTGCCAGGCGATCCGGGCCACCCAGGGCAAGGGGCTGATGCCGGACGGCACCTCGCGGTTCTCCATCGACGGTCAGCCGATCTACCACTACATGGGTACGTCGACGTTCTCCGAGTACACGGTGCTGCCGGAAATCGCGCTCGCCAAGATCAACAAAGAGGCACCGCTGGAAAAGGTCTGCCTGCTGGGCTGCGGCGTGACCACGGGCATGGGCGCGGTGATGAATACCGCCAAGGTCCAGCCGGGTGACACGGTGGCCATCTTCGGGCTGGGCGGTATCGGGCTGTCCGCCATCATCGGCGCCACCATGGCCAAGGCCAGCCGCATTATCGCCATCGATATCAACACCTCGAAATTCCCGATTGCGCAGCAGCTCGGCGCCACGGACGTCATCAATCCCAAGGATTTCGACAAGCCGATTCAGGAGGTCATCGTCGACATGACCGATGGCGGCGTGGATTACTCCTTTGAGTGCATCGGCAACGTGGACGTGATGCGTTCGGCCCTGGAGTGCTGCCACAAGGGCTGGGGCGAATCCGTGATCATCGGCGTGGCCGGTGCCGGCGAGGAGATTTCCACGCGACCGTTCCAGCTTGTGACCGGGCGCGTGTGGCGCGGCACCGCCTTTGGCGGTGTGAAGGGCGCCACCGAACTGCCGGGCTATGTGCAGCGCTACCTCGATGGTGAGTTCGAACTGGACACCTTCATCACCCACACCATGCCGCTGGACGAGATCAACACGGCCTTTGACCTCATGCACGAAGGCAAGTCGATCCGCACGGTCATCCACTACTAATGGCGGCCCTGGATTGCGTTGAGACCAAGCTGGTCTTCGGGGGCGAGCAGCGGCGGTATGAACATGACTCTGCGGCGACCCGGTGCCGGATGACCTTCTCGGTGTACCTGCCGCCCCAGGCTGCCGAGCGCAAGGTGCCGGTGCTGTACTGGCTATCCGGGTTGACTTGCACCGATGAGAATTTTTCGACCAAGGCGGGTGCGCAGCGCGTGGCCGCACAACTGGGCATAGCCTTGGTCATGCCAGACACCAGCCCGCGCGGCGAGGGCGTGCCGGATGATCCGGACGGTGCCTACGATTTCGGGCTCGGCGCGGGGTTTTACGTCAACGCCACCGAAGCACCGTGGTCCACGCACTACCGCATGTACGACTATGTCGTCGACGAACTGCCGGCGCTGGTGGAGTCCGAACTGCCCCTGGATGGGCGTCGGGCGATTGCGGGGCATTCCATGGGCGGCCATGGCGCATTGATGATCGCCTTGCGCAATCCGGAGCGCTACATCTCCACCTCGGCGTTCTCGCCCATCGTCAACCCGGCGGGCGTGCCCTGGGGGCAGAAGGCGCTGGGTCGCTACCTGGGCGAAGATCCGGCGGCGTGGGCAGCCTATGACACCGTAACGCTCATCCAGCAGACCGAGCACCATTTGCCGTTGCTGGTGGATCAGGGGACGGCCGACGCGTTTCTTGAGGAGCAGCTCAAGACCGACCGCCTGGAGGCTGCCTGCGAATCGTCGGGGTATCCGGCCATGATTCGCATGCACGGTGGCTACGACCACAGCTACTACTTCATCGCCAGCTTTATCGAAGATCACCTGCGGTTTCACTACGCGGCGATCACGGCCAGCGAAACGCCTGCGGACTAGGCACTGCCTAGCGCTGCATTTGCGGGAACTCCGGGAGTGTCCGGTGCACGCGGGCGTCATGGGCGGGCACTACCTGAATTTCCGGAAAGCGCTGCATCAGCTGGTGCACATGGCCGATGGTCTGGCGCACGGCCTCGGCGTCGTGGTCGACCAGATGCCGGGCGATCCACGGTCGCTCTGCCGGGCGGGTTAGTCCCTCCATGGCCCAGACCAGGTCGCCCACAAAAAAGTAGCGCCTGCCCGAGGGCAGTGTGACGAAAACGCCCATTGAGCCCGGGGTGTGGCCGGCCATTTCGACCAGGACCAGACTGCCGTCGCCGTGGATATCCAGGCTGCGTTCAAACCCCAGGTAGGAGTGGTCTTGTAAGACAAGACTCCGGTAGCGGCGAATCGGGACGCGGATTGCAACGGCGGCTGCCGGGTCGCCACTGGTGATGAAATCCGCCTCCTCGGCGGTGACCAGGACCGGAATATCCGGGAAGTCGGTGATGCCGCTGACATGGTCCCAATGTGCATGGGTGAGCAGAATGCCGGTGAGTCCCACCGGGTCGTAGCCGGCGTCGCGCAGCTGGTCTGCGGCCGGTTCACCGAATTCAGCCTTGGCCATCCACCGCATCAACGCGGGTGTGTCGAGCAGATGCTCGGGAGCCTCGCGGCCGAAACCCGTATCGATCAGAAAATCGCCGGACGGGTGCCGCACGAGCACGACGGCCATGCCGGACTCGTAGCGTTTGAGCGGATGGCCGCCCCGGTAGGCGGAGAGCGCTGAGGCCGTCATCGTGCCGGTATGCAGCACCGACAAGGACATCCCCTCCGGCGGCGCAGCGGCGGGCAGCGCAGCGGGTAGGCTCACCGGTGCGACATCCAGCCGCTTGGGCAACAGGGTGCCCACGGCAAAGCCGGTGACGATCAAGACCAGACCCAGCGTGACCAGCAACAGGCTGCGCATCGACACGGTGCTCTCGGAGAGATGATGTGCCCATGCTACGCCGCTAATCCCCTGCGTGGTGACGCCTGGCGTGCGTGCGTACACTCCGGGGAGCAATGGCCTATACTTGTGGGTCCGCCTGCTGCTTTGCAGCCACCGCGCTTGGCGGGTTCGGCGGCAGTTGCCGCCACCGCCGAATGCTCCCCCAGCATTCGTTTGTTCACTCCCCCCGGAATTCCGCTTGAACACTGAATCTCCCGCGTCAGGCTTTGCCGCGCTTGGCCTCGCCGATGCCATTCTTCAAACCGTATCGGCGCTTGGCTACGAAGAACCTTCGCCCATCCAGGCGCAGGCCATTCCCTATTTGCTTGATGGCCGCGATGTCCTGGGTATGGCCCAGACCGGCACGGGCAAGACGGCCGCGTTTGCGCTGCCGCTGCTGACGATGCTGTCGCAGGAGTACGAGGCGGGTCGGCGCTCGCCCTCTGCGCTGGTGCTGGCACCCACGCGCGAACTGGCGCAGCAGGTCGCCGAAGCGTTCACCACCTACGCCAAGGGACTCCCCGGCTGTCGCGTGGTCTCGGTGTACGGCGGTTCGCCCTACCCACCGCAGACCCGCGCACTGCGTGCGGGAGTGGACATTGTGGTCGGCACGCCTGGTCGCGTGATGGACCACATGCGTAAGGGCACGCTGGATGTCTCGCTCCTGAAAATGCTGGTGCTGGACGAGGCCGACGAAATGCTGCGCATGGGCTTTATCGACGATGTCGAATGGGTCTTGTCGCATACACCGGATGACCGGCAGATCGCCCTGTTCTCGGCGACCATGCCCCGGCCGATTGCCCGGATTGCGGCCGAGCATCTGGTCAACCCGGCCGAGGTTCGGGTCAGGCAGGCCACGGCGACGGCCACCACCATTGCCCAACGCTACGTGCTGGTCCATGCCGGACAAAAGGCCGAGCTGCTGGCGCGTCTGCTCGAAACCGAATCCGTGGACGCTGCCATGGTCTTCGTGCGGACCAAGGCTGCGACGACTGAAGTGGCTGATTTTCTGCGTGGCCGTGGCATTGCGGCGGAGGCGCTGAGCGGTGATCTGAGTCAGGAGCAGCGCGAGCAAACCGTGCAGCGACTCAAGGATTCGCGCATTCATGTCGTGGTGGCCACCGATGTCGCCGCGCGCGGGTTGGATGTCGAGCGCATCAGCCATGTCTTCAACTACGACATGCCGGGTGATCCCGAGGTCTACGTGCACCGTATCGGGCGCACCGGCCGGGCCGGCCGGGAAGGGGCGGCGATTCTGTTCGTGCAGCCGCGCGAGCAACGCATGCTCAAGCTGATCGGCAAGGTCACGCGCAGCAGTGTTGAGGTGATGGAGATGCCATCCATCGAGGCGGTGAACGCGATTCGCCTCAATCGCCTGAGCGAGCGCTTAGCCGCGCATGCTGCAGCCGGACTGGGGCGCTACAGCGAATTGCTGGAAACGGTGGCTGAGCGCACAGGCCTGGATGCCCCCGCGCTGGCGGCTGCGCTTTGCGCGGAGCTGAATCAGGGTCAGCCGTTTCTGCTCAGCGAAGCGGAGGCCATCAAGGCCCCGCGCGCCGCTGCCGACGGGGACCGCGCAGGCAAACGCGGCGAGCGTCTGGCGCGTGGGCAGCAGGCCGTGCCGGCCGGTTATCGTCGCTACTGGATTGCCGTCGGCCGCGAACACGGCGTCAAGCCGGGGAACATTGTCGGCGCGATCGCCAACGAAGCGGGGATCGAAGCCGGGAATATTGGACGCGTGGAGCTGCGGGAGCGGTTCTCCGTGGTGGATTTGCCGGAGGGCATGCCGGCTGACATTTTTCAGCACCTGAAGGGTGTCTGGGTCTGTGGGCAGAAACTGTCGATCCGCGAATTCGAGGAGCGCCCCAGCGGGGCGCCGAAGCCGCATCGCAAGGGCGGTGCACCGTCCGGAGGCAAACGCAAGCCTGGCGGCAAGCCGCCGAAGCGCGCGAAGTCAGCGGGCGGCAAGCCTGCGGGCGGCAAGCGCAAGGCCAAACCCAAGTCGGGTTAGGTCCGTTCAGGCAGCGGGCAGGTCGATGAAGAAGGTGGTGCCCTGGCCCGGAGCGGATTCGGCCCAGATTCTGCCGTCGTGGAGTTCGACGATCTTCTGACAAATCGCCAGCCCGATGCCGGTGCCGGGGTATTCCTCGGTGCTGTGCAGGCGGCGGAACATCTTGAAGACCGTATCCAGCTGACTCGGCTCGATGCCGATGCCGTTGTCACGGACGCGAACGACCATGCGGGCGGCGCCGGCGGGTTCGGTGTCGATGACGACCTGCGGCGTCGCGCCTTCGGGCTGGAACTTGATGCCATTGGCGATGAGGTTCTGGAGTAGCTGCGTCAGCAAGGCCTCGTCACCATCGACTTGCGCGGTGCTCTGGCACTGCACCTCGGCGCCGGCCTCCTCCAGGGTGCTCTGGAGTTGCAGGCGGGCCTGGTCAACCAGCGTCGCCACGGGTACGGCCTTGCGTTTGAGCGGCGTGCTGTTGACACGGGACAGCTCCAGCAGACCGTCGATGAGTGACTGCATGCGGCGGGCGCACTGGTCGATCATGTCGAACAGTTCCTGATCGTCGGCTTCGCAGTTCTTGGCCAGCCTGCGTTGCAGCAGCTGATTGAAGCCGACGATATTGCGCAGCGGTGCCTGCAGGTCATGCGAGGCCACCGACGCGAACTGCTCCAGTTGGACGTTGCTGGCCTTGAGCGTCTGGGCGTATTCCTTGAGCTTGCGCTCGTCCTGTTTGCGTGCAGTGATGTCGCGCACGGCGGCGGTGGCGAACAGGCCGTCGTCCGTATCCAGTGGCGACAGGCTGATCTCGATCGGGAATTCGGAGCCGTCTTTGCGGCGGCCGCTGAGTTCCAGGCCTGCGCCCATCTCGCGGACCTTGGGGCCGCCAAAGTAGTGATCCCGGTGGTCGGCATGCGCCTGGCGCAGGCGCTCGGGGATGAGCATCTCGACCGGCCGGCCGATCATGGCTTCGCGACGATAGCCAAACAGCCGGACGGCCTGCGCATTGACTAGCGCGATATGGCCCTGGCTGTCGATGATGACCATGGCGTCGGGCGCCGCTTCGAGCAAGTCGCGGAACTGGCGCTGTGCCTTGCGCCGGGCAGTGGCGTCACGGATCGCAGCGGCTGCGAAAAGCCCCCGCGGCGTATCCAGCGGGCTGAGGCTGATCTCGATCGGAAACTCCGAGCCGTCTTTGCGCCGACCACTGAGGTCCAGATTGGCGCCCATTTCGCGGACCTTGGGTTCGCCAAAATAGGCATCGCGGGCGATGGCGTGGCCATCCCGGAGTTGATCCGGCACCAAGGTTTCCACGGCTTTGCCCAGAACCTCATCGCGCGGATATCCGAACAGGCGCTCGGTTTGTCGGTTCATCAGGATGATCCGGCCCTCGCTGTCGATAACGACGATGGCATCGGGCGCGCGCTCAACAATCTGGCGGAACCAGACCAGTTCGAGTTCTTCGGTCAAATCGGATTGGTCTGCACTCATGGAGTCCTTTGCCCTGCCTGCCGGTGGATCGGTTCAGTTGCAGTGGATCAGCTTGCCGATGCTGTGTCACCGAAGCATCACTGCCCTGTCGCTAGATTGTCATGTCCAGGGGTAAAGCTTCCGTGATGCCATCTTCCGGAACGCTGTCCCCCATGGCCGAGACCGAACGCACCCACTACCGAACCATCTTCATTTCCGACGTGCATCTGGGCACGGCGGGCTGTCAGGCAGAGAAGCTAACGCGCTTTCTCAAGAGCGCCACCTGCGATGACCTGTACCTGGTCGGGGATATCGTCGACGGCTGGAAGCTGAAAAAGCAGTTCTTCTGGCCGCAGGAGCACACCAACGTGGTGCGCAAGATTCTCACCAAGTCCAAGCGCGGCACGCGGGTGCACTACGTCACGGGCAACCATGACGAATTCTTGCGCAAGTTTGTCGACTACCGGCTTACCCTGGGCAATATCCGAGTGGTCAACGAAGCGGTGCATGAAACCGCTGACGGTCGTCGGTTGTTGATTCTGCACGGCGATTTGTTTGATGTGATCACGCGTTACCACCGCACAATCGCCTTGGCGGGCGACGTCGCCTACGAGGCGCTGATCGCCTCCAATCGCTACATCAATTTCTTCCGCCGTAAGTTCGGGCTGGGCTACTGGTCGCTATCCAATTTCGCGAAGCACACGACCAAGCGGTTCGTGAATCTGATTTCCAGCTTTGAAGATTCCGTGGCGCATGAGTGTCGCAAGCGCGGCTTCGATGGCATCGTCTGTGGGCATATTCACCATGCCGAGATTCGAGACATTGACGGCGTGACCTACTACAACACGGGCGACTGGGTCGAGTCCTGCACCGCGCTGGTAGAGCACGGAGACGGGCGGATGGAGATCCTGGATTTCTCCAGTGACGCCGATCAGCGCAGCGAAAAGGTGACGCCGATCCGGGCGGCGGCCGCCGCCGGATAGCACCTGCGCTTGTGCCGGGGCCGCCGCGAGGCCGGCCTATACTGTGCGGCATGAACGAAACACATCTCGAAGTGCTGCACGCGGGCCGCTACCTACGGCTGGTGCGCCAGGGTCGCTGGGAGTTCGTCCAGCGTGTCATCGCGCCGCAGGGCGCGGTGCAAATCATCGCGGTCACCGCCGAGCACCAGTTGCTGCTGGTTGAGCAGCATCGTCCGCCGGTGGGCGGGCGCGTCATCGAATTGCCGGCGGGTCTAATCGATGGCGACGGCGGTCCCGATGAAACGCCTGAAGCCACGGCGATCCGTGAGCTGGAGGAGGAAACCGGTTATCGGTGTGCGCGCGTGCGCCAAGTGCATCGCGGACCAACGTCTCCGGGCAGTTCCAACGAGTTCAATACGTTTTTTGTCGCGGAAGAGCTCGAGCGGGTCAGTGCCGGCGGCGGGCTGGACAGCGAAGACATCACGGTTCATCGCGTGTCGCTCGCTGAAGCGCCCGCGTGGCTGGCCGCGCGCCAGGCCGAGGGCCTATGGGTCGACCCCCGCGTATTCATGGGGCTTTACTGGGCGACGAAGCACCCGGAATGAGGCGGGCGCGGCAGCCCCATCCGGCCTAGAGAAACTGCCGGGGCGAGAACAGCTTGGCTGCGGGCAGTGTCTGCGCAGCTTCGATGCCGTCGAGCAGCATGCGGTCCGCGGCGACGGGGCCTGCGGCCTTGCAGGCGGCTTCGTAGACGGCCTGTGCCAGCATCTGCATGCGGGCCGTGTTGCCCCATTGAACACTGGCCGACACGCTGCCACGCATTGCAATGGTCGCTACAGCATCTCCGAGCATTGCCGGCAGCTTGCGTGTATCCACAGCCTGCCGGAGTGCGGCCAGAAAAGGCTGGCTGACCTGCGGGCCTGATTCGCGCAGCGCATCGCCATAGTGCTGGACCAGGCGCATGAAGACGATTTCGGCCGGTGTGCCATCGAGCTGCGGGCGCGCGCTCTGGCTTGGGCGGGCAGAGGCCGTACGTGCGGCCGCGGCCACTGAGCCGGCCGCAGCCTGGATCATGCCGCGATAAAGATCCAGCCGCAGGGCGTGGCGAACCTTGGCTTCCAATGCCTGAACGGCCTCGATGGCATTGACGAACTCGATAATCGGAACCGATTTGCGCCCCGCGAACTGGCGATCCCACAGCTCCAGTGCGCGCAGAATCCCCGATTCATCGACATGTGGGCTCAGCACCTGTCGGATGACGGCGCGCTCGCGGGCATGCCGATCCGCCACCGCCGCCACTAGGAACGCGCTCCGGCATGGGGCAGGTCGGACTGAAACTCGGGGTAACCCACCTCGGCGTGCTCGGTGTAGTCCAGGCCCCGCTGCTCGTGCACCGGCTCGGCGCGCAGGGGCATCACCCAACCGATGACCATGAAGCAAAGCCAGGCCAGCGGGAACGCCCAGAGAAAGGCTGCGCCGATACCCAGCATCTGGACGGCAAGCACATCAATCCGGAACAGGCCGTCGCTGTGAAAAAGGCCGGCGGCCAGCGTGCCCCAGACACCACAGAAGCCATGCACCGGAATGGCGCCAACCACGTCATCCACACGCAGCCGAAGCAGCAGGTCACTGCCGAGGACGGCGACCGGCGCGGCCACGAACCCGGTCAGCACCGCAAAGCCGGGCGACATGGAGCCGCAACCCGCCGTAATCGCGACGAGGCCGGCCAGCGCGCCGTTCACGGAGGTGGTGATCAACACGGGGCGGCGCAGCAGGGCCAGCAGCAGCATGGTCCCGACCACGCCCGCTGCGGCTGCCAGGTTTGTATTGAGCAACACTGGGCCAATGCTGGCGTCGGCGGCGAGTGTGCTGCCACCGTTAAAGCCGAACCACCCCAACCACAGCACGAAGACACCCAAGGCAACGCTTGGCAGGCTGTGCCCGGGAATAGTGCGCACGCTGCCATCGGATCCGAAACGCCCCAGGCGCGGCCCCAGCACAAGGGCGGCAGCCAGCGCACACCAGCCGCCGACTGAATGCACCACGGTCGAGCCTGCAAAATCGATGAATCCGCGTGCTGCCAGCCAGCCGCTGCCTTCGAAGGCACTCCCCCAGACCCAGCTGCCGTAGACCGGGTAGATCACACCCGTAATGGCCACAGCGCCTATGGCATAGGGTGCAAAGCGCATTCGTTCGGCCACCGTGCCGGAGACGATGGTGGCCGCCGTCGCGGCAAACATCATCTGAAAGACAAGAAATCCGGACTCGCCGCCCGTGAGCGCCTCGGGCAGGAAATGCGATGCGCCAAACCAGCCCGTGGGGTTGTCGCCAAACATGAGCCCGAAGCCTATGGCCCAAAAGGCCAGCACGCCGACGCAAAGGTCCGCGTAGTTCTTCATGATGACGTTGACGCTGTTCTTGCCACGAACTAGGCCGCCTTCGAGCAGGGCAAACCCGGCCTGCATGAAAAAGACGAGGGCGGCACTGACGCAAACCCAGACCAGATCGGTGGGGTTGGCCAGCAGGTCCTGTGCGTGGACGGAGGGCGGCATGCACAACATGCCAACGATCAACAGACGCTTGCCGGTGCTCAACGTGCAACTCCTTTGCTGGCGTTGCCGGGCGGCACTAGCCGCAGGCCACGCAAAGGCGGCACAGGTTCAAGCGGTGTCGAGGCCCTCCGGGGCTCCGTCACCCCTGGCTCCAGTGGCCTCTGG
This sequence comes from Pseudomonadota bacterium, assembly GCA_036156195.1. Taxonomy (GTDB): domain Bacteria; phylum Pseudomonadota; class Gammaproteobacteria; order Nevskiales; family OUC007; genus Abyssibacter. The sequence continues at coordinate 249,019 of JAYZUZ010000011.1, read as the reverse complement.
AGCCAGGGGATCAGAAGACCGATCAGCCATTCCCCAGTTGCTGGCTGCTCCCCTTGGGTTGGCCGGCCGCGCCCACGGCATGGCCTACCAACCGCACCGCGGCCTGCGCCGCGATTCCCCGAGCGATGTTGCTCGGTCAAGGAGTAGGCAATACCGGGGCCAAGTTGCCCGAGGCGTCGGTCAGGCGGCGAGGGTGCCGTCGCGGTAGTCCCGTAGGGCCTGTTCGATCTCCTCGCGGGTGTTCATCACAAACGGCCCGTATTGCACCACGGGTTCGCCCAGGGGCTTGGCGGCCAGCACCAGCAGCCGCGTGTCGTCGTCGGCATGAATGCGCAGGTGTTCGCCCGGACCCAGCAGGCCGGCGGCGCGGTGGGGCACTGTTTGCTCACCGATGCGGGCCGCGCCTTCGTAGACGTAGACGAAGGCGTGGTGGTGCGGTGGTAGCGGTACCTCGACCGCTGCGCCGGCGTCGAGGTGCAGGTCCAGCATGGTGGGCTCGGTCACCGGCCGTTGTACGGGGCCGGTGATCTCGCCCGACGCATCCATCCAGCGTCCAGCGATGACCCGCACCTGCCCACCGTCAATGTGGTGTTCCGGAATCTGTCCGGCCGGAATATCCCGATAGCCTGCCGGCTGCATTTTCAATGCAGCCGGCAGGTTGATCCAGAGCTGAAAACCGCGCATCCGACCCTCACGCTGCTGCGGCATCTCCGAGTGAATAATGCCGCGTGCGGCTGTCATCCACTGGACGTCACCGGGGCCGAGGTCGCCCGTGTTGCCGAGGTGGTCCTTGTGCTGCATGTGACCATCCAACATGTAGGTGACCGTCTCGAAGCCGCGGTGGGGATGCGAGGGAAACCCGGCGAGGTAGTCATCCGGATTGTCGGAGAAAAACTCGTCCAGCATCAGAAACGGATCCTGGCGCAGCGCCTGGCTGGCGCCGAGGCTGCGGCGAAGTTTGACGCCGGCGCCGTCGGACGCCGGCATGGACGGGATAATCTGGGTGAGTGGCCGTTCGCGCATGGTCGGTCCTCCTGGGCGTCGGTGAGCCAGTGTATTAGGCGGCAAGCGTTGTGATGGCTCGCTCGGCCTCCTGCAGGGCGGTGACACGATGCGCATCGCCCATTGCCAAGCCCTCGGCGTAGACAAATGACACGTCATCGATGCCGATGAACCCGAGAAAGTCACGGACGTAGCGGGTCTGTGTATCCCTGTCCGTACCGGCGTACTGCCCGCCCCGAGTGGCCAGGACGAAGGCGCGTTTGCCGGTGAGCAGTCCTTGCGGGCCATTCTCGGTGTACCGGAATGTGATGCCGGCCCGGGCGATGTGGTCGAAGTACGCCTTGAGTGTCGAAGGAATCCCGAAGTTGTACATCGGCAACGCCAGCACAATCACATCGCTGGCCTGCAGCTCTGCGATCAAGGCGTCTGATTGGGCAACCTCTGCGGTCTGCTTGTCGGTGCGTTCGGACACGGGTGTTGTGAAGGCAGTGAAGCGTTTGGCCGTCAGATGCGGGATCGGGTCAGTCGCTAGGTCGCGCTGGACGACGCGCGCGTCGCCATGGCTTTGCTGCCAGTGTGCAATGAATTGCTGTGCCAGTTGAGCCGACTGGGCTGACTCGGAATGCATGCTGGTGCGAATAGAGAGGATCTGGGTCATGTCGAGCTCCATGGGAGGGGTGACCCGCATTAAACAATCTGTTTATTCAATTAAAAAGCAGAATATTATGCGTATATATATCTAAAAATTGGAACATTCAGGATGGCAAGAATATCGCTGGAGCAGTGGAGAGCGCTGGTCGCCGTGGTGGAGGCTGGCGGCTATGCCCAGGCGGCTGAGCGCCTGCACAAGAGCCAGTCGTCGGTGAGCTATGCCGTGCAGAAACTGGAGCGCACGCTGGATATTCAGGTCTTCCGCGTGGAGGGGCGTAAGGCTCAACTCACCGATGTCGGCGCTGCATTGTTACAGCGTGCCAGGGCCTTGCTGGATGACGCCGAGCAGCTGGAGCATGGAGCACAGCGGCTGGCCTCGGGTACCGAGCCGGTCCTCAACCTGGCGGTGGAGATTCTCTACCCCACCTGGCTGTTGCTGCAGTGCTTCGAGCTGTTTGCCGAGGCGTTTCCACAGACGCATATCGAGTTGCAGGAGACAGTGCTGGGCGGCACCGACGAAGCCATACTCGGCCGGAAGGTCGACCTGGGCATCTCGCCGCGGGTGCCGGTCGGTTTTGCCGGCGAGCCGCTGCTGCCGGTGCGATTCATCCCGGTGGCACACCCGACGCATCCCCTGCATCAGCTCCAACGCCCGCTGACATTTCGGGACCTGCGACAGCACCGCCAACTCGTCATTCGCGATTCCGGTGCCAGCCGCGACCGCGATAGCGGCGCTTGGCTGGGCGCGGAGCAGCGCTGGACTGTCAGCAACAAGGCCACGTCCATCCAGGCCGTGCGCATGGGGCTCGGCTTTGCCTGGTTTGCCGAGCACATCATTCGTCCCGAGCTGGAGAGCGGACAGCTCCGCCCGTTGCCGATGGCGCCGGGGCATGAACGCGAGGCCACGCTTTATCTGATACTGCCGGACGGGGAATTTGCAGGCCCCGGAGCCCGCGCGCTAGCCGAGATTATCCGGCGGCGCTCGGCGGACTGCTGCGCTGCTCAGGCGGAGACATCGTCGTCTTCTTTGTCATAAGGGACAGATTGACCACCTCGCATGACCAGCGGATGCTGGAGAACGCGTACGCTTGCGGTCCAACATGAACTCAGATCGGATGTCGAGAATGGGACAGGGAATGAACCACAGATCATCGCCCGCATGGGCCTTGCGTGTGGTTATTGGGGCAACGTTGAGCGTGCTGGCGACGCTGGGCTCGGGGTGTGTGACGACACCGCAGGACGATGTGCTGGTGAAAGGAACTGAAGGGGAGCGCCGCTACAAGACGATTCAGCAGGCAGAGGCAGAGGCTGATGATGACGACCTGATCTGCCGTCGAGAGGATGTCATGGGCACTCACTTCCCAAGAACCGTATGCATGACCAAGGCGCAGCGGCGCCACGCGCGTGAGGAAGCCCAGAAGCAACTGCAGCGGTCACGGTCACCTGCGTCTCAGCCACGGCTGAACTAATGGGCGGCCGCCGGGCTCGGGCGGGCCCCGGACCAGATGCGTTGCGAGCGGGCTTTCGCCACGAAGGTCTCCGACGGCAGCGCTCGGTCGAATAGCCAGCCCTGGGCCAGCGGGCAGCCGAAGGCTGCCAACATCTCCAGTTGCTCGGGCGTCTCCACGCCTTCCGCAATCACGGTGAGTCCAAGGTCGCCGAGCATGCGTTGCATGCCGCTGACGATCGCAGCGTCACGCGGGTCGTCGGCAATACGCTGTACAAATACGCGGTCCAGTTTGACGGCATCGACGGGCATGGACTTGAGTTGGCCGAAGGATGCGTAGCCGGTCCCAAAGTCGTCCACCGCGCACTGAATCCCTTGCTCGCGCAGACGATGGATGTGGCTCAGCAGCCGCTGATCCGCGGCGACAAAGGAGTGTTCGGTGATCTCCAGCATGATCTGTGAGCCATCCAGCTCACCGGCCTGCAACTGAGCGATGACCGAATCGATGAGTGCCTGTTCCCGGAGTAGAAAGCCCGGTACGTTGATCGACAAACGGCAGGTCTGTAACCCCGCGTCACATAGGCTCGCCCGTAGCCTGAACAGGGCGGAGAACATGTACTGGGTGAGCGGCAGCGCCAAGCCCCATTCTTCGGCGAGCGGGACAAACTCGGCGGGCGAAATCGGTCCCAACTCGGGGTCGGTCCAGCGACACAGCAGCTCCGCACCAGCGAGTGCGCCGCTGCGCACATCGATGATGGGTTGGGCGTGGGCGTCCAGTGCGCCGTTTTCAATGGCGTTGCGCAGACGGCGATGAATGTCGGCGCGGCGATCCAGTTGTTGGCGAATGGCATCGTTGCAGATGGCGTAGTCGGCGTGGACATCGGGTCGAAGCACTTCCCGCAGCGCCAGTCCCGCCTGTGCCATCAAGCGGCGAAACGGCGTGCCGCCGGGTTCTGCAGCACACGCGCCGGATCGCACGATCATCTGTAGTCCGCCAGTGCCCGGGAGCTGGGCCTGCTCGATCGCATCGTGAATTTCGCCAAGCAGCGCTGGCAGTCTGCGGTCTTTGGGTGCGTTTGGAATGAGCGCCACAAGTTCATCGTCACCGCCACGGGCGATCAGCGCTTTGGCGGGCAGAATGCTGCGCATTTGTTCAGCGCAATGGCGCATGGCGCGAGCAGTTTTGTTTTCGTCGTCGAGGGAGACGATAGCGGAGTTCAGGCTCAGCAAAGCTGTGCGAATAAGCAGGTCCGCTCGCGAGCCTCGGCAGGGCGGCAGCGCGTCGGCCTCCTTGGCGAGCCAAGTCAGATTGGGCAACTGCGTCGCATCGTCTCGATAAATTAATGCCAGTGCTCGGTCCGCAGCCTGATGCAACGCCTTGCCGCGCTGAATTTCATCCTCGGTGATTTGGGCCAGCAAGCGAAGAACTTGTCGCTGCGATTCGGACAGATGGCGTGGGCGAGTGTCCATGACGCAAAGCGTTCCGATCACACGATGCCCGCTCCCCCACACCGGGAAGCCGGCGTACATCCGGATATGTGGGCTGCTGGCAATCAGCGGATGATGGTGGAAGCGCGCATCGTTGCGGGCATCTTCCACAACAAGTGGCGCGGCGGCCCGGATGACCTGATCGCAAATGGAGAGTGCGCGACCGACTTCGCGCGCATCCAGACCTTGGGCCGATTTGGACACTTGCGCGTGGGCGTCCAGGAGGCTGATCAGTGCGATCGGGGCGCCGAACATTTCGGCTGCGAGTGCCGTAAGCCGGTCAAACCGATGCTCTGGAACCGAGGTCATCAGTCCGCTGTCTCTCAGCGCGACCAGTCGCTCGGGGCCGTTGGCCGGCGCCGGAAAATCGAGCGTGTTCAGTGGAGTCACGATGGTCAGCGTCTGAATCAAGCCGGTTGGTCGAGGCGGTCTCGCGGTGTCCTGCCCGGGCAAGCGCGAACCCGGCCTCTCTCAGGTCGGGCAACGGCGGGTTTCGGCCCGACGCCAGAAATCTTGAGTGTGGGCGGCCGACTTCGTGGAGGCAGGGGGCGGGTGACCGACGCGCGGGGAGCGCTTCGCGACGGGCGGCGGTTCACGTAAGCTAGCCGCGACGTCCCAGGGGTGCCCGATTGAGGCTGAGAGAGTCCCTTGGAACCTGAACCGGATTGTGCCGGCGTAGGGAGCGGACGTGGCCCGCGATTCTTGCAGGCCCTGTCGTTCGCGATGCCGGCGAGGAGCCCCCCATGAGCGCCACGCCCAACACCGTTGCCATCGACATCGCCGAGAACGCCCGCCGTGTTCGCGACGAGATGCGCGCCCCGTTTACCCAGTCACACAAGATCTACGTCGACGGCGAACAGCCCGGCGTTCGCGTGCCTATGCGCGAGATTCAGTGCTCGCCCACGCGCACGGAATCCGGGCTGGAGACCAACCCCTCGGTCACCGTGTACGACACCTCCGGTCCCTACCAGGACCCGGCCGTGGACATCGACCTGCTGGCTGGGTTGCCGCCGCTGCGTGCGGGCTGGATCGAGGCGCGCCGGGATACTGAGCAGCTCGCCGGGCCGAGCTCGGAGTTCGGGCAGCACCGGGCTGCTGACCCCGCCACGGCAGAACTGCGGTTCGGACATATCCGAGCGCCGCGTAAGGCGCGCAGTGGCGCCAATGTGACGCAGATGCACTACGCCAAGCGGGGCATTGTCACGCCGGAGATGGAATTCGTCGCCATCCGCGAGAACGCGCGGCTGGCTGAACTGCGGGCCGAGTACGAGGCCGCCGGCTATCTGCGGCGCCAGCACGGGGGGCAGGGCTTCGGCGCTCGCTTGCCGGCGGAGGTGACGCCAGAGTTTGTGCGCGCGGAGATCGCCGCGGGCCGGGCGATCATCCCGAACAACATCAATCACCCTGAGTCGGAGCCCATGATCATTGGCCGCAACTTCCGGGTGAAGATCAACGCCAACATCGGGAATTCGGCGGTGACCTCGTCGATTTCCGAGGAGGTGGAGAAGATGGTCTGGGCCACGCGCTGGGGTGCGGACACGGTGATGGACTTGTCCACCGGCAAGCACATCCACGAGACGCGTGAGTGGATTGTGCGCAACTCACCGGTGCCGATTGGCACTGTGCCGATTTACCAGGCGCTGGAAAAGGTTGACGGCAAAGCCGAAGACCTCACCTGGGAGCTGTTCCGCGACACGCTCATCGAACAGGCAGAACAGGGCGTGGACTATTTCACCATCCACGCAGGCGTGCGGCTGGCGTATGTGCCAATGACGGCGGACCGTTTGACCGGCATCGTCTCACGCGGTGGTTCGATCATGGCGAAGTGGTGTCTTGCGCATCATCAGGAGTCCTTCCTGTACACCCACTTCGAAGAGATCTGCGCAATCATGAAAGCCTACGATGTGGCGTTTTCACTGGGTGACGGGTTACGCCCGGGCTGCCTGTCGGATGCGAATGACGCCGCTCAGTTTGCCGAGCTGGAAACGCTGGGCGAATTGACCAAGATCGCCTGGGAACACGATTGTCAGGTCATGATTGAAGGCCCCGGCCACGTCCCCATGCAGCTCATCAAGGAGAACATGGACAAGGAGCTGCGCGACTGCTTTGAAGCGCCGTTCTATACCCTTGGGCCACTGGTCACCGACATTGCACCCGGCTACGACCACATCACCTCGGGGATTGGCGCCGCGCAGATCGGCTGGTACGGCACGGCCATGCTTTGTTATGTCACTCCCAAGGAGCATCTGGGCCTGCCTGACAAGGACGATGTCCGCGAGGGCATTGTCACCTACAAGATTGCCGCGCATGCCGCAGACCTGGCCAAGGGGCACCCGGCGGCCCAGGTCCGCGACAACGCGTTGTCAAAGGCCCGCTTCGAGTTTCGCTGGGAAGATCAGTTCAATCTGGGACTGGATCCGGAGAAGGCCAAGGAATTCCATGATGAGACCCTGCCAAAGGACTCCGCCAAGGTGGCGCATTTCTGCTCCATGTGCGGTCCGCATTTCTGCTCCATGAAGATCACACAGGACGTGCGTGACTACGCCGCCAAGCAGGGGATCGAAGCCATCCCGGTGGCGGTGGAAACCGGGATGGAAGAGAAAGCGCGCGAGTTCCGAGAACAAGGCGGCGAGGTGTACCGGCCGGCCTGATCGAGCGGCTGTGGAGTCGTACGCCGGGGAATTTTCGTTCTCAGGGGTGTCTGAACCGACGACCCATCCCGTCGCGGGCCGTTGCCCGGTCGGGCTGGGGGCCTGCGCTTCGACGCAGCGCCGCTACTGCTTTCAATGATTCGACGAGGTGACCATCATGGACGTGATTCGCATACTGCTCGCCATCATCCTGCCGCCGGTTGGCGTGTTTCTGCAGGTCGGGATTGGCCTGCACTTCTGGCTCAATATCCTGCTGACCATTCTGGGTTACGTGCCGGGCATCATCCACGCCGTGTGGGTGATCGTGAAGAAATAACCGGGCACAGCCCCGCGGGCGCCCCCCGGCACCCGTGGGACCCTGGCGGTAGCAGGCAGAGTTCATGAATTGAGGCTTTGTCGCTGGGCTGCGTGTCGGCCTTCTTCAATCTCTTCGACCAGCTTGGTGGTGAAAGCCGGCAGATCATCCGGCACGCGGGAGGTCACCAAGCCCTGGTCGCAGACCATTTCCGTGTCCATGACAATCGCGCCGGCGTTGCGCAGGTCGGTTTGCACGGCAGGCACGGCGGTCATCTCGCGGTTTTCGACGACGCCAGCCGAGATCAGTACCTGGGGGCCGTGGCAGATAGCTGAGACGACTTTTTTCTGTGCGAAAAAGTCCCGAACAAAGCGCAAAGCCGCGTCGTTGGTCCGCAGCGTATCCGGTGAGAACAGGCCGCCCGGGATCACGACGGCGTCGAAATCCGAGGCCTTTGCGTCCTCCAACGTCGTGTCCACGGAGAAGCGGTCGCCTTTGTCGGCGTGGTGCATGCCCTGGATATCGCCAGCCTTGTCGGAGACGATCCGGGTCTCCAGGCCGGCGTCTTCCAATGCGGCACGTGGTGAGGTCAGTTCGATTTGCTCGAATCCGTCGGTGGCCAGTATGGCCACCGGTTTGTGCTCGGCATAAGCCATGATGTGCTCCTTGGTCGGTCGGATGGCGCGCACCCATGCTGGGGCGCGCATCACCTGCGACAGGTTTCCACCGACAGTGTTCCGCCAGGTTCTCCTCGTTCTACGTTCCCGTTCCGGCCCAGACCGTGTTGGAATACGCCCATGACTCATCAGGCGAGCACTCCGCAGAACAGCCGAGAGGCCATCGAACGACGGCTGGCCACGCGCCGGCGTCGGACCCGGGCCCTGGCCCGTGCTCGCGCCCGCAGCACGCACATCGTCTTTGTCCTGGTCGTCGGTGCGGGATTGCTCATGGTTGCGCCGCGCTATCCGGGGATTTTGATCCTGATCGCGCCGCCCTTTGTCATTCTGCTGGCCTGGCTGATCGGCACCGCCGTATGCCGGTTTGCTCCGCTTCGACGGGGCTACCTGCGGGTGTTTGGTCACCTGCCGGGGTTCTGGATTCACCTTCTTATCGGCGTGCTACTGCTGGCCCTGCCGCTTGGCGGGTGGCTGGCGGCCAGCCTCGCGCCGCCCGACACCGCGTGGTGATTGCTTGCCAACCCTTGATGCCAACGTGCCGCCGCGCGTGAGTACAGCTGCCGATCGCCCGCGCGCTACGCGCGTGGATATCGCCATTCTCGTGATTCTGCTGGCGGGCTGTGTGTACTGGGGGCGGGCCGTGTTACTGCCGGTCGTGCTGGCCCTGCTGCTCAATGTCACCTTGCGCCCGGTGGTGGGCTGGCTACGGCGCATCTATCTGCCGCAGGCAGCGGCGGCTGCTGTGGTGGTGTTGTCGCTGCTCGGGGTGGTCGGCTTATTCAGCTGGGCCGCCTATGAGCCCATGCTGCAATGGCTGGAGCAGGCGCCGCAGTCGATTGCCGAGTTGCGGTCCCAGGCCCAGGCTCAGGGCGACTTTTCCGAGGTGGAAAAGGCCACGGCGGCGGTGGAGCAGATGGCGGGCGAGGGTGGGCAGGACGATGGTCCAACGCTGGTGCGTCAGGCGGATACCACGGCGGCAGCCCGGTTGACGGATGCCGCTAAGACGGCGGTTGGCACCACCGGGATCACGCTCATCCTGCTGTATGTCTTGCTCGCGACCGGCGACTTGATGCTGCGCAAGACGGTGCAGCTGGCCTCCGGTTTTGCGGCCCAGCGGCGTATTGTGGTCACGGCACGTGCGCTGGAAGTTCAGCTCGCCCGGTACCTGGGCACGATGGTGCTGCTCAACCTCGGGGTGGCCGTAACCGTGTGCGCCGGGCTGGCACTGGCGGGGTTCGACGACCCGATACTCTGGGGCATGGTCGCAGGGCTACTGCGGTTCATCCCCTACGTGGGCAACATGGTGGTCTTGGCGATCTTGCTCACACTGGGAGTGCTGGCCTACGACCCGTTCTGGCAGATGGTTGCTCCACCAGTGGTGTATCTGGTCTTCATCACGGTGTATGGCAACGTCTTTGAGCTGTTCGTCCACGGGCGACGACTAGCGCTCAACCCGGTCATGCTGTTCGTGTTCGTACTGTTCTGGGGGACGCTGTGGGGCATCCCCGGTGCGTTGATTGCCGTGCCGCTGCTGGCGGCGACCAAGGTCGTGGCCGAACAAACCCCGGCCTGGGCGCCGCTGGGCCGTTTTATCCGCGCTTGAGTACAGCAGTGTCGTATCCGGACCGCAGCCCGAGTCTGCGATAGACCTTTTCCATCACGAACAAGGGGCCGATCAACAGGAACACGAGGTCGTCGGCGAACGAGGGTTTGGCCCCTTCTACTTCGTGCCCATAGAACTGCAGTGCCCAGGCGGCAATCCACAGGCCGGCGCAGACACCGGCGAGCAGCCAACCGGTACCCCCGAGTGCGAGAATGCCAAGTACCGACAGCCCGAACCACAGGGTCATGACCAGGGCGCTGCGAACTGAAAGCTTGAGGTAGAACCCGAACGCCAGCACGCCGCCCAGCGTGGCGACATTGACGTATTCGGCCACGTCGGCTGGCAGGCCCAGCCACTGACCGATTTGCAGACACCACAGCAATCCCAGGGTCGAGAACACGATCACCGGCACGCAGATCATGTGAATGAGCTGGTTGGTGGGGTGTTGGTGGTCCTGGCGATAAGCGTCGAGAAATTCAGTCTGGCTGCGCATGGTTGTCTCCTGGAGATGCACTATGCTGCACAGTGTGCGCGGTCACCCGATGAGACTCTGTCACCCGGGCGACAGTTCGGGGAGTTTTTTCGCATGCAAATCGACAAGCAAGCGGCGACACGCCTGATCGAGGCCAGCGAGTGGTTTCGTGAACTGCCGGCGGATGTCGTGCAACAACTGGTGACGCTGGCGCGGATGAAAACCCTGGGCGACGGAGCCCGACTGTTTGCGCGGGGCGATGAGGCCGACGGGTTCTACGGCGTCATGCGGGGTCAGGTGCGGATTAGCAGTCTCGGCGCCGATGGGCGCGAATTGCTGGTCGCGATGTTCGAGCCGGGGGCCTGGTTCGGCGAGATCTCCATGTTCGATGACCTGCCGCGCACCCATGATGCGACCGCGCAGGGTGATGTGGAGCTGTTGCTCATCCCCAAGCCGGCCTTCCGGCGACTGCTGGCTGATGACCCTTCGCTTTATCCGCATTTCATGCGCATGCTCTGCCGCAAGCTGCGACGCAGTTTCGGATACATCGACAGCGCGGCGTTTCTACCGCTGAAGGGCCGGCTAGCGTATCGCCTGGTCGAACTGGCCAGTCTGCATGGCCAGCGACAGCCAGACGGTGCGATTACCATCGGCCTGCACCTGCCTCAGGAAGAGTTGGCCAGGATGATCAGCGCCACACGTCCCAGTGTTTCGCGTGTGCTCAAGGCACTGGAGGCCGAGGGGAGCATCGCCCTGGCCTATGGGCGGGTATCGGTGCTGGACCTGGAGCGTCTGCAGGCACTGGCCGACGGCGAGGATAGCGACTAGCGTCGTGTTGCAGTCAAGCCTAGAGCGTGCTGCGGAGGCGCTGACCCCAGGCGCTGAGCGTGTCGAGCAGGGCGAGTTTGTCGCGGTCGTCCGCCAGACGGGTCCGTAGCGTGGCAATGGCGGTGTCGTAGTCGTCAAGACTCAGCCCGCCATCCGGCGCGAACTCCAGCCGGTTCGTACGAAACTGCTGCCACTCATCCCGTTCTGCCGCGTTGAGCGATTCGGGGTAGTACCGCCCTCGATACCGCAGCAGCAGTTCGTGGAGCCGCTTGTCGCGAAACGGCAGTTCCAGGCCCTCGAATTCCGCGGGTGCCGTGCGCAGCACCTGCTGGCAGAGACGCCGGTCCTCGTCATCGACGAATCCACCGTAGAGGTCCTGCTCCGGGTCACCCGGGGCATCAAACTCCGCGAGTGCGAACGCGGTGGAGACTTTGTCGGCGACGATGTCCAGTGATTCGGCCAGGCGTTTCCAGTGCCGGCGGCACTGTTCCAGGTCCAGTTGTAGGCGGTCGGCCTGTTCTGGCTTGAGCGTGTTGACAGGCACCAGGACCGGGGACCGGTTGATGTGGATACCCTTGAGCGCAATGCGTTGGATGTCTTCGGGTAGATCCGCCTGCGGTGTGAAAATGCGTTCATGGACATCGACAGCCGGCAGCTCGATCAAGGCCTCGGGGTCATGCCGCAGGTCGTAGGCCAGGACGGCGTTCTTGTTTGTGGGGTGCGGACAGATGGGCATGACCAGACTTAAACAGCCGTGCTCCGCCGGAAATTTTTCCGAGACATGCAGAACCGGGATGTGGCGATCCAGGTCCAGTTGGGTCTTGGCCGAAGCCTTGTCGCGGTGCGCCCAGACGAAATCGTACAGCCGCGGCTGGCGCTGTCGGATGAGCGCTGCCAGGGCAATGGTGGCACGCACGTCCGAGACCGCGTCATGGGCGCGTTGCTGCTCCAGGCCATTGGCTGCAGCCAGATGCTCCAGCTTGAAGCTGGGGGCGCCGTCCTCCCGCCGCGGCCATTCAATGCCGTCCGGACGCAACGCATACGTGAGGCGGACCATGTCGATGATGTCCCAGCGACCGCAGCCGTTGCGCCACTCGCGCGCATAGGGGTCGTGGAAATTGCGCCACGCCGTATGCCGCGTGACCTCGTCGTCAAAGCGCAGGCTGTTGTAGCCGACGCCGATAGTGTCTGGCTGGCTGAGTTCGCCCAGTACGGCCTCGATGAATGCGGGTTCCGGCTGTCCGAGCGTCTCGGCCTGCTGGGGCGTGATGCCAGTGATCAGGCAGGCCTGGGGGCTTGGAGGCATGTCCATCGGCGGCTGGCAGAACAGTTCGATGGGTTCGCCGATGGGTTGGAAATCGAGATCGGTGCGAATGGCCGCGAACTGGGCGGGCCGGTCGTAGCGCGGATTGACCCCGAAGGTTTCGTAGTCGTGCCACAGGAAGCTGGTCATGGGCCTAAGTGTAGGCAAATGGCGGCCAGTCCGCGTGGTTGCGGGGCGATGTCCGGATTCGCAGGGAAATCTCGTTCTTGCTCACACATGCCTAGGAGACGGATGTCCTTATGAACTGGATGCGATCTGCGCTTGTCCTGGTGTGCGCCGCGCTACTGCTCAGTACAGCGCAGGCGGGCGCCGTCAATATCAACACGGCGGATGTGCACACCATCAGCCGTGAACTGGAAGGCGTGAGTGAGCCGCTGGCCCAGCGGATTGTGCAGCACCGCCAGCAAAACGGACCGTTTCGCTCTGCACGCGACCTCAGCCAGGTGCCGTATGTGGGCGATGCCTTGCTGCAGCGGAATCAGGGCAGCATTCGCTACGAGTAACCGCTGACGGGCAGCGTGTTCGCTGGCTACGCCGGTGATCGCACTGACACCCGGCGACCGGCGGGGCGGCGACAGGCAATCGCCGGGCGCTCCGGTATGCTGGTCGCAGGTTCGGAGGTCGCATGTATCCCCAGACGCGTTACGCACAATCTCACGGCGGGGATGTCGCCTACCAGGTCATCGGCGAGGGTCCGGTGGATCTGCTGTACTGCGGTGGCCTGTTGTCGCACCTGGAACTCGTCTGGGATTACCCCGAAGCCGAGCGCTACCTCATGCGGATGGCGTCGTTTGCCCGCGTCATCCTCATGGACCGGCGCGGTGTGGGTATATCCGAAGCCCTGCCCAATGACGCGTTACCGCCTCTGGAAGAGTGGTCGGATGATCTGCTTGCCGTGCTGGACGATGTTGGCTCGGCCACTGCGGCGGTCTTCGTAGAGCGTGATGCCGCGCCGCTGGGCCTCGTGTTTGCGGTGCAGCACCCGGAGCGGGTGCGCGCATTGGTGCTGGGTAATGCCACGGCCTGCCTGGGTGCCGACAAGGACTTTCCCGACGGGTTGCCGGCGCAGGCTGTCGATCAGCTGATCGCCATGATCGAAGCCGATTGGGGCACCGATGAGTTGAGTGGCCGGGCCTTGCCCAGCCGACGCGAGGGCGACCAGCGCTTCGCTCAGAAGGCCGCCCGCTTTCAGCGATCAGCGGCTACGCCCTCCGCAGCAGCGGCCCAGTCTGCGTACTTCGCGCGTTGTGACATGCGCGCGCTGCTGCCGCAGGTCCATTGTCCGGCGCTGGTGGTGCATCACCGGGACTACGCCGTGCTGTCGCCTGCCCACGCCCATTACCTGCGTGACCATCTGCCCAATGCCGAGTTGCTGATGCTCGATGGTGGCGATGCGTTCTTCCTCTATCAGGGCGGGGATGTCCTGCTTCGACGGGTCGAATCCTTCCTGACGGGTCGGCAGCATCAAATCCAGGGCGACCGCGTCCTGCAGACTGTGTTGTTCGTCGACATCGTGCGGTCGACAGAGACTGCAAGCGAACTGGGCGATGCCGAGTGGCGCAACCGGCTGGATCACTTTCACGCCATCGTTCAGCAGGAGCTGGAGCGCCACGGCGCGCGGCGGGTGGATGCCTCCGGCGACAGTGTGTTTGCCACGCTTTCAGGCCCGACGCCGGGCATCATGTGTGCGCGCGCCGTGCGCGACGCAGTTCGTCAGATCGAGCTGGACGTACGGGCCGGTCTGCATTGCGGTGAATGCGAGATCTCCGACGATGCTGTGCGTGGGTTGACCGTCCATATCGGCGCACGCATCGCCGCCGAGGCCGCACCGGGCGAAATCTGGGTGTCGCGCACGGTGCGTGATCTGGTCGTGGGTTCTGGTCTGATATTCCGCCACCGGGGGCCCAAGCGCCTCAAGGGTGTGCCGGGTGTCTGGCGCCTGTTTCGGGTCGAAGAAGACGACGAGTAGGCCGTCGGGCGGTTCAGCGGGCCAGGTGTGCGGCGGACGGCGGATCCCGCCAACTGCGTGCGGGTCGGCCTGATCGGATCGGGCGACGTCTTGCGCCGTGTTTGCTACGGGTGTCGCCACGCGTGTCGGTGGCTGCGGCGGGGGCGGGCTTATACGGGGTTGTCCTGACCCTCCAGCGCCTCGGCGGCCTCCATCCACTCGGTCTCCGCGTCGTCCAGCGCGTCGCGGGTCTCCTGCCGCTTTCGGGCTAGGCGCTTCGCGCGCTCGGGTTCATCCTGGTAGAGCGCTGCATCGCCCAACGTTTCATCGAGGTCTGCCAGCTCGCGCTGCAGCCGGGCCATGGCTTCTTCCGCCCGGCGCAGCTGCTGGCGTAGCGGCTTGGCGAGTGCTCGGCGCTGGGCGGCCAGGGCGCGGCGCTCAGCATCGCTGGGGGGCGCCTCCACCACAGCCGGGGCCTCCGCGGGTTTGCGGGTCTCGTCGCTGGCTCCGCTGCGCAGCCAGCGTGCGTACTCGTCCAGGTCGCCCTTGAACTCTGACTGCCGACCGTGGGCGATAAGCCACAGTTGATCGCAGGTGGCAGCGACCAGGTGGCGGTCATGCGATACGAGCACCATCGCGCCCTCGAAGCCCTGCAAGGCGACCTCCAAAGCGTGGCGCATGTCCAGGTCGAGATGGTTGGTGGGCTCATCAAGCAGCAGCAGATTGGGTTGCTGGTAGACGATGCGCGCAAGGCACAGGCGGGCCTTCTCTCCGCCCGAGAATGGACCGACGGGTTCCAGGACCCGGTCGCCTCTGAAATCGAAACCACCCAGGAAATTGCGCAGCGCCTGCGTGCTGGCCTTTGGGTCGTCGCGCTGCATGTGCAGCAATGGGCTGGCATCCATGTCCAGTTGATCCACCTGGTGCTGCGCGAAATAGCCGATCCGCAGGTACTGGTGGCGCTGGACGCTGCCCGTAGATTGCACGGGGCCGTCACAGAGCAGATTGATGAGCGTGGATTTGCCCGCTCCGTTGCGGCCCAGCAGACCAATGCGATCCCCAGGGTGGATGTCCAGCTTGAGGTCCGAGAGCACGGGGGCGGCGCCGTAACCGACGCTGGCCTGATCGATGCGGATCAGCGGCGAAGGCATGCGGTCGGGTTTGGGGAAGGCGAATGCGAAGGGTGAGTCCCAGTGCGCCGGTTCGGAGACTTGCATGCGCTCCATCTGCTTGAGACGGCTTTGCGCTTGCTTCGCCTTGGATGCCTTGGCCTTGAAGCGGTCCACGAACTGTTGCATGTGCGCGCGCTGTTTTTCCTGCGCTGCGTGGGCGGCGGCCTGTTGCATGCGCTGTTGTGCCAGCGTGGCTTCGAACGTGGAGTAGTTTCCGGTGAATAGCGTGGCGCGCTGGCTCTGCAGGTGCACAGTATGGGTGCAGGTGGCGTCGAGGAACTCACGGTCATGGGAGATGACCAGCAGCGTGCCGGCGTAGGCGCGCAGCCATTCCTGTAGCCAGAACACGGCGTCCAGGTCCAGGTGGTTGGTGGGTTCGTCGAGCAACAGCAGGTCGGAGCGGCACATCAGGGCGCGACCCAGATGCAGGCGCATTTGCCAGCCTCCGGAGAACGCGCTGATCGGGTTGCGGATGACGTCGGCATCAAAGCCCAGCCCGTCGAGCAGTCGCGCTGCCCTGGATTCGGCCGCATAGCCATCGACCGCGTGCATGCGCTCATGCGCAGTGGCGATCGCCTGTACATCGCCGGCGGCCTCTGCGCGGGCAACTTCCGCCTGCACGATGCGTAGCTCCTGGTCGCCGTCCAGCACGTAGTCCAGCGCCGAGCGGCTGCGGTCGGCAATTTCCTGGCGCACGGTGGCAATGGTGATCCCGCTGGGGACTTGAATGTCGCCGGCATCGGCGTCGATTTCGCCAAGGATGAGCGCGAACAGGCTGGATTTACCCGTCCCGTTGCGGCCAACAATCCCCACGCGCTGGCTGGCCGAGATCATCAGCGACACGTCGTCGAGGAGTTTGCGGGGGCCGCGGCGCAGTGCGACCTGATTGAGGGTAATCACGATGGAGACCTGGGCATACGAGAGAGCGCGGGTAGCGCAGCGCGCGATTATACGGCGGCGTGGGGGGATGCCTGCGAAGCACGGATCGATTCGCGCGGCTAAGCCGCAGTGTGAACACCACCAAGACGGAGCCGGTTTTCAGGCAGCAACTTGGCGGTGCGAATCGATCAGTGTTTCCCTAGCATCACAGCTTCTTGCGAGTGAGCCGATTATCCATGCTGCAAGTTCACCAGTTTCCCTGTCTGTCTGATAACTACGGTTTTCTGATCCGCGACGAGGCCACGGGCACCGTGGCCAGTATCGACACGCCCGACGCGGGCGCTATTGCGCGTCAGCTGGACGACCTCGGCTGGCCGCTGCACCTCATTCTCAATACCCACTGGCACCCGGATCATGTTGGCGGCAATGCCCAGCTCAAGCAGCGTTTTGACTGCGAAGTGGTGGGGCCGGCAGGTGAACGCGACCGGATTCCCGGCATTGACCGGGTCGTGGACGAGGGCGATGTCGTTGATGTCGGGGCGAGTCGTGCCCAGGTACTTCACACGCCAGGGCATACCCTCGGCCATGTGGTGTACCACTTTGCCGATCAGCAGCGCGCCTTTGTTGGCGACACCCTGTTCGCCATGGGCTGTGGTCGGTTATTCGAAGGCAGTGCGGAGCAGATGTGGGCGTCGCTGAGCCGCTTGCGCGCATGGCCGGATGCAACGCGGCTGTACTGTGCCCACGAATACACCCAGGCCAATGCGCGCTTCGCCCTGAGTGTGGATGGCGAGAACTCCGCTTTGCGCGCCCGCGCCCGTGAGGTGGATGCTCAGCGGGCAAGAGGCGAGCCCACGGTGCCCACCACGCTGGCACTGGAACGTGCCACCAACCCCTTCCTGCGGGCTGACGATGCGGCCTTGCAGGCAGCGCTGGACATGCCCGACGCACCGCCAGCCAGCGCATTTGGTGAGCTGCGCCGTCGCAAGGACGCATTCTAGATCCGCCCGGTCATGGCACCGGTTGCTCGCTGAAGAACGCTACACTGCGCGCCGGATTCAAGCCCCTCAGACGCATGCCGTTGACGATTTACCACAACCCGCGTTGTTCCAAGAGCCGCCAAACCCTGGAGCGCATCGAGGCCGCTGGCCAGTCCCCTGACGTGGTGCGCTACCTGGAGACGCCACCCGATGCCGACACGCTGACCGGCCTGGTCCAGCGGCTGGGGCGGCCGGTGACCGACCTGGTCCGGTTCAAGGAGGCACTGGCCAAGGAGCTGGGTCTGGCTGCCGACGATGCACGCAGTCAGGCGCAATGGATTGCGCTGCTGGTGGAACATCCCCGGCTACTGGAACGGCCCATCGTCGACGATGGCGAGCGCGCTGTGATCGGGCGCCCGCCAGAGAACGTCGACGCGCTGCTTTAGCCTGTACGTTTGGTGGAGGGAAGCTCCACCTGATGCTGGGCCTGGATTTCGGCCGTCTTGGGCGGGTTGCCGGTGATGAGTCGGTCGGCTGAGGTGCCGAAGAAGCGGGACAGCCACTGAATGGTGACCGTCATGCGCTGGTCGGGCTCGATCAGTGAGGCGATGTGCACCAGCGACCAGACCAGCCAGGCAAAGGCGCCCTTGACCTTCCAGCCGAAGATCTCACCGACGCAGCGGTAGCGGGCAATAATCGCCATGGACCCCTTGTCCAGGTATTTGAACGGCTTGGCCGGCTTGCCCTTGGCCTGACGCTTGAGCAGCTTGGCGACGTAGCGGCCCTGCTGCATTGCAACCGGGGCCAGGCCGGGGAGCGTGCCGCCCTTGCCGTCCGGCGCGCAGGCCAGATCGCCAATGACGTGAATATTGGGATGCGACGGCATCCGTAGCTGTGCGTCCACCACGAGGCGTCCGCGTGGGTCGGTTTCGCCTTGTGTGCGCGCAGCCAGCGTGCGACCAAACTGCGACAAGGTGACCCCCGCAGCCCAGAGCACGTTGCGAGTCTCGATGGTCTCGGTGTCGCCGCTCTTGTGCTTGAGGCGCACCGTTTCGGCGGTGATGTCGTCGGCCATCGCCTGCGTGCGGACCTCGACCTTGAGCTCTTCCAGCATGCGCTTGGCGGCATCGCGCAGGCTGTTGTCGTACGGCGGCAGAATATTGTCCGCACCCTCGACCAGAATGACCCGCGCGTCGCGCGGGTCGATGCTGCGGAAATTACCAACCATCACACGCTGGGTCAGGTCACCCAGGGCTCCGGCCAACTCCACGCCAGTGGGTCCACCGCCGACGATGACAAAGGTCAGCAGTTTGCGACGCAGGTCGGGGTCGCTGGTTTTTTCCGCCTCTTCGAATGCCCGGAACAGCCGATGGCGCATTTCCAGGGCATGCTCGACCGTCTTGAGGCCCGGTGCGTGTTCGCGCCAGTGGTCATTGCCGAAGTACTGATGCTTGACGCCGGTGGCCGCGATGAGGGTGTCGTAAGGCGCTTCGCCACCTTCGTAGTACACGATTTGCCGGTCGACATCGATGTCGTAAACCGTGCCCAGCAGCGTACGAACATTGGCGTACTTGCGCAGCACCACGCGTTGCTGTGTCGAGATATCTCCGACGGTGAGCGTGCCTGTGGCGACCTGGTAGAGCAGGGGTTGGAACAGGTGGAAATTGCGCTTGTCCAGCAGCGTCACATCAAAACCGCTTCGGCCCAGGGCGCGTGCGGCAAACAAGCCTCCAAAACCCCCACCAACAATGACAACGCGGTGCTTATCCGAGGGTATAGGTGTTGATTGCGGCATAAATGCTGACCTCCAATGTCTCGATGCTGCGGCGCAGCATGCTAACACGCAGCCTTGCGCATCATGGGGTGTCTGACTCCCGCGTTCTGGACCGTGTTCCGGAACTTCGATATCCGATGCGTTGGCGTCCGGGTAATGGACTCGCGCAGGCGGCGCGGACCTAAACCTCGGCGACGTACCGACCGTGGACGTGTTAAGGAAACACGCGGTGATTCGCACCACCCGGACGGCGTCGGATTTCAGACAGTAACCTGGCGGTGCGCATCGGTGGGCGCTTTCTGAGGACCATCGCCTGGATGCACGGGCTGTCGCGGCGGCCAGCGCATCGATTGAGCGTCTGCCGGAGTAGACGGGGGGTATGCTCTACGGGACATGGTGTGCGGTTTGCTGCTGGCCCTGAGGCTGGCTGGGGGCACCGCGGGGGTTACGAATCGGGCTGATGGGAGCGCAGGTATGCAGGACAACGACGCGGTCGCCTTGCTGGAACGCAAACTGGCGCGGGAGCGCGCCGCACGTCAGCAGGCCGAGGCCTTGCTGGAGGCCAAGGCGCAGGAGTTGCAGGCGCGGAATCAGGAACTGCGGCGCTCCAATGAAGAGCTGGAGCGTTTTGCCTACGCCGCTTCGCATGATCTGCGCGCGCCCTTGCGGACCATTGCCGGATTCTCTGACCTGATCCGTCGCAAGGAACTGGAGCGCATGTCCGACTCCGGGCGTGAGTATCTGGAT
The DNA here is from genome assembly GCA_036156195.1 of Pseudomonadota bacterium. GTDB lineage: Bacteria > Pseudomonadota > Gammaproteobacteria > Nevskiales > OUC007 > Abyssibacter. Next base: position 229,081 of record JAYZUZ010000011.1, on the reverse strand, counting down.
CTGATTCGCGAAGCCATCTCCCAGATGGATCGTCTGATTGATGACTTGCTGGAGTTTTCTCGGGCGAACCGCGTCCAGATGGCGTTTGTGGCAGTGGACCTGGAGGCGGTTGTCACGGACGCTCGCGACGGTCTGCGCGCGCTGATTCAGCAACATCACGCGACCATCCGCACTGGCGATTTACCGGCTGTGGCCGGCCATGCGGGTTTGCTGACGCGCCTGTTCCAGAACCTGATCAGCAACGCCTGCAAGTTTGCGCGTCCCGGTCACCCACCGGAGGTGGATATCAGGGCCGAGCAGACCGGCGACCGGGTCCGGGTCGATGTCCGGGATAACGGAATCGGTATCGCGTCCCAGTATCAGGACGAGATTTTTCAGATGTTCGCGCGCTTGCACAGTCCGGATGAATACCCCGGTACCGGGATCGGGCTTGCGCTGTGCGCACGCATCGTCGAGCGGCACGGCGGTTCGATTGATGTGGTCTCGGCCGAGGGCGAAGGCGCGACGTTTCGGGTCTGGCTTCCGGTTGCCGACCCGGCGGCTGAGGTCCGTGCATGAAAAAGCCGAAGCAGCCACGGTCGGGCTGCTCCGGCTTCGGCCATCTTGCCGCCCTGATCAGGCGTTCTTGTAGGCTTCAATCGACTTGGTGATCTCGGCCTTGGCCTTGGCGGCGCCTTCCCAGCCGGTCACCTTGACCCACTTGCCTTCTTCAAGATCCTTGTAGCGCTCGAAGAAGTGCTGGATCTCGTTCTGCAGGCGCTGCGGCACGTCGTCCAGGTCCTGCATGTCTGCGTAGTACTTGGTGGAGACCTTGTCGGTCGGAACAGCCAGGATCTTGGCGTCCAGGCCGGATTCGTCTTCCGTACCGAGCACCGCAACCGGACGGCATTTGATTGCGCAGCCAGGGACGATGGGATGCGGTGTCAGCACTAGGACGTCGACGGGATCACCGTCGTCATAAAGCGTGCCGGGCACATAGCCATAATTCGCGGGGTAGTGCATGGCCACGTTCATGAAACGGTCGACCATCAGCAGGCCGCTGTCCTTGTCTACTTCATATTTCACCGGTCCGGCGTTGGCGGCGATTTCGATTACGACAAAGATTTCGTCCGGGGCCTTGCTGCCCGGTCCCAAGCTGTCAAACGACATGTGCTGCTTCCTGAGGGTTGATGAATGAGGTCAGCGCGGCGGCCACGGGGCCAGCCGACAGGGCGCGCGCTGGAGCCTAAGTTTGACATAGCACGGCAGGCCGTTGGCGTAGGGCGGCGGCGACTCGCCCACAATCAGAGGTTGCAGGTAACGGCGGCAGGCCGTTGTGATGTGCCAACCGTCATCGCTGATGTAGTGGTCCGGCAGCCGTTTTTCGCGGTTGGCGATCTGGGATAACGGCGCCTCGCCCGTGCGCCAGGCATAGGGTTGGTCCGAGAGTCGCTCCAGGCTGATCATGATGTTGTTGGCACCGGCCAGAGCCGCCCGGATGCCCGCCTCCCCGACGGCGTAAGCCTGTGCCTGGTCCGTGGCTGAGACATGATGCGCAGCCGAGCGCATTAAGTAGTCGGCAACGGCGACATGGGTTTTGAGTTGCAGGTGCTCGCGGATCCGTGTCGCGATCTGCTGGCCAGCGCCACCCAGTTGGGGGTGACCAAAGGCATCCTGGGTCTTGCTGGCCGACAGCAGGTGACCGTCCAGATCGCGAACGCCCTCGGACACCACAAGCACGCAGAAACCGTAGGTCTGCTCGCATCTGTGGACTTGCTCGATGAGGCGCTCGGGGCACAGGGGGCGCTCGGGCAGCAGGAGCAGGTGCGGGGGTTCATCACGACTCGATGCGGCCAGTGCCGCGGCCGCAGCGGTCCAGCCCGCATGCCGCCCCAGCACTTCAAGGACAAAGACGCGCGTGGCCGTGCGACGCATCGCATCGACATCCCGCCCGACTTCGATCACCGAGGTGGCGACGTACTTGGCGGCAGAGCCAAAACCGGGGCTGCAATCGGTGAGTGGCAGATCGTTGTCGATGGTCTTGGGCAAATGAATGGCCTGCAGCGGCACACCGCGGGCTTGGGCCAGACGGGCGATTTTCAGGCAGGTGTCTGCAGAATCACCGCCGCCGTTGTAGAGGACATAGCGGATGTCATGAGCTGCGAAGACATCCAGCAGGCGCTGCAGCTCGCGCTCGCCATCCGGGCCGTCGGCAAGCCGGTAGCGACAACTGCCAAAGGCGGCGCCGGGGCTGCGGCGCAGCGCCTGGATCTCGTGATCCGACAGTTGGCGCGTGTCGTACAGCGCTTCCTCCAGCGCACCCAGCACGCCGTTACGGCCCGCGAACACTGTGCCGATGGCATCGGGATACTGGCGGGCGGTCTCAATGACGCCTGCGGCGGTGGCATTGATGACGGCAGTCACGCCGCCGGACTGGGCATAGAACGCGTTCGGCATCGCGGCCTGAGCTCGTAAGTGGGCGGACAGCGCGCAGCATAGTCCAGACAGCGGGCTGGGGTGGGTCTCGACTTTGGTCGAGCGCAACCGGCGGGTCCGCTCGCCTGTCGCAACCGCACAATGCCTTGTTCCACCGGCAGAATTGCCCGTCCTCAGGCAGGGGTGCGGCAATGTCGACCGACATCCGGTTGGCTGCGTCCGATTGACGCCTCTCGAAAGCTCAGAGTACCGTTGCCGCTCGCCGCCACCGCGCGGCCCGTTGGTGCGCGGCAGCAGAATCGCGCCCAAGAGTCTCATTCGACATTCGGATTACTACCATGCGAATCGTATTGCTGGGCGCGCCCGGTTCGGGAAAGGGTACGCAGGCCGCGAAGCTGCAGAACAAGCACGGAGCACCGCAGATTTCCACGGGTGACCTGCTCCGCGCGGCGGTTGCCGAGGGCACCGAGCTGGGTCTGAAAGCCAAGGCCGCCATGGAAGCGGGCGAGTTGGTTGCCGATGACATCGTCGTCGGCATGATCCGTGAGCGCCTCGAAGCGCCCGGAAGCGAGAACGGCTTTATCCTCGACGGGTTTCCGCGCAGCCACGCACAGGCTGCTGCCCTCGATGAAATGCTGACCAAGCTGGGCCGGCCTCTGGAAAAGGCAGTCCATCTGGTCGTGGATAACGAGGAAATCATGACCCGGTTGCTGGAGCGCAAGCGCGCCGACGATACCGAGGACACGATTCGTCACCGTCTCGAAGTGTTCGAAAGCCAGACCAAGCCGGTGGTGAATTACTACGCGGCCCAGGGAAAGCTGGCGACCGTGACCGGTGTCGGGGAGATCGACGAAATCTTCGGCCGCATCGAGCAGGCCGTGGGCGTGTAAAGCGTCTCCAACCTGTTCAGGCAGGAAGCAACAACGCCCGCTGCTGCGGGCGTTGTCGTTTATGGAGCAGGCGCTTCGTTTAGCGTTAACTGCGGTTGCCCCGATTCGCCGCCAACCTGCAATTGGCTCTTACCATCGAGAAACGCCAGCAGCGCCCGGCCGGCGACTTTTGCGCGCCAGCCCTGCACGAGCAGGCCATCACGTTCACCGGCGGCCAGTTTGATCAGGTCATTCCGTCCGGCAATGGCGCTGGCGGTCATGCCGTGGGCCAACGCCTGTTGCCGAAGCAGGGCCATCAAGGCATCCACGACCGGTTCTGATTCGGGGGGCAGCGGGCGCTCATCTTTTTCGTTGAGTTCCGGCCAGACCTGCTCGCTGGTCAGGGCTGCGAGCATGGCGTCGCCATCGCGCTGGATGGCTTTGTCCTCCAGCCCGCGGATGCGCTTAAGCTCGTCAGCGGTCTTGGGCTTGCGCCGGGCCATGTCGAGGATGACGTCATCCTTGAGCACCCATTTGCGCGGCAGGTTACGCGCTAGCGCCTTGGTTTCCCGCCAGGCCGCCACACGGGCCGCGAGCTGGCGCTGATTCGGCCGGAGCTTGCGCAGCCCCTTGAGTTTTCGCCAGGCACCCTCCGGCTCGACCATCCAACGGCTGGGTTCCACAAGCTGCGCAAAGTCGTCGTCCAGCCAATCGGAGCGGCCCAGGCGGTCCAACTCACCCTGCAGCTTGGCATAGGCGCCTTCCAGCCAGATCACGTCCGCCGCTGCGTACTCCAGCGCCTCGCGCTCGATGGGGCGCTGTTTCCAGTTGAGACGGGAGAAGGCCTTGGGCAGCTGGTGACCCATGGTGCGCTCGACCAGCGCGCCGTAGCCGATCTGGTCGCCATAGCCCAGCAGGCTGGCGGCCAACTGGGTATCGAAGACGGGGGCTGGCACCATGTCGAGGCTGTGGTGCAGAACTTCCATGTCCTGCCCCGCCGCGTGGAAGACCTTGACCTGATCGGGGCGGCCAAGCAGTTCGCGCAGGCCCGGGCGGGCATCGAAGGCCAGCGGGTCGATCACTGCGCACTGTTGCTCCGCGCAGACCTGGACCAGCGCCAGCTCCGGCCAGTAAGTGCGCTCGCGCATGAACTCGGTGTCCACGCAAAGGGACGCGGCGTCGCGCACGCGGTCGGTATAGGCGGCCAGCGCATCCGGGTCGGAGATTTCGATAAAGTCCATTCAGTGTGCCGTGAGGACAGGGAGCCGATAGACTATAGGTTCTCGCCCGATGGGGTGCCTGTCTCGCCCGATGTCACAATTTCTACCTAGCCTGGGCCGTGTCCTGCTGCTGCAGAACGGACCGCAGGATCTGCCTTACTCCACGTCTCTGCTCGCCGGCAGTATCGCCGCCGGTATCGTGGCCAATGTGCTGTCGCTGGCCGTTGGCACGTCAACGCTGGTGGCCATTCCTCAAACCCTGCTGGCAACGCTGATTTCCGCTGGCTTTGTCGTGGGCTTGCTGCAGATTCGCGAGCGCACGCCCCGCACAGTGCAGACCTTGACCGCGCTGTTTGCCACCCAGGCTGTCCTGGGTGTGCTGGCCTTGTTCCCGTTGAATGCACTGGCGCCGATATTCCAGCAATTGGCCGAGAACCCGGATGCTGCGAGCACGATTGAGGCGCCGTCCGCGGCTGTTGGGGCCTGGCTGGCGCTGGGCTTGTGGAGCGTGCTGGTGACCGGCCATATCTTCCGCCACGCGCTGGACGTGCATCTCATTGCCGGTATGGGATTGGCGCTGCTGCAGGGCATGCTGATCTGGCTGGTCCTGTTGCCACTCGCCTGAGCCTGCATCTTGGCCCACGTTCACATTCTGGGTGTCTGCGGCACCTTCATGGCCGGCATCGCGCTGATCGCCCGCGAGGCCGGCCATCGGGTGACTGGGTCGGACGCCAATGTTTACCCCCCGATGAGTACGCTGCTCGCCGAGCAGGGCATCACCATCTCGCCGGGCGATGATCTGGCGCAGCTGGATCCGGCGCCGGACATCGTCGTTATCGGCAATGCCCTGTCGCGCGGCCATCCTGTGGTCGAGGCCGTACTGGAGCGCGGGTTGCGGTATACCTCCGGACCCCAGTGGCTGTCAGAAGCGATTCTGCAGTCCCGGTGGGTGCTCGCCGTCGCTGGCACACACGGCAAGACCACGACCAGTTCTGTGCTTGCCTGGATGCTGGAGCACGCAGGCATGCAACCGGGGTTTCTGATCGGCGGCGTGCCCGGTAACTTCCCGGTGTCGGCAAGACTGGGGGGCAGCGATTTTTTTGTGATCGAAGCCGACGAGTACGACACGGCCTTCTTCGACAAGCGTTCCAAGTTCGTCCATTACCGTCCGCGCACGGCGGTGCTCAATAATCTCGAGTTCGATCACGCCGATATCTTCGATGATCTGGCTGCCATCGAGCGTCAGTTTCATCACTTGGTGCGAACAGTGCCGGGCAGCGGTGCCGTGATCCGCCCGGCAGGGGATGTGCCGCTGGAACGCGTGATCGAACGCGGTTGCTGGAGTCAGCAGATTCACCTGGGTACGGACTGCGGCTGGCAGATTCGCGCGCAGGTGCCCGACTGGTCGCAATTTGAGCTGGTGGACCCCGACGGCCGGATCGCCGAGGTCCGGTGGTCCATGCTTGGCGCGCACAACGCCCGCAATGCCATGGCAGCCGCTGCGGCCGCGCGGCATGTCGGTGTCCCCGTGGATCAGGCGGCAGCCGCCTTGCGCAGTTTTGAAGGGGTGCGGCGCCGGCTCGAGACGCGGGGCCGAGTCGGCCGGGTGACGGTGTATGACGATTTCGCCCATCACCCGACCGCCATCACCGAGACACTGCGCGCGCTGCGTGCGCGGGTCGGCTCTGAACGGATCGTGGCGATCCTGGAGCCGCGTTCCAATACCATGAAACAGGGCCATCACCGCGAGGCCCTGGCGACGAGTCTGTCCGCAGCCGATGTGGTCCATGTGCTGGAGCCGGCGCAAATGGGTTGGAGCCTGGCGCAAACCCTGGCGTCACTCGGGGACAGGCTCCATGTCCATGCGGCGGTCACCGAGATTGTTGATACGGTGGTGTCCACGCTGGACCGCGATCGCCCGCAACACCTGCTGGTGATGTCCAACGGCGGGTTTGGCGGCATCCATGAACGACTGCTTCGACGCCTGGAGGGCGCATGACCAGTTCACCGACGCAGATCATTGATCAAACCCTGCCGACGCCGGATTCGCTGGCAGCCAGCCTGGGACGATTGCTGGAACAGGCAACCCAGTCGGGGGCGACCAGTGCTGCAGCGACCATGTCGATTAGCGTCGGTCTGACTGTCACGGTCCGGGGTGGCGATGTCGAAGCCGTGGAATTTCAGCGCGACCGGGATCTCAGCCTGACCGCGTATCGGGGCCAGCGCACCGGCTCCGCCAGTTCGGCGGACTGGTCGGAGGAGTCCCTGGCGGAAGTTGTGGATCGTGCATTGGCTATTTCCCAGCACACGGGCGAAGACCCCTACGCCGGCCTGCCGGACCCTGCCCGTCAGGCCACCGACTTTCCCGACCTGGACTTGCACCACCCCTGGGCGCTATCCGTTGCCGACGCCATCGAGATGGCACTGGCCTGCGAGGCGGCCGGGTTGGGGGCGGATCCGCGCATCCACCAGTCCGAAGGCGCCACCGTCAGCACCCACGCGGGACTGACGCTGCTGGCCAATACCCAGGGCTTTATCGGGCATCGATTGGGGACTTCTCACAGTCTGTCCTGCTCCGTTTTGGCCCGTGACGGGGACGATATGCAGCGGGACTACTGGTACAGCAGTTCGCGTCGTCACGAAGACCTGGAGGCCGCCGAATCGGTGGGGCAGCGGGCGGGCGAGCGCGCGGCGGCCCGATTGGGTGCACGCTCCATCAAAACACAGACCATGCCGGTGCTTTATGTCCCCGAACTGGCACGCGGGCTAATCGGCCATTTTCTCGGCGCTATTTCCGGCGGGAATCTCTATCGGCGCGCATCCTTCTTGCTCGATGCGGAAGGTCAGCCCATCTTTGCCCCTGGTGTGCGCATCACCCAGCAGCCCTTCCTGTCCCGTGCCGCGGGAAGCCGCAGTTTTGATGCAGAAGGTGTGGCCATGAACGACCGGACGCTGGTGGACGCCGATGGTGTCCTGCAGGGCTACCTGCTGGGCAGCTACTCGGCGCGTCGGCTGGGTCGCGAGACCACCGGCAATGCCGGCGGGCCTGCCAATGTTGTCGTCGAGCCGGGTGAGCTGGACTTCGACGGTTTGCTCGCCGAGATGGGAGACGGTCTGCTGGTCACCGAGTTGATGGGCCAGGGGCTCAACATGGTCACGGGTGACTACTCACGTGGTGCATCCGGCTTCATGGTGCGCGACGGTGCCATTTGTGAGCCGGTGGACGAGATCACGATTGCCGCCAATCTTGCGGACGTGTTCAAGCAGATTCGTGCCGTGGGCCGTGACGTGGATATCCGTGGCAATTGCCGCTGCGGCTCTCTGCTCATCGATGGCATGACGGTGGCGGGCCAGGGCTAGGCGTCTGCTGCGCTGGCAGGCGGCTTGTTAGCTGCTGCGGCTCGGCTGCACCGTGCCCAGGCCCTGCGCATCCGCCAGCGGAACGGTACTACGCCCCGGGCGCGTGCGAATGGCGCGCTGGAAGAACAGATTGTTCGGCAAACGCAAGCTGACCTGCTCGGTGGATTCATCCTCGTGTTTGATGGTCTCGTGCAGGGTCACGAACAGCAGATTGAGATCGACCACACGCCCGGCCAGTTTGAAGCCGTTGGCCGGGTCCACCAGTTCGATGTCGTCGCCGACACGGAACGGCGCGTAGATCAGCAGCAGCATGGAGCAGAGCGCGTTGGACAGCACGCTCCAAACCGCGACAAAGCCTACGGCAACCATCACCATGACTGCGGAGACCGCCGCCCAGACGGTGCCTGTGGAGACCCCGAACTGCTCAAGCAGGAATAGCGCGGTGAGCAGGAGCACCAGGACGCGCGACATGCCCCGGAACAGAATCTCGCCCCGTCCTGTTAACAGCTTGCGGTCAACCAGTCGCCCGGTGAGCCGGCGCAGCAGCCGGACGGCGACGACCGCCAGTGCGAGCACAACCAGCACGCGCATGATGAGCCAGAACTCGGCGGGGGCGTCTTTAAGGGTGTCGAGAAAGGTCCAGTCCATCGGTGGGCGTTTCAGTCCGTAGTCGTGTAAATGAGAATTGTGCGGCCGAATGCCGGTCAGATGAAACAGGATGCCCGTACATCACTGGTAGAACCATGAATCGACGCGATATTTTGCTAGGCGCGCTGGCGCTGGGCGCAAGCGCTACACGAGTACACGCCAACAAGGACGAGACAATGGAACTGGATGTCTCCAAGCGCCAATGGCGCGAACTGCTCAATGACGACGCCGCGTTTCGCGTGCTCTTCAAGGAGGGGACAGAACGCCCCTGGAGCAGCGAGCTGAATCAGGAGAAGCGGCCTGGAACCTACATCTGCAAGGCCTGCTTCCAGCCCCTATTCGATGCGGCGATGAAGTATGAAAGCGGCACGGGTTGGCCCAGCTTCTTCGACACGCTGGACGGCGCCGTGGCGACCAAGCGGGACTTCAAACTTATCCTGCCCAGAACGGAATACCACTGTGCGCGCTGCGGCGGCCACCAGGGACATGTGTTCGACGATGGTCCCGAACCGACGGGCAAGCGCTACTGCAACAACGGGATCGCGCTGGAGTTTGTTCCCGAAGGCCAGGCAATGCCGGCGTTACGTCAGGCCGCATAGCGCCTTGGGAAGCACGGAGCGATTCGCAGCACCAAGACGGAGCCGGCCTTCGCGCGAGCCTGGGCAGCAACATGGCGGCGGGAATCGGTCGGTGCTTCCCTAGAGCAGGACCAAGGCACCCAGGCCAAGAAATGCGAAGAACCCGACCACATCCGTAATGGTCGTCAGCACCACGCTGCCGGCCAGGGCCGGGTCGATATTCAGCTTGCGCAGGATGAGCGGAATACCGAATCCTGACAGGGCCGCGAACAGCTGATTGATGATCATGGCGATCGCAATCACAGCGCCCAGCGTCGGGTTGCGGAACCACAGCAGCACAATACCCGCGACGACCAGTGCCCAGAGCACGCCATTAATGGCGGCCACAGCCAGCTCTTTCTTGAGCAGTGACTGGGTGTTGCCCCCGCCGATCTGGCCCAAGGCCAGACCACGGATCATCAGGGTCAGCGTCTGGCTGCCGCTGATACCGCCCATGCTGGCGACTACCGGCATGAGCACCGCCAGCGCGACAACCTGGTCGATGACCGACTCGAAGAGCCCGACCACCTGGGCGGCCAGCAGGGCGGTGAGCAGGTTGATGCCCAGCCACACGGCGCGTCGTTTTGCACTGGCGGCCACAGGCGCAAAGATGTCTTCTTCTTCGTCCAGGCCGGCCATGCTCATGAGGTTGTGCTCCGCTTCATCGCGGATCACGTCCACCACATCATCGATGGTGATGCGTCCGACCAGCAGCCGGTTGGCATCGACCACAGGGGCCGAGATCAGGTCGCGGTTCTCGAACTGCTGAGCGACTTCGCGGGCTGGCAGGTCATCGGCCAGGGGCTCCAGCTCGGTGTCCATGGCATCGGCCACGCGCTCGCTGGGGTCATGCGTCAGCAGGCGTTCCAGGCTGAGTCCACCGATAAAGCGACCGTAACGGTCCACTACGTAGATCACATCGGTGTGATCCGGCATGGAGCCGCGCAGCCGCAGATAGCGCAGAACAACATCCAGCGTGACATCCGGGCGGATGGTCACGGTGTCGGTATTGGTCAGGCCGCCGGCGGTGTCCGGCGCGTAGGACATGACCTTTTCCAGGGCCTGGCGATTGGCCAGGTCCATCGACCGCAGGACCTGCTCGGTCAGCGTCTCTGGCAGGTCATCGACAAAGTCGGCCAGATCGTCGATGTCCAGATCGCGGGCCGCTGCGATGACATCTTCCGGCGACATCCCCTGGATAAGGGCCGCCCGGACTTCGTCGTTAACGTGGAGCAGCACCTCGCCCTGGTCGTCGACATCGACGACACCCCAGACGACCTCGCGCTCGTGATGCGGCAGGGATTCGAGCAGCCGCGCGATTTCGGCCGGATGCAGGGACTTCAGGATCCGGCGAACAGGAACAAGCCGGCCACTGTCGAGGGCATCGCGCAGCCGTTCGAGCCGGTGTTCCGCGGTTTGTTGCTCAGCCGTCTCGGCCATGCACGGGCTCCCGAAGATTGGCCGGCATTTTACGCGGCTTCACGACGAACGGTAGGAAATCTCCATGACGGATGCCGCCACCCGCTGCTTGATGGGGGGCTGTTATGCCCTAGAGCGCCGCGATTGCGTCGATACGTTGCCTGGCCTCACCGGGGTCGGTGCAGGCCAACAGTTCATCGGTGCGGCGGCGCAGTTCGGCGACATCGGCGTCCCGCACGATGCGCTTGACCTCTAGCACGCTGGCCGGATGCATGGAGAATTCGGTGAGACCCAGGCCCAGCAACAGCCGGGTGTGCAAGGTGTCACCTGCCATCTCCCCACACATCGAGACCGGGATGCCCGCCACCTGGCCCGCTTCAATCGTCCGGCGGATCAGCTGCAGCACGGCCGGGTGCAGGGGGTCGTACAAATAGTTGACCTCGTCGTCCACGCGATCAATGGCCAGCGTGTACTGGATGAGGTCGTTGGTGCCGATGGAGAAGAACTCGCACTCCTGGGCCAGCCATGGCGCGGCTAGCGCTGCGCCCGGTACTTCGATCATGGCGCCAATCTGTGCCGTGTCGCTGAACTCGCGCTGTTCCTGCGCCAACTCGGCTTTGATGTCGCGAATCAGCTGCGTGCACTGCCGCAGTTCGAAAATATTCGAGATCATCGGAATCATGATGCGAGCCTGACCGGCGCTGGCAGCCCGGAGCAGGGCCCGAAGCTGGGTGCGGAACAGGCTGCGGTCCTTGAGGCACAGGCGGACTGCGCGCAGCCCCAGGGCCGGGTTCGTGGCCTGAGAGATCCGTACGGCTTCGGATTGCTTGTCTGCGCCAAGATCCAGGGTGCGGATGGTCACCGGGCCCTGCACGGCGGCGATCACCTCCCGGTACGCCAGGTATTGCTCCTCCTCGCCCGGCGGTTCCTCGCGATTCATGAACAGGAATTCGGTCCGGTACAACCCGATACCCTCGGCCCCGACTTCCTGGGCCTGGGCGACATCGCTGGGCAGTTCAATATTCGCCATCAGGCGGATGGTCTGACCGTCGCGGGACCGTGCGGGCTCGTCCTTGAGACGCAGCAGCATGCGTCGGTAGCGTGCATCGCGCTGGCGGCGGCGTGCGTAGAAATCCAGCGTGATCCGTGCGGGCGCGGCCACGAGATGGCCCGCGTGGCCATCGACGATGAGGACTTCACCGTCCTCCAGCAGTCGACGTGCGCCGTGCAGGCCAACAATGGCCGGGATGCCCAGGCTGCGCGCGAGAATCGCGGTGTGTGACAGGGGCCCGCCAGACTCGGTCACAAAGCCGGCGACGCCCTGGCGGTGGAGCAGGATGATGTCCGCCGGGGTGACATCGTCGGCAACGACAATGGATGTGCCTTCGTGGGATGCCTCACGGGCACCCAGCGGCTTGTCGTTCTTGAGCAGGATGCGCTGAATTTGCGAGACCACATGCTCGACATCGTCTCGGCGGCTGCGCAGGTAGGGGTCTTCCATGGCCTCGAACACGCGAATCAGCGTGTCGCGCTGGCTCTTGAGCGCGGCTTCGGCATTGACGCCACGTTCCGTGATGAGCTCTTCGACGGCTTCGGAAAAAGCGCGGTCCTCGAGCATCAGCATGTGCGATTCGATAAATGCGGAGATTTCGCCTGGCGTCCCTTTGGGGATACGTTCCTGCACATCCTTGAGCTGGGTGCGGGCTCGTCGCAGGGCAGAGCGATAACGCCGAATCTCGGCCTCGATCTCGAAGGGCTCCAGCGCGTATTCGGGGATGTCGAGATCGCCCGAAACAATTTTCATTGCCCGGCCGATCGCGATGCCGCGCGCGACGCCGATACCGGAAGCCCAGAGACTCATGCGATCACGCGTCCTCGCCGAACCGATTCGCGATCAACTCGGCTACTGCCTGCAAGGCGGCCTGCGCATCGGGGCCATCGGTCTCCAGTTCCAGTTCCGTGCCCTGTCCGGCCGCCAGCATCATCAGGCCCATCATGCTCTTGCCGCTGACTTCACGGTCACCTCGACGCAGCAGCACGCGGCTGTCGAACTGACGGGCGCAGGTGACCAGTTTGGCTGTGGCGCGGGCATGCAGGCCCAGCTTGTTGACGATGGTGACGGTCTGGCTTGGCATGAGTGAGGTCTTTATTCCGGGTGCTGGCAATCGACGATACCCCGCCGGCCACCCTCGATGGCAGCCGCGCTCAGGGCAGGGAGGTTCTGGTCGTGGTAATTGAACACGCGCAACAGCATCGGCATGTTGACGCCCGCCACCACGCGCGTGCCGTTGTCGCTGGCGATCCGTGTCGCGAGATTACCCGGAGTCGATCCGTAGGCGTCGGTGAGTATCAGCACGCCGTCACCGGAATCCAGGCGCTCGATCATGCGTTCGCCCTGGCGGATCAGGACTTCGGTGTCCTGTACGCGCCGGACCTCCAGGATGTCGGTCTCCAGCGGGAGGTCACCGATCACATCGCGGACCGTGGCCAGCAGGTGCTGGCCCAGTCGACCGTGGGTGACGAGTAGAAGTCCGCAGCTCATGCCAATTCCGAGTGTCTGATCTGAATCGCGCGTCCGGCGGCGCGAAAACGCCGGGCCAGGGCTTCCACCAGATAGACGGAGCGATGCCGTCCGCCGGTGCAGCCAATGCCCACAGTGATATAGGTGCGGTCCTGCCCCTCGAACGCCGGTAACCATCGCTCAAGAAAGCTGGCAATGTCGGATTCCAGCGCCTGGCACGCCGGGAGGCTGGCCAGGTAATCGGCTACATCTGCGTCCTGCCCGGTTTGCGGCTTGAGCGCCGGTTTCCAATGCGGATTGGGCAGGCAACGCACGTCGAACACGTAGTCCACGTCGTCGGGCACGCCGTACTTGAAGCCGAAGGAGAGAAACAGCACCGTCAGCGGCGCATCCGGGGCGCCGCCGATGCGATGGCGGACACGCTCGCGCAATTCGTGCACGTTGGTTTGCGACGTGTCCAGAATGATGTCGGCGCAGTCGGCAATCGGGTCCAGCAGCCTGCGCTCGGTCTCGATGGCATCGCGCAGGGTGGCGTCGTTATCGGTTAATGGATGCTTGCGGCGGGTTTCGCTGAACCGGCGCAGCAATACATCGTCATCGGCTTCCAGAAACAACGTGGAGGCGCGGATGCCCCGTGCGCGCAGAGCGGCGATATGGTCGCTATAACCCTGGATGTCGTCGCGGGATGCCCGGGCGTCAATGCCCACCGCAAGTCTGCTGGGCGCAGCCTGCTTGGCTTCGGCATGACTGGCCAGCGAATCGAGCAGGGCCATCGGCAGGTTGTCGATGCAGAAATAACCCTGGTCCTCCAATACGCGCAGCGCGACGGATTTGCCGGCTCCGGACAGGCCACTGACGATGATTAATTCCATACGGCGGGCGACCCGGGTTGGCGAATGGTCAGTTGCGCAGCGAGCTCGATTAACTCAGGGGATGCCGGCGCGCGATCCACCGGGATGGTCCAGCAGGGTAGACGCACACCCAGCAGAATCTGCTGTCCGGGGCGCGAACCCTCCAGCGGTCGCGGGTCGGTTTCGGCCTGACGGCTCAGGGCGATGATCAGTTCGATGGGTGCGCTGGACTTCAGCGCATCCGACCCGAGCCGCTCGCCCAGGTCGAGCACCCCGAGGCCGCGAAGCTGTAGCTTGCCGGCCAAGGCGTAGGACGAGCGTCCGATGACCCGGCCTTGGTCCACCGTCAATTCCGGGGCGTCGTCTGCAACCAGTGCATGGCCGCGCCGCACCAGTTGCAGGGCAAGCTCGCTTTTTCCGGTGCCACTGTCACCCGTGAGCAAGACGCCAGACCCGTACATCGCCACCAGGGTGCCGTGTCGGGTCGTCAAGGGCTTCAGGCTTGGGTTGGCAGCTCGGAGACGAGCTGGGCATGCAAGGCCTCATCGGAGGTCGCATCGCGCAGGGCCTGAACAAAACCGTCATCGGACAGGCGTTCGGCAATGGCCTTGAGGATGTCCAGATGGGTTTGCGTGGCGTCTTGAGGCACCAACAGGCCAAAGACCAGGTCGACCTGTGCGCCATCGTGGGCGTCATAGTCGATGCCGGCTTCGAGTCGGATGAAGGCTGCGGCCGGCTTATCCAGCCCGCGCATGCGCCCATGTGGGATGGCCACGCCGCCTTCCAGTGCGGTGCTGCCGAGTTTTTCGCGGTTGACCAGGCTGGTCAGCACATCGGTGGCGCTCAGGTCGGGTGCAACTTCGACCAGCAGCTTGGACAGTTCTTCCAGAGCGCGCTTCTTGCTCGCAATTGATCCGAGCGAACGGACCTGGGCAGGCGCGAGGAGATCGGCAAGTTCCATCGGGAATCTCCGTGGGATTCGGTGAGCGAAGAGGTTTCAGCCGCTAGTGTACCAACCAAAACGAAGCGGGGCCGACGACGTTTGACGCCGCCGGCCCCGCTGATCAGGGCTCCTCTGTTTGCACAGATGACCCGTCCGACTTACTGCAGCATCTCTGCGATGCGCTGCGGTCCCTTGCGATGGTGGTCGGTGACTCGTTCCTTGAAGCGTCGGGTCT
This sequence comes from Pseudomonadota bacterium, assembly GCA_036156195.1. GTDB lineage: Bacteria > Pseudomonadota > Gammaproteobacteria > Nevskiales > OUC007 > Abyssibacter. The sequence continues at coordinate 213,983 of JAYZUZ010000011.1, read as the reverse complement.
GGCGATCCAGTTTGTCGATCAGCTGGTCGATCGCCACGTACATGTCGTCAGCAACGGCCTCTGCGTGGAGGTTCTTGCCGCTGGCGTGGAGTGTTGCCTCCGCCTTGTGTCGAATCTTCTCGACGGTGAGGATGACCTCGGCGTCGATCAGATGATCGAAATGTCGCTCGACGCGAGACAGCTTTTGCGTGACAAAGTCGCGCAGTGAATCGGTCAGGTCGACGTGGTGGCCGGAGATATTTAGGTTCATGCGTTCACTCCTGAATCTGAAATCATTCGACGGCCTCCGAGGGTGGAAGTCGTCGGGTCAGACCATGCGGCGACGCTCGTGGGAAGGTGGCAGGTCCATCGCTTCTCTGTATTTCGCGACGGTGCGCCGTGCGACCTGAATGCCATCCTCAAGCAGCAGTTTGGCTATGCGGCTGTCGGATAGCGGCTTCTCAGGAGGCTCTTCCTTGATCATGCGCCGAATCATGGCCTGGATCGCGGTTGCTGAGCACTGACCTCCTTCCACGGTTGATACGTGGCTTGAGAAGAAATACTTCAATTCGAACAGCCCACGCGGCGTATGCATGTACTTCGAAGAGGTCGCACGCGACACCGTCGATTCATGCACGCCAAGCTGCTCGGCGACATCCCTCAGGACGAGAGGCTTCATCGCCTCTTCGCCATATTCCAGAAAAGCACGCTGCTGTTCAATGATGCACTGCGCAACGCGCAGCAAGGTTTCATTGCGACTCTTCAGGCTGTTGAGAAAGTATCTCGCCTCCTGAAGATGCTGCTTCATGCATTGCTGGTCTTCACTTTGATCGGCACGTTTCACCAAACCTGAATAGTCGGTGTTGATGCGCAGCTTCGGAGTGATGTCCGGGTTGAGCGAGACGGACCAGCGGCCATTCTTCTTGGTGACGAAGACTTCCGGGGCGACATACTCGGCCTCGTGGTCGGTGAAGTCAGCGCCCGGGTGGGGTTGCAGGCTGCGAATCAGATCGGTGGATTCGCTGATCACATCCACTGGCTGACGCAGCGCGCGGGACAGTGCGCGCAGGTCGTTGCGGGCCAGGGCTTCCAGGTGGCTGTCGACAATCTGCTTGGCGAGATCGACCACAGGCCCTGCGTTGAGCGCGTCCAGCTGGATATGCAGGCATTCGCTCAACGAGCGCGCGCAGACGCCGGCGGGATCGAAGCGCTGAACCGCGTCGAGCATCGCGGCAATGGCGTCGGCGTCGTGGTCCAGCTCGCGCAGGCGTGCGTCGACAGTCGGCCAGTCGGCCAGGTAGCCACGCTCATCGACGGCGTCGATCAGGTGCGCGGCAATGTCGGCTTCGGATTCGGAAAAACCGGCCAGGTCCGCTTGCCAGGCCAGGTGTTCACGCAGACTGGTCTTTTTGTGAAGGTTGGCCTGGCGATACTCGTACCAGGCTTCGTCGGCCTCACGGGAGCGGTGGGTGCCGCCATCGTAGATGTCGTTCCAGTCGGCATCGACCGGCAGGTCGTCCGGGATGGCATCGTCGGTGGCCTTGGAGTCATCGGCTGCAGGCTCCGGACTTTCGTCGGCCGCAGCCTCCAGCTCGTCGGTGCGCTCCAGCATCATGTTGGAGTCCAGCGCCTGCTGGATCTCCTGCTGCAAATCCAGCGTCGAGAGCTGGAGCATGCGGATGGCTTGTTGCAGCGCTGGCGTCATCGCCAGCGACTGACCCATGCGCAGAGCAAGGGCTGGACGCATTACGGTGTGATCAGTTGGTCGAACATGGGTTGAAGATACGCCGCAGTCACTGCGATACGCAAGCGGATGGCGCTAATCTTGCTTAACCGGAATTTGCCCCTGAATGTGCCATAGCGCGACGCCCTGGCGAGCCGTGCCGACTACAGCTGAAAGCTGTCGCCGAGATAAACCGAGCGGACCTGAGCATTGTCGAGGATCGTGTCGGGCGAGCCTTCGGCAATGACTTCGCCATCGGACAGAATATAGGCGCGCGAGCAAATGCCCAGCGTCTCCCGGACATTGTGGTCGGTGATGAGTACGCCGATGCCCCGGTCCTGCAGGTGGCGGATGATTTGCTGGATGTCCCCCACGGAAATCGGGTCCACCCCGGCGAACGGTTCGTCCAGCAGAATGAACTGCGGTTCTGCGGCCAGCGCACGCGCGATTTCCACCCGTCGCCGTTCCCCGCCGGACAGGCTCATTCCCAACGTGTCGCGGACATGGGTGATGTGCAGTTCGTTGAGGAGTCCGTCCAGCGCTTCATTGCGCTGTGCCCGACTAAGCTCCTTCCGCGTCTCCAGAATGGCCAGCACGTTTTCGGCGACCGTGAGCTTGCGGAAGACCGAGGCTTCCTGCGGCAGGTAGCCCACGCCGAGCCGGGCGCGGGCGTGCATGGGCAGGCGGCTGATGTCGCGCTCGCCCAAGGTGATACCGCCATCATCAGCCGGTACCAGGCCGACGATCATGTAGAACGAGGTGGTCTTGCCGGCGCCGTTGGGCCCCAGCAGCCCAACGACCTCGCCAGCATCCACGTGAATACTGACGTTCTTGACCACAGTGCGTTTCTTGTAGGTCTTGCGCAGATTGCGCGCCCGTAATGTGGTGCTCATGGACTGTCGGGAAGCTCAGGGGCGGGAATGGTAATGCGCACGCGTTCGGACTCGCCGCCAGCAGCACGCATGCGTTGATCCGTCAGGTTGTACTCGATCTTGTCTGCCGACAGCGTGTCGGCGCCGCGTTCGATCCGCGCCGAGCCTTCCAGCGTGAGCACTCTGGAGCGGGTGTCGTAGGTCATGCTGTCCGCTGTGGCGACGACAGCTGCGTCGCTGGCGTCCGGCTGATGGGTCAGGCGCGCGGGCTCACCGACCATGGTGGCTGTCAGCGTGCGCGGATCAGGGCGACGCACGGTCAGGCGGTCGCCGCTCAGGGCGATGTTCTGCTGGCGCAGCTGCACGTTGCCCGAGTAGACGCTAAATCCCTTGGATTCATCGAGTTCGGCCCGGTCGGCATCCACCGTCAGACGACCCGACTGCGCGCAGGCCAGACTGCCTACGAGCAGCAAGGCCAACAGTAGCCCGGATTGCGCAATCCAATTACTCATTGATCTCGGCTCGCACCTGATTCAGCAACCTGACCTGTGTTCCGTCGAAAGATGCCACCAGGCCGATGGCCTGCAGGCGCTGGTCCGGGGTCTTGAGGTCGACCGCGGTGTTGGAGCGTAGCTGTTCGGTCGGCAGTTCGACCAGCAGTTGCCCGGTGGTGAAGTCCACGGGCACGCCGGCTTCGTCCTTGCCATGCACGTCCACGGTGCCACTGAGTTCGATTCTGTCCTGGCTGGGCGGAACCCGGCCGCTGGGCGATTGCAACGTCCAGACGCCCTCTTTGCCACCCACATAGTCCAGGTCGACGTCGCTCAGCGCCAAGCTGCCATCTGCGAAATAGGTTGCTCGTCGGGCCGCTGCTCTGTAGACCAACTGGCCCTGCTCATCGAAGCGCCGCAGGCTCATGTCGGACAGAAACGAGCGGGCGTCGGGTGGTGGTGCAGCCAATGGCTCGGGCGTGCTGCGCTCGCCCCGTAGGAGGGAAATGCCGACTGCACCCATGATGACCAGGGCCAGCAGCGGGATACCAGGGGCCGTGAGTGCGCTCATGCGCAGGCGACTCTTGCGTTCGCTCACGAGCGCGCGTCCAGGATCAGGTCACAGGCTTCGCGCACGGCCCCGTGGCCACCTGGGTGCTGGCTGACCCAATGTGCTGCCGCGCGTGCGCTGGGGTGGGCATCGGCGACGGTCAGTGCCAGGCCCACACGTTCCAGTAACGGCACATCCGGACTGTCATCTCCCATGCAGGCGACGTCCTCGTCGCGCAGCCCGAGTGTCGCCAGCAATTGCTCATAGGCGGGCAGTTTGACCCGGGTGGACAGGACGATGTGCTCGACACCCAGCGAGCGAAGTCGCGTCTGATAGGCCGGTGAGGGTCGGCCGCTGATGACGGCCACCTGGATGCCCGCATCCAGTAGCAAGCGGATGCCCAGTCCGTCACGGACGCTGGATGTCTTCAGCTCGGTGCCATCGGGTGCGAGATACAGCTTGCCGTCCGTCAGCACGCCGTCGATGTCCAACACGACCAGTTGGATACGCGCCGCACGTTGCTGGATGTCGATGGGTTCAGACAACGCCTGCCCTCAGTAGCTCGTGCATGTGAAGTAAACCGCTGACGCGCCGCTGCTCGTCGCAGACCACCAGCGTGGTAATGCTGTGATCCTGCATGATCTTGACGGCCTCGGCAGCGAGAGTCCCGGGTTGGATGGACTTGGGCTGTCGCGCCATCACTTCGGTGATCGGCGTGCTGTGGACATCCAGCCCCCGGTCCAGGGTGCGGCGCAAATCGCCATCGGTGTAGATGCCCAGCATGCGACCTTCGGCGTCGTCGACGACCGTCATGCCCAGGCCTTTTTGCGTCATCTCGACAAGCGCCTGCGCGACGGTGACCGTCTCGGTGACACGGGGAATCCGATCTCCGGTGTGCAGCAAGTCGTCGATCTTGAGTAGCAGCCGCCGGCCCAGCGAACCACCGGGATGGGAGAGGGCGAAATCAGCCTCGGTAAACCCCCGTGCCTCCAGTAATGCGACCGCAAGGGCGTCTCCCATGGCCAGCGCCGCTGTGGTACTGGCCGTGGGGGCCAGGTTGAGCGGGCAGGCTTCTTTGTCTACGCCTACGTGTAGGTGGACATCCGCCATCCGTGCCAGCGTCGAGTCGGGTTTTCCGGTCATGGCGATCAGCGGTACGCCCAGCCGCTTGATCAGCGGCAGGATTGCGGTGATCTCAGCCGTCTCGCCGGAATTGGACAATGCCAGGACAACGTCATCGCGGGTGATCATCCCCAGGTCACCATGGCTGGCTTCGCCTGGGTGAACAAAGAACGCTGGCGTGCCGGTGCTGGCTAGGGTCGCGGCGATCTTGTTGCCGATATGGCCGGATTTACCCATGCCGACGACGACGATACGCGCCGAGCAAGCGATACAGAGTTCGCAGGCGCGCACAAAGCTGTGGTCGATGCGTTCGACCAGCTTGTCGATGGCTTCGCCCTCGATGCGCAGTACAGAGATACCCAGCGCGCGAATCTGATCTGGATGCAATGTTTGCATCGACTTACCTCGCAATGAGCAAGATGGATGTATAGCCCACAAAGGCCAGTAGCAGCAGACTGCCTTCCAAGCGGGTCACGCGCCCCGGGCCTCGCCAACCAACGCACATCAGGAACAGGACCGCCGTCAGGCCCAGCATGACGGGCAGGTCGCGACTCAGCACCGCTGCTTCGACTGCACCGGGAGCGATGAGTGCCGGCATGGCCAGCACCACCAGCAGGTTGAACATGTTGGATCCGAGCACGTTGCCCAGGGCTATCTCGGGTTCGCCCTTCATTGCACCCGCAACCGAGGCCGCCAGCTCCGGCAGGCTGGTGCCCAGGGCAACAATGGTCAAGCCGATGACCAGATCGCTAATGCCAAAGACGTTGGCGATGTTGACAGCCCCCCACACCAGCATTTGCGAGGACAGCGGCAGCGCGACCAGGCCGACCAGCGTCCAGAGCACGGCCCGACTCATGGGGGCTTGTTCGGGAACATCCAGCGTCAGCTCGTCGTCCAGTGCAGTGGCCGCGCCGGCGCGGGCCATGCGCGCCATCCAGACCAGGACTACGACCAATGCAACGCCAAGCGCCGCCCCGTCCAGGCGCGTGAGATGGCCGTCGGACATCAGTAGCGTGGCGCCCACACAGACCAGCGAGAGTACCGGTAGCTCGCGCTTGAGGACTGAGTTGTGAACCACCAGTGGGGCGACCAAGGCGGTGACGCCGAGAATCAGCGCGATGTTGGTGATGTTGGAGCCGATCGCGTTGCCAATGGCCAGTCCCGGCTTGTCCTGCAGTGCTGCAACGCCGGCGACGAACATCTCGGGTGCAGAGGTGCCCAGGCCGACGACGGTGAGCCCGACCAGCAGCTTCGGGACGCCGAGGTCCTGCGCGAGTGCAGCCGCGCCGGCAATGAACCGGTCAGCTCCCCAGATCAACAGGACGAATCCGACGACAATCGCGCCAACACTAAGCAGCAGGGTGGGGTCCAATCGGAGGCCGCGCGGTGAAGATGGGCGGCGAATGATAACGGACCGCGCCGGCTCGGCGATGATCGCCCAGGGTCTTAGGGTCAATTTACTATGTCCCGAATCGTAGATCGCGGGCAGACTGCCGGGAATAAGCACAAGGTGCGGCCGACAGAGCCGGCACGAGGAGACGGCGACCTTCGGGGCGCCCCGTCGACGGCTGGGAGTTCAATGCCGTGTGACGATTGCTGACGCGATTGGGGATCGGGTCAGCGGGGGAATGCACATGCTTTCCCGATGCGCCGCCGACGTCGTTCGGCGGCGCTCTTGTTTGGTGTGCTGCTGCGCTGCACCGCCGGCCTGGCTTCGGGCGCAATCCGGCGTTGTCTGGGGGGGCGAATCGGCCTCTGCTTACCTAGCCCTTGACCTTGGCATACGCATCGAGAGCGTCTTGCCGGCTGGCCTTCAGGTCCACGATGGGTGCGGGGTAGTCGCGCCCAAGCCGCAGCTTGGCCTGGCGCAGCACTGGAGCCGGTGCGGTCCAGGGTGCGTGCAGATGGGCGTCCGGTAGTCCTTCGATTTCAGGGACCCACCGACGGACATATGCGCCGTGGGGGTCGAATTTTTCACCCTGCGAGACCGGGTTGAAGATGCGGAAATAAGGCGCCGCGTCAGCGCCGCAGCCGGCAATCCACTGCCAGCCGAGCGTGTTGTTTGCGAGGTCTGCGTCGACGAGTGTGTCCCAGAACCACTGCGCTCCCTGGCGCCAGTGCTGGCGCAGATTCTTGGTGAGGAGGCTGCCGACAATCATGCGTACCCGGTTATGCATCCAGCCTGTGTGCCAGAGTTGCCGCATGCCGGCATCGACAATCGGGATGCCGGTCTGGCCGTGCTGCCACGCCTGAAGATCGCAATCGCGCCCGGCCCATTCGAAGTGCCTGAACCGGGGATTCATCGGCTGCTCCAGCGTCTCTGGGAAATGGAACAGCACATGGTGGGCAAACTCGCGCCAGGCGATTTCCGAGAGAAACTTATCTGCCTGCTGGGCGCTGCGTGTGCGGCCGTCGTCTGAACTGGCGGCATCCACGGCGGCCACGATCTGGCGCGGGCCGATCTCGCCGAAGTGCAAATGGGGCGATAGGCCCGACGTGGCGTCGAGGTCGGGCCGGTTGCGGCCGCTGTCGTAGTCCTGCAGCGCGGTGTCGAGAAAATCGCTGAGTCGTTGCTGGGCGCCGCCACTGCCCGGCGTCCAATGGGCCGCGAACCCGTCGGCCCAATCTCTATCCGGCAGCAGCCCCAGCGCGTCTAGCGGTTCGCTTTCCATGGCCGGGCAGGGCGGTAGCATCGGGCGTGGACAGGGCGCGGCGGCGCGCAGCCCGTCGCGAATCGACTTCCAGAACGGAGTGAAAACCCGGTAGGGGCCGCCGGATCGGGTCTCCACCGTCCAGGGCTCGGCGAGCAGGGCGGCGTTGAAGCTGCGGGCCTCGATGCCCTGGTCGCGCAGTGCCGTCTTGATCCTGCGGTCCCGATCCCGGGCCATCGGCGTGTACAGGCGGTTCCAGTACACGCTGGCGGCACCGGTGGTCTCAATGCACTCTCGCAGCGCCCTCAGGCTGGGCCCGCTCCGGATGACCAGCCGGTTGCCTTCGGCCTCCAGCTGCTGCGACAGCGCCAACAAGCTGTGGTGCAGCCACCAGCAACTGGCCGCCCCGGCCGGCCAGGGCGCGTCTTCTTCCGGTGCGTGGATATAGAGGACAACCAGGCGCTCTGCCGACTCTGCGGCGCGCAGTAGCGCTGGATTGTCGTCCAATCGGAAGTCGCGACGAAGCCAGACGATCCGGGTGGTCATGATGCGATTTTCCTTTCGTTCAAGACAGGAACAGGTCGGCCCGTATAATGCGCGGCCTTTTCCACGCTAGCCGAGCGGAATGTCCCAAGCGATTCATGTCGAGGATGTGCACAAGCGATTCGGGTCGCTGCATGCCCTGAAGGGTGTCAGCTTTGGGATCGAGCAGGGTGAATACTTCGGCCTGCTGGGCCCCAACGGCGCCGGGAAGTCCACCCTGATCAACATCACCGCAGGCCTGGTGCGCGCCAGCGCCGGCTCAGTGGCCGTCATGGGCCATGACGTCGTGGGGGCTTTCCGCCCTGCGCGGCAATCGCTGGGGGTGGTGCCCCAGGAAATTGTCTACGACCCGTTTTTTTCGGTGCGCGACATCCTGCGTATCCAGGCCGGCTACTTCGGGTGCGGTAAGGAGGTCTGGCCCTGGGTGGACGAGTTGCTGGAGCGCCTGGAGTTGACGGACAAATGCGACGCCAGCATTCGACAGCTGTCTGGCGGCATGAAGCGGCGCGTGCTGATCGCTCAGGCGCTGGTGCATCGCCCTCCTGTGGTGATTCTCGACGAGCCGACGGCCGGTGTGGATGTGGAGCTGCGGCGAACGCTATGGGCATTCACCCGTGAGCTGCATGCGGCCGGGCACACCATCGTGCTGACCACGCATTATCTGGAAGAGGCCGAAGCTCTGTGCGAGCGAATCGCCATCATGGACCGGGGCGAGTTGAAGGCGCTGGAACGCACTGCCGATTTCTTGCAGCGGCACCCGTTTCGTTTTCTGCGACTCAGCATTGACGGCCCGGGCCAGCTGCCCGCGGCCATCGAGGCCTTGCTGTGCAGCCGGGAGGGCCAGGAGCTGGAGTTGCGGCTGACGCGCGGCCAGGATTCCGTCGCCGATGTGCTGGATGGCCTGCGCGATGCGGGTTTTCGGGTCACGGATGTGCACACCCGCGAGCCGAGCCTGGAAGACATCTTTGTCGAATTGACCGGAGATCAGGGTGAATAAGCCCGCGCAGCCCCTGTTGGCCGAGGACCGGCGCTTTAACCCCCGCGGCACCTGGACGTTGTTCCAGAAGGAAGTGCGCAGGTTCATGAGCGTCATCGGGCAGACCGTGCTGGCGCCTGTCATTACCGCGGTGCTCTACCTGCTGGTGTTCCAGCACGTGCTAGAGGATCGGGTCAATGTGTATCCGGGCGTGGGCTACACGGCGTTTCTTATCCCCGGCCTGGTGATGATGAGCATCATCCAGAACGCTTTTGCCAATACATCCTCATCGCTGACGCAATCGAAGATCATGGGGAATCTGGTCTTTCTGCTGTTCGCGCCGCTGTCCGCCATCGAGATTTTTGTCGCGTTTGTTGCTGCGGCCATCGTGCGTGCGACCTGCGTGGCCCTGGTGTTGTACGCCGTGGGCTGGGTGTTCATCCCGCTGCCTTTGCAGGTGCCCGCCGCTGCCATTGGGATGCTGGTGCTGTCCGCGGGCTGTCTGGCTGTGTTTGGACTGATCGCCGGGATACTTGCCCAGAAGTTCGATCATCTGGCGGCATTCCAGAACTTCTTCATCATGCCGTTCTCGTTTCTTTCCGGCGTGTTCTACTCGATCCATTCCCTGCCGGCATTCTGGGAGCAGGCCTCCCGTTTCAACCCGTTCTTCTACATGATCGACGGGTTCCGGTATGGCTTTTTCGGTGTCGCTGACGCGCCCATTGTTCATTCGCTGGCCGTTGTGGCCGTGTTCTTCGTTTTTCTCTCGGCCGTGGCGCTCTGGATGCTGCGAACCGGGTACAAGATCCGCAGCTAGGCGCGGGGATATTCATGGATGCACTTACCATCAAGACGCTGATTGAAGCCGGTCTGCCTGATGCGCACGTCGAGGTCATCGGCGATGACGGTCAGCACTTTCAGGCGACGGTGATTTCGCCCAGCTTTGCCGGGCAGTCGGTCGTGGCCTGCCACCGCCAGGTCTACGCCACCCTGGGGGACCGCATGGGGACCGAAATCCACGCCCTGCAGCTGCGCACCCGCGCGCCTGACGCCAGCTAGGCTGCCCGCAATGGACAAGCTAGCCATTACCGGCAACGGGCCGTTGAACGGGGAGGTGCGTGCCTCGGGTGCCAAGAACGCCACGTTGCCGATTCTGTGTGCGGCCCTGCTCACAGAAGAGCCGCTGATGATTCACAACGTCCCGCATCTGGAGGACGTGACGACGACCAACCGCCTGCTGGCGCGTCTGGGCGCAGATGTCACGATCACGGATCAGTACGGCGTGCGTGTTCATGCGGAGACGCTGGAATCTCACGAGGCGCCCTATGAACTGGTCAAGACCATGCGGGCATCCATCCTCGTGCTGGGGCCGTTGCTCGCGCGTCATGGAGCGGCGCGGGTGGCCTTGCCAGGTGGCTGCGCCATCGGCACGCGTCCGGTGGATATCCACATCGCCGGTCTCACCGCCATGGGTGCCCAGATTGATGTGGATGCGGGCTTCATCGATGCCCGGGCCGGGCGGCTTAAGGGCGCGCGTATCGTCATGGAGACCGTGACCGTGACCGGAACCGAGAATCTGATGATGGCGGCCTGTCTGGCTGAAGGTGAAACCCTGCTGGAAAATGCCGCGCGCGAGCCTGAGGTCACGGATTTGGCGCGTTGTCTGCAAGCCATGGGCGCGCAGATCGAGGGCGCTGGCACCAGCACGATTCGCATTCAGGGTGTGGAGCGACTCCACGCAGCCGAGCATCGGGTGCTGCCTGACCGCATCGAAACGGGGACCTTTCTCGTGGCGGGTGCCATCTCCCGTGGGCGGGTGCAGGTGCGGGACACCGATCCGACGCTACTGGATGCCGTGTTGCTCAAGCTGGAAGCCGCCGGCGCACAGATCGATACCACGGAGTCAACGATTACGCTGGATATGCAGGGGCGCAGGCCGCGTGCGGTCAACGTTCACACTGCCCCGCACCCAGCTTTTCCGACGGATATGCAGGCGCAGTTCACGGCATTGAACTGCGTGGCCGAAGGCGTGGGCACGATTACCGAGACCATCTTCGAGAACCGCTTCATGCATGCGCAGGAATTGCAGCGCATGGGTGCCGACATCAAGCTGGAGGGCCACACGGCGATTGTGCGCGGCCGGGAGCGGCTGCGCGCTGCGCCTGTCATGGCTACCGATTTGCGCGCCTCTGCCAGCCTGGTCATAGCGGCGCTGGCGGCGGAAGGCGAAACCGTGGTCGACCGCATTTATCACATTGATCGCGGCTACGAGTGCATCGAGGAGAAGCTCTCGCAGCTGGGCGCCATTATTCGGCGCATTTCCTAACGACCAGACTACCGGGCCCGTCCCATGCTTTCGATTGCTGTCTCCAAAGGCCGGATTCTCAAGGACACCTTGCCGCTGCTCGCCGCCGCCGGGATCGAGCCGATCGAGGACCCTCACACCAGCCGTAAGCTGATCTTCGAGACCCGCGCTGGCACGGCCAAGCTGATTGTGATTCGGGCATCCGACGTGCCGACTTTTGTCGAGCATGGCGCAGCGGACGTCGGTGTGGCGGGCAAGGATGTTCTGATGGAACACGGTGGAGATGCCGTGTACGAACCGCTGGATCTGCAAATTGCCAAATGCCGGCTCATGGTCGCCGGTCGACCCGGTTGTCTGGATGTCGGGCAGCGTCGCTTGCGGGTGGCCACCAAGTACGTGGAAACCACGCGTCGGTTTTTCGCGGCCCAGGGCCGGCAGGTTGAGTTGATCAAGTTGTATGGCTCCATGGAGCTGGCGCCGCTGGTGGGCCTGGCCGACGCGATTGTCGATTTGGTGGATACCGGTAACACCCTGCGCGCCAATGGTTTGGAGCCGATGGACCCGGTCGCAGAGATCAGCTCGCGACTCATCGTGAACAAGACGGCGATGAAGATGAAGCATGCCGAGGTCCAGCGGCTCATCGATGTGCTGGAGAAGGCGACCCGTGGCGCTTGATATTCAGCAGTTTGCAGCCGGCGACCCGGATTTCTGGGCGCGCGTGGATGCCTTGGCGACCAGTGATGCAGCCGAGCGGCCGGAGGTGCGGGAGGCGGCAGAGTCGATTTGCCGTGATGTGCGCGCGCGCGGTGATGCCGCGGTGCTGGAGTACACACGTCGATTCGACCGGCGACCGGACATCACGGACATGGGCGCGTTGCGGCTCAGTCCTGATGCCATGCGGGCGGCGTTCGAGGCGCTGGACCCCGCGGCGCGCGATACGCTGACGCGCACCCATGAGCGGTTGGTGCGCTTTGCCGAGCAGCAGGTGGCCACCAGTTGGCGCCTCACGGATGAACTGGGTTGCGAATTGGGCGAGCAGGTCACGCCGCTCGATCGGGCCGGTCTGTATGTGCCGGGTGGGAAGGCCAGCTATCCCTCGTCCTTGCTGATGAATGCTGTGCCCGCCCGAGTTGCGGGCGTCGGCGAACTCGTCATGGTCGCTCCGACGCCGGATGGTGCGATCAACCCCTGGGTATTGGCTGCAGCGCATCTGGTGGGCGTGGATCAGGCCTTTTGCATTGGTGGGGCACAAGCTGTTGCGGCCATGGCGTACGGGACGGAGTCGATTCCCGCAGTCGATAAGATCGTCGGTCCGGGCAACGCCTATGTGACGGCTGCCAAGCGCCATGTGTTTGGTGTTGTCGGTATCGACAAGTTGGCCGGGCCTTCCGAGATTCTGGTGATCTGCGACGGCCAGACCGAGGTGGACTGGACCGTGCTGGACCTGTTCTCGCAGGCGGAGCACGACGAGGATGCGCAGGCAGTGCTGGTGTGCCCGGACGCCGACTATCTGGAGGCGGTGCGCAGGCGGGCCGACGAGATGGCGGCGGAGCAGCCGCGTGAATCCATTATCCGTCGGTCGCTGGCGGCACGGGGCGCCCTGGTGCTGGTCGATGATCTCGACCAGGCGGCCGAAGTGGCCAACCGCCTGGCGCCCGAGCATCTTGAGCTGTCCGTGGCTGACCCCGATGCCTTGCTGGGCCAGATACGACACGCCGGGGCCGTGTTCATGGGGCGTCACACGCCCGAGGCCTTTGGCGATTACTGTGCCGGGCCGAATCATGTTCTTCCCACCGGCCGTGGCGCACGGTTCTCCTCGCCGCTTGGGGTGCACGACTTTCAGAAGCGCACGAGCTTGATCAAGGCCGGCCCTCAGGCGGCCGCTGCGCTGGCGCCCCTCGCGGGACATTTTGCGGATGTCGAGGGGCTGGCCGCACACGCGCAATCGGCGCGGGTTCGGGGTGGCCAATAAGGCATGGGCGGGCGCCGGCCAGGGCCGGGCGCTGTGCTATACTCGCGCACTGCCTGAGCGAACCGGACTCTCCGGGTGTGCGCGCCGTCTGACGGTGCGTCGGTCCATGCCGCCAGGCGCCACGATCGTGGTCAATCCAACGTTGTCAATTCAAGTTGTCAATCAATTAGGGGCAGCATGAGCCAGGTGAAAGACGAGGGCGTGGACGCAGGCAAGCGTCGATTCCTCACGCTTGCAACCTCGGTGGTCGGCGGTGCAGGTGCCGCGGCGGCCGCCGTTCCATTCCTCGCGAGCTTCAAGCCGAGTGCGCGCGCCGAGGCGCTGGGTGCGCCGGTGAAGGCCGACGTCAGCAAGGTCGAAGACGGTGCACGTGTGACGTACACGTGGCGCGGCAGCCCGGTGTGGCTGGTCAAGCGCACGCCGCCGATGCTGGAGACGTTGCCGGAACTCAGCGGGAAACTTGCCGATCCGGATTCCGAGCAGCCACAGCAGCCGGAGTACGTGGACCCGCAGACCCGTTCGATTAAGCCGGAGCTGCTGGTGATGATCGGGCGCTGTACCCACCTTGGCTGTTCGCCGCTTTATCGCCCGGATCCCGCTGCGGCCGACGTGCCCGGCGAGTGGATGGGCGGCTTCTTCTGCCCCTGCCACGGGTCGAAGTTCGACTTGGCCGGGCGCGTTTACAAGGGCGTGCCGGCGCCGCTGAACATGCCGGTGCCACCCCATCGATACGAGTCCGACACGGTCATCGTGATCGGTGAAGACACGGAGGTCGCATAACCATGGGTATCCAGGCGAACCCCCACAAGACAACCGGCTTTTTGGGCTGGATTGATGATCGCTTCCCACTGACCAAGATGTGGAAGGATCATGTGTCGGAGTACTACGCACCGAAGAACTTCAACTTCTGGTACTTCTTCGGCTCGTTGGCCATGCTGGTGCTGGTTAACCAGCTGCTTACCGGCATTTTCCTGGCCATGCACTACAAGCCGGACGCGGATCTGGCCTTTGCGAGTGTCGAGTACATCATGCGTGATGTCCCCTGGGGCGACATCATCCGCTACATGCACTCCACCGGGGCCTCGGCGTTCTTCATCGTGGTCTATCTGCATATGTTCCGCGCGATGCTGTACGGCTCGTACCGCAAGCCGCGTGAGCTCATCTGGATCTTCGGCTGCCTGATCTACCTGTGCCTGATGGCCGAAGCCTTCATGGGCTATGTGCTGCCCTGGGGTCAGATGTCCTATTGGGGCGCGCAGGTGATTCTGTCGCTGTTCGGGGCGATTCCGGTCATCGGTACCGACCTGGTCATCTGGATTCAGGGTGACTATGTCCCCTCGGATGCCACGCTGAACCGCCTGTTCTCTCTGCATGTCGTGGCGCTGCCTTTCGTGTTGGTCGGCCTGGTGGTCGCTCACCTGATGGCGCTGCACGAGGTCGGCTCCAACAACCCTGACGGCGTCGAGATCAAGAAGGTCAAGGACGAGAACGGTGTTCCGAAGGACGGCATTCCGTTCCATCCGTACTACACGGTCAAGGACATCATGGGTGCCGTGTTCTTCATGATTCTGTTCTCAGTCGTGCTGTTCTTCATGCCTGAGGGGGGTGGGTATTTCATCGAGGCGCCTAACTTCGATGAGGCCAATCCGGCCGTGACACCGGATCACATCGCGCCGGTGTGGTACTTCGCCCACTTCTACGCCATGTTGCGTGCCGTGCCGTCCAAGCTGGGTGGCGTGATCGTGATGTTCGGGGCAGTGCTCATTCTGTTCTTCCTGCCCTGGCTGGATCGCAGCAATGTGAAGTCGATTCGCTACAAGGGCCCGCTGTACAAGCTTTCGCTGACCATCTTTACGGTGGCGGTGCTGATGCTGTTCTGGCTGGGTACCGAGGCGCCGACCACGGTGAAGACCACACTGGCCCGCATCGGGACGGTGATCTACTTCGCCTTCTTCCTCGGTCTTCCGCTGATCTCGAAGATCGATTCCACCAAGCCTGTTCCGGATCGTGTGACCGATGCGCATTGATATGAAGCGAACCCTGTCACGGACCCTGGCCTGCCTGGCGCTGGGCCTGTCCGCACCGCTGTACGCAGCTGGCGGCGGCGCATTGCCGTATCACTATGATCCCGAGCTAGGGAACAACGCTTCGCTGCAACGTGGCGCCCAGTTGTTCATGAACTACTGCTCGGGTTGTCATGGCCTGGAACTGCTGCGCTACAACCGGATGGCCGAAGATCTCGAAATTCCGGAAGATCTGCTGACGGACAACCTGATCTTCACCGGCGCCAAGCCCGGTGAGCACATCAAATCGTCCATCGAACGTGACGATGCGGCCCAGTGGTTCGGGGTGGCACCGCCGGATCTGACCCTGACGGCACGGTCAAAGGGCCCGAGCTGGATCTACAGCTACCTGCTGAGCTTCTACGTGGATGATTCGCGTCCGATGGGCGTGAACAACCTGGTTCTGCCGGGCGCGTCCATGCCGCATGTGCTGGCGCCACTGCAGGGTTACCAGGCACTGGATACACACCACGGCGAAGCGGATCATGGAGAGTCCTCTGGCGGGCACGGTGCCAGCCACGAGCCTGCGTTCATCGAGGTCGAGCCGGGATCGATGTCGACCCGCGAATACCGCGCTGCGGTTGGTGATCTGACGAACTTTCTCAGCTATGCCGCAGAACCTGGCAAGCGGGATCGCCAGGCTTTGGGCTTCAAGGTCATCGGCTATCTGATCGTGTTGTTCATTCTGACTTGGCTGCTCAAGCGCGAATTCTGGAAGGATGTCCATTGAGGGCCTCTCATGAGTGATAGTGCCGTCCTTGCCAATCGTCGTGCTTACCTGACGATTTTCTCCCGCCCATCCGGCCTGCTGTCGCACCTGGTTCGGGTGGTTGTCCGCGAGAAAAATCTCGCCAACGTCAATATCGAGTTTCTTCGCCCCGGTGACGAGAACGAGGATCTCGTGCACCTGAAGGTGGACACCGCCAGCGAGCTGCCTGTGCTGATCGACCGGCAGCTGGTGCTCACCGATGTGCGGACCATTCTCGAGTACATCGACGAGCGCTTTCCGCACCCGCCGCTCATGCCGATCGACCCGGCCGAGCGGGCGGCAGCACGTCAGGCAATCGAAGAGATTCGCGGCGAGTTCTACAAGATGGCGGACATCATCGAGAATGGTTCCGCCGCCAAGGTCCGTGCTGCGCGCAAGAGCCTGATTTCCGGGCTGACCGGCCTGGCAACCAGTATGGGGCGGCGCAAGTACTTCTTGGGCAGCGAAATCAGTCTGGTGGACTGTGCCATGGCGCCGGTACTTTGGCGTCTCGGCTCACTGGGCGTGAAGATGCCCGGGTCGGCTGAGAATCTCAATGAGTACGCCCAGCGGCTGTTTGCTCGGCCTGCCTTCAAGGCGAGCCTGACGGAAATCGAAGAGGGCCTGCGGGTCTAGTTGGCGCAGTGACCACCTCCCGGCGCCCGTACCTGATCCGGGCCATGTATGACTGGCTCGTCGACAACGATTTCTCGCCCCATTTGTTGGTGGATATCGCGGTCGAAGGTGTGCAGGTGCCGCCCGGTTATGCGCAGGACGGGAAGATCGTGCTCAACGTCAGCCCAACTGCGGTCCGCGGTTTGAGTCTGGAGAACGACGGGATTTCGTTCGAGGCGCGGTTTAGCGGTCGAGCCATGACGGTCTGGGTGCCCGTGCATGCGGTCCTGGCGATCTACGCCCGCGAGAATGGTGAGGGCATGATGTTGCAGGGTCTGGATGACGGCGATCCTCCGCCGGATCCACCCCCGCCATCTCCTCCAACGGATCATCCGGACGGTGGCGATGACACACCGCCCTCCAAGGGAACACGACGCGGCCATCTCAAGGTTGTGAAGTAAAACAAGAACGCAGCCATCTGGGCTGCGTTCTTGTTTCTGCGTTGCGTTCCGGCGAGCCGTCGGCCGAGGGAAGCACTGATCTGTTCGCGCTGCCCAGTTGTCAGGCGCTGTCCCGCTTCGTCTGGGTGCCGCGAAGAGGTCTGTATTTCCCTAGCGGTCCGGCAGCATCTTGCCGGGATTCAAAATGCCCATGGGGTCGAATACCCGCTTCATCTCATACATCACATCCAGGCTGGCCGCCGGGATTTCTCGTTCTATGAAGGGGCGCTTTTCGATGCCGACCCCATGCTCCCCCGACAAGGTGCCATCGAGCCGCAGGACCAGGTCAAACACGTCATCCAGGCAACGATGCATGCGTTCCATGTCTTCGGGCTCGCCCAGCAGATTGGTGTGCATATTCCCGTTGCCGGCGTGGCCGAAGTTGACGATATGCACGTTGTGCTTCGCCGAGAGTTCATCCAGGCCTGCGATCAGTTCCGGTAACCGGGAGACGGGCACCACAACATCCTCGTTGATCTTCTTGGACGCGATATGTCGCAAGGCGGGTGACAGGGCCTTACGCGTGGCCCACAGGGCCGCAATTTCCTCGCTGGTCGTGGCCTGACGGAGTTCAACCAGTCCGTCGCCACTGGCCGCTTCTGAGACTGCATCAATCGCCGCCTGCAGCGCGTGCGGGCTACCGTCCACTTCGATCATGAGCATGGCGCCTGCGTTTTCGGGCAAATCCACCTGGGTACCCCGCGCGCCGGCGCGGATGGCGGCAATGGCGTTGCGATCGATAAATTCGAGCGCGCACGGTGTTTCAGGCTGGGCCATGATCCGCGCGATGGCCCGCGCGGCTGGCTCAATGCCGTCGTAAATCGCGCGAACCGTGGCCTTGGCGGCGGGTACGGGCGTGAGCTTGAGTACCGCCGAGGTGATGATGCCCAGGGTGCCTTCCGACCCCACGAGCAGACGGGTCAGGTCGTAGCCGACTACACCCTTGGTGGTGTAGACGCCAGTTTTCAGTAACCGGCCCTGTCCATCGACCGCCGTGATGCCAAGCGTATTTTCCCGGCAGGTTCCGTATTTCACGGCCCGGGGGCCGGACGCGTTACAACCCAGGTTGCCGCCGATGGAGCAGTACGCTGCGCTGGTGGGGTCGGGTGGCCAGAAGAAACCATGCTCGCCCGCCGCGCGTTGCAGATCGGCATTGAGCATGCCGGGTTCAACTTCTGCGTAGCGATCATCAGCCGCCATGCGGATCAGCCGGTTCATGCGCTCCATCGACAGAATCAACCCCTGGTGCACCGGCACAGTGCCCCCAACGGTATTGGTTGCGCGCCCACGTGTGGTTAAGGGGACGCGGTGCTCTGCGCAGGCCTGGACGATGGCCTGAACCTCTTCGGCGCAGGTTGGGATGGCGACAGCCTGCGGCAGCATGGTGCGTCGGCTGTTGTCCGAGCCATAGGGCAGGCAATCCGCCGGGTCTGTGAGGAATCGATCAGCGGGCAGGGCGGTTGAGCAGCGCTGCAGAAAGGCTTCCGGCAAGGGCGCGGCTGTTGCGTCATTCAGCATCGAATGCACCTTTAATCCATTGAATCTGAGGTTGAAGGGGGGTTCCGTCCAGCGCCACGACATCGAAGCGAAAGGGGCGATGGCTCTGATCGGGGTTGCGGCTCAGCCACCAGCGCGTGGCCGCGACGATCCGGCGCTGTTTCTGCCGGGTCACACTGGCAGCCGCACCGCCGAAAGCGGCGGAGGCCCGTTGTCGCACCTCAATCACCGCAATGGTGTCGCCGTCCTCCATGATCAGGTCGATCTCGCCGAGGCGACAGCGCACATTGCGCGCCACGGGGGTGAGTCCTTGCTGGCGCAGCCAATGTTGGGCGTGGTTCTCCCCCTGCTCGCCGCGCCGCAGCCGACCCATCAAGGGTGTTCGACAGGCGTTGGCACGCCGTCGTTGAACCGAGCCCAGCGCATACGGTGGCCCACGGTGCCATCAGGCCGGACATAGAGCTCTCCGGTTGCTGACTCAATCAGCGGGCCGGAGGCAATGCCGTCATTGGCCAGGACCGGGAGCAGTCGGTAGGCGTCGAACCCGAAGGCGTACAGGCGCGGGAATCGCGCGTGGGTGGCAGGCCATAGCTGGCTGACGGATTCGCGAACGTCCGCGATCGGGCCGTCTGTGTCCAGGACCCAGGGCATCTCCGGATACAGAATGCCTTCCAGGTCGGCATCCCGGCGCGAATCGGCGTCGCCATCGAAAACCCGAGAGGTGGCGATGACGGGGAGATCACTGGCGAAATGGAAGCGTAGCTGTGGTTTGATCTGACGGGCGGTGGAGCCGGGCGCCGCAAGAAAGACGAAATCAACGTCATTCCGGCGCCGCGGTTGAAAATGTGGGCGGGTGCCCAGCGCGCGGGCAACTTCGCGATGGCGGTCCCGGCTGGCGTACAGCTGGAGAACGTCGCGAATGGGGCCGGAGAAGTCCCGAGCAGATGGGTCGTAGGTCCGAGAGGCGAGTACAGTGCCACCACGTGCCTGCAGGCGCTCGGCCATGGCAAGCATGGATCGCGCGCCCCAGTCCGATTCCGGCACCAGGGCAATCACCCGTTCCAGCCCCATGTCGTAAGCGCGATCGGCGATCTGCCGCGCCTCCTCCTCGGGGCTGAGCGCGAACTGGTACATCCGATTGCTGCCGCTTGGCGCGTTGCTCGCCTGATTGAGCGCGAGCACAGGTACACCCTCGGTGGGCATCCGAGCGAGCTCATCGACCAGCTCGCGGCGCAATGGTCCAACGATGATGTCCGGGGATTGCGCCAGCGCTGCCTGCACCGTTGCGAAAAGGTCGTCCTGACCGGTGTCGTAGAGCAGGATTTCACCCAGGCCGCCCGCTTGCATCCAGGCAGCGATGAAACCGTCCCGCACGGCCTGACCGGGCGCGGCGTAAGGGCCCGTCTGCGGGAGCAGCAACGCCACGCGTGCAGGTGGATTCACCGCCTGCGCCGCTTGACCGATGGCCTCGGTCAAGTAGCGATCTGCGCCGGGGTGTCCAAAGAAGCGCTCACGCCAGTCTGCGGCCGCGCTCTGGCGGGCTGTCGGATCCACCCAGACAGAGCGGGCGAGGCGGGCCAGCTCCAGCCAGCCGCGTGTGGTCGGGTCCAATGCTTCGGCGCGCTCAAACATGCTGGGCGCGAGCGGCGCTGCCAGCAATCGCGTCCAGAGCTCGGCACGGTTCTCGTCAATGGCATCGGGTTCGCGCAGAAACGCTTCCCGTAAAACCAGTGCCTCAACGGCGTAGGGCAAATCCCCGATCTGGAACAGCCCGTCCGCGTAAGCAGACTGGATCCGCGCGTTTTGCGCATCACCGTGCTCGGGCGCAGGCACAGGGAGAATGTTGAGCGCGGGGAGCGGATGCCCCTGCTGCAGCGCAAGCTCTGCACGCAGAATCGCCGGCATGACGCGCAGATCGGCCGGCAGCTGCGCGGCTTGGACGCCGCGAAGCGCCCGCACGGCGGCATTCGCGTCGCCCTCGACAACATAGAGTTCGGCCGCCCGTAAGCGCAGCTGGCTGCTTTCCGGTTCGCCTGCGGTGGCGGCCTGCTGCATGAGGGCATCGGCGCGCTCCAGCGGGCTGGGTTCGGTGATAAAAGCAGGCGTGCTAGGGCCGGGGGACGGAGCGGGCGTCGGTGCCGTGGCACAGGCCGCCAACAGGCCGCTGGCCAGAGCCACAGCGAGGATCGGGTAAGGTGCGCGCTGATTCATGTGCGAAGTGTAACCAGTGAGCGAGGATTTCGCCGTCCAACCCGGTTGCCTGTACGTGGTGGCCACTCCGATTGGTCACCTGGGTGACCTATCGCCACGAGCTGCCGCGGTGCTGTGTGGTGTGGACCTCATCTGTGCGGAGGACACACGCACCAGCCAAAGACTGCTGGCGCACATCGGCTCACGGGTTCCTATGCGGGCGCTGCACGATCACAACGAACGCGAGCAGGTCGAGAGTCTGGTGGCGCAGATGCGCGAAGGCCAGGCCCTGGCGCTGATCTCCGATGCCGGTACGCCGTTGGTTAGTGATCCGGGGTTTCGGCTGGTGCGTGCAGCGCGAGAGCACGCCTTGGCCGTGGTGCCGATCCCCGGAGCGAGTGCCGTGCTGGCGGCGCTGGCAGCTGCAGGGCTGCCAACGGATCGCTTCGTGTTCGAGGGATTTCTTCCGGCGAAATCCGGCGCACGTCGGACGGCTCTGGAGGGCTTGTCGACTGAGCCGCGGACGCTGGTCCTGTTTGAGGCGCCTCATCGCATTGCTGGCACGTTGGCGGATTTGTCGGATTGCTTCGGTGCCGAGCGTCCCGCGTGGCTGGCCCGTGAGCTGACAAAACGATTCGAGCAGTTCGTCGGGCCTACGGTGGGCGACATCCTCAACTGGGCGCACACAGCCACCGAGCAGCTGCGTGGTGAGATGGTGTTGGTGGTGGGCGGGTGCCCGGAGTCTCATCGTCCGGTGACGGTTGATGTGGAGCGACTGCTGCGTCAGCTGCTGGAGGTGGCTCCGACCAAACAGGCCGCGCGCATGGCCGCTGATCTGACCGGCCTGCCTCGAAATGTCTTGTACCAGCAAGCGCTAACTATCAAGGGAGCGCAGCGCTAGCCGGGCGGGCGGAACACCGTCGGTCGCAATGAGTTTTCTGTACCATGCGCGCGGGAGTCGGCCAGGCAATCGCTGCACGCATGACGTGTGGAGGAAAGTCCGGGCTCCATTGGGCAGGGTGCCAGGTAACGCCTGGGCGGCGTGAGCCGACGGCCAGTGCAACAGAGAACAGACCGCCGATGGCCCACAACGTGGCGCACAGGTAAGGGTGAAACGGTGCGGTAAGAGCGCACCGCGCGACCGGTAACGGAAGCGGCACGGTAAACCCCACCCGGAGCAAGGCCAAATAGGGGAACATGAGGCGTGGCCCGCGTCGTTCCCGGGTAGGCTGCTTGAGGCTCGTGGTGACGCGAGTCCCAGAGGAATGGTTGCCCACGACAGAACCCGGCTTATCGGCCGACTCCCTTTTCGCTGGCCAAGCTGACCAGCGATGCGACTTCCGGGCTGGATTCCCCACTTTTCAGCCGCTTGTCGGAAAAATTCCCCACCTTTCACCACTCCGGTCCCATCCTGCGCCGGTTCAGTGCTCAAAATCCGCATGAGGAAGTGCTCTTAAGTCGTTGTTTTCCGGCTTAAGTCGTGGCTGAACAACCCCCTAAGCCGAATCGCCTAAATGCCTGTTTTGACTGTGGTTTCGCACAGCTTCTTCGCAGAAATTTCACCTTGACTGTCCGAAGGGTGGCTCCTATAGTCCCGCAAATGGTTCGAAGTGGGGAATTGTGGGGTAACAATTCCTCCCGGCTTCCGGGACGAGGGCAGCGCAATGATCAGCTTCAGCGGGACAGACCTGCTGACAATGGACACCAAGGGGCGCGTCGCCGTACCGGCACGCTA
Organism: Pseudomonadota bacterium; assembly: GCA_036156195.1. Lineage (GTDB taxonomy): Bacteria > Pseudomonadota > Gammaproteobacteria > Nevskiales > OUC007 > Abyssibacter. Next base: position 191,451 of record JAYZUZ010000011.1, on the reverse strand, counting down.
TCGCCAGCCCCTGTCCGAGCTGTGTGGTGCCCGTCTAAAAATCACCGTGCCCGCCAAACCGACTGATCGCCTCCTGGTCCTGTATCCGCTACCCGAATGGGAGCACGTCCAGGCGCAGCTCAAGGCATTACCGTCCACCGGCCCCTATGAGTTCCTGAAGCGACGCATCGTCGGGCATGCAAAGGACATCGAGCTCGACAAGCAGGGCCGCATGCTGGTCCCACCGGAACTGCGCGATGCGGCGCAACTGGATCAGCGGATCGCCATTGTTGGTCAGATCAATAAATTGGAGATCTGGTCAGAGCCGCTGTACCGGGCTGCCATGGCGCCCGAGCAGGTCAGCGCAGAGGATCTCGAAGCGGCCCTGGCCGAGGTGAGTCTGTGACATGGGCGTCGCAGCGACAGTTCGGAGTTCCGGCCTGATGGTGCCGTCGCATCACCACACGTCGGTGCTGTACGACGCAGCGATCGATGCGCTGGCCGTGCGCCCGGACGGTGTGTATATCGACGGCACCTTTGGTCGTGGCGGCCACACGGCAGGGTTGCTGGAGCGGCTTGGGCCGACCGGGCGGGTCATCGCATTCGACAAGGACCCCGACGCCTGTCATGCCGGCTGGGTCCGTTTTGCCCGTGATCCGCGCTTGACCCTGGTGCACGGCGGATTCGAGACCGTGGGACAGTGGGTTCGCGAGGCGGGGCTGGAGGCGCAGGTCGACGGGCTGCTGCTGGACCTGGGCGTATCGTCTCCGCAGCTGGACAACGCTGATCGCGGGTTCAGCTTCATGCGGGCGGGGCCTCTGGACATGCGGATGGACTCCAGTGCGGGCGAAACCGCGGCTGAATGGCTGGCCCGCGCCGACGCAAGGACGATCGCCGATGTGCTTTGGCGCTATGGAGATGAGCGCCAGTCGCGCCGTATCGCAGCAGCCATTGTGCGTCAGCGCGAAACACAACCTCTGCAGACGACCACTGAACTGGCGCAGCTCATCGAGTCGATCGTGCGGCGTAGTCCGGGTGGATCCCATCCGGCCACGCGCAGTTTTCAGGCCATCCGCATGCATATCAACGGCGAGACCGACGCACTGGAGTCTGTGCTCGAGCAGGCCATGGACGTGCTGACCGATGGTGGGCGATTGGCTGTCATCAGCTTTCACTCGCTGGAAGATCGGATCGTCAAGCGGTTCATGCGCGGCTATGCGCAACCACCGCTGCCTCCGGTGCCTGCAGCGCCGAGGCCGCCGGCCGAGCTCGACATCATCCTGCGCAAGCTGCGGCCGGGTCCCGAAGAGGTGGCCAGTAATCCGCGAGCGCGCAGTGCCACCCTCAGAGCGGCCCAGCGCCGCCGGCGGAGGTGAGCCGTGCGTCGAACCTTGGGTTCAGCCGTGATCGCAATATTGATTGCGACCACGGCGATCGCCGTTGCGGTGAGCAAGCATCGTAGCCGCGCTCTACTGGATGCTCAGCAGGAGCTGAGCTGGGAGCGCGACCGCCTCAAAACCGAGTGGGCGCAGCTTCAGCTGGAAGAAGCTGCGTTGGCTGCGCATGGGCGGGTCGAGCGCGTGGCACGTGAGCGGTTGGACATGCAGGAACCCCACGATTTTGTTGCCGTTGAGGAGGCGCCATGAGCCGGTCCGGGAACCAGCGGCTGGTGGTGCTGGAGCCTCAGCCGGTCAGTCCGTGGCGGGCGCGGGCCATTCTCTGCGCCTTGGCGCTGGGCATGGTCACGCTTGTCGGGCGTGCATTTGAGCTTCAGGTCCGAGATCGGGATTTTCTTGAGGCCGAGGGCGCCAAACGTTTTGAGCGCAGCATCGAAGTCCCGGCGGGGCGCGCGGCGATTCGTGATCGGCGTGGAGAGCCTTTGGCATTGTCCGCTCCGGTGGAGTCGCTGTGGGCCGTGCCCGAGGATTTGCTGGCCGACACCGCCGCGTTGCCCTTGGTCGCTCGCCTGCTGGGGCAAAGCACCGAAGAACTACGCGGCTTCCTGGAGGCCCGTGCCTCGCGGCGCTTTGTCTACCTCCAGCGGCACATGGCGCCGGCCGATGCCCGTCGGGTCAAGGCGGTGGGTGCCAACGGCGTATTTCTGCAGCGCGAATACCGCCGCTTCTACCCTGCCGGGGAGATCGCCTCGCAACTCGTGGGTGTGACCAACATCGACAACCGTGGCCAGGAAGGCATGGAGCTGGCGTATGACGCGCTGTTACAGGGCACGCCAGGCAGCCGCCGAGTGATTCGCGACCGCACGGGCCGTGTGGTCGAGGACCTCGCCGAATTCACGCCGCCGGACCCCGGCGAAGACTTGCACCTGTCCATCGACCTGCGTCTGCAGTACGTCGCCTACCGGGAGCTCAAGGATGCGGTGGATCGTACCGGGGCGCGTGGCGGGTTGGTGTTGCTGCTGGATCCCCGATCCGGCGAAGTGCTGGCCATGGCGAGCCAGCCGGGGTTCAACCCGAATCGACGGGAAGAGCTGGGCGGTGCCGGTGTGCGTAATCGGGTGATTACGGACACCTTCGAACCCGGATCCACCGTGAAGCCCTTGCTGATCGCGCATGCCATGCAGGCCGGCGTGATTGATTGGCGTACGCAGATTGATACCGGGGTCGGCTTCTACAAGGTTGGCCGGCTGACCGTGCGCGATATCAATGGTTATGGTCGGCTGGATCTGGCGGGCGTCCTGCGCAAGTCCAGCAATGTTGGTGCCGCGAAAATCGGATTGAAGCTGGGGCCGGAAGGCATTTGGTCGGCCTACCATGGATTTGGACTTGCCGAGCCGGTGGGGTCGGGATTCCCGGGCGAAGCGACCGGTGTGATGCGGCATTTCAGTGAGTGGGGCGAGATCGCCACTGCCACATCGGCCTATGGCTACGGCCTGGCCGTCTCGGCCTTGCAGCTGGGGCGGGCGTACGCGGCGCTGGCCAATGATGGTCAGCTGCGCCCCTTGTCGCTGGTTCGGCTGGATTCGCCGCCGGAAATGGCTCGGCAAGTGGTGGCTGTGGAGCATGCACAGCGAGTCCGGCATTGGCTGGAGGGTGTCGTGGCACCGGATGGCACGGCGCGCCGTGCAGCGGTGCCGGGTTACCGCGTGGCGGGCAAGACCGGGACGGTGCGCAAGGTCAAGGCAGACGGCTACGCCGAGGATGCCCATATGGCCATGTTTGCCGGAATGCTGCCCGCCGATAATCCACAGGTTGTGGGTCTCGTCGTCATCGACGAGCCGCGCCGCGGCGGCTACTACGGTGGGGTCGTGGCGGCGCCGGTCTTCGCGAATGTGATGAAGAGCGCCGCTCGTTTGCTGCGGATTCCGCCCGCAGACTTGGAGCCACCGGCGCCCGCCGGGTTGACAGCGTCGGCAGACGGAGCGTCACCGACATGATGGTCGCGATGCCGCAACGGCCCTGCGAACTGGCCCGCTTGGTGGAAGGGCTGGTTGAATCGGGTGGTGATCTCAGCGTGGCCATCCACGGGGTAGAGACCGACTCCCGCAGGGTTCGGGAAGGCAGCCTCTTTCTGGCCTGCAGCGGCTTCGAATCGCATGGTCTCAACTACCTGCCCGAAGCCCTGCGCAACGGCGCTGCAGCCGTTCTGTGGGAGCCGGAGCCCGGCGTCGAGGCACCAGACGTCTCGGTGCCAGCCTGGCCCGTGCCGCATCTACGCCGACATGCTGGTGAGATTGCGGCTCGTTACTACGAACACCCGTCGCGCGAACTGTTCAGCGTCGGGATTACCGGCACCGACGGCAAAACCTCGACAGCTTATTTGTTGGCGCATGCGCTCACCAAGCTCGGTGAACCTGCCGGCTATCTCGGCACGCTGGGGTACGGGCCCGTCGATGCCCTGGAGCTGGCCACGCATACAACACCGGACGCCGTGCGCATCCAGCGATGGATGCGGAGGCTGGTCGATGACCGCGCGCGAGCCATGGTCATGGAGACCTCGTCCCATGCGCTGGATCAAGGGCGTGTTGCGGGAGTGGCCTTTGATGTCGGGATTCTGACCAACGTGGGGCGGGATCATCTCGATTATCACGGTGATCTCCAACGCTACGCAGCCGCCAAACGGTTGCTGTTCGACGTTCCGGGGCTGGGCCTGGCGGTCCTGAATCGGGACGATGACCTCGGTCGGTGCTGGGCCGAGGAACTGAGTGGCCACCTGCCGGTCTGCTGCTACGGCATCGAGGGCGACACGCCGGGCCAAGATCGCTATGCCATTGCGCGTGATGTTCAGCTCGCAACCCAGGGCCTGCAGTTCCGGCTGCAGACGCCTAGGGGGTCACGGGTGGTGCAGAGTGGATTGTTGGGGCGCTTCAACATTTACAACCTGTTGGCCGTGGCGGCGGTACTCGAACACCGCGGCTATGCGATGGAACAAATCGCCGATGTCCTCGGCAGGCTCGGCACGGTGCCGGGCCGCATGGAGGGGTTCTCGGCGCCGGGTGCACCATTGGCCGTGGTCGACTACGCACATACGCCACAGGCCCTTGCGCATGCGCTGGAATCTCTGCGGCCGCATTGCGCGGGGCGCCTGATTTGTGTCTTCGGCTGTGGTGGTGACCGGGATACCGGCAAGCGGCAGCTGATGGGCAGTGCGGCTGCGCGCCTGGCGGACGCCGTGGTGGTCACCGATGACAATCCACGCAGCGAATCACCCTTCGACATCGTCGCGTCGATTCTGCAGGGCATGGGTGATCGGCGGCATGTCCGAGTGGAACATGATCGTGAAATCGCCATTCGCAGCGCCATAGAGCAGGCGCGTGCCGGCGATGTCGTGCTGATTGCCGGCAAAGGGCACGAAACCGAACAAATCATCGGCACGGAGCGTCGACCCTTTTCCGACCGGGGCGTTGTAGCCACGGTGCTGGGCAACCTGCGCAACGGGGGAGTCGACCATGGCGACGCTTGAATGGGTTGCCCGTGCCGTCGGTGGCCGCCTGATCGGCGACGCCGTGCCGTTTGCATCCGTGACTCAGGACACTCGCAATCTGCAGGGCGGCGCGCTCTATGTTGCACTCCGAGGAGACCGGTTCGACGGGCACAGCTTTGTGCGCCGGGCCGCTGCGCTCGGTGCTGCGGGTGCACTTGTGGCCGAGCGCTGTGACAGTGCGCTGCCCCAGATCGAGGTGGACGACACACTGGTCGCGCTGCAGCAAATGGCCAGGCAGTGGCTTCTGGGCTTTGACACATCCGTGGTGGCTGTCACGGGCAGTAATGGCAAGACCACCGTCAAGCAAATGCTGGCGGCGATTCTGGGCGGTGTGGGCCCGACCCTGGCCACAGCGGGCAACCTGAACAACCAGATCGGTTTGCCACTGACGTTAATGCGACTGACGGCGGATCACCGTTTCGCGGTCTTGGAGATGGGCGCAAGCAAGCCAGGCGATATTGCAGAGCTGGTGGGTATCGCCAGGCCGCAGGTCGCCGTCGTGACCCATGCGGCTGCCGCGCATCTGGCGGGTTTCGGAGGGCTGGACGGTGTGGCCCGGACCAAGGGCGAGATCTACAGCGGTCTGCGGCCGGGCGGCACGGCCGTGATCAATGCCGATGACCCCTACGCCGAGCGTTGGGCGCACATGGCAGCGGATCACGCGCAGCTGCGCTTCGGTCTTGAACAAGCGGCAGAGGTGACAGCCTCTTCGCTGGACCTGTCGCCTCTGGACAGCGGTTTCACGCTGCATGTTGGGGGTGTCACACAGGCGCTGCGTCTGCCTGTGTCGGGGCGTCACAACGTCATGAATGCCCTGGCGGCCGCCGCTGCGGCACATGCACTGGGCATCGACATATCGGACATTGCTGCTGGTCTGGAGAGGCTGGAGCCCGCACCCGGCCGGCTGACGCCCCGTCGCGCGCAGGTTGGCGCGGCCATTCTCGATGACACCTACAACGCCAATCCCGCGTCGCTGAAAGCAGCGCTGGACGTGTTGGCAAACGCAGACGGCAAGCGCTGGCTTGCGCTGGGGAATATGAACGAACTGGGTACCGATGCCGTTGCGGCACATGTCGAGGCCGGCCGGCAGGCACGGGCTGCCGGGGTTCAGCGCCTGTTTGCACTGGGCGACCTTGCCACGCATGCCGCCGAGGGCTTCGGCGACGGCGCGGTCTTGGCCGACTCGATGGAGCAGCTCTGCGCGCAGGTGAGCAGTGAGATCGGTAGCGACGTCTGTCTGCTGGTCAAGGGTTCGCGGGGTGCCCGGATGGAACGCCTGGTCCAGGCGCTGGTGACAGGGGAGGCTGGCTAATGCTTTATCACCTCACCGATGCGCTGGAGCGCCTGTACAGCGGTTTCAACCTGTTTGACTACCTCACCGTGCGTGCGATTCTGGGCGTGCTGACAGCGCTGGTGGTGTCGCTGCTGTTTGGCCCGCTGCTGATTCGTCGCCTGACCTCCCGCCAGATTGGCCAAGTTGTTCGGGATGACGGGCCACAAAGTCACCTCGTCAAAGCAGGCACGCCCACCATGGGGGGGCTGTTAATCCTGGCGGCGGTGATTATCGCCACCCTGCTGTGGTCCGATCTGAGCAACCGTTTCGTGTGGATTGCGGTCTTCGTGACGGTGTCGTTCGGCGTGGTGGGCTTCGTCGATGATTACCGCAAGATCCGCTACGGCAACTCAAAAGGTCTGTCGGCTCGAGCCAAGTACTTCTGGTTAAGTCTGGCCGGTTTCGTGGCCACCGGCGTGCTCTACGCCACGGCGACCTCGCCGACCGAGACCACGTTGTTTTTCCCGTTCTTTAAAGATTTAGCCATCCCTTTGGGCGGATTCTTCGTGTTCTGGGGCTACCTCGTGATCGTGGGCACCAGCAATGCGGTGAACCTGACCGACGGGCTGGATGGCTTGGCGATCATGCCCTGCGTGCTGGTTGCATCGGCACTCGGAGTGTTCGCCTATGCCACGGGCAACGCGGTGTACTCAGAGTATCTGGGCATTCCTTACGTGCCGGGCGTGGGAGAGCTGGCGATTTTCTGCACGGCCATTGGTGGCGCTGGTCTGGGCTTTCTGTGGTTTAACACCTATCCGGCGCAGGTGTTCATGGGCGATATCGGCGCGCTGGCACTGGGTGGCGCGCTTGGAGTCGTAGCCCTAATGGTCCGCCAGGAGCTCGTGCTGGTTGTGATGGGCGGCGTCTTTGTTGCAGAGACTGTGTCGGTCATCCTGCAGGTGGCCTCGTTCAAACTTACCGGCCGCCGCATTTTTCGCATGGCGCCGCTACACCATCACTTCGAACTCAAGGGCTGGGCCGAGCCCAAGATCATTGTCCGTTTCTGGATCATCACGCTGGTACTCGTGCTGATCGGCCTGTCCACGCTGAAGATCCGGTGAACAGCTTTAAGGGACAACGGTGGCTGGTGGCCGGGCTTGGTCTGACCGGCCAATCTGCCGTGCGTTATCTGCTGGCGCAGGGGGCAGAGCTGCGTGCGGCTGACAGCCGCGCCGGCCTGAGCCTGGACGCGCCCTGGCGTGATCAGGTGGAACTGTGTCTGGGCGCCTTCGACGCCGACCGCTTGCTCGAAGGCGTGGACGCCGTCATGGCATCGCCTGGTCTGGCGTCTGACACCCCGCTGTTCACCGCGGCTCGTCGCCGCGGACTGCCCGTGGTTGGTGATATCGAGCTCTTCGCCCGCGCCTGCAAGCTGCCGGTCATCGGCGTCACGGGTTCCAACGGTAAGAGCACGGTGGTGACCCTGCTCGCACGGTTGCTGGAGGCAGCAGGTCGTCGCGTTGCGCTGGGAGGGAACATCGGCACGCCGGCGCTGGATCTGCTGGCGCAGGATGCGGACGTCGTGGTGTTGGAGCTGTCCAGCTTTCAGCTGGAGATGACGGAATCACTGGCCTGCGAAGCGGCCTGCGTGCTGAATCTGTCGGCGGATCACATGGACCGCCACGGCACGATGGCGCACTACGCAGCGGTCAAGGCGCGCATTTACGCCGGGGCACGCTGCGCCATCGTCAATCTTGATGACCCCTACGTGGCGGCCATGGCCACCAGTGATATCCGGCGTGGGTTTAGCGCCCGGCAGGCTGCTGACTGGTCCATCCGCTCGCAGGATGGCGTTGCCACCCTGCTGAGACAGCAGACGCCCTTTGTGACAGCCGCCGAGCTGCGCTTGGTCGGGGTGCATAACCTGGCCAATGTGGCGGCTGCGTTGGCGTTACTGGAATCGGTGGGTGTCGACCCCGAAAGCGTTCGGCCTGCATTACTGAGCTTCGAAGGCCTGCCGCATCGCTGCCAATGGGTGGCCGAGCAAGCGGGCGTGACCTGGGTCAATGACTCCAAGGGTACGAACGTGGGGGCAACGCTGGCTGCTCTGGGTGGCGTCCAACCCCCGATCGTGCTGTTGGCGGGTGGTCTGGCCAAGGGCGGAGATTTCCGCCCCTGGGCGCAGCCGCTGGCCGAGTCGGGTCGCGCGGCAGTGCTGTACGGCCGCGACGCTGGCCTGATTCGTGACCATCTCGACGGCGCGCTGCCCATCCATCTGGAGCCGGACCTGGCCGCCTCGGTTTTGCGGGCGCGGGGGCTGGCACAAGCGGGCGATACAGTCCTGTTGTCTCCGGGGTGTGCGAGCCAAGATCAGTTTCGTGACTATGTCGAGCGCGGCGAGCGCTTTGTGCAGCTCGTTCAGGCAGGGGAGGTCGCATGTCCCGTCTGAACCTCGTGATGCTGCGCCCCACATTGCAGGGTCGTTACACCGATCGTCTGCTACTGGCGGTGGCTGCGCTACTGCTGGTGTTTGGTCTGGTCATGGTGGCCTCGGCATCGGTGGCCGTTGCCGAACGCCAGACCGGAGACATGCTGTATTACTTCCGGCGCCAGCTGGTGTTTGCTGCGCTGGGTCTGGGCGCTGGCGTCTTTATGTACTGCGTGCCCATGCGGCACTGGTCGAATGCGGGTTTCCCGCTGCTGGGTTTTGGGCTCGTCCTACTGATGCTGGTGCTCATTCCCGGTATCGGCCATGAGGTCAATGGTGCGCGGCGCTGGCTGAGCCTGGGCCCGGTCAATCTGCAGGCGTCGGAGGTTGCCCGGCTGTGCTTCATTGTCTACCTGGCCAGTTACGTCACGCGGCACCGGGCGCAGGTACAAAGTCGGATTCGGGGGCTGCTGCGCCCGATGCTGCCGCTGGGGCTGGCTTCCGTGCTGTTGCTTGCAGAGCCGGACTTCGGCTCTACGGCGGTGCTTCTGGCCGTGGCTGCCGTCATTCTGTTTCTTGCAGGCGCCAAGTTGCTGCACATGTTGCTCCTGGGTGCCGTGGGCGTTGGCACGCTGGCGATGCTGCTGGTGTCATCGCCCTACCGACTCAAGCGCCTGGCCAGTTTTCGAGATCCGTTTGCCGACCCCTTCGATGGGGGCTTCCAGCTCACCCAGTCGCTGATCGCCATTGGTCGTGGTGAGTGGACCGGCGTGGGTTTTGGCAACAGCATCCAGAAACTGCTCTACCTGCCCGAGACCCATACCGACTTTCTCTTCGCCGTGATTGCGGAAGAACTTGGGCTGGTTGGCGTAGTGGTCTTGATGGCCTTGTTCGGCGTGCTGGTCTGGCGCGGCTTTGTCGTGGCGCAGGCGGCAGTGGCCCGCGAGGACTACTTTGCAGCCTACGTGGCCTGGGCCGTGTCGGCCTGGGTGGGCTTGCAGGCGTTCATCAACATGGCCGTCAACATGGGTTTGCTGCCCACAAAGGGCCTGACCATGCCCTTTATTAGTTACGGCGGCAGCAGCCTGCTGGTGACCTGTGCGTCGCTAGGCCTGTTGTTGCGGGTGGACCGCGAGAACCGCCTGGCCGAGCGCACTGACGGACCGGCTCGTTCGGCGGGAGCGGCGCGATGAAGGTCGCGATTGCAGCCGGCGGGACCGGCGGGCATGTCTTTCCCGGACTCGCGGTGGCCGAGCGCCTGATGGAACTCGGTCATGATGTCGTGTGGCTGGGCACCCAGCAGGGATTTGAGGCGCGCATTCTTGCCGACCGCCCCATTCCTGCACGCTGGATCCGGATCGCAGGCGTGCGCGGCAAAGGCTGGGTCACTCTGATTGCTGCGCCCTTGCGTCTGCTCCGGGCAGTGGCTGAATGCTGGTCCGCGCTGCGTGCGGAACGGCCGGATGTGCTGCTGGGGCTGGGCGGATTTGTGGCCGGGCCGACGGGGCTGGCGGCCTGGTTGCGGCGGATTCCGCTGGTCATCCATGAGCAGAATGCCGCTGCCGGTCTGACAAACCGGGCGCTGTCACGGCTGGCGACAGTGAACTTGCAGGCGTTTCCCGGCGCCATTGCCGGTGCCGAGGTGGTGGGCAATCCGGTGCGCAGTAGTTTCGCGGCACTGCCTGATCCGCAAGCGCGCCAGCGGCCCGAAGACGCGGGTGTCCGCATGCTGGTGGTTGGCGGGAGCCAAGGTGCGCGTGCACTCAACGCGATTGTTCCGGCAGCGCTTGCCCTGTTGCCCGAGGCATTGCGCCCGCAGGTGACGCATCAGGGTGGACGCACTGTTGAGGTTGCCATGGCGGCGTATGAGGCTGCCGGCGTGCAGGCGAACATCATCGCCTTCATCGACGACATCGCAGAGGCTTACGCCCAGGCTGACCTGGTCGTCTGCCGATCGGGCGCGCTGACAGTGGCTGAACTGGCGGCCGCTGGTTGTGCCTCGATTCTGGTGCCGTTTCCTGCGGCAGTCGATGACCATCAAACCGCCAATGCGGCCTACCTCGCCGACGCAGGCGCAGCCCTGCTGATGCCCGAAGTGGACCTGACGCCGCAGCGGCTGGCGGAATCGCTCAAACCCCTGCTCAGCGACGGAGAGCGCCGTTTGGCCATGGCTCAGCGAGCGCGACAGCTGGCCTGGCCCGATGCCTGTCAACGCATCGTCGACGTCTGTCTGCAGACCGGAGGGGCGGCATGAAGCATCAAGGCGCTGTAAGCCAACCCATGCGACGCGTCAGCCGGATTCACATGATCGGGATCGGTGGCGTAGGTATGGCGGGGATTGCCGAGGTGCTGCTCAACCTCGGCTACCAAGTGGCGGGCAGTGATCTGCGTGTCTCGCCCACCGTTGAGCGGCTGCGTGCGCTGGGGGCGGAGATTGCTATTGGGCATGCCGCCGAACATGTTGCCAACGCCGATGTGGTGGTGACCTCGACAGCCGTTGACCCTGCAAACCCCGAAGTGGCCTATGCCCAGGAGCATCGGATTCCGGTGGTTCGCCGGGCGGAGATGCTGGCGGAGTTGATGCGCTTTCGATACGGCATCGCCGTGGCAGGCACCCACGGCAAGACCACCACGACCAGCCTGGTGGCAGCGGTGCTTGCCGAGGGTGATCTGGACCCAACCTTTGTCGTGGGCGGAAAGGTGCTTTCGGCAGGCGCCAATGCGCGGCTGGGTGAGGGGCCCTACCTGGTTGCCGAGGCCGATGAGTCGGATGCCTCATTCCTGCATCTCATGCCATTGATGGCGGTGATCACCAATATCGACGCCGACCATCTGGAAACCTATGGCGGCCAGTTCGGTCGCCTCAAGCAGACCTTTGTCGAGTTCATCCACCAATTGCCGTTCTATGGCCTGGCAGTACTGTGCGTGGACGACCCGGTGGTGGCCGAATTGCTGCCCGAGTTCAGCCGGCCCTATGTGACCTATGGGCTGAGCCCACAGGCCGATGTGCGCGCGAGCGCACTGCGCGTTGATGGCAGCGGCAGCCATTTCTGCCTGCATTTGCCCGGGCTGGATCAGCCGGCGTCGGTACACCTCAACCTGCCCGGTCGGCACAACGTGCTCAATGCCCTGGCCGCGGCCGCCGTTGCGCATGAACTCCAGGTCAGTGCCGAACACATCGGGCGCGCGCTCAGTCAGTTTGGCGGTATCGGTCGGCGCTGCGAACGCATTGGTGAGCTGCCGAGGGGTGAGGGCGTGATCACCCTGGTGGACGACTACGGCCATCACCCCCGTGAAGTGGGCGCCACGCTGGCTGCCATGCGGGCCGCCTGGCCGGAGCGTCGTCTGGTGGTGGTGTTCCAGCCGCATCGCTACACCCGGACCCGCGATTTATTCGATGACTTCTGCCACGTGCTGGCGGATGTCGACACCCTGGTGCTGACCGAGGTGTATGCCGCTGGTGAATCGCCGATTGCAGGCGCGGATGGCCGAGCGTTGTCGGCGGGCATCCGCGCGCGCGGCAAATCGCAACCCGTATTTGTCGAGACCATCGAGCAGGTTCCCGATGTTCTGGACGATGTCCTGCGGCCGGGCGATGTGTTGCTGACCCTGGGTGCCGGCAACGTGGGGAGCCTGCCGGCGTTGCTGGTCGAACGGTTCGGGAGGGCGTCATGAGACTGTCCCACCTGCGCGGGGAGCTGCGGATCAACGAACCGTTGATGCGCTACACGAGCTGGCGTGTCGGCGGCCCCAGCGACCGCTATTACCGACCGGCCGACGGCGCGGACTTGTCCGAGTTCATGCATCGACTGCCGAATGAAGAGTCGATTCTGTGGATGGGCTTGGGCAGCAATCTGTTGATCCGTGATGGCGGATTCCGTGGAACCACGGTGAGCGTTCATGGGGTGTTGGACCAGCTCAAGCGGATCGACGACACACGGGTGTTCGTCGAGGCGGGTGTTCACTGCGCCCGACTCGCGAAGCTGGTGGCGAGCTGGGGGCTTGCAGGCGGTGAATTCTTCGCCGGTATACCGGGCACCCTGGGTGGCGCCCTGGCAATGAACGCCGGTGCCTGGGGTGGCGAGACCTGGTCCGTCGTCGAGTCCGTCCGGGTCATTGCCCGGGACGGTGCTGTCCGGGAGTTGCCGGCCAGTGCCTTCGAGACCGGATACCGGTCGGTGACCGCGCCTGAATCAGACCTGTGGTTTGTCGCCGCCGAACTGGCGTTTACGCCAGATCACGACGGTCAGGCGCCTGATCGCATCCGGCGCATGATTGCCGAACGCAAGGCCTCCCAACCGGTGGGCAAACCCTCTTGTGGCTCGGTTTTTCGGAACCCGGCGGGTGATCATGCCGCCCGACTGATCGAAGCAGCGGGACTGAAGGGTTACCGAATCGGGGATGCAGAAGTGTCTCCAAAGCACGCAAATTTCATTATCAACTGCGGCCATGCCCGCGCGGCCGATATCGAATCGCTCATCACTCTGGTGCGTGACACCGTCCGCCGCACCGCGGATGTCGACCTCATTCCCGAAGTCAGAATCGTCGGGGAGGCCGCATGAGCCAGCCATTGCCGACAGCCCATTCGTTCGGTCGCGTCGCCGTGCTCATGGGTGGCTGGTCCGCCGAGCGCGCGGTGTCTTTGGAATCGGGCCGCTGCGTGCTGGACGCGCTACAGGCCGCCGGTGTGGACGCGCAGGCCGTCGACCCGACACCGGGTGACTTGCTCACCCTCAAGGCACGGGGCTTCGATCGCGTGTTCAACATTCTTCACGGCACGCCGGGCGAAGACGGCATCTTGCAGGCGGCCTGCGCGCTACAGGCGTTACCCGTCACCGGCAGCGGCCTCCAGGCCAGCGCCAATGCGCTGGATAAAGGGGCAACCAAGGCGCTCTGGCGGCAGGCAGGCCTGCCCGTTGCGCGTGACGTCCTGCTGCGTGAACCCGACTCGGCAAGCGTCGATGCCATCGTCGAGCGGCTGGGCTTGCCCGTGTTCGTGAAACCGGCCTGGCAGGGTTCCAGTGTGGGCGTGGCGCGCGCGGTCGATGCCGAGACGTTGCGCCAGGCCATTGCCGCTGCCGCGCAGCACCCTGGGCCGGTGCTGGTCGAGGAAGCCATCACCGGAGGTGAATACACGGTGGGTGTGGTGGGGGAGACCTGGCTGCCCCCGATCCGGATCGAAGCCTCGGGCGGGTTTTACGACTACGAGGCGAAGTACGTGTCGGATGACACGCGCTACCTGATTCCCTGTGGCCTGGATGCAGAGGCCGAAACGTCGATGCAGGCGCTGGCAGCCCGCGCGTATGCGGTGCTGGGTTGCAGCGGTTGGGGGCGGGTCGATCTGATGGTGGATGCCGAAGGGCAATCCCGTCTGCTGGAGGTGAACACGACTCCGGGGATGACCACACATTCGTTGGTGCCCAAGGCGGCTGCAGCGTTGGGCTGGTCCATGCAGACCCTGGTGCTGCGCATTCTTGCAACCACCCTGGAGGGCTCCGCATGAGTGTCGCCGTCGATGCCCTGCGGCCGGTGCGTGCGGTTGCCACCGAGGCGCCGAAGCGCCCCTGGTTCGGCACGCTGATACTGGCCGCCGTGACCGCGTTGGTGGTGTTTTGGGTGTTGGCCAGCCAGTCCGGGCCGTTGAACCTGGAGGTCCACGGCGTGCGTTCGGAGGATCCCGCTGCGATCCGCGAGGCCGCGCTGAGCTACCTCAGCCAGGGCCTGTTCGAAGTCTCGCCGCGCGAAGTCGAGGCCAGTCTCGCCGCGCTGCCTTGGGTGGCCGACGCCCAGGTGTCCCGGCGTTTTCCCGATCGATTGCTGGCCCGGTTGGTGGAACACGAGGCCGTTGCGCAATGGGGGAGTGAGGCACTGATCTCGGCACAGGGCGAGATCTTCGCGCCGGCCGCGGAGAGCTGGCCGCAGGACCTGCCGCGGCTGGATGGGCCTCCAGAGCTGCGGATGGACATGCTCGCGCAATGGTCAGTGCTGAGCCAGACCGACGGGCTAGGTGATGTCCAGTTGACGGCCTTGGCGATCGACGAACGCGGCTCCTGGTCTGCCGAGTTGTCGGATGGCGTCCGGCTGCGCCTGGGGCGAAACGACATTTCTGATCGCATGGAGCGCTTTGCCGGGCCGGTACGCCGGGCGTTGGCAAACCGCTGGGATCGCGTTGCGACCATCGATCTTCGCTACACGAATGGATTTGCAGTGGGATGGCGTGACAGCGCGCCGTTCCCGGAGAGGAACTGACGTCATGTCACGAAAACCAGTGAAGGATCTCATCGTCGGGTTGGATATCGGCACCTCCAAGGTGGCGGCCATTGTTGGCGAGATCAACGATGAGCGCGTCATCGAAATCATCGGCATCGGCACGCATCCATCCACCGGGATGAAGAAGGGCGTCGTGGTCAATATCGAGTCCACCGTGCAGTCGATTCGACGCGCAGTCGAGGAGGCCGAGTTGATGGCAGGCTGCCGAATCCAGTCGGTGTACACCGGGATCTCGGGCAGTCACGTCAAGAGCCTGAATTCCCACGGCATTGTTGCGGTGCGTAGCAAGGAAGTCAGCGAAGCCGATGTGGACCGGGTTATCGACGCCGCCTGTGCCGTGGCGATTCCGGCGGATCAGAAGACGCTGCACGTGCTGCCACAGGAATTCGCTGTCGACGATCAAGAAGGGATCCAGGAGCCGATCGGCATGTCCGGTGTGCGTCTGGAAGCACGCGTGCACATGGTCACCGGCAGCGTCTCGGCCGCGCAGAACATCCATAAGTGCGTGCTGCGCTGCGGGCTGGATGTGGACAAGCTCATTCTGGAGCAACTCGCGTCCAGTTACGCCGTGCTCACCGATGACGAAAAGGATCTCGGCGTCTGCATGGTGGATATCGGCGGCGGGACCAGCGATATCGCCGTGTTTCACAAGGGCGCAATCCGGCATACCGCGGTTATTCCGATTGCGGGCGATCAGGTCACCAACGACATCGCCGTGGCATTGCGCACACCCACGCAGCATGCCGACGCCATCAAGATCAAATTCGGGCACGCACTGCCGGAAATGCTGGAACGCGATGAGCAAATCGAGGTGGATAGCGTGGGTGATCGTCCGCCGCGTCGCCTGTCCCGGCTGACGCTGGCCGAGGTGATCCGGCCGCGCTACGAGGAATTGTTCCTGCTGATCCAGCGCGAGTTACGCCGCTCAGGATTTGACGAAATGCTCGCCGGGGGCGTGGTGCTCACCGGGGGCAGCAGCAAGATGGCGGGCGTTGTCGAGCTGGCCGAGGAGGTTTTTGACCTGCCCGTCCGGCTGGGAATGCCACACACCGTACAAGGGCTGACCGACGTCGCCCGCAACCCGCAACACGCCACGGGCATCGGGTTGCTCATCTTCGGGCAGAGAAATCTCCCGCACTACACCGGACAACCCGAAGGGTCCGGTTTCGCACAAGTCTGGGAACGCATGAAGAGCTGGTTCCAGGGCAATTTCTGATCGACATTTTTGGGGCAAACACGAGGTAACACCATGGCTGAGATTTTTGAACTCATCGAACACCAGCCGAATCGTCCAGTCATCAAGGTGATGGGCATCGGCGGCGGCGGCACCAACACGGTCAACCAGATGGTTGAGGCCGGTATTCAGGGTGTCGAATTCATTTGTGCCAACACGGACGTGCAGCATCTTGATGCCTGCTCGGCGGACACCATTCTGCAACTGGGCTCGGCGGTGACTCGCGGTCTGGGCGCAGGCGCAGATCCCGAGGTTGGCCGTGCTGCGGCGATGGAAGATCGTGATCGCATTCGCGAGACCATTGAAGGCACGGACATGCTCTTCATCACCGCGGGTATGGGTGGCGGCACGGGCACGGGCGCAGCGCCTGTTGTGGCTGAGATTGCCCGGGAACTTGAAATCCTGACGGTGGCTGTTGTCACCAAGCCGTTCCCGTTTGAGCGCAAGAAGCGGATGGACGTGGCGGGTAAGGGAATCGAGGCCCTGGAGGGTCTGGTCAACTCACTCATCGTGATTCCGAACGAGAAGTTGTTGTCGGTATTGGGCAAGAGCGTCACCGTCAAAAACGCGTTCAAGTCCGCCAACGATGTGTTGCACAACGCCGTGCAGGGCATCGCTGAGCTCATCACCGCCGGTGGTCTGATCAACGTCGACTTCGCTGACGTACGCAAGGTGATGTCAATTCCGGGCATGGCCATGATGGGCATCGGTCGGTCCAGCGGCGAAGATCGCGCCCGCGAGGCGGCCGAAACGGCATTGGCCAGCCCGCTGCTCGACGAGCTGACGCTTACGGGGGCTGAGGGCGTTCTGGTCAACATCACGGCTGGCGACGATCTGACCATGTACGAGTTCCAGGTCGTCAACGAAGTGATCGGCGAGATGGCCGCAGATTCGGCCGAGGTCATCGTTGGTACCGCGCTGGATCCCGAGATGGGCGACGAGCTGCGGGTGACGGTGGTGGCAACCGGGCTGGGCGGAAATCAGAAGGCACAGTCCTACGACGATCACGAGGTGGTCACGTCGATCAATCGCGATGGTGGTGGCCAGGTCAAGTACAACGATCTGGAAAAGCCCACCTACATCCGCCGCGAGAAGAAGGCTCGGCGACTCGATGACCTGTCGGATCTGGACATCGAGGTGCTGGATGTGCCGGCGTTCCTGCGTAATCAGGCGGATTGACCGCGCAGGCGCGACCTGGTGAAGGGGCAGCAGACGTCATCGGCCAGCAAACCGGGCGCATTCGATCAATCCGGACTCTGTGGTAGAGTTCCGGGTTTGACGGATGCGTCGGCCCTTGCTCGCCGGTTGCGCCGTTGTTCCATAAGAATCGCGGGGGCTGACTTACCGAACTTGTCCATCGATGGCCTGTCTCAGGCTGTCCGTTGGCGCTTGGCAGTGTTCGGGCACAGCCACTGAGGTAGTAGAGATGTTGAAGCAACGAACCGTACAACACCCCATCCGCGCCACCGGCGTGGGGCTGCATACGGGTAAAAAGGTGTACATGGCGATCCGCCCCGCCCCGGCGGATTTCGGCATTGTGTTTCGGCGCGTGGACCTCGATGGCACGCCGGAACTCAAGGCAGACGCCCATGCAGTGACCGACACCACGCTCAACACCACGCTAGAAGCCAACGGCACCAAGGTGTCGACGGTGGAACATCTCATGTCCGCCCTCGCGGGCCTCGGGATCGACAACGCGCTAATCGAGTTGTCGGCTCCCGAAGTGCCCATCATGGATGGCAGTGCCGGGCCGTTTGTATTTCTGGTCCAATCAGCCGGTATTCGTGAACTCGACGCGCCCAAGCGGTTCATTCGGGTCAAGAAGCCGGTTCAAGTCACCGAAGATGACAAGTGGGCGCGATTCGACCCGCATGATGGTTTCAAGGTCAGTTTCGGGATCGATTTCGAACACCCGGTGTTTGCCTCCAGCAAGCAGCACGCAACCATCGATTTTTCGACGACTTCCTACGTCAAGGAAGTGTCGCGCGCACGCACGTTCGGGTTCATGCGCGACGTCGAATACCTGCGTTCAAACAATCTGGCCCTGGGTGCCAGCCTGGACAACGCGGTTGCGCTGGACGAGTACCGCGTCCTGAACAATGACGGGCTGCGTTATCAGGATGAGTTTGTCCGGCACAAGATTCTGGATGCCATCGGGGATCTCTACCTGATGGGTCACAACCTGATCGGTGCGTTCACCGGCTACAAGTCCGGTCATGCGCTGAACAACAAGCTGCTGCGCGGATTGATCGCTCAGCCGGACGCCTGGGAAATGGTGACCTTCGAACGCCCGGAACGGGCGCCGATCATCTACTCTCCGCGTCCGGCGACTGCAGCGGCTTAATCGGGTTGCTCGAGTTGCCGGACCAGCCGTCGCAGTGCGTCGGCGAGTTTGGCATTGCTCGTGCTTTGAGAGAGCCGGCGCATGGTTTCGATGTGCCGGGCGTGGGGTTTGACAGATTCGCTAGAATGCGCAGGTGGGGCTTGCACCGGAATGATGCAAAGCCTTATATCTGTGCAGGGGTGACCCGAGGAGGACGCAATGACGTGCTGCAATGCGGCGCGGTGTTGACGAATCCGGGTGGCCCAAGCGGGTGAGGGAACGGCCAGGACGGCCGTTGTTTGATCCATGCGAACGAATCTGACGCGGCTGGCGAGTGACGCGGGGAGGCGTTGCTCCAGCTGTTCCTGAAGATACGTGGTCTGCACTGCAGACCGAGACCAATCCCGAAGGGGGGAACGGTCGGACCGAATGCGATCCGCAAGAGATCGGGCGCGACGACCGAAGCGGTAAGACATGGAACTAATTGTAATCGACAACAAGCTGGGCCGTTCACGGCGCTGGCAATTTGATCCACGCAGTCCCTGGCTGGCGGCCGCCCTGGTCGCCACGGTGACGCTGTTTATTGCTGCGGGTGTGGGCATTGGCCGCCTGACGGCGCCGGTTGCCACCGCGCAAGCGAACCTGCCGGCAGAGGTGACTGCCGAGTGGCAGGCCGCGATTGACAGCAATCGTCAACAAGTGGCGCAGGCGCGTCAGCACTTGCAGGAAAACACCCAGGCGCTGGCACGTAAGGTCGCCATGTTGCAGGCCGACATGATGCGCTTGAACGCCGCGGGGCAGCGACTGGTCGAGGTTGCTGATCTGGATGAAGGCGAGTTCGCGTTTGACGTTGCGCCCGCTGTCGGCGGACCGGAAATCGATGTCGAAGGCGAGCTACCGGGGCTGGACGATGTCAGTTCCACGCTGGGCGAGCTGGATCGACAAATCGCCGCCCGAGAGCGTGAGATGCGGGTGCTGGAGGATCTGATTCTGGCCAGCCGCCTGCAAAGCGAAGCCCATCCCGAGGGGCGGCCCATTCTCAGCGGTTGGATTTCCTCGTTGTTTGGCGTGCGGACGGATCCCTTCACCGGGCGCCGCGCACATCACTACGGGATGGACTTCGCGGGCCGTGAAGGTTCCGAAGTGGTCGCGGTTGCCAGCGGTGTCGTCACCTGGTCGGGCCGCCGTTCAGGCTACGGGATGCTGGTCGAGATCAACCACGGCAATGGCTATGTGACCCGCTATGGGCACAACAAGGTCAATGAGGTCAAGGTGGGTGATCGTGTTGCCAAGGGTGACGTGATCGGTCGCATGGGCAATACCGGCCGTTCCACCGGCCCGCATGTGCACTTTGAAGTGCTGCGCAACGGCAAGGTTGTGAATCCCGCACGCTACATCCAGGCCCAGAGCTAGCCAGGGTCTGGGTGACCAACGTCCGCAGGTGATCGGGGGTGGTGCGTTACAATGCCGCCGCCGCATTGTGACGCGGACGTTGATTCCCCCATCGCAGTCCCCATTCTGAGCCCATGGCGAATACCTTTCTAAGCCGGCTGTTCGGCAGCCGGAACCAGCGCGTTTTGAACCGCAAGCGCAAATTTGCGGACCAGGTCAACGCGCTCGAACCCACGCTGGAAGGGCTGGAGGATGCGGCGCTCCAGGCCAAGACCCAGGAATTTCGCGAGCGGCTCGCCAAGGGCGAATCGCTGGACGATATGCTGGCCGAGGTCTTCGCGGTGGTCCGCGAGGCGGGCAAGCGTACCCTGGGGATGCGGCACTTCGATGTGCAGTTGATCGGCGGATCGGTGTTGCATGATGGCAAGATCGCCGAAATGCGCACCGGTGAAGGCAAGACGCTGGTCGCAACACTCGCGACCTACGCCAATGCGCTGTCTGGCAAGGGTGTCCATCTCATCACGGTGAACGACTACCTCGCCAGCCGCGATGCGGAGTGGATGGGGCGTCTGTACCGATTCCTGGGGCTTAGCGTTGGCGTCGTGCTGTCGGGGCAATCCCCCGACGAGAAGCGGGCCGCTTATGCGGCAGACATCACCTACGGCACCAACAACGAATTCGGGTTCGATTACCTGCGCGACAACATGGCCTTCTCCTCCGAGGACAAGGTCCAGCGCGGGCTGCATTTTGCCGTCGTCGATGAGGTGGACTCGATTCTGATCGACGAAGCGCGGACGCCGCTGATCATCTCCGGCCCCACGGACGACGATCCCAGTCTTTATCAGAAGATCAATTCCATTGTTCCGCGCCTAGCTGCGCAGCAGGAAGACGATGGTCCTGGTGACTTCTCGGTAGACGAAAAGGGCAAGCAGGTCCATCTCACCGAGGATGGCCACGAGCATGTAGAGCAGCTACTCGCGACAGCCGGTTTGCTGGCCGAGGGCGAGAGCCTCTACGACGCCCAGAACATCGTGCTGATGCATCACCTGAATGCAGCACTGCGCGCCCATCATCTGTTTAAACGTGATGTTGACTACATCGTCCGGGGCGGCGATATCGTCATCGTCGACGAGTTCACCGGACGCACCATGCCGGGGCGGCGTTGGTCGGATGGCCTGCACCAGGCCATTGAAGCCAAGGAAGGGGTGGCGATTCAGCGTGAAAACCAGACGCTGGCATCCATTACCTTCCAGAACTACTTCCGGTTGTACGAAAAACTCTCCGGCATGACCGGAACCGCAGACACGGAAGCCTTCGAATTCCAGCAGATCTATAACCTGGAAGTGGTGGTTATCCCGACCAACCGGCCCACGCAGCGTCAGGACCTGGGTGACTTGGTCTTCATGACGGCACGCGAGAAGTTCAACGCCATTGTTGACGACATTGTCGCGGCGCGTGAGAAGGGTGCGCCCGTGCTGGTCGGTACGGCGTCGATCGAGACTTCGGAGCTGCTGCATCAGCTGCTGACCGAGCGCAAGGTTGCGCACGAAGTGCTCAATGCCAAGCAGCACGAACGCGAAGCGGACATCATCGCCCAGGCGGGTCGTCCCGGTGCCGTGACCATCGCGACCAACATGGCCGGTCGTGGAACGGACATCGTCCTTGGTGGGAGCCTGGACGCCGAACTGGCTGCGGTTCCCGAAGAGGACGCCGCAGCGCGGGAGCGGATACGCAAGGATTGGCAGGCGCGCCACGATGCTGTCATCGAGGCCGGTGGCCTGCATGTCATCGGCTCTGAGCGTCACGAATCCCGTCGTATCGATAATCAGCTACGCGGTCGATCCGGTCGCCAGGGCGACCCGGGTGTTACGCGCTTCTACCTGTCGCTGGAAGATACGCTCATGCGCATCTTCACCCCGCCGCGCATGCGTGCAATGTTGCAGCGACTGGGTATGGAAGAAGGCGAAGCCATTGAGCATCGCTGGGTGTCGCGGTCCATTGAGACCGCCCAGCGCAAGGTGGAGTCGCACAACTTTGATATCCGCAAGCACCTGCTCGAGTACGACAACGTCGCAAATGATCAGCGCAAGGTGATCTACGGGCAGCGCAACGACTTGATGGAAGCCGAGGAGATTTCGGCGCTGGTCGAGACGATCCGCCCGGATGTCGTGGCAGGGGTGGTCCAGGCCTATCTGCCTCCAGGTTCGCCCGAGGAGCTCTGGGATATTCCCGGGCTCACGGAGGCGCTGCGTGCCGAATTCGGACTCGATGCAGACGTTGCCAGCTGGCTGGAGGCGGATCGCTCGCTCGACGACATCGGTCTGCGTCGTCGCGTTCAGGAGCAGTTGGAAATCAGCTACGCCGACAAGAAGCAGCGTGCGGGGGAACAGGTCATCCAGCATTTCGAAAAGGCGGTCATGCTGCAGACGCTGGACCGACTGTGGCGCGAGCACCTCGCAGCGATGGACTACCTGCGTCAGGGCATCAATCTGCGGGCATACGCGCAGAAAGACCCGAAGCAGGAGTACAAGCGTGAGGCTTTCCAGCTGTTCAACGATTTGCTGGCGCGCCTGAAGCATGAGGTGATCGCGACTCTGTCCAAGGTTCGCGTCCAGGCCGAGGCGGATGTGGAGGCGGTGGAAGCGCAGCGCCGCGCACAGGCCGAAGCCTTGCAGGCACGCGGCCAGGCCAGTCACGCAGAAGCCGACAGTGCATTGGCGGCAGGCGAGGCGCCGGCGCAGCAAGCTGGCCAGCCGGCTGCGGGCGCACGCCGTATCCAGGCCGGCCCGGCAGGTCGGCCGGCCGCGCCACCACCGCGGCCGGTGACTGTTGAGCGCGGAGAGCGCAAGGTTGGCCGGAACGAGCCTTGCCCCTGCGGTTCCGGGAAGAAGTACAAGCAGTGCCACGGGCGGGTTGGCTGATCAGATGGCGGTTGGCTTGTCGTCGCCAGAGCGGCTGGCACCCGTCAAGGGTGTGCGCCTCGCTGCTGTAGAGGCGGGCATACGCTATCGCGACCGTACCGATCTGGCCTTGATCGAATTGGCCCCCGGGGCGAGAGCGGCGGTGGCTTTGACGAACAACGTCTTCGCAGCGGCCCCTGTGCGACTGTGCAGAGAGCACCGCGGGCGAACGGGTCGTGCACGCGCCTGGCTGATCAACAGTGGCAACGCCAATGCCGGGACAGGCGAGTCTGGCGTCGCGGCCGCCCGTGCAAGCTGCGCGGCCGTTGCCCAGGCCCTGGGCTGCGCAGCCGATGAGGTCTGGCCTTTCTCCACTGGGGTCATCGGTGAGGCGCTGCCCGCCGAACGCGTCACGGCGTCGATCCCAGCGGCATCCGCTCGTCTGGATGAAGATGCTTGGCTCCCTGTGGCCCAGGCCATCATGACGACGGACTCTCTCCCGAAGGGGCTCAGCCGTACGGTGACGCTATCCAATGGAGAGCGCTACACCATCACCGGGATTGGCAAGGGTGCCGGGATGATTCGTCCCGATATGGCGACGATGCTGGCATTTGTCGCCACGGATGCGCCGCTATCCCAGGCCGCAGTGGAGCAGATTCTGTCTCGAGCCATTGATGCCAGTTTTCATTGCATTACGGTCGATGGCGATACCTCGACCAATGATGCCTGCGCGTTGGCAGCCACCGGGACCGGGCCGGTCATTGAGATCGGAACCCCTGACTATCGCATGTGTCGCGATGCCATCATCGAAGTTTGTCAGCACCTCGCGCAGTCGATGGTTCGCGACGGCGAAGGGGCGAGCAAGTTCGTCACCGTGCAGGTAGAAAACGCCCGATCAGTTGATGAAGCGCGGAAGGTTGCAATGACTGTTGCGCACTCGCCGCTGGTCAAGACGGCGTGGTTCGCCAGTGACCCCAATTGGGGCCGAGTGCTTGCGGCTGTTGGGCGCAGCGGGTTGGAAGGCCTCCGCATCGATCAGGTGGACCTCTGGATCGACGATCAGTCGGTTCTCCAGGGCGGTGAACCCTCACCAAACTATGTGGAATCGCTGGCGTCCGAGGCCATGCGGCGCGAGGCCTTCACAGTCCGTATCCGGCTGGGCCGTGGCGCGGCCGACGCGGTGATCTGGACCTGCGACCTGGGACACGAGTACGTCAGGATTAACGCCGAATACCGATCCTGATGCTGCACATCGCCGTGGGCATCCTCCAGCGCGGACAGCAGGTGCTGATCAGCCAGCGGCTCGCGGGTAAGCCGGGTGCCGGTCAGTGGGAGTTTCCTGGCGGCAAGCTTGAGCAGGGCGAACGGGTTACCCGGGCTTTGCGGCGCGAACTCGATGAAGAGCTCGGTATTCAGATTCTCGACCACCAGCCGCTGATGCGTCTGGTACACCACTACCCCGACCGGACGGTCTTGCTGGATACCTGGCGTGTACGGCGTTGGTCAGGCGAGCCGAGGGGCTGTGAGGGCCAGGCGATCCGCTGGTGCCCGGTGGATGATCTTGCCCAGGCTGGATTACTGGCGGCTGATCGCCCGCTGATCGCCGCGTTGCAGTGGCCGGCTTGCTATGGGTTCACCCCGGATGACTGGTCGGTCTCTGATGTGCTGGCGGCCTTGCCGCGTTTGACACCGGATGCTGGGCTGATCCGCCTGCGCCTGCCCAGAGTGTCGGATGCCGAGTACCGCGCTTTGGTGATGCGCTTGATCGAGCAGGGTGGCCTGCGTGTTGCCGTGGATCGACCCGAGATAGACTGGGCCTCAGTGCTGTCCGGGGGGCAGCGGCTCGCGCTGCACCTGCCCGGTTACGCCGTTGCAACAGCTGGGTCGGCGCCACCGGATTGGGCTCGTGGAGGCTGCATTGTCTCCAGTCATGATCCACAGACCTGCACGCAGGCTCGCGAATGGGGTGCGCAGGCGCTTGTTCTGGGTACCGCACGCTCGACGCCATCCCATCCGGATCAACCTCCTGCTGGCTGGGCAGGGTTGCGGACCTTGGCCGATGCTGCGGGGCTGCCGTGTTACGCCATCGGTGGTCTGACACCACGTGATCTCGCAGTGGCCCGGTGGTCTGGCTGTTTTGGAGTGGCGGGTATTCGCGGCTTCTGGCCCCAGCTGCACTAGCCGCACTAGGGCTCGAAGTGGCCGGGCTCATCGCCTGACCCGGGGATTCGATGATCCTCGTCCAACCAGGCGCCGAGGTCCACCAGCTTGCAGCGTCGGCTACAAAATGGTCGCCAGGGATTGTCGGTGGTGGCCTTGGCCAGCTGACCACATTGCGGGCATCGAACGAGGCGTGCGGGTTCGGACATGGTATCGATCTGATCGTGCGGTAAGTCGGGCGGGCCGCCTAGCCAATGCCGCAGCAGGCGAGCTGGAACTCGATGTTCTCCCGCACCTGATGGCTGCGGCTGCTGGTTTCCCGGGTTTCCATGAAGCGCACCGTAAACCGGTGCTTGCCGGCGCTGATCTCAGGGTGAACGCGCTGCTCCGCTGCAACCCCGATCCGCAGCATCTGGCGTGGACCATCCAGCGACTGTACGTGGATACCGTCCTGGGCCACGACAGGCCTGGGCACGGCGCTACCCCGAATCAGATCCAGATCAAGGTCGATGGCGCGCTCGAAAGCACCGATATCTGCACACCACGCGTTGAGGTCGCGCTCGGATTCTTCCAGGGGGCGTCGCAGCCACAGTTCGAAGTTGGGCAGATCAAATCCGGTGGTGCCGCCCGGAATGGCAATTCGGTTGGCGATGCTGACCAGGAAGTCGTTGTTGCGCAGTGCCGATCCCGCAAATTGAGTCGACAGGCCCTGGATGGCGTGAATCGCCTGGTCGATCTTTTGCAGTACATCGCTGAGCCGGTCATCGTTGACGCCGGGGCGGGCTTCGAGTCGTCGAAGATGGGCATGTTGCTCGCCCAGCTCCTTGGTGATGTCGCCCTTGAGATCGCTGCGCCCAAGGAGCAGGAAGATATCTAGCAGGGCGCCTACGGCAGCACGGCGTCCCCAGTAGCTCGCATCGCCACGATGATGGCGCAGACGCTTGAACAGAAACTCCAGACGCAAGTAGGTCCGCACCCGCTCATTCAGCGGTTGTTCGAACCAGATCGTATTGTGCGTCGGTCCCTGACCAGTCATGCAAGCAAACGCCCCCCGTTGAACCCGCATTGTAACGAGATCGTCGGGCCGTGCTCAGTCATCTGGAGCGGATTCTTTCGTGGCTTCACCGGAGGCCATCGCCAGGTAGCGCCGGTGAAGCGCGCGGACCTGGGGTTCGAGCGCTGCCAAGTCGCCTGCGTTGTCGATGACATCATCCGCGACGGCCAGTCGGCTCTCCCGGTCGGACTGTGCCTGGATAATGCGGTCGGCCAGCGCCGCATCGATGTCATCACGCTGCATGAGACGCGCCCGTTGCTGATCAACCGGCGTATCCACAACCAAAACCCGGTCGACCATGGCCTGCAAGCCTGATTCGACCAACAGTGGAATTGCCAATACGCAATAGGGGCCGCGTTGTTCGGACTGCCACTGGCGCATGGCCTGTCGAACGGCAGGATGCACGATGGCTTCCAGGCGGCGCCGCTGTTCCGGGTCTGCAAAAACTCGGGCACGCAGGGCGGCGCGGTCCAGCGCGCCGGTGGAGGTCAGCACAGCTTCACCGAACTGCGCCACGATCGCAGCCAGGCCCGGCGTCCCTGGCTCGACGACATCACGCGCGGCCTGGTCAGCATCGAGTACGGGCACCCCCCAGGATTCGAGCAGAGTTGCGACGGCTGTCTTGCCACTGGCGATACCGCCTGTCAGTCCGACGGTCCAGCTCATCCTGCCTGGAGACCCGAGAACGCCAGATAGGTGTGCCAGATGGCATCGCCCCAGAGCAAGGCGATCCAGCCTGCGGCCGCGATAAAGGGACCA
This sequence comes from Pseudomonadota bacterium, assembly GCA_036156195.1. Classification (GTDB taxonomy): domain Bacteria; phylum Pseudomonadota; class Gammaproteobacteria; order Nevskiales; family OUC007; genus Abyssibacter. Next base: position 164,738 of record JAYZUZ010000011.1, on the reverse strand, counting down.
AATGGCATGGGCTGATCGCGACGCAGGGCGCCGGATGCCATGAGCAGCCCGCCCATGACAGCCCCGACGACGGAGGAGAGCAGGATGATCAGCGGCAGGCTTTCCCAGCCAAGCCAGGCGCCAAAAACCGCCAGCAGCTTGAAGTCGCCGTGCCCCATGCCCTCCTTGCCAGTGAGCAATCGAAATCCATGAAAGACCAGCCACAGCGACAGATAGCCGGCCGCAGCGCCGACAATGGCCTCGGTGGGCGTGACCCCGCCGTTAGCAAGACTCAGCAGCAGCCCGGCCCACAGTGCCGGCAAGGTAATGCTGTCAGGCAGCAGCTGGTGATCCAGGTCGATACCCGACAGAGCGACCAAGGCCCAGGTCAGCACAATGGCGGACATGCCCGCCAATCCAAACCCCATTTGCCACGCAACCACAACGCTGAGCAGGGCGGTGAGCAATTCCACAACCGGGTAACGTGGACTGATGCGCTGCCCGCACCGACGACAGCGCCCCTGAAGCATCAGATAGCTCAGGACCGGTATGTTGTCGTACCAGGCAATCGGCTGGCTGCAACCCGGACACTGTGATCGGGGGCGCAGAAGCGAGATGGCAGGTGCATTCTGCTCGGGCAGTTCCAGCAGCAGTCGGCACTCCTGACGCCATCCCGCCTGCATCATCAAGGGCAGGCGATGAATGACAACATTCAGAAAGCTGCCAACCAGCAGGCTGAACAGCCCGACCGTCGTCATCCATAACGCCGGAGAGGCCTGGAGCAATTCGATCACATCAAAATCCGGTGGTGGAACGAGCCTCGGGGATGCGTTAGACCACCGAGCCGAGCTTGAAGATCGGCAAGTACATGGCCACGACGAGGCCACCGACCAGCACGCCGAGCACCGCCATGATCAGCGGCTCGAGCAGGCTGGAGAGGTTGTCGACCAGGTTGTCGACCTCCTCTTCATAGAAATCCGCCACCTTGGCGCACATGGAGTCCAGGGCGCCGGACTCCTCGCCAATCGCGATCATCTGTACGGCCATGCTTGGGAACAGCGCAACCTGCGCCATGGTGACCTGCAGTTGCTGGCCCGTAGCAACCTGGTCCTTCATCTGCTGGACCGCTTCTTCGTAAACAATGTTGCCAGCGGCACGCGAGACAGAATCCAGGGCGTCGACCAGCGGCACGCCGGCAGCAAACATGGTGGACAGGGTGCGGGCGAAGCGAGCCACCGCTGACTTGTTGAGAATGTCGCCAACCACGGGCAGGCGCAGCATGATGCGATCCTGGGCGCGGCGGTAGCCACGAAACCGTCGGTGGCACTGCACATGGGTGACGCCGATGGCAATCAAGATCCCCAGTACCATCCACCACTTGGTCTGCACGAACTGGGACAGACTGATGATCATCTTGGTAAAGGCTGGCAAGTCGGCACCGAAGCCAACGAACAAATCCTCGAACTGCGGGACGACGAAATACAGCAGAATGCCGGTGACGATAAATGCGACCACAATCACCGCGGCCGGATAGGTCAGGGCTTTCTTGACCTTCTTCTTAATCGCTTCGGTTTTTTCCTTGTAGGTCGCAATCTTGTCGAGCAGCGCCTCCAGCGCGCCAGAGCGCTCGCCGGCATCGACCAGGTTTACGAACAGATCATCAAAGTACTTCGGGTGTTTGGACAAGGATTCAGCAAAAGTTGCACCGCCCTCGATTTCGGTCCGGATCTCGCCAATCATCTCGCCCATCGCTGGGTTTTCGTGGCCTTTGCCAACAATGTCCAGCGCCTGAACAAGTGGCACGCCAGCCTGCATCATGGTCGCCATCTGGCGGGAGAAGATGGCGATATCGCCGGATTCGATTTTCTTCTTGCGTTTGCCGAACAGCTCGGTCTTTTTTCGAACGCTGATCGGGTTAATGCCCTGCTTGCGCAGCTGCACCTTGACCAAGGCATCGCTCAGGGCTTCCATCTGGCCCTTGACCCGCGCGCCATCCCGATTCGTACCTTGCCACTGAAAGGTGGATTCCTTGACTGCCGCTTTTGCCATGGATGTGCTGTCTCGTGCTGCTAATCGACGGTGACGCGGTTGACTTCGACCAAGCTTGTCACGCCTTGCATGACTTTCTCCAGGCCTGAGCGGCGAAGGTCGTTAATCCCTTGTTGCTGGGCCAGCTGCGCCAGCTCCATTGCATTGGATCCTTCCATGATTGCGCGGCCCATGTCCTCGTTGACCGGCATGACCTGGTAGATGCCGACACGGCCCTTGTAGCCGGTGCCGCTGCAGGCATCGCAGCCTTTGGCATCGAACAGGGTCAGCTTGTCCAGGTCGGATTCCAGGAACCCTTCCTTGAGCAACTCTTCCCGAGGGATTTCTACAGGCTGCTTGCACTGCTTGCAGAGCCGGCGCGCCAGACGCTGGGCGATTATGAGCGAGACCGATGAGGCGATGTTATAGGCCGGCACGCCCATATTGAGCATGCGGGTCAGTGTTTGCGGTGCGTCGTTGGTATGCAACGTCGATAACACCAGATGCCCGGTCTGCGCGGCCTTGATGGCGATTTCGGCCGTTTCCAGGTCACGAATCTCACCCACCATGATCACATCCGGATCCTGACGGAGAAACGCCTTGAGTGCGGATGCGAAGGTCAGGCCGACCTTCGGGTTTACATTGACCTGGTTGATGCCCGGCAGGTTGATTTCAGCCGGGTCTTCCGCAGTGGAGATGTTCCGGTCTGCGGTATTGAGAATATTCAGGCCCGTGTAGAGCGAGACCGTCTTACCACTGCCCGTAGGGCCAGTGACCAGAATCATCCCATAGGGCTTGTTCAGGTATTTGAGGTACAGGTCTTTCTGATGGGGTTCGTAACCCAGTGCGTCGATGCCGAGCTGTGCACTGGAGGGGTCGAGAATACGCAGCACGATTTTCTCGCCAAACAGCGTCGGGCAGGTGTTGACACGAAAATCGATGGCCTTGGTCTTGGACAGGTTGAGCTTGATGCGACCGTCCTGCGGGATGCGGCGTTCGGCGAGGTCCATGCGTGACATGACCTTGAGTCGTGCGGCCAGGCGCATCCCGAGCTGGACGGGCGGGGTGGCGGCCTCCTGCAGGATGCCGTCCTGTCGATAGCGGATGCGGTACTTTTTCTCGTAGGGCTCGAAGTGAATGTCCGAGGCGCCCCGGTTGATGGCATCGAGGAGGATCTTGTTGACGAAGCGAACTACGGGCGCCGATTCGGTGTCGGCCCGGGTAATGTTGTCGTCGTCGGTCTCCTCCTCGCCATCGGACAGATCCAGGTTTTCGAGATCGTCATCGCCGACGTCCAGCGAGGCGGCTTCGATGGCGTTGAGCACGGTCTCGATGGTCTGGTCGAGTTTGTCGTCCTCAACAAGCACCGGCTCGGTGCTCAGCCCGGTGTTGAACTTGATTTCATCCAGGCCCTGAAGATTCGTCGGGTCCGACGTCGCCACGTACAGCTTCTTGCCGCGCTTGTACAACGGCAACGCCCGATGCTTGCGGATTAGCGCTTCGCTCACATCACCGGTGGGGGCGTACTCCATATTCATGGCGTTGAGGTCGAGCAGCGACAGACCGAACTCTCGGCTGGCGGCCATCCCGACATCCACCGCCGACGCCAGCTGACGCGAGACGATCCAGTGGACCAGCGGCATGCGCTCCTTGGCCGCTTTGGCCTGCGCGTCGCGTGCGGAGGCATCGGTCAACAGCCCTTCGTTGATCAGGCGGCGGGCCAATCCTCCGATGTATCCCACCTGAACGGTCTGATCTCCGGCTGTCACGACGGTCTCCTGCAGTGTGGTCGTCCTCAACCTGTCGGATGGTAGTCGATGCATGCAAGCGAACCAAATGCGCAATGCAGGTGCTGGTGTGGCCGACGGGTGGCGTGCCCACTGTTGTGACCGACAAACGGTTGAATTGGGATGTCCTGATTGATGTTTTGGCTGCGTTTAAGGGGGTGTGGGCACCAACGGCTCACATTGTCAAAACCAACTGGGAGAAACCTGCAATGAAAAAGATGATTATCCTTCTGGGAATGTTGTATTCCGTTCTCGCTTTTGCCGGGCCGGTCAATATCAATTCAGCGGATGCGAAGACCCTGGCGGCGGAACTGGAAGGGGTCGGGCCGGTCACGGCCGAGCGTATCGTTGCGTATCGCCAGGAGCACGGCGCGTTTACTTCGCCAGAGCAGCTCAAGGCGGTGCGCGGTGTTGGCGAAAAAACCTATGCCAAGAATGCGGACAACATTTTGCTCAAATGATGTGTTTGCGGGGAGCCTGCGGGCTCCCCGGTTTCACGGGCGCTGCTGCTGCGAGGTCAGAGCCGCGAGCAGTCTGCGTGGCGCGCAATGCGTCCCCCGCTCTCGAGTGACAATTGCCCGGTCTGTCCTTCAAGGCGATGGCCGGCTGTCAGCAAGGGGAGTTGGTTGGCGACCGCAAACGCGTCGTGACCCAGTGCATGGAACTGGGGGAATGCGGTCTGTCCGGATTCCCCGGCGCGGGGGCCACAGAGCATGACTCTGTCCAGGTCACGCAGGGCTTCAGCGTTTTGGCGGCCGCCCAGCGCGGCATCCGGAGCGTAGATGGGCAAGTCCACTGCATGATGGAAGCGCAACAGCGGCACAATGAGCCTGGCATCGCGTGACTTGGCGGCCAGAAACAGCAGATCCACTTGTCGCGATCCGGCCAGTCGACCGGGGCGGGTGTCCTGCCACAACGGGGTCGGGGCATCGGGCTGGAGGAGGTGGCGTACGGCATCCTGCAACTCCGAGCTGCCGGGCCAGAAGCGTGTCTGGCGCACAATGCGGCCGCCGAGGGCCTCGAATCGTTCCAGAAATCCCAGACCGACCCGGCGGCCCCAGTCATCGTCCGCGAACAGCACGGCGGCCCGTTGCAGCCCGCGGGCGCGCGCCTGCTCGGCCGCTGCAGCCGCATCATCCTCGGGTGCCAAGCCAAATTGCCACAGATTGCCGGTGCCCCAGGCGCTGCGCGGACCGTAGTTCAAGGCCAGGGTTGGCACGGATAGCTGTGTCTGCTGCGCGAGCCGTTCCACGGCGGACTTGTCCAGTGGGCCGATGATGAGGTCGGGCCGGTAGCCGGCAGCCGCCTGGTAGGTGGCCAGCCCACCGGATGGTGCGCTGTCGAACAGGCGCAGGCTAATGTCCGGACGGGCGCGGGAGGCCTCGAGCAGGCCGTCAACCAATGCCTGTCCCGCTCCGCCCAATGCGCCGGTGGTGGGTGCAACCACCGCTATACGCTGAGGGCGCGGCGCGGGCCCGCCCATCATCGCGGGCGCCTGACGCCGGTGCATGGGCAGATCGACACGCAAGGTCCGCAACACAGAGTCGCGGGCCGGGTGGTCCGGGAACTGTTGTTCCCAGCGTTGGAGCGCTTCGCTGAGGTCCCAGTTGGAGCCGGCGGCCTGCCGATGTGCGCGCGCCAGCGCCCACCAGCCTTGGGCCGTCCATGGGGTGGCGTCCGGCGGGCGGTTCAAGGCCGTGGAGGGCAGGCGTTGCAGTAACCGCCAGATCTGGTGCGCGTTATGGTCGCGCTGATCCAGCCGGTCGAGCGCTGCGTGCGCCCATAGCCGCTCCACGATAGCCGCGGTGAACTGACCCCGGTCTTCCAGCGTCCGTGCACTGGTCAGACGTTGGGCGGCGTAGTCGGATTGTGCGCTGCTTGCCGTGGGCAGCGAGGCGAGGATCAGGCTGAGCAGCAGAGCGGCGGCGTGTTGCCCGCCGCGCGTGTTAGAACATCTCCGACTGATCGGCTTGCTCCGATGGCGCATGGCGAGACGGAATGTGGTCGCCCGTAATCATCTGTGCATAGCTCATGCCCGGGCCAACCATCGGATAGACGCCGGCTTCCGGGTCAATAATGACCTCCAGAAATGCCGGGCCGTCGAACTCCACAAAATCCTTGACGACCCGGTCGATGTCCGCGACCTGATCCAGGCGCTTGGCCCAGGGGAAGCCATCCGCCTCGGCAGCTTTAACGAAGTCTTTCTTATGCAGAGACTTGTCCGAGAACGCGAAACGTCCTTTGAAGAACAGGCGCTGCCACTGCTTGACCATGCCGTCGCCGTAGTTGTTCAGCACCACCACCTTCACCGGCAGGTTGTAGGTCGTGACGGTCTCCAGCTCGCCCAGATTCATGCGAATGCTGGCATCGCCATCGATGTCGATGACAATTCTGTTGGGCTGCGCGAACTGTGCGCCGATGGCCGCCGGCAGGCCAAAACCCATCGTGCCCATGGAGCCTGAAGTGAGCCAGAGCCGGGGTTCGCGAAAATCGAAGTACTGGGCCGCCCACATCTGGTGCTGACCGACACCTGTGGCGATGATGGCATCGCCGCCCGTAAGCCGGTTAATCGCCTCCAGAACCGCGTACGGCTGGATTTGATCGCTTTGGCGGTCGTAATTCATCGCATAGGTCGACTTGAGGTCGGCGATGTGGTCATGCCACTGCGCAAAGTCGGTCTGCACCTGTTGGGTTTGGCCGTAGCTCAGCAGCGTCTCCAGCGCCGGGGCCAGCCGCCCCACGTGGTGCCAGTGCACGGGTTTGACCTTGCCGATTTCCGACGCATCAATATCAAAATGCGCAATGTGCTTGGCCTTGGGTGCGAAGCGGTCGGGCACGCCCGCAACGCGGTCATCAAAGCGTGCCCCCAGGGTGATCAGAAAGTCGCAATCGTCGACCGCATAGTTGGCATAGGCTGTTCCGTGCATGCCCAGCATGTGCAGGGAACGCGGCTGGGTGGTGTCATAAGCACCCAGGCCCATCAAGGTGGTGACCACCGGGATGCCATAGTGGTCTGCGAAGGCGCGCATGGCCTGGCTGGCCTCGCTGGAGATGACCCCCCCGCCCGCATAGATCAGCGGCCGCTCGGCCTGATCCAGCAACGCAAAGAACTCCTCGCAGCGCCGCTCGGACAGCTGTGCGGTCTGGACAGCGCGGAGGCGCTGGCGATAGCCAGGGATGGGCAATTCGCCGGCGCCACGGTAGGGCCCCGTCCAGTTCTGCACATCTTTGGGGACATCGATCACCACGGGGCCGGGCCGGCCCGTGCGCGCGATCTCGAATGCCGAGCGCACCGTGGCTTCGAGGCGTTCCGGCTCGGTGACCAGAAACACATGCTTGGCACAGTTGCCCATGATGTTGGTGACGGGCGCTTCCTGGAAACCATCCGTGCCGATGGCGCCAGTCGGCACCTGGCCACAGATCACCACGATGGGGATGGAGTCAGCCATGCAGTCACGGACGGGAGTCACGCAGTTTGTGGCGCCCGGTCCGGAGGTGACCATGGCCACGCCAACCCGGCCGGAGGCGCGCGCATAGCCCGCCGCCATGAAACCCGCGCCCTGCTCATTGGCCGGCACGATGAGCGGCATCGCGTCTTTATGGTCGGCGTTGTAGCGGAATACGGCGTCATAGGTGGGCAGAATGGCGCCACCGGAGTAGCCGAAGATGACGTCGACGCCCTGCTCGGCCAGGACGCGGACAATGATCTCGGCACCCGAGAGGGTCTCCGGTTCGCGTCGCAGGGCAGAGTCGGCAGGGTTTACGGGCGCGCTCGTCATCAGAAGTCACAAGCTGGATGGGGTGGAACACCTCAGTTTATCGGAGGGCGGGTTGCGGTGCAGCATTTTCCGCCCGGATTTGCTTGATTTTCGGGCACGGCCTGATTACCGTGCGCGACTCTTTAAATCCGGGCCGGGCCTTGCGACATATCATTTCGATCCTGCTGCAGAACGAATCTGGCGCGCTTGCTCGCGTCGCGGGCTTGTTCTCGTCGCGCGGCTATAACATCGAATCTCTGTCGGTGGCGCCCACCGATGATCCGGCCGTTTCCCGGCTGACGCTGGTCACGACGGGTACGGACCAGGTCATTAATCAAATCAACAAGCAGATCTCCAAGCTCATCGATGTGGTTGACCGGGTGGAACTCACCCGCCGCGGCCATGTGGAGCGCGAGCTGCTGTTGGTCAAGGTGCGCTTCGTCGTCACCTCCAAGGACCGCATGACCGAGTTGCTGGAGCGGTACAAGGCGGAAGTCGTCGATCAGGCAGACGGACTCCGAGTCATTGAAATGACCGGAACGGGCATCGAAGTCGACGATTTCTTGCGTGAACTGCGCGAGTTCGTGGAAATCCACGAAGTTGTTCGCAGTGGCGTGGCTGCCATTGCTAGCGGCGATCAGATTCTGGCGTTACGGCAAACCGCCTGAACGCCCCCCTACGACACAGACCGGAGAAACCCCGTGGCATTGAACGTCTACTACGACAAGGACGCAGACCTGTCCCTCATCCAGGGCAAGCAGGTGGCGATTCTCGGTTATGGCTCTCAGGGCCATGCCCATGCACTCAACCTGCATGACAGTGGCGTCTCCGTCACCGTGGGACTGCGTGAGGGGTCGGGCTCCTGGAAAAAGGCAGAAGCTGCCGGCCTGACGGTCAAGGCGCCGGGTGACGCCGTGGACGGCGCCGACGTGATCATGATGCTCGTGCCGGATGAGCACCAGCAGGCCTTGTACGAGTCCGTGGTCGGCCGGATCAAGGACGGTGCCGCATTGGCGTTTGCCCATGGGTTCAATATCCACTTCGGCCTGATCGAGCCACGTGCCGATCTGGACGTCATCATGATCGCCCCCAAGGGCCCGGGTCACACCGTGCGTTCGCATTACAGCAACGGCGGCGGCGTGCCCTGCCTGATCTGCATCCAGCAGGATGCCACCGGTACCGCGAAGGATGTGGCACTGGCGTATGCGTCGGCAATTGGTGGGGGGCGCTCGGGCATCATCGAGACCACCTTCCGCGAGGAAACCGAGACCGACCTGTTTGGCGAACAGGCCGTACTCTGCGGCGGCGCCTCCGCGCTGGTCCAGGCTGGGTTTGAGACCCTGGTCGAGGCAGGCTACGAGCCGGAGATGGCGTACTTTGAGTGTCTGCACGAACTCAAACTCATCGTCGATCTGATGTATGAAGGCGGTATTGCCAACATGCGTTACTCGATCTCCAACACCGCCGAATACGGGGACATCACCCGCGGGCCGCGCGTCATCACTGACGAGACCAAGGCCGAGATGCGCAAGATTCTCACCGAGATCCAGAAGGGTGAGTTCGCACGCGAGTTCATCAACGAGACGCGTACCGGCAGCACCGTGCTCAAGGCCACGGCACGCCACAGCGCCGAGCATCCGATCGAGGCGGTAGGCGCCAAGCTCCGCGGCATGATGCCCTGGATTGCCGCCAACCAGCTGGTCGACAAGACCAAGAACTAGCCAGCCCGGGCGCCGATGGGCTGCTGGCCCATCGGCGATTCGTCGTTGGCCATGGCCATGCGCGTTCGCACGTTTCTCCATAGTCCTCATGAAGGGGGGCTGGTGGTCGCCGGCTTGGTGCTGTGCGTGTGGTTGGCGCTGCATGAACAGCACTGGGTGATCGGCGCGACGCTGTCGATGGCTTGCCTGTTCGGCCTCGGCTACTTCTACGACTCGGAGCGCACGCTTTGCTCCAGTCCGCTGGCGGTTGTCGCCCCGGTCGATGGCACGGTCGCCTCAGTCGAACTGGTGCACGACACGTACCTGGATCGCAATGCGGTGCGGATTCGTGTGCGCACGGCTGCGCTGGGTGCGTACTGTCTGCGCGCCCCCATCGAAGGCAAGCTGCGGGAGGCGCGTAGTCCGGAAGGCGATCCCAGCGAGCATGTGTCCTGGATTCAATCCGATGAGGGCGATGATGTGCTAGTGGCCGCTGGACGGGGTGGACTGCTGGGCCAGCGACCCTGCATGGTGTCGGTGGGCGAGCGGGTTGGGCACGGTCGGCGTTGTGGCCTGAGGCGTCTGGCGCGACATATCGACGTTTATGTCGATGAATCCGCACGGGTCAAGGTGGGGCCGGGGCAGCGTGTCCAGGCCGGCCAGGACGTGCTGGCCACCCTGGTGCGCAAGAGCACGGCGACGGAGACGACATGAGCAATGCAGACGACACGGGCGTAGACCCACAAGAGCGACAACGCCGCCGGGGCATCTACTTGCTGCCCAATCTGTTCACCACCGCCACCTTGTTTGGCGGCTTCTACGCGATCATCGCTTCGCTGCGAGGCGAGTTTGTACCGGCAGCCATGGCGATCTTCGCGGCCATGATTGCCGACACCCTGGATGGGCGGGTGGCCCGACTCACCAACACCCAGACGGACTTCGGCAAGGAATACGACTCGTTGTCGGACATGGTGACCTTCGGGTTGGCGTCCGGGGTGGTGATTTACATCTACACCCTGCATGCACTGGAGGGCGCCATTCCCTACGGCGGCAAACTGGCCTGGCTGGGCGCCTTTGTATACACCGCCTGCGCCGCACTGCGCCTTGCACGGTTCAACGTGTCCACCCACCTGACTGGCGGCAAAGGGTACTTTTTTGGGTTGCCCAGCCCGTCCGCGGCGGGCGTGACGGCAGGCTTTGTCTGGGTGTGTGCGGCGATGGATGTGTCGGGTGAGTCACCGCTGGTGGCGGTTGTCGGCTTTGTACTGACGATCATGGCGGCATTGCTGATGATTAGTAACGTACGGTTCTACAGCTTCAAGGATCTGAATCTGAAGGAGCGCGTACCGTTCATCTATATCGTTGCCGTCGTCGGGTTGTTCGTGTTGGTGTCGTTCGACCCGCCCAAGGTGGCATTCGCGGTGTTTCTGACCTATGCGATCTCGGGGCCGATCATCACGCTGGCCCGTCGGCGCCGTAAGCGTCTGGCGAGCTAGCCGGACCCCGGTGGCCCGCGCCTGGGATTCGCCGGAGGCTGCCAATGTCTGCTCGCGACCGGCCGGTGTTGCAGCCGCCGGGTTGAACATTGTGAGACGAACGCTATAGTCCCCTGTCATGAAGCCACGCATCCTGACGTCTGATGCTCGCCGCGCCGGCCGCAAGGCCTGGGTGCTGCTATCGGCTGGCCATCGACTTCTGCCTTCGGGCAGCTAATCGATTCGCGGACGGCGACCGCATATTCGCCGAATTCCAGTCTCTCGCCCGCCTCGCCCATCCGGTGAATGGACCTGGGGTGGTGGCCGGCGCATCATGCAGTACGCCGTCGCAACGCGACGCTCCGAACGTCAGGAGACCATCATGGCGATGATCCAAGACCCTTCAAGCAAATACCGTCGATTCGATCCTGTTGGTCTGACCGACAGGACCTGGCCTGATCAGGTGCTGACCGCGCCGCCCATCTGGTGCAGCGTTGACCTGCGCGATGGGAATCAGGCGCTCATCGAGCCCATGGATCGTGAGCGCAAGCTCGAAATGTTCGAGCTGCTGGTCGCTGTCGGGTTCAAGCAGATCGAAGTCGGATTTCCCTCGGCCTCGCAAACGGATTTCGACTTTGTTCGCGATCTGATTGAACAGGACCGAATCCCCGAGGACGTCACCATCCAGGTGCTGACGCAGGCGCGTGAGCCCCTGATCCGCCGCACCTTCGAGGCGCTGGACGGCGCGCCGCGAGCCATTGTGCATTTCTACAACGCTACCGCGCCGGTCATGCGGCGCGTGGTGTTCAAGATGGAGCGCGAGGAGGTGATCGATCTGGCGGTGACGCATGCGCGCATGATTCGCGAACTGGCCGATGCACGTCCCGGTACGGACTGGACCTTCCAGTATTCGCCTGAGATGTATTCGGGGACGGAGCTGGACTTTTCGCGGGACATCATCGACGCCGTGGTGGAGGCGCTGGGCAGCACGCCGGAGACGCCCTGCATCATCAATCTGCCCTCAACCGTTGAGCGGTCGATGCCCAATGTTTTCGCCGACATGATCGAATGGACGGGGCGTCACCTGCGACATCGGGATGCCGTCATTCTCTCGGTGCACCCACATAACGACCGCGGAACCGGCACGGCTGCTGCAGAGTTTGCGATGCTGGCCGGCATTGAACGGGTCGAGGGCTGTCTGTTCGGGAACGGGGAGCGCACGGGCAACGTCGATATCGTGAATCTGGCGCTGAATCTGTACACCGATGGGATCCACCCCGGGCTGGATTTCTCCGACATCGACGCGATTCGCAGTCGGGTGGAATACTGCAATCAATTGCCGGTGCATCCGCGCCATCCCTATGTGGGCGAGCTGGTGTACACCTCGTTCTCGGGCTCCCATCAGGACGCCATCAAGAAGGCCTTTGCCGCCCGCGAAGAGGGCGCGATCTGGGACATGCCCTATCTGCCCATCGACCCCATGGACGTCGGGCGCTCGTACGAAGCAGTGATTCGCGTGAACTCACAGTCCGGCAAGGGCGGGGTGGCCTATCTGCTCGAACGCGAGCACGGGCTGGATTTGCCGCGCCGTCTGCAGATCGAGTTCAGCGGGGTGGTGCAGTCCGTCACTGATGCCACGGGTCGCGAGGTCACTGCCGCAGAGCTGTGGAGCATCTTCAACGACGAGTATCTGGGCGAGGCGGGCGACTATCGCTACCGCGCCCACCAGTTGGTCGAGGACTCGGCCTCTGGTCATGTCGACCTCAAGGTACAGGTCGATATCAACGGTCAGACCAAGACGCTGTCTGCTCAGGGACGCGGACCCATCGAGGCTTTTGTCTCGGCCCTGTCCGACGAGTTGGGCGAGCCGCTGACGGTGGTGGATTATCACGAGCACGCGATTGGCAGTGGGGCCGATGCACGCGCCGCGACCTACATTGAGTTGAAGTTGGGCGCCGGTCGGACCCTGTTTGGTGTCGGCATCAACGGCAACATTGTGACCGCGTCGTTGTCAGCCATCTTGTCCGGCATGAATCGCGCGCTCGCGGCTCGTCGCGCAGACCGTTCTGCAGCCTGAGGCGTCACACCGTGACCAACCGGCGGTCTGACTATCTGGCATTGCTGGGTCTGACGGAGTGGGTCCGGCGTGACCAGGCGGGGCGAGAGGAACCCGTGTTGGCGGATGTTGTCGCGCCTGCGCCGGAACCTGTGCCAGCCGGCGTCACGGCTGTCGCCGACCCGCCCGAAGCACCGGCTGCGTTACCGATGGCCGATACGGCTGCTCGGGCGCCTGACGCAGGGCCAGGTCCGGCCGGCGCATGCCATGCGCCAGCCCCTCGGGACTGGGAGGCCCTGGCGGCACAGGTGGCTGCCTGCACCGCCTGTCCGCTCCACGAGACCCGGACGCAAACGGTGTTTGGGGTCGGGCAACGTCAGGCCGATCTCATGTTGGTGGGCGAAGGCCCAGGCGAGCAGGAAGACCTCCGGGGTGAACCCTTTGTCGGGGCAGCGGGGCAGTTGCTTGATCAAATGCTCGCGGCCATCGGCCAGTCGCGGGCGTCGACGGTTTACATCGCCAACGTCGTCAAGTGTCGTCCGCCGGGCAACCGTAAGCCGCATGCCGCCGAGGCGGCGGCCTGTCGAGACTATCTCGAGGCGCAGATCGAATTGGTGCGTCCGCGGCTGATTGTCGCGCTCGGCCAGGTGGCCGCAGCGGGGCTGCTGGGCGAGGACGCGCCTGTCGGCCGCATGCGCCAAGGATCGCACGTCCACCCCGCGTCCCAGACGCCGGTGATCGTGACCTATCACCCGGCGTACTACCTTCGCCAGCCGCTGGAAAAACGCAAAGGCTGGGAGGATCTCAAGCGCATTCGTGCGCTGCTGAACTCGCCAAGGTGAGTGTCGCCACTCCGATGCTGCGCTGGCAGATCCGGCCGATGCGTCCGGCGGATGTCCCTCGCGTGGCTGCGATCGATCGGGCGGCGTACCGGTTCCCGTGGACGGCTGGCATCTTTGATGACTGTCTGCGCGTGGGGTACAGCAGTTGGGTGGCCGTTGCCCCCGATGATCGCATCGACGGCTACGCACTCATGTCGATGGCGGCTGGCGAAGGCCATGTGCTGAACATTTGCGTCGATCCAGCCGTGCAGCGTGGGGGCTGTGGTCGCCGGCTGGTGATGCATTTGCTGGAGATTGCACGGGCTGCAGAACTCAGCATCGTGTTTTTGGAGGTGCGTCCCACCAACACGGCGGCGTTGGCGCTTTATGCCGGGCTGGGATTCCGTGAGATCGGACGCCGTCCCAATTATTACCCGGCAGACCAGGGCCGGGAGGACGCGATCATGCTGGCCTGGGAGCCGGATTCGCATCCGGCAGACTAATCGTCCTGTCCGGGCAGGGGCTGTAGTTCGAGCCAGGATGCATCGGCCAGTGTGCCGGCGCTCAGATGCTGCCGCAGCCGTTCCGCGTAGGTGCTGGCCTGCTCGAAGATGTACGGATCGGTCTCGGCGCGAATCACCTCCTGCAGCGGATCGTCAGGCGCACAGTTGGACCAGATGCAGCGGATCTGCGTGGCCTCGCTCATGGGAGAGCAATCCAGGCCCAGTGAGCAGGCAGCCAGCGTCCAGGCCAGTTCGTTGGTCGTCTCGGTGAGGTCTGCCGGCGCAGCCATCTGCAGGCTGAGCAGGCGTGGCGCGGCTGCCAGTGCATCCGGGTGCCTGGACTGAATCAGGGCCATGATTCGCGCACGGGTCGGCGGTGCGATGTTGGCATCTATGCGCCGGTCCAGCCAAGCCTTGATCTGGGCCGCAGGGTGCCCGGCTTCGGCAGCCAGCGTTTGCCAGATCTCGGGGTTTTCCAAGCTGTCTGGCGATGCAACGAAGCCCCGGCATCGCTCAAACTGGCGCTGATGATAAGCCGCGGCATTGGCCGGCATGGCGGCCGTCACCGTCTCCAGCCGACGTCGCGCCAGGTTCGGGTGGTCGTTGGCGCCGTATTTCACCGTGAGCAGTTCGCAGCTGTCGTAAATCCTGCCCAGCGTCCACATCGCGGCCGGGTCTCCATCCACCGCTGCAGGTCGCAGGGATGTGGCCAAGGCGAACAGATCTTCGCTTCGGGCCAAGCGTTCAGCGAGCGGCCAGGCCGGGGGGGCGTTGTCTTGAGGTGCCGTCGCGGGCGGCTTGTGAACGGGGTGGGGCGACGAGGGCTGTGTCGTCAGCGGCTGATGCTGGTCCGTGTCCGCGCCGGCGGACGCGCGAGCACCTGCAGCCGGTGGGTCGATAGTGACGGGGGTAGCGATTGTCCGCTCGCGCGGCACGACGAGGGTGATCGCGAGCGTGATCACGGCGATGGCCAATGCGGCAATCACCAATGGCTTGACCACGCGAGTGGCGGGCATCAGGTCGTGTCCGCAGTCTCGTGGGGCTTACGGCGGGCGAGCGCTCGCTGATCTTCGCGCGCTCTCACCGACATGCGTATCTGCTCGATGTTCTCGTGAAGAATATCGGCCACCAGCCGGTCGGTGCGTTCATTTTGCAGAAACTCGATGATCACCCGTTGTGTCACCTGGGTGCTGGTCGAGACGATGGCATCGAAGAATGGCAGGCGTCGGAGTCGCCCGAGATTCGGGTCGGCATAGACGGTCTCCCGCACGGCGTGTTCGATTTCGTCCGTATGCTGTTCCAGGGCTCTGGCGACATTGCGTGTGTAGGTGCCCTTGTGAAGCACATCTGCAACTTCGTCCAGCACATAAATGGTGACCGCGCCGCCGATCAAATTGACCACCCACTGCCGCAGGCGTGTCAGCAGGTTGTGCGTAAAGGTTTCTCCGAAGGCCCGGTCGGCTGCCATGCCGAAGCGCGACAGCATGATGATGATGCGGATGACACGAAACAGTCGAAACCCGCGGATCGCCGGATGGGAGACCGGGATCATGCCGAGGATCTCGTACCAGTTAACCAGTACGAATCGCCGGCTGTAGCCAAAGGCGCGCCAGCGCCAGACAAACTCGGCGGCGAAGATCGCGCAGATGGTGACATCGGCTGCGATGATGAGTGCGCGGACATCCTCATCGGTGACCCACCAGGTCTCGTACACCAGCAGACCGATGGAGACGACCGCCAGCAGCAGCATCAGCCAGTCGATCAGGCGGATACGATGTTCCGGATCCTTCGCGTCGGCGATTACCATCGGGGTCTTGTGCTCCTAGTAGCCGGCGGCCTGGCCGTCCTTGCGAGATTCGGATGCGCCGAAATAAACCCCCGACGTGGGGTCGCGCAGAATGGCCTGGTAGCCGCCATAAGGGCCTCTGGCCGCGCCCACCCGGTGGCCGCGCGCCATGAGCTCACGGACGACGGCGTAGTCAAAGCCTGACTCCAAATACAGCTGTCCCCCGTCGGTCATGGTCGTACCCGTGGGGCTGGAACTGCCGTCGTGATAGATGCGGGGGGCATCGCCGGCTTCCTGCAGATTCATGCCGAAGTCGATCAGATTGGTGACGATTTGGGCATGGCCCTGCGGCTGCATGGCACCACCCATGAGTCCAAAGCTGACCCAGGGTTGACCGTCGCGGGTGATGAAGGCCGGGATGATCGTATGGAACGGACGCTTGCCCGGCTCAAACCGGTTCGCATGTGTAGGGTCAAGCGCAAACAGCTCGCCACGGTTTTGCAGAATAAAGCCGAGCCCCGGTGGTGTCATGCCGCTGCCCATGCCCCGGTAGTTCGACTGGATGAGCGACACCATATTGCCGGCGGCATCGGCAACCGTCAGGTAGATCGTGTCGCCCTGCTGCAGGCTGCTTGGGTCGGGGTACGCCTTGGCGGCGCGCTGGGCGTGGATGCGCTGGCGCTGCTCGGCGGCGTACTCCTTGCTCAGCAGGCGCTCCAGAGGGACGTCGGAGAAATCGGGGTCGGCGTAATAGCGTGCACGGTCTTCGAAGGCCAGCTTCTTGGCCTCCGTAAACCAATGGATATGGTCAGCGCTGCCAAAACCGGCCGCCTGAAGATCAAAGCCTTCCAGGATGTTCAGAATCTGCAGTGCCGCAACACCCTGTGTGTTCGGTGGCAACTCCCAGACTTCATAGCCGCGGTACTCCGTGGAGACCGGCTCGACCCATTCAGAGCGGTGTTCGGCCAAGTCGGCCACGCTGAGAAAACCGCCCTGTGCCTGGATGTAGTCGGCCATGGTCTGTGCCATTGGGCCTTGGTAGAAGGCCTCCCGACCACCACCGGCGATCTTGGCCAGCGTGTTGGCCAGATTGGGGTTGCGCCAGATTTCGCCTTTGCGCGGCGCGCGGCCGTCGACGGTGAACTGCTCGCGAAACCCCGGATACTGCGCGAGTCGAGGCACCGACCGGTCCCAGTAATAGGCGACCAACTCCGTTACGGGAAAACCCTCACGGGCATAGCGGATCGCCGGATCGAGCAGTTCCGCCATCGCGCGCGAGCCGAATCGCTCGTGCAACGCAAACCAACCATCGACGCAGCCCGGGACTGACACCGGCAAGGGGCCGTAGGAGGGGATCGAGCGATAGCCCTGATCGAGAAACCACTGCAGGCTGAGATCTTGTGGGGACCGACCACTGGCATTCAGGCCGTACAAAGCCTGGGTTTCGGCGTCCCAGACGATGGCGAACAAATCACCGCCGATACCGTTACCCACCGGTTCCATCAGACCCTGCACGGCATTGGCCGCGATGGCAGCGTCCACCGCGTTGCCACCGGCCTTGAGCACATCCAGCGCCACCTGTGTGACCAGCGGCTGACTGGTCGCGGCCATTCCATGGCGGGCGATGACTTCGGAACGCGTCGCGAAGGGCAGGCCGGTGACCCGGTCGCCTCCGTGTGTGGGCGGGCTGGCCACGAGTGTGCTCACGCCCAGACTGAGCAGTGCGACCAGTCGCATGCCCGGTGAGCGCCGCCGCGTGGTGGCCGGTTCGGTGGAGGGGGCTGAAGGCGCGACATCCATGTGAATCCTGTCCGTGGGTTGAATCTGAGCCACCGCAGCTCGCGCGGTGGCCGCGGCGGGCGAGTGCACACGTCCGGCAGGCTAGACGCTTACTAAGCGCGCATGCAACGATGACACAGGAACCGGGCCGCGCGGGGAAGAGGCTCAACCGGCCAGGCAGGAACCCGTGAGCAGCGCAGACGATGCACCATTGACACCAGAAGCGGCGGACCGGGCTGAGCTCCCCGAGTCGTTGCTGCTCGCCCAGCTGGAGCGGGGTTTTGGTGACCTGCAGTTTGTGCCCGCGCTCGAGAAACCTTTCAGGCGCTATTTGCGCAGTTATCTGGTCAATCATTTGCGGTTGGCCTGCGTAGCCGGCCTCGTGTTGATTGCGGCTGCGCAATTGCTGAGCAACCTGGTCCTGCACCCGCCGACGCAGGCCCTGCGCTGGCAAACCCTGCTGCTCTGTGGGGTGCTGGCGCCGGTGCTGGTCCATACCTTCTGGCTGCTCAGTCGGCGGAGTAGGGCGCGCTGGCTGGATGCTGCGGCGAGTAGCACGGTGGGAGCCCTGGCGCTTGCGGGGCTTGTCCTTCCACCCATTTTTACCCAACACGGCGGGGTGTTTCCGTACCCGCTAACCGAACTGGTGGTGGTGGTGATTCCCATTCTGGCCGCACGCCGGTTTCCGGTGGCCCTGGCCTGTGTCGTCGGGGTGCTGCTGGCGGTGGTTCTGCGCGACGCGCTGCTCCATCAGTTTGGTGTGCAGACGATGCTGCATCTGTTCAATCTCACCGCGTTTGCCTCGGTGTCACTGGCCGGCGGCTTTGTTCAAGAATGGGTGCTACGCCGTAACTTTCTCTCAGAGGGACTTTATCTGCTGCGTTCCGTGCGGGATCCGCTCACCCAGTTGCGGAACCGCCGTGGATTCGATGCCGATGCCCGGCGCATCTGGGCCATGGCGCGGCGTCAACAGCAGTCCGTTGGCGTGGCGATGATCGACATCGATCACTTCAAACAGCTCAACGACGCCTGGGGCCACGCCGCCGGTGACAGGATGCTGACCCGGCTTGCCGATGTCCTGCGGGTTCAGGCAGCCAGGCGCCCCATGGACCTGATCGGGCGTGTGGGCGGTGAGGAGTTCGCTGTGCTTTGGCATGACCTGCCAGCCGGCACTGTTGTCGAGCAGGCCGAGCGTGTCCGGCGCGCGGTGGCGGAGTTGGAACTGGAGCATCCAAGAGACAGGGCTGTCTCGATCAGCATTGGCTGCACACAGCTCATTCCGCGCGGGGATCTCACCGTATCCGATGCGCTGGCCGTCGCCGATTCAGCGCTTTACCGGGCCAAATCAGGCGGGCGTGACCGGGTGGAGTACGTTCCGCCACCCCAGGACCTGTCCCCGGGGCGCGACTGGGCTCAATCGGATGCGGCCAACGACTGACGCAGCTCTGCCGGCGCCAGGAACTCGGCAGGCTGGCGCCCTTCACGCTCGCGAATCATGGCGACCAGACATCTGTTGACGGGGGTGGGCGTGTTACTGAGTTCGCCCAGTCGGACGATCTCGCCGTTGAGCTGATCAATCTCTGTCGGCCGGGCTAGCATCATGTCCGCCACCATGGACGGATAGGCGTGCGACGACGCGGTGCGGTGGAACGCCGAAGCGCGGAGTGCAAGGGCCGGTGCATTTTCCAATAGCAGCCGAAAGACCGGGTAGGGCATGGACGCCGGTAGCCGATAAGGCGCCGACGCCGCTTGCAAGACAGCGACCGCTTCATCCAGCGCCGCGAGAAAGCAGGCCTTGAGATCGGCATTGCTCACCACGTCATGGAATGTGCTGTGCGTGAGCGCGCAAATCGCATTCGCCAGGTTCAACAGCAGTTTGCCCCAGGCCGCGCCTTCGCCCCGCACGCGTCGAACACGCAAGCCGCTACCATCAAACAATGACAGCAGGGCGGGGTCCGCGCTGCGCAGCAACAGCGTCGGCTCCGTCGTAACACGGGCATGCAGTGGCTGCAGGGTCTGTGCATTGAACATCACTGTGGCCGCAACGGGTTCGGTGTCAGGAAAGCGTTGGCGAATTCGTTGCGCGGCCCCCACGCCATTTTGACAGGGAATCAGTGAACAGCCCGCCGGAATCTCGGGGCCCAGGCCATCGAGTACGGAGCGCAGGTCCGGGTGTTTGACGCAGATGAATGCCGCATCGATCCCCTCCAGGTCGATGCCCGTGGCCAGCGAAGGCTTGTCCACCGTGATCGGTGGTCCGCCCGTGACCCGGTCCACGCGCAGGTGTCGTACGCCCTGCATGGCCGGCAGGTCGGCCTCCCGGATGGACAGGCGCACGGTATGGCCGGCTCTGACCAGATGGGTGGCCAGCACCGTCCCGACCGCTCCGGCTCCGATGACCCTGATGTGCATGCCTGTGGACCCACTGATGAAACCAGCGCCTAGTGTGGCGACATCGGCCGACGCTGCAAGCCCGTGCTTGTGGATACCACGCGCGTGGCTGAATTCGCGATAATGGGTGGATTGATGCTGCACGGTGCCCGCGACGGTGCCGGCCAGATCCGCCAGGCTGCGTGATCTGCGGCAAGCGGTGCGACGAAAGCGAGATCACGGGTGGAGGCCCATGCAGTCCAACCAGCAACCCGGTGCCGGGTCATGAAGCGGGACGTTGTTCTCATCCATGGCATGTGGTGCCGGGGCGAGCATCTGGACGCGGTCGCCGCGCCGTTGCGTGAAGCCGGGTATCGCGTCCATCAGCCGACGCTGCCGTTTCACGACCAGCGGGATCGGGCCGACATGCGCGAAGCCTTGGGGCGCGCCAGTCTGCTCGACTACGCGGATTACTGTCAGGGCGTCATTCACCAACTCAAGCTTGCCGAGCCTCCGATTCTGCTTGGGCACAGCATGGGAGGACTCATCGCGCAGATGTTGGCGGCCCGGATGTCCGTTCAGGCGCTCATCCTGTTCACGCCAGCGCCTCCCGCGGGCATTTTTGCGGTCTCCGCGCGGACGCTGCAGGTCTTCTGGCGGCGCTTGCTCCAATGGGGATTCTGGCGTCGTCCGCATGCGTTGACGGCCGATCAAGCACGTCGCTATGCCTTTAACGGGCTGGCCGAGGGGCGGGCGGAAGCGCTTTATCCCACGCTGGGGCTGGAATCCGGCCGGGCGTTGTTTGAGATTGCCTGCTGGCCGCTGGACCGTCGCCAGGCCGCTCGGGTCGACGCCAGCGCCGTAAGCTGTCCGGTCTACGTGCTGGGGTGCGAGGATGACTGGCTGACGCCGGCCGAAACCGTGCGCAGGGTGGCTGCCTTGTATCCGCAGTCGACCCTGGACGTAGACCCCGCGCGGGGACATTGGACGATTGACGACGATCGCACCGCCCAGACCATGGCGCGATGCATCGACTGGCTCGACAAGCACCTGGAGACCGCCTGATGCGGCACATTTTGTTTCTCTGTCTGTTGATGATCTGGCTGCCGGTTTCGGCACAGGACCGGATCGAGCAGGCCATCGACACCAGCGAGCAGACCACCCGCGAGTCTGCGCGTTCACAGACCCGGATCGATCAGCTGGACGACGAGACTCGGCGCAAGCTGGATGCGTATCGGCAGGCGATTTGGGAGCGTCAGCAGCTGGAGGTGTACAGCGAGCAACTCGAAGAGTTGCAGCGGATCCAAGTCCAGGACGTGACCCGGCTACGCGAGGAGCTGGCCGAGGTGCCGCTCAGCGAGGATGACCTGATGCCGCTGATGTTGCGCATGGTCAATGCACTGCAGCGCTTCGTCGAGGCGGATTTGCCGTTCCTGCAGGACGAACGGCAGCAGCGGCTGTCTTCGCTCAAGCAGATGCTGGGTGACGCCGAACTGTCGATGTCGGACAAGTACCGGCGCGTGATCGAGGCTTACCAGATCGAGCTGGACTACGGGCGCGGGCTCGCCAGCGAACGCACCGAACTGGAAGTCGCCGGACGGCGCGTGGTTGTTGACCTGCTGCGCGTGGGTCGGGTCGCCATGTACTTCCTCAGCCTGGATGGTGGCACCGCGGCCATCTGGGATCACACCCTGGGTCAGTGGTCGGAACTGCCGGCCACGCATCGGTCGATGATCCGCCAGGGCATTCGCATCGCCCGGGAAGTCGCAGCCCCCGAGTTGCTGGAGCTGCCCGTCCCGGCGCCAGGTCATGCGGAGGACTTGTCATGAAGCCGTGGATGTTAGTGGCTGTTCTTGCGCTGCCGGCTGTCAGCCATGCCGATGCTCTGGACGATTTGCTGGAGGATGTTCGCCAAAGCCAGCAACAGTCTGCACAGATCAATCAGGCACGCGAGGCGCGATTCCTGTCCGAGCGCAACCAGCAGGATGAGTTGCTGCGGCAGGCGCAGCGGGAGCTGGCGGCCGTGAAGCGCAAGGTCGACGCGCAAAAAGCCGATTTTCAGAAAACGGCCAAGGAAATTGCCGAACTCAAAGCGGAGATCAAAGAGCAGACGGGCGAACTGGAGCAGTTGTTCGGCACCATCCGGACCGCCGCAGGCGACACCCGGGCGATTGTGCGTGACTCACTGACCAGCGCACAGTTTGCCGATCGCCTCGATGACCTGAATCGTTTGGCCGATGGTGACCGCCGGATCAACCTGGGGCAGCTGGAACGCTTCTGGTTCATTCTGCAGCAGGAAATGGTGGAAGCTGGTCGCGTGACAACCTTCCCCGCCGATATCGTGGACTCCGACGGGCAGGCAACGGCTGCCGCGGTGAGCCGGGTGGGTGTGTTTACCGCTGTGGCGGATGGCCAGTATCTGGATTATCTGCCCGAGGCTCAGCGTTTGCAGGCCCTGGCACGGCAGCCAGGCGGTGGGGCACAGGCCATGGCCGAGGATTTCGCGACCGCGGAATCCGGACCGGTCGACATGCTGATCGACCCGACGCGCGGCAATCTGCTGGCGTTGCTGACCGAGCGCCCCAGTCTGTCCGAGCGCATCAATCAGGGCAGCGTGGTGGGTTACATCATCATCGCGCTGGGCATCATCGGCTTACTGCTTGCACTGGGGCAGGCGGCCTACCTGCTGCGGGTGGGCCGCAGAATGCGGCAGCAACTCGGTGCGCTGGACCAGCCGCGCGATGACAATCCACTCGGGCGGCTCTTGGGTTCCTTGGAGGCCGCCATTACGGCCGGTGAGCGCGATCTGGAGTCCCTGGAGCTCAAGCTGGACGAGGGCGTGATTCGCGAGACCCCGCGTCTCGAGCGGGCGCAAAGTATCGTCAAGCTGCTGGCCGGCGTGGCGCCACTCATGGGCTTGCTGGGGACCGTGACCGGCATGATTGCCACCTTCCAGGCCATCACCCTATTCGGCACGGGAGACCCCAAGCTGATGGCCAACGGCATCTCCCAGGCGCTGGTCACAACGGTGCTGGGGTTGGTCGTGGCGATTCCCCTGCTGTTTCTCCATTCCCTACTGGTGGCGCGTTCGCGCTCACTGACCCGCGTACTGGATGAGCAGGCGGCGGGTCTGATCGCGCGCCGCATGGAGTCGTCACGGCGTGACTGAAGTGCTGGCCTGGTGGCAGGACACCTGGACGCCGATCCGCGCATTCATTGATGCCGGCGGGCCGGTGCTCTGGGCGCTGCTGCCGCTGACCGTCCTGCTGTGGACACTGATCCTGGAGCGGTTCTGGTACCTGGGCTTCCGCCATGGGCGGGTGTTGTCCGCCTACCGGGCCGAGTGGATGGGGCGGGCAGAGCGGGAGAGCTGGGAAGCCCGCCGCATTCGGGAAGCGATGGTGTCGCAGGCCAGGGATTTGCTGGACCGGAGCCTGCCTGTCATCAAGTCACTGATTGCGCTGTGCCCCTTGCTGGGATTGCTGGGCACGGTGACAGGCATGATCGAGGTGTTCGAGGTCATGTCACTCCGCGGCACCGGCGATGCCCGAGGCATGGCGGGTGGCGTGTCGCGAGCGACCCTGCCCACCATGGCGGGAATGGTCGTGGCGCTGTCGGGATTGTTCTTCGCCAACCGGCTGACACGGCTGGCAGACAAGCGCACCCACGAGTTCGCGGATTCGCTGCGGTTCCACTGATGCGATTTCTTGCCCTGCCACCGCTTGCCTTGCTGATTGCCATCGGGCTGTTCTGGTTCATGCAGTGGATGACTGCCCCGCCGGATGTGCCCTTGAAACCCCCGGTGCCGGATCGCCGCGTGGAGATGGTCAAGCCACCCGAAGAACAGGAACAGCCCGAACCGGAGCCGACGGAGCTGCTGGAAGCTGCGGCACCGCCGTCGTCACCACCGTCCATGTCGGCCATTGATCTGCCGACGACCATGAACCTCACGGCGGACAGCCAGCCCGGACTGGAGATGAATCTGCCGAACCTGGATGTGCCGGTGAATTTCGGGGGGTCGTCCGGTTTCGGCGAGGCTTTTGGCGGATTTGGCGGGCGTGGCAGTGGCTCGGGCGCCGGTGGGTTTGGCAGCGGGCGGGGGTTTAAAGGCGAGCGTCTGGTGCCCTTATCGACAGCCCGGCCGCAGATTCCCGAATACGCCTATAAGCAGGGCATCGAGGGCTGGGTTGAGGTGGTGTTTGTGGTCACCACCCGGGGGACGGTGGAAAACGTGCGCGTCATCGACGCAGACCCGAAGGGCGTGTTCGAGGCGGCGACCGTGGAGAGCGTGGCCAATTGGCTGTACGAATCGACTTCGCGGCCGCGTGAAGTTAAACAAAAGGTGTATTTCCGGCTTGAAGACTACCAGTACAACTGGCGCTGATCGGATGCACCGTCTCGCCTTGGTTATCGTCACTTTCGGATCCGGGCTCTGGTCCGTCCATGTCTCGGCTGCGCAGTACGAAAGTGAAGTCCGGGTTCTGGATGAAGTCCCGCAGGTCGAGCAACCCAAGGATGCCGAGTCGCTGATCGAATCGGTGGAGAACGATCCCTATGCACTGGCGCTGACCTTGCGTGATCTCGCCGCCCGAGCCGCGCGCTCCGGCGATGCCCAGCAGGCCGCAGCCTATCTCCAGCGTGCCCTGGATCAGAACGCCTTGTCCGAGGTGGTGCAGACCCAGATGCGCCAGACACTTGGGCAGCTGTATCAGAACAGCGGCGAATACCAACGCGTGATTACCACGCTCGCACCGGAGCTGCGTAACAACGCCGATGCAGATCCACAATTGTTGCTGACTGTCGCGGCGGCCTATGCACAGCTGGGTCAGCACCGGCAGGCCTTGCCGTTCATCCAGCGAGCGGTCCAGGCGGAACAAGAGCCCTCGCGGGAGATGTTGCAGGTGTATGCCGCCGTACTGCTTGCGCTCAGGCGGTATGACCAGGCGGCCCCGATTGTCGAACGGCTGGTGCGCAGCGATCCCAGCGACCGCCAGGGCTGGCTGCAACTGGCCGCACTGCACGTCCAGCGCAAGGATTTTGATCGGGCGGCGGCCGTCATGGAGCTCGCGCATCGTCAGGGCATGCTGGAAACCCCGGAAGAGCGCCGACAGCTGGCCAGTCTGTTTCTGAAAGCCGGTGCGCCCTACGAAGCGGGCGCGCTACTCAACCGATGGATCGAGCGCAACGAGCTCGCGGCTGATCAGGCAACGCTTGGCATGCTCGCCGACGCCTGGAGTGCCGCGCGCGAGACTGCACAGGCGATTCGGGCGCTCAATCGCCTGAACGAAATCGCGCCCAGCAGTCGGAGCTGGCTGCAGTTGGGGCGCCTGCAAATGGAGCAGGCGCAATGGGCACAGGCCGAACAATCGCTCACCCGCGCCCTGGCGGATGGCGAGGGGATTCCTACCGATCAAACACTGGTGGCGCTGGGGCTGGCGCGGTATCAGCAGGCGGATATAGACGGCGCGCTACGGGCGTTTCGCCAGGCGGCTCGCTCGGGCCGTGTACGGCGGGCGGCGGAGCAATGGGTCGGGTTTCTGGAGTCGGGCCGCGCGCGCGAACAGGCGCTGGAGGCCACGCGTGAGCTGGTTGCGCGGCGCACGGAAGGGGCGATTGCGAGTCGGTTCAGCGGCATGGAGACGCGCGAGGCCACCCGCCCGGGCCTGGAAGGGGTTGACCCCGACCTGCCGCGCCTGACCGAGGTCGGGGCGCTTAGGGCCGGGACCGCGGATGGCCGCATTCCTCCGTGGACCGGCGGGTTGACGCCGCAGCGGCCTGGTTTGCGTCGCATCGATGGCCAGCCGGTGAATCCGTATGCGGACGACGAGGTCGTGACAACGATTCGATCAACCAACTACACCCAGTACGGCGAGGCCTTGTCGGAAGGCCACAAGGAAATGCTTCGCCGTTTCAATGACTACGAGATGCGTGTGTACCCGAGTCGCCGGCCGGTGGTGTATCCCGAGTCCGTGCGCCAAGCGTCATTGAGCAATCGGCAGTCTGCACGACTGCTGGAGTCGGATTCGATATCAGGCGCAGACCTGGGTGTCCCGTTTGCAGAGCCGCAGACCGGTGCCGAGGTCATGTGGAACCACCGGGTGCGCTATCGCGGTAGCACCCAAGACCTGTACACCGATGAAATGGTGGTCTTCTCCGATGGGGACCGGCTGCAGACCTCCCGCCGTGAGCATGTGCTTTTCGTTTATGGCAATCCCAAGCGAGCGGGCGAGGTCGATGACAGCAACATGCTGCTGTATTACGTCGGTTCGGTGGACAACGTGCCCATCGTCGGACGCGCCATGGCCATTGTGCATGAGACCGCCGACCAGACCCGAGAGAAGCGCCGCATCTGGATCTCCGCCGGACAGACCGGACGAGTTCGCCGGATTCCGCCCGTAGGGTTCGACTTCCCGCGACCCGGGTCCGAGGGTCTGAGCTTCGTCGATCAGATCGACATGTACAACGGTGGGTTCCAGCGGTATGTGTGGAAGCTGCGTGGCCGCCGCGAAATGCTGGTGCCGTACAACAGTTACGACATCAACAGTCCCGCGCAGCGTTATGACGAGTTGCTCGGGCCCGGACACCTGGACCAGAGCAAGGCGCGATACGAGTGGCACCGCGTCTGGGTGGTGGAGGCCACGGAACGGGCGCCGGCGCGCCACAAGATTGGCAAGCGCGTGTTCTACGTCGATGAAGACTCCTGGACCATTCTGATGGTCGACGTCTACGATCAGGCAGGAAACCTCTGGCAGCTGCAGGAAGGCCACCTGTATTTCGATTGGGATGCCCAGGTCGCAGTGTCTGCCCCGATCGTGCACTACGATTTCAAGCGCAATGCGTGGTACGCCAACCGCCTGCTCAACGAAGCGCGCGGCGTGGTCTTCAACAAGGGTGACTACGATCCACCGGATTTCAGTCCCAATCGTGCGCCGCGTGTGTTCCGGTAGGCCGTCGGTGAGCGCCCGCATTACCCGCTGGCTGAACAAGGGTTCGGTTTGCGTACAATGCGTTTCAAACAGGTTGTCTGCGTGTGACAGCGTCGGGCAGCAGGGTTGCAGGCCGGCCCCAGCGGGCGGCCACCACTGGGGCAATTGTGTTTACACGAACGCTTGATTCCGATTCTTTGCACAAATTCGCGGCGGTTGAGGGCCTGGGCTCGCTCACGGCCGAACCGCTGGATGTCCGGCTGGAGCGCATCACGCGGCTGGCGCGGCGAGCGCTGAACGCTGGCGGCGTCGTCGTCAGCTGGAAGGGCGAGGATGGGCAGTGGATGCACTGCGGCAGCGGCCCCATCGAGCGCGTGACCAGCAATGGGTCGGACCCACTCTGGCTGGCACCCCTGCAAAACCAGGATCAATGGGTACAGCGCGACGGTGAGGTTGTGCCCTATCTCACCGCGATCCGGCTGGCCGGCGCTGAGCGTGAACTGGTGGGCGCGCTCGTCTTGTTTGACGACACCGCCAAGCCGCGCGGCAAACATGATCATGACCGCATGCGTGATTACGCGTCCTGGGTGGAGACCGAGCTACGCGTACAAAAGCTTTATCGCGGTCAGGAGCGGCTTCTGGAAGAGCTGTACATGGCCCGGCATCAGGCGCTGAAGGATCAGCTCACCCGGTTGTGGAATCGCCATGCCATGGTCGAGCTGATGGCGCGAGAACTGCAACGCGCGGAGCGTCAGGTCATTGGCACAGGTCTGCTCATTGCCAGCCTCGATCAGATCGATCCGGGGGCTGAGCCAGAGACCGCCGAAGCCGATGCCATGCTCAAGACCACCGCAGAACGAATGACAACGGCCGTGCGGCCTTACGATGCCCTGGGCAAGTTCGGCGGCAATGAGTTTCTCGTGATGTTGCCGTCCTGCCCGGCGGGGGCGGTGAACGATGTGGCAGACCGCATGCTGCTCAGCGTGAGCATTGAGCCCTTCGAGGCCACCAAGGGGGCAGTGCATCTGAGTCTGAGTATCGGCACCGCGCACGCGGGACCCAATGCGCGCCTGGATCCGGAAGATCTGATCCGGGCCGCTGACCTCGCTTTGAGCCGGGCACGGGAAGCCGGCGGTAACACAGTCGAGGAAGCGACCCCGGCGGACTATCGTCCGGGCTAGCTGCCGGCAGCCTGTCAGGCCGGCAGGCGGGCCTGAACCAGCGCTGACAGCTTGGGCAGAATGGCGCGTACTTCTTGCCCGGCCGTGCCGCGAAGCTGGCGATACATCTTCTTGAAGGTCTTGTTCTGGCTATGTTCAGCGCGTGCGTCGGTCACCGACAGCATGGCCTCCTGAATCTCGTCTTCCTGTCGGGTGACAAAGCGCTGGAAGTCGGTTTCGTCACTGGCCTGGAACTGCTGGAAGTACGGTTCCAGTGCGTTGCAGAAATCCGGCAGCAGCCGGTTGATCACCACCGGGAGGATGTCTGGGCGGTTCGCCTTGGCCATCTTCAGCGCCGTTCGAATGCCGGCACCGGACAGGCCCTTGCGCTGGGCGATCTGATCTTCGACGACCTGGGTGATCTGTGCGACAACCGTGTCGCGGTAATCCTCTGCCAGTAGAATATCTGCAAGCTGCATGTGGCCGTTGAACTCCGTCGGGACTCGATGTGAAGCGGGGCGGCAGCTGTGATGACGACGTTCGTGAACCGCCAATACGGTTTGCTAACGTGTCAGCCTGCTCGATCCGGCGCGTAGTCCGCGGCCGGGCAAACGGGCGAGTACCACGCACTCAAGACAGCTGCGCCACCAAGGATTCGGATGAGTGAAAACGGCGGCAAGCCTAGCATAAGGCGTTTAAAGACCCGGCCCCGTGACCGCAACTGGGCTATGACCCGGATGGGGCTGTCCGCAGGCGCCCACTTCGCGGCCCATTCCGTGGGCAATTTCTTTCGATCCGGGTCCGAGCGGGATGAGCGCAATCGGCAGTTCTACCAGCAGCAAGCGCAGTTCCTGGCCGAGCAACTGGGTGAGCTCAAGGGGTCGGTGATGAAGGCGGGGCAGATGCTCTCGCTTTATGGCCAGTACTTTCTGCCCCCGGAAGCCGTGGATGTTCTGTCCGGGTTGCAGGACGACACCACCCCGGTGGACTGGTCGTTTCTGCAGCCGGTCATCGAAGGCCAGTTACCGCCCGAACGCCGGGCCGAGCTGGAGATTGATGAGCAGCCGATTGCCGCCGCGTCCCTCGGGCAGGCGCACCGCGCGCGGCGCAAATCCGACGGACTTGAGCTGGTCGTCAAGATTCAATACCCCGGTGTCGCCGACGCCATCGACAGCGACGTCAAGACCATCGTCCGCCTGCTGTGGCTGTCAAAAATGGTGCCGCGAGAGCTGTCTCTGGACCCGGTGATTGCCGAGGTTCGCGACATGCTGCGCCGTGAGGTGGATTACGAACACGAAGCCCGTGCGACGCAGGCATTCGCGGCGCAGTTGGCTGACGACCCCCGCTTCATCGTGCCGCAGGTATTACCCGAGTATTCCGGTCGTTCCGTCCTCACGATGACGTACGAGCCCGGCGAGCCATTGCGTTCTGAGCGCGTGCGCAGCCTGCCGCATGACCAGCGCGCAGCGCTGGGGGAATCATTTATCGGGTTGTTTCTTCGTGAGTTTTTCGACTGGAAAATGGTCCAGACCGACGCGCATTTTGGCAACTACCGGGTGCGAATGGTCGAGGGGCGGCCGCCTCGGCTGGTCTTGCTGGATTTCGGCGCGACGCGGCACTTTTCCTCGGCGTTTGTAGCGGGTTACCGCGAAGTAGTGGCTGGTGCGGTGGAACATGATCAGCAGCGGTTGGTTGCTGGGGCGGAGTCCATCGGGCTGATGAGTCGGGGCTTTCCGGCCGACACGCTCAAGGCATTCGCCGAGCTGTGTTACACCATTGTCGAGCCGTTCATGATCGGAACCGCGCATCCGCCACCGACTGAACTGGTCGGCCAGGCGGGTTATCGCTACGGTCAGACCGATTTGCCACGCCGCGTGACGCAACTGATGTCTCGCGCGGCGCTTTCGCGGTATTTTCGTATTCCGCCGCGTGAAATCGTATTCCTGCACCGGCGGATGGCCGGTGCGTTCATTGCCCAGACGGTGCTGGACGTAGAGTGGGATGCCCGCGACCTGGTACTCCGGGCGCTGGGAGACGCCGGGGGCTAGAAGGCTGGCCGGTATGCAAACACAACAATAAGCAACACTTGGGAGAGAGGATGAAATTCCAGCAATCGCTGCAATACAACAAACCTTCGGATGTGGTGATCCAGATGTTCGGTGATCCCACCTATTTCGAAGGCAAGTTCCAGAAGCTCAATGCCCTGGCCTTTGATGTCATGGAGCAGTCCCGTTCCGGCGATCGATTTTCGATCAAGATGAAGCTGACGTTCCCCTTGAGCGTGCCCGTGCCAGGATTCGCCAAGAAGGTCGTGGGCGACACCACGACGCTCATCGAGCAGGACAGTTGGGACCTGTCGGCCAAGACCGGCACCCTGTCTGTCGATATTCAAGGTGCCCCTGTGACCGCCGTCGGCCAGATGAAGCTGGTCGATCAGGGAGATGGCTGTGTCAACGAGATCAGCTGGGACATTCGCTGCTCAGTCCCGCTCATTGGCAAGAAAATCGAAAAGCTGATTGCCGAGGATATCCAGGCCAAGGGCGCTGACGACGCACGTGTGACCAACGAGTTGTTGGCCAACTACGGCAGCTGATGCTGCGCGTGAGCGGGGCGCGGGCGAGCGACGAGACGCCGCCCAGCTTCTGGCAGACCGTCGGCAGCGTGTTGGCAGCGTTTTTTGGTGTGCAAAGTTCGCGGGCCCGCAAGCGCGATTTCACACGCGGCAAACCCTGGCACTACCTGCTGATGGGGCTGGTCGTGACCGTGGTTTTTGTGGCGGTGCTGGTCGGTCTCGTGCGTCTGGTCCTGGCGTTGGCCGGCGTCTAATCAGGCATCCGGGTCAGTTGCTTGAGCTGGTAGAGCGCGTCGAGCGCTTGCCGTGGAGACAGGGCATCCGGGTCGATGGCCGCGATGGCATCCAGCAGGGCGTGGTCGGCGTGGTCCTCAGCTTCGGTTGTAGGCGGGTCCTGCGACGGGTCGAATAATCCGATCTGCGGGCCGCCCTGGCGGTGGTGCTCGGCCTCGAGTTGCTTGAGATAGCGCTGGGCTGCCCGCACCACCGGCTTGGGCACGCCCGCGAGCGAGGCAACCTGCAGACCATAGCTCTGGTTGGCCGGGCCCGCTTTGACGCGATGCAGAAAGACCAGCCGCCCACGGTGTTCGGTGGCATCCAGGTGTAGATTGACGGTCGCCGGCCATTGCTCGGCCAGCTCGGTCAGTTCGAAATAATGCGTCGCAAACAGCGTGAAACTACCGATGTCGGTGGCCAGCGCCTCGGCGGCGGCTCGCGCGAGCGACAAACCGTCATACGTGCTGGTGCCACGGCCGATCTCATCCATGAGCACCAGGCTATTGGGTGTGGCGTTGTTGAGAATGTTGGCGGTTTCCTGCATCTCGACCATAAAAGTCGAGCGCCCACCCGCGAGATCGTCCGCTGCCCCGATCCGCGTGAAAATACGATCGATAGGGCCGATTTGCGCAGCCTCCGCCGGCACATAGCTGCCGGTATGCGCCAGCAATACGATGAGGGCTGCCTGGCGCATGAAAGTGGATTTACCACCCATGTTCGGACCCGTGATGATGGCGAGCCGCTGGGCGTCGTTGAGGCTGAGATCGTTGGCGACGAAGGGCTCGATGGTGGTTTGTTCCACGACAGGGTGGCGCCCCCCGCTGATCTCGATGCCGGGTTCGTCCACCAGTTGCGGAGCTGTGAACTGCAGGGCGTTGGCCCGTTCGGCCAGGCACAGCAGCACATCCAGCGTGGCCAGCGCTTGAGCCGCCTGCGACAGGGGTTGCATGTCGGCTGCGATACGCTCCAGCAGCTCGGCGTAGAGCTGCTTCTCCCGGGCCAGTGCGCGTTCGCGCGCCGAGAGCACCTTGTCCTCAAACTGCTTGAGC
Organism: Pseudomonadota bacterium; assembly: GCA_036156195.1. Classification (GTDB taxonomy): domain Bacteria; phylum Pseudomonadota; class Gammaproteobacteria; order Nevskiales; family OUC007; genus Abyssibacter. Next base: position 132,713 of record JAYZUZ010000011.1, on the reverse strand, counting down.
TCGGGGGTAATGAAACGTTCCGCGTTCTTAAGCGTTTGCCGACGCGTGTAGTCATCGGGCACCACGGCAGACTGTGAACGCGGCAGTTCGATGTAATAACCGTGCACCCGGTTGTAGCCCACCTTGAGCCGGTCGGCTCCGAGTCGTTTCCGCTCCCGGGTTTCCAGGTCGCGGAGGTAGCCGTCTGCATTGCGGGACAGGCCACGCAGTTCATCCAGCTCGGCGTCATAGCCCTCTCGAACCACGCCGCCGTCTCGAATCAGCAGCGGCGGCTCCTCAATGATGGCGCGTCGCAGCAGGTCTGCCAGCGCGTCGTGGCGGCCCAGCGCCTGGATGCATGCCTGGGTGAGCGGAGCCATGCAGACGCCAAGCGTGTCCACCAGGTCCGGTAGACAGCTCAGCGTGGCCGACAGGCCGGTCAGGTCCCGGGGGCGGGCCGAGCGCAGCGCAACGCGGCCGAGAATGCGTTCGACATCCGCGACCTCGCGCAGCAACTGACGCGCCGTATCTGCGGCCACGCCCGGTGCATCAGCGCGCATGAAATCGCCGATGGCGGCATGCCGATCCCGCAACACGCTGCGGTCCCGTAGTGGGCGACCCAGCCACCGGCGCAGCTCGCGACTGCCCATGGCGGTCTTGCAGCGATCGAGCAGACCCACGAGGCTGAACTTGGGGTCACCGGCCAGCGACTGTTCAATCTCAAGATTGCGGCGCGTCACGCTGTCCAGCAGCAAGGCGTCGGAGGGTTGTTCCAGGCTCAGACCTGATAGCAGTGGCTGGGCGTCGCGCTGGGTTTCGGCGACAAAATCCAGCAAGGCGCCTGCAGCGGCAACGGCGGCATTGCAGTCGTCGCAGCCAAATCCGCCGAGGTCCTTGACGCCGAATGCGCTGCAGACGCGGTCGCGGGCCGCCTCCGGGTCGAAATGCCAGGGGGGGCGGCCCCGGCAGGTGGCTGTGGTGTCGATCTGGACATCTTCCGGTAGCAGCAGCTCGGCGGGGTTCAGGCGAGCCAGCTCCGCCTGCAGTGCTTCGGTGGTGGGTGGTTCGCTGAGCACGAAGCGGCCAGTGGACAGTTCCAGCCGCGCCAGGCCCCAATGCCCATCTAGTTCACAGGCTGCGGCGAGCAAGCTTTCCCGGCGCGCGTCCAGCAGGGCCTCGTCGGTGAGTGTGCCGGGGGTGACGATGCGCACCACCTTGCGCTCCACTGGGCCCTTGCTGGTGGCGGGGTCGCCGATTTGTTCACAGATCGCGACGGATTCGCCAAGGCGCACCAACCGCGCCAGATACTGTTCCACCGAATGGTGCGGTACGCCGGCCATCGGAATCGGCTGTCCGGCAGACTGCCCACGGTTGGTCAGCGTGATGTCGAGCAGCTCCGCGGCGCGGCGCGCATCGTCGTAGAACAATTCGTAAAAATCGCCCATTCGATAAAACAGCAACAGCTCGGGATGTTGCGCCTTGAGCCCGAGATACTGCTGCATCATCGGTGTATGGGCGGTGCTGGACTTCGTCACAATGGGTCTGGGCTGGCGAACAAACGCGATATGCTAGGCCAACGCTGATCGATCCGCATTGCCGGAGCGCCCGTCGATGGGGAAGCACCCGTGGCAAGTGGCGTCATCAGCGCTGTGTAATCCAACCTGCCTTGTCCCACTGCCTTGTGTCCCGCATGCAGACAACCTCCGGAATGGCCGATCAGGTGGCGACGCTGGCCACCTTGCTTCAGGCGCAGCGTGCAACCTTGGCGACAGCCGAGTCCTGTACGGGGGGCTGGGTGGCCAAGGCATTGACCGACCGGGCGGGTAGCTCGGCCTGGTTCATGGGCGGCATCGTCTGTTACTCCAACCAGGCCAAGCAGGACTTGCTGGGTGTGCCCGACGCCATGCTGGCCGAGCACGGTGCGGTGAGCGAACCCGTGGTACGGGTGCTGGCGGCCGAAGCCCGCCGCCGTCTGGGCGCCAGCCTTGCGGTGAGTATCTCCGGGATTGCCGGGCCGGGTGGGGGCAGTCCCGACAAGCCGGTCGGACTGGTCTGGTTTGCCTGGGACGATATGTCCGGTTCCCGCGCGGAATCCCGTGTGTTCGAGGGAGGCCGCGAGGCGGTCCGGGAGCAAAGTGTGCGGCACGCCTTGGCAGGTTGCATCGCACGCGCAGAATCTATGGCACAATGCGCCGACTACTGACGGAATAAACAGTATGGATGAGAATCGTAAAAAGGCTTTGGCCGCCGCGCTGACACAGATCGAGCGCCAGTTCGGCAAAGGGTCGGTCATGCGTATGGGCGATGCCGGTGCGTCCCGGGATATCGCCGCAGTATCGACCGGTTCGCTGACCCTCGATGTGGCACTGGGCATTGGCGGGCTGCCACGTGGCCGTGTGATCGAAATCTACGGGCCGGAATCCTCAGGTAAAACCACCCTGACGCTGCATTGCGTGGCGGAAACGCAGAAGGCCGGTGGGACCGCCGCGTTCATCGACGCTGAACACGCGCTGGATCCGCAGTACGCCGCCAAGCTGGGCGTGAATGTTGATGACCTGCTGGTCAGCCAGCCTGACACGGGTGAGCAGGCGCTGGAGATTGCTGACATGCTCGTCCGCTCCAACGCTGTCGATATCGTGGTCGTCGACTCGGTGGCCGCCCTGGTCCCCAAGGCGGAAATCGAGGGCGAGATGGGTGATTCCCATGTCGGTTTGCAGGCGCGCCTTATGAGTCAGGCGCTGCGCAAGCTCACGGGCAACATCAAGCGCTCGAACACCATTGTCATCTTCATTAACCAGATCCGCATGAAGATCGGTGTCATGTTCGGCAGCCCGGAAACCACGACCGGTGGTAATGCGCTGAAGTTCTACTCTTCCGTGCGCATGGATATTCGCCGCATCGGTTCGGTGAAGAAGGGCGACGAGGTCATCGGCAATCAGACGCGCGTGAAGGTCGTCAAGAACAAGATGGCCCCGCCATTTCGTCAGGCCGAGTTCGAGATTCTCTACAACGAGGGCGTCTCGCGTTTGGGTGAGCTCATAGATCTCGGTGTTGCCAACAACATCATCGACAAGTCGGGTTCTTGGTACAGCTACGGCAGCGACCGGATCGGTCAGGGCAAGGAGAACACCCGCGTGTATCTCAAGGAGCACCCGGAGATGGCCGAGGAGATCGAAGCCAAAGTCCGCGCAATCCTGCTGCCCAAGCAGAACGCGGAGCCGGCCGAGGCGGAAGCTGCTGAAGGCTGAGCATGACGGCTGAACCCGCAACCGCTGATGTCGTGCGCGACAAGGCGGTGGCATTGCTGGCAGCTCGTGAGCATTCGGCTTGCGAGCTGCGGCAGAAATTGCGCAAGCGCTACCAGGATCACGACCTCATCGATGAGGTGATCCAGCAACTCGTGGAGGCGGGCTACCAGTCGGATGCCCGCTTTACCGAAGCGCGGGTGCGGGCCTCGCTGGCCAGAGGCCACGGGCCGATGAAAATACGCGCCTTGCTCCACGAGGCCGGCATTGAGGGCGACCTAGTGGATGCGGCCCTTGAGGATGCCGCGCCCGACTGGCGCGACTTGGCTCGCGAAGCACTGCTCTCGAAGTTCGGACCAGCGCCGGCGGGTGACCAGCGCGAGACCGCTCGACGCGCGCGGTTCCTGGCTAGCCGGGGTTACCCCTCCAGCGTGATTGGCGACCTGTTGCTGGGGTAGGCCCGCCGGGGGCGGTGGTTGGATGTGTTTCGAGAGGGGCGATGACGCGCGAGGGTGTCTTTGGCGTGGTTGATCGTGCGTTAGAAGGGCAGGCTGTCGAGTGGCAGGCGTAGCGGTCGCTGATTCTCGTAGGCATGCAGTCGGTGGGTTGCGTCATCGGTTGGAATCCCTAGTGTGTTCAGCTGCTTGATCGCAGATTGTTGGGCAGCGATGGCGGTCTGCCACTGGCCCGTCTCTGCTAGCGCAGCAGCATGAATCTCGTGCCAGGCCGCTTCGTCAAGATAGCTCTGCTCGACGGAGTTGATCAGGTCGAGCGCGCGACGGCCCTCGCGTGCGGCGTCGTCGTCGATCGTCGCCAGAAGCCATGCGAGTCGTGCTGTATCCGTTGGGCGACCGCCCAACGCGCTTGCGCCGCGTATGTAGAAGATTGCCTCAGCGGGTAAATCCGTTCGAGCGGCCTGCGCGGCGAGATCGCGCAGGGCATCAGGCTGTCCGTGTACGGCTGCGATGCTGCGCCACCGGTCCGCTTTGGTCGGGTCCGCCTTGCAACCTCGGCCGCTCCGTAGGCGCTGACTGACGTCGTACATGGCGTCGCGCAGGCCGTGGACCGCAGACGAGTAAAGCCACTGCAGTGAGGCGCTATCGCTGAGCGATGCATGATCGGTCGGTAGCGATTCAATGGCCCATGCCAGTCTGTACATCGCGGTGACATCACCCTCATGGGCCTGTTTCTCGAGGTGCTGAATGACATCCGCCAACATCTGCTCGTGACGGGCACTGCGGTTGTTGCTGAAGTTGAACCGCTGTGAATACGTCCGTGTGAGGCCGGTACGGCGAAGCGTGAACGTCCAGTGTCTGAGGGCATCGGCCGCCGCTTTGGCAAATTCGGGTTCCGTACTTGCAATCAAGCGCAGGTCTCTCGGATGCCCGTGATCAGGCAGCAGAAACTGGATCTGGGCCCAACCCTCGACGCCACGACTGGCGAGTCGGGGGGGATAGCTCGGTGCGGTTCGCTCGATGGCTGTGAGATTGCGAAGACTTTTCCAGTCTTCCGACTCGGCATCCGATGTCTCATAGTCGGGTTCGATGCTCTGCATGACCGCCCGCTCCGAGAATTGAGACGTCCAGGAGTCAGCCAGCGTGTGGGCGAGCGCCTGTTGCGCGGAATCCTTTAGCAGCGCTTCCGCTCGTGCTTGCAATGTCTGGGCCTGCGAGTCGCCTTGCGAGGCCGCCACAGTCAGCCAGGCGTAGGCGGCGGGCAGATTGCGATCACCCCCCTCGCCCTTGACCAGCATGACCGCCAGATTTCTTTGGGCAGACGCCTGCCCGAGATGCGCCAAGTCTTCGAATCGTGCCCTGGCGCTTTCAAACGCTTGATTGTTATAGGTGCCGAGTGCGAATTCGAACGGCCCGCCAGGGCTGGCTGCTGGGGCTGACGGGCTCGCCGAGACGCGACCCGCGCATGTCAGCAGGACGAGCCCGATGAAAACGCCGGCGCCACCCTTGCGTCGAGTGTGATTTCGTCGGCGGTCAGGCATCAGGGTTAAGGCGCGCATCGTATCGATCCGGAATTGTCGAAGTTTGGGATTTGCCGCTGTCCTACCGTATCCTTTCGCGCCTTTTTCACCTAGCCAACGCCGGCCGAGCATGATCACACTCGCGCAAATTCGACAGCAGTTTCTCGACTACTTTGCCGAGCAGGAACACGCCGTCGTGCGGTCCAGCTCGCTGGTGCCGGGCAATGACCCGACCCTGTTGTTCACCAATGCAGGGATGGTGCAATTCAAGGAAACGTTTCTTGGGCAGGAACGTCGGGACTACAGCCGTGCGGTGAGTTCGCAGCGCTGCGTTCGTGCCGGTGGCAAGCACAACGATCTCGATAACGTCGGCTACACCGCGCGACACCACACGTTCTTCGAGATGCTGGGTAATTTCAGTTTCGGGGACTACTTCAAACGCGAAGCCATCCACTTCGCCTGGACCTTTCTGACCGAGAAGCTGGGTTTGCCGCCTGAAAAGCTTTGGGTCACGGTGTTTGAAGAGGATGACGAGGCTGCATCGATCTGGCTGGACGAGCTGGGGGTTAGCCCCGAGCGCTTCTCGCGGATCGGCGCCAAGGATAATTTCTGGACCATGGGCGATACGGGGCCCTGCGGTCCCTGTTCGGAAATCTTCTACGACCACGGGCCCGAGGTTCCAGGTGGCCCGCCGGGCACGCCCGAAGAAGACGGCGACCGTTACATCGAGATCTGGAATCTCGTGTTCATGCAATACGACCGGGCGGCCGATGGCACGCTGGCGCCGCTGCCGGCACCGTCCGTGGATACCGGCATGGGCCTGGAGCGTTTGGCCGCCGTGCTCCAGGGCGTGCACTCGAACTACGAAATCGACCTGTTCCAGGCCCTGATCCGGGCCGCCGGCGCGATTGCCGGTCAGAAGGATCTGGAACACCCGTCGCTCAAGGTCATCGCCGACCATATCCGGGCCACCGCATTCCTGATCGTTGACGGTGTGCTGCCGTCCAATGAGGGCCGCGGTTTTGTCCTGCGGCGCATCATGCGTCGGGCGATCCGGCACGGGTACAAGCTGGGAATCGACGAGCCATTCTTTGACAAGCTGGTCGCGCCGCTGGTGGAGCAAATGGGCGAGGCCTACCCGGAACTGGCCAGTGCTGCGTCGCATGTGGAGCAGACCATCCGCCGCGAGGAGCAGCGTTTTGCCGAGACCCTGGCCCAGGGCATGCAGCTGCTGGAAAGCGCACTGGCCGAGGTGGATGGCCAGGTGCTGCCGGGTGAGGTGGCCTTCAAGCTTTACGACACCTATGGGTTTCCGGTCGATCTCACCGCCGACGTCTGTCGGGAGCGCGATGTCACCGTGGACATGGCCGGTTTTGAGTCCGCGATGGAGGCCCAGCGCCAGCGTGCACGCGCAGCCAGCCGTTTCGGCGCAGCGGAATCCGCCGTCGCGGTCACCGAGGCGACCGAATTTGTCGGCTACGCCGAGGTTGAGGGCCAGGGCCGAGTCACAACGCTGATTGTCGACGGCGACAAAGTGGAATCCATCCAGCCGGGACAGTCGGCCATTGTGGTGCTGGATTCGACCCCGTTTTACGCCGAGTCGGGCGGCCAGGTGGGCGACACCGGCGAGCTACGCTGCGGTGAGACCGTGTTCCGTGTCTCCGATACGCGTAAGCAGCCGGGCGGAGCCTTCGGCCATCACGGTGCCGTGAGCGGGGGGCGCCTCGCCGTCGGTGATGTGGTCGATGCGCGTATCGACCGCGCACGGCGGGCGGCCATCATGCGCAACCATTCGGCGACACATCTGCTGCACGCGGTGTTACGCGAGACCCTGGGCGAACACGTGGCGCAGAAAGGCTCCTTGGTTGCCCCTGATCGTCTGCGCTTCGACTTCTCCCAGCCCGAGCCGGTGACGGCCGAGCAACTGGGCGAGATCGAACAGCGGGTCAATGCGCGCATTCTCACCAACACAGCGGCCCAGACTCGCGAGCAGAGCTATGACGATGCCATCGCGTCGGGTGCCATGGCCTTGTTCGGAGAAAAGTACGGCGACAAGGTCAGGGTGCTCCAGTTCGGCGAGTTCTCCACCGAACTCTGCGGCGGCACGCACGTCCAGCGGCTGGGTGATATCGGTCTGTTCAAGATCACCTCAGAATCGGGCGTGGCAGCGGGTGTACGACGGATCGAAGCGGTCACGGGGCTCGATGCCCTGGACTGGGTGCGTGGCGCGCAGGCGCGGCTGGATGGCATCGCCGGGCTGGTGAAGTCATCCCCGGACGAAGTGGAAGGCAAGGTGGCAGGCCTGGTCGAGCGCAGCCGCCAGCTGGAGAAGGAACTGGAGCGGCTTAAGGGCAAGCTGGCGTCGTCGCAGGGCTCGGATCTGGCGAGTCAGGCCATCGAACACGGCGGCGTCGCAACGCTGGCCGCGCGTCTGGATGGCGCCGACGTCAAGACGCTGCGCGACACGGTCGATCAGCTGAAGAACAAGTTGGGTACCGCCGCCATCGTGCTCGGTGCGGTGCAGGGCGAAAAAGTGCTGCTCATCGCCGGTGTGTCCAAGGACGCCACGGCTCGCGTCAAGGCGGGCGATCTGGTCAACATCGCGGCGGCGGAAGTCGGCGGGCGTGGCGGGGGGCGGCCCGACATGGCGCAAGCCGGCGGCAGCCAGCCGGAGGCACTCGACACCGCGCTGGATGCGGCGCGGCGGTGGCTGCAAACCCAATTGGCCACGGAGGCAGATGCCTGATGGCGTTGTACGTACAAAAGTTTGGCGGAACATCCGTCGCCACGGTCGAGCGCATCAAGCATGTCGCCAGCAAGGTGGCGGCGAGTCGGGCACAAGGCCACAAAGTGGTGGTCGTGGTCTCGGCCATGTCCGGCGAGACCGACCGGCTGATCGGACTGGCCCGCGAAGCCAGCACCCATCCTGAGCCGCGCGAAATGGACGTGCTGCTGTCGACCGGCGAGCAGGTCACCATCGCCCTGCTGGCCATGGTGCTGGAGCAGATGGGCGTGCCTGCGCGGTCTTACACCGGAGGGCAGGTGCGTATTGTCACCGACGAAGCGCATGGCAAGGCCCGCATTCAGTCCATTGACCGTGAGCGGATCGATGCGGACCTCGACGCCGGTCGCATTGTGATCGTGGCCGGATTCCAGGGCGTGACCGAAGACGGCGACATTACAACGCTGGGACGTGGGGGGTCCGACACCACGGGTGTGGCGCTTGCCGCTGCGCTCAAGGCCGACGAGTGCCAGATCTTCACCGACGTGGATGGCGTCTACACCACCGACCCGCGTGTTGAACCCCGTGCCCGCCGTATGACCCGCATCACCTTCGAGGAGATGCTGGAAATGGCGAGCCTGGGCTCCAAGGTGCTGCAGATTCGCGCCGTTGAATTCGCCGGCAAGTACCGCGTGCCCCTACGCGTGCTGTCGACCTTCCAGGATGGTCCCGGCACGCTGATTTCCCTCGATGAGGAAGACGATATGGAACAACCGCTGATCTCCGGGATCGCGTTCAATCGGGATGAAGCCCAGGTCACGGTCAAGGGCGTGCCCGATCAACCCGGCATTGCCTCCTCGGTGCTGTCACCGGTGGGACAGGCGAACATCGAAGTCGACATGATCGTGCAGAACGTGGGTTCCGACGGGACCACCGACCTCACATTCACCGTGCATCGCAATGATTACGAACGCACCCTGGACGTGCTGCGGGCCGCCGCCGAACGCGTGGGTGCAGGCGCAGTGCTGGGCGCCGTGGATATCGTGAAAATTTCTGTGGTCGGAGTGGGTATGCGCTCACACGCGGGCATCGCCGGACGCATGTTCGAGACGCTCGCGCATGAGGGCATCAACATCCGAATGATCTCGACCTCCGAAATCAAGATCTCGGTTGTTGTTGAAGACAAGTATCTCGAACTCGCCGTGCGAGCCCTGCACGCTGCGTTCGGATTGGACATCGAAACCGCGATCTAACGCGTCGCCCGCGTTCTGATATTCTCGGACGCCTTGGCAAGGGGCGTCACGAGACGACCCAGAGGGACCTTGGGACGGCAACATTGCGGTCTGTACATGGAGTACAAGCATGCTCATCTTGACCCGACGTGTCGGCGAGACAGTCATGATCGGTGACGAGGTCACCGTCACGGTTCTGGGCGTCAAAGGCAATCAGGTACGTCTTGGCGTCAACGCACCGCGCTCGGTCGCAGTGCACCGACAGGAAATCTACGACCGAATCCAGAAGGAAGAAGCGGCCAACGAATCCGTCGACGAATAAGCGGCTGGCCCTCAAGCGCCACGCCGCGTACAATCACGCCCGCTTCGGCTGGCGCGACACCCGCGACATCCAAGCCAACCCCACGGAGAAGTGGCCGAGCGGCTGAAGGCGCTCCCCTGCTAAGGGAGTATGGGGTTTATAGCCTCATCGAGGGTTCGAATCCCTCCTTCTCCGCCAAACGAGAAAGCCCCGCACCAGCGGGGCTTTTTCGTTTGGCGGGGAAGGGGATTTGGATGAGAGCCCCCGGTTCGACGATTGGGCCAGGACGGTCCAATCGGACGCGGGAGCGCAGCGACGGCGCCGCGCAGCGGCGAGGGCCAGGATGGCCCGAGTCTATCCCTCCTTCTCCGCCAAATTGATGTTTCAGGACGCTTCGGGAAGCCCCAAAGCGACTGATATATAAGAAAAAATTGCTCACTGCGCTTCAGTGAGTATCATCATGGTTCATCCACGTGATGGGCGGCATGTGGGGTCGATCTAGACTCCCAACGCCTACCCCACAGGCAGGTGCCATGAAGCGCATGACCGCATCGCGCATCGACAGCATCTCGCACGTCTACGGTCGTCAACACATCGACGACAACCTCTACTTCGAAGTGCGCAAAACGGGTCGACCGAGCTGGCTTTTTCGATTCGTCGCGCCAACCGGACGACGTCGCGATATGTCGCTGGGTTCCTACCCGTCCGTCACCCTCGCTGGCGCACGCGAGCTCGCCTCGAAATGGCGCGGAGTTGTCGCGAGCGGTGAAGACCCGATCGAGGTCCGCAACGCGTCTCGGGAACAGCGTCGACCGTAAGCTTCCCCCTACGGGCGACAGGTAGGAAGTAGAACTTTCTGGCACATTGCCAGCCAGGAGGTTTGAAATGAAGAAGTCCCGATTCAGCGAGTCCCAGATTGTTGCGATTCTGAAGGAAGCGGATGCCGGATTGCCGGTCAAAGAGGTCTGCCGCAAGCACGGCATCAGCTCACCCACGTACTACAAGTGGAAATCCAAATGCGGTGGCATGGAGGCCTCAGATCTGCGCCGCGTGAAGGAGCTGGAGGCGGAGAACGCCCGGCTCAAGCGGTTGTACGCCGACCTGGCACTTGAGAACACCGCGATGAAGGATGTCATCGCAAAAAAGCTCTAGGGCCGAGCGATCGACGCGAGGTCGACGGCCACTCACGAACTACCGGTCGCCGCGGCTTGCCGGTGTGCATCGCTCTCTCGGTCGGCCTATTACAACGAACCCGATCACTGGACGGTCCGGGATGCCGAGATCATTGCCGTGCTGGCCGAGCTGGTCGCCGACCGGCCCAGCCGGGGATTCTGGAAGTGCTACAAGATCATCCGTCGTCTCGGCTATGACTGGAATCACAAACGGGTTTATCGCGTGTACATCGCCATGGGCTTGAATCGCCGGCGACCGGCCAAGCGTCGCCTACCCAAGCGTGAGCGTGTGGCGCTGTACGTCCCACACATGCCCGATATCCTGTGGTCTGTCGATTTCATGAGCGACGCCCTCTACAACGGGAAACGCATTCGGACATTCAATGTCGTCGACGACTTCAATCGGGAAGCGCTCCATATCGAGATCGATACCTCACTCACTTCTGGGCGCCTGGTGCGAATCTTTCAGCAGCTAAAGGCGGAACACGGTCTGCCGCAGGTCATGCGGTGCGACAACGGACCGGAATTTCTCGGCGAGGCGTTCACCGCCTGGGCCAAACGGGCCGGAATGGCCATTCAATACATCCAACCCGGCAAACCCAATCAGAACGCCTACGTCGAACGCTTCAACCGCACGTACCGCGAAGAGGTGCTGGACCAGCATCTGTTTGCCAGCTTGGACGATGTCCGCGAAGCCACCCACTGGTGGATGATCGAATACAACGAGGAGCGACCGCACGATGCGCTGGGCAACATGACACCAGCTGAGGCCAGATTACTTGCCGCCAGAAACTCTACTTTTGAACTGTCGCCTTGACGGGGAAGCTTACGAAGCGACCCAATCTGCGGGTGTAGACCGGGGTGCTGGCCGAGCGGGTGCTGTTTGATGGCAAACGTGCCTGTGGCCTGCGCTTTTCTCGGGGAGGCGAAACATTTGAGGCGAAGACCAAGGGCGAGGTGATTCTGAGCGCCGGGTCTGTCGGCTCAACACAGTTGCTGCAGTTGTCAGGCGTCGGGCCGGCCGAGTGGCTGGGCGAGCTGGGGATTCCGGTGGTCGCCGACCGCCAGGGCGTCGGCCGCAATTTGCAGGACCATCTGCAACAACGGGCGATCTACACCGTGTCGAACGTGCGGACCTTGAATACGCAGTACCACTCCCTGCTTGGCCGTGCCGGCATGGGCCTGGAATATCTGTTGTTTCGCCGCGGGCCGCTCACCATGGCCCCGTCGCAATTGGGGTTGTTCACACGGTCGGACCCGTCACAAACACGGGCCAATATCCAGTTTCACGTGCAGCCGTTATCGCTGGACAAGTTCGGTGATCCGCTGCACTGCTTCCCGGCCATCACGGTCGCGCCCTGCAACCTGCGGCCAACCTCGCGGGGCACGATCCGGCTGCGGTCGGCCGACCCCCGCGAGGCGCCGCGCATTGCGCCGAACTATCTGGCAACCGAGGCCGACCGTCAGGTCGCGGCCGATGCGATTCGGGTGACACGCCGCCTGATGGCGCAGCCCGCGCTGCAGAAGTATCAACCGAAGGAATATCTGCCGGGGCCGAATGTTGGCGATGATCCGGACTCACTCGCGAAGGCCGCCGGCGATATCGGCACGACGATCTTCCACCCGGTGGGCACGGCGCGGATGGGTTTACGCGACGATCCGCAGGCCGTCGTCGACAACCGTCTGCGGGTGATCGGGCTGGAGGGGTTGCGGGTCATTGACGCGTCGGTGATGCCGACGATCACTTCCGGCAACACCAACACGCCGACGGCGATGATTGCGGAGAAGGGCGCGGCCTGCGTGCTGGAGGATGCGAAAGGCAGCAGTTGAATGGGTTGCGTCGCCCGCCGTCTGCTCTTGGCAGACCGTGCACCACCAACGAAAACGCCGCGACGAATCGCGGCGTTTCTTGTGTCAGCCAGACGTGCTTACCAGTCAAAGTCGAAGTTGATCCGCCCCATCACGGCCTGCAGGTCCGGGAAGATGTCCTGGTTCGCCAGCTGCCCCGGCGCGTTGCTCGGGCTGTCGCCGGTCTGGTCGTAATACTCCAGCGCAACGCGGATGGCCTTGCCGTTCCAGACCGTGGTTTCGTATTCCGCGCCGATGGTCAGGCCCGTGAAGCTGCCCTGCCGGTAGTCGGCGGTGTATTCCGCCGGCAGCGGATCGGTGTCCCGCAGAAATGGCGTGTAGAAGTCCACGGCGGATTGGTCGTAGTAGCGCAAGTGCGGCGTGATGGCCTTGTTGTTGCCGATGACCCAGCGGTAGCGCAGGTCGATGGTGTTGGAGGCCATGCCCCAGTCATCGGACTGGAAGCGGTAGGAGGCATCCAGCACATCGCGGCCGAAGAACATGTGCTTCACGCGGAAGAACACGCCGGACTTGCTGCGACTGTCCGGCCGCAGCTCGTGGATGTGCCGCTCGGGCTCGCCGATGCCATTGCCTTCGGAATTGTCCGTGTCGACCACGCTGACCAACTTGAACGGATCCGTGTGATAGCCGTCGGATTGCGACAGCGTAAAGTTGACTTGGGCGACCGTGTTCTTGCCCAACACCTGCGTGTAGCCGAGCAAGAGATCGAGGGTGTTCTTGTCCTCGCTGGTGTCGCGGCGGGTCGCGTCAAAGCTTGTTTCGGAGCAGCCGCTTGAGGCGCTCGCGCCGAACAGGCAACTGCCCTCCAACGGGACGCCACCTTCCGGCTCGATGGTGTCGGCGGCATACCCAAGCCCGATGGAGACCGTCGCGTTATTCTTGGCGAAATCGTAGGCATACCCGGTGTTCAGGCCCAGCGACACATAATCGTATTCGCTGGAGACATTGAACCCGATCGACCCGGTGCCACCCAGCGCGGGCTGGCTCCAGCCGCCGCTCACAGCGATGCGGCTGTCGCGGAAGGTGTCGTCCAGCGGGATCTCACCGGCCGCGGTGGTGTAACTGCCCTGCCCGGATGGCCGTGTGTAGGTCTGAACCTGCGACGACGGCACGGCACCGCTCGGCGATGCGCCGGTGAGCGCGTCGTAGACCAGCTTGAGGTTCAGCTTCTTGTCATTCGCAAAGTTGCGCGTCGCGGAAATGACCGGCTCCACGGCCGAGACGCGATCGGTCTCGCTGTAGAACAGCACGGCGGTGTCGATGTCCCACTCGCCCGGCTCGGCGGCAGTGGCCAAGGTCGGCAGCGCCAGACAGGCAATGGCGGCCGCGCCGGCACCCAATGCGGCGGTGCGGCTGGGCTGGGAGGGGCATCGTGGCTTGGACTTGAGCAGCGTGTCGGTCGCAGCGGACAACGCGTGAGTCAGGTTGACGGACTTGGAATCAGACATGGTGGTCACCGGTTCGAAAGCGGGCGTGGAGGCGGATCAGACGGTTTGGAGTCGATGGTCAGTTGCAGCCGCAACCACCACCGCCGAAGCCACGACCACCGCTGGAGGATTCCTTGGAGAAGTAGATGTGCTCATCCAGGCCCGTGGTGACCATGTCGCCGTCCAAGGCCATCTCCGGTTTCGCGAGGTTGTCGCGCTCCCAGGGCTGCACGTGCACGCACCCCGTCAATGTCGACAGTCCGGCGAGGCAACCCACCAGCCCGACACGTCCCACCCCACGCAAGACCCGCTTTTTCATTGCATCAACTCCGTCACCTGCACGCGCGACAGCGCCTGCTGAATCCCGATTTCCATCTTCTCGCGATCGCTGTCGCGGAAGCCCTTGTGTGAACTGATCAGCTCGCCATTGCGGCCGATCAGGAAACTGCTGGGCATGGTCTCGATCTTGTAGCGGCTGGCGAGCACGCCATCGGGGTCCATGACCACATCAAACTCCGGTACGAACGTCGCGAGGAAGCGCTCGGCGGCCTCGGGCTCTGCGTCCACATTCACCGCCAGCACGTGCAGCCCGGCGTCCGCGTAGCGCTGTTGCATGGAATCCATCCACGGGAAGCTGGCTTTGCACGGCGCGCACCACGAGGCCCAGAAATCCAGATAGACGACTTCTCCGGCATAGCTGTCCAGATCGAAGTCGTCAGCAGACGAGATCTGCCCTGCGATTGCGGGCAGCGCGACAAGCACGCCCAGCGCTGCCGCGACAATGCGTCGAAATCGGTAAAACACTCGGGACACGGCAAACTCCAGTGGCAGCGTGAGCCGCGACACTAGCAACACATTTGTCAACGCAATGTCGACAAAGCGTTCACATACCATGTGCTGGAATGCCGGCCTGACATCGCACCGGAACCAACCGGCGGCGACCGACCACGGATGTTGAAACCATGCGCATTCTGCTGATTGAGGACGACGCCGATCTCGCGGCAAACACGGCAGATTTTCTGGATGCCAAAGGCCATCAGGTGAACTGTGCGGATCGTGTGCGGGCCGTGGCAGGACTGATGGCCGATACGCAGCCGGAACTGGTGATCCTCGATCTCACGCTGCCGGACGGCGACGGCTTGAGCATTGCCGAATCAATTCGCCGCGGCCCGCAGGCCAATGTGCCGATCTTGATGCTCACTGCACGCGATACCGAAGCCGACAAGCTCAAGGGTTTTGACGCCGGCGCGGATGACTACCTCGTCAAGCCGTTTTCGCTGCCGGAACTGGCAGCCCGGGTCACCGCCATCGCCCGGCGCTCGCACGGCGCGTCCGTCAGCCGTGTCCTGCGGATCGACGATCTGACCCTGGACCTGGATACCGGCGATCTGACACGAGCCGGGCTGTCGCTGCACCTCAAACCGGCGGCCGTGAAGGTGCTCTCCCACTTGATGGCCAACACCCATCGCATCGTGCCGCGCGAGGAGCTGGAACATGTGATCTGGGGTGATGAACTGCCGGATCGGGATTTGCTGCGCACGCACGTCTACGCCATTCGCAAGCTCGTCGACGTACCAGGCCTGCCGCCCTTGATCGAAACCCATCGGGGCGTCGGCTACCGGATTCGCAGCGCCACATGAAGTTTTGGCACCAGCTGTTGCTGAGCATGCTGGGGCTGAGCGCGCTGCTGGTCAGCGTGCTTGGCATCACGCTCTTGGTTTACTCGCAACGGCTGGAATCCGACCTGCTGTCACGCACGGTGAACGAGGAGGTGGATTTCGTCTTGCAGCAGCTGGCACGCGCGGCGGTGCCCGATCTGCCGGAGACCGAGGCGCTCAAGATCTGGATTGACGCCGGGCAGTTCGTCTACGCGCCCACTGCCTTCCGCGATCTGGAAAACGGCGAACATCACGACATCCCCTACCTCGGCAAACGCTGGCACGTGCTCCGGCGGATGACAGAGTTTGGTCTGCTCACCGCCGCGTTCGACGTCTCCCGAATCGAGGCGCGCGAGCAGGACATGCGCTGGGTGGTGCTGGTCAGCGCGCTGCTGGTTGGCGGCATCGGCACCCTGCTGGCGCTGTGGCTGTCGCGCCGGC
Organism: Pseudomonadota bacterium; assembly: GCA_036156195.1. Lineage (GTDB taxonomy): Bacteria > Pseudomonadota > Gammaproteobacteria > Nevskiales > OUC007 > Abyssibacter. The sequence continues at coordinate 116,692 of JAYZUZ010000011.1, read as the reverse complement.
TGGCTGAACCGGTCGGAATGCTCGCAGGATCCGTCGATCAAATGCGGGGCGTGCGTGCGACGACACTCGCCCGCCGTTTCGCCGGCAGCGAACTCGGCACCATTGCCATGGCGATCGACGGACTAACAGCCCGGCATGCCGATCTGCTGGAACGCGAGCGGCTGATCACGGCGGCCATGAGTCATGAGCTGCGCACGCCGCTGGCGGTGATTCAGTCCTCGCTGGATCTCTCCCGGGAAGCCACGGGCCCGGCGCAGGAACGGGCCTTGGCCCGCGCCGACCGTGCGAGCAAGGGCCTGGCCGACCTGCTGGACAGCCTGCTTTTCATCGCGCGGGAACAATCGCCCCACCAGTTGCCGAGCGTCGGCGTGAAGTCCGTGGTTGACGACGCGATCCACTTGCTCAGCGGCAAGCTGACCGGGCGACATGTCCACGTGGTTGAAACAACACCCTGCGCGCTGGCGGCGTCACCGGCTCACTTGCGCACGGTCTTGTTGAATTTGCTGCGCAATGCTGCACAGCACACGGAGTCCGGCGAGATTCGGGTCGAGATCGACGAACACGGATTTGCAGTGGCCGACACCGGCGCCGGCCTGCCCGACGTGGACCCCAAACAATTGTTGGACGCATATGTGTCGCACGGCGATGCAGTGGCAGGCGAACCACGCTTCGGCATCGGTCTCTACATCGTGTCGCGTATTTGCCACCACTACGGCTGGGCCTTTTCCGCCGGCCCCAACACCCCACAGGGCGCTCGTTTCGAGGTGCGTTGTCATGGCTGAAATCTCCCCAAGACGTGCAATCCGCGGCGTGTTCATCGCGGCACTGATCGCACTGGGCACCCCCGCCGGCGCTGCCGACTTCCCGCGCCTGGATGAGCCGGCGTTTGCCGTCGGCGACTACGCGGGGGATGTGGTACTGCTCGACTTCTGGGCGTCCTGGTGCGTGCCGTGCAAATCCAGCTTTCCGTGGATGAGCCGGATGCAGGAAAAGTACCGCGCCGACGGTCTGCAGGTGATCGCCGTCAACGTCGATCAGGACAAATTCGCGGCCGCCGAGTTCATGCACCAGTACCGCAGCGAGTTCACCGTCGTGTTCGATCCCGAGGGCGTCATTGCGAAGGAATACGCCCTGCTCGGCATGCCCAGCAGCTACGTGCTGGATCGCTCCGGTGCAGTGCTGTGGTCGCACAAGGGATTTCGGGTTCGGGATGAGGCGGCGCTGGAAGCACGGCTCGTCGACGCCTTGCAGCGTCAGGCTGCGAACTGAGCCGGCGCGTGGCGCAGCAGTTCAAGATGGAGCAACGCGGCCCGGAGGTCTGGCGCGGAACGTTTGCCGCCATGGCAAGCCCCTGCGAGGTGCTGATTGAAGGTGCGGATCGAACACTCGCCACCCGCGTCACACGCATCGTGTCGGACGAAGCGCTGCGGATCGAGGCTCACTGGAGCCGCTACCGGCCGGGCAACATCATTCACGCCATCAACACGGCCAACGGAAAGGCGGTTCGTGTGGATGACGAAACCGCGGACATGCTCGACTACGCGGCGATGCTCTTTGAGCTCTCGGACGGCAAGTTCGACATCACCGCCGGCGTGCTGCGCCGGGTCTGGCGTTTCGACGGCTCGGACAAGCTGCCGACGCAGGCGACGGTCACGGAGATTCTTGCGTCTGTCGGCTGGGCACATGTGTGCTGGGAACGCCCGTTACTGACGATGGCGCCCGGCATGGAACTGGACTTCGGCGGTATCGGCAAGGAATACGCGGTTGACCGGGCGCTGGCCGCCGCGCGGGCCGTCACCGATGCCGCACTTCTAGTGAACTTCGGCGGTGATCTGGCCTGCGATCGCGACCGCGCCGATAGCACGCCGTGGACGTTGGGCGTGGAATCCATCGGCGAGGCCGCCGCCGTGCCGCAGATTGCGTTGCGCAGTGGCGGCGTCGCGACCTCGGGTGATGCAAACCGCTTCCTGCAGCGCGACGGCATTCGCTACGGCCATGTATTGGATGCGAGGACGGGCTGGCCGGTGCCGGGTGCGCCGCATGCCGTGACCGTCGCCGCGCAGAGCTGCACGCTGGCCGGGATGCTCGCAACCTTGGCCATGCTGCAGGGCGATCAGGCCAATTCCTTTCTCGCTGCGCAGGACGGGATTCGGTATTTTCTGCAGCCCTGAATTGCCGGGCTTCCGCATGACGCCGCGCCCTGCATCATATGCGGACCGAAGGGTCGAGATGTACTGCGGATGTGCGTTTGATCAGAGCAAGCGTGTGTCCCCCAATTGCGGCGTCAAGAGTGACACCTACGCCAACCGCATCGGCCGGATTGAGTGGGAGCACGTTGTTCCGGTATCCGACTTTGGCCGACAGCTTTTTCGCTCCTGCTACAACGACTCGCCAAGCGGCACGAGCGGTCGGCAGCACTGCCGCGATACTGACCCAGAGTTTGCCCGAGCAGAAGGTGATCCGTGGAATCTGATTCCGGCAATTGGGACGCTCAATGCGGTCCGCTCGAACTATCGATTCGGCGAGGTCCCTGGAGAGCCCAGAGCCTTTGGCGTCTGTGACTTCGAAATCAGCGAAGACGGCGCAGGTCGATTTGTGGAGGTTCCTGAATCCGTAAAGGGCGATGTGGCGAGGGCCTACAACTATATGTCTTGGCGCTACGGCTATCGCATCGGCCGCTCACAAAAGAGCCTGCTGGAAGCTTGGGCCGCCCTAGACCCTGTTGATGAGTGGGAGCGCATTAGGGCCCAGAGGATCTTTGAGGTTACGGGCATGCCTAATCCTATCTATGGCCTAAGCGGCTCATGAGGCCATTGTGCGAGACGGTGGAGTCCGAGAGGTTCGGCCGGCCGGGTGCGCATACGAGCTCCCAGACTTACTAAACGTGAGATGTGAATGCGCAAGTACGCGCCAACCTGAGTGTTGGGAGTGCTGCAATTCAGCAACAGCGTTGCGTGGGTATGCGTGAGGGTCAGAAGGGTGGGGTGGTAATTAAATATCAATAAAAACAGATTGATAGATTGATAATGAGGTTCCCTCTTTCTCCGCCAAATGAGAAAGCCCCGCACCAGCGGGGCTTTTTCGTTTGGCGGGGAAGGGGATTGGGATAAGAACCCCCGGTTCGAACGATCTGCCGGGAGCAGATCGGCGCGAGCGTAGCGAGTCCGTAGGACGCGGACCGGGCTGGTTTGCGTCGAGGGAGCTATCGCGCGCCTACGTAGTGTTCGATGGCCACGAACGCCTGCTCAACACGCGTGAACTGGGCGAGAGTGTTTGCGTCCTGGCGTCGGGCTGACTCGCCCAAGGCTTCGAGCGCCTCGCTTAGCTGCGCTGCGCCTGCCGTGCGCGCGGAACCGAGCACGCGATGCGTGAGTCCCTCGACCCTGTGCCAATCGCAGTGTGCGACCGCTGTGGACATCTCTGCCAGCGGCCCACGATTGGTGTCGATAAACATACGCAGCATGTCCTGCAATTCCGCTGGATCGACGCCAAGTTCGTCGACGAGATAGCGGGTGTCGATGGGTTCATCGTGGCGTCGGATGCCGGCAGAAGGCGGGGCAACGGCCGTCGATGGCCCATCCAGAATTCTGCCTAGCATGCTGTTCAGGCCATCCAGGCTGATGGGCTTGACCAGATAGTCGGTAGCGCCGGCAGCCATGGCGTGCTCGCGTTTGAATCGCAGCGTATGCGCGGTCGCGACCACGATCGGCGTGTGCTGGTTGGGCGAGGCCTGGGCACGCACGTTGCGACAAAAACTGAGTCCGTCCATGCCCGGCATCTCCAGGTCGGTGATCACGAGCGCGTAGGGTGCCAGGCCGAGGCGCTGGAGGGCCTGTTCCGCGCACTCGCAGCCGGTGACTTGATAGCCCAGTCGCTCCAGTTGCCGGGTCAGCACGGTCCGATTCACCGGGTGATCTTCGACAATCAGTACCCGGCGGTGTTGATGGCCCGTGACCAGCAAGGGGTTGGATGCAGGGGCGTCCGCGGTGTCGGCGTGTGTGACCGTCAGCAGGGCTTGTCTCAGCTGTCGGCGGCTCACCGGGCGTTGAAGCGTTGCGATGGCCCCGTGGTGGGAGCGGATGCGAAGCTGCCGCAACGCGCCTGGGGCTTCCTCGATGTGCAAGTCTGCGGTCTGCGTGCTGATGCGCAGGTTCTCCGCTTCCAGGTAGCTTTGCAGAATCGCCTGCTCATCCCCGCTGGTCAGTGGCGAGAGGTCGACGTCCATTGGTCCCAGCTCCAGTGGGGCGGTGCGGGCATCGGCAGGTTTGAGCGGCAAGTGCAGCGTGAAACAGCTGCCACGCCCAGGCTGGGAGTCGAGTCGGATGGTCCCACCCATGAGTTCAACGAGGCCCCGGCAGATCGACAGGCCCAGACCGCTGCCCCCGTACTGGCGGCTTGTGGAGCGACTGGCCTGTGCAAAGGGTTCGAACAGACGCGCCTGGGCGTCCGGGGAGATTCCGATGCCGGAGTCTGCAATTGCGATCTGCACCGCCTGATGGGGCGCAGGCGTGACGTGAATCGAAACCTGTCCCTCTGCAGTGAACTTCACTGCGTTGCTGATCAGATTCAGCAGAACCTGGCGAAGTCGGTTGGCATCGCCGACAAACTGTGGTGCCAGGCGGGGGTCGACAAAGACCAGTAGCTCCAGACCTTTCTGCACCGCTCGCACCCACCAGGTGGCCGCGGCCTGGTGCACCACATCGGCGAGTACGAATTCGGCGGATTCCAGATCCAACCTTCGGGCTTCGATTCTCGACATGTCCAGAATGTCGTCGATGACCGCTCGCAAAGCCTCGGCAGAGTCCAGCGCCACCCGGATCTGCTCGCGCTGGCCCGGGGTCATCGGAGCGTTCCAGAGCAACTCAAGCATGCCGAGAATGCCGTTTAGCGGCGTCCGGATTTCGTGACTGGCCATGGCCAGATACTCGGACTTGGCCTGGCTTTCGGACTCGACCTCAGCCAGCGTTTCAAGCCGGTCTGCCAGCCACCTCGCGCTTTGCTTCAGTGCATCCACTTCGTCGGTGGGGGCCAGGCCCTGTGGGGCTGCCCGGCCAATCCGGGCACGCGCGCCGTCGAAATCGTTGTCGGCCAGCAGAGGGAGTGCGGTGGTGACATTGCGGAGCCTGTGCAATGTCGGAGAGATCAGCCACATCACTGCCAGCAGCGAAACCAGCAGGCCAGCACCCGAGACCAGTGCCGTGCGCCGACTGGCCTGCTCTACGGCAGCCTGGTAGTCACCGACATCCATTGCGAGCACGATGGAAGCCTCCGCGGCAGGCTGCCAGCCGATGGCCTGAGACGACAGCACCCAGTGGGTGTCATCCGCGCGCACGGAGATGGCCGACTGATCCGGTGCGAGCTGGCTGGCGCGTGCAAACGCAGCCAGCGACGGGCGCAGGGAATCCGCCCGGCTCATGGCGAGCACGCCGCGTCCAAAGATGTGCGGTCCATTTTGCCCATCCGTAGTGGTGAGGATGAGGTCGATACCCAGGACCTGGTACATGCGCTGGAGGACCACTACCAGCGGTTCGCTAATGCGCGCGACGCGCAGAGCGCCCGTGTGGTGGATAAGCGGCAGCCAAACCTCGATCCGGCATTCTTCGGCGCATTCCAGTGACCGGCGCGGCGCGCCTGTTTCTGTGGCCCGCCGCACACGTTCCCTGCGCGCAGCATCCGAAAAGCGCACAACGGGGTCATGTCCCCAGCTGGCCAACTCCTGGCCGCGATCATCGTAGAGATGGAATGAACTGACGGAGGCCAGCAACTCGGCCGCAACGGTTTGTTGCACAGTGCTTGAGCCGTCGGCCTGTTCGTCGATGGAAACCGCGATCTGGGCGGCCAGCTGAGACAGCGCATCCGCTGCGGCATCCAACTGTGGCTGGAGCCCATGCGCTGCGCGCTGCAGTTGCTCGGTGATGAACTGATGATTGGCCTGGGTGGTTGCGCGGTACTGGTGAATGCCCACGCTGGTCTGGGTGACACCGAGCACGAGCATGAGGATTCCGAGCAGCTTGAACCGCAAACCCAGGCGCTGTGTCGGCGCCAGGATCGGCCTTTTGGACTGCTTACGCTGAGCCATGGGCGGACGGCGGGCCTACGGCCGCTAGAACCGATAGCCCGCCATGATCAGCAGGGCGTTCCAGGGTGATGCGCGGTCACGGTTCTGATTGTCCAGGGCGGGTACGGTCCCGCTGCCATTGATGGCATGCCATTCGCCTGAGATCCCCCAGTGAGAGTCGAATTGCCACCGCAGGCCCGTGGCCAGAGACCGGCTGTAGCGCATGTGTGCAGGCTGGCCGGTGGCGCGGGCAAAGGCGGAACCGTCACGGTCGTTTCGATCAAGAAAGCGTGCGCCGACCCGCGCGAAGCCGGTGAGACCCGGGGTGAACCGATATTCCGTCTGAAGATAGCCCCCGTCCGAGCGGGTGGTGGTGTCGCCGGAGAAGGTGACCAGCGAGTACTCGCCGAACAGGCTGAGACGCGCGCGGTTCCAACGTGCAGAGAGCAGGGCGATGCTCGCGTCGAACATTTGCGGCGGGGCACCTTGCAACGCGAGATCCAGGCGGGCGGTGAGCAGTGTCATTGCGGTTCTGAACACGCCGGCCTGCCAGTCCGTCATGACACGCGTGACCGAGTAGCGGCTGATGCGGACATCGCCAGGTGGGGACGCGCCGCCGAACAGCTCGCGTTTTTCGTCCTGGGAGAGCGTGAAGTTCAACGCGTAGTTGAATGTCAGCTGGGTAAAGTGAGCGCCATGGTCGAACTGGCCGTAGCCCTGCACGCCGTCGACGGAAAACAGCAGGCTGCGCAAGCCCTCACCATCGTAGTAAATCGACTGAGGGAGCAGGATGCTCGGGCGGGCAAACACCACGTCGCGCGTTTCGTTGAACAGGCCGAAGGGGTTCTTGACGCGGCCCAGGCGTAGCCCCAGTTCATGTCCGTCCGTCGCCATGCGTTGCAGCGCCAGGTCGGCGAACAGAAAGTCCACCCGAGGTTCTCCGTCATCGGCTGCTCCGGCCCGGCGCGACAACAGCTGCCCGGAAATGCCCAGGTTGGTCAGCGGCTGCCACTGCGCATTCAGCCCCATCTCCCGCAGATCGAAACTCCCATCCAGGCTGTCGCCGAAAAGGTTGTTGCCCTTTGTCAGCACAAAGCCCTGCGCGGCGAATCCGTGGATTTGATAATCCGGGCGTAACTCCGCCCATACAGGGGTCGCGGCCAAGCCAGCGATCAGCGCGATCACGCCTTGTTTGATCATGGTGTCTCCCCGGCTGAAGCGGGTTGGGTGTCTGCCACCAGGCGCGGCGATGCCGCATGGGGGGGCGTCCTGTGGACGAGGTATCCGATGGCGCCAGGGGTTTGGTTGACGCGCCGGCGCATCTCATCTGCGCTCTGGACCTCAATGGGCGCGAAGCCCGTGCCCGTGAACACCAGGCGATCCCAGATGGCCCGCAGGACGTAAGGGAAGGTTCCCAGCATGTACTTGCAAAAGTGCTGGTGGTCCTGACTGTGGTCGGGGAACACGAACACCTGAACGCGCTGCCCATTCGCCCAGGTTTGCTGCCGCATGGAGAACACAGCGCGTAAGGTGTCCTGCGGTAGCGAGGCATCGACGCTCCGCGGGTGCGTGATGATTTCGATCCGCGAATCCGCGTCCGGGGTTTGCGACCACGCAGCGGACTGCACCAGCAGCATCAGGCCACCCAGCCCGGCACTCAGCAGCCTGGCCAGTCGCAGTCCGGAGCGCCGGCGCTTCAGCATGTCGAAGGGTTTGTTGCCCCAAACACAGGATGGGCCTGGTGTTGCCGCGACCAGTCCAGCAGTTCGCTGATGGGCATGGGCCTGGCGATCAGATACCCCTGGGCGAGATCACAATCCAGCGCTCTGACGAGCCGGAGTGTTTCATCGTCTTCAATCCCCTCGGCCACACAGCGCAAATCGAGGCTGCGAGCCAGACGGCAACTGGATTCAACAATGGTCCTGGCTTCCGCGTCGCCGCACATTGAAGCCACAAACGATCGGTCCAGCTTGATCTCGCCAAACGGAAACTGACGCAACTGGCTGAGTGTCGCCTGCCCGGTGCCATAGTCGTCCAGCGCCAGTGTGACACCGGCCAGATAGAGGCGTGAGGCGACATCCAGCGACCGGGTCAGGTCGTGGACGACATCGGCCTCGGTTAGCTCGAAGACCAGCTGATTCGGGTTGATGCCGCGGCGCGCGCAGGCGTCCAGTACGACATCCGGTAAGTCCACACGGTGCAAGGTGCTGGCGGCGACATTAACCGACGCGGTGAGTTGCAGGCCTTGCTCACGCCAGGCGGCCAGCGCATCCAGCACTTCATTGAGGACGTGCTCGGTCAGCGCATTAATCAGTCCGTGCGTGGTCGCAAATGGGATGAACAGGTCCGGGAAGACTGGCCCGTAACCGGGCAGCGTCCAACGGCTCAGCGCTTCGACACCGACCAGCGCTCCGGTGTCGAGCGCGCATTGCGGCTGCACATGGACTTGGATCTCGCCGTCACTGATGGCGGTGCGCAGACGGTTCACGCTGAGCTCGGCCTGCGGGCGCGAGGCGACGGGGCCAGGGCCTTGCCGCCAGGCGGTCATGACCTGGTCGAAATCCCGTGTGGACAGTGGTTTGCTTAATGTGCCCAGCAGCCAGAGGCCGTGCGCAGAGACGAGCTTGCCCACAACACGCAGCAGTTTTTCGCTGATGGCCGAGATGAGCACGATGCCGCAGTCGGCGTAGTCGGGCGCCAGACCGCGCAGCAAGGTCACGCCATCTTCGTCCGGCATACCCAGGTCACAGAAGATCAAGTCCATCCGTGCCGTAGTCGCCAGGCACACGCGAGCCTCCTCAACCGAGCCCGCGGTCAGGACGGCCGGTATTCCGAGACGTTCGAGGCGGCGTTTGACCACATCGCGCGTAAACGGGTCGTCATCGACCACTAGCACACGCTGCGGTAGCCGTGACGCAGCCCCCTGCGCAGTTGTCATCTCACTCCAGTGTCTGCCTGCAGACCGAGAGCTTAACCAGAAGCCGTCAACGCTGTGTGAAAGTCGCCGCTGCCGCGATGCAGCGTGGTGTCGGCGCCGCCCATCCAATGCCCAGGCGATGGAGTCTCGCTAGACTGTGGCCCCGCCTCTTCTGCCATGCGCGATTGCCGAGCCAATGCCCGTTGAAATCCTGATCTGGAGTGGTGCCGCCCTGCTGCTGGTGCTGGGGGTGGTCGGCCTGGTGTTTCCCGCCATACCGGGGCCGCCGCTGATGTGGGGCGGCATGTTAATGGCTGCCTGGGCGGAGCAGTTTGCCCATGTCGGCACCAAGACGCTCACCGTGCTGTTTATCTTGATGCTGGTGGCAGTGGCCCTGGATTTCATCGCCGGGGCACTGGGCGCCCGAAAATTCGGGGCGTCCGGATGGGCGGTGTTTGGCGCGACGGTCGGGGCCATCCTCGGGATGTTTTTCTTTCCGATCGGTTTGATTGCCGGACCTTTTATTGGGGCAGTTGCCGGCGAGGTGATTGCAGGCCGCAATCTGGACGCGGCCGGCCGGGCTGGCGTTGGCGCCACGATTGGGCTGCTGGTCGGCACGGTGGCCAAGGTGGCCCTGGGCATTGTGATGATCGCCGTCTTCGCGGCTGTACGGTTTTCCTGATCACGGTGATCGCGCCAGCGGGGGGCTGGGCGCGATGTCACGCAGCCGGCGTGCTGTCCACGGGCCGCACCGGCGTGGCCAGCGCCTCGTCCAGTAACGCGGGCAGTGGCAGGCTGGCCGCGAGCTGTCGCAGCATCCAGTAGTAGCCGCTGAGCGTCCGCCCCGCGAACAGCAGTTCCGGAGCGCTGCGAAAATCACGAATGTGCCTGAGATGCAGCGGCGCCAACGCGCGCATCTGCTCGTGAATCTGGTCCTGCGCAAAGTCGTACTGCGGTGCAGCCAGCAGGCGGCCCAGCGCCGCTTCGTGCGTGGCCTGGTACAGCGGTGTCAGTGCGTCCAGCCGTTCGGCACCGGCGGCCGTGAGTGTCCCAAGCCCGACGAGCGCGGCATGTACGGCGGGCCAGTCCTGTGCCATGCCATGCCTCAGTGCCTGGCGGAGTTGGTCGACCAAGGTCGGCGTCAGCGTCTTCACACAGCCAAAATCGTAGAGCACTACGTGGCCATCCGGCAGAAAACCAAAATTGCCGGGGTTGGGATCTGCGTGAATGAGTCCGGTGGTCAGCAACTGATGGAGCAGCCAACGTGTCAGCGTGACGGACCACTGTTGTCGCTGGGGCAGGGGAGCTGCGCAGGCCTCACTCAGGCGGAGAGCCGGATGTTCGGTTAAGACCAGCACCGATTCCCCGCACAGTGCGTCGACAGCTTCCGGCAGGTGGATACCCGGCACGCGTGTGTCCGTGGCAAAGCGCGCGAGGTGCTGGCGTTCGATCCGGTAGTCGGCCTCTTCATGCAGCCGCGCCCGGATCTCGGCCAGGCTCGCATCCAGCGAGGCCGCGTCAATTCGCAGCACGCGGGCGCTTTTGATGATGCGTGCGAGCTGCCGCAAGTCTTCATCAATCGCGTTCCGCACGCCGGGGTAGCGCACCTTGATGACCACAGCGCGGCCATCCCGGAGCCGGGCGCGGTGCACCTGGCCCATGGATGCCGCAGCCAGCGCCTGCGGTTCGATGGAGGCGAACTGTCGGTCCAGCGCACCGCACTGTGCTTCGATCAGAGGCGCGATTTCATCGAACGGGAGCGGGTGGGCCTGTTGCTGCAAGGCCTCCAGCTGGTCAACCACCGCGTCGGGGAGTGCTCCGCGCAGCAGCGAAGCGAACTGGCCCAGCTTCATGGCAGCGCCCTTGAGCTGGCCGAGCGTCTGGACCCAGTCCGCGCCGAGGGCCCGTAGTGCAGCGGATGAATCGACTTCGCCCGGCAGCAGGCCCCGTGCCCCGACCCAGGCGCTGCGAGCAGCGGTTCGCAGACCCAGGCCCAGCAGAGTCCGACCGCGACGACCGGGTGACCCGGAGCGAGATTCGTCGTTCATGGGGTGCAGTGTAGTGCGGCCGGCCGAAGGCCTGCGCTGTTCAGATCAGCTGGCGGGTCGGCCGCGACGGGGCTACGCGCGCAAAGGCGACGGCGGTAGGGCGGGTGGGCGTGGCTGTCGTAGACTGCGCCAGGGGTGCATGGGGAGTCTGTGATCATGGCAATCCGGATTCGTGGACTGGTAGTGGCTGTCACGCGGTGGCGGTTCGCCGGCAGGGCCGTGTGCTCGACGTCGTGCTCATACGGCAAAACGGCCAGCCTTTTGACCTGGCATCCGATTCACTCACCGGATACTCCGCATGTCCTCTGATTTTCTTATCGCCACCTTGTTCAATCTCGGCATCAACCTGGTCTACACCGTGGTTGCCCTGATCGTCGCCGTGCTGGCGCTGCTGTGGGTCGACCGCAAGATGATGCCGTCGATCAGCTTTGAAGAAGAGCTGCGCAAGGGCAACGTCGCCGTGGCGATCTTCGCCTCGTCCCTGATGTTTTTCGTAGCGTTGATCGTGACCTTCGGATTCAAGGGCTGAGCATGGGCCGCAAGCGGGGTGGCGGCTGGATAACGCCATTACTGGTTGTCGTGGGGTTGCTGGCGGTTCTCGATCAGTTTGCGCGGTCTGCCGTGCAGGTCGCCGTGCCGGACTACGCCCGCGATCAGCCCTTTGCCGATGATCTGGATGTGGCGGTGCAGGCCCTGCGTGCACGCGGACCGAAGCCCGCGTCCGACGGTTGGCTCGAGGTCCTGCATTCGGGCCGGCAGGTGTCCGCGGCCGATGTCCTGCGCATCGCAGGCACACAACAGCAGGCCAGCGCCTTTTTCACCTACGACATCGACGGTCGGGATCGCGCCACCGCCAGCGCCATGGGCACCGACTGGCGGCATCACATCGTCAATGGGTATCTGGTTGGGTACCGCCCGTTCGAGGCCGCCAATGTGCTGGAACCCCTGCAGGTGCTCGCGCTGCGCAAGCGATACCAGTACGACCACCTCCAGTACGCTGGCCGGCAGGAAGTCTGGCAGACCAGCGAGCAGGCTTTCGTGGCGCCCAAGGGGGATTGTGAGGACCATGCCCTTGCGCTGGCCGACTGGTTGATCGAGCAGGGCGAGGATGCGCGTGTGGTCCTCGGCCAGTATCGGGGCGGCGGGCATGCCTGGGTGGTGCTGCTGCGCGATGGGCAGGCGTACTTGCTTGAAGCCACCCGCAAGCAAGGTGTGACGGGACGATTCCGCTACCCGCTGGCCAGCCTGGAGACGGATTACCACCCGGAGATGATGTTCAACCGGCACAGCTTTTGGGTGAATACCGGGTCGCGGTTGACCACCGATTACCAGGGGGCGCGCTGGCAGCGCCGCAGCCAGTTCACACCGGGCACGACATTTTGAAGGTCGTGCAGGGGGCCGGTGCTCACGCCGGCCGTTGATTTTTCGGCTGGCACGGTTCGTGTACCGGCTGGCCCGCCTTTCCGAGAAGTTCGAGACTTATGCGTCAATTTCGCGTTCCCCACACCCTGGTCCTGCTGTACGGCATGACCGTTCTCGCTTTTGCACTGACCTGGTTGTTGCCCGCCGGCAGTTACGACACCGCGATCAACGAAGATGGGCGCGAGGTTGTGGTGCCGGGCACCTTCCAGATCATCGACGATGCACCAGAGGTGCCCGTCTGGAGCCTGGTTACGGTGATACCGCGCGCCCTGGAATCGGCGCAAAGCATCATCTTCTTCGTGCTCATCATCGGTGGTGCCCTGGGTGTACTGCAGGCGACAGGCGCGGTCGACGCGGGGATGGCGCGCTTGCTCAAGCGCTTTGATGCCAGGCCCGGCCTGCTCGTCGGCATGGGCATTCTGAGTTTCTCCCTGGGGTCGTCCAGCATCGGCATGGGGGAGGAATACATTGCGCTTGGCGCTATCCTCGCCGCCTTGTGCATCGCCCTGCGCATGGATGCCGTGGTTGCGGCCGCCATTCTGATTATCGGCAACTCCGTCGGTTACGGCGCTGCCGTGCTGAACCCCTTCACGGTCCTCATTGCCCAGGACATCGCGGATCTGCCCCCGCTGAGCGGCAGCGCTTATCGCGTGGCCTTGTTCCTGCCGCTGATGGGGTTGGGCATCTGGCATGTGTGGCGGTATGCACGCAAAGTGCGGAGCAATGCGGCCGAATCACTGGTCATCGATATTCCGGAAGCCCAGGTCGCACTGGCCGAAGACCCCCCGGCACTGACGGGCCGGTTGCAGGCCACCTTGTGGGCGGCGCTGGCCCTGCTGGGCGTGGCGGTCTGGGGGATCATCACCCAGGGCTGGTACCTGGTTGAGCTCAGTGCCACCTTCTTCGCCATGGCCGTGGTCTGTGGCCTGGTCGCCGGCCAGTCGGTGAACGACATGGCCAAGGAATTCAGCACCGGTGCGGCCGCACTGGCCAGTACAGCCTTGATGATCGGCTTTGCGCGCTCCATCGAGGTCATGCTGACCGATGGGCAGATTCTTCACACCATCGTCCACGGGCTGTCGGCCCCGCTGTCTGCAGTGGGTTCGGCGGCCTCGGCGGTGGGCATGTTCTGGATTCAATGCGGTATCAACTTTTTTGTGCCCTCCGGCTCAGGGCAGGCCTACGTGACCATGCCGCTGATGGCGCCCATTGCCGATGTGCTGAGTCTGCCGCGACAGGTGGCCGTGCTGGCGTATCAGCTGGGTGATGGCCTGACGACCATGCTCAACCCCGCCGATGCCGTGCTCATGGGGATTCTGGGTGTCTGCGGCGTGCCTTACGGCCGCTGGGTGCGTTTTATCTGGCCGCTGGCTTTGCAGGTGCTGGTCTTTGGTAGCGTTGCGATGGTCGTCGCCGTGTTAATCGGGTATTCGTAAGGCAGACGTTCATAGACCTAGCGGGGAGACACACATGACCGATGCTGCGGCAACGATGATCGCCAACCTCGAGGCCAAGACCGGTCAAAGTCTGGCCGAGTGGGTGGCGCTGGCGCGCACCAGCGGCGCTGACAAGCACGGGGCCCTGGTCAAGTGGCTAAAGGCTGAGCACGGGTTGACCCATGGCTACGCCAACCTGGTGGCCCACGAAACCCTGCGCAGTGCTGCGGCCCATGCCGAGCCGGACGATCTGGTGGCTGCGCAGTATGCCGGCAAGAAGGCGGCGCTGCGGCCGCATTACGACGCGTTGCTCGCTGCCGTTAAGGGGTTTGGTCCGGATGTGGAGATTGCCCCGAAGAAGGCTTATGTCAGCCTGCGCCGCAGCAAGCAGTTCGGGTTGATTCAGCCGTCGACGGCCAGCCGCCTGGACCTGGGGTTGGTCCTGAAGAATGAAGCGGCGGGCGGGATGCTTGAAGTCTCGGGCAGCTTTAACGCCATGTGCACGCACCGCATCCGCCTGCCGGTCGATACGCCGCTGCCAGACGAGGCATTGGCTGCGCTCAAGCGCGCCTACGATGCCGCCTGAGCAGGCGGAGGGCGCACGGGTCGCCGACGGGGCCACGCTGTATCTGCGCCAGGCCACCCTGGACGATGCCGAATTTGTCCGGACGCTGGTGACGCAGCCCAGCTGGGTGCGGAGCATCGCAGCATCCGGCGTGGTTTCGCAGGAGGATGCCCGACAGTACATCCAGACGCGCCTGCTTGACCGCTATGCCACGCACGGCTTCGGGCTGTGGCTGGTGGCTCGCCAGGCCGATTGCAGGCTCATCGGTATGGCCGGGCTGGTGCATCGCGACAGCTTGCCCGGCCCTGACCTGGGGTTTGCTCTGCTCGATGAGCATGCGGGGCGGGGCTACGCCTTTGAGGCGGCCTCGGTTGTCATGCGTGTTGCGCGGCTGCGCTACGCACTCGCCGAGTTGTATGCCGTCGTCAAGCCGGATAACCGGCGCTCGATTCAGCTGCTGCAACGGCTGGGCTTTGCTTACCGGCACGATCAGCTGGGAGCGGATGGTCTGCGCCTGCAGATTCATCATTGCGCATTGGCGCCGGGAACCGATGCAGGCGTCGTGTCGTCCTAGAGATCCCTGACGCTACAAGGATGTTTGCGTGATCCCAGTTCTACGGTGCCTGTTCATTACTTTCTCGCTTCTGGCCGGTCCGTTGGTATTGGCCGAAGAACCCCGCTACCCCTATCCACTGCAGGCATTCGAGTTTCAGTCCCAGCAGCAAACGCTGACCATGCGTTACATGGATGTTGCGCCAGCGGAGGGGACCGCGACCCGCGGGACTGCGCTGCTGCTGCACGGCAAGAACTTCTGCGCCGACTACTGGGTGGACAGCATTGCGCTGCTGCGTGCAGCGGGCTACCGCGTCGTTGTGCCTGAGCAGATCGGTTTTTGTTCTTCCGATCTGCCGCGCCGCTATCAGTACAGTTTCCATCAGCTGGCCAGTAACACCCGCGCACTGCTCGAACAGCTGTCCGTTGACGAGGCGCTGGTCATCGGCCATTCCATGGGCGGCATGCTGGCCACACGCTACGCGTTGAAGTACCCCGAGCGTGTCAGCCGCCTGGTCCTGGTCAACCCGATTGGTCTGGAAGACTGGCTCAAGTTGGGGGTGCCTCACACGCCAGTGGATGCGGCCTATGCGGCGGAACAGCGGAAAACCTTCGAGTCGATCAAGCAGTACCAGCTCAAGAGCTACTACGACGGCGACTGGAACCCAGCGTACGAACGCTGGGCCCGCCGGCTGGCGGCCCTGTATGAGGGGCCGCGGGGTGATGACGTTGCCTGGAGCCAGGCACTGACCTTCGACATGCTGCAGACACAGCCCGTCGTCCATGAGTTCGAGGCACTGGCGGTTCCAACCGTTCTGCTCATCGGCCAGCGTGACCGCACGGCGCCGGGTCGCAGCCGGGCGCCGGCCGCTGTCGCGCAACAGCTGGGCAACTACCCCGTGCTGGGCCGCCAGACGGCCGCGCGCATCCCCGATGCCCAACTCATCGAGTTTGACGGGCTAGGGCATTTGCCGCAGATCGAAGACTTCGAGCGCTACGCCGCCGCGATCAAGCCGCTGCTCTGAGGGAATCGGTGCCCGCCCGGTGGCGCCTGGTGCAGCCACTGTGGGCTGGGTCGCAGCCCGGTGATGGGCGAGGGTGTAGCCGACGGACGGGTTTCGGCATCATGCCTTGGACAGAGGCCGTCCGTCGGCGGCGCAGGTTTGACACCCATGAACGAGTCCAAGGCGTCTGGATTGCCGGAGCGTATCGGGCCCTACCGCATTCTCCGGGAACTGGGGCATGGCGGAATGGGCCGCGTGTTTCTTGCCGAGCAGCAGGATCCCCAGCGGCAGGTTGCCCTGAAGGTCTTGTCCTCCACAGGGCCTGAGCTGGAGCGTCGCTTCCGGCGCGAATCCCAAGTGTTGGCGTCGTTGGAACATCCCAACATCGCGCGGTTGTATGACGCCGGTGTGGCGACGGTCGGCGCGGTTAATGTGCCGTATCTGGCCATGGCTTACGTCGATGGGCCGACGCTCACGGCCTATGCGCAGGAGCAGGCCCTGGATGTTCGCCAGCGGATGATGCTGATCGGCAAGCTCGCCCGGGCCGTCCATTTTGCGCATACCCGTGGGGTGATTCATCGCGACCTCAAGCCGGCGAACATTCTGGTGGATGCCCGGGGCGAACCGCGGATTCTCGATTTCGGTGTGGCGCGCGTGGTGACCGAAGACAGCGCGACCCGCGTCACGCATGCCGGTGAGATCATCGGTACGGTTCCCTACATGAGCTGGGAGCAACTGGTTGGGGACATCACCCAGGCAGATCCCCGCTCCGATGTGTATTCACTCGGCGTGATCGCCTATCAGCTGCTCGCCGGGCACCTGCCGTATGAGGGGCTGGAGAGCGGCACCCTGGTCACCGCGCTGGAGACGTTGTCGCGTGCTACGCCACGCCGTGTCTCTGCCAGCCAGCCCGCGGCCCGGGGTGATTTGGAGACGCTCGTCCACAAGGCCATTGCCCGGGATGTGGAGCAGCGGTACCAATCGGCAGCGGAACTGGCAGACGACATCGACCGCTTGCTGGACCGTCGCCCCATCCAGGCGCGTCCACCGTCGATTGGCTATGTCACGGGTTTGTTCGTGCGACGCCACAAGCTGGCGGCGGGAGCGGCGCTGGCCATCGTGTTGTCGCTGGTGGTGGCCACGGCGGTTTCCGTTCGATTTGCCGTGTCCGAAGCCCAGGCGCGCCTGGCAGCTGAATCGCGCTTGGCCGAGCGCGAGGCGGTCAACACCTTTCTGAACGAGATGCTGGTCTCAGCCGACCCCGAACGCACACTGGGCGAGCGCCTGGCCGTGGTCGATGTGCTGGATGTGGCCAAGGCCGAATTTGCCTCCAACGAACGGCTGAGCCCGGCTGTGCAGGCGCAGCTGGGCCGAACGCTGGGCAACACCTATGTCGCGCTGGGCCGGTACGACGAAGGCATTGGTTTGCTGAATCGCGCCCTGGATGCGGCCCGCGACGCCGATGCCCGGGATCGCCTCCTGGTCGACAAGGCCAGCGCCGAGGTGATTGCGGCGCGACTGGAGGCAGCGTCGGCGACGTTGGACCAGATCAGCGATGCAGCCGATCAGCGAATCGGCATCGAGGCGGCGTTTACACGCGGCCGTATCGACCTGGAAGCCGGGCGCAGCGATGAGGCCGTGACCGAGCTGCGCGCCACCTATGAACGGGCCAGGGGCGCACTGGGCCCGGATGACGATCTCACCCTGGCCGTGGGGCAGCAGCTCATGGTGGCGCTGGTGCGCATGGGCGACAACGAGGCTTCGCTGGCCGTTGGCACCGATGTGGCTCAGCGGCTGGAGGCACGCCTGGGGCGGGATAACCCACGGACCGTCGTGGCTTGGGATGGCGTGGCGCTGAACTATCGCGACCAGGCGCGTTTCGATGAATCGATTGCATTGCTGGCCGAGAACTACGCGATTTATGAGCGGGTGCTGGGACCGGAGCATCCCCAGACGCTGATGACCGGCTGTTCGCTGGCCGCCGTCTACGCCATGGCGGGCCAGCCGGAAGCCGGTGTGGCACTGGTGCAGAAGGGGCATGAACAAATGCGTGCGCTGCTGGGTGATGACGCCGAGGTCGTGCGCACACTGGCCAGCCTGCGGGGTTACGTGGCCTCCGAGGCAGGCGACTACGCGCAAGCGGTGGAGATCAATCGTCTGCTGGTCACACAAAGTGAAGCCAAGCCGGGCGGCCCGGAAATCAACGATCTGGTCGACTACAACAATCTCGGTAACAACCTGCGCAAGATGGGCCAGTCAGCCGAGGCCGTGCAGGTCTTTGATCGCCTCCTGGAGCTCGCGGGCGGCAAACTGAGCGAAGACCATCTGCACTATGGATTATTCGCTGGTAACTACGGCAAGGCCTTGATCGAACACGGCGAGATTGATCGGGCCCGGCCAGTCCTGGAGCGGGCCTGCGATGTCGTAGGGCAGCACCTGGGCGCTGAGCATCCGCGCACCCAGGCGGTGTGCACGAACCCGGTGCTTACCGAGGTCAGGGCCGACGGCTAGCGTCGGCGGCAACGGGTAGATCGGTGAGCTGGCCGAGCTGGGCAGCAGCGGCCTCGACAGCTTGCCGAGACTTGAAGCCATCGCCAATGCGCAGGGGTTTGCCCAGGCGGTGGTGGACGACCAGCGCGTGCCAGACCGCCGTCTGACGTCCGCTCTGGGAGGTGCCCGTGCGCTGCCAGCCCAGGTGCCGGACCGCATCTCGTGGCAGATGGCGGGTCGTGATCGGCCAGCCGAAACAGAACACCCGTGTGGCGACCTCATCCGCGTTGATGAGGACGATGCGACGATGACCCAGCGTCCAGAGTCCACCCAGCAACATCCCGGCGCCGACCAGCAGGAAGACGCCCGCCATCAGGCCGGGGACCAGCTCAAAGACCAAGCGGACACCCGCCTGCGTCGCCAGGAATCCGCCCGATGCGATGCTGCATAAACCGAACAGCAGCAAGGGCAACGCCAGCGACCTGTTGCGGCCGGGCTTGAAGTCCAGCGTGACCCGGTCCCCACTGCGGTAGATGTTCATCAGCCGGGACAGGGCCGCCTGCAGCGGCTGCGTGTCGATGCGGGTGGCTTGCTGCGCTGTCCTGTTGCGGGCCGTGCCGGGGAAGACCGGGATGCAGTACTGGCGTTTGAGATCAGCGCCGGGCTGGGAGACATCCAGCGTCAGACGCCAGACGTGGTAATCACGGCCAGCTGGTTCGCTGGCCGGCAAATCCTCCGGCACGTCGAAGTGAAACCACAGTTGCTGTTCGCCGCGCTGCATGGCTTGCAGGTCCAGTGCATGGCTCCAGACCGGACGCGTGATGGTCTTTTTATGCCCGCGTCGGCGGGACTCGCAGGTCAGCTCAACCCGGATGCGATGGTCTGCGGCCAGCGGGCGACGCAGCTTGAAGTACCCGGCCACGTCGCCACCCATCGCGCCCGGCCAGGGGTCGAGTACGGCTTCCACTTCGCCGAACCGACGCCAGGCCAGCCACTCGCGAATCGCCAGCATGCCCAGGCCGGCGCCCAGCGCATCGAAGAGCAAGACAGCGAGGATCGGCCAGTTGCCGCCACGCAGTTCCTCCGGGATGGCCAGCGTGCCGGGCAGTGCCAGCGCAAAGACCACGGCCGCCATGCCGAGCAGCAGCCAGTGGTTCGACCCCGCCTCACTGCGGATGGCGTGATGCCGCCATCGTTTGTCACGCGTCCACCAGTCGGGTGATGGCGGCGAGGGGCTGCTCACAACACACCGGCGGCCAGACCGGCGGCCATGGCCGCGCCCAGTTCATGGCAGTCGTCGACAAAGGATTCCCGGAACTCACCGCGGCAGATCAGCGGATCAGCCACCGCCTTCCACCGCAGGCCGGTGACAATCCGCTCCACGCTGGCCACGGTGCCGCTGCCATCATTGCCCGCCCGCACGACAAGCGCGTACGGCAGTCCCTGTTGATGATCCAGGGTGGGGTAGTAATTGCGATCGAAGAAATCTTTCATCGCACCACTCATGTAGGCGAGGTTTTCCGGCGTCAGCAGCAGCACGCCGTCGGCCGCCAGCACGTGCTCGGCTTGGGTCTCGAAGGGCGATAACGTCACCAGCTTCACCTGTTCCTCGCCGCCCGCCTTGGCGCCTGCGCGCAACGCCGCCAGCAGACGCCGGAGATTGGGTGACACCGCATGGGCCACGATGAGTAGCGTTTTTTGCTCCGCGTTCATGCTGTTCCCCTGGGTGTTCGGCTCAGTCGGGCGGATGGGCCGACCGTGCGATACTCCGCGCCATGGCACCGAACCTGCTGTTCGTTGTCCTTGATTTGATGCATCCGCCGGCGCGACGCCCGAGTGGATTTTCGTTTTTAGGAGTTCCGATGCGTATTACGATTGTATCGCTGCTGGCCGTCTTGCTTGCAGCCTGCGGTGCCCCCTCGTCCGACAGCAGTGCCTCGACCGAGGACAAGCGCGAGGCCACAACCGAAACCGCGATGAGCGAAACCGATCGCCTCAACGCCTGGTTCGAGGAGAAGTTTGAGAAAGAACTGCAGTTCAGCCCGATCCAGATGACCTTTCTGGGCCGCAAGGACCGCTATGGTGAGCTGGGCGACTTCTCCGAGGCGGGCGCCAAGGCCCAGCTGGAGTGGCGCAAGACCGCTACGGAAGAGATGAAGAGCGCGTTCGACTACGAGGCGCTCAGCGATGAAGCAAAGATGTCGTACGACATCTGGGTCTACGAAACCGAGCAGGCCATTGCGGGTTGGCCGTATCGGTTCAACCAGTATCCCTTCAATCAAATGCAGGGGATGCACACCTTCCTGCCGACCTTCCTGATCAGCTTTCACAAGGTCGAGTCGGCTGAGGACATGCAGGCCTATATTTCGCGTGTGCGCGAGCTGCCAGGGGCCTTTGGTGAGTTGATCAAGCTGGCCAAGGCGTCGGCCGAAAAAGGCATCCGCCCGCCCAAGTTCGCCCATGAAGCGGTGATCAAGGAGTCCAAGAAGCTCATCGCCGGCGCACCGTTTGCCGAGGGTGAAGACGCTTCGATCTGGACGGACATGCAGACCGAAATCGACACCCTGCTTGAGAATGAGGTCATCGACGCCGAGCAGGCCGACACGCTGAAGGCCGAGGCCAAGGCGGCGCTGCTCGATAGCTTCAAGCCGGCGTACGAAGCCGTGATTGCCTGGGTGGAATCCGACCTGCCGAAGGCGGCGGTCAACCCCACCGGTGTCGGCGGCACGCAGCCCAATGGCGAGGCCTACTACAAGCATCGCCTGTGGACGCAGACCACCACCGACATGACCGCCGACGAGATTCATCAGATCGGCCTGGAAGAAGTCGAGCGACTGCTGGGCGAGATGACGGCGCTGAAGAATCGTGTTGAGTTCGACGGCGATCTCAACGCCTTCTTCGAATTCCTGAACACGGATTCGCAGTTCCGCTTCCCGAACACGGATGAGGGCCGCGAGATGTACATCGCCGAGGCCACCGCCGCCATCGACACCATCAAGGAGTCGCTGCCTGATTACTTCGGCCGGTTGCCCAAGGCAGATCTGGTGGTCAAGCGTGTTGAGCCTTTCCGTGAGCAGGATGGCGCGGCTCAGCATTACTTCCCGGGTACGCCGGATGGTTCGCGGCCAGGCACCTACTACGCGCATCTGTCCGACATGGATGCCATGCCGATTCCCGAACTGGAGGTGATTGCCTACCACGAAGGTGTGCCGGGCCATCACATGCAGATTTCCATTGCGCAGGAACTGGAGGACGTGCCCACCTTCCGTACCCAGGCCCGATTCACCGCCTACATCGAAGGCTGGGCCCTGTACTCCGAGTGGTTGGCCAAGGAAATGCCCGGCACCTACGAGGACCCCTACTCAGAGTTCGGTCAGCTGTCTTCGGAAATCTGGCGGGCGATCCGCCTGGTCGTGGATACCGGCCTGCACGCCAAGGGCTGGACCGAGCAGGAAGCCGTCGAGTACTTCGACAAGAACTCGCCGGTGCCGCTGACATCGATCAAGTCGGAAATCCAGCGTTACCTGGTCATCCCTGGTCAGGCGACCTCGTACAAGATCGGCATGCTCAAGATGCAGGAGCTGCGCCGCGAGGCCGAGGCCGCGCTGGGTGATGACTTCGACATCAAGGGCTTCCATGACACCGTGCTGGGTGGGGGGGCGCTGCCGCTGGAGCTGCTCGAACGTCGCGTCCAGCGTTGGGTCGAAAGCCAGAAGCAGGCGGGTTAACCCGGCAAACGTGCAAGAGAAAGCCCCCGGTGAGTGACTCACCGGGGGCTTTTTTCGTTGGGCAGCCGACGCGTGATGCGTCGTGGCCCCCAGGTCTTACTGTGGTGTGGCGGTCAGCACATAGTCGCCCGAACCGCTGTAGGACAGCACCACCCAGCGATACTCGCCGGCGCTGGCGTTATAGCTAATCGACTCATTCGACGAGGCCGAGGTGGAGCTGGCCACCCGCTGCCAGCCACTGAACAGGAAGCTGGTGCTGTAGCGCTGCAACTCCAGGTCAAAGTCGGCATTGCCCGGACCTTCGAGCACGCCGGACAGCGTCCCTCCGGCCCACTGGAAGCCACCCTCGGGATGAATGTTCTCGTCATTCGTCCCGCTGAGCGTGCCGGTGTAGACGGTGCAACCATTGCAGCCCCCACTGGTATCGGTGACGGTCACTGTCTGCGTCAGGGCATCGGTCTGGCCGATGCTGTCCGTCACGGTCAGCGTCACATCGTAGTCGCCTGCAGCCGCGTAGCTGTGGACGGGCGCCACGCCCGTGGCCTGGCTGCCGTCGCCCAGAGTCCAGGCATAGCTGGCAATGCCGTTGTCATCCGTACTGGTCGAGGCATCAAAGCTGCAATCCAGATCCGTGCAGTCCACGGCGAAACTGGCTGTCGGCGGCTGATCGACCGGGGTGCTGCCCCCGTTGTTCTCGACGTAAAGCAGCTTGTTCGGGGAGGCTGCATTCGCACCCACCACCACGTTCTGGGTGGTGTCGGCCAACAGGGCGCTGGTGAGCTGCGCGGGCGTCAGGTTCGGGTCCAGTCCGAGCAGAATGGCAGCGGCGCCCGCCACATGGGGAGAGGCCATGGAGGTGCCAGACAGCGTTGCCGTGCCCGTGTTGTTCGACGCACTGGCCGAGACGATGTTCGAGCCGGGTGCATACAGATCCAGGCAGCTGCCAAAGTTGCTGTAAGACGCCTGACCATCGTCGATGTCAGTCGCCCCGACCGTAACCGCTGTGGGTTCGGCGGCGGGCGAGGTGTTGCAGGCATCGGTGCTGTCATTGCCTGCGGCGACTACGGGCAGAATCCCGGCATCGTACAGACCACGCGCGGCGTCTTCCTGCGCCTGGCTGCGACCGTTCAGCGTGCCCAGTGACATGTTCACCACAGCCGGTAATTCGGCATTGTCGGCGACCCACTCCATGCCCGCGATGATGTCCGAGCCGGAGCCCGTGCCCAGACAATCCAGTACCCGGACGGCATGCACGGTCGCTTGCTTGGCAACGCCGTACTGCGTGCCCACAGTGGTGCCGGCCACATGGGTGCCGTGGCCTTCGCAGTCGTCCCAGTCATCCGGATCGGGCGCGAAAATCACACCCGAGGACACAAAGTTGCGGCCCTGGCCCACACGGCCGGTGAACTCGGTGTGGTCGGCGTTGATGCCGGTATCGATGACGTACACGTGCACACCGCTGCCGGCGGCGTTGGGATAGCTGTAGCTGCTGTCCAGCGGCAGGTTGCGCTGGTCTACACGATCCAGACCCCACACCGGGCTGGACTGGGTGGCCGTGGCCACGACCAACTGGTCCGGCTCGACCGATCGGACGGCCGGCAACGCTGCCAGCGTGCTGGCGACATCAGCCGGCATCTTGGCGGAAAAACCGTAGAGCACGGTGTCGTAGCTGTGCAGCAGCGTGCCTCCACCGGCCTGCTCCAACAGCGATTCGGCCAAGCTGCGAACATCTAATGCAAGCTCGGGCTGGTAGAGGCGGACAACATACTGGTCCGCGATGGCGTCGGCGCGCTCGGCAAGGCTTGGGGCGGCGGTCATCGCATCCCCCGTTGCGCTCGTCGCGGTGGTTTCGGGGGCCTGGGAACAGGCCGTGATCAGGCTGATGCCGGCTGCGGCCAGTAGAGAACGAATGCCAAGATGGTCTCTCACGAGCAAAGCTCCTTGGGTCAGAACATATTAATCTGCGGGCTTCCGACAGTAGAGGTACGCAGCCTGTGGGACTATCGGCCCACTCAACCGCGAACGTGTAGGAAATGTCCTACAACATGGGACGCTGGGCCCAGGTGAACGCATCGCTGACAGTGAATCTCGGCGGCCACCAGGCCCTTTGACGACGAGGACAACGCATGCCCGTAACCCATGTGACGCACGATCTCGACGCGCTGACGCTGACGATCCAGGCCGACTTTGCGGCACCGGTCGAGCGAGTCTGGGCGATTTACGCAGACCCCCGGCAACTGGAGCGCATCTGGGGCCCGCCGTCTCATCCGGCCACATTCGTCGATCATCAGTTGGCCGAGGGTGCGCGCAGCACTTACTACATGACCGGTCCCGGCGGGGATACGTATTACGGCTATTGGGTACTCACCCGAATCGATGCGCCTCACGGTTTTGCATTTGATGACGGCTTTGCCGATGCGGGGTTCGACCCCAATCCAGAGCTACCCGTGTCCAGCAACGTATTCAGCTTTGAATCTTTCGCTCAGGGCACGCGGGCGCGTTATGTGAGCACGTATGCAAACACCGCAGCGCTGGAACAAGTACTGGCCATGGGGGTGGTCGAAGGCGCAACCTCCGCCATCAACCAGATCGATTCGCTGCTGGCTGGCTGACAGGCGCCGCACCCGCTGCCGGGGTCGGATGGCATAATCCCGCGACTTTTGACACTCAGACCCTTCATGTCGCATCCGATTCTGCAAGACCAGCTTCAGTCCCTCGACAACCAGGGGCTGGCCACGACGCTCGCCTGCCTGGCCGACACCTGCAAGACCATCAGCCAGCAACTCAAGCGGGGGGAGCTCGCTGGGATTCTCGGCGCTGCCGGCAATGAGAACGTGCAGGGCGAGGAGCAGAAGAAGCTCGACGTCATCGCCAACGACTTGATCAAGAGTGCCCTGGGCGCCTGCGAGCCGGTGCGAGGCATCGCCTCGGAGGAAGAAGACGACGTGGTGGGCCTGCGCGAATCGGCCGGCCTGCTGGTGACCTTCGATCCGCTGGATGGCTCGTCGAACATCGACATCAACTCGATGGTCGGCACGATTTTCTCGATTCTGCCCAGCGAGACCACCGGGCCTGTGACCGAGGCCGAGTTCCTGCAGCCGGGCCGCAATCAGGTGGCGGCAGGCTATGTGCTGTACGGCCCCTCCACCATGCTGGCGCTGACCACCGGCAACGGTGTCGACATGTACACGCTGGACCCGGTCAGCGGTGATTTTCTGCTCACGCGTGAGGCAAAGATTCCCGAGGCGACGAAGGAATTTGCGATCAACATGAGCAACCAGCGGTTCTGGGCGCCGGCGGTGCAGACCTACATCGCCGAACTGCTACAGGGCGCAGAAGGCCCGCGTGGCAAGAACTACAACATGCGCTGGGTGGCGGCGATGGTGGCCGATGTCCATCGCGTGCTGTGCCGGGGCGGCGTGTTCATGTACCCCTGGGATCAGCGCGATCCGAACAAGCCGGGCAAGCTACGCCTGATGTACGAAGCCAACCCCATGGGCTTTCTGGTCGAGCAGGCCGGCGGCCAGTGCTGCACACCGGAAGGCCCGATTCTGGACCTGCAGCCCGAAAAGATTCACCAGCGTGTGCCGGTGATTCTCGGCGCCGCCGAGGAAGTCAGCCGCTGCGTGGCCATGCACGGCTAACCCGCCTCCGGTCTGCTGCGAGATCAGACCTCATCGCTGGATGTGGTTCGCGCGGTCGGTGCACCCAGCGCCGGCCGCGTTACGCGGCGGACCAGCTTGGTCAGGCCGGATTCCGAATCCGCTACATGTGCCTCGGCGTCGCGGATCGCGCTTTCCCAGGCTGGTGCAAAGCCGGGAGCGCGTTCCAGTAACAGGTGGACGGCGCGGTCGTAGACCTGCAGCAAACGGGCCTCCGCCTTGCCGGGCTTTTGCTGCAGGGTTGCGATGGAGACGCGCAGGTTCTCGTTCTTCTCCCGCAGCGACGCCAGTTCGGCGTTCAGCGTCTCGTTGCCGCTGGCGGTGATCTTGAGTTGTTGGCCGAGGTGCTTGTTCAGGTCGGTCAACTCGGTATTCAGGCGTTTGATCTCGCGCTTCTGCTCGCGGCGTTGAATCGCGCCGGTCCGCCACACCACCAGACACAGCACCAAGCCGGCGATGAGTCCCCAGGTGAAGCTGTGTGACAAGATGGAAAGCAGAAATTCCTGCATGGGGGCCTGCCTTGCGGTCGTGAATGGATTCACCCGTAAGACTGGCGGATCGTGGCACGGTTCAGTTCAAACCCGGCGACGGGCCGCGCCGCGCCGCTGACCGGTGGCCATTGTGTCGGGCCGGGTGTGGGTCACAGCGGTCGCAACCATCACACCCGGCTCGGGTGTCGCTACCGCGTTAGGGCGTGACCTCCACGGCTTTGGCGTCTGGGTCCTGTATGCCCAGCTGGGCCAGCATGAAGCTGTATTCCAACGCCACTTCCTCATAGCGTCGGTAGCGGCCCGACTTGCCGCCGTGGCCGGCGTCCATGTTCATGTGCAGCAGCAGCATGTTGTCGTCCGTCTTGCGGTGCCGCAGCCGGGCCACCCACTTGGCGGGCTCGAAATACTGGACCTGCGAATCCCAGAGTCCTCCGGTGATGAGCATGGCGGGGTAATCCTGCTCCGCCACATTGTCGTAGGGCGAGTAGGCCAGCATCGTTTCGTAGGCTTGGGGCTCCTTGGGATTGCCCCATTCATCGAACTCGTTCGTCGTCAGCGGAATGCTCTCGTCCAGCATGGTGGTCACGACATCGACAAAGGGCACGGAAGCGATAATTCCGCGATACAACGCCGGTCGCATATTGGCCACAGCGCCGACCAGCAAGCCGCCCGCGCTGCCACCGGCCGCGAAGACCTTGTCGGGTGCGCCATAACCCTCGGCGACGAGGTGCTCGGTGACATCGATGAAGTCGTTAAACGTGTTGATCTTGTGCTGGAGCTTGCCGTGGTCATACCAGTGCCGGCCCATCTCCTGGCCACCGCGAATATGCGCAATGGCGAAGACAAATCCCCGGTCCAGCAACGACAGGCGCGACACCGACAGGTACGGGTCCATGGAGTAGCCATACGAGCCATAGCCGTAGACCAGCAGCGGGTTCTTGCCGGGTTGCCGAAGATCCTTGCGATAGACGATGGACACGGGCACCTGCGTGCCATCCCGTGCGGTGGCCCGGATGTACTCCGAGGTGTAGGCATCGGGGTCGAAATCGCCCTCGACGGGCTGCACCTTGAGCACGCGCTTCTCGCCCGTGACCATGTTGTAGTCGATGGTGGTGGTCGGGTTGGTCAGGGTGTCGAGGTCGTAGCGCATCCACGGCCAGTCATACTCGGCCGAGCCGATGAGGCTGGCCGCGTAGGTGGGCTCGTCCGCATCAATGACCAGGCTGTTGTCGCCGGCCCAGTCCATGACGCGAATCTTGCGCAGCCCATCACGCCGCTCGTTGATGGCCAGGTGGTGTTTGAAAACCTCCACCGATTCGATGAGCACATCATCACTGGCGGCGATCAGCGGCTGCCAGGTGGACTTGTCTGCACTGGTCGCCACGGGCGCGGTCATGACCCGGAAGTTTCTGGCTTGCCAGTTGGTGAGAATGACAAAGCGACCGTTGTGGTCGGTGACCTCATACTCGTGCTGCTCCTCGCGGGGCAGCACAGGCTGAAAGTTCAGGCTTGCATCATCGGCGCGGGCAAAGCGGTACTCGGTCTGTTCCGTGCTGTACAGGCCGATGTAGAGAAACTCCCCGGATTTACCGCGCCCGATGCCCATGTAGAAAGCGTCGTCCGGCTCCTCGTAGATCAGCCGGTCTTCGCCGGTCTCACCCAGGCGGTGCTGGCGCACGCGCTTGCCGAGCAGCGTCGTCGGGTCTTTTTCGACGTAAAGCACCGAGGCATTGTCGGGCGTCCAGACCAGGTTGGCATTGAGATTCTCAACCGCATCGTCCAGCCACTCGCCCGTCTCAAGATTCTTGACGCGCAGGCTGTATTGACGCCGACCGACGGTGTCTTCGGCCACGGCCATGAGGCGATTGTCGGGGCTGATCTCGTAATCACCCAACCGGTAGAAATCGTGTCCCTCGGCGCGGTTGTTCTGATCGAGCAGGACTTCCTCGGGGGCATCCATGCTGCCTTTGCGGCGCGCCACGATCGGGTAGTCACGGCCCGTCTCGAAGCGGGTGTAGTACCAGTAGCCGTTGTCGTAGGTCGGGGGGCTGGCATCGTCGCTCTTCAACCGGGCCACGATCTCTTCATAAAGGGTTTCGCGGAGCTTCGCGTAGGGCGCGAGTTTGGCTTCGGTGTAGGCGTTTTCTGCTTCCAGATAGGCCAGTACGTCCGGGTCCTGGCGCTCGTCGTCTCGCAGCCAGTAGTACGGATCAACACGGTCTCCCTGCGGGGAGCGGACGATGTGTTTGCGGCGTTCGGCAATCGGCGGCATGGGTTTGGCGGCAGCCTCGGTCTGGGCGGGCGGGGCACTGGCACAGCCGGCCAGCAGTGACACCGGCAGGCAGGCCAGCAGAACAATCAATCTCAGCATGAAGATCGTATCCGGATTGGGGAAATCAATGGTGGGTGGCACAGCGCCGATGTGCGCGCTGTCGGAACCCTTGCGCCGACAGTGCCTGCGTCCTGTGACGGCGGCAAGCCGGGTGGACTGGATTCACACGGTCGTCACGGCAAATCGCGCATAATCGGGAGCCAAAAATCACAGCACGCCGTGCGCCAGCGCGGACCAACACCGACCGGGGGCCTGTCCCCACGGGGTTGCGGAGACACCATGACCGAACTGACCTCGCAAGACCTTGGGCCCGCCGTGCCGCGACGCGGCAATCGATTCACACGCTGGCTGGGGCGTCGCGTCCTCGCCGCCATCGGGCTGAAGGTCACCGGCGAGTTGCCGAACTTTCCGAAAATGATGGTCATCGGCGCACCCCATACCTCGAACTGGGATGGCGTCATGGCCATTGGCATGGCGCTGGCCCTGTCCATTGATGTGCGGGTTGTGGCCAAGCAATCGCTGTTCCGCTGGCCGTTCGCTGGCCTACTCCGCTGGATGGGCGTCATTGGCATTGATCGCAACGCCGCCGGCGGTGTCGTGGGCGAGCTCACCCAGCTCTACAACGAGGCCGATCAGCTCTACGTCTGCATGTCGCCCGAGGGCACCCGGGGCGGCGCCACGACCTGGAAGACCGGGTTTCACCGCATCGCCCTGGCGGCCGAAGTGCCGGTGCTGGTCCTGGTGTTCGATTGGGGCCGTGGCCGGATTGATGTAGCTGACTGGTTCCAGCCCAGCGAAGACATCGAGGCGGACCTCGACCGTGTGCTCTCGAACTACCACGGTGTGCTGGCGCGCAATCCGGCGCGCTTGTCAGGTCCGATCAAGGCCCTGGCGGACGAGCCGGACACCGCGCCGGTGGATCGCGCCGCCTGATCACCCCCCGGCATCACCGCGAGACCCCCGGCGCTGTCAGCCCCGGCTGACAGCGGCTGACGCCATCGACCGCGTGCGGCTACGCGCCGTATTCCCTAGGCTTAACCCTGGATGCCACGGGGAGTACAGGGATGTCTGGCCAGGGAACCACAGCGGAGCGATGGGCGCGCGTGTCGGCATTGTTCGACGCCGCCTGGGAGCTGCCCGAGACCGAGCGCGAACGCTGGTTGCAGGCGCAGGCCAGCGACGACCCGGATCTACTCGACGAAGTCCGTTTGCTGCTGGCAGAGGCCGACACCCAGCAGGCGGGGGATGAGCTGCTGCTCACAGGTGCCGCCCAGCGCGAAACGCCTGTCTTTCAGCCGCTGATCCCCAACACCCGCGTCGGGCCCTGGGCAGTGCAAAGCCTGCTGGGCCGGGGCGGGATGGGTGAGGTCTACGAGGTCCAGCGGATCGATGGCAACTTTGAGCAGCGCGCTGCGCTCAAGGTCGTGACCCTGCAATCGCCTGCAGCCATTGTGCGGTTTCATGCCGAGCGCCGCATTCTGGCGACGCTCGATCACCCAGGCATCGCCCGCATTCTCGACGGAGGCACGCTCGACGATGGCCGGCCCTACATGGTCATGGAATACGTCGAGGGTGAGTCGATGACGCAGTACTGCCAGCGACGACAGCTGGATCTGCGGCAGCGGATCGCCCTGTTTCTGGACGCGTGTGACGCGCTGGCGCATGCCCATTCCCGGCTGGTCGTTCATCGCGATATCAAGCCGGGCAATCTGTTTGTGACAGAGGCCGGCCGGGTCAAGCTGCTCGACTTCGGCATCGCCAAGATTCTCGGTGATGCTGTTGACGAGCAGACGCGCACCCAACTCGTGCTGACCCCGGTGTACGCCGCCCCCGAGCAGCTGGCCAACCGGGCCGTCGGCACACCGACAGACGTGTACTCCATGGGGGCGCTTCTTTATCACCTGCTGACAGGGCGCCCACCGGCCGATGCCGAGACCAGCTCGGTTTCGCGGCTGATCAGCCAAGTGCTGGATGGGCAGTTCCCCAAGGCATCGACAGCCACCCGGCCGCCGGATGGCGTGCCGGCCACGCAGCTGTCGGGTGATCTGGATGCCATTCTTGAGCGCTGCCTGCGGCGAGAGCCCGATGCCCGCTACCCGGGTATCGATGCGCTGGCCGATGATCTGCGGGCCTACCTGAGTCACCGCCCCGTCACGGCCCGTGCCGGTAGCCGGGCCTACCGCGTTCGCCAGTTCTTCCGTCGGTACGCCTGGCAGACGGTGGCCGTTGGCTGCGTCATTCTGACGCTGCTGGCGGGCACGGTGACCAGCCTGTGGTTTGCGCATCAGGCGCAGGTTGCGCTGGTGGAGACGCAGGCGGCGAAAGCCGAAACCGAGAACGCGCTGGCCCGGGCCGAACAGGCTGCCGCCTCGGCCCGCACGCGCGCCAAGCTGCGCACCCAGCTCACGGAAGCCTTCGTCCGCCTGCTGGGCGAGGCGCAGTCCGCAGAGCAGGGCGGCGAGCAGGTCCTGGCATTTCTGGACGATCAGCGCCGGTCAGCCATGGCGCGGCAGGCGGAGGGCTCGCGGGATGCCGAGGCCTTGCTCATCGCCCTGGGCGAAGTGTTTGTTCAGCGCGGCGATGC
The DNA here is from genome assembly GCA_036156195.1 of Pseudomonadota bacterium. Lineage (GTDB taxonomy): Bacteria > Pseudomonadota > Gammaproteobacteria > Nevskiales > OUC007 > Abyssibacter. The sequence continues at coordinate 85,403 of JAYZUZ010000011.1, read as the reverse complement.
CCCGACCGTGATCGAGACCTTGCAGGCCATGGCTGAGGACCCGAACGTCCTGCCGCGCAACCGGGCCGGGGCCAACGCCTTGATCGGCTCCGCCTACGCAAACATGGGAGAACTCGATGCCGCGGTCGAGCCACTGCAAAAGGCGCTGACCTACTACCGGGAGGAGCCCGGCTTCGACATCGAGTATGCCCAGCACCTTGGGCTGCTCGCCCATGCCAAACGTGACCCGGATACCCGCCGCCAGGCCAACGCGGTGATTCGTCGCGTACTGGCCGCAGCCCCCGAGCCGGGTGATCTCGAACCCAAACTGCGCGGCTTTCTGCACTCGCAGGTCGGCTTCAATCTGCTGCGACTGGGCGAACTGGAGGCAGCCGAAGGCGAGATGCTGCAGGCGGTCGCCGCCTACGAAGCCGAAGAAGGGGCGACACCCACCGAACTCGGCCTAATCCTCACCAATCTGGGGGGCGCGCAGTACCGGCTCGGCAAGCTCGAAGCGGCGGCAGACACCTTCCGGCGCTCCATCGCCTTTACACGCCAAACTGCCGGCACGGGGCGTCCGCTGGCCAATGCACAGCGATTTCTGGCCAGCATGCTCATCAAGCTGGGTGAGCACGCTGAAGCCCTGGCCCTGCTCGACGAAGTCACGACGACGCTGGAGCAGCAAGGCCTGAACGCCGGAGCGCTCTACTTTGTGGCGCTCAATACCCGGACCCGGGCTCTGCTGGCCAGCGGGCAGGTCGACGAGGCGCGGGCGCACGCTGAGCGGGTCATCGCCGCCATTGAAGACCGCCGGCCGGACGATGCGGCAAACGTGGGCTCCGCCTACTACGAACTCGCAAATGTGCAGGCGAGCCTGGGGCACACCGACGCCGCGCTGGCGACGTTGGCCCGGTCCGACACCATTTTCGAGGCGCTGGGTGAGCGTCGGGATCAGGCGATGGCGCGTAACAACGCCCTGCGCAGCCAGCTGGCGGGCAGCGCAGAGACTAACGGCTGATGGGGTTGCGCGGCGGCACTGCGCGCAGGGTGCCAACCGTCAGCAGGATCAACGCCGCCCAGTAACTCAGCAGGATGAGCGTTCGCGCCGCGTCAAACGGTGCAAGAAAGCGATTGATGGCAATCAGGCTGTCGCTGCCGGCGAATAGCAGCGCGCCGGCGATGACTGACCAGGCGGGGCCACTGGGCAACAGCACACAGGCGGCGCGCCACACCATGATGCCGATGACCAGAATGTAGACCGCAACGGGAAGCAGCAGCGGCCCCAGGCTGGGCAGCAAGAGCACGAAGAACGGTACGGCGTACAGCGCAAACGCGGGCAGCGGCCAACGCCGGCGCCGGTTGGGCAGCTGCAAAAACAGGCCGATGAACAGGCCATGGGCCACCAGAAAGCAGCCCAACCCGATGGCGAACCACGGCACCGTCGACGTCGGCGCCGCATAGGCGCCCTCCAGCGTGACATCCCCACAGGCACAGGCCAGCAGTGCAGCCACCAGCAGCCGGTGTGGCCGCGTCGTGCCGTGGCGCAGCGTGTACAGCGCCAGCAACACGGCGGGTCCCCACTTACTGGCCAGCACCCAGCGGGTCTGCCCGGCCTCCACGGCCCAGAGGCAGATACCAGCGGCCAGCGGCAGCAGGCAGCAGACCGCAGCGCCAACGGCGCGCGTGTTTATCAGGGTCGGCACAGATCAGGTCTCCGTCGGGTGGGTACGCGGTGGGATGGGCCAGCGCCAGCCGGCAATCAGCATCAGCGCGCCAACGCCCATGAAGCTGATCACGCGGGCGAGAGTGCCGGAGTCGGCCAGGTCGATGACGAACAGCTTGATGACCACCGCACCGAGCAATGCCGCAGCGGTGAGCCAGATCAGTCGATCGCCCCGGCGCGTGGCCAGCATCATCAGGCCCAGCGCGGCGGTGCTCCAGCTGAGTGATACGGCGGTTTGCACCACCATTGAATCCATGAGCGCCCCGGCTTCAAACGGGACAGCGGCAAAATGGTGCATGGCACGCCCGACCATCACTGTCAGTTGCAGCAGCGCCGCGCCCAGCAATACGCCGGGCACCAGCCGGCGCGGCCATCTCGACAACGGCGACCACGCGATCCTGTTCATGCACAGCCACCCGCTGGCCAGGCTGGCCAGAATGCCGGTCTGCGTGAACTCAACCGGATTCAGCAGGGGGACAAACAACGGCTCGACGGCGGCGCCCGAGGCGAAGTGCAGGCCCAGCCAGCAGAGACCCATGGCGGGCGCCAGCAGGGTCGGTAGCCACGCCCCGTAACCGTCTGGCCACACTCGCAGCGGCCAAACGGCCAGTAGACGGCCACGCGCAGCCGGCAGCGACAATGCCAGCATCACGGCCACCGGCGGCAACATGGCCGCCAAGGCCAGCCACTCCAGCCGGCCTGTCCCCGGGGGCGCAATCTGGGTCACGATCCACATGCCCTCGACGCTCACCGCAGCGATGAGCAGCAGCGCGGCCCCGAGATGATGGGTCCGGATCACGCGGGGCGAGGCGGGCAAGCCGCGGGCCAGCAGGCTGTACAGCCCTGCGAAGGCGGCCGGCCAGACGATCCACCCGAGCCCCGCGAGCAAGTGGTGCTCGGGGTGGCCGGTCCAGCCCAGCCAGGCGCACAGGCCCATGGCCGGCAGCCACATGAGCAACAGGCGATCCATGTCCTCCCAGCGCGCGCCCGCGCCCAGGGCATGGCGGCCGAGCCAACCCAGCGCTGCAAGACTGATCAACACCACGGCCAGCGTGAGGGCGGCAACCGTGTCGCGGCCGGCCACGCGCGCCAATTCGTGCACCCAGGTGATGAACCACCAGGCTGCAAACCAGCCGACGAGCACCCGTTCCAGCGCATATTCCCAGCCATGACTCACGCGCTCGCGCCGCCTGCGATACAGCCAAGCACTGGCCAGCCCGGCCAGGGCGATGGCGAGCTGCCCCGCAAAATCCGGCCCTGCCAGGGCTTGCTCGGAGCCGGGGGCGCCCAGCAGCAAGACCGCACCGCCGACGGCCTGCAGCAGGCAGCCGGACACCCGAGTCCAGCGCCGTTGTTGGCGGCAACCGACCCAGACCATCGCCGCGCCCTCGATGGCCCAGGCCACGCCAGTGCCGGTGGGCCCCAGGGCATAGGGCACGGCAATGGTGGCCGCTGCGATGGCCAGAACCGCAAAACTGGTGGTCAGGTCCCAGAGCGTGTCTCGGGCGTAACGCAGCGCCAGCCAGGTCAGGGCGGCGTAGAAGCCGGCCATCAATAGCGCGGCGATGGTCATACCGCGAGGGGTGGCCGTCAGAAGCTGACTGAGCGCGGCAAGGGTGGCGATGGGGTTGCCGAACGTCACAGTTGCATCGACATACCCCTGGACGCGTCCGGCACGCTCGCCCAGTGCGCGCGCGGTGCGGATTGCGAACAGGGCAGTCGTGCCCACGTAAATCAGGAAGAACAGCACGGTGAAACAGACGGCGCTGAACTGATCAGTGGCTTGATAATCCAGCACGCCCCAGGTCAGTCCTATCCCGGCGGTAAAGGCCAGGCCCAACACGTTGAGTTCTCGCCAGGCCCGGTAGATCGCGGTGGCGAGAACGCCAAGATTCAGCACCGCAAAGTAGCTGAACAGGGCGATATGACTGCCCTCGCCGGTGGATGCCAGAATTGGTGCGAGAAAGCCGCCGACTGTAGCCGTGACGGCGAGTCCGCGGGCGTTTTGGAGTAGGGCCAGCGCGAGCGTCAGAGCGACCAACAGGATCATGCCGGCCAGCGTGACGTTCAGGCTGAGCAGGTCATACAGGCGGCCCGCCGCGTAAAGCGTGAGGTACAGACAGGCCAGTCCGCCCCCTTGCAGTATCCACGCAGCCTGCGGCCGTGCATGCCGTTGTTGCCAGCCAAAAATCGCAAGCCCCAGCCCCACGATGGCAACGATGCCCAGGCGCATGTGCAGCGGCAGCAAGCCTTGGTCGGCGGCGTATTTGACGAGGAATGCGAGCCCGATAAACAGCACCAGCATCCCCACGCGCAGCAGGCTGTTACCGCCTGTGAGCCATTGCAGGCCGCGCGCCCACAGCTGTTCGAGCACACGGTCGAGCCACGCCGGCTGCCGGGGCTCGGCCTGGGTGGCGGGCGCTGCTGATGGTGGAGCCGGGCGATCCGTGCCGTCACTGGCCACGGGCTGTGGTGACACTGGCGCCTCGGATGCCTTTGTCGGCTCCGGGGTAACGGGTGGCGGGCTGCTCAGCCGTTCACGTTCAAGCCTGCGCAGACGACCTTCCAACTGGAATTGTCGTCCCAGCAGAAACCCGATGAACGCGCCTGCGGTCAACAACCCCGGCCCACGATGATCCAAAGCGAGCCCGATGATCGCGAACAGCGCTGCCAATATCCAAGGCATGGTCCAACCTCCCTGAGCGCCATGCTACGGCCTGGACCGTCGCGGTGACAGTCTGGGTTGCAGGGTCTATGGTCTGGGCATCCTGGCGTAGACGCGCCAGCCTGACGGCCACCCAGGAGGCCCTTGCATGCAACAACTGGTTCTGACCCTCATCGGTCTCACCACGCTGATCAGCGCCGCGACCGCCAACGAGCCGCGCTCGCTGATGGACCTGTACCAACACCTGCACAGCCATCCCGAGCTGTCGTTCCACGAAGAAGAAACCGCCGCGACACTGGCGGCCGAGCTGGAGCGGCTGGGCTTCGAGGTCACCACCGGCGTGGGTGGGCATGGCTTGGTCGGCGTGCTGAAGAACGGCGAGGGGCCGACGGTGCTGCTGCGCGCCGACATGGATGCCCTGCCGGTGCGCGAGCAAACCGGTAAGCCTTACGCCAGCACCGTCACCACCACCGATGATGCCGGCAACACCGTCCCGGTGATGCACGCCTGCGGCCACGATGTGCACATGACCAGTTGGATCGGCACCGCGCGAGCGCTGGTCGAGCAAAAGGCGCAATGGGCCGGCACGCTGGTGATGATCGGCCAGCCTGCTGAAGAGCGTGGCGCCGGGGCGCGGGCCATGCTCGCTGACGGTCTGTTTGAGCGCTTCCCACGGCCTGATTACAACCTCGCCATGCACGTATCGGCCAACCTGCCGGCAGGGACGCTGGGTTACACGCCCGGCTACGCGCTGGCCAGTGTGGATTCAGTCGACATCGCGGTGCACGGGGTTGGTGGCCACGGCGCGTATCCGCACACCACCAAAGACCCCATCGTCCTCGCGGCGCAAATCGTCACCAGCCTGCAAACCCTGGTGTCGCGTGTGATTCCGCCGGTCGAGCCGGGTGTCGTCACCGTGGGTTCGATCCACGGCGGCACCAAGCACAACATCATTCCTGATCGTGTGGATTTGCAGATCACCGTGCGCGCCTACAGCCAGGCCACGCGGGATGCCCTCATCGACGGCATTCGACAGATCGCCCAGGGCCAAGCCCAGGCCGCCGGGCTGCCTGAGGACAAATGGCCCGAGGTCACCGTCCAGGATGAGCACACGCGCTCCACCTACAACAATCCCGAACTGGTCGACCGCTTAGTGCCGGTATTCGAGTCCGCGCTGGGCGAGGCCCAGGTGCAAGCAGTGGACGCCGTCATGGGCGGGGAAGACTTCTCCGAATACGGCCTCACCGACCCCAAGATCCCGAGCCTGATCTACTGGCTGGGCGCCGTGGATCCGCGCACCTACCAGGCGTTCCAGAGCAGTGGTGAAAGCCTGCCGTCGCTGCACTCGCCGTTCTTTGCTCCGGATGCACCGCAAACCATTGAAGCGGGCGTCAAAGCCATGACCGCCGCCGCGCTGGAATTGCTGGACGAGCCGCCAGCATCGGATGACACCATTGCCGCCCAGCCCGATGCCGCTGGGGCGCAGACCCTCGCAGCCAAGCCTGCGGCTCCCAGCCCCGCCCCTGCAGAGGCGACCGCCGCAGCGCAATGACGCAAACCGTCGGCTTTGGCGGCGGCTGCCACTGGTGCACCGAAGCGGTGTTCGAAGCCATTGCCGGCGTGACTCAGGTGGAGCAGGGGTGGATCACCTCACTGCCGCCGGATGATGTGGAATCCGAAGCCGTGCGCGTGCAGTTCGACCCCGCCAGCATCGACCTGCGCGCCCTGATACGCGTGCATCTGCAAACCCATGCCAGCACGTCGAACCACGCACTCCGCGTGCGCTACCGCTCGGCGGTCTACACCAACAGCCCAGCGCAGCAGGCACAAGTCACCCGCCTGCTCGGCGAACTACAGGCCGAGTTCGATGCCCCACTGGTGACACGGGCATTACCACTCGCAGGCTTTCGGCTCTCCCCGCCACGCTATCAGCATTACTACGCCCGCCGCCCTGAAGCCCCGTTCTGCCAGCGGCATATCGAACCCAAGCTGAAGCAGGTGGCGGCCACGGTGCCCACGCGGGCTGCGGGCATCGCTGCGCGCGCACTGAATTTTCAAATCCACCCACTGGCTAATCGACGGCTTGGTCGGCTTGGATTTGCCGCTCCGTCTCGACGTGGTGTCGGCGCGATTTGTGACGTTGTACTACTGCCCGCAGTGAATACGCCATAACGCGTACTTGTTGTTCCAACGCTTGTGGGCTATTCAGGACGCTCATCTAATGAGTGCGACAGTGGGATCGGGTCGCAGATCGCGGGCACATCGAGTGGGTACACCGTACGTTCTGTCCGCTTCTTCGCGCGAATCCCGTAATGATCTCATGGGCCCGTGATTCGCCTACGACTTTGGTGGAACGAGAGGGGGCTGCGAGTTGGGAGTACGGCGCAGCGACGCATAAACACAACAAGCAATTGAGGTCGCGGTGATGACAGGACTGGGAGCGGGATTATGCGTCGCGATCAAATAATGCAGTATTGCTTCATAAAGCCTAATAGTCGTTAGGTGGATAGAACCCTATGCGACCAGTAGGAATTGCCGTTCTGTGTTTAGTGCTCGCTGCGCTTGGAGTGAACGGCGTCGTAGGAGCGTCTGCTAGTTTCTCTACTGCCGGGGAGTTCGTGCCTCTCGTATTTGGTTTCATTTCGCTGGTGTACGGGTTGGCGGCCATTTTCGCTGCCCTCGGTATCTGGCGCCTTCAGTTATGGGGGTTGGTGGCGCTTCGCGTCTGGTTCGCCTCGTGCTTAATCTCGGTCGCCAGCTTTATTCCGCAATATGGCACGGAACCTCCAGCACTTGCTCGAGTGGCAGTATTCTGCGTCGTAGTGTTGGTGCTGTTTCTCTTCGTGCATCGATATGCAAAGTCAAAGCTCGAATCCACCTAACCAGTCGGGGAAGTGGACGCCAAACCCGCTGCGCGGTTTTGGTTCCCTCTGTGCTGCGCACTCCGGCGCCACTTACCTCAAGCGTTAGATTTCAGGTGATACGCAGTGCCATCAAGCGCTTTCAGCAAGTTTGAAACAAATATGCTGGTTGACGTGGATCGCGTTATCGAGAGCCACGCCGACCTGAATCATGAGGGTCAAGGTCGGAGAGGCCTTGGCCACATTACGCGCGGCGGTGTCTTACTTTTGTGTGCCTCGTGGGAGCTCTACTTGGAAGAAGTCCTGCTGGAGTGTTCAGAGGTCTTTCTTGATCGCCTTGATTCTCCGGCACAGTTGCCGATTCCCGTTCAGAAACAACTAGCTAAATCCGTCAGAGACTCGAAACATGAACTTCAGCCTCTGAAGCTCGCAGGTGACGGGTGGAAAACTATTTATCGGAGCGTCGTGGCCCAGCAGTGCGGGGTGCTAAATACTCCGAAGAGCAACAATCTTGATCCCTTGTTCAAGCGTCTCATTGGAATCGAGAAAATCTCACAGTCGTGGAGTGTTGGCGAGGAATGCGTAAACGGTTTTGTATCAGCACGTGGTGATATTGCCCACCGCGGCAGGGACGCCGGCTACGTCACCATCAATAGCCTTCACGGCTATAGAGAACTAATAGTCAGGTCAGTTACCGAATCAGATAACGAACTTGCGTCGTATATGCGTCAGTCTACTCCGCAAGATCGCATGGTCTGGCGCAGGCGCACGTTATGAAACCTAACATCAGTATGGAGAGCGACCGTTTTTTCGCTACGCGCTTCGCGCTTCACTCTCAAACGGCGCCTCATGCTGGGCGTTAATCCTTATGACTGCCTATCGCACAATCTTGAAGAAAGTCGGATTTGCCTTGGCTGCGTTCGGCTTCGCCGACATTGCATTCATGATCTATAGCGTGTCGAGCGGCCAGAGCTACTCCTCTAGCTTCAACATATTCGCTGTAATCGCGGGCGTTCTGTTGATTCGCGGAAGTCTCGGAACAGCGAGAGTCGTAACGTGGTTTTCCGCCTTTATGCTGACCGGGTTTGTTGGCGCATTTTTCTTCATTTTTCCGTTCTTGCAACCGATTGGGCTGCTTGCAGCGCAAGCCAAGCTCAATCCGGCATCGTCCATCATGCTCTTGCTAACGGCAGCAGCGGTTCTTGCCTTGCTTGGCTGGTCTTATTGGCAGCTGCGCTCAGCCCCCGTACTGGACGCCCTAAAAGCGAGTGGTCGCAGCATAGCCGTCCCTAAAGTCGCAATCGGCGTTGGCATCGCCCTCGTTGCTTTTTTGGCAGTCATGCTCAACATGACTCTCAACGGAGCTGCAGGAGAAAAAGCTGCTGACTTGGCGCGCCTACAGCTTGGCTCAAACTATAACTACGCCACTCATTCAATCCAATGGAGCGGCGGTCACGCCAGCGCTGTAGTGGCCGCGTACAACGATAACGAAATCAAGTACATCTCCGTGGAGTGGAGCGAATGAGGGCTAACAAGTGACTATGGTCGTAAGTCAATAAATTCAGGCCAAAGCCGGGTGCCAATGCCTCCCGGTTCAGCAGCGTGCTGATGACCACTTAGCCACCGGCATGCTTCACGACTCCAGCGGCGCACCCCGATAGGTACGAACAGGGCCCTGCGGTGCTTCGACGGTCCGCGCCTGGTAGGTCACCACGCCGGTTACTGGCTGGCCAAAGATGCAGACTTCCGTGATGTTGTCTGCCTCGGCGCAGGCGACGACGGCGTCGATGACGGATTGGGCGAGTGGGGTGGGGACCACGGATTGCACCCAGCTACGCTCGCGGTTGAGTCGCCGGCCCATGGCGACCTTGGACTCGGCTTCGACGAAGCGTGCCGACAGCACATTGGCGCCGGTTGCACCGGCCGCCACTGCGGCATCCAGCAATGGCTGCATGTGCTGGCCACTGGAAATAATGGTGACGCGGGTGTGCGGCTCGGCCCCGTCTGTGACTTCTGAGGGGCCGAGGTCTACGCCGGCTGCGTGTGCTCCGGTGCCCAGCCGCACCACCTGCCGGCGACGCCAGTCCGAGTGGCCGAGCAGTTCATCCAGTGCGGCGATCACCTGCTGCATGTCGGCCGCGTGATGCGGGTGGCCCACGGTGGTGGCCAAGCTGACGATGCCTTTCTGCACCGGCATGCGGAATAGATAGCCGCGCCCCGGCATGGTCAGTCGGCCGGCCTCGGTCATGGCCTGGACGACGGCGTCGGCATCGGCGTTGTCCACGATGGTGAGCATGACTTCCTTGGTGCGCTTTTTGGTGATGCGCAGCCAGCCGAGCCGGTCACGCAGACCTCGGCCCTCGCAGTAGTAAACGACCGGGCCGTGGGCGCCGGCCCGCATCGCCGCACGGGATACGGCATCGGTGTGTTCCGGCTGGAGAATGCAGGCGATGGCCGCGAGATTTTCACGCAGCCCGATGGAGGCATCTTCGCCCGTCTCTCCGGCATGCAGTCCTTCCCAGATGGGGAAGTCCGGCGTGTGGATCACATCGTCACAAGGCACGGAGTACACGGCCCCCGATCCGGGGTAGCGCAGGCCGGCCACATCCGAGATGTCCTGGATCACGCTGTCGACCTGCGCATCCGGGACCAGAAACTGCAGGATTTCCTTCTCCGGACTGATCAGCGGCAGAAAGCGTTGCAGCCATTGCCGGCGGATGAGGGTGCCGCGGGCATTGGTGACGAAGGCATTGCGCTCGCCTGCTGCGAACAGGCGCTCGATGACCGGCTTGACCGAGGGCGGCGGCAGCACCGCCGTGACCAGCGAGACCTTGTGCAGGATTTCGAAGTGCTGGCTCATGCGACCCCCAACTCGGGGTTGTTGCGGGCGCGCGAGACCACCCGGCCGACCAGCAGCACGGTGATGATCGGCCCGACCGAAGCCAGGGCCAGTACGCCGAATCCGTCGATCACGCCCGGCACATTGCTGCCGATGCCCAGGCCCATGGCCAGCACCAGCGGCACGGTGATAGGGCCGGTGGTCACCCCGGCGCTGTCCCAGCCGAAGTTCACGAACTCCTCGGAGGAGATCGCCGTCAGCAGCAAGAGCAGTAGATAGGGCGGAATCAGCAGGTATTCCAGCGGGATGTTGAAGGCGATCTTGATCACGCCGACAGCGATCCCGGCGCCGACGCCCAGCGCAACCGACTGCATGAGCAGCGATTTGCGAAAGGCGCCGATGGTGATCTTTTCGACGGTCTCGCCCAGCGCGTTTAGGGCCGGCTCGGCCAGCGTGGCGCCGTAGCCGAGGAAGAAGCCGAATATCGCCGCCACGATCTTGCCCGTGGTGGCCGACTCGAACAGCGGTTGCTGCAGACCCTCGGCCCCCCAGGGTACGAGCGTGGCGAAGCTCAGCGGCACGTTGCTGCCGAGCTGGGCGCCCAGCGGCGTCAGGCCCAGCGTAATGCCGAGCATGAACAGGCTCATGCCAACGACCGAGAAACCGATGCCGATGAAGATCTCATCCCGGTTGCGCAGCCGCTCGGGTAGCACCAGGCGCAGGGTGATCAGCAGGAACAGACACAGCGGCACGATGGCGCGCAGGGCGGCGGCGAGGCCGTCGCGCAACTCGCCAAGAAACTCGACCGACGGGTCCCAGACCGCTTGCGAGACGACCTTGGATTGCAGCTTGGGCTGCTTCTCGAGGATCAGCGTCGCCTCATCCATGACGATGCGGCCATCCACGAGCTGCGGGTCGCCGCCCGCGAACTTCAGCGTGTAGTCGTCCGGCGGGGTGCCGGTTTGCAGAAAGCGGTCGAAGTCGGCGACATCAAACCCTGCAGGCCGGCTGGGCGCACGCACTTCGGCCTCGGCGGGCGCGGCCACGGCTTGTACCGCGGTGCCGGCATAGTGCGGTTGGCCGTAGTAGTCCTGTTGCTGCACATGCCACAGCCCCAACATCAGCACCGCCAGCACCGGAAAAAGTGACGCCAACGTGACGATGCCAAAGCCGGCATTACCGGCATCGCCATCCCCGACAATGCGGCAAACCCCAATGCCCAGCGCCAGCACCAGCGGCACCGTGACCGGGCCGGTCGTCACCGCGCCACAGTCCCAGGCCAGGCCCAGCACCGGTTGCAGGGCATCGTGATGATGGGCGTAGAGCGTGAGCGCACAAAGCCCGCCCACCAGCGGCAGGATGAACCACTTGAGCGACCAGCCGAGAAAGAACCGCAGAATGCCCAGCAGCACCGCCACGCCCACGCCGATGCCCACCACCGTGACCAGCTGATTGGCGAAATCATTGAGCAGCGAGTAGAGCAGCGGTGCCTGCTCGGGCTGGACGCCTGCCCCCGCGCTGCGCAGCACGGCAATGGCGGGTTCGGCAAACGTGGCGCCTACACCGAGCAGAAAGGCAAAGCCAAGAATGATGGGCAGCGATGAATTGCGCGGCAGCACCGCGCCGATGGTTTCGCCCAGCGGCATAAGGCCCAGCCGCAGCCCCTCCATGAAGAACATCAAACCGATGGCGACAATGCCGATGCCGGCCCCAATCATCAGGGCATGGACGATGGGCAGGCCCAGAATCAGAATCTGGAACAGCAGCAGGTAGGCGACGATGAACCAGATGGCCCGGAACTGCTCCTTGAGATTCTCCAGCACATAAGGCATCAGAATCTTCAGCGTGTCGCCAAAGCTCAGTCGCACGCGCTCCGTGGCGGTCATGGGCAGTCTCCGCTAGCGGCCAGTCGGGACAACAGGGGTGGCTGCGCCGCCGCCGGCCCCGATGATGACCGAGACCTTTTCCTTGGTCTTGACCACCTCAACCATCTCTTTCTGAATTTCCAGGCTGCGATAGGTGAGGAACTGATCGGGGTTGAGGCCAAAGGCTTCGGCATAGGCCTTGTCGGCCAGGGCCTTGTTCTTCTCGGCGTCGGCGCGCGACAGCTCGGCCCGTGCCCGGGCGATCTCGGTGCGGGTGCGCTGCTCCTGCGCGGCCGTGCGTGCGGTTTCTTCCAGCACCACCGGTGGTGGCGTGACACCGCCGATCACCACGCGATTAATGCGCACGGGCAGGGACTCCTCCTGCACGTAGTCGCGCATGGTTTCCAGAATGGCAACCTCGCCCTGGGAGGTCACGGTGGGATCGGTGGTCAGGTCGAACACCCGCTGGCCGCGAGCAAAATCGCGCAGCGCTGTGCGGAAGACTTCCTGCACCTTGGTTCGGTACCACTTGGGGCCGAAGCGCTCGTGGACGATAGGCGTCTGCCCCGATTCGAGCTGTACGAGCAGATAGGCCCGAAAATCCACCGGCACGTTGTCTGCCGTGACCAGGTCATCGAATTTCTCGTTGAACTGCTGCGGGCGGATGTCGTATTCAACCAGATGCGATGTCCACCAGAGCCAGTGCGTGCCGGTGGGGCGTGGCTGCGGTTCGACGCCTGGCGTGCCGAAGAACCAGGGCTGATCGACCTGCACCCCCTCGTGCCCGGCATCCACGGACTCGGGGCCGTAGATGCAGCCCGTACTCCCCAGCAGCATCAGCACCATGGCCACCCATGTGCCGCCGCGTCCACTCAAGACTGCCCGCATGTTGCTCTCCCTGGTGATGCCCTGATTATGGGTGCATCACCAACGGCAAGAACAGGCCCGCGGGCAATCGCGGGTCAGTCGCCCGTACAGAACTCGTAGATCTGATAGGTGATGTCACCCGTTGACGTGGACTGTGTGTGCGCCAGCTCGGCGGCGTCGAAGGCCGAGGTGGTCTCCAAAAAGTATTGATCGCGGTCCAGTCCTCCGCCGCGCACACCGTTGATGCCGGTGAGTTGCCGGCTGTCGCCCGTCGCGACGCCATCGAGGTACGTTCTCAGTTCCACCGTGTGACTGGTGGCCTCACCGTCAAACACGGATTCGGCGAACACGCTCAAGCGCGTGCCGGCCGCATAGACCACCCCGTCCTGAGCAATCGCACGCAGGTGCATGGTGCCGGAGCCGGCCGTCTCGATGACCAGGGTCGCCGCACTGACGGTGTTGCCATCAATCGCCAGGTGGGGATTGGTCGCGGTGCACCCGGTGCAGCTGCCCGGTGCATCCACTTGGGTGGCTCCGCCGGTGATCGCATTGCAGTTGCCAGATCCATCCGAGCTGCCAGAGCAGCCGGCCAAGAGAAGTGTCAGTGCCGAGATTCCGGCGGGTATCCAGCCAGTGTTCATGTGGTGTGTCCTGTTGTCTTGTAGAGATAGTACGGACTGTGATGGCGAATCCGGACAAAGGCTGGACAGAACCGGCTGCGCAGCCAAATCGGCAGACGAAAGGGCTTTAGTTCCCAGCCTAGTTGTCGATAACGAACTGTTGGGTACAAACGCTTCCGGAGAAACACATGTTGACAGTGGCGCACCGTTGCATTGGCGTGACGCTGCTGGCGGCCAGTCTAGTGCTGATTGGCCCGCAGACGTACGCTGCGCCATCGGTCCAGGCGCCAGATGCCAAACGGTTCGTGATTGCCCGTGTGTCGCAGAACCCGGGCAAGCACCTGAACCAGCTCGCCCCCATGGCCGAGTACCTGGCCGGCGTGCTGGCCGACGAGGGCTTTGTGGCGGGCGGCGTCGTGCTGGCGCAGACCACCGATGAGCTGGTGGCCCTGGTGGCTGCCGGTCGCGTGCATTGGGTGACCGAAACCGCGTACACCGCGAGCCTACTGGTCGAGCAGGCCGGGATGACCATCCGCGCGCTCAAACTCAAGAATGGCGTCGCGTCGTATCAAAGCCGCGTATTCGCGCGTCGTGACGCAGGCATTCAGACACTGCAGGATCTGGCAGGCCGCGTCGTGGCCTTCGAGGAGCCGGACTCTTTCTCGGGCTACTTCATGCCCAGCCTGATGCTGCAGGACGATGGCCTGTCGCTCGCTGAGCTTCGGTCGCCGCGCAGCGCTCCACCTGCTGATCACGTGGGTTACGTGTTCGCGCGCAGTGAACTCAATGTCACCCAGTGGGTACACAAGGGCTTGGTGCAGGCCGGTGCCCTGAACAATCTGGACTGGAACAACCCCAAGCGTATGCCGCTGGCCATGCGGGAGTCGCTGGTGGTCATCGCCGAGTCCAGGCCCTTCCCGCGTGCACTGGAGCTGGCGTCGCCGGCTTTGTCCGAAACCGCCGCAGCGCGCGTCACCGAGGCGTTGTTGCAGTTGGATGCCTCACGCGATGCGCGGCTGCTGCGGGCGTACGAAAAGGCCTCGGGCTTTCTCCCGGTGGATCAAGAGCTGTTGCAGACCATGGAGTATCTGCGCGCGCGGCTGCCAGGGGGGCGCTGATGTTTGGAGCGGCACCGCTCAGGCGACAGTACATGCTGGCCGGTGGCCTGCTCTCACTGGTGATTACCGTCGCGTTTGCGGCGTTTTACCTGACCGAACTGCGGCAGCTGAACCGGCAGTTCGAAGCCGTGAGCCAGGCCGGCGCCGAGCGGGCCGGGATGCGTGCCATGGAGCGCAACATCAGCGTGCTGGCGGCCTCCTTGTCCGAGTCGCTGACAGTGCCGCTGTACCGTCTGGACTTCGATGCCGCGCTGGAGACGCTTGAGGCCGTACGTCGAGGGCATGACGTTGAGTTCGTCTACGTGCTGGATGCCGATGGCCGGGTCTTTCACGACGGTACGGTCACGGTCGAGACCTTCGGCGAACCTGCGCAGGCCGTGCTGCCGGCGGGTTGTGACACCGGGTTGTGGACAGCATTGGCAGCCAGTCGGCTGTTCTGCGCCGGTCATGCCATCACCGTCGGGGGGCAGGTGGTGGGGCAGGTTTATGTCGGAGTGGCGGACGCCTCGGTAGCGTCCGACGTGCAGTTCGCCGCGAGGCAGGGTCGCGAGGCGCTGGAGCAGTCCTGGCGACAGCAGGTGATTCGGCTAGGCCTGGTTTTTCTGGCCGGCACCTTGCTGACCTTATGGTTGACCCGGCGGCTGGTCGCGGTGCTGGTGCGGCCCATCGAGACTCTGGTCGAAGCCGCCCGTGGGGTGACGCGCGGCGATGCCGGTTCGCAGTTCGAGTTGGATCGCAGCGATGAGTTCGGCGAGCTGGCGCGGACACTCCAGGCCATGACCACCTCCCTGCGTGCCGGGCAGCAGGCGCTGGAGCGGTCGGCCAACGAGGATGCACTCACACGCATTCCCAACCGGCAGTGCTTTGAGCGGGAAGTGGGCGAACTGATCAAGCAGTGTTCGCATGCGCAACGCAGTTTTGCCCTGCTCTATCTTGACCTCGACAAGTTCAAGGAAATCAACGACGGCTTTGGTCACGGCGCCGGGGACGTTGTGCTGAGAACGGTTGCCGACCGTCTCAACACCTGTCTCGGGCCGTTGACGCTGGGCGATTGCGGGCAGTGTTCGGTGGATGTAAAGCAGGTTTTCCGCATTGGTGGCGATGAGTTCGTGCTGACCGTGGAAGTCACGGACGCCTCTGACACCCAGACCAACCCCTGCATTGCTGCCAGCGCCCAGCGCATCATTGATCGCCTCACGGCCCCGATGGGGCTGGAGACGGGGCAGCAGGAGATCGGCGCCAGCATTGGCGTTGCCATGTTCCCCCGCGACGGCAGAACCATCCAGGATCTGATGCGCTGCGCCGACATGGCCATGTATGTGGCCAAGGCTCAGCCCAATGGTGCGTACTCCTTCTACGACGAGGCGTTTGCACGCGAGGCAGATCGCCGGATGCGGCTGCGGCGCGAGCTGGATCTGGCGCTGCGCAGTGATGCACTAGCGCTGGTGTATCAGCCGATACTCGATGCACGCAGCAGTCGTGTCATTGGCTGCGAAGTGTTATCCCGCTGGCCGCGGCCGGACCAGGAGCCCGTGCCGCCGGGGGTGTTTGTGGGCATTGCCTCCAGCTATCACCTGATCCACGGACTCACCGGCTGGATGCTCGGTCGGGTGGACCGTGACCTTGCCCGCATGACGCGTCGCCGTCTGAAGCGGCTGGGCATGTCGCTCAACATTCCGCTCGCCGAGGTGGACCTGGAAGATACGCTGACCCAGGTCGAGTCGCTGCGACGCAAGGGCGCGCTGGCTAATCGTCGCGTGGTCATCGAAGTGACGGAGTCCGCCCTGCTGCAGGACTCGGCCGAGGTGAAAGAGGCCATGCACCGTCTGCGAGACGCAGGTTGCGAGATCTGGCTGGACGACTTCGGCACCGGCTACAGCGCCCTCAGCTATCTCCACCGTTTCCAGTTCGACGGCATCAAGATTGACCGCCAGTTCGTGCGAGATCTCGCCCTGACTTCAGCCGCCCGCAAGCTGGTGCGCGCCATCATCCAGATGGCCAAGGCCCTGGATATCCGCACCGTGGCCGAGGGTGTCGAAACCGACGCCCAGCGCCGCAACCTGGCGGAGTATGGCTGCGACTACCTGCAGGGTTTTCTGTTCAGCCCCGGCGTGTCTCCCCAGGATCTGCCGCGCGTGATCGCCGAGATCGAGCGCGGTGATTCCGAGGTGCCGCATACCGAGAGCGTCATGCGCGCCTCCAGTCTGTAGCCCGGCCCCGCCGCCGACAACGGCCGGCGAGGGCATTGACGCGTCAGGGTGCCAGTGGCGGTGGCTCGGCAGGTCCGGAGGAGGGCACCGTCGCGGGCGTGAGTCGCTGGCTGCCGGCCTCGGACTGCAGCATGACCGGGTCCATGGTCTCGGCAATGCTCGGTGTCTGCACCGTGGAGTAGTACCACTCGCTTTGCACGCGTTCAGGGGTGAAGTCCATCAGCATGTAACCGAGGTTGGTCTCATTGGCGTGCTTCATGTGGGGGTTGAACCCCGAGGCCATCAAGCCGGTCCAGACCGGAACAGGGACTTGTGCAACGCCGCCGCAGCACAGTTCAACACCGAGGCTGCCCTCGCCGGTGAGCGGGTTGTAGCTGGCGGTGTCGTTGGGATCGCGCGGCAGATCGCAGGCAATCACCGCATGGATGTCGCCGAAGATGAACACGCTGTTTTCGATGCCGTTCGCTTCGATGGTGTCGTACACGGCTTCGCGGTCAAAGCGGTAACCATCCCAGGCGTCGGCGTTGACGTAGCAGGGGTCTGTCGTGGGTGAGGTTGTGGTGCAGCCCGTGAGCGGGTTGGCCGGGCCTGCATTGAGCGGGGCGAAGGTCGTGCCGTTGCCGATGATCTTCCAGGTGGCGGTACTGGCTGCCAGTTCCTGCAGAAACCACTCGCGCTGCTCAGCGCCGAGAATGGTTTGCGCCTCATCCAGCACGAACTCCGGGTTCTCGGCCACGCGCCCGGACAGCCGCGTGTCCAGCATGAAGATATCGATCATCTCGCCGTAGGGGATTTTGCGCCAGATGCGGCCCAGGCCGTTCGGGTCATAGCCGGTCTGGCCTGTCTCCAGTGCAGGCTCGCCATCGGCGGGGGCGTCGAAGCCAGTGCCGTTCTCCCGGATGGGCATCCATTCGAAATAGGCGCGGATCGCCCAGCCCATGCGCTCGGCCCAGTAGCCCTCGCCGGGGGCATCGGGATCATTCGGATCACCCTCGGTGTGGTTGGAGGCGCCGGTGGAGTAGCTATTGTTGGTGGTCTCGTGATCATCCCAGGTGGTGATCCAGGGATGCTGGCGGTGCGCTTCCTGCAGATCCGGGTCGGTCTTGTACTGGGCGTGGCGCTGGCGGTAATCGGCCAGGCTGATGATTTCGTACTCGGGCTCGTGGGCACGCACCTGTGACCCGCCGCCTTCGTAGATGTAGTCGCCGAGGTGGATGAACACATCCAGGTCGGCGCGTTCGCCGATGCGGCCAAAGGCGTTGAAGTAGCCAAAGGTGTAGCTGTTACAGGCTGCAGAGGCGATGCGAACCTGCGAGACATCATCGTTGCGCGAGGGCGCAGTCTTGGTACGACCGATGGGCGATTGCACCACGCTGCCGTCGGCCTGAGTGACCGAGAACTGGTAGTAGTAGGTCGTGTAGCTGGCCAGCCCGGTCGGCTCGACCTTGACGGTGAAATCCCGGGCAGCGCCAGTGACGAAACGCCCGGTCTGCACGATGTCGGACATGTCCGGTGTGCTGGACAAGGCCCAGTCCACAGCGATGTCGGCGCTTGCATCGGATTCCGGGGTGACCCGCGTCCACAGGATGATCCGGTCGGTGAGCGGGTCACCGCTGGCGACGCCGTGCACAAACGCCAGATTCGTTGCCGCTGGACTGCCACCGGACGAATTCGAGGAACAGCCTGAGCCGGCGCCAATGGCCAGGGCGCCGAGGGATGCTCCCCCAAACCGCTTGAGAAACGTGCGCCGGTTAATGGGCAGGCGAGGGATGGCGCGGAAGCGCCGACGGTGAAAGTCGCTCATCGGAATCAGGATCGGAATGCCAAGGGTGGGAAGGATATCCCGCTGCTGTTGCCAATGGATGACGCCCGGCCCGACGGGTGGTGTTGTCAATAAATGACATTTCCAAAATAATGGAAACATGGATCATTCAACAGCGACACTGCGTCTGGCATCGCTCGCCCAGGAGACGCGCCTGGCGATTTTCCGCACGCTGGTGCAGGCCGGACCGGAGGGTTTAAACCCCGGCACGCTGGCCGAGCGTCTGGACATCGCCCAGGCCACTTTGTCCTTTCATCTCAAAGAGTTGCGCCATGCCGACATGATTCTGTCGCGGCAGCAGGGGCGGTTCATCTTTTATTCAGCGAACTTCGAGGCGATGAACGGGCTGCTCAGCTTTCTCACCGATAACTGCTGTGCCGAGACCGGGGCGCAGTGCCTCCCGCCTCCCTGTTGCGACGAGGCGTCCACATGAGCGAGCAACGTTCGCAACCGGGCTCGGAGGCTGCGGACCCGGCCCAGGGCATGTCGGTATTCGAGCGCTACCTGACGATCTGGGTGGCGCTGTGCATTGTTGTGGGCATCAGTCTTGGGCATTTTCTGCCGGGTCTGTTCCAGTCGGTGGGGTCGCTGGAGGTGGCGCAGGTCAACCTGCCGGTTGCCGTGCTGATCTGGCTGATGATCATCCCCATGCTGGTCAAGATCGATTTCGCTGCGCTGACCGAAGTGCGTCGGCACTGGCGAGGCATTGGCGTCACCCTGTTCGTCAACTGGGCGGTCAAGCCGTTTTCGATGGCCCTGCTGGGCTGGCTGTTCGTCGCCACGTTGTTCCGCGACTGGCTGCCCGCAGTTCAGATTGATGCCTACCTCGCCGGCTTGATTCTTCTGGCCGCCGCGCCGTGTACGGCGATGGTTTTTGTCTGGAGCAATCTGTCGGACGGCGAGCCCCATTTCACGCTAAGCCAGGTCGCCCTGAATGACGTGATCATGGTTTTCGCGTTTGCGCCCCTGGTGGGGTTGCTGCTGGGCCTGGCCTCGATTTCGGTGCCCTGGGAGACGTTGCTGTTGTCGGTGGGGCTGTACATTGTCGTGCCGGTGATTCTGGCGCAGATGCTCCGCCGCTACTGGCTGGCGCGGGGCGGTCAAGCGCGATTGGATAGCGTGCTGAATGTGTTGCAGCCGGTGTCCATCGTCGCGTTGCTGGCGACACTCGTCCTGCTCTTCGCCTTTCAGGGTGAGCAGATCGTGCGCCAGCCGCTGATCATCGCCTTGCTGGCGGTGCCTATCCTGATCCAGGTGTACTTCAACTCCGCGCTGGCGTATCTCCTGAATCGCTGGTCGGGTGAAGCGCATTGTGTGGCCGCGCCGTCGGCGCTGATCGGCGCCAGCAATTTCTTTGAACTGGCTGTCGCCGCAGCCATCGCCTTGTTTGGCTTCGAGTCGGGCGCTGCGCTGGCCACGGTGGTGGGCGTGCTCATCGAGGTGCCCGTCATGTTGTCTGTGGTTCGCATCGTCAATGCGACCAAACCCTGGTACGAGCGAGGTCTCGCACGATGAAGTTGTTGTATATCTGCACGCACAACCGCTGCCGCAGCATTCTGTCGGAAGCGGTCACCAACCATCGGGCCGGCGAACGCATCACAGCGCGCAGTGCGGGCAGCCAACCGGCTGGCGAAGTGCATCCGCTGTCGCTGCGCTATCTCGACGAAGCGGGGTATCCGACGGCAGGCCTGCGCAGTCAGTCGTGGGACGTGTTCGAAGACTTCGCGCCGGATGTCGTCATCACACTGTGCGATTCGGCCGCAGGCGAGGCCTGCCCGGTCTGGTTTGGTCAGGCCATCAAGCTGCATTGGGGACTGGAAGATCCGTCCAAGCTCGAGGGCGATCAGGTTGCCGACGCCTTCCGCGAGACCATCAACCGGATTGAGGCGCGGGTGGATGCGCTGAACCGAATCGCCGATACGGACCGCAGCCTGTGGCCGGCCGCACTCAAGGAATTGACCGCAGCATGAACCCGACCGATGACATGCCGGCGCTGGATGCCGAACAGTTCAGCTCACCCGATGCCGAACGCTTCAGCCGTACCCACTCGCAGCATGCGCCGCGCATCCTGCTGCTCTACGGCTCACTGCGCAAACGCGCGTTCAGTCGCCTGGTGATCGAAGAGTCCGCCCGGCTGTTGGAGCGCATGGGCGCGGAGGTCTGCATCTTTAATCCGCAGGGCTTGCCGCTGCCCGACAGCTGCGAAGCCGACCACCCCAAGGTGGCCGAGCTGCGCGAGCTGGTCACCTGGTCCGAAGGTCAGGTCTGGTGTTCGCCGGAGCGGCATGGGTCGATGACCGGCATCATGAAGGCACAGATCGACTGGATTCCGTTGTCATTGGGCGCGGTCCGGCCGACACAGGGCAAGACGCTGGCCGTGATGCAGGTCAACGGCGGCTCGCAGTCCTTCAATGTCGTGAACCAGCTCCGGGTGCTGGGCCGCTGGATGCGAATGATCACCATCCCCAATCAATCCTCCGTGCCCAAGGCGTTCTTGGAGTTCGGGGATGACGACCGCATGAAGCCGTCCGGCTACTACAACCGCATCGTCGACGTCATGGAGGAACTGGTGAAGTTCACGCTGCTGACGCGGGATAACAGCGCCTATTTAACCGACCGCTATTCCGAGCGCGTCGAGAGTGCCGAGGCGCTGATGAAGCGGGTCAACCAGCGCGCGATCTAGTCACCCGATGCCCGATTCCAGTCGGGCGATGGCGGCTGCCAGTTCGCGCTGGATGCGTGTCTGATTGCGGATGAGTGCGAGTTGAGGCCAGGTCGCCCGCTCGCCCAGCAAAATGTACCGGTGCAGGTCATCCACCGATGGGTTGCTCAAGAGCTTGCGATACATCCAGGCATTCATCGGCGGGTGGATGTTGGTGTCGCCGCGGTAGTCCTGCTCGGCCAGTAGTCGGGCGTGTTCCAGCACGTTGTGTACCCCATCGCGCTTGACCCGCGCCTGCAGCACCTTGAGCGTTTGAACCGCCTGCACCCGGGTGCTCGAAAGCATCAGGTCGGCCGCCAGCGCCGGCAGACTACGACCGCCCCGGCTGGCCAGAAACGGCACGGCGTGCGGGTTCACCTGACTGACGATGAAGTGGTTGACGTTGTACAGCCGCCCCAGGCGCTTGGTGGGCAAATCACCCTGGAAGGTGCCATCAACCCAGCGCTCTTCGGGCAGATAGGGGGCGCAGTCGCCCCCGGGTCCGCGCGCCTGCAGCGTCACGGGAGGGAACAGACCGGGGACCGCAGAGGACGCCACCACTGCATCGGCCACCAGGACATCCGGCGAGGTCCGCGCGCTGAGCACGCGGGGTTTTTGTCGGGCCCGGCTGGGCGAAACGCTGATGCACAGCGCGCGGCCGGAGCGCGCATAGGCCTCGGCAAAGGTTGTGTCGCCGATGTTTTCAAGCGCGCAGCGCCGATACTGGATCTGGTCGAGCAGCCCGCCTTGTTGCCAGGCCCGCCGTGGACTGACAAAGCGGATGCCAAGCCGGTAGATGGCGTCCAGATCAGCGAACAGGGCGCTGAGTTCATCATCACTGCGGTTGCATACGGCAGCCGCCACCATCGAACCGATGCTGGAGCCACAGATCACCTCGGGCAGCAGCGATTGTTCCAGCAAGGCCTTGATGACACCCAGATGGAAGAAACCCATGGCTGCGCCACCGCTGAGCAGCAGGGCCGGGCGACCGAGATTCGCCTCGGCAGCGCGCAGCCGTGCCAGACGGTCGGCCGCCTGTTCCGGTGTGGCAGGGGCGTTGGCATAGGCCTGTAGCGCGCGAGCCACGGCATCGAGGTAGTCCTGGACAATCTGCTTGGTTCCCGCCCGCGCGACGCCGTAGAGGTGGTGGGCGGTCAGGTCACCTTGATGGCGGTAGATGCTCTCGTAGAGGCTCGCGGCAAGGCCCGTCCAGTCTTCGGCCTGGCGTAGTGCGTCGAACCGGGCGATGTCCCGCCGGATCAGGTCGCTGGCCAGTTCGGGGCTGTCATCATCCGCGCGCCAATCTGCTGCGCCTGTGACGGCGTCCAGCGCCTGGGCGGCGGCATGCCACTCGGCATGGGTGGTGGCGTGCTCCAGGGTCCGCTGGAGTGTTCGGGTCCGGCGCGTCATACCTGTCCAGCGTGGGTTTGGGCGCCTCATGATGCCACCGCTGAGGCCGGATGCTTTCGCCGGGACGCCACCTGACGGCAATGGCACACTGTGGATTCAGGGAAGAGAGGGGGGAACGGATGCACGGTCGATTCACTGTGGGCCACGCGGCCTGGGCGATACTGGTGTCGGCGCTTGCGCTGAGCGGATGTGCCGGATTGCAGGACTCCTGGGGAGAGCTGACCTACCCGGTCGAGCCGTTGGGCACTGGTGGCGACCTGCCGGTCTACCAGGCGCCGGTTCTGGTCGACCGCGTCCGAGACCACCGTCTGAGAATCAGCATTGAGGACCTCCGGCCGACCAAGTACTGCTATGAGTACGAAGGCGAGGAGCGTTGTTCGACGTACAACGAGTGGCAGCACATCAAGACGCTGGCTGCGCATGAGGGGCATGCCTATACGCCGGCTATGGACCAGGCGCAGGCCGCGTGGCGTTCTGCGGGGTTGGCGGCGTCTTCGATTGATCCGTCCCTGTTGGCGCCCCTTTATGACCTGCGGCTTGTTCGCGAGCTGGATCACTCCGTCAAGAGACAGCGCTGGGGCCTGACGCCCGAGTCCCGGGCCGCCGTGCAGGCGCTCGCGACGTTGGGCATCGACGTGCTGGTACTTCGGATCAGTACGCTGGAATGTCCGGGCTGCGCGACGCATGTGCTCAATGTGAGGGCCGGTGAACCCAGCAGCGAGCCGACGGCGGACGTGGATGTGCTGGAGTCCATGCTCTCGCAGATCGAATCCAACCCGTTGTCGGTACTGCGCGGGAATCGGTGGCACGACAAGCCCCAGGACTTCCAATCGCTGGAGCAGCGGGGCGGGTTGTTGTTTGTGGACCCACCTTCGGGAGCGCTGCTGGCGTTCTGCGATTACTCGCACGATTCCGGGTTTCGGGGGCTGCGTCGCCCGATCGGCGATGTGTCAGTGGCCGAGTGGGATGCCGCGCCGACGGCCGAGCATGAGGCGGTTTTGTCCGAACTCTTCGCCGATCGGATCAAGGGTTCGTTTGAAACGGCCTGCGGCCCGTTGCTCCGCCGTTTGTCTGCATCTGCCGGCGCGGCGAGCTGACTGCGCAGTCCGAGGCCGCTATCCGCTTAGCAGGCCGTGGCCGATCAGGCCGAGCAGAAAGCCCGCGACAGCGCCCAGGGGTGGAGTCCAGCGGCGTTCCAGCCGCGCCTGCGGCGCGATGTCCTCGAAAATCAGATAGAGAATGCCGCCGCTGGCGAACAGCATGAGCCCGCCCATGACGGCGGGTGCGTCGGCCAGCAGGTAGTAGCCGGACAGGGCCGAGGCCGGACCCACCAGCGCGAGCAGCGCGAAGACGCCCAGGATGCGATTGGGCGACGCACTCCCTCGGCCGTCGAGCTCTTCGAAAGCATTGAAGCCTTCGGGAAGGTTCTGCAGCACGATCAGTAGTGCCAGCAGCACGCCGGTTTGCCCGCCCGCTGCAAAGGCGGCGCCGAGGGCGATGGCCTCGGGGATGAAATCCGACAACATCGCAACCATCTGGCCTGCTGAACTCTGAAGCCGCCCGAGCCAGATATCCAACAAACAAAAGACGATGCCGCCAGCGCCAAAGCTCACCGCTGCCAGCCAGATGGGGACATGCCCGGCGCCATCCGGCACCAGCACGAGGGCCACGGCGGAGAGCAATGCGCCACCCCCGAAGGCCACGATGAAGTGACGCCAGCCGGGTCCCAGCACGGCTGGGTGCAGGCGATCCCAGCGTGCCAATGCCGCGCCAACCGGCATGGAGGCACCCGCCAACAGGGACAGCGCGAGTAGGGTGGCCAGCGTGTCCATCAGGTTGGCTGGATCAGCGTCCAGTGGTGATGATCACGGTGGTGGACTCGGCCATCGTCCACCAGCTTGTCGAGATGCGCGATGAGGCTGCGGGCGGCGAGCGGATGCAACGCGGCGGGCACGTCGGCGTAGACCACCGGAAGCAGGGCATCCAGCGTGGCAGGCGCGCCGAATTGCTCCAGCCCGGCGATGACCTTGGCTTCGCGGGCCAGCCGATGTGCGATGACACCGTCGATGATGTCGCCGGGTGGGCTGAGCGGATTGCCGTGTGCCGGGAGAATGCGCTGGATCGGCTCTTCGCGCAGGCGGCGCAGCGAGGCCAGGTAGTCGCCCATATGGCCATCGGGCGGGGCGATGACAACGGTGCCGCCGTCCATGAACTGGTCGCCGGCGATCAGGTCACCGGTCGCCTCATTGAGATAGCAGAGGTGGTTACAGGCATGGCCGGGCGTGAACAACACCCGCAGGCGCAGGCCTTCGCCCTCGACGACATCGCCTTCATCCAGCAGCTGATCCGGCGTGAAGTCGGCATCGCGTGCGCCCTGCAGCTCCGCATGATGGGAATAAACGCGTGCTCCGGTGGCCTCGGCCAGTTCCCGCGCGCCGGGTGAGTGGTCGGGGTGGGTGTGCGTGAGCAGAATCCAGCGGATCCGCCCGTCAGCCGCCGCGAGAATGGTGTCGAGATGCCGCGTGTCACGAACGCCGGGGTCGATGACGGCCACAGCCTGTTCGCCCACCAGGTAGGTGTTGGTGCCGGGGCCGGTGAGCGGTCCGGGATTGGGTGCCGTGATTCGCCGCACCCCTTGCCCGAGGTCACGCAGGGTGTACGGCGGAAACGCCTCGCGCACGGCGGCGCTGCTCCACGGGGCCGTCATGTCTGGAGTAGCCGACAGGCCGTGGTGTTCAAGCCGGGAGGTTGCAGCATGGCGCGGGTTGTCGTCGGGGTGTGGCCGCAGCTTACTGGATGCGTGACCGGCAACTCACCCCCGGCGGGCCGGGTCGTCGCATACACTGGGCATCCAACAAGAAGCGAAGCCGCCGCAGCGACAGGCGAAGGTGCGGTGTGATGGCGGGGGAGATGCAGATGAGCAGGCAGGCAATGCGGCCGAAGCTGGGTGCGGGGGATGTGGAAGCAGCTGAGTGGCGCGATGCGCTGCTGTCGCTGTTGGAGGCCGACGGCCCGGAGCGCGTTCGCGCCATGCTGGACCTGCTGCAGGATGTGGCCGAGCGGGCCGGCGTGGGTTGGCGGCCTGTACTGGGCACGCCCTATGTGAACAGCATCTCCGTGCAGGAGCAGCCGGAGTTTCCGGGTGATCTGGTCATGGAGGAGCGCCTGGCATCGATGATGCGCTGGAACGCCCTGGCCATGGTGGTGCGCGCCAATCAGGCCTATGGCGAACTGGGCGGTCACATCGCCAGCTATGCCAGTGCCGCTGACCTGTTCGAGGTGGGCTTCAACCACTTTTTCCATGGCGCCGAACGCGATGGCGGCGACCTGGTGTTCTACCAGCCGCATTCGGCCCCCGGCGTCTACGCGCGGGCGTTTCTGGAAGGCCGTCTGAGCGCGGAGGACCTGGCGCATTACCGGCAGGAAATTTCGGCCCGACGTGACGGCGCCCAGGGCCTATCGAGTTATCCCCATCCCTGGCTCATGCCTGATTTCTGGCAGTTCCCGACCGGGTCCATGGGCATCGGCCCGATTAGCTCGATTTACCACGCCCGGTTCATGCGCTACCTGGCCCATCGCGGTCTGGCAGACACGGCAGGCCGAACGGTCTGGGGGGTGTTCGGCGATGGCGAAATGGACGAGCCCGAGAGCATGTCCGCGCTGACGCTGGCTGCCCGTGAGCGCCTCGATAACCTGGTCTGGGTGGTGAACTGCAATCTGCAACGGCTGGATGGGCCGGTGCGCGGCAACGGCCGGATCATCGATGAGCTGGAAGCGCTCTTCGCCGGGGCCGGCTGGCATGTGATCAAACTGGTCTGGGGCTCGGACTGGGATGGCCTGTTTGCGCGTGACACGGACGAGGCGCTGATTCAGGCTTTTGCCGACACGGTGGATGGTCAGTTTCAGACCTTTGCCGCAAAGGACGGTCGGTACAACCGCGAGCATTTCTTCGGGCAGAACGAGGCGCTGAAGCGGCTGGCGCAAGGGCTGACGGACGAGCAGATTGACCGGCTGCGACGTGGCGGGCACGACCTCGTGAAAATCTACGCGGCTTATGCAGCGGCTGCTGCCCGGACGGGTCAGCCCACGGTGATTCTGGCCCAGACCAAAAAAGGCTTTGGGATGGGCGAGGCCGGCCAGGGCAAGATGACCACCCACCAACAGAAGAAGCTGGATCGCGACGCCATCATCGCCTTCCGCAACCGCTTTAATCTGCCGCTGTCGGACGATCAGGCCGAGGCGCTGGCGTTTTACCACCCGGGTGAGGACAGCCCCGAGCTGAACTACCTGCGCGCCCGTCGTCAGGCGTTGGGCGGCTATCTGCCGGCACGTCGGCGGCAGTCCGAGGCCCTGACGCCGCCTGTGGTCGGCAGCTATGGCCGGTTTGCGCTGCAGGCCGAGGGCAAATCCATGTCCACGACCATGGCGTTTGTGCGCATGCTCTCCGGTCTGCTGAAGAACAAGTCCTTTGGCCCCCGTGTCGTGCCCATTGTCGCGGACGAGGCCCGCACCTTCGGCATGGCCAATCTGTTCAAGCAGTTCGGCATCTACTCCAGCGCGGGTCAGCAGTACGAGCCGGAGGACATCGGCTCCATCCTGAGCTACCGCGAGGCGCTGGACGGCCAGATTTTGGAGGAGGGGATTAGCGAGGCCGGCGCGTTAAGCAGTTGGGTGGCCGCGGCGACCAGTTACTCGGTGCATGGCGTGCCGATGCTGCCGTTCTACATCTACTACTCCATGTTTGGCTTCCAGCGTGTGGGCGATCTGATCTGGGCTGCGGCGGATCAGCGAGCCCGCGGGTTTCTGTTGGGGGCGACGGCCGGCCGGACCACGCTGGGCGGCGAAGGCCTGCAACACCAGGATGGCCACAGCCATCTCATGGCCGCCACCGTGCCGAACTGCCGGGCCTATGACCCGGCCTTGGCTTACGAGGTTGCAGTCATTGTCGACCATGGCATGCAGGCCATGCTGCAGCGCCAGGAGGACGTGTTTTATTACCTGACGCTGACCAATGAGAACGTGGACAACCCCAGCCTGCCCGAGGGCGTGGAGGCCGACATTATCCGGGGGCTCTACTGTCTGGAAGGCGAGTCCACGGCGGCCGTCCGCCTGCTGGGCTCGGGATCCATGCTCGCCGAGGTGCAGGCCGCAGCCGAGCGGCTGCGCGACGACTGGGGGGTGGATGCGCAGGTCTGGAGTGCCACCAGTTACACCGAGCTGGAGCGCGAGGCGCGTGCGGTGCAGCGCTGGAATCTGCAACACCCCGATCAGCCGGCGCGCAAGGCGTTTGTGTCAGCTTGTCTCGACGGCGAGGCGCCGGTGATTGCGGTCACCGACTACCAGCGGGCGCTGCCGCAGCTGGTTGCCGCGTATGTTGCCGCGCCTTTTGTTGCATTGGGCACGGATGGCTTCGGCCGCAGCGACACCCGGTCGGCGCTGCGCGATTTCTTCGAGGTCGATCGTCGCCACATCGTCTGCACCGTACTGGCGACCCTGGCGCGTGAAGGACGCTTGGAGGCCGCCGTCGCGATGCAGGCGCGACAGCAGTACGGCCTGGATGCCGAGGAGCTGCCGCCCTGGCAGCGATAACCGGCCGGGCATTGAATGCCCGTGACCTGATGTCCGAATGACCTGACGGAATCCGCATGGAGTGAGTAGGCCAGTGCTGGCCGGATGATCGTCAGGGAGCGAGACATGACAAAGGCTGTGCGAAACGGAACCAAGGCGCTGTGTGCGGGCATGCTCGGACTGGTGCTGCTGACTGGCTGCGGCGGCCCGGCGTCCATGGAGCTGACCGAAGCGCCTGCCGATGACCCGACGGGCGGCGCGGCTGACCCCGCCACCGACCCGGTCACCGGGCCTGCGACCCTGACTGCGCTTGAGGGCTGTCAGGCGATCGCGCCGCATGGCGGATCCAGCTTCGTACCCGGTTCACAGGTCGAAATCTCGGATGTGCCCGAAGGCATTGACGGGCTCTTCTTCGAACTGCGCGAGGCGTTTAGCGACGACCCCTGGGTGTTCAGCGGCCCGGTTGATCGGGTGCTGCTGGACGTGCCGCGACTGGATGATGGAACCCCGGTCTTTCCGGGGCCCAGCACCCGGGCGGCGCTCATCATGCCCATGGCTGCGGATGGCGACCCGGAGGGCGGGGTGCTGGAACTGCGACT
Organism: Pseudomonadota bacterium; assembly: GCA_036156195.1. Lineage (GTDB taxonomy): Bacteria > Pseudomonadota > Gammaproteobacteria > Nevskiales > OUC007 > Abyssibacter. The sequence continues at coordinate 56,556 of JAYZUZ010000011.1, read as the reverse complement.
GCGGACCGAGACGGCGGCCTGTAACCCGTTCACGGTGGAAGCCCAGGCTTTGCCTCAGCCGCAAGGCGACGAGGCGCAGCGTCTGATGAGCGACATGGGGCGCGTGTTCGATCAGTTCGCGGCGATTTATGGCTTTCCGTCTCTGCAGGCCGTGGTTGAAACCGATTTGCAGGACATCTCGGTCGATCTGCAGCCGCTGGCCATCGAACTGAAGTTCCTGGCCATGCTGTTGGGCGTGACGGCCGATGCTGTACAACCGGCGCCGGACAGCCTGGCCGCTCGCCTGGCGTCCATCGATGCCGACGGGCTGGAGTTGCTGCAGCGCATGCTGGCGGCCACCCGGCTCAACGAGCAGGTGCAGGCTGTGGCAGATGGCCTGATGACGGCGGTGCCTCCCGCCAGCACCGCCCAGCGACCCGGACCAGCCGGTCGCAAGATGGATAACTTCGAAGGCTGCCGCGTCGTCTCGCCGCCCGCACCCACGATTAGCACCACGGAGGGCCTGAGCACGGCGATGCAGCTTGCCCACGAGGCAGGCATCACCAATCTGACAGGCAACTCCACCACCGGACTCCAACAGGCCGTGGGTTTGCTGGGTGCTGCCAAAGGTCCGACTGGCACGGTCTTCGGCGCCCTGGGCGACGTCTCGTTCGTGCTGCTCAAGGTGTCCGAGATGGCCGAGGGTCTGCTGCCTTCACAGTTCGGGCCGCTGCATTACGACTTGCTGAGACCGCAGCTGCTGGAGGATGACCGCGATGCCGGGCGTCTGCTGACCTGGGATAACGCGCGTGTCACGGCCATGAGCAAGGGCTTGCGCATCACCAAGGCCATTGTCGATACGGCCGTGTTCCTGTTGGGCAAGAAATTCGATGAGGTGGCCATTCTGGCGACCGTTTTCCAGCCCCAGCTCAATACGCTTTACGACCAGTTGAACGAGTCCGCCTGTCTGGCCATCGAGCCGTTCGAATACGGCGAATTCGACATCACTGACGAGCGCTGGACCGAAGCCACGGCGGACAACCGTCTGTTCACCCAGTCGGAGCATCAGGTGTTTCTGCCGGCCCAGGTGGGTTCAGGTCTGCTCCGGGTCAGCACGCGGCGCGATGCATTTCCGGTCGACCTGGCGCAGATGAGCATGCCCCTGAGCGTGCTGCCCAAGGAGGTCTCGGTGACGCCGGTGTCCCAGGCCGGCGGGCCCAGCGAGCCGCAGACGGTGACGGCAACCGTGCACAACACGCATTTCCCGGATCGCGTGGCGTTTCGTGTCACGGCCGGTCAGGCCTCGCCGATCGGACAACCGCGTTTCGACGGTGCCTCGGTGACACAGGATTTTGCGGTCGGCGGAGACCCGGCCGATTTTCCCGTTCACATTCTGGCCGAGAGCACGACCACAGCCCTGCAGGGCCAGGCGCAGGGGCAATCCATCATCCGCTTTGAGCGCGATCTTCGGATCGAGGGGCCGGGCTGTGTCGAAACCGGAGAGACGGTGCAGCTGGTCGCCTTCGTCGATACCACGTCGATGCGCCCCGAAGACATGGCACTGAACTGGCACGCCGATGCCGGTGCGCTCAATGTGCTGCCCGTTACCGATCCCGCACGCCAGGTGGCCGAGTTCACGGCGCCGGCCGATCGGGTGTTGCGCTTGGAGGTCTCGGCGGCATTCACCAACGCAACGGACGTGATGGCGACGCAGGCGCTGACGATCGGACGCTGCGACAGCGTGAATCCGCTGTATCTGTTTGCGACGGCCAGCGTGGACGTACGCAACGACGACGCGCGCGTGACCGACAGCCTGCCGCTGCCTTCACCGGATTGGACGGGGTTATCGACCTCGCTGTCAGCGGAGCTAGGCGGCGGGCGCAGTGACTTCGGGGTGCTGGTGGACGAGGCGCAAACCGTTGCCGGATCGGTGGGGCTGGATGCCAACAGCCAGACGATCAGCGAGTTGGGTTTGACCCTGCGCTACATCCGCGGGGCGGTCACCCAGCCCGGCATCTACCGCTACGCACTGGAACTGGCCTGCGGCGAGGGCACGCGTTCGCAGAGCGGCTCATTCGTCATTATCCGCAACAGTTTTTACAGCGACGCCGACGGTGATCTGCAGGCCGCCGTGATCGGCAACCCGGGTGAAGGCCGGGTCGGTGACTGCGAGGGCGGTTTGGTCCGCTTTGAGTTTCCCATCGAAGTGCCGGCAGGCACGGCCAGCGATACCGAGCCGGGCGTCCTGCAAACCGACGTGATCATGGAATTTGGTCTGGGCGCGCAGGACGTCCCCCAACGCACCGACCATCAATTCGACATGCGCTACCTAGGCCGCAGCGACCCGTCCTGAGTTCAGCCGCGGGTTCGGGCGGCTTCGGCCGCCCGCCCTGCGGGGCTATACAGCCGGGGCGAGTGTTCCTGCGCGGCTAGCCGTCCACAGACACGGTCGCCGTAATAGTCGTCCCGGTAGTTACAGCGCACCGGGACCAGTGCGGGTTCCGGTGCCGTGGGGCGCAGCCACTGTGCCAGCCAATTACTGATCTGCTGCATGGTCTTCTCTTTGCTGCAAGTGATCATCTGATCATGCGTGCAGCTAACCAATAACAAAAATGAATTATTTATTGGCTGGCGATTGCCAAAAGCAATGAAGTGATCAGACTTCGTGAACGAAGCGCTTTCGGTCGAAGCGCATTTGCTCGTGGTAAATGCCCTTGGGATGGCGACGACCGGCGGCAATGACCATGACGGTGAACTCGTGGCGGCCATAACCGCAGATGTCCCGGACGCGGGGTTCGTCAAATCCTTCCATCGGGCATGAATCAAAACCATAGGCGCGCAGCGCCAGCATCAGGTTTTCGCAGGCCAGGGCGACGGACTTGGCTGCCCAGAGTTCCATGTCGGCATCGGTGTTGGGGGTGCGCATCATGGGCCGGACAAGACCGATGGCATCGCGGACCGTCTTCTTGGCGCGGGCACCCAGGCCCAGCATGTCCATGGGAACGGAGCCGTACATGAACTGGGCCAGACCGCCGTAGTACTGGCGGACGACCTTGGGCGGCTCGCCCGGCCACTGCGCCAGGATGTCCTTGGCGTGCTGGCGCCAGTTGCGGGTGTGGCCGGTGCAGACAATGAGCTCGGCTGCGGTTTTGGCCGCCTTCTGGCTCATGCAGGCCTTGACCAGCGCTTCGCGTTTCTCCGGGGTGGTGACCCGGTAGAAATTCCACATTTGCAGGTTGGAGCTGTTGGGCGCCAACAAGGCCATATCGAGGCAGTCTTGCAGGGTCTCTTCGGGGATGGGTTCGCTGGTGAACTCGCGCACCGAGCGCCGTGTCGTCACGGCCTTTCGGAACTCCTGCGGATCAATGCTGGGCAAGGTGTCATCGGTCATGGTCTCTTCCTGGCAGTTCTGGATGGCTTGCTCAATCGCTCGGCTCTTCCTGGCCGGTGACCTGAAATTTGAACGCGCCGGTTTCGCTCGCATCGGCGCCCGAGCGGTCGCCGTTGAGCATCTGGCGGCGGGCCTCATCCAGCGCCTGGTCGATATCGTCGAGGGTCTGGCCTTCCAGGGTGATGGCAACTCGGAGCATGGATGAGCGATTGGGGAATCAGCGGGGCGCCATGGTCCCATAGCTGCCCGCCCAGCAGAACCGCTGGATGGGTCGGGTCGAGTCTTGCTCCGGTCAGGGGCTGGCGGAGCGCCGGGATGACTCGCGGGCCCGCAGAAAGGCCTCCAGGCCCGCAAGGTCATCCGTGTTCAGATGATGCACCCCGGCGTCTGCCAGGCGCGTCCACAAGGCTGTGCGGGCCTCGCCGGGTTCATCGGGTGTGGCCCAGAACCGGATGCGATACCCCAGCGCCGTCGCCCGGGCCATCAGGCTGTCCAGTGCCTCCGATTCTTCGGCTGGCATCTCGCCTTCGCCGGTCCAGCTGAAATGGCTGGTCCAGTTGTCGGAGATCAGCGGGTACAAATCGACCGGGGGCGCGTTGTCGAGGTCCGCTAATCGGCCGTCGATGAATGCCAGCCGCCGGGGCGCTGCCGCTAGCGTGTCTACCGGGCGATTGCCCGAGATAACGACGGTAACGGCGCCGGGTGTCACCTGGCCATTGTCGTAGCGCGTCAGCATGTCGGCATAGGGTTCCAGCTCGGCCTCCAGCGCGGCCCACGTGGATTCGGCCTCGGTCTTGAAGTCGATCAGGAGCTGGAAGGCCTGGGTCTGGTTGGGCTGAATAACGCCCTGGGCCTGGTACAGCCCGTACAGCGGATCCAGATAGAGGCTGGCCAGTGTGCGGTCGGGGTCGATGTCCTGCGGATCGTGTGCGACGTACAGCGTGTCCGCCAGGCCCGGTAGGGCGATCGGGGACACATAGACATCCGCCTCCACGCTCATGAAGCCATGGTCCACCGCATCCCAGAGGGGGCGCGCATGCTCGTAATCGTTATGCGCGTGCGCCTGATTCAGCGGGCGCCAGACGGCGTCCACCGGGGGCGTGGCCGGGTCCATCTCGTCGGTGACGGGGAGCGGGCTGCTGCCGCAGGCAGCGAATAGCAGCGACAGGGCGGTCAACGCAGTCGAACGGAGCATGCGCGGGCGGGGCGGTTCGGGTAGACGAGCAGCCTAGGGCGCGGAGATTGCGCCGTGATGGCAGCGCAGCCACACCGCCCGCCGGCGTGTTACACGCGAAAATCCAGTTGTTGCACCGTCCCGGCTTCGCCGTTGTCGCCAATCCACACGCCGGTTCGCTGCAGTTGCCCGGCCAGTTCGCGTGCCTCGTCGGTGAGTTGGAACAGCGTTGCAGCAGAATCCGTGGACAGCGCGCCGATGACGCTGTTCTTCAGTGCGTCAATGTCAGACTGCCCGGGGCGCCAGAGCCCGAGCTGGTCAAAGGCGGCATCGCCGGCATCCACAAAGCCATTGCCGTCGTCATCGAGTTTGCGCAGGTCGCCATAGGCGTCACCGCTCAGCGCGCCCAGCACCTCGCGGCCGTCGTCGATACGGCCATTGCCATTGCGGTCGATGACCACCAGGGCATGTCCCGCAGCAAGCCCCGGCAACTGGTCGGCCAGGCCATCGGCATCCAGATCAAAGGCAAAGCGGTCGCTGGTCAGCTCGGCTGCCCGGCCGTTGAAGTTGATCACCAGCGGATCCTTGAGCCGGGGGGCGTCGCCGACCGTGAGTTCGAGACTGCTGCGCTCAACCAGCGAGCGCTGCATGGACAGGTTGATTTCCACTTCGATTTGCTGGCCGTCCTCTGTCTGGATCAAGCCGCGGGCCGCAAAGGCGAATTGTTCATGCTCCCGGTATTCCTGCACGGCGCGCAGCGTCGTGGTCCCGGTCGCAGAGCGCGGTTCGGATGCCGCGCCATCCGCTGTGGGCTGGGCCTCCAGCGCCTGTTCGTCGAACAACTCGAACATCTTGCCGAGCAGGGACTCGACCAAATCCTTCATCAGACGCAGTTGGGGTGAGACGGAGGTGTCCCCGCTCGTGGCCGGCGTCTGCCCGGCAGTGATGTCATTGCTGACGATGGGGTCGCTGGCCGAGGTGCCCGCTGGCGTCCCCGTGGCCGGCGCACGGCCCACGCCGACTTCGACGACTGTGCGTTGACTGCTGCTCTGTTGATGGCTGGATGCGAGCTGAAGATTCGACTGCTTGACGATCATGATGGACGCCTTGGCGGATGGACCCTGCAACGGGCATCGGCCAGTCCGGTGGAGACTTTAGCCGGGCGGGTGCTGTGGCCCGGCCTGCCTCAGTTTGCCTCGGTTGGCGAGCTGCATCAGGCGTCGAAATGTCGGGCATTCCAGGTGCGACGGAGCGGGACAGCGCGCGGCATGGCGCAGGCCGTCCCGCAGCGCGCCCAGACGCTGAATCTGTTCTTCGAGCGCATCGGCCCGCTCACTTAGCCGGTCACGGTCGATGCATGGTTCCCCATGGGTGGAGAACATCTGACCGATTTCATCCAGCGAGAATCCGGCGACTTTGCCCAGCGCGATCAATGCAAGCTGGTCCAGCACCGAGGCATCGTACTGGCGCCGCAGCCCTCGGCGCCCCACCGAGGTAATCAACCCGCGTGTCTCGTAGTACCGCAATGTCGCAGGCGGCAAGCCACTGCGTGCCGCTACCGTGCCAATATCCAGATCCATCGGGCTTGACCTCAAGTCGACTTTAAGTGCAACCCTGCCGGCTCGCCCGTTTCGGAACAAGACCCAATGGCCCCGACAATCCCGCAAGACGAGCAGTCCCGGCTATGGAACGGTTCGGCAGGCGAGGCCTGGTCTGCGCTGCAATCTCCGCTCGATACGCTGTTTGAGCGTATTGAGCACCACCTGGCACAGGCCGTTGCCCAGGGGGCCGATCTGCAAATTCTCGATGTCGGCTGCGGCACCGGGGCTACGGCCCTGGCTGCGGCCGCGCGACTGGCCGGACACGGGCATTGTCTGGGTGTCGACCTGTCAGCGGCGATGATCGAGCGGGCGCGGCAACGTGCGGCACAGACCCGCCTGCCCGTCTCGTTTCAGGTGGTCGATGCGCAGCAGCTTCCGGGCCGTGCACGGGCCTTCCACCGCATTCAATCGCGCTTCGGCGTCATGTTTTTTGAAGACCCGGTGGCCGGCTTCGGGAGCCTGCGGGCCAGGGTGCGAGACGGCGGTGAGCTGCACGTGGTGACCTGGCGGGGGCGGGCGGAGAACCCGTTCATGACGCTGGCCAATCGGGTGGCTGCTCCGCTGGTGCCGACGCTACCCACGGCCCGGCCGGATGCGCCGGGTCAGTTTGCGCTGGCTGACGCGACTCGGATCCGTGCCGTGCTCGCGGCCAGTGGTTGGCGGGACAGGGTGCTTGAGCCGCTGGATCTGCCCTGCGCAATGCCGCTGTCTGCGCTGGAATCCTATGTCACGCGCATGGGGCCCTTGGGGCAGGTCTGGGACTCGCTGGACGTTCGACTGCAGCAACGCCTGCGAACCGAATTGCTGGACGCCTTTCAGGACTTTGTTGTGGGTGATCGCGTGTGCTTTGTCGCCGCGTGCTGGGACATTCGCGCCCGGCGCTGAGCCGGCGGGCCGACACGCGGTGCCGGTGGCCCGGCAGGCGTGAACAGGTCACACGGAGTTGTCATAAACCCTCAAGCTGGACTGAATACAATACCCGGCTGAATTCTCCGAGATGTCACACCGCATGAACCCCATACTGGAAAACGCGCTGGAGCGCGGGCTGGATCGACGACGTTTTCTGCAGAACATGCTGTTCTGCGCTGGCAGCGTACCTGCGGCCTCATGGCTGACAGCCTGCGGTACCTCCCGCCCGGCCCGCGGTGTGGATGGTGTGATGGATCCGGAGTTTCGCAGTCAGTTCGCGGATATGGGTCCACTGCAGGCTGCGAACGCGGATGGCATTCAGTTGCCCGAGGGATTCACCTCGCGGGTCGTGGCCGTGAATCGACAGCCGCCGATTGCTTCCAATCCGGGGTATCTGTGGCATACCGATCCCGACGGCGGCGCGTGCTTCCGTACCGATGACGGCGGCTGGATTTATGTCAGCAACGCAGAGGTTCGCGATGCCTCGGTCGCGCTTTCACGTGAGGCCGCCGAGTTGCTGGGCGGCTTCCAGGGTGGGGTCGGGGCCCTGCGGTTCGACGCGGACGGTAATCTGGTCGATGCCTACGCGATCCAGACCGGGACAACGACGAATTGCTCCGGCGGCGCCACGCCCTGGGGGACCTGGATTAATGGCGAGGAAATCCGAGACGGCTACATGTTCGAGTGCAGCCCGCTGCGCGACGGTGGCGAGGCCGTCCGGCTTGACCGTTTTGGTCGCAAGGCCCATGAAATGGTAGCGGTCGACGAGGATGGTCGGGCGATTTACCACACCGAAGATGTCACAGGTGACGACCGCTTCTACCGCACCGTCTTCTCCGAATCCGCCTGGCCCATCGGCGGTCGCCCCGATATGGACCAGGGCATTCTGCAGGTCTTGCAGGTGCCGGCCGGTCTGGAAGCCGCGCGCGCCGGGCCCACGCCGTACAACTGGCTGAATGCCGTGGACGACGGGACGCCGCAGCCGGATGTCTACCTCGAAGAGAGCACGATCTTCGCGGGCAACGAGGGCGTCTACTACCTCAATGGCTTCGTGTTCTTCACGACCAAGAGCGATGACAACATCTGGGCGATGGACCTGGCCGCCGGCACCATCGAAAGCATTTACAACCCGGCCGACGGCGTCATCGGCTCGCCTGTGGATGAGAGCGAGCCCGCGCTGGCCGGCGTTGACAACATCACCATGACGCTGGATGGCGAGATGCTGGTGGTGGAGGATGGCGGTGACATGCGTTGCATGGTGCTGCTGCCGGATCGGACGACCATCCCGCTGCTGCGCCTGCCCGGTAGTCCGGACGTGACGGAGGTCACCGGCGTGGCCATTGCGCCGACGGGGGACCGGCTGTATGTCTCCAGTCAGCGTGCTGGCCTGCAGGGCACGCCCGCCGCGTTCCGCCTCGGTGGCGTGACCTACGAAATCACCATGCCTTTCCGGGTACGGGTCAATCTGCCGCTGGCGCAGCCGATGCCGAGCGCCGGCTGATGGCCCACGCCGGCTGCCGCTGACCCCGGCAGCCGGCATGACTACTGGCTGATCAATTGCTGCAGGGCTGCAACATGCGCCTGCAGCGCGGCCCGCCCCGCATCGGTCAGGGCGTACCAGCTCACCGGTTTGCGGTCCTCGAACTGCTTGTCCACAGCCACGTAGCCGGCATCTTCGAGCTTGCGTAGCTGCGCGCCCAGGTTGCCGTCCGTTGTCTCCAGGACCTGCTTGAACCGCGCGAAATTGATGCGCTCGTGTTGGCGCAGCAGCACGGCGATGGCCAGGCGCATGCGATGTTCAAACAGCTTGTCCAGTGCCTGCAGTGGCAGGTCCGGTGCGTGGCTCATGCGGCTGCCCGACGGCCCGAGATGACCAGGCTGATGGCGATGAGCACAGCCGTTAGCGTCCACGCGTACGGAAGCAGGGCGAGCTTGATCACGAGATAGCCCGCGCCCAGCAAGACGGCCGGCAGCGCCAGGCCACGGTCCAGGTGCAGCGCGGCCAGGCCATAGGCCAGGGTGGCGACCAGCAACATGGCCTGCCCGAACGCGGCACCGCTTAAACCCTCGGCGCCCGGGATGCCTGCCAGTACAAAACCGGCCCCGCAGATCAGCCAGTGGTAGCCGTACCGGGCGCCCTGGGCGCGGTCGGTTGCGCCACTTCGGCGTTCGGCGCGCGCACCCAGATACCAGCTCAGCAAGCCGCCGCCGGGCCCGGCAATGGCCCAGAAGAGGCCGGCAAACTGCGGCGCAAAGTCAGGCAGCGAGAACCCGATGCCGATGAGCACGGCCCACAGGTAGTAAATGGCCGGAACGCCACGGTTAACCGACTGGCCGCGGACGACGCGGGCCACGTAGTTCAGGTCATCGTGGAGGCTGGGATCCTGGGTCATGATGATGTCCTCTGTTGAGCAGTTAACTCTGAATTTCAGAGCGAGAAACCGCAAGTGCAGCTGCAGTGGTTTAGGAGTTCTCTGAAAAATAGAGTGGATGTCTCGACGTGTCAAGCGACTGCTCTTGGTTTCCCTGCCTAGGGCTTAGTGAATCGCGTCCAGGTCGAAGTCCAGACGGTCTTTCCGGAAGATCGGCAGCTCGGGTGCGAGCTTCGCCCCCATATCCCGGACGACCGGCCAGTCGATGCTCCGGTCATCCTTGCGATCCCGATACAGGGCGGTGGCCAGTTCGACGAAGGCGTCACGCTGTCCTGCGAGGGCGTAATTGCGCAGCAGCCGGAGCAGGTAGGCGCCGCGTGTCTCGCCCTGCTCAATGGACGCCCGGAGAATCCGCGCCGCCTCTTCATGCTCGCCGTACACCTCATGGAGATGAGCTTCGTCCTCAACCTGCAGCGTGTCGAGCGACCAGTCATGTGGCGCGGGGGGCGTGTCGCGCTCGGGCGGGGCGTGGCCGGATGCCCCGTGGGGACCGTCCGCCGGTGTTGTCGGGGTCTGCGCGGGGGCCTCGGGCAGGATGACGGTGGCCTCGGCCAGGCGGGGTTGGGAGGGCAGAATGACCGTGCGCGCGACCTGCTCCGGTCCGGGGGGCGGCACATGGACCGTGCGTCCTCGCAGGCGTTGGAAGAGCAGCCACGCCAGGCCGAGCAGGGCGATGGTGAATCCCGCTACTTGCCAGCCCTGCCAGCGCGAGACCTGCGCTGGCGTGGAGGTCGTATCCGGCTCGGTGGATGGCGACTGTTGCAGGGCGTCGTCGGACGGTGCCGGCGAGGTGTGCGGGGTCGGCTCGGCGGGTTGCGCGGCAGCAGCCTGTCTGGCGCGCAATCGCTCCAGGGACGTGAGTCCCGCGCCTGCGGGGTCTTGTGCCAGGCGCGAGGCAGATAGGCGATCACCCGATGTCGGTTCCGTGGATTGTGCGTCGACAGGGGCTGCGGGCGCGGGTGGGCGCGGGACAGGGGCCAGCGGCAGGTTGAACGCGCGGGAGACACGTTCGCGGTCCGTCCATACATCCACCCGCAGCGCGAGCGCGGATGCGCGCAGCGCGCTGTCGGTTCGCAGTTCGAGCAGGATGTCTGCGCCACGCCGCCGGGCTGTTAGCGTGGCCATCGGCTCGATCTCGGGGTGCTCGGGTAGCCACAGCTGCGCATCCAGCGGGCCTTCGCGGTCGCGCGCCGAGAGCGTGATGGGGACCATCAGACGCAGTGGCTGGCCCCAACTGCTTTCGAGTTCCGCAGGGCCGATTTCCAGGCCCCAGGCACCGGTGCTGACACAGAGCGCCAACAAGGGGGTGAGCAGCCGTTTTCTGCTGCTGCAGCATGCGGAAAGCTGTTGGGTCGATGGACCGTTTGACATGCGTCGGGGCACCTCCGCCCACTGGCTCTGTTGCCGTCTCGCCTCAGCGTGTAGCCGCAGTATAAGTCCTCCTCCGCGTGGGCCTGGCCGACCTGCATGCATTGATTTCGTTCAGTTCGAATCGATCGAATCGCGGCGATGGCCTGAGCTCCTTTATGGCGAAGTGACGGCGGTGTCGGTGCCCCGAGCGCCACTGCGCAGCGGCGTGGCGCGAATGCCCTGTGGATTGACCGTCCTGTGGAGCCGGTGCACTGTCAGCGACAGGACGGTTCGCGCAGCGCGCTGACGCAGCCGCATGGGTGCAGGGAGATACGCCATGGACGACCGAACGTGCCGGATGAATGGCCACGGGGGCATGAGCATGATTGCGCGTCATGGCCATGCCGCAGGTGGGAGTCCGGCATGACAGCCATTGAAACGGACTACCTCATCATCGGCGCCGGGGCCATGAGTCTGGCCTTCGCGGATGAGCTGCATCGCAGCGAGCCGAATGCACGCATGGTGATCGTGGATCGGCGCGGTGCGCCCGGCGGGCACTGGGTGGACGCCTACCCGTTTGTTTGTCTGCACCAGCCCGCCCTGGCGTACGGGGTCAACTCGGCGCCCCTGGGCCGGGGCGGCGGCGATTTGTCATCGCGGTCCGAGATTCTGGCCTACTACGAGCGGGTGCTGCGCCGCCTGACCGATAGCGGGCGGGTGACCGCGTTCTTCCGCAGTGAAGTGAACGAGGCGGGTCAGATTGTCTCGCTGCTGGATACGCGCGATCCGGTGTCGGTCACCGTCAGAAAACGTGTCGTGGATGGCGGCTACATGCGTGTAGAGGTGCCCGCCACGCATCCACCGCGCTTTGATGTCGCGCCGGGGGTGCGGGTACTTCCACCCAATGCACTGGTCGATAGCGGCAATGGCATCTCCCCCTATGTCGTCGTCGGGGCGGGCAAGACCGGGATCGACGCCATCCTGTTCCTGCTGGGACACGGCGTGGCAGCCGACCGCATCCACTGGATCGTGTCCAACGACATGTGGCTGTGGAACCGTGCGCATGTGCAATTGCCGGGTGTTGGGGACGAGCTGCTCAGTTTTGTGCAGGCCATCGCCCAGGCCAGTGATCTGGACGATGTGTTCGTCCGGCTGGAGGCTCGGGGGAGTTTGATGCGCCTGTCGGACGCCGTCCTGCCCACTCGTTGGCGCTGCGCCACCGTATCCGCTGAGGAACTCACCGCCCTGCAGACCATCCGCCAGGTCATCCGGCTTGGGCGAGTGCAGCAGATCGAGCCGGGACAGATCACTCTGGACCAAGGCACGGTCCAGGTCCCCACCGATGCCCAGTTCATCAACTGCACGGCCAATGGTCTGCGGGCACGCCCAGCGCGGCCGCTGTTCACACCAGATCGCATCACGTTGCAGCCGGTGTTCATGTGCCAGCAAGTCCTCAGCGCTGCGGTGATCGCGCGCATGGAGGCCCAGGGCATGGACGATGCCAGCGCCAATGCTCTCTGGGAGGTCGTCCCCCATCCCGATCAGGCAGCCGACCTGCCAGACCGGATGGTGACCACCATGCGCAACCTATTGCGTGCCCAGCCCAGCATGGGCTGGTGGCTGCGCCGCTCGCGGTTGAACATCCTGTCGCACCTGGGCTGGCGGCGTTATCTCAGTGTGGCCCTCAAGGCGCGGCGCTGGCTGCCGCGCGCCGAGGCCAATCTGGGTCGATTGGACACCCCGGACGGTTGAATCAGTCGGTCGGGTCCTGCGCCCGGAAGTTCACATCGGTGTTGGCGGCAATCCAGAGAAACACCGCGTACGCCGCCACGTTTTGGCGCAGGGCCTCGGGATCAATCTTGTCGAAGGTGTCGTCCGGCGTGTGATGCAGGTCGAAATAGTCGGTGCCGTCCTGTAAGAGCCGGAACGAGGGCAGGCCGAGATCGTTCAGCGGGGACAGGTCCGGGCCGCTGCTGCCTGTGTAATCACGAGCGGTCTGGCCCACGCCCAGAGGCGCCAGCAACCGCAGCATGGCGTCGATAACCGGGTCGGCCGCGGCCGGCAGGTCGGCGCCGATGTTGTAGACCCGCCCCGCACCAAAGTCGCTTTCCGAGCCGAGTTGGTGCCGATCGAGCTCATCGGCATGCGCCTCGGCATAGGCTTTGGCACCCAGCAGGCCCACCTCCTCGGCGCCCCAATGCACCAGGCGGATAGTGCGCCGTGGCTGCAGGCCCGAACGCCGAATCAAATCGACCGCAGCCGTGGTGATTGCGATGCCCGCACCGTCGTCAACGGCGCCGGTGCCCAGGTCCCAGCTGTCCAGATGGCCGCCGGTGATGATGATTTCCTCGCCGCGATCACTGCCGGGCAGGTCAACAATGAGATTGGCACTGCGGGTCTTGCCGACAAAGCGCGGTGTGGCCTTGATCGCGACCTGGATGGTCTCGCCGTCAGCGGCCATGCGTTCGAGCTGGTCGGCATCGGGCTGCGACAGCGCAAGCGCCGGAATGGGTGTCTGACCTTCGGGCCATTTGGTCGAACCCGTGTGCGCCATACGGTGCGACTGCGTGCCGACGGATCGAATCAGGATGGCCTGGGCGCCCTTGCTGGCAGCAATGCCGGGGCCGTCGAATCGGGTCTTGCCGAAGTAGGCGTAGGAGCTGCCGTCCTGGGTCTTGCCCATGGCGTGGCTGACATAGGCAATCTTGCCGGTGAGCGCGCCTTCGGTCAGGGCTTCGACATCCTCGATGCTTTCGAACAACACGACCTCGGCTTCCACCGGGATGGGGCCGGTCGCGCCGGAGTCTCCCAGCGCAGTCACCACCATGGGCTGGGGATAAGGCGCGGTGACCCGAGCCCATTCCTCACCGCGCACCCAACCATCCAGCTCGAACCGCTCGATGCGAATCTGTTCGCGATCGAAACCCAGTTGTTGCAGGGCACGCACCGACCACTGCCGCGCGCGGGCCTCGGCCTCGGTGCCCGCGAGGCGGGGGCCGATCTGGGTGGTCAGGTCGCGCAGCAGGGCATAGGCCGTGTCGTCGACCAGGGCCTGGTCGCGTAGCTGCCTGGCCTGCTGCAGGGTCGATTCGGGAACCGGGGCCGCCTGCGCGAGCAGGGGAAGTGCGCAAAGTGCCAGTAGCCAGCGGGCAAGAGCCAGTGATGGGGTCATGGTGGGTCCAGCGTTGGATCAATAACGGGCGTGGTGCCCGGACGTGGGTTCGGGGGCGGCGCAGGGTGGCTGTCGCAAGCAACAGGCCAGGGCTGTAGCGGCCGGTTCGGGCTTGCCCGGTGTCTGCACTGACCTTCATGTCAGTGTCACGGGCAGGCCCTAGTCTAGCGGGTTCCCTGGGGAGGAATCCGATGCACGAACAATCACCTTCATCTGCCAAGCCGCAGCAGGCCCTGCTGCCCACGGTGTCGCGACGCACTGTCCTGCAAGCCGTATTCATGGGCGCGGCAGCGGCCTCGGCGCCTCGCTGGCTGGCCGGAACGGCGCATGCACAGGCTGCCGGCGGCATCCATTTGCCCACGGGGCCATTGGCGAATATCGGGCCGCTGGAGAAGAAGTCCGTCGGTGGATTCACAATCCCGGGCATCGACGAAGAGGTTTACGCGCCTGCTGGCTTCGACGTACGCGTGGTGGCACGCGCAGGGCTGGACCCGCTGATCAACGAAGCGTCGCTGTCGGGCTACAACTGGCACATCTTTCCGGATGGCGGTGCGGTGTTCCCGTCGGAGTCCGATGGGGGGTGGGTGTATGTCTCCAACTCCGAGTTGCCGTCGGGCTTCGGTGGGGTTGGCGCCTTGCGGTTCGACGCGGACGGCAACCTGATCGACGCCTACCCCATTCTCACCGGCACCAGTGGGAACTGCGCGGGCGGAGCGACGCCCTGGGGCACCTGGCTGTCCTGCGAGGAGAACGGTGCCGATGGCCAAGTCTACGAGTGCGACCCATTCGGCTCGGCCGCTGACGCCGTGGTCAAGCCGGCGCTGGGCTCGTTCAACCATGAGGCGGCTGCGATCGACCCGATCCATCACGTGGTGTACGAGACCGAGGATGCGGGAGATGGCCGTTTCTACCGTTTCGTCACCGATCCGTCGGACCGTACCGTGCTGGAGAACGGCGTGACCCGTCTGGCGATGGAAGCTGGGCAACTCGAGGTCATGAACATCCTTGGGTTCGAAAGCGGTGCTTACCCCGAGGCGGCTGATGTCCGCAGCCCCCTGCCCGTGACCTGGTCGCCGGCTGGGGCAGGGGCGGGCACGCGCTTCGCGGGCGGCGAAGGGCTTTGGTACCACGAAGTGCCGGACTATCTGCGCAGCGTCCCGGCTGGCGGCAGCGTACCCACCCGTGGCGTGATCTTCTTTGCCACCAAAGGGGACAACCGCGTCTGGGCGCTAGATATCGAGAATCAGCTGGTCGAGCTGGTGTTCGACAATGACAACATGCAGCTCGAGGTCGGCTTCGACGACGTCGACAATGTCACCGTGAGCCCGTTTGGTGACGTACTCGTGGCTGAAGACGGTGATGCCATGCGTCTGGTGGTCATCGTGCCCAATGGCGAAGCCAAGGTTCTGATGCAGATCACACGGGGCCTGTCTGAGATCACCGGTCCGGCGTTCACCCCCGATGGGTCACGGCTGTACTTCAGTAGCCAGCGCGGCCCGACGCTGCCGGGTCTGCAGGTGCCGGGCCAGGGTGAGGGCGGCGGTGTGACCTTCGAGATGACCATTCCCGAGGCGTTTCGGACCCTGCCCGAGCCCCCACCCGCGTCGAATCCTGACCCCGCTCCAGACCCGGACCCAAGCCCTGATCCAGCGCCCGACCCGGATCCGGTGCCAAACGTGACTGTGACCGAAACCCAGGCCGGCGCGGCCAGCGTGGGAGCCTTGCTGGGAGGCGCTGCAGCGATCTGGGCCAAGCGCGCACGAGCGGCGATGGCCGAGTCTTGGGACCGTGTCTGGCCGAAGTAGGCGGTTATCCGGCAATCTGCTCCTCGCCGCTGGCTTGGCTGACAGAGCCGAGTTTGGCGATTGCTGCGATTTCGGTTGGCGCTGCGAAGCTGCGGCCGGCTTCTGTGCGCGCGCCGAGACTTTGCCGGGTGCAGAACCTGGCCTCGCGCGTGACCGGATGGATGCGCGATGCAGCATAGGACCCGCAGGGGGGCCGCCATGCGGTGGGTGTGTGGACACACCGACTGGGTTTACTGCTTGTGTGGGGAGAGCCCCACGCGTCGCACCCAGGCTTCGGTCATGCTGTACAGGCCAAACGCCAGCAGCCCGACCCCGAACAGCCCCAGCCAAAGCCGTCCAAATGCACGTGCCTGGATCCACTGCAAAGCACCGCGCATACCGCGAACAGCGTCGGGTTCCACGTACTGACCGGCGTAGATGGTGAAGCCACCGACCACCAGAAAAATCAGCCCTCGGGCGCAGAGGCCAAATCGGCTCAGCGGATCAATCCAAAGCAGCGCGCGATCGCTGGCGTCGAACCAGTCGCGAAAGCCACCCGAGGCGCCTTTGTAGATGTGCGCCGCGCCCGCAATGAAAATGGCCAGCCCCCCGCCCATGAGCAGCCAGTCGCCGGCGGGCCAGTCCACAACCTGACGCGCGACCTGCCGAGCGGGCTGGCTGCCGCCGGAACCCAGTTGCAAGGCGATTTCGATGCAGGCCCACGCCAGGCCGAGATGCAGTGCTGCACTGACCAGTAGGGCGGCGCGGATACAGAGGCTGCGTGGGTCGTGGCCGTGATTGTCGACGTCCAGCAGACTTTGCACGGCGCGCCAAACGGCATAGCCCACCAGTCCTGCTGCCAAGCCAATCAACAGCGGTGTTCCGAACGATTGGGCAAACAAGGTTTGGAGCGCATCGCGGGTGTCAGCGGGCTCTTCCAGGTCCAATGCGGCTTGCAGTGTCAGTCCGCCGACCACGAGATACACCAGTCCGCGGGCGGTGTAGCCCATGCGGGCGAGTAGGCGAACCAGTGAACTCGGCGAGGTCATGCGGTCGTATCGTATAGAGTTCGCCCACGTGCGTTAAACGATGACTGAACGATTGATGTCGTTAGACGCCTCCTGGCTCCTGCTCATGAGCCTTGCGCTACTGCTGCTGCTCTTGCGCCTGATCGCAGGCTGGATTTGGCGCATCGCCCGACACAGCCCCAGACTGGCCCAGTGGCTCATGCAGGTTCCGGGGCCACGCGCCGCGTGGTTGTGGGCATCGAATCGCTGGCCATGGCTGACGGGTCGACTGGCTGCGCGGTTAGAGCCACGGACATTTCCCGGTTTGCCCCTGACCCTGTTGGTCCTGCTCTCCATTTATCTGGCCAGTCTGGGCGTGGGCTTGCTGGACGATCTGGCGGAGGGCGAGGACTTGTTCGCCTGGGATACGCGGATCAACCAGGCGCTGAACAGCATCCGGGCCGACCCAGTGGTGCGAGTCTTCGCCTGGATCACGGGCCTGGGCAACACCGAAACACTGGCCGCAGTGACGTTGGTCGCGATAGGTTTTTTATGGGCCGATCGCCGTGCGGTGTTTATTCCAGGGCTGCTGCTCACCATCGTCGGCTCGCAGTCCGTGACATGGGCGGGCAAGTTTCTGGTGAATCGTCCTCGGCCTGAGTTTCTGACCTTTGTGGAGGCCAGCTCTCCGTCGTTTCCGAGCGCACATGCCACCGGGGCCCTGGCTGTTTACGGATTTGTCGCCTACGCCATCGCCCGCGATTTACGAACACCGCAACAGCGTTTTGAGCTGGGGTTTTGGGCCACCATGCTGGTCGCGCTGATTGCCGCCAGCCGCATGGTCCTCAGTGTGCACTTTGCCAGCGATATCCTGGCTGGATTGTTGGTGGGCGGATTCTGGTTGCTCGCCGGTTTTACGCTCACCGAATGGCTGCGGCATCATCGTCGGGCAGCCGGTTAAACCGGCGGCCTGACGCACTGAACACAGCGCCGGGTTGGCTGGGACGCCTGTCGGGCCGCCATTGAGTGCTGCGAATCAATCAGCGCTTCCCCAGGGTGGTCCATTGGTCTTTTCCTATCTTCATCTGCCGCTGCATTTCATCGTGCCGGGGCTGGTCGCACTTGCGATCTTCCGTCCTCGCTGGCAGCGGGCGTGGATGATCATGGCGCTGACGATGCTGGTTGATCTCGACCACTTACTGGCCGATCCGATCTTCGATCCGGGACGTTGCAGCATCGGTTTTCACCCCCTGCATCAGTGGCCGGCCATCGCGGTGTATGGCTTGGCGCTTATCGTCCCCGCACTGCGTGTGGTCGCAACCGGGTTGCTGATTCACATGGGCCTGGATGGGCTGGACTGCTGGCTGCCCTAACCGGCGAGCTGCGATGGGCATGGCGCCCTTAAGTTCCCGGTACACAGGCCGATGACAGGCCACGTATGACCTCCACGACTGCACCGTGAACACCCCCTCGGCCAGCGCATCGCTTTGCGACCACATCCTGCAGACGGTCAATGCTCTCCACATTGGTCAAAACGGCAAGCTGCGTGTGCATTCGCTTTACGAGGCGCTGGACCATCAACAGCAGGATCTGGAACATTTCGGCGAAGCCTTGGGTGCCCTGGTGCTGCAAGGCGTCTTCGAATCCGACCTGCACGACGGCGAGCTCTACTTGTCGTTGACGGAGACCGGTTACGCCCGCGCGATGGCCTGCGCCGCCATGCCGGGGCCGCTGCGTCAGGCCTGGCGACTGCTGACCGGACTCATCTGGTCCGTGTCTCCCTAACGCCGTCTGGGGCGCATTTGATAAACCGCCGTACTACGGGCGACCCGTTCGCCGTCACGGTTGCGTAGTTCGCCCTGCAGTGTGAATTCCGCCTTGCCGGTGGCCAGAGTCTCGGACTCCACCCGTTGGATCTCGTCGGCATCCATGCGCAGCTCGACGGTGACTGCGCTCTTCGCGACCTTGATGAACTCGATACGCATGTCCGTCACGATCGGGATGAACCGGGTCATGCCGTAAGTCGCCAGCATCAGCGGCCCTCCAGCGAACTCCGCAAGCGTGAACAGCGCACCGGCGTACATGGTGCCGATATGGTTGACGTTGCCCTTGAGCGGCATGCGCGCCACCACCCGACCCCGTTCCAGTTCGGTCACGCGTACGCCGGTTCTGCGGATGAACGGGATGGCCAGTGGCGACAGCAGCTGCACCAGCCGTGGACGAATGCTGTCGGCAAACGTCTGTTCGGCCGCATCGATTGGCAGGCCGGCCTCACGCGCCTGTGCCAGGGCCATGCGTCCAGCGGATTGAATTCGGTTACTGAGTGTCATGGTGTCTGTGGGTTCCACGATGGCCGCAGAGCATAGCGGGTTGTCCCTGGAAGGGCGGCCCGGACAGCCATTGCAGTGCGTCGCCCCGTCGCGGTTTGCCAATCGTCGGCGTCGCTTTGACAGGCGTTCGGCTTCATGATTTCTTTACCAGGTAAACAAGCTGTATACCCGCCGCGACAAGACGGCGGAACAGC
Source organism: Pseudomonadota bacterium (assembly GCA_036156195.1). Taxonomy (GTDB): domain Bacteria; phylum Pseudomonadota; class Gammaproteobacteria; order Nevskiales; family OUC007; genus Abyssibacter. The sequence goes on along the minus strand of JAYZUZ010000011.1, from coordinate 37,233 downwards.
GGGTGATCGGGTCGGCCTTGGCGCCGGACCGATGGCCCAACCGGTGTGAGGACGGTGGCTCCAGGGCGACCGAAGCGAAGGGTGCCCCGACACTGGGTACCGACAAACAGGCGCAAACAATTCGCGCCATGGGGGAGACATGAAGACGAGCTTTGCAGGCGTGCTTGCAGCGTGGGCGGCCGCCGGGCTGCTAATGGGTTGCCAGAGCAGCGTGCCGGAGGCAGAGCGGGCCGCCGCGTCCGGTCCGCCCATTGCCACCGGCGAGCCCGCGATTCGGGTGCTGTCCAACCGGGCGGATCTCATCAGTGGTGGCAATGCCTTGGCCGAGATCGTGCTGCCCGACGGTGTTGACCCGGCGATGGTCAGCGTGTCGGTCGATGGCCGCTCGGTCACCGATCAGTTCGCCCTGCGTGGCAATGGACGTTACATGGGCCTGCTCACCGGCCTGCAACTGGGCGACAACGAGGTCACGGCGATCCTGCCCGGTGCCGGTCGCCAGCGCATGACCCTTACCAATCACCCCATCGGAGGCCCCGTGTTCTCCGGTCCGCAGATTCAGCCCTGGCAATGCGCCGGTGACGTCGAGGACGCCCAGTGCAACCGTGAAGCCACGGTGAGCTTCCAGTACGTATCGAGCAGCGGCGGCTTTTCGGCCTACGACCCGGACAATCCGCCCGGCGATGTGGCCATGACCACCACCGATGCCGGCGAGACCGTGCCCTTCATCGTGCGGGTGGAGACCGGCCACATGAACCGCGACGAATACCGTTTTGCCGTGTTGTGGGACCCGGCAGAGCAAGTTGCGCCCTGGGCACCGCCGGCCGGGTTTAATCGCAAGATGGTGATTTACCACGGGGCCAGCTGCCACACCGAATACCAGATGGCCGAGGCGCCGGACATCATGGACGAAACCATTCTGGGCCTGGGCTACGCGACCATGTCGCACGCGCTGAACAACTCGGGCCACAACTGCAACATGGTGGTCCAGGCCGAAGCCATGATCATGGCCAAGGAGCACGTGATCGAGACAGTGGGCGACCTGCGCTACACCATCGGCAGCGGTTGCTCGGGCGGGGCGCTGGCGCAGCAATGGGTGGCCAATGCCTACCCGGGCCTTTATCAGGGCATCACGCCGGCCTGCAGTTTTGCCGATGCCTGGTCTTCGGGAATCCAGTATTCCGACTACAAGTTGCTGCGGGCCTATTTGGAGGATCCCACGCGCTGGGTCCCCGGCGTGGTCTGGGACTTGCCGGCGATGCAGGCGGCGATCGGGCACATCAATCCGCTTAACCCCATCACGTTTACCGAAGTGATTTCGGACGGCGGTGATGTCTCCCGCGAATGCCCCGGCGTGCCGCCGGAGCAGGTCTACGATGCCGAGACCAATCCCAGCGGTGTGCGCTGCAGCCTGGCCGAGTACTGGGTCAACGTGCTGGGTCGCCGGCCTCCTGAAGACTGGAACAGCGTGGAACAGGCCGTCGGTCACGGATTTACCGGCGTGCCCTCCGACAACATCGGGGTGCAATACGGTTTGAACGGGCTCATGGCCGGTACGCTGAGCAAAGCCCAGTACATCGACCTGAACGTCAAAGTGGGCGGCTTCGACATTGATCGTCAGCCCATTGCCGAGCGCGGCGCAGCGGACGACTTTGCGCTGGAGCGGATCTACCGCAGCGGCGGCGTGAACACCGGCAGCAACCTGAACCAGACGGCCATCATCGATTTGCGTGGCCCCGATCCGGGTGTTTTCCACGATGTGTACCGGACCTATGTCGTACGGGCACGGCTGGAGCGTGAGCATGGAGGCGCCGGCAATCAGGTGCTCTGGCGCGGCCCAATCGTCCTGCTGGGCGATACCGGCTTCACCGAGGACGGCATCGTTGCGATGAGCCAATGGCTCGATGCGGTGCAGGCTGATGACCGTGACGTGCCATACCCGCAGAAGCTGGTCGACCATGCGCCGCCGGACCGCTGCACCAATGGTGCAGGAACCGATATCGACGCTTCGGTCTGCGATGCCACGGTGGAGAGCTACACCAGTCCGCGGATCGAGGCCGGCATGCCGTTTACCGACGATGTCATCAAATGCCAACTCAAGCCGCATCGTCGTTCGGATTACTTCCCGATCCAGTTCACCGACGAGGAGTGGGCGACGCTGGAGGCCGTCTTCCCGACCGGCGTCTGTGATTTTTCCGTGCCGGGCGAGGGCATGGGCCCCACCGTGCCGTGGCTGGACTACAGCGCCGGGCCGGGCGGTGAGCCGCTGGGCGAACCCCCCGTGTCGGAGAGCTTTTAGCGCGTTCCGGATGGTTTGACCGCGCTGGCGGCCCAGCCAGCGCGGTCAGGCTTCTCGGCGTGGCTGAGGTGCCGGCGATGCGGGTTCGTCAGTGTTGTTGTCCTTCATCCACTGCGCCGCACGCAGGGTGATATCCAGAAACCACTGGCCGTCACGCTGCTTCGGCACGATGACGTGGCGCTCTACGAGTCGTTGGATGGTGGCTGCAAAAGCCGCGTCGCAAAACCCGGGTGCAGCCTGCACGGAGGCAAGTAGCGCCCGCGCTTCCAGCCCGCTGAGACCACGATTCACCGCCACGCGCAGATGGTCGAGCACACATTCGTCAAGGGCGGTGCGAGTCAGGTCCTCGAACTGGGGGAGCACGATCATCCTGAGTGTGCAGCGGCGTTCCCGCTAGCGGGTCCTGCGCCCCCGCAGTCCCAGCATCACCGCGTCGGCCAGGTCGAGTTTGACCTGGCGGCGAATCCCCTTGATCAGATCGTGACGGATGCGTCGCTTGCTGGCGGCGTGGGCACGCATATCCAGCTCACCGAGCTGCGCCGCCAGGGCCTGCGCGCTGGACATCAGCTCGGCGCCGTCGACGAGGCGATCAAAGAATCCGGCCTGGAGGGCGGCGTCCACATCAAAGAATTCCGACAGGTTCACCGCGCGCTGATAGGCCGCGGGCGTCAGCCGATGCGCGAGCATCGCGGCGCCGACGCGTGGCATGGTCAGACCCAGGGCGACTTCGTTGGCGGAGACCTTGAAGTCGCCGCGGGTGCCGATCACATAGTCGCAGGCCAGCATCAGGAACACGCCCATGGCCAGTACATGGCCATTACAGGCGGCAACGACCGGGTAGGGGTACTCCAGAACACGTGCGCTGAGCAGGTAGCCCAGGCGCAGCATCTTCAGCGTTTGCGGGCCGCCTGATTTCATGACCTTGAGGTCGAAACCTGCAGAGAACACCGTCTCGCGGCCCGTGAGAATGACTGGTGCCTTGTCGGCCTCGGCTCGGTCGAATGCCGCGTAAAGGGCTTCAAGCATGGCGGGTGACAGGGCATTGCGCTTGCCGTCGTCCAGCGTCAGCGTGGCGACGCCATCCTGCAGGTCGTAGGTGACGAGTGTGTCGGTCATGTGAGGGCAGTTCCTGACGTAAGAATCTGCATCCTACCCAAGGATGCTGTGGCCGCGAGCCGGCTCGGATCGACGGCGATCCGGCCGGCTGCGGTGCGAAGGCCTAGAACAGGCCGGGGTAGCGGACCCGCACGCCGACCAGATAGGGGCTGCGGTACGGCCCGGACACCGATTCGCCCAGCTCAAAGCGCCAGGTGCCCGGCAGACTGTCTTCCGTGTAACCCAGGTACTTCGACGGACGGAAGGTGATGCAGTCGCAGCTCGGGTGCAGGCTGGCCTGGCTGCCATCGGGGCGGTACGCTGTGGCGCTGGCGGCGTTGCCGAGATCAAAGCTGCCACGGAAGCCGGTGCCCAGATTGATGTCCAGGCTGCGTTCGCCAATCTGCGAGACGACCGGCGTGACGATGGCCGTGTCGGCGCCGCTGTTGGATTCCGACCAGGCGACATTGTCATTGCCCTGGGTGGCCAGCCAGGTGACGGGTTGGTCGGTCCAGACGCCGAGGCTAAGCCAAGGGTCGTCCTGGCTCAGTGCCACGATGTAACGCACGTAGCCCTGGACGGTGCCTTGATTGCTCCAGGCGGTGAGCATTGAGCCGGTGAGTTCGACATCGCCGACCACCGGGCCAATGGCATCAAAACCTTCCAGGCCGATCGGCGTCACGGTCGTACTGGTGCCGCGTCCGCCACCTCGGACACCCACGCCGAAGCCGCCGGGTTTCTGGCCATCCAGTTCGCGCTCGGTGCTCAGGGTGCCCCAGTAGGGCTGGTCCCAGTTGAGCGAACCCTGCAAGCGGCCCTGCAGCAGCAGTTGGGTCGGCTGGGGGGCATGGAGTTCCAGCACGATCCAGGACTGGTTGCGGGTATTGATGACCGTGCCGAAGCCCGGAGAAACCGTGACCCGGAAACCGTAGTCGCCCAGCGGGGCACCGTCGCGGATCGGCTCGGCCTTGAGATACCAGGTGCCGGTTTCATGCACGACGACTTCGGCAATCTTGCCGTTGTAGGCATTGCCAGCCAGCAACACACCTTCCGGTTCCAGTTCGATGGCCTGGCCAGCGGGCGACAGCAGTTTCATCACGACGGTCCGAAGGCCCAGCTGGCCGTAGTCGCTGAGATGGACGCGGAGTTTGTCGCCTTTGGTCAGCGGCAGCTGGTACCAGTCGAACAAATCGCCCGCGGTCGAGAGCTGGGCGCTGTGATAGCCAGCGGTCACTGGCGTGGCCTGGTCGATGGTGTCGCCTGCATCGCCGCCGCTGCCGGCGTCGTTCTGGAACAGGGCAACAGCCTGGGCGGATGTGGCGAAGCCGAGGCTGAGCAAGGCGATGGACAATACGTGCGCGGCACGCGCGTGCAAACGTCGCATGAACGGGTTCCCTTATGAAGTGTTGTTCTGTTGTGCCCGCGGCAGGCGGGCGCTCCGGACTGTGGGCTTGAATGCCCACCACTTCATAAGATGCCAGAAACTGACTAATGCGTCAGTTTCTGGCGGCTGTCGCCTCGGAGCGGGGCGGCTTGCCTAGTCGGGCGCGGTGGCCCGGTCGCTCGGCCGGCTGATCAAGCTGAGGCCTGCGCGCTTGAGCGCCTTGCCTCGGGCCAGGGACAGGCGCAACTCACGGGCGAAGTAGCGCAGGTAGGCCGTGAAGATCGAAACCTTGTTGGGCACGCTGCGTCCCTCGGCCAGGTCGATGATCTGCTGGTAGAACCAGGATACCGCCGCCTGGGAATTGAGCAGGCGGACCAGCTGAGTCGACGACTGCGGCCCGAGTGGGCCGCGCCCCAATCGCAGCTGACGCTCGGGTTCTGGCAGGCGGTGGTGGCTGTCGGCGCACAGGCGCTGGCCGGCATCCGGTTCCACACAGGTGGGTCGCGCCAGGCCGATGACATCGACCGCCTGGTCGGCGAGCGCAGCATCCATGGCGCCTCGGCTGCGAAAGCCGCCGGTAATGGCCAGCGGCAGTTTCACGGCCGCACGGATATCGCGGGCATATTCCAGGAAATAGGCTTCACGTTGCTCCGAGCTGCTGGCCTGGCGCGTCGAGGCCTCGACGAATTCCAGCTTCTCGTAAGTGCCCCCGGAAATCTCCAGCAGATCGACGCCCTCGGCTTCCAGCCACTGAACCACCTGGCAAGACTCTTCCAGCGTGAAGCCGTTCTTCGAGAAATCGGCCGAATTCAGTTTCACGGCAACGGGGAAGTCGGGCCCGACTGCCTGCCGCACGGCGCGGACCACCTCCAGCAGCATCCTGGCCCTGTTTTCCAGCGGACCACCCCAGGCATCGCTGCGCTGGTTGGTGCGCGGTGACAGGAACTGGCTGAGCAAATAGCCGTGGGCACCGTGGACCTGCACACCGGTAAAGCCCGTTGCCTTGGCGACCCCGGCCACACGCGCGTAGTCGGCGATGCCGATGCGGATGTCGTCTTCGTTCATGGCGCGCGGCACAGCAAACAGCCCACCGCCGCTGAGCCCAATGGCCGACGGGGCCAGCGGGCGCCGATTGGACATGCGGGTGCACTGACGGCCGGGGTGGCTGATCTGCATCCAGAACTGATTACCAGCGGTGGTGCCCGCCTGGGCCAGCCGAGCCAGGGCGTCCTCACCCCCATTGCGGTCGATCACGATATTGCCGGGCCGCTCCAGATAGCGGTAATCCACCATGACGTTACCGCTGACCAGCGTGCCCACGCCGCCTTCGCTCCAGCGTCGGTACAGGGTGTCATGACGCGCCGTGGCCTGGCCCATCGGTGTCGCCAGGCCCTCGGTCATGGCTGATTTGAGCAGACGATTTGGCAGTACGACGCCGCAGGGCAGGGTGAGTGAATCGCTAATGGCTGGCATGGGGCATTCGTCTCCGTTGCGGGTGTGTCTGGTGGGGTTTTAGCAGGACGCTAGCACGTGCTACCGGCAACGCGGACTACCCGAACCCGGAAGCGGCCCGGCACAATGCGGGACCACCTGACTGCGGGCGGCGCTATGCGCCGACCTGAGATGCCCCGGAGCCGCCCCCATCCAACTCGCCGCCGTGCCCCGGGCCGCCGCGTTCAGCCTGCCGAAACGCCACGGCTGATCGCGCTGAACAAGCCGTTCGGCGTGCTCAGCCAATTCTCTGATGCGGATGGCCGGCAGACATTGAAGGACTATGTCCCCGTTGCCGGGGTTTATCCGGCCGGTTGGCTGGACAAGGACAGTGAAGGCTTGCTGCTGCTGACCAACGATGGCCGGCTACAGGCGCGGATTGCCGACCCTGTGCACAAACTGGCCAAGACGTACTGGGTGCAGGTCGAGGGCGACCCGAGCGCCGAGCAATTGGCTGCGCTAGCGGCCGGGCCGGTGCTCAAGGATGGTCCGACCCGTTCCGCAACGGTGGATCGCTTGGCCGAGCCCGAGCTGTGGCCGCGCAACCCGCCGGTCCGGTTCCGGCGGCAGATTCCGACCTGCTGGTTGGCGATCAGCCTGCGCGAGGGCCGGAATCGGCAGGTGCGCCGTATGACCGCCGCGGTGGGCTTGCCGACGCTGCGGCTGGTGCGTGTGCGCATTGGCGAGTGGGGGCTTGATGGACTGGCCCCTGGGCAATGGAGGGAGTTGCCGGCGAGGCGTTAGGGCGCCCGCCTACATGCCCGCCGTCCACTCGCGCAAGCAGGATCGCCCAGCCGCGAGCACAGGAGCCACGGCTGGGCGGTTGTGGGATTAGTTCGAGATGAGGTCGACAAAGTCGTCCAGCGAGCCCTCGTAGGTTGCGATGAACGTCGTAATTGTCGAGAAACAAACGCCGCCCTCGAAGTCGAGATCCGATTCCAGGGTCGGGTCGCCGTCCTCATCGAGATAAGCCCGGCTGAACCGGCGCTCGAGATTCCACTGGTTGATTTCGTTCAGGTCGGTGTCGCTACCGGTCCAGGCACCATAGAGCGTGAGGGCCTGTTTGGAGATGATCAGGTAGGTGACATGGCCATCGATGTTGAGCCTGTAGTCGCCGTCTTCATCCACCGAATGGGGAATGCCGCGTTCCTCCAGGGCCGCTGACAGATTCGCCTGGTGGGTGAAGTAAAACGTGTCAGAACACTTCTTGTCGGCGGCATGGGCGAACGGCGCGACGATTAGCAGCAGCCCTGCGATGGCTTGTCGTAGGTTCAAGGTCGGTATCCCGTCAGGAAAGATATGAAGGCCCGGAACGCTACCGCGCGCGTCAACCGCTGTCCACGTCCCACACAGCTGGCCATTGCCGTATTCGGGCGATGACAGCTTGGCCACCGCCTAGGTGACCATCGGGGCCTCGCACGAATCGACACCTGGACGGGCCTTTTTTTGGGGCCAGGGCAGCGCTGCACCCGACGGTATTGCGCTCGCATCGCGCGCAGCGCATTGTCCTCCGTCCATCTGTGATGCGCCTGCAAATGTTTGACCGGATCGGCCTGACGAACGAGCAAGAGGCCTTGTACAGGTTACTGATCGCCGAGCCGCAGCTGCCGTTGTCCAGCATGGCGAGGCGCTTGTCACTTTCTGCGGAGGCCATTGAATCTGCGGTGAGTCGGCTGGAGAGCTTGGGCCTGATCCGCCGGACACCGTCAGGCGATTCGCTGGCGGTGACCGACCCCGAGGCGGCATTTGAACTGCTGATTCGCGATCAGCTCCACGGATTGGACGCGGTCAGAGAGGAATCCACCCGACTGGGGCGGCAACTGCGCCAGGCGCAGCAGGCCAGCAACATCGACGCGCTGATCGAGGTGCTCGTTGGGGCAGAGGCCATCGGCGCCCGCTGGGAACACGCCCAGGCCACCGCCCAGCAAGGCATCCGTATGACAGATCGCCCGCCGTACTACGCCGGTGCCAAGATTGAAGGGATGAACGTGCAGTTGCGTCGCATGGCCGAAGGTTTTTCGTACCAGGTGCTTTACGATGCGCGCGTGCTCGAGGAGGCGTATCACCTGCGGCGTGCTCAGGCCGCAATCGCAGCAGGCGAGCAGGCACGGGTTGCTGCGTCGGTCCCGATCAAACTGGCGATTGTCGACGAAAGTCATGCCTTCGTCGTGCTGTTGTCATCGGGTGACGCACATGAACCCACGGTCATCATCGTCTACGCCTCGGCCTTGCTGGATTCGCTGATCGAATTGTTCGATTTGCTATGGGTGCGCAGCGTCGCGCTGCCCTCGCAGGGCACGCCACGGTTGGATGGTGTGTTGTCGGAAGACCAGCAGGCGCTCATCGCCCTGTTGGCCACGGGTCTCAAAGACGAAGCCATCGCCCACGAACTGGGAGTGACCGCGCGTACGGTTCGTCGGCGTATCCAGGCCCTTTACGATTTGCTGGGAGTCCGCAATCGCTTCCAGGCGGGGGTCGCACTCAAGGCGCGTGGCTGGTTGTAGCCGAGTGCTGAACGGCGTGTGCCCTAGGACAGGTCAACGGCATGCGCCTTGAGGTCCTCAAGGCGGCAGGTTTGCAGGGCGAGCATGTCGGTGGCCGCCAGCACGACCCGTGGCGCGCAGCCGGCCTGCAGGGCCTCCTGCCAGCGGGCGGCACACAAACACCATTGGTCGCCGGGCTTTAATCCCGGGAAGCCGAATTCGGGTCGCGCGGTTTGCAGGTCGTTGCCCCGGCTGGTGGAGAACTGCAGGAACTCGGCTGTGACCCGCACGCAGACCACATGGCGACCCAGGTCGCGCGGGTCGCCTCGGCAGCAGCCATCCCGGAAAAAACCGGTCTTGGGGGCGTGGCTGCAGTCCGCCAAAGGTTCGCCAAATACGTTGCGTGGGCCTTCCGGCCCACCGGGGGTACTGTCGAATGCCATGGCTGACTCTGCGTTTGTCGGCGCGACTGCCCAAGGGTGGCGATCATCATAAGCGGGGCGTCGATCTGCTGCGACCGGGTGCGCTAGAAGTCGATGACCAGCGCCGTTGTGTAGCTGTGGTCGGTGGTTTCTACATCAGCAACCGGGTGACTGTCATAGCGTGACTCCAGCGCAACGCGCAAGGAAACGGTCCCGGCGACGTTGACCTGCAGACTGAGGTCGTTGTACGCGTAAAAGTCTTCCAGGTGATCCAGCCGCGGCTGCAGGTAGGTGATGTTGCTGAGCGTGGACTGTGCGTTCAAGGGCAGTTGCAGGCTGAGATAGGCGTTGCCGCGCGCGTAGTCCTCTTGCAGCCGTCGAGAGGTCAGGTCGTAGACCTCGCGGGTGTAGTAGGCTCCGACACCGATGGCGAGACGCTGCTCACTCGTGTCCGGCATCAGATGCCGCCGCAGGCCGGTGCCCAGCAGCGATCGTGCATCCAGCAGCCGAAATGCATCGTCCTGATACTGGGCAAAGATCTCCCAGACCCAGTCATCAGATAGCGTGGCAATGCGTCGCAGGTGGGCAAAGTTGTTCTGGGTGTTCTTCTGCCCATTGCTCTCGCCGTACTCACTGGATCCGATCAGAAACCAGTGGGTCGCACCTTGGTGCCGATCGAGCCTTAGCTGGCCGCTGAAGCTGTGTTTGTCGGTGTTTCCCGTTTTGCCGGCGGCAGTCAGCCGAAACTGACCGCCAACGCCATCGTCCGTGGACGGGGCCCGGCGGGACTCGATGTTGGTGATGGCGATCGCAGGGGCGCTCAGGCCCAGGCACAGCAGGCCTGCGATCCAGGAGTGAGCAGTCATGCGAGATCAAGGGGGGCAGAGCGGGCGGCGGATCATACCCGCGGCGTCGGGCAGGCGTCATGCCGTAACGCGGTGGCTACTCAGCGGTGACCGGGTCATTGGCCAGCAGCAGGCTCATGGCCGTGGCGATGAGTGCCGAGCGGCTTGCAGGCTCTATTGCAGGCCGCAAGCGAACAGCGCCACCGTTTATGCGTTGTACCAGTGCATCCGTGCGTTCCCCGCGCCGCAGATAGAAGCCGGTGGTTTCGCCAAAGGCCCCCGACACGGTGTCCTGTGTCCCAATGACGGAATAGCTGCCGTCCCCCAGCCTGAGCACACCAAAGTAGGGGCGTCCGTCACCGGCCACCACATGCAGCCGCCAAGGCTGCCATGTCGGTGCAATGGCTGTGGATTCGCAGACCAGCTCGCCCACGTAACGGTCGTTGGCGCTGACTTCGAAGCGCTCGAAGGCATCTTCGGCGTGGGCGATGAAGATGCCGCTGATATCCAGAACCTGCCGGCATTGGATGCGGGCCAGTGGTGCACCACTCTGGTTCAGCACGAAGCGGTAGGTGGAGTCATTGCGGACCGTCTCCGTGCCGCCGGATAGACCCTTGTCGGGGTCGCCAAGCGTGGTGCGCGATCGGGTCGGGGCTGTCGCCCAAAGCGAGTAGTCCAGTTGTTCCGTGCTGTAGTCGCCGATGGTCAGCGGCCGCTTCATCAGTCGCGAAAAGTCGCCGTGCCCGGCCACTGCTGGGGCCGCCCAGCTCACATCGGTTGCGCTTCCCGACAGCGGGAGTTGGATTGACTGATGTGCGCAGGCCGAGAGGCCCAGCAGGCTGACGAGTACAAGGGCAGGCGCTTTCACGGCTGGATTCCAGTGGGGTCCGGGCGGCAGTGTGCCACGCGATACGGTGGGGTGTGCGACCGTTTCTACGCAGGCACACCACCGCCCTGATATCGACCGGTACGCACGGGCAATCGGTGGTCTGATCGGGTGAAACGCCGGTTTGCGGGCGGCCCCGGACGTTGGTCTGGAGGCGTCTGCCCGATACCCTCTACGTCAGCATGGGATGACAGGGATCGTCCTATCCGATGAATTGAATGGAACTGGCTGACACATGGATCGATATTTCGTAGCACTGCTGTTTGTCTGCGTGCTTTGCGGCTGTAGCAGCTTGCCGAAGACGCCTCCGGAAGTGCCGGGTGAAGAGCGGCCGGCCTTTACGTTGTTCTACACCGCCTGGATCAAGCCAGAGCAGGGTATTGCGACGGTTAAGCTCAGAATTTCCAGTCATCCGGAGTGGGTGAACTGGATGCGCTTTTACGCCGAGCCCGAGCGCCATGAGAATTTCCTGTACAGCGGCGAGGCGCAACGTGAGGGCGACAGCTTGCTGTGGACGCCGCCGGCAGACGATGCCTGGATCCAGTACGACGTGAAGATCGAGAGCCGGCGCAGCAATGGGCGTTACGACGGCTACATGACGCAGGACTGGGCATTGTTTCGCGCGGACGACCTCGTGCCGCCCGTGCGGACCGACTTCAAGGACGGCACCCAGTCACGTGCAAAGCTGGAGGTGCACCTGCCCGAGGGTTGGTCCATCGCCACCCGCTACCCGCGCTATACCAGCGGACGCTACAAAATCGATGACCCGGATCGGCTGGTCGACCGGCCGACGGGTTGGCTGGTCATGGGTAAGATCGGCACGCGCCGCGAAACCATCGGCGGAACCAAGGTGACGGTGGCGGCGCCCGTGGATCAGGGAGTCAGGCGCATGGACATCATCGCATTCCTGCGCTGGACGCTGCCCACCATGCAGTCGTTATTCCCCAACTTCCCTGACCGGCTGCTGATTGTGAGTGCTGACGACCCCATGTGGCGCGGCGCATTGTCGGCCCCCAACTCGCTGTACTTGCATGCCGACCGCCCGATGATCAGCGGCAACGGCACCAGCACGCTCATCCACGAGTTGGTGCATGTGGCGATGAGTGCCCGCAGTGGTCCGAAGGCCGACTGGATTGTCGAAGGGCTGGCCGAGTACTACTCGCTGGAGGTGTTGCACCGTTCCGGCACGCTGAGCACTGAGCGATACGAAAACGCGCACGAAGAATTGGCTGAGTGGGGCAAGGAGGTCGAATCACTCGATGTCGACCGTTCGCACGGCCCGATTACCGCAAAGGCGGTTGGCCGGTTGCGGGAGATCGACGCCGAGATTCGCGAGCGCAGCCGGGGGCGGCACAGCCTGGACGATGTGGTGCGCGAACTGGCCACGATTGACAGCGACATCACCGTAGAGGGATTCGAGCAACTGGTCGATCAGATGATGGACTGAACAACAGTCGCCCGAAGAGAAGCAATCGGGCGACTGTTGAGAGATCAGCCTGCTCGGGCGTATTCAGGCAGCGAGTTCACCACTCGGGAGGTGGGTAGTTTTCACGCCAGTACTCAACCACGGTGTGGCTCCGCCGACTTTGTAGCGGTTGCTCACCAAAGCGCAGCGAGATGCCGTGATCGTAGGTTGGACTCGCGCCGTCGGCTTGGATAGAGGCGTGAAAGGACAGGGCATCCGTGACCCAGTTCGTCGTTTCAAAATCTGTCGAACTGATCTCAGACGGGATCGAGGGGATTCGTAGCACGTTTCGAGTACTTGGAAAATAAAGAATCCAGCGCCGATAGTTCGAATAGTTCTCGTCAAAGAGATCGACCGCGACCCGTGCCAAGGGGGCGGCTGCAGTTAAGTCACCTGTAAAGATCAACTCTCTTGAAGCTTGGTCATGCTCCACATTCGCGATTGCGAGTGGCGGCATCTCCAGGTGAAGCGGTTGCGGGAATCGGTCCGAAAGCTGGCGGGCATAGGTCGTGCGAGTGAGAAAGCTCTCGTATTCTTCGCTCTCCACCGCAACAGTACTTTCGCCACCATAGCCTGCGAGTAGGTAGGTCGGAAGGATCACTTGGTCCGCAAGCACCGCGGTTCCGGAGCGCGCGAGTCCTGCTGCACCGGTACTGCCCCCGCCCAAAGGAAAGTACCGGTTTGCGTGGTCGTACCCGATCAGTTCGATAGAACCGATCGGCTCGCTCGCAGTCCACGGCAGGCTAGAAAACGCCCTGTCGCGGTTAATAACGATCAAATCGCCATCACTCGGGAATGGGATCTCAGCGAATCCATAGAGTGAGCCCGTGGCCTGAGTATAGAATGGTTGATCAGGCGGCCCAGTGTTGACGTAGCCATCTCGGATAAAGATGGGAACGTTGCCTTCATCGTTCTTCTGATTTCCGCAAATGCCGTACGGTTGAAATTCAACCGATTCGTCGTCTTTAACGACTTCGCTGGAGTAAACGGGATACGCGAGAATGTACTCACCATCGTTGGTCTGCGAGGTGAGTGCGACTTCACGATGACCTTCACAACGTGCCCCTGGGTCGGTTTGGCTGTTGTCAGCTGGGGCGACCCTCACAATGTGTTCTTTCACCGCAACGTCGACCAGCGTGAAGCGGAGCGGCCCGTTGATCGTGGTGATGGTGACGCGATCCCGACCTATCTCCCCTAAATCCGCGACCCCGTTCGCATCGCTCTCCACCATCTGCTCCACAGAAACCCCGTCAGAGCCATGAAGTACTACATCAACACCGATGACCGCGGTCAGGTTTTCGTCATCGCGAACCGTTCTGATCTTCAGCGTGGGTGGCGCACTGATGATCGGCCCTTCAGAGCCAGGGGGGCTCGATTCAGACCCACCCCCACACCCGGTCAGTAGGAGCAAGGCGAGGTGGGTGGAAAGGACGATACGCAAGAATGAATGATGCTTGGGCATCTGAAAGTTCTGGAAGAGAATGATTGGGCGATAGTCGGCCCAGGTGAGATTTTTTGCAAAGCCCCGCGACTTTTGGGGCGTTCTCGTGATGTCGATCGCCAGGGCCGCGCAAAGACCGTGCTCACATGGCCTGTGAACCAAACGCATAAATTCGTCCCGGCGATCAATGAATGCCAGAATCCATGCGATCCACTCCTCGCTAGCGAATGATTCGCGCCGTTATCGTATGAGTAAAGACAGAATCTCCGGTCGTAAGATCCTGATTACTGGTGCCTCCAGCGGCATTGGACGCGCAGGCGCCATCCAGCTTGCGGAGCGAGGTGCGCAGGTCTTGCTCATGGCCCGGCGCGCCGATGAACTCGATGCGGTGGTCGCGGAGATCACGGCAACCGGCGGTCAGGCGTCAGCTTTTCCGATCGACCTGACCAATGCTGACGAGGTCGATCAGCGAATGGCAGACATTCATGCCACCCACGGCAAGATCGACGTGCTGATCAACAACGCCGGCCGCTCCATACGGCGCTCGGCGGTTCAATCACTGGAGCGCCTGCATGACTACGATCGCTGCATGCAGATCAACTATTTCGCGCCGTTGCGACTTATCCACCATGTGCTGCCACCCATGCTGGAAGCCGGCGATGGCCATGTGATCAATGTGCTGACCTGGGGCACGTTGATGCCGGCAGCGTATTTTTCCGCCTATACCGCCAGCAAATCCGCGTTGGGGACGGCAGCCCAGGGGATGGATGCCGAGCTGCGCAGCCGTGGCGTCGCATTCACCGGCTTGCATTACCCGCTGGTGCACACCGCCATGAGCGCCCCGACCGAGCACTACAAGACCATGCCGGGCATGAGCGCCGAAAAAGCCGGAAGCTGGATGGTCAAGGCTGTCAGGCAGCGGCCAGCACGGATTGCGCCCCCTTATGCAGTCGCAGCCGGGCTGGGGAACACATTGATGCCGGGGCCGTCGGCCGCGGTCGCAGGGCGGTTGAAGTTCTAGCCACACACCGGGGTTGCGCGTCGCCTGCTGGCGGAGGGGGAGCATGGACAATATCCGTTCGATCCGCGCCTTCGTCGAGGTGGTGCGCGCCGGCAGTTTCGTCAAGGCGGCCGAGCGCATGCATTGCTCGACCACGACGGTTAGCCGACTGGTCCGCGAACTGGAAGCGGAGCTCGGTCAGCCGCTGCTGCTGCGGACGACGCGCAGCATTGCTCTGAGCGCAGCCGGTCAGCGGCGTTACCCGGAATGCCAGCGCATCGTGGCCTCGGTCGATGCCCTGCAGCAGCAAAGTGCCGAGGAGCACCGTGAACTGTCGGGCGAGCTGCGCATCACCTCGACCACCACCTTTGTGCAAAAGCGCATCGTGCCGCTGCTGCCGGAGTTTGTTGCGCAGCACCCGCGGCTGAAGCTGCTGTGGTCGCTGCATGATGCGCGTCTGGATCTGGCGGCTCAGGGCATGGATATGGCCATCCGCGTGGCCCATCTTGACGACAGCGGCATGGTGGCGCGGCGGCTGGGCCAGATTCACATCTGGCTTGTCGCATCCCCGGCCCAGCTGGAACGCGAGGGAACGCCCGCCCATCCCAATGACGTGGCCCGCATGCAGTGTTCGGTATGCACCGTGCCGCACTTCAAGAACCGCTGGCCCTTGCAGCCGGATGCGCTCGTTGACGGGCCGATCTGGGCGGATTGCGGTGATGTCTCCCGGGAAGTGGCGATCGCCGGCCTGGGCGTGGCGTATCTGCCCGATTTCATGGTGGAGGATGCGGTCAACGATGGCCGGCTTGTCCGCCTGTTTCCGGACGTCGAGTTCGGTTCGGTCGAACTCGCAGTGCTTTATCCCGGACGGCATCAAATCTCCGCAGCAGCGGCAGCGTTTGGTGATTATCTGGCGCAGCGACTGGCACCGCCCGTGCGTTGAACGGGTTATTTACGGGGTTGTTCTGAGGCGATTGTCCCGTTTTTCGAGATAAAGAATGTTCTCCCCGCGGGTTTTTCGCGGCCTCGTGCCCGCTGATGATTTCTCTGGTCATCATGTGGGAGTACGACATGCAGGGATGCAAACGGTGTGTTGGCATGACACCAGCACTGGGCCTTGCGCTGGCGGGCGCGCTGCTGAGCGGCGCGGTGCATGGACAGGCGGTGATCGGCGGGGCGCCCGTGGCCAGCGCCACGGTCAAGCAACTGGTTCGTGACACGGCCGACATGCGGATGTGGTTTGTATCGCATCAATCGGGTGAGGCTGTCAGCAATGCCTCCCCGACTTACAACGCGAACACGGGCACGCTGCGTATCGGCGCGACCTTCGAAGGACTGCCGCTGGATCTGGACCCGGCGGACCTGCGCATCGTGGTCAATGGCCGGGAACTGTTCTCGCTGGATCCACAGGCGAGTTTCGAAATCGACCCGCAGCAACAACCCAAGCAGAAGCGGACGCGCGGCGGGTTCTCACTCGCGTATCCGCTGGTGGCCAACCCTCAGTTTCCGGCGTTCACGCTGGTCGCTGAACTGGTTTTTGAGCCCGAAGATGTGGTGCTGGTTCGGTCCACGTTGACGCTGCACGACCTGCGACCCGGCACGGGTGTGCAGGTGGATTCGGTCCCGCCTGCCACCGTCGAGGCGCTGGATTATCAACTCACACCTCATGGTCTGGCCGGGGCTGGGGATGGGGCGCCCACAGGGCTGGAGGCCAATCTGCTGGCCGCCTATCCGCCGCCGTCACTGGAGAGCTTCAATGAGCGGTTGACGGCGCATGCCGCTGCCTTACCCGAGGTCGTGGAGGAGGATGTCCGTGCCTGCGTGGACTACGAGGACTTGTCGGCACCGGAGTTTTCGGACCGTAGCCACTTCCCTGCATTCGGCCAGGCCAAGGACTTGGCCACCGCGCGTTACCTGGCGTATGAGCTGTGTAAGAACAACGGGGGCGCGTTGTGCGAAACCATGTGCATCAAGGAGCGGCCTGTGGCCGACGACTTCGAGTTGTGTGTAGACACGGTCACAGGCCAAGCCACCAGCGCAGCGGTGGGTGATATCGAGGATTTGCAACTGGAGTTTGTCGACTCCACGGCAGATCAAACCGGTCTGATCGAGGCCGATCTGCACTTCTCCGACTTTGCGGGCCGGGCAGATCTGATGCTGTCCGATCTGTCCGTGCGGTGGGATGGATCGTTTTGTCTGATCAATCCAAAGGCGGAATCCGATGATGCACTCATCGAGTCGGAAGACTGGCTGCAGGACTGGTCCACCTGTCGCGATGCCCGGATTGATGCCGCCGGGGCCACGACGGCGGTGTCGCCCGGGCAGGCGCCGCGCTACCTGGTCGGTGTCGATCCTGTCGAGTCGCGACAGCTGACGGTGGTGGATGCGCGCAGGCCGGCGTTTGCCTTTCTGAACACCGATGAGGCGCATCGTGTCGGGACCTGCGCCGAGGACTTCATCGCCCCTGCGGCCAGTACCGTGTTGTCGGCTCTGGTCCCCGGGGTACAGGGTACGTTGGCGGCTGCGGTCGATGAGGGGCGCCCGACGACCGATATCGCCGGTCTGCTGGAGCAGACCCTGTTGCCGGTTGATCTCAGTCTGCCCAAGACCGTGGATTACGACGGCGACCCCGTCATTGCCACGCTCCGCAGCGATAGTGCGCACGGGCTGGAGGTCACCTGGCAATCCACCGTGACTTCAGTAGAGCCGGTCGGGCTGCCGGTGACCAAGATTCTGACCCAACCCGCAGGCCCGCCGCTGCGCATTGAGTACTCCACCGACCACCTCGGGCAGACTGTGAGCAGCCAGTTCGGTGTGACGACACAGTGGTTGAATCAGGTGCTCTGGGCTGTTGGCGCGACCCGGCAGTTCAACGAGGTCATGCACTGGACCGAAGACCAGCTCGACGCCGGGCAGGGCAACACCCCCATCACCGTGTTTGATGGCAAGCTGCTGGCCGACCTGCACCCGGGTCTTCGGCACCTGCGTGGCAAGCCGATCGAGGTGGTCATCAGCCGGACGCTGGACCCGATGGTCTACATGCCGCCTGACCCCAATGCGCTCATCCCCGATGTGGGGTGGCCAATGAGTCTGGGCATGTACGGACTGCAGATTCGGTTCAAGTCGCCCGACCGGGTCCATGCGTCGGGGCGGCGGCGCGTCGGCAAGACGCATCTTCATGTCGACGCCGCACTGTACGACCCGGACTTCCATCTGACCTCCAACCCCTTGCTGGGCAGCCCCTACCTGGTGGGCTTGACGAACGAGCAGGCCTGGCAGATCAATATCGTGGATTTCGATAGTCCCAACTGTCCCAAGTTCAGCCACGAGTTCACGGTGTCGCAGCAGGGTGTCTGCGAGCGTGCGGTCGAGGCTGCGCTATCCGGTCTGTTGATGGGGACGCTGGGCGAACGTATGAACGCCGCATTGCAGGAACTGGTCGCACCCCAATACTTCGTCACCGATGGCAAACAAACGGCCGAATTGCAGACCAACAACGCCAGTCGCTCCCAGGCGCTGGGGCGTGTCAGTCTGCGAGATCATCTGGAGTAACTCACCATGTCTGTAGGTTTATTCCGCATGTTTCGGGTACCGCCGTTGCGGTCATGTGGGCGTCAGCACGTCGGTCTTCCTGTTCTCATCGCGACAGTGTTCGGGCTGACCGGCCCGGCACTGGCGGCCAAGCCCTCGGCAGAGCAGGGGCGTTACCTGGCTGAGGTGGCGGGTTGCAACGACTGCCACACACCCGGCTACATGCCCCGCAATGGTGAGGTGCCGGAATCCGAGTGGCTCACCGGTGAGCGCTTTGGTTGGCATGGGCCCTGGGGTACGACCTACGCCACGAACTTGCGTCTCACCGTGCAACCCTTTAGCGAAGATGCCTGGGTTGACTACGCCCGCAGGCTACGGGCGCGGCCGCCCATGCCCTGGTTTGGCCTGAACAAGATGACGGACAGCGACCTGCGCAGTCTCTACCGCTATCTGATAGCGCTGGGGCCGGCTGGATCGCCAGCGCCAAAGGCCTTGCCGCCTGGCGTGGAACCACCGCCGCCGTACGCGACGTTTCCCGGGCCGCCTCCGGCCGGTGACTGATCAGCCCTGGGCGGAGTGATTAGCCACCGGGGTGGTGGTGTCGGCGCGGCGGTAGCGTCGGTTCAGGCGAATGATTGCGACCGTGCCGACCACCGGTGCAATCACCCAGGCCAGGGTCTGCCACTGGCCGGGCAGCAGGTCAGCAAAAAAGCGCGCACCACCGAAGGCGAAGAACGCGGTGTGTGCACCGATACCGGAACCGATCAGTCCGCCCAGATGGGCGATGGTGCGTTGCGTGGCGGTCAGCCGTTGCGGCAGCGTCTCGCGGAACATGCTGATCGAGACCACCATCGAGATCGCCCCGAAAATCAGTAACAGGGTGTTGGCGTAGGCCAGCCCGATTCCCGCAA
This sequence comes from Pseudomonadota bacterium, assembly GCA_036156195.1. Taxonomy (GTDB): domain Bacteria; phylum Pseudomonadota; class Gammaproteobacteria; order Nevskiales; family OUC007; genus Abyssibacter. Next base: position 17,983 of record JAYZUZ010000011.1, on the reverse strand, counting down.
CAACCAGCCCCAGACCGCCCAGCATGAGTAGCAGGCCACGATGCGCCGGGCTGCGGAGCACGCCCGGCTGCCGCCGCTCTCGCAGTGCGAGCAGTCCGTGGCGCACGCTGGCAAAGGTCAGCACGGCCAGCATGAGCAGGAACAAGCCGCCCATGCGTGCACCACGTGCCACGCTGGCAGCCGTCGCCGTGTCGAGCGTCTCCCCCGGCCGGCGGATGCCCACCGGGTCAATGAGAAGCAGCAAACAGCTGAGCAGGGCCGAGACCGCCACGGCATACATGGCGCTGGCGTAGTAGCGGCCGACCTGCCGGTGTCGCCGGCCGCCTTTTTTTGCGACCACAGGCAGCCAGAACAGGCTGAGTGCGACGACACCGAACAGGATGTGTGTGTAGACCAGCAGCGAGTGAATCAGGGACATGAGCGGCGCCTCCAGGTGACGAACTTCAGCGTAGATCGCCTGCGCCGATCCGGTGAGTGCCGAGGGTCATGATCTGCAACCGTGACTTTTGGCCTATGGCGGACCCTTCCCGGCCGGGGTGACAATGCCGTCATGGCAAACGAGGAGCGATGGGTCTCATTGCAGGTCGGGGCCGCCGTGCTGACCTGGACGGTGGTCACGGGATTCGTGCTGTACCTGGCCCACGAGAATCTGCGGCTGGGGGTGGATGTGCCCCTGTTTGTCGGCCTGGCGGCGCTTAACCTCGTCACCACCCTGCTGGCCTGCAGCGACCGGTGGCTATCGCGCCGCTGGAGGCAGGTGCTGCATGCAGCCGGTGGCGTCGCTGTACTCGCTGCCGCCTGGGTGGCTCCAGTGAGCTTCACCCCGATCTACACCATCGTGTGGTTGGCCGTGGCCTGCAGCCTTTATCCGGCGCGTGTTCTGTGGTGGCAACTGGCTGGCCTAACGGTGGCCTGGATGCTCGTCATGCAACTGGGTTGGGGATACGACGTCGACACGGCCATCATTTCCGTCATTTTGTACGGCACCTTTCATCTCTTCGCCCTCCTGACGTCCCGCAGTGCCGAGGAGGCGTCACGGGCGAGGGATGAGGCGCGATTCCTGAATCGCGAGTTGCTGGCCTCCCAGCATCTTTTATCCGAGGCATCGCGGCAGGCCGAACGCACCCGCATCGCGCGTGATCTGCACGACATGCTCGGCCACCACCTCACCGCCTTGTCCATCAATCTGCAGATTGCCGAGCGGCTCGCGGAGGGCGCTGCAGCCAGCAAGATCGCCGAATCACGGGCGCTGGCTCGGTTGCTCTTGTCGGATGTTCGCGACGCTGTGAGTACGCTGCGCCAGGACAGCGCCGTGGACTGTGAACAGGCCATTCGTCTGCTGGTCGACCAGGTGCCGCAGCTCGACATCCATCTGGATATTCAGGCGGGTCTGCAGATCGAGCAGTTCGAGGTGGCCGACGCCCTGTTGCGTTGTGTGCAGGAAGCCCTGACCAACACACTGCGCCACGCAGCTGCGCGCCAGAGCTGGATTCGCTTATGGCAATCCGGACAAGGCATTCATCTGGAGATTCGCGACGATGGGGTCGGTGGCCGCAACCTGGCAGAAGGGCATGGCCTGCAGGGGATGCGGGAGCGTCTTGCGCGTTTGCAGGGGACGTTGCGCCTGGAGACCACGGGTCAGGGCTGGTGCCTGCACGCACAACTGCCGGGGCGTGAGGCTGGATCATGACGATTCGAGTGGCACTTATCGACGACCAGACCCTGGTCCGGCAGGGCATCCGGGGTTTGCTGGAGCTGTCTGATGCGGTCACCGTAGTGGCCGAGGCTGAAGATGGTGACCTGGCTGTTCAGCTGGTTGCCACGCACCAGCCCGACGTGCTGCTCATGGATATGCGGATGCCACGAATGAACGGCGCCGAGGCAACCACCGCGCTGATGCAAGCCGGTCTGGCGGTGCCGGTCATCATTCTCACCACCTTTGATGACCACGATCAGGTGCTGGCGGGCATTCGGGCGGGCGCCAAGGGTTACCTGCTCAAGGATGTGTCGCTGGAGAATCTGATCCGCGCAATCGAGTCTGTGGCCAGCGGTCAGACGATGATTCAACCCGCGATCACGGAAGCCCTGCTCAAGGGGCTGACCCGGCAAGGCGCCGGAACGTTTGAAGCCAGTGGCATGCCCGAACCGCTCACCGCACGCGAAACAGAAGTGCTGCGGCTCATGGCGGGTGGCTATAGCAACAAGGAAATCGCCCAGGCTCTGAGCAAGTCAGACGGCACGATCAAGAACCACGTGTCGCACATCCTCGCCAAGCTGGGGGTTCGCGACCGCACCCGCGCTGTGCTCAAAGCGATCGAGATGAATGCAATCTAGCCGTCGCGCTCATCCTCTGAGGTGACACCGCTGCGAAGCTGCGCTGCAGTGGCCTGCGAGCGGGCGCCAAAACTGCGCTGAACCCGCTGCCCGAATTCCGTGAGGATGAGGCTGTCTTCGATGACTGGAAACGAGGACAAATCGCCCAGGTGTCGGTCCAGCACCTGACGCCAGGCGGAGCCTTCACCCGTGGTCATGCTCAGCAACACGGGGCGCTGGACGCGGGACAACGACACCCAGGTGGATTCGACGACCCAGGTCACGGAGGCGGCCTCGGTCTTGCGGCGTCCGACGATTGGAGCCCGTGGTCGCTCCGTCCATTGTCGGGGCATGGGGCCGATTTCGCTGGCGACGATGCCACCGGCGAAGAGGCGGCTCCCCCGATTGGTCAGCGTCCAGCCATACGCCCAGTAGAGCAGCAACGCCATGTGCTCCTGACTGATCTCGCGATCAGAATCGCTGGCGCGTGCCCGTAAAGCCCGCTCGATGATGGTGACGTCGAACATCTCTTCCTCGCTCGCAACCCGAACGGACTGAATGCCACACGGTAATCGCTCTGGTGCCGCCCTGTCTTTGTTGTGCAGGGGGTTATTGTTAACAAGCGCACGCGCAGCAAGATGCGAGCCAGCCTGCGGGGTGGACTGGTGTGGGGCTGGCGCGTGATCCGGGGCATCTGCCTGGACATCGCCTGGCTTGCTGAGTTGTCAGAATGCCGGAACAATCGAGGTTCACTCGTCACCACATGATCCCCGTGCCCGATCCCAGGCAGCCGCTAACCGATGTGGAAATGTGCGAACTGGATGATTGGCTGCAGGTGCGCGCAGAGCGTATTGCGGCAGAGCAGGGTGATGACGTTGACCCCGGGGTGTGCAGCCTGAGCGAACTGGATGGTTTTCTGACTGCGATTGTCAGCGGGCCCAATACGGTCATGCCCTCAACCTGGATGCCGGCCCTGTCTGCGGGGCGAGATCAGCCGTTCGCAGACCCGGCTGACGAACAACATGTGCTGGGGCTGATCATGCGGCATATGAACGGCATTGTCGGGACGCTGATGCAGAATCCCGAGGGCTTTGAACCGATCTTCGATGAGTTCGAGGAGCTGGACCAGCCGTTTGTCTTGCCCTGGTGCGCCGGCTACGTCCGCGCGATGGCTCTGGACGCGGGCTGGGACACCGAGGACGACGAGCTTTCATTGGCACTGTTGCCGATCCTGGTGTTTGGCGCGGAGCTGGACGATGAGATCACCGACGACCTGGATGACCAGGACCTCGACCTCATGGCCGCCCAGATTCCGGACTGCGCACGGTCCATCCATGCCTACTGGCTGGCCCGCAGAACCCCGGGTCACTCGCCCGTGCAGACCGCCGAGCGCGAGGGCCCCAAGGTGGGGCGCAATGCGCCGTGTCCCTGCGGCAGTGGGCGTAAGTACAAGCAGTGTTGCTTGCACTAGGGCGGCCCATTAGGGTCCGTCGCTGGCACCACTCACCACGATCACAGCGCTGTGGGTTTGCGGGCTCGGCGTTTAGCTGAGCCGGTGACGACGCGGCTGGCTCACCCCTGTGCCGCCAGCGCAAAGTCGATGGCCGCTGTTACCGCCGCCACCTGCGCCCGGATGCAGGTCTCGGGGTCTGTGCGCGGACTATCGGGGTAGACCTCAGTGGTGGTTCGGTAGGGCGCCTCGGTCATGCCGGCGCAGAGTGCGAGCTCGCTAAGTGGGTAGCGGATAACGCCGGGGGCGACGATCGGCGATCCGATGAGTTCGCCCTGGGCATCGGCCTCAGCGATATGCGTAACCGCCGCCACGGCTTGAATCACGGCGTTCTGGAACGCAGGCTGTGGCCGCTCGGTGTCGTCCACTAGATAGAATCCGTCCGGAATTTCTCCGGGCTCGAAGGGCTTGCCGTCGCGGGCGGCCAGGGCAGGCCTGAACTCGGTTTCGTCAGTGTCCGTGGTCTCATGCAAGTCGATGTGCATGACAATGCGTGCGCGCAGCGGCTGCACCAAGGCCCACAGCGCGGCGGCTTCCTGCGACGGGCTGTTGTCGCAGAACGAACGGTTCGGATCGACGGCGGCGTGGTTCCAGCGCTGGATGCGCTCGTAGCCCCAGGGGCTGACACAGGGCGCAACCAGCAGATTCGCCCGGCCGTCATAGGCCTCGGCCGCCTCTTCGAGAAACCGTAGCGCCCCCAGCACGCCGCTGGTCTCATAACCATGGACGCCGCCGGTGACGAGCAGGGTGGGCAGTGCGTCGTTCCAGCCCCGGCTGCGCAGCGCATGCAGCGGGTAGCGAGCCGGATCAATCGCCAGCCGACCGTATTCGATGTGGTCGAAGCGCTTGGCCAGTTGCTCGACGACCGTTAGCACGTCATCTGCGTAACTGCGCTGGATCGATTGCCGTTGGCTCCATTCGGAAATTTCGGCGTCACTCCAGGGTTGGCCGGGGGTGCCAATGGGGTGGGGCGAGACGTGACTAGACATGGTGGAGCCGGTGCACTGAACGGGTGGTCGGGCTGAGTCTACTGTGCGCGGCATCTGCTGATGCAGTCCGACAAGGCGTTGCGCCCAGGAGGCCAGCCTGAAACCCTGCTTGGATGAGATTCCGGAGTCGATGGTGGTGCGCCAGCACCGATTGGCCCGGGCCTGCGAGAAGTCAGTAGACTCTTGCCCCTCTCTATCGCTTGGATACTTGGCAGTTTGAGAAAGCCACGCCCCCAGATTACCCGTATCGAGTCCCTACACCCGCGCTATTGGGGAGCGTGGATGCTGCTCGGATTCATGTGGCTACTGGGGCACCTGCCGCATGCGGCCCAGCAACGCGTAGGCCGATGGCTGGGCCAGCTGGGTTACGCCGTGGGTGGCAGTCGCCGGAAAATGGCCAACGCCAACATCCGCGCCTGTTTTCCGGAGCGCTCTCCACAAGAGCAGGATGCGCTGGTCCGCGACACGTTCATTGCCAACTCCATCGGGATGGTCGAGTGCACGCGCAGCTGGTTTGGCGACATGACTCGTTATCGGCGGGACCTGCGCATCGAAGGTCTGGAGCTGCTTCAGGCTGGGTTGGATCGCGGCAAGGGCGTGCTGCTGTACGGCGGGCATTTTTCGATACTCGATTTTGCGCTGCCGCTGGTCGATGCGATTCATCCCGTGGCCTATATGTACCGACCCAACCGCAACAAGCTGCTGGATCGCGTCATCGAAAATCGCCGCGCACCGTACCGGCACGACGCCTTCTCCAAGCGCGAGTTGCATGCGCTCATCGCGTACCTGCAAGCCGGCAACCTGGCCTGGTATGCCTTCGATCAAGACCTGGGCGCCAAGCACAGCGTGTTCGCGCCCTTCTTCGGCGTGCAGACCGCAACGCTCAAGACACTCGGCTGGCTCACCCGCGAATCCGGCGCGACACCGCTATTCTTGTCGCAATGGCGCGATGACCACGACGGCCACTACCGCCTGCGCTTTCGCGAAATTCCCGATGAGTTTCCATCCGATGATGACGTGCAAAACGCCACCATCCTCAACGCCATGATGGAAGAAGAGATTCGTCGCGACCCGGCGCAGTACCTCTGGCTACATCGACGGTTCAAAACCCGCCCGCCGGGTGAGGCGTCTATCTACTAGGGTTTCGTCGGCGATGGGGAGCGCGATTGTCTGGTCTGCAATCAACGCAATGCCGTGGGCGCTCACAACATCGATGATCTGATGCCGCCCGATGCACGCTCGTGTTTCAGGCAGAAAGAGGCCGACAAAACGACGCTATTGCTCAATTTCAGAAATTTTTAAGAAGTCTTTGTGGAATCTCTCAAGCCTCCCAACCGCCGGGAGAGCAATCTGGCCACACCTTGGCGGCGGATGATGCCTACATCGTTCGCAGCTTCTTCCAGAGTGCAGAAGGAGATTTCAATATGCGTACTGTTATCAAGGCGATCGTGGTTTCACTTGGGCTGATGGCTGTTCATGGAACGGCTTCAGCAGATGATCAGATGTCCCATGTGCAGAACAGGGCGCTCTATCCATCAATTGCTGTGCAGGGCAATCAAGCGCTACTCGACATTCGGGCGTCGGTCGTGGCTTCGATTCCGAAAGCGATGAACCAGCAGATGGCGGCCTCACTGCCGCAACCGGCAGAGGCGGGGAGTTGGGTCGGTGTGCGGCTAGGCGGCCATGGTACAGACCAAACGGTCTTGGTCATGGGGCATTGAATCTGGCGCATCGGGCGTATGTGCGGGTGAAAGGCTGAGCTAGACTGAGTCTCCCGGCCGGTGATGTGCTGGCAAACGATGAGATGGGCATGGTGGGTACAGACGGCGAAACGTCACCCGTGCGGTGGCGCTTCGCCAATGCAGAATACAACGAGCGAAATCGTGAACTGTTGGTCGCGGATGTGCCCGTCGCGTTGGAAGCCAAGCCACTGGCGGTTTTGCTTTGCCTGCTGCGAGCCGAGGGTGAGCTTGTAACCAAGCAGGAGCTGTTCGATACGGTCTGGGCTGGCCGTGTGGTGACGGATGGGGTCTTGTCGCAAGCCATTCGGCGGATCAGGGAAGTGCTTGGCGACACGGATCGCATCATGCTGCGGACCGTGCATGGCTATGGCTTTCGATTGGACGTGCCGATCGAAATTGAAGGCCGGGAAGACCCTGGAACGCAGCTACAGCTAGAGGCCGGCCAGCAACTACCCAACCTTCCAAGCTGGATTCTTGACCAGCGCCTGCAAACTCGACCGGCCAATGAGTTGTGGCGCATCCGCCACGCCCAAAGTGGTCAGTTCCGGGTTGTAAAGCTGGCGCTGGATGAGCGGGCGCAGCGGGCCCTGATGCGTGAAGTGACGCTGAATAAGGTTTTGCGCGCGGAGCTGGGGGAGGATGCGCCGCTGGTGCCCCTGCTGGAATGGGAGTTTGAAACCACCCCTGCGTGGATACAGATGCCCTGGTACGAAAAGGGTAGCTTGGCAGACTGGTTGCTCTCGATGGGTGGCCCTCGGGCACTGGATCTGACCGATCGCTTGCGCATTGTGGCGGAAGCGGCCGAAGCGCTGGCCAAGGCACATGCTCTGGGCGTGATGCACAAGGACATCAAGCCCGGCAATTTGATGGTTGAGCAGCATACGGGCGAAGCGCGACTGCTCATGTGCGACTTTGGTAACGGAACAGTCAAGAGCCGAGAACGGCTGGATCAATCCGGCGTGACGGTGATGGGCTTCACCAAGTCGATTCACGTTGACTCCACGACCAGTGGGACGCCCGCCTATATGGCGCCTGAGGTGCTCAAAGGCGGTGTTTTTTCCGAGCAATCCGACGTTTTTGCGCTCGGGGTTTTGCTGTACCAGTTGGTGATCGGCGACCTGAGTGAACCGATGGCCCCCGGCTGGGAAGAGGATGTCGCCGACGTCGGGCTGCGCGAAATCATTGCCGAAGCCTGTGCGGGTAAGCCGGCGCGGCGCATCGCCGACATGGTGCATTTGGCGCAGCGCATTCGTGCCTGGGCGCCTGGGCAAGACGTTGATCCAACCCCCCCGGGCGAGGTGGAGCCTCAATCCAGGCAGCTACGATCGAAGCCATACCGTCTTCTCGGTGCGGCATTGGTGCTGGTTGTGCTCTCTGCCGCGTTTTGGATGTGGCGCTACACCCACGTCACCACCCTCGCCATAGAGGATGGCCCGAATACGCCCAACCTGTCGGTCAGTGATGATCAGCGGGTGGCGATTCTGGCCTTTGATCTGCTCGGCCTGGATCGTCAGACCCAGACGGTGATGGGCGGCTTGCACGATGCTCTGATCGCAGATCTGGCGAATCTTTCCGGTATCCGCCTTGTGCGTGGTCAAAACCTTTCCAGGTTGGGTCTGGCTGATGCCCCTGCCCAGCAAATCGGACGTGCGCTCAAGGCCAATCAGTTGATTCGTGGCTCGGTGCAGCAGTCGGGTGATCAGCTGCGAGTGAACCTACAGATCGTTGATACGGCCCATGACGAGGCAACCTGGGGGCAGGTGATTCAAGGAACCCGGGGCGACCTGTTCTCCATGCAAGCCGACATTGCCCAGGCTCTGGCCACCGCCCTGGGTACGCACCCTGCGCCGTCCAGCGGACAGCCCGTCAACAACGAGGCGTATGAGGCCTACCTTGCCGCCTTGTCGTTATGGAATCAGGGCGAGACGAAAGGTGAAGCGCTGACCATTGCACTTGAAAAGGCGCTGCAACTGGAGCCGGGTTTCATTGACGCACATGTGCTGGCGCTGCTCAAAGCGGCACGCGATTACTGGTCTTCGGCATCGCCGCGCGATGAGTCCGAGGCGCGCATCATGCAGCACCTTGCCGCCCTGGAGCGCCTGGATACGCCGCCCATCAAGCTGGCGACCGCCCGAGCCGTGTGGCGTTACTACCTTGAGCACGATCCGGCCGGCGGGCTGGAAATACTCGCGCCGTTTCGGCGTCAGCTCGTTCGCAACACTGAATCGGCTTTGTCTTATGCCTACATGCTCAGACGCGTGGGGCGAGTCGATGAGGCGATGGCCATCCTTGATCAAGTCATGGACCAAGATCCGTCCGCGATCGTGCCGCTGGAAACCAAGGCGGAGATGCTGGCCTTACAAGGAAAGGGCGCGGAAGCCATCGCATTGCTAAAAGTGGTCGCCGATCGCTTACCCGAGCGCACCATGGTCAGAATCCAGATGGTCGGCTACAGCTATTCGCTGACCGGGGATTTCGGGTTCTTGCAGCGCGGTCGCGAGCTCGTGGCTCAGAGCGCCCATCTCAAGGATAAGGTGTATTTCGCCGACCTCGAATTTGCCCGCCGCAAGGGTGACCTCGCGGCGATTCGCGAGCTTGCACGAACGTTCGATAGCGAAGATCAGACCCATTCAGGCCACGGTCGCGAACCCTGGGAGCTTGGCGTGGCCTGGGCCTTGTACGTCGGGCAAGCGCCGATTGAGGAGGTGCGGGCTCTTGCCCGCGTTGCGCTGGATAAAATCAAACTTTGGCGCGCGGAATCCGATAGCGCCTCCCGGCGCAGCACCATGGCTCAGGTGCTGGCCTTGCTGGGCCGGACCGAGGAGGCGATTGCCTTGAGCGCGCAGGTCGAAGCGGAACACCCCTTCGAGCGCGACCAAATGGAAGCGGCCGCTTATCTTCTGAAAAGCGCCACCATCCATGCCTTTGTCGGTGACGAAGAAGAGGTGCTGGAACGACTGGAGACGCTGGCCGGATCAACCTCGTTCCGCATGAACCTGTGCATGGTTCCTCATGAAATCGCCTATCAGGGCATCTGGCAGATGCCGGCCGCACAAGACTATGTCCAGCAAGAGTGTGAGCCGGTTTGGACCCGCAACCGACGAGACCTGTTGCCATTACTTGCCGAGATGTGAGTGTCGTGGCCGCGTTAAAGCGCTCTGATCCCGCTACCCTTCTTTTTGAAGCTCGGCGGAGATTTCAGCCAGCAGTCCGTCCAGAGCTTTGTCCGTATAACCCACATGATGACTGACGATTAGACCGTCACGACCGATGAGAAACATATTGGGAATTCGGTCAACGTCGTAGCGGGCTGCGTTCGTGCCATCGCTGTCCTTAATTAAGCGCAAAGGAAGATCGGCCAGCGCCTTCGCGATCTTCTTGAATGTTCGGCTGTCTTCCTTGTAGTTGACGGACACAACCGAAAGATCAAGGCCACGCTCGTTTGCGACACCTTGCAACCGAGCAAGCATGCTCATCTCATTGAGACAGGGGCCACACCAAGACGCCCAGAACGTCAGCACCACCACATGGCCACGCAGTGCGCTTAGGTCGGCAAGAACACCGTGCTGATCGTTTCCATCCAAAGCCGGGGGGACATCGCCGGGCTGTGGGGATCCCGCCGCGGCACTGAAAGCAATCAACAGACTGATGACGAGAACGACAAGTCGTTTGCTGGAATCGCGGGTTGCATTCACGATAAACAACTCACACAGGAGGGCAGCGTTGACGTTACCCGCTTGAGGAGTGTGATGTCATCATCGGGTTAGTCAGCCGGTAGTTGGTACTACCAGCTTTCAAGGACTCTGACCCCTTTAACTGCAGCGTGATCACGGTTAGCCCCCTTCAGACCGCTCAACCAAACGGGCAACAAGGTCTTGCCGCTCGTGAAGCACCGCGAGTACGAGTGGTGGTTTACGTTCTGGCATCACGTAGAAAATGAAGTGGTGCTGACAACGCGCCACATAGACACCCGGCAGATTGTCGGAAACCACCCCCCGTGGCACTTCGCCATCGGCAATGGCGTTCAAGGTCTCCGTCAGTGCCTGACGGTAGCGTTGTAGCTGGGCTGAGCCCCACTCGCGCAGCGTGTAACGAAACACACCGCGCAGGTCCTGTTCGGCCTCTAACGTGAGTTGGTAGCGGGGCTTCAAGCGCGGTTTTCTTCCGCCTGCACCTCGTCAGCGATTTCCGCAACAGACTTGCTGGAGTGTGAGCCCTTGGCGGCCGCGTCCATACGCGCGCGCAAGACCTGCTCCAAGGCATGTAGATCGTCGGCCTGCCCACCGCTGCTCAGGTCGGACAAGGCACGCTCCAGTACAAAGGCTTTCAACGATTTGCCCTGCAAGGCAGCAGCGGCTTTCAAGCATTGGTGCTGCTCGGGTGTCACCTCAATTGATAAACGCATGACGGCGTCGTCCTATGTTCGATCGTCGACGGAGACCACGCTATCACGCAACACAACAAAACACACAAATGTTGTCTCGACTGACTGTGGTGACGCTTGAGCTATTCCGTGAATTTAACCTGCCCCGCGTCTGCCCTTTTCTTGCGTGGCCGCCCACGTTTCCTCGGCCTCAACTGAATACCCATCGCCTTCTCCAGTGCCGCCAGCGTGTCGTCATCCACCAAGGGCCTTCCGATGCTCTGCCCAGATGCCAAGTTTCTTTCCCGGACCTCATCCGCCGCAGCGCTGAAATACTCTTTTGGGTTTTCGATGCGGTCAAGAAACGGTTTGACCGTGACCAGACTGTCGTCTCGACCAGCCAGATATGCGGGCGTGCTTGACCAAGGCCAGGCTTCAGGTCGTTCAACCAGATTCGCCTTGACCGGATTCATGGCCACATAACGAAATGCCGCATAGAGGTGCGCTTCGTCCATCGCGACAGAGCCAAACCGTCCCTGAAACAGATGCCCCGTCACCCGCAGCCGCGCATTGATGAAGCCGCTGTAGCGGCGATGCGTTTCCCCGACCGCACGGGACAATCCATCAGACGACGATGGCGTCAGGATGAGGTGGACGTGGTTCGGCATGAAGCAATAACTCCACACCTCCACACCATGCATTCGGCAATTCTCGGCGAGCATGTCCCGATAAACCGCATAGTCATCCTCGACCAGAAAAATACGTTGGCGACGATTCCCCTGCTGCGTGACGTGGTGCGGGTAGTCAGGAACGATGATCCGGGGCAGGCGAGCCATGCGGCCAGCATCGCGTTAAATGGTGTAATTGCTAAGGTGTCACCGTAATGCGGAGAACGGGGTAGAACCCCGGGCTTGGGATGGGAGACCTGATTGCAATGAACCACGAGATCGACAGATTTGGTGAGAACAGCTCGCCGAAAACAGTCAATTTGTTCTTCGCTGAGCTTGCACGTCAACTGGCCCCAAAGTCGGTCCTTGACCCCGTTTGTGGTGTGGGTGAATCGCTACAGTCAGTGATCAATGCAGTCCCGCCTGGTGTCCAGGCAGAGGGGATTGAGATTAATCGGGAGTGCGCGACTACAGCGCGTGCCCTTGTTGGCTCAGAGGCTCGTATTGTCTGTGAGGATGCACTGCAACTCGAACGTGACCGGCTCGGAGTTTTCGATTTGATCGTTGCGGACCCACCACTTGGTGCTCGCTGTGACAAGAAGAAAATACGAGATCCGGAGGTCGCCGCACTGACTCTGGGACTTCCGGACCTTGGAGTATATTTAACGGCTTGGGGATGTATGAAGTTGTCCGAGAACGGGTTTCTCAGCATTTCTCATACTACTAGCGCGTTGCTTCGAGATAAATTCAAGGACGCAATCAATAAGCTCGGATTTGCATTCAGGGCGGCAATCCATGTCCCCGCCGGAAGTCGCACGAATACGGGTATCGCTACCCAGATTCTGGTCTTGAGTCGAGGGGAGCAGACCGACAGCTCATTTGTCATCGGCGAGGTTTCAGAAGATCCAGATCACCTGAAATCTCTGGTGCGCAATATCCTCAAAGGAAAGTCTGGTCACGGGATCGCTCAGGGTCGAAGAGTCAACCTCGAAGGGTTCGTTGGTTATGAGGCGGTCAATGCAGCGGATCGGCTGCAAAAGTTTGTTAGGGAGAGAAAGCTTTCAGTAATTCCGTTCAGCGAATTGGTCATCCGTCGTGAGACTCTGGCCGATGTGGAGGCCATTCCTGCTGATGGGCGTTCAATCTATTTACCGCGTGGAGGTCACCGATTTTCGACGGATCTGAATGATCTTTCGACGGTTAAGTCAGAGATTATTCGTTTTGAGTTGAACCCAGAGAAAGTCGTACCGAGATACCTCGATCACTGGTTTCATTCGTACCTCGGCAAGCTTGCCATGGGAGCTGCCGGCGGATTGGGGAGCTTTCGGCCGACCGTATCTCTCAGCATGCTTGATCGAATGATTTGCTACCTACCAGGCGTGACCGAGCAGCAGACGGTGCTGAATACCGTGCAGTACCTCGATCAACTCAAGAATGAAATCGCTGAAATAGAAGAAGCATGTTGGGACAGCAAGATTCCTGCTGCGGTGCTTTTGGAACAGGCCGAGCTAGTGAACAAGGAGGACTCCTTTGAGGATTGGCTGGATACCCTGCCGTACCCACTCGCGACTGTCCTCTGGCTGTACCGAACAACGAATGATGGGCCGAAGGAAAAATTCCGAATTCTCCTCCACTTTTTCGAAGCGCTCGCGCAGTTTCTGGCCTTGGTACACCTCAGTGCCTTTTCTTCCCATCGAAGCGTATGGAGCGATGCCAAGGAGGGATTAAAGCGGGCTCTCGAAAAAGAGCACTTCTCACTGGAGAGGGCGACCTTTGGTGCCTGGAAGGTCATGGTCGAATATCTCAGTAGCTCGACCCGAAAAATGCTCAAGGACCAAGACAAAGCGCCGGTCGTTCCGGAAATGTATGCCTCGGACAATGAGTCATGGCTCAATAGACTCAACGATCCTCGGTTGGTCACCATTCTGATGAGGGCAGTGAAAATTCGGAATGAGCAACACGGACACTCGGGGATAGTTGGGGACAAGCAAGCGGAGGCGGTTGAGTCGTCCCTTCGTGACCTTGTCGAAGAGGTGCGTGAAATCTTTGGTCGTGGCTGGCAAAGCTATGAACTGATCCAGATTGGGCGAATGGAATATGAGGCAGGAACTTATACGTTCGACGTGCCGCGTTTAATGGGGACAAGAGGGCAGTTCCGACGGGTTTCGCTGAATATGAAACACCCGCTGGACAAGGGATGCCTTTGTCTCCACTCGGAAGGGGCAGACTCCGCTCTGAAGCTCCTTCCCTTGTTGAAGTTGTTGGGACCGCCTGAGCATGTTGAGAATGCCGTGTATTTCTACAGCAGTATGGGCAAGGATCAACAGCGATTTGTTTCATACCACTTCGATAAAGCTTCTGAAGTGCGGGGGCAATTCGATGACACGCATGCTGCCATTCATGGTTTGGGTCTGACGGGATAGATCGTTAGAGTCCAACGTTGTCGTGTCGGGCTCACCAAATGCGATCATCTGCCAGACCGGACTCAGTTGGCTTGTTCGTTGGCGACGAAGCCGAGGATCACGCAACGAACGTCTGTGGCGGAAGCCATGCGGGAGAGGTTCATGGCGATTGCTGATACGCATGAGAATGGGGAGGTGACGGAGTAGCTTGTGCCCTTGATTCTCAGATAGGCACTGAAAGTCGATCTCGTGCCACGCATACGCCATCCAATATGGCGTACGCCTCGACGTAGTGATCCCCTGTGAAGTCTGACGTTTCCCGTCTCTCCCGCAGCCCATTGTCAGGAACAATTTCGCCACGTAGTTGTTTTCTCTGCACCGCGACTTCCCCTTCGTTCTTGACCTTCCAAAAAATCTGGGCGTCACCTGGAATGTTGCTTTCATCAGTCACGAAGAATTTAAGTTTTTTCCCGATCGGGACACGCTTCCCATTTTTGAGTAGATGCCTCAAAAACTCCTTGTAGCTTGGAGCTTCGGCTTCGCAGTTGATCGAAAGTGTGTAGGACACATCAACTGAGTAGAGATTTTCGATAAATTCCTCATTCGGCCCAGCCGACTCGGTGATCGCTGTGGACTTTGTCAGCGACTGAGCCGTCGGAAAGACGTAGCCAAATACAGGCCGCCACTTATTTGCTTGCTTGATTAGGGTGGTTTCATTCAGGGCTTCGTCGCAGTGCCTGGCGGCTTTCTTCGCCTTGTTCTGAAACTTGGCCTTGCACTTGACCTGCTGGCCGCTGCCGAGGGCGTGCCAATAGGATTGTTCGGGCAGGCCAGCGAGGTAAGCGAATAGGTCACGCGTCAACCCCCCATAGGAGCTGTACCCACAGTTGTCGTAGTCGTCAGTGACCTCAAAAAATCTGTGAACCAAGGTATCCACAAGCAGGCCGCCAATGCCCACGCCATGGTGGTTCTTCCAGGCGCGAACCATCTTGCAGGCATTTTTGTAGACTCCGCCCGTTCGTCGATTCATGTCGTTCGCGGCGGAAATCTCGGGTCGGGGCATGGATTTTTTCCAACTGCCCCCTTTGTTGGCGTCCCCGTAAGTGAAGTTACCGTCGCTATCCTCAAACGCAGGCAGAACTTCGACTCTATACCCATGGAAGTGAACCGCGACAACTTGTCCGTCAGCGGTAATCTTTGAGTTTGAGTACGTGCGAAGGAGAGATTTCCGCACTTCTTGAAGCATCGCCGAGGGACCATTTCCCTCTTGGTTCTTGTACCGGCTCAGAAGATCGTCAGGTAGCACAAAGACCATATCCAGATCGCTGACGCCGTCAATGGCCGTTCTTCGGCCGTACGAGCCAACTTGCAGGCTGTTGGCTGTCTTTGATTCAACCTCCCAGAAGTCAAAGTTCAATCGCCCGGTGATCGTGTCGTATCGAGTGCTGATCTTGTCAGCATTCTTCACAGCCAGGTTTTTCCTGAACTGATCGAAAAGCAACGCGACGGTCATGGTGTGCAGACCCTTGCAAAAAGAATATCGATTGCAGAAAGGTAGACGGCAAGGCCTAGCGTCCCGACCACTATTAGAGCCAAGAAGGCCATTAAACTCAGTGGCACTTTATCTCGCCAGAAGCGAAACTTCAGTTGTTCGTCAATCCACTCAACCTGGTCCTGCCAAAAGAACTTGTAGTGGGCGTACCAGTCGCTGAAAAGCAGATGTTTGCTGAACCCTATCGCCTTGGCATCGTTCCTGAGCTTTGTGTAACGCTCGATGAGTTTGGACAGGTCTTCACCGTCAGCGAGACAATCAACGGTTCGGTAAATGGCTCGAAGTTCGTCTCGAATAGTGGTGAGTTGTACGCCGGCCTGTTCATACTTCTCGGACACCTTTTGATACGAATTCACGTCCTTAGCGATTAAGCCGAGGAGCAACACAGTCGCGCTCACCGCCGGCAAGCTCAATGTCGGATATATCAGGCCGAAAATGCCTACCGCCATGGTCATCAGGGCGATGAGCGAGGGTAGCTTCGTCGCTATATCGTAGCTGGCAAAGTGTTTCTTCGCCCCGAAACCCACGTTGTAGCCAGTTTCGGCAATATCTTTCAAAAGATTCTTTCTATTCAAAGCGCTGTCGGCCTCTCGGTGTCGCGGTATAAGTACGTTTGGCGTTCCTCGTACATTCAGAGAGCAAAAGGGCGGTACCGGGTGCTCCGATGCCGCCCAGCGGATTCATGCCGAAAACCCTACGAAACCATGTCTCGCAAGTCGGACTATTTTCGTCTGTTGTAGGGGGGCTGATTGGTGGGTTTCAGAGAGACATCAATTTCGGCTGCACGGGAATAGATCGAGTCTTCGGTTCGACCCATTTTGAGCCCGATTACCCGTGTCGGAGTATTCCCTTTCACAAGTTCCTTCAGTTGCTTGTCCTGGGTAGGTGTCCATCTCTTGCCGTGGTTGGATGGTTGCTTCGGCACGGTGTTTTACCTCGCGCTGTAAACAAAAAAGGCGGTACCGAGAAGCTCGATACCGCCCAGCGACTTCATGTCACAAGCCTTGGGTTGGCCACAGGTCAGGGGCCAAAAAGAACCACCAGGGATATCCCGGTGGTTCGAGTGCTGCTCGTTGACAGAGCTGGTTTCCGAATGAGAATGAATTACGGTCACCAGATGCTGTGTCTACGGTCACTTAATGCTGTGACTGACAGTTAGTCCCAACTCAGCGTCCCACCCGCCTGATACTCAATCACCCGCGTTTCGAAGAAGTTCTTCTCCTTCTTCAGGTCCATCATTTCGCTCATCCACGGGAACGGGTTGGTGGCGCCCGGGAAGATGTCGGCGATACCGATTTGGTTGCAGCGCCGGTTGGCGATGAAGTGCAGGTAGTCGTGGAACATGTTGGCGTTCAGGCCGAGCACGCCGCGCGGCATGGTGTCGTGGGCGTACCGGATTTCCAGGTCGGTGGCCTCGCGGATCATGTCCTTGATCTCTTCCTGGAACTCGGCGGTCCACAGGTGCGGGTTTTCGATCTTGATCTGGTTGATGACGTCGATGCCGAAGTTCATGTGCATGGACTCATCGCGCATGATGTACTGGATCTGCTCGGAGGCACCGGTCAGGCGGTTCTGGCGGCCAAAGGACAGCAGCTGCACAAAGCCGACGTAGAAGAAGATGCCTTCGAAGACCACGTAAAACGCGATGAGGTCACGCAGCAGGCGCTGGTCGTCTTCCGGCGTGCCGGTGTGGAACATCGGGTCGGCCAGTGACTGGGTGTAGGGCAGGGCCCAGGCGGCCTTGTCGTGCACCGAGGGCACTTCGCGGTACATGTTGAACACTTCGGCCTCGTCCATGCCGAGGGATTCGACGATGTACTGGTAGGCGTGGGTGTGCAGCGCTTCTTCGAAGGCCTGACGCAGCAGGTACTGGCGGCACTCCGGGTTGGTGATGTGGCGGTAGACGGCCAGCACCAGGTTGTTGGCGACCAGCGAGTCGGCGCTGGCGAAGAAGCCCAGGGCGCGCTTGACGATCAGGCGCTCGTCATCGGAGAACGCGGTGGGGTTCTTCCACTGGGCGATGTCGGCCGACATGTTGATCTCGTTCGGCATCCAGTGGTTGGCGCAGCCGGCGATGTACTTTTCCCAGGCCCAGCCGTACTTGAACGGCACGAGCTGGTTGAGGTCGGCCTTGCAGTTGATGATCTTCTTGTCGTCGACCTGGATGCGCCCGGCACCCATGGCGATGGACTCGGCACCGGTGGCGCCCGCGCCTTCGGCGACGGCGGCGTTCACGGCGAACGGGTCCGGATGGTGGACGGCGGCCGCGGCGGCATCATCGGCGCGGGTGGTGTTGCTGAGCTGGGGCTTGTTGCTGTCTTCCCAATCAAGCATGTCTGACTCCTGGCGAATTCGGGGGGTGGGGGGGGGCGGGTGCGGGCGCCGGGGGGGTGGGGGGGGGGTGGGGGAGGGGGTGGCCGCGCACGGGCGGGGGCGGGTAGCGC
>JAYZUZ010000010.1:0-12035 GCA_036156195.1 Pseudomonadota bacterium | reverse complement strand
GGTTGGCCGGGGGGCGGGGGGTGGGCGGCGCCCTGCGCCGGGGGCGGGGGCGGGCCGGGGGGGGGGTGCCCCCCCGCCCACGGCAGACCGCCATCCGGCAACCCGGCGTTAAACGCGTCGCCGCAGGCGGGCGGCCAGTAACAAACCCAGCAGCACGGTTACACCCCAGGCTCCGCTGGAGCCCGACGGAGGCTGCCCTGCCGCCGCAGCACCATTCACCGCCGGCGCGGCCACGGCACTGACCTGGTCCGCTTCGACCTGAGCGACAACGGGCTGGTCCCCCGCGCCTTCGATGGTCAGGCTCAGCGTCCAGTCGCCGCCCGGCGCCAGACTGTCGATCTGGTACTGCTCGGTGGCCTTGGTCGTCGGCATCTGCACGCTGGAATCCACCGCCGTTACCGTCGCGCCCGCTGGCAGGTCTACGGAGACGGTGACACCGGTGGCGGCGATGGCGGCGTCTTCGGGCAGGCTGATCGTGGCGACATAGGTCAGGCTGTTGCCGGAAGCCGAGCCACTGGCGTCCACCGCCAGTATTGGCCGCCGTGTCACCGCCTCGTAGGCGTCGATCCGTCCATAGCCGGAGGTGTTATTGGGAATGTCCGCATCCGTTGTACCGCCGCAGGTTTCTCCGTGAGTAATCGGCACGGCCGTCTGCTCAATGATCGCCCGGACATCGTCGACGCGGCCGATGAGCTTGGGCTCGGCGGACATCAGCAAAGCCACCAGACCGGCCACATGCGGCCCCGCCATGCTGGTCCCGCTAAACGACGCGTACTCACCATTGATCGTCGATGACAGCGTGCTGACGCCGGGGGCGACGACATTCGGTTTGACCCGCATGGACAAATCGCTGAGCACCGGGCCGCGGCTGGAAAAGCCGGCCATCACATCCTCAACATTGGTCGCGCCTACGGAGAAGGATTCCTCGTAAACCGCCAACGGGAAAGCGATGGTGCTGCACTCGGACCCATCGTTACCGGCGGAGACCACCTGCACGATGCCCGCAGCCTTGGTGGCCTTGTTCAGGTCATCCAGCATGGGCGGTGCACAGCCTTCCAGACACCCCCAGGAATTGTTCACTACGTCGGGCGCCATCGCCGGGTCGGCCCCCGCCGGGTCATCAATGGGGTACGGCGCAATCATCCACTCCATGCAGTCCATATAGGCGGGAACCGTGCCCAGGCCGACAATGGGGTCGTAAAGCGACCGGCAGGCAATCCACTCAGCACCTGGCGCCATCCCAATCTGCATCCCCTGGCCATCGTCACCGACCATGGTCCCGGTGGTGTGCGTGCCATGCCCATGGGAATCGCAGGGCTCACCCGGGTCGCTGCAGAACAGATCGGTTGCGCCAAAAGCATTACGCCAGTTGTAGTCATGACTGCCGGTTCGGGTATCCGGATCCCAGCCACGGTACTTGTCCTGCAGGGCTGGATGCGTCCATTCAACGCCGATGTCGTGATCACCGACCACAACCCCTTCGCCCTTGATGCCGGCGGCCCAGACCTCGGGGGCTCGCACCAACGCAACGCCGGCCTCCACCGCCTTGCGCGGCGCCAGCTTGCGAGAGTCCTGCGCGACCGGTGTGGGCGCCGGAATCGGCTGGAGCCAGTGCACATGCGCCACACCGGGCAGCCTGGCCACAGCTTCCAGGTCCGCCACGGTGCCCTGCACATGCACGGCATTGGAAATCCAGAAGGCCCGGTGCGTCACGCCGCGCGCCTGCAGCAGGGCCAGCAGTGGCCCCTGACTCTGCTGCGCCGTTGCCTGCAGGGTTTGCATGACAAACCGACCCTTGGCGGCCTTGTCCTTCAGCGCCTCGGCACCCGAGAGGTCGGCCTCATCCTGCAGCTGGACCATGAAATCGGCCGTGGTCAAGGTCTGCAGCTCAGCCAACAGTTGCTGATCAACCTTGGCGCGCCAGTCGACGTCCAATCCCCAACTGGAGGTGCTCATGCACAGCCAGGCGCTGGCACACAGCGCAATTCGCTTGATATTCATCGATTCCCCATCTGATCTTGTTGTGGCCACGGGCGGCTCTGCCGCTCGGTGGAGCAAGAAGCTTGCCGCATCCACACGGCGCTGTCCGCAACTCGCGTCTGCCACCGGCACGGCGCACACTGGCCCAAACGATTCGGAGACCTGCGCCCCATGAGTTATTACGCTGCCCCACCCCCGGAATGTCAGGAACAGCGCGGGCGCGTACAACGGCTGGTAGAAGGTCGTCAGCGAAACCTCGGCGGATTTTGTGTCCGTCGGGTACTCCCCGCAGCTGAGCAGCCCATGCTCGGGCCATTCATTTTTCTCGACGAAATGGGTCCCGCTGAGCTGCCCGCCGGCGAAGGCATTAACGTTCGCCCGCATCCACATATCGGCCTGGCGACCATCACCTACTTGTTCGAAGGTGAGATCCTGCATCGCGACAGTGTGGGCGCGGTCCAGCCCATCCGCCCGGGGGCGGTCAATCTGATGACCGCCGGTCGCGGCATCGCGCACTCCGAACGGGCCGGTTCGGACCTGGACCGGCCCGCACGCCTGCACGGCCTCCAGTGCTGGATGGCCTTACCAGACAGCCTCGAAGACTGCGATCCCGCATTTGCTCACTACACCGCCGACGACATCCCCAATGTGTCCAGGTCCGGCGTCGATGTCCGGGTTGTGATGGGACAGGCCTTCGGTAAGCGTTCACCCGTGGAGACTGCCTCCCCGACGCTTTACTGCGAGTGCCGTCTCGACAGCGGCACGACCCTCGCCTGCCCCGCTGCGGTGGAACGCGGGGTGTATGTGGTGCGTGGCCGCCTGCGCATCGGCCGCACCGTCTGCGAAGAAGGCAGCCTGGCTGTGCTGGATGCCGATGATGCGCTGGAACTGCACGCTGAAGTGGATACGCTGTGCATCATTCTCGGCGGCGACCCGGTGGGCCCACGGCACATTTTCTGGAACTTCGTCGCGCGGGACCCCGACGCCATCGAACAAGCGAAGGCCGACTGGATGGCGCGCCGCTTCCCGGAGATCCCGGACGATCACGAAGAGTGGATTCCCATCCCCGAATGGCCGACCACCCGCGGGGCTTAGCGATGACAACACGTGCCGTCGCGACCCGCCGCTCCTCCATCCAGCCGCAAACCCCGGCTACAGGCGCCCGCAGCGCTGCTCTTGGAGATCGGCGGCAAAAAAATCGACGGTCATCCGTACGTGATGAACGATGCCGCGATGACCCGCGCGCACACCGACTCACCCTTCGAATCACTTGGGCAGGCGCATCAGCCTTTCGTCGTCACGTAGCGCAGAAGCTCAACCACCTGCTGCGGCGTCTCGGCCCAGGCCATGGCGGCTGCGTCAACTTCCTTGAGCGCGTGGATAAGCGACGCATCGTGCAGCGTGATGTAGGGCTTGTCCAAGGCAGCGCAGTAGCCGGCGTCGAAGGCGGCGTTCCACTGCTTGTACTTGTCGCCGAAGCGCACCACCGCAACATCACACTGTTCGATCAGTGTCTTGGTGCGGATCGCATTGACCCGTGCTGACTGGTGGTCACGCCAGTAACCGGATTCGGGCTGGCGCAGCAAATCGCCCGCCGCATCACTGGCCGCATGGTCGGTGACTGCGGACGCAAAATTCACGGGCAAGTCTTCGGCGCCGGCGATGATCTGCTCGCGCCAGTCAGTGTGAATTTCGCCGGAGAGATAAACATTCCATTCCATGGGGATTGTTTCCGTTTGAATCGAGGGAGTGGGGCCCGGACGGAGGGGCTAGAGGATGAAGCGCGATAAATCCTCGTCCTTGGACAGCTCGGACAAGGCGGCGTCTACGCGCGTGGCGTCGATGGTGACCGATTCACCAGCGCGGTCCGGCGCCTCGAAGGACAGCTGCTCGACGAGGCGCTCGAGGAGCGTGTGCAGGCGACGGGCACCGATATTCTCGGTGCGTTCGTTCACCTCGCTGGCGATTTCTGCCAGCCGGCGAACGCCCTGTTCGTCAAAGCTGACCTGCAGGCCTTCAGTGCCCAACAACGCCACGTATTGTTCGGTCAGCGAACAATCGGGCTCGGTCAGGATGCGCAGGAAGTCATCCGCAGTCAGGGCCGAGAGCTCTACGCGAATCGGCAACCGCCCCTGTAATTCAGGGATCAGATCGCTGGGCTTGGCGAGGTGGAATGCGCCGGAGGCAATGAAGAGGATGTGGTCGGTCTTGACCATGCCGTACTTCGTATTGACCGTGCAGCCCTCGACCAACGGCAACAAATCGCGCTGCACACCCTCGCGGGAGACGTCCCCACCCATGGCGCCATCGCGTTTGCAGACCTTGTCGATTTCGTCGATGAAGACGATGCCGTTCTGCTCAACATTGCGCACGGCATTGGCCTTCAGGGCCTCTTCGTCCACCAGGCGTGCGGCCTCTTCATCGGTCATGACCTTCATTGCCTGCTTGACGGTCATCTTGCGTTTGCGCGTCTTGCCCTTGGACAGGTTCTGGAACAGCCCCTGCATCTGGCTGGCCATTTCTTCCATGCCGGGCGGGGTCATGATTTCCACACCGGGTGTGGGCATCTGCACCTCGATCTCAATCTCGGTGTCATCCATCTGCCCTTCGCGCAGGCGCTTGCGGAACACTTGGCGCGCGGTTCCCGATTCCTGCTCCCGGGTCTCGGATCGTTCGCCACCATATTCACGTGGGCGCGGGACCAGAGCGTCCAGCACCCGCTCCTCAGCCGCCAGCTCCGCCTTGGGGCGGGCCTGCTGCATGGCCGTTTCGCGCTCCATTTTCACGGCGGCATCGACCAGATCACGGATGATCGAGTCGACCTCGCGGCCCACATAGCCGACCTCGGTGAACTTGGTGGCCTCGACCTTGATGAACGGCGCCCGCGCCAGCTTGGCCAGGCGCCGGGCGATTTCGGTCTTGCCGACGCCCGTGGGGCCAATCATCAGAATGTTCTTGGGCGTGATCTCGCCGGCCATGCGCTCGTCGAGTTGCATGCGTCGCCAGCGGTTGCGCAGCGCAATGGCGACAGCGCGCTTCGCTTCGCTCTGGCCGACGATGTGCTTGTCCAGTTCCTGGACGATTTCACGTGGCGTCATGGTGCCCGTGGTGGGTAATGCCTGGGTGGTGTCGCTCATGCGTCCAGCACCTCGAGAGTCAGGTGGTCGTTGGTGTACACACAGGTGTCGGCGGCGATCTTCATCGCACGCTTGACGACTTCATCGGCGGGCAGGTCGGTGTTGTCGACCAGGGCACGCGCCGCGGCCTGGGCGAAGCTGCCGCCGGAACCAATGGCAATGGAGTCGTACTCGGGCTCCATGACGTCTCCGGTGCCGGAAATCATCAGCGAAGCGGTGGTGTCAGCCACCAGCAACAGCGCTTCCAGGCGGCGCAGCGAACGATCGGTGCGCCAATCCTTGGCGAGCTCCACCGCCGCGCGGACGAGATTGCCGGAGTGTGTTTCGAGCTTGCCCTCGAAGCGTTCGAATAGCGTAAAGGCATCAGCCGTGCCGCCGGCAAAGCCTGCAATGACCTGGTTGTTGTACAACCGGCGGACCTTACGGGCGTTGCCCTTGACCATGGTATTGCCCATGGACACCTGCCCATCGCCCCCGATCGCAACGCGATCGCCGCGTCGCACGCAGAGGATGGTGGTTCCTCGAAATTGTTCCACGATGTTTCCGTGTCTGGGTCGTCGCCCCTATGTCGGGACGGGCGGGGCGGCTTTCAATGCGTGCCCAGTTTCCGCGCCACATCGCAGCGCACTCAGCGGGCGCTGGATGAGAACCAGCCGCTGCGCGTAACTGCATACAGCCAGGCGTCTTGCCGGGCCTCGTCTCGAAACAAGCGTTGCTGCAGGCGCGCTTCGCGACAGGCGCCCATCGCCTCCGCCAAACCGATGCTGGCGGTGTTGTCGCAATCGATGATCAACTCGACCCGCGACAGCACATGCTCGCGAAAGGCTTTGTCCAGCAGCTGTGTCAGCGCTCTCCGCGCCACCCCGCGGCGCCAATGATCCATGCGCACCCAGTAGCCGGCCTCGGCGGTGGCATGTAACACGTCGATGCGATGCAGGCCACAGACACCCAGCACCTGCCCGCCCGGCGTCACGATGCCGTAATTGAATTCCAAGCCCGCCCCGCGCAACACGGCGCAACGTGCCTGAAAGGCCTGCTGGTCGCGCAGCGAGTAGGCCGATGTCAGCCAGTGCATCCACGGTGCCAGACCGTGGCGGCTGGACATCACCGCGTCGTACGCGGAGGCGGCGGACACCTGCTCCACCGGCTCCAGCGAGATGCGAGGGCTTTTGATCATGCGGCGATGGTATCCCAGCTCGAACAGCGAGCCCGTGCAGCGACCTCCGCAACAGGAGCGGACTACCCTCGGCCCGGCCGGTGCTCGAACGCCACCGGCTTCAGTCTTCGGTCGTCTCCGCGCCCCCCGACCGACGAGCGCGTGGATGCGCCTTGTCGTACACATCGGCCAGGTGCTGAAAATCCAGATGGGTGTAGACCTGCGTGGTACTGATGCTGGCGTGGCCGAGTAGCTCCTGCACCGCCCGTAAATCGCCACTGGACTCGAGCATGTGCGTGGCGAAGGCATGACGCAGCCGGTGGGGATGCAGGTGACTCGGCAAGCCGGCCCGCTTGGCCGCCTGCGCCAGCCGCGATTGGACCGAGCGCGCAGACAGCCGCCCCCCTCGCGCAGACACGAACAGGGCGGGTTCATCAGGCGCTGCCAGTTGCCCCCGCAGTTTCACCCAGCGCCGCACAGCCTCTGCCGCCATCCGCCCCACCGGGACCTCCCGCGTCTTGGCCCCCTTGCCCGTCACTCGAAGCAACCCCTCGCTGGGGCGAAAATCGCTGAGATCCACGCCCACCAGCTCGGCCAGCCGCAGGCCGCTGGAGTAGATCAGCTCCATGATCGCCTGATCCCGCACGGCGACGGTCGAATCCGGCCGGACATCAAGCAGGCTGCTGACCTCGTCCACGTCCAGGCTCTTGGGCAGCGGCCGACCGCGCTTGGGCGCCTGCACATCAGCGGCCGGATCGGCACCCGCGAGGCCGTGGCGCATCAAATGCGCATAGAAACTGCGAACCGCGGACAAGCTGCGCTGCAGCGAGGCCGGCGACAGGCCCCGTCGATGTTCGCTCGCCATCCACTGGCGAATGTCTGCAGTGCCTACGGCTGACCACCGATCGACACCAGCCTGAGCCACAAACTGCAGCAGCCGGCTCAGGTCTCGCCGATAAGCCGCCCGGGTGTGCGCAGACAGCTGGCGCTCATCGCGCAGCACCCGGTCGAAGGCATCCAGTTCAGCCTGCAGCGTGCTCATCAGGTAGATGCCGACGAATCGCGGCGGTCAACAGGTCCGCAATCAGGTCAAGGAACAAAGTCCCCATTGCCGGCTGGAATCGATGGGCGTCCTCACTGCCCACGGCCAGCAAACCCAGGGGCTGGACACGGTCCAGCGGGACCACAGCAGCCGAAGCAATTGGCTGGTCGCCAAACAAGCTGCCCCGCGCCGGCTCGGCCAGCGGACCGCATTCAATGAGTCCGGTCCGCATCAGGTTGGCGTACTGCTGGCGCAGCGGATGCGCCTCACCAATCGTGGTGAGATCTGCAGCATCCTGCTCACCGTACAAGCCGATAAAGACAGCATCCACGGCAAACGCCCGGGTGAGCTGATCGCGGGTCATCTGCGCGACCTGGGTCAGGTCCCCCGCCCCTAGCAAAGACACCGCCAGGCGGTTGGCGCTACGCATCCTGCGTTCATTGTGTCTCGCCAACTCAGCCAGCTGATGCAAGCGCTCGCGCAACTGTTCATTGCGCTGTCGCAGCAGCGTGACCTGACGTTCGATGAGCGAAGACGCGGACCCGGTGGTATGCGCCAGCTCAATGCCTTCCAGCAAATGAGGGTGCTCAGAGAACAGCCTGGGATGCTGCTCGAGAAAAGCGATCACGTCGTCCTCAGTGACGCCGTCCACCGCCACATCATCTGGTTGGATGGCCGCCAGTGCGACCTTGTCGTCTCTGTTCCCCATGCGCCCCCGCAGACTGGTTGATCCCGTTGGGCTCAAATCCTAACGGAATCAACGCATCTTCGCGGGCGATCAGGCGTTAAAGTCGATCTGCCCCTCGTAGGCGTATGACGCAGGCCCGCGCATCCAGAGGTCATGTCCTGGACCTGGCCAACGGATATCCAACCGCCCACCGGGCAGCTCCACGCTCACCTGCGAGCCGACGGCCTCCAGGGTGCGGAGCACGGCAACGGCAGCACAGGCACCGCTGCCGCAGGCTTCCGTTTCACCAACACCACGCTCCCAGACACGCAGGCGAATCTCGGACGTGCTCACCACCTGGGCAAACCCTATGTTTGCGCGCTCCGGAAACAAGACGTGCGTCTCCAGCCGGGGCCCGAGCGAGGAAACCGGGGCCTGATCGATATCTTCGACGCGAAGCACCGCATGCGGGTTACCCATCGACACTGCGCCGAACATCCAGGCGGTCGCGTCGATGGTGGCGGTGTAACGGTCAGCCGCCTGGGGCGTATCCAGCGGGATGCGCATCGGGTCGAACACCGGCTCGCCCATGTTCACGATGACCTCGGCGGCATCTACCTCCACAGTCATCCGGGTTGTGCGGGTGGCGAATACCAACGATTGCTTGTCGGTCAGCCCGCGATCCACCGCGTAGCGCGCCACGCAACGCACACCATTGCCGCATTGTCCGACCTCCGTGCCATCGGCGTTGAGGATTCGGTATCCGTAGTCCACCCCCGGCTCGTCAGTCGGCTCAATCAACAGAACCTGATCACAGCCGACGCCACGCCGGCGGTCTGCCAGCCGGCGGACCTGCGCTGCGGTCAGCGGCACGGCGGCGCGCGTGGCGTCAATGACCACAAAGTCGTTGCCGAGCGCGTGCATCTTAGTGAAAGCCAGTTTCATGGTTTGTACGGATTGATTGTCGATCGCAGCCGTGCAGAATACGCAGGATGCGAGTTCCCGTCCGCCACCGTCTGCTGCACGTTGTCGCCATTGCACTGCTTGCCATGCAGTGGAGCGTGGCGACGCATGCGGCCGATCACTTGTCGGAACCCGCACATGAGATCTGCGCGTTATGCCACATCGCTCAGGATGCCTCGACGCCCCCGACGACGGACAGCAATTGCGTGCTGGCCCCGAGGCTCGGCTGGGTCGTCGACCCGCTGCCCTCCAATCCCAGCAGGGACATCGCTTGGGCTTCCCGCGCTCTCCGCGGCCCGCCACACCTGTACGCCTGACCAGAACTTGATGACCGCCCACGTCCGACGTCATGAGCGTCGGCGTTCGGCATTCCGTGTCTACCGGGTCCGCCCGGACCCGTCAGGAGTACACCTCTGATGAACCGTTTACTGTTACCGCTGGTTGCAATGGCAACCGGCCACCTTGCAATAGCCTCGGCTGAGGAACAGCCGCTGGAACTCGATCCCGTAACCATCACCGCCGAACCTTTTGCTAACCGTGGCGAGCTCGAATCCACGCGCCCTGTCGATGTTTTGGTCGGCGATGCGCTGGAACGCGCGCGTGCAGCCACCTTGGGCGAAACCCTCGATCAGCAGCCCGGCATCGCCAATGCCGGATTCGGCCCCGGCGCCGGCCGTGTCGTCATTCGCGGCCAGTCCGGCCCCCGGGTCCGGGTACTCGATGGCGGCGTGGGCGTGATGGATGCGTCCACCGTCAGTCCGGACCACAACATCTCCACCGAGCCGTTCAGGGCTCAACAGATCGAGATCCTGCGCGGTCCAGCCGCACTGCTGTATGGCAACGGCGCGATTGGCGGTGTCGTCAATGTCGTCTCCGACACCATCCCCACCGAGCCGGTGGAACAGCTCAGTGGTTCGCTGGGCATGCGGTATGACGACGGCACCGAAGGCCTGACCACTTTTGGACATTCCGAGTTCAGCCTCGGACGACTGAACCTGCATATCGACGGCCTTATCCGTGACACCAACGAGCTCAAGATTCCGTCGGGTGCCGCGCAAGCGCCCGAAGAGGCGCATGAGGAAGAGGAAGACGCGCACGAAGACGAGGACGTCGGCCAGGCAGATCGACTCGAAAACTCCGGGACAGCCACCGAATCCTTCGCCGTAGGCAGCTCCTGGGTCGACGATTGGGGCTTTGTTGGCGTAGCCGTCACCCGCTACGACACCCACTACGGCGTACCCGGCCATGCGCACGGCCACGAGGAGACGCATGAAGAGGAAGGAGAGCACGAAGACGAAGCGCATGAGGAGGAAGCGGAAGGCGGCGTCCGCATCGATCTGAAACAAACCCGCTACGACGCCAAATTCGAGCTCTTCGACCCCGTTCCGGGCTTCTCACGCCTGCGTGGTGCGCTGGTGGTCAGTGAATACGCGCATACGGAACTGGAACCCTCCGGCGAGCCCGGCACCGTGTTTGGCAACGACGGCACGGAATTGCGACTGGAGGCGACGCATGCCCCGATGGGTGCCCTCACCGGGGTTCTGGGCATTCAGTGGGTTGACTCGGATTTCTCCGCCATCGGCGAGGAAGCCTTCGTCCCGACGGTCCAGACGCGCTCGCTGGGTCTTTTCGGCGTGGAAGAATGGGAGTTGAACGCCTTGCGGCTGGAAGCCGGCCTGCGGCTGGAACGCACGGACCATGACCCATCCGGCGGACAGCCGGCGCGTGACTACTCCACCGTATCCCTCTCGCTAGGTGGCAATTACACGCTGGGCGACCATGCCAACGTGGCCGTGTCGCTGTCACGTTCGCAGCGTGCGCCGTCATCCCAGGAGCTGTACTCGCTGGGTCCGCACCTGGCCACAGAGACATTCGAAGTCGGCAACCTCGACCTGACCGAAGAAATCGCCAACAACCTGGACGTCACCCTGCACTGGCATGGTGACCGGGTAGACGCCGAACTCACCGGCTTCATTACCCGCTATCAGGACTACATCTATCAGAGCACCACCGATGCCCTGCTGCCCGATGGGGAACCTGACCGGGTGGATGAAGAAGGAATGGCCGAAGCCGATGGAGAACTGCTCTACGTCAGCTACACGCAGCAGGACGCCCACTTCGTGGGCGCCGAAGCATCGCTGAGCGTACTGGCCCTGCAATCCACCACCTTGGGTCACTGGCGCCCGCGAGTCTTCGCCGACACCGTCAGCGGCGAACTCGATAACGGCGGCCCGCTACCCCGCATCACGCCCTCGCGCATCGGCCTGGGCCTGGACTGGCAACGCCTGTCATTGGGGGCCGACCTGCGCTTGACCCGCGTGCTCACCCAGGACGACACAGCCGAACTGGAAACCGAGACCGCCGGCTACACGCGCCTGGACGCCGACCTGACCTGGACGGTGCGCTCGGTGGCAGACCTCGTTTTTGGCCTGCGGGCGCGTAACCTGCTGGATGAAACCGTTCGTGACCACACCTCGTTCATTAAGAACCTGTCACCCGGTGTGGGGCGGTCGATCATCGTCGATATGGCGTTGGAGTTCTGATCGGGCAGGGCTGATCGCCGGCGGTACACACTGGCGACAAGCGGTGTGGGCCAAGGAGTCGTCACAAAGTAGCGGGACGCTGCTCTTTGCATGTCTTTGTTCGAAGCGAAACGTTCCTACACTGGCCTGCGGTCGCGAACGGGCCGATTTCGCCCTACCGGGCGAGCCGATTTTCTTTGTTCGCCCCAAGAAAACCGGCGAAAAGAAACGGCGCCCGATCACGTGGCCCGCCGCCCTTCGGGCGGCGGGTGCCCTGTGCGTCTCGCAGTCGGTGGGCGTTGCAGCCGGGCCGTCCTGGCCCGACTGCAACGGCTTCAGCATCCCTGCCTCGCTCGGCGCTGCGCGCCGACTTATCCACCGCCTGCTGCGATGCTCGGCCACGTGACACGGGTTCGGGTCCACGTCACCCCGGATCACGGGCTTTTCCGTGCCTGTGCTCAGCCGAGACGCGCAGCCGGCGACGGATCAGCGGGTCGGCTGTTTGAGCCCGCATCGCGGGCGAGTTTCCGACCCGCCCGTCGATGGCGAGCATCGCAGGGCAGTCGTC
>JAYZUZ010000009.1:0-248760 GCA_036156195.1 Pseudomonadota bacterium | reverse complement strand
GGCTTCATTGAAGCCGCAAGGGGCGTTTTTTACTGGCGCGGCGGCCGGCGCGGTTTCCGGAGCAGAAACGCTCCGGCTTCATTGAAGGAGCCCGTCGAAGAACACGGACAGCTCGGTGGCGCCGCTGTCTCCGGAGCAGAAACGCTCCGGCTTCATTGAAGCACGTTGATCCCGTGGCGCAACAAGTCAGCCGAACAGGTCTCCGGAGCAGAAACGCTCCGGCTTCATTGAAGCATGTGGCAGACCGTTCGCACCGACAGGGAAACCGTCGTCTCCGGAGCAGAAACGCTCCGGCTTCATTGAAGCGCAACCTTCCGCTGGTTGCGTGGTGCAGTTGGCGGCAAGTCTCCGGAGCAGAAACGCTCCGGCTTCATTGAAGCTGATGCTGGTACCAGCCCCGCCCGTTCGAGATTGGCCGTCTCCGGAGCAGAAACGCTCCGGCTTCGTTGAAGCGTTTCCATCCAGCCCTCAGCGCGGGCGCAGCGACAGTCTCCGGAGCAGAAACGCTCCGGCTTCATTGAAGCCAAAAACTACGCTTGCTACAAGAGCCATACCCAAGACGGTCTCCGGAGCAGAAACGCTCCGGCTTCATTGAAGCACGATGACCAACTGCGTGCGATTGGCCGCCATGCCCACGTCTCCGGAGCAGAAACGCTCCGGCTTCATTGAAGCGCGCCTGATCATCAACAGGAAGTTGCTGGCTCGCCGTCTCCGGAGCAGAAACGCTCCGGCTTCATTGAAGCGGCACAAGCGCCACCGTGTTCGGGGACAGTTTCGATGTCTCCGGAGCAGAAACGCTCCGGCTTCATTGAAGCATCGCCGATGGTGACTACCGCCGCGCGCTGGTGACGGCGTCTCCGGAGCAGAAACGCTCCGGCTTCATTGAAGCCAGACGGCGTGGCAAAAACTCATGCGCCGAGCGGTCGGTGTCTCCGGAGCAGAAACGCTCCGGCTTCATTGAAGCTTGAGTTGGGACAACCGAGTTCGCGGATAGTCCCATTTGTCTCCGGAGCAGAAACGCTCCGGCTTCATTGAAGGGCGCAGACCTGCGAGAGCAGGGCGATCTCGCGGTTACACATGCGGAGTGGTACCACCCCCACCTGTCTCCTCAAGGACAGGGATTCGGCTGCGATGCGTGAATCGCTTCGATTTGCTCGTGCACAGCCGGGGGCAGTTTGAGCTCGGCGCTGGCGATGTTGCTGCGCAGTTGGTCCATGGTGGTGGCGCCGATGATGTTACTGGTGAGGAAGGGGCGGCTGTTGACCCAGGCCAGGGCCATTTGTGCGGGATCCAGGCCGTGTTCCCGCGCCAGGTGTACGTAACGGCCGATGCTGCGTTCGGCGATGTCGCCGGTGTAGCGCTTGAAGCGCTCGTACAGTGTCAGGCGTGCACGGGCGGGTTGGGCATTGTCGAGGTATTTGCCGCTTAGTGTGCCGAAGGCCAGCGGGGAGTAGGCCAGCAGGCCAACGGCTTCGCGTTCGGCAAATTCTGCCAGGCCGATTTCGAAGGTCCGGTTGAGCAGGTTGAAGGGGTTTTGGATGGACGCGACGCGGGGGAGGCCCTGGGTCTTGGCCAGTCGCAGGTATTCAGCGACACCCCATGGTGTTTCGTTGGAGATGCCGATATGACGGATTTTGCCGGCCTGGCGAGCGCGGTCCAGGGCGGTGAGGGTTTCTTCAATCGGTACGCCCAGGTGCGCGCTGCCGGTGTAGCCGAGTTTGCCGAAGTAGTTGGTTTGCCGCTCCGGCCAGTGCACTTGGTATAGGTCGATGTAGTCGGTTTGCAGGCGTTGCAGGCTGGTATCGATGGCGGCGGTGACCTGCTCGGCGCTGAGCCGTGGCCCGCTGCGAATCCAGTCCATTTGTCCCGGGCCTGTGACCTTGGTGGCCAGGATGATGTCGTCCCGCCGCCCGCGTCCGGCCAGCCAGCTGCCGATGTACTGCTCCGTCAGGCCCTGGGTCTCGGCCCGGGGCGGCACGGGGTACATCTCGGCCGCATCGATGAAGTTCACGCCCTGATCCACCGCATAGTCGAGCTGCGCGTGCGCCTCGGCTTCGCTGTTCTGTTCGCCAAAGGTCATGGTGCCCAGGCAGATGACGCTGACATCAAGGCCGGTGCGGCCCAGCGGGCGGTATTCCATGGATCAGGCTCCTTGCGGGTTGAGGTGTTGTGCGCGCAGGTGCATCAGCCGCTGGACCATGGGTTCGAGCACGCGCTCCATGGCGGTCTGCATCTGCGTGCCGGGTACGACCAGGGTGTTCTCGCGCGACATGAACGCCCCGGGGATGGAGTTGACCAGGTGGTCGATGTCCAGCGGCGCCCGGTAGACCCGCGCGAAATGCACAACCACAAAGCTCTCGGTGTTGGTGGGCACCTGGATGGTGTGGAAGGGGTTGGACGTGTCGACCAGCGGCACGCGCTGGAAATTGACGTCGGTGCGCGAAAACTGTGGGACCACGTAGTTCACGTAGTCGGGCATGCGTCGCAGGATGGTCTTGGCGACATCCTCGGGTTTGTAGCCCCGCTCGCGGGTGTCGCGGTCGATTTTCTGGATCCATTCCAGGTTGATGGTGGGCGTCATGCCAATGAGCAGGTCGACATGCTGGGCGACATTCACCCGCGGCGTGATTACCCCACCGTGCAGGCCTTCGTAGAACAGCACATCGGTGTCGGCGGGCAGCTGCTCCCAGTCGGTGAAGGTGCCCGGGTCCTGTCCCAGGGCGGCGGCTTCCTCGTCGCTGTGCAGATAGCGACGGCGCATGCCGGAGCCGTCTTCGGCGTATTGCTGGAACAAGGCCTCCAGCTTGTCGAAGTGGTTGGCGGCCGGCCCGAAGTGGCTGAAGTTTTCACCCCGAATCCGGGCGCGCTGAATGGCGGCCTGCATCTGCACGCGGTCGAAGGCATGAAAGGCATCACCTTCGATTTGCGCAGCGCGAATACCCAGGCGTTCGAAAATCTGGGCAAAGGCGCGCCCAGCGGTACTGGTGCCGGCGCCGGATGAGCCGGTGACCGCGATGATGGGATGCCGTTCAGACACGCCGATAGTCGAAGTCGGCAATCGTGTGGCCGAGCCGCAGGCCGCGACGCTCGAACTTGGTCACGATGCGGTCGCCAGCCTCCGGCATCTGCCCGCCGGGTCCCTGGGCGTTAGCGAAGGCAGGGTGTGCGTCGCAAACCTCGGCCATGTGCTCGGCGTAGTCGGCCCAGTCGGTGGCCAGTCGCAGCTGGGCACCCGACGCCATCCGCTGGGCCAGCATGTCCAGAAATGCCGGCTGGATCAGGCGGCGCTTGTGATGCCGCGCCTTGTGCCAGGGGTCGGGGAACAGCACGAAGGCTTGGTCGATCCAGGGCTCGACTGCCGAGCCGGCCAATGTTTCGGCCGCGTCTTCGCTGCAAACCCGCAGGTTGGTGACGCCGGCCTTGTCGGCCCGGTCCAGCAACCGGCCCACGCCCGGACGGTGGACTTCAAATCCGATGTAGTTGCGCCCGGGATTGGCCTGGCAGGCTGCGAGCAGGTTGTCGCCGTCGCCAAAGCCGATTTCAATGGTGATGGGGGCCGCGCGCTCGAACAACGATGCGGGTTGCGCAAACGCGGCAACCGGCGCGCCATAGCGCGGCAGCAGCGCGTCCAGGGCCCGTGACTGGGCCGGGGTGAGTCGGCCTTCGCGGCGCACAAAACTGCGAATCCGCCGGTGGTGTGCCGGCGGATGTTCAGTGGTCGAGGCGTCGGTCGGCCTGCTCATTCGATCATGTCGGTCAGCGGTGATGAGGCGCTGGCGTAGCGACGGCGGGGCATGCGCCCGGCCCGATAGGCCAGCCGGCCGGCCTCAATACCCAGGCGCATGGCGCGCGCCATCATTACCGGGTTCTTGGCCTCGGCGATGGCCGTGTTCATCAGCACGCCGTCGCAGCCCAGCTCCATGGCAATCGACGCATCCGAGGCCGTGCCGACGCCGGCGTCCACCAGAATCGGGACCGATGCGTTCTCGATGATGCTCAGCAGGTTATAGCGGTTCTGAATGCCGAGACCGGACCCAATGGGCGCAGCCAGTGGCATCACGGCGACACAACCCATGTCTTCCAGTCGCTTGGCGACGATGGGGTCGTCCGAGGTGTAGACCATGACATCGAAGCCGTCATCGATCAGTGTTTTGGCGGCTTCCAGCGTGGCGGGCACATCCGGAAACAGTGTTTTGGGATCGCCGAGCACTTCCAGCTTGACCAGCTGGTGGCCATCCAGCAGTTCGCGGGCCAGCTGGCAGGTGCGCACGGCATCCTCGGCGGTGTAGCAACCCGCCGTATTGGGCAGCAGCGTGAATTCGCTGGGCGGAATCACATCCAGCAAATTGGGCTCGTCGGCAGACTGCCCGATGTTGGTGCGGCGAATCGCCACCGTGACAATTTCTGCGCCAGACGCCCGGATCGCCTCGCCGGTCTGCTCCATGGAGGCGTACTTCCCGGTGCCCACCAGCAGGCGTGATTGGTAGCAGCGGCCTGCAATGCTCAGGGTGTCAGCGGTACTGTCGTCGGTTCCGAATGCCATGCGATTGTCGTCAGGTTGGGGAGGGGTACTCTGTCAGACCGGACGCGTTCTGTGCAGCCCGGGTCCGGCGGCTCTTTGGGCCGGGCCTAGCCGCCACCGATGGCTTGCACGATTTCTACCCGGTCGCCAGGCGCCAGCGCATGTGTCAGGTGGGCGCTGCGTGTCACGATGGTCCCGTTGACCTCAATGGCCAGGCGCTTGCCCTGCAGACCCAGCTGTTCGACGAGTCCGCTCAGGGTGCAATCCTGCGGTGCCTGATACGGCTGGCCGTTCACGTGGATATCCATGCGGCGGATTCTACCAAGCCGGGCAGATAATCCACGACCGGCTGACGGCAGGTGAGCGGCGCCTTCAATAAAAAAGGCCCGGTGCAGACCGGGCCTTGGGGATGCAGCCTGTAATTTAGTCGCTGCGCGAGGCGTAGGACTCGACGTGAATCCGGTCGAGCAGGGCGTCAGGCCGTGCCGACGCCAGCTGGCGATGGGCGCCGCGGCGTGTCACGGCCAGTTTAATGGGTGCGCCGGGTTTGCCTTGCTGGAGGGCCTCGATGACATCATGCGGCCGTTGGACATGCTGTCCGTTGACCGAGCGGATGACATCGCCAGCCTCCAGTCCCAGCAAGCCCGTCTGGTCGGCGGCCACGACGAGCACACCGGTCGGCGTGCCGAAGTAGCTGCCAAGGTCCTTGTTCAGTTGCGCCAGGGTGAGCGCCCCGCCCAGTGTCGCGACCTCGGCATCTGGGGCCACCGGTGGCCGTGGGGGGGCGGGCGGGTCGATGCGGATCACACGCCGCCCCTCGCCGAGGTCCTGCAGGTCCATGGTCAGTGCGCCGGAGCAGTGTGTGTCGGCATCCGTGCTGTAGATGTGCACTCCGGGTGCGGGCGGTGCCGGTGGAGCTGCTGCAATCGCTGCGCTGGGCCAGGACATGTCATCAGTGGTGACGGCAATCGTCTTGCGCTGCCCGCCTCGCAGGATGGTCAGCTGAACTTCGTCACCCGGTGTCAGGCTTTCCATGAAGCCGGAGAGTGCCTTGAGCGCCTTCTTGCCCTCGAAGGCTTCGCCATTGGCCGCGACAATGATGTCGCCGGCGTGCAGGCCGGCTTTCTCGGCCGGGCCACCGGGGGTGACACCATTGATGTGGACGCCGGATTCATCATCGGCCGTGCGCACGGTGACGCCCAGCATGGCCCGCTTGCGGCCGCCCAGCAGCCGGTAGGCAAAGGCTCGGGGGGCGTTGGCTTCGTGCTTGAGCGATAGCTCGGCGAGGCGCTCAGCCGCCAGTTGCAGTTCCTTTTCGGCATGCTCCAGCGCACGCTCGGCCATTTTGATTTCGCGAGCGACGGATTCGCTATGCCGGCTTTCGATTTCGGCCTTGCGCTCGGCAAGCTCGGCCCGCCGTTCGGCGATCTCGGCCTGCGCCTGCGCAAACTCATGATCATGCTCACCGGCTTGGGCGGGCGAGGCGAGCAGCCAGACCGCCGCTGCCAGCATCAGCCACCCCAGTGGCCTGAGTTCGGGACGTGAGCGGGTGGCCGATCGAACGGTGATGGGTGTGTGCGGGTTCATAGGGGGACCTCATACGAAGCGGTCCGAAGGCCGCGATCCTGCTGGGGGCTGGCCACCAGGGCGGACATCAGTTGGACACGGTTGCGCCACAGCGCGAGTTCTTCCGGCGAGCCAGGGGCTGCCGCGTTGAGTTGGACATCGATCATCGCCAGGCCTTCTTCCAGCCGCTGGATGCGGCGTGTATCCACGGCCTGATTCATGCCGACCTTGCGCTGGCGCCATTGCTGCTCCAGTGCCTGTGACTGGGCGATGAGCGTGGGCAGCGGGTTGGGAGACGCAGCGACCGGGGCGTTCTGCACGGCGGTGATGCGCAGGCTGGGCACGGCGGCCGGCTGGTCCCACAGCGCGGCCACCAGGACCGCGACGCCCGCCAGCGTGGCGGCCATGGCCAGCGCAGGTGTCGACCAGCGTCGGCGTTGACGTTGTTGCAGGCGTTCCCATCCATCCGATGGGGGCGAGCAGGCCGGCAAGGCCTGCAGCCGCGAGCTTAGCTCGCGCTCAAAGGCTTCAGACATGGCTCGGTCTCCGGTTGCGGGGCGCGTGCGTCAGGCTTGGGCAGCACATCCGGGTGCAGGATGCCGCGAAGCTTGGCGTGGGCGCGGGACAGCTGGGATTTCGAAAAGCTGGGCGTCTTGCCCATCAATTCAGCAATTTCAGGGTGTGTGTAGCCTTCGACGTGATAAAGCCAGACCACGGCCCGGGCCGTGTCCGGCAGCAGTGTCAGCGCCTGCTCCAGGAGTGTGTCGTCCTGATCTGGCGCAGCACTGTCGGCTTCGTGGGCCTCGGGGATGAGTGAGGTCCAGCGCTTGCGTTTGCGCAGTACCTGCAGCGTTTCCCGGACGGCGATCTGCCGCAGCCACCCCCAGAACGGTGACTCCCCTCGAAAGGTTTTGACCTTGGCAAAGGCGCGGAGGAACGTGTCCTGGGTGATATCGGCTGCCAGGTGCGAACAGCCCGCCATGCGGCTGGCCAGATCGAACACCGGGCGTTCGAAGGCGCGATAAATCGTTTCCTGCGCCCGCAGGTCGCCGCGCCGCAGCGCGGCCAGCGTCAGGTCGGAAACGGGAATGTCGAATCGGCTACTCACAACACCCAGGATGCGGTGGTGATCAAAAGGGTCGCGCCTGACGCCAGGCGCCGCCTGGTTCGTTGACGCGTGTCGCTGAGCGGGCGGGGGGCAGCGACTACAGGCCGGTGAGCCCCCGGAGCAGCCACCACACCAGGGCATTGACGGCAAAGCCGAGAACAGTGACGCCCAGAGCACGGCCCGTACTGCTGTAGTCCAGCGCCTGGCGCACGGCGACCACGGTGCTCGCAATGGTCCACAGGGTCGCGACCAGGTACACCAGCCCGCCCACCAGCGGGACCCAGCCGAAGACACGGAGCAGCCCCGGCGCCTGTGCGAAGCCCAGCGTCCGCATGACCTGGCCGACATCGGCGCGGGTCGTGGATTCGGGTAGCCACTTTGCGCCGACCAGATAGATCACGACAGCCCAAACGGCCCAACCCAGCAACGCACCGACTGCTGCCATGAGCAGCGAACTCACCCCGCCGGCCGACAGCAGGCCCAGACCGGATGCCACCGCCACCAGCCCGACGACGGCGGCGGCCTGGGCGGTGGCACTGCGATCGGCTTCGACCTCTTCGTAGGTAGCCGCATCCAGCCGGGCTGCACCGACGATTCGCTGGACAAAGGTTTGCGCCACGGCGTTAGCCCTCCCTGCGATCAAGAATCGCCTCAATCTGATCCATGACGGCATTGAGCTTGCGGAACACCGCGTCATAGGGAGCGGCGGTGGTCATGTCCACGCCTGCGGCAACCAGCAGATCATGCGGATCGTCGCTGCCGCCGGCGCTGAGCAGTTGCAGATAGCCATCGCGGGCGGCGGTGTCACCAGCCAGGATCTTCTCGGCAAAGGCCGCGCCGGCGGTAATCGAGGTGGCGTACTGGTAGACGTAGAAGTTGCGGTAAAAGTGGGGGATGTACGCCCATTCGATGTGAAACGCCGGGTCGATGGTCAACACGCCTTCATCGTGCCCGTGGTAGCGCTTGAGGATGTCCCCATACAGTTCTGACAGCCGGGCGCCGGACAGCGGCGTGCCCTCGGCGTAGGCCTCATGCACGGTGAGTTCGTACTCGGCAAACATGGCTTGGCGGAAGAAGGTGCCCCGCCATTGCTCCAGCAGAAAGCCCAGATAGAACAGGCGCTCGTCGTCACTGGTCGCGGCCTGCATCCGGTCGTCAATCAACAGCACTTCGTTCACCGTCGACGCGATCTCGGCCAGGAAGATCGGATAACGCGCGGTCTCAAACGGTTGGGCCTCGCTGGACAGCATGGTGTGCACAGCGTGTCCCCATTCGTGGGCCAGCGTGGACACCGAATCGAAATCGTCGTTGTAGTTCATGAGCACATAGGGGTGCACATCGTAGGCAGCGCCCGACATGTAGGCACCGGAGACTTTGTTCTCGCGCGGGTACAAGTCCATCCAGCGGGCGTCCAGGCCCCGGGTGAGCTTGGCCACGTAATCCGGTCCCAGCGGCTGGAGCGCGTCGATAATGAGGGGCTTGGCCGTTTCGATCGGATAGTTCGTTTCCAGCTCGACCAACGGCGGATAGATGTCGTGGTAACGGATTTGCTCCAGGCCGAGGATGCGCTCCCGCAGTTTGAGATACCGATGCAACACCGCCAGGTTGGCATTCACCTGTTCCACGAGGTTGCGGTAGACCGCCTCGGGGACGTGGGTGCCGCCCAGGCTGGCAGCCAGCGTGCTGTCGTAGCCGCGTGCATCCGCGAAAAACTTGGCTTGTTGCAAGTGGGCGTGAAACGTCTCGCCCATGGTCTGCTCGTAATCGTTCCAGGTGCCCCAGAACGCCTTGAAAACCTGCTCGCGGTCTGCACGGTTGGGTGTGGCCCGGTACTTGGTGTACGCCGCCTGAGAAAGCCGTACGGTCTGGCCGTCCGACAGTTCGATACTCGGCCAGGGAATATTGGCGTTGGCCAGCGTGCGGTAAATCGAAGCCGGTGAGCCGCCCATGGCGCCGGCGGCGGCCAACAGGGCTTCGCGTGCCGGATCCAGCGTGTGGGGCGCCTGACGCAGCGTGGTTTCGAGCAGGCGGTCATAACGCTTGAGTTTGGGCACGCGCTGTTTGAAGTCAGCAATCGTGTCGGCGCCCAGGGCGATGATCTCTGGCGCCATGTAGCTGGTCACTTCACCAAACCGGGTGTAGAGGCGTCGCACCTGCTGACGCATTTCTGCCGGAATGGGCTGGCTGGTGTCCTGGTCGGCCAGCAGGCTGGCGTACACGCCCACCCTGAACAGCCGGCGCAGGGCGCTGTGGTAGCGCTCCAGGCAGGTGTTCAGGCCCTTGGGATTGCCCAGGCGGCCCTCGCATTCGGCCACGGCTTCGTAATACTGCTCCAGCTTGCGGCGCTCGCTGTTCCATTCGGCCACGTCGTGGAACAGGTCGCTGAGATCCCATCGGTTGGGATCATCGGGTGATTCGGTCGTGGTGCTGGCGGTTGCCAGACCCGCGCTGAACAGGGCAATGGCGGCTACAACAGCCCGCAGTCGCATGCGCATGGGGTTCCCCCTCCGGTTGAGGCTCCCGACTGTGATTCCGCGACGGCATGGCGTCAAGGCGATGGTAAACTCGCGCACCATTTGCCTGCAGATTCGCGGCCGCTCGCGGTTGCCTGTTCTTTATGTCCGATCACACCGTTCTCGTCGTTGGCGGCGGAGGCCGTGAACACGCCTTGGCCTGGAAGCTTGCACAATCATCCAAGGTGAGTCGCGTGCTGGTGGCACCCGGCAATGCCGGGACGGCGATTGAACCGCTGTGCGAGAACGTGGCGGTGGCCGCAGAGGATATCGATGGCCTGCTGGCCTTGGCAGATCGCGAAGCCGTGGCACTCACGGTCGTCGGTCCGGAGGCACCGCTGGCGGCCGGCATTGTTGACCGGTTCCGCGATGCGGGGCTCAAGTGTTTTGGCCCAACGGCGGCCGGCGCCCAGCTCGAATCCAGCAAGGCGTTTGCCAAGGCCTTCATGGAGCGCCACGGCATCCCCACGGCCGCCTATGCTGAATTCACCGAGACTGCTGCGGCGCTGGATTACCTGCGCGAGCACGGCGCTCCCATCGTGATCAAGGCCGATGGCCTGGCGGCCGGCAAGGGCGTGGTCGTGGCCCAGACGCTGGAAGAAGCCGAGGCCGCGGTGCGGGATATGCTGGATGACGGCAGCTTCGGGCAGGCGGGCGCCAAGGTCGTGATTGAGGAGTTCCTCCCCGGTGAAGAGGCCAGCTTCATTGTCATGGCAGCCGGCGAAGCGGTGGTGGAATTTGCATCGTCACAGGATCACAAGCCGGCGCTGGATGGCGACAAGGGCCCGAATACCGGTGGGATGGGGGCGTACTCGCCCGCACCGGTGGTCACGGCTGACATTCACGCCACCATCCGCCGGGAGGTCATCGACCGCGCCCTCGCGGGGTTTGCTGCCGATGGCATCGACTACCTGGGCTTTTTGTACGCCGGCCTGATGATCGATGCTGATGGCGGCGTCAAAGTGCTGGAGTTCAATTGCCGCTTGGGCGATCCCGAAACCCAGCCGCTGCTCAGCCGGCTGGACAGCGACCTGTTTGACCTGTGTCTGGCCGCTGTGGACGGGCACCTGGGTCTGATGAGCGCACGCTGGAATCCCCAGGCGGCACTGGGCGTCGTGATGGCAGCCGGTGGCTACCCAGGTGCCTATGCCAAGGGGCAGGTGATCCAGGGTCTGGATGCCGCTGCCGAGACTGGCGCCAAGGTGTTTCACGCGGGCACGGCGCTCGATGCTGAGGGTGCGGTAGTGACATCGGGTGGGCGAGTGCTCTGTGTCACCGCTTTGGGTGACGATGTCGCGGCTGCCCAGGCCGGCGCCTACGCGGCCGTCGACAAGATCCAGTGGGATGGCGTACACATGCGCCGTGATATCGGCGCCAAGGCCGTCGGCCGCGGTTAGTCGCTGGCATCATGTGGCTTTTGCTCGCCGTTCTGGCCCTGTTGCTGTTTGCCGGTTGGCGGCGCGCGCGGCTCATCGAGCAGGACTACCCGCCGGTGGGCCAGATCCGGCGATTGGATGGGCGCGAGGTGCATGTCGTCGAAGCCGGCGAAGGGCCCGCGCTGATTCTGCTGCACGGTGCCAGCTCCAATCTGCAGGACTGGACGGAGAGCCTGCTGCCTCGACTGGCGCGCGAGTTTCGCGTCATCGCCATGGACCGCCCGGGGCTGGGGCACAGCCCGGCGTCGCGCGACTGGCTGAATCCCGGTGATCTGGCTGATTTTGTCCTCAATGCCGCCGAGGAGCTGGGGGCGCAGCAGCCGGTGATCGTGGGGCATTCCTGGTCGGGGTCAGTGGTGCTCGCAGCCCTGACCGATCAGGGGCATCGTGTGGCCGGCGGTGTGAGCCTGGCCGGCGTCGCCAGTCATTGGGTGGGAGGAATTGGCTGGCCCACGCATCTGGCGCGGGTGCCGCTGCTGGGGCGTCTGTTCTGCCACGCCTTGGTCCCGTTGCTGGGGCCCGCGATGATGCCGACGGCTATTGCCAAGATCTTTCGCCCGAACCGGGTCCCCGACCGTTACGCCGAGCGCATCGCCGCGCAGCTCGCCCTGCGACCCCGTGCTTTCTGGTCCAACGCCCGCGATCTGGTCCGGCTGAATCGGTTCTTGCAGACCCAAAGTACCCGCTATCCCCGGATCAAACGGCCACTGCTGGTCATGCATGGGCAGGATGACGCGGTGGTGCCGTTCTGGAACCACGGTGAGCGGTTGACGGCCCTGCTGCCGGACGCCGAGGTTCAGCTGCTGCCGGGCCTGGGCCACGCGCCGCATCATGTTGCGCCGGACGATATCGCCGAGCGGATTGCGGCATTTGCGCGGCGTTGCCATGCAAGCTCCGCCGACACGGTCGTGCAGGCCGGAGGTGGGCGGTGAACCTTTCCACTCGCCATCCGTCTGTCTGATATGGCGATGAGTCTGCTCGACAGCGCGCTGCGCCGTGTTCAAGTCCGCAAGGCGGGTGAGGTCACGCTCATCGTGTTCGATGGGCTGGGTGCCGTGGCCACCGACACACTGGGGTTTCGCTCCGCGGAACGTTGGGCTTTTTCGCGCATTTCCAGCGGAAATGTCGTGCGCGACCGCACCACGTTTCTGGAGCGTCTGGAGACCGCCATCGTCCGCCGTGGCACCTCGGTGACGACAACGCACGGCACCTCCCGCGGGGTGGCCGGCTTGGCCAAGAAGATGAAACAGGCGGGCTACAACCTGTCCGAGTGGCAGTTGACGCAGGCCGCCAAGGACATTCTCGACCCACCTGCCGAGGACAAGACCAAGGACGATGCGGATGCAGAGTCAGTCGATGATGAGCACGCGGATGACCCGACCCCCATCGAGGTGACGCCTCGGCGCGACACGGTGGACCGCCCAGGCATCGACCATAGCTTGGGCGACTGACGTGGTTGGCGATGCACCCCACAACAATCCAGTGATGACACTGCAGCTGGGTAAGCACTGCATTCAGCCGGCGCTGGTATTGGCACCCATGGCGGGTGTGACGGATAAGCCGTTTCGCCAGTTGTGCCGTCGACTCGGTGCCGGTCTGGCGCCCTCCGAGATGCTGACGGCTGATCCGGGGCTTTGGGAAACGCCCAAATCGCGTGCCCGCATGGATCACCGCGGCGAGCCTGGACCGATCTCGGTCCAGATCGCCGGCTACGACCCTGCGATGATGGCCAATGCCGCACGCCACAACGTCGCCCACGGCGCGGATATCGTCGACATCAACATGGGCTGTCCGGCCAAGAAAGTCTGCAAGCGCGATGCCGGCTCGGCGTTGATGAAGGATGAGGCGTTGGTGGCGCGCATCCTGTCGGCCGTGGTGGAGGCTGTTGATGTGCCGGTCACGCTCAAGACCCGCACCGGCTGGGCGGCCGAGCACCGCAACGCGGTGCAGATCGCCCGGATTGCCGAGGATTGCGGGATTGCCGCGATTGCCATTCATGGGCGTACGCGCGATCAGAAGTACGCCGGGCGGGCTGAGTACGACACGATTCGTGCGGTTAAACAATCGGTGGGGATTCCCGTGCTGGCCAATGGTGATGTCGACAGTCCGGAGAAGGCCCGGGCGGTGCTCGCTGCCACGGGGGCGGATGGTCTGCTCATCGGGCGGGCAGCCCAGGGCCGGCCCTGGATATTCGGCGAGATCGCGCACTTCCTGCGGACCGGGCAGCACCTTCCGTCACCGCAACCGCAGCAAATCGGTCACTGGCTGGCCGAGCATCTGGATGGGATTTACCGGCTGTATGGCGAGCGACGAGGTGTGCGCATCGCCCGCAAGCACATCGGCTGGTATGTCGCCGGTCAGCCGGAGCGTGCAGCTTTTCTCAGACAGGCCATGCGTCTGGAGTCGGCCGCCGCGCAACTGACGGCCGTGCGCCGCTACTTTGGACTGGATGGCGGCACCGGGGCCTCGGTGGGCTGCGCCGCCTGATCCTCTCGTCAGGCTCGAACAACCTGAACTGGGGCGCCCAGGGTTAATCCGGCGGTCTCCATTGCCGAGCCCTGATTCACTGCCAGCTCCACAAACCCGTTGGAGTTCACGTACCAAAGGCAATGGCCGACAGGTCGCTCGCCGAATGTATTCGCCGGTTCAAAGCGGCACTGGCCGGCCACGAGCGCCAGACCAGGCTCCAGCTGACGCAGGCCTGTCCAGGCATTGCCAAACGCATCGGCATAAATCACTTGTGCGCGGTTAGGTGTGCCACGGCAGGCCGCCGGGCTGCAGGGGCTGTGGTCCGGCCAGTCGCCCACTGCGAGGCGGGCAGCGGTGGGTGCGAACAGGTCACGGCCGTGGAAGCTGGCCGACATGCGCGTTGGTTTCCAGTCCAAGCGCCACCAGCGCGCCGTGGGCTGATCGGCGGCGACGCCATCCAACAGGCCATTATCCGGTCCCACGAACAGTCGCTGACCGACCTGGACGATCACCGGGTTGCGGTCGGTACCCACACCCGGGTCGATGACGGCGCAGATCACCGCATCATCCGGCAGGCGCTCGGTTAGCGCCGCAAGCATCCAGCCCGCTGCGGCGGGCGAGTACACCGGTGCATCGTGCATGAGATCGAAGACCGGAACGTCCGGCGCG
Source organism: Pseudomonadota bacterium (assembly GCA_036156195.1). Classification (GTDB taxonomy): domain Bacteria; phylum Pseudomonadota; class Gammaproteobacteria; order Nevskiales; family OUC007; genus Abyssibacter. The sequence goes on along the minus strand of JAYZUZ010000009.1, from coordinate 234,477 downwards.
ATGCGATGGACCGCCAGTCGCAGCTGGCCGACGTAGGGGCCGTCGAATCCAAAATCCGTGAACAGGACAACCGGGCGCATCTCAATCGATTTGCAGGCGGGAGGGCAACTGTAACGCGATGCGGAAGCCGGCTGGAGAGAGGTTGCTGGCCACCACCCGACCCTGATGGGCGCGCGCCACGCGTTCCACCAGGGCCAGGCCCAGACCGTAACCGCCATCCGGCTGGGCGGCAGCACGCCAGAAGGGCTCGAACAACTGCGGCAGGGCCGCGTCGTCAACACCGGGTCCGTCGTCCACGACGGCGATCTCGATCCAGGGGCCCTGGCTTTGCAACTCAATCCGGATGCGTTCCCGGGCGTAGCGCAGAGCATTGCTGATCAGGTTGTCCAGGGCGCGGTCAAGCAGACGCAGATCTGCCTTGAGTGTTACATCGCTTGTGGTGGGCAGGATGGTCAGTGCGAGTGACTGCTCCTGTGCTGCGATCAGATGGCGGTCGGCGGCATCCTGCACCAGCTGTTGCAGGGACACGGGCTGCTGCTCGAGTCGGTCTGCCGCTGTACCGCGATGCTCGGGGTCCAGGCGGGCGAACGTCAGGACTTCCTCAACGAGGTCGTCAATGCGCTGTACTTCATCGTCGCAGCGATCCAGCGCCGAGGTTTGTCCGCTGCGTGCAAGTTCCAATGCCAGGCGCATCCGGGCTAGTGGTGAGCGCAGCTCGTGTGAGACATCGTGCAGCAGGCGGTCCCGATCGGCGATCAGCGCCTGAATGCGGCCGGCCATGGCGTTGAAATCCCGGGCCAACGCAGCCAGATCATCCGAGCCGCTGGCGCCGGTGGGTGGCACACGGGCTGCGAGATCACCATCGGCAAACTGGCGAACGGCTGTCTGGATTGCACGGACCGGACGGGTCAATCTGCGCGCCATCCAGGCAGCGACGGCCGTGATGACCAGCAGCGAGACCAGCAGCTGCATGCCAACGGCCAGCGAGGGCGACATCACCGGCCGGGCGTCGTCGCGGCGCAGCGCCACCGCAAAGTAGGTCATACCCTCCCGGTCCGTGACCTCGACGACCACGGCGAGTCCACCTCGCGGCAGCTCGACAACACCCGGTGCTGCGTCGATGAGTCGCTGCCGCCAGCGCTGTAACTCGGGGGGCAGTGGCCGCTCTTCGCGTATCAGCAGCAGGCGGAAGCCACGGTGACGCAGCCGGCGCTGGACCTCACGCATACCTTCGTGGCCACGGTACTGGGCGGCGGTGACGGCATCGGCCAGCGAGTCGGGATCCAGCGCGGCCAGGGCACGATAGCGGCCGATCTGGTGGGTCATGACGACGCTTAGCACCAGCGTGACCACCAGCGCCAGCCAGAAAGCGACCAGTAGTCGTAGCGTCAGGCTACCGCGCATGATCGTCCACCAGCAGATAGCCCGCGCCGCGACGGGTGTCGATGCGCACCCCCGCAGCGGCCTCGGTGAGCTTGCGTCGCAGGCGGCTGACATGCACGTCCACCGCGCGATCGTAGCGTTCCAGTGGACGTCCAAGGGCTTGCTCGGTCAGCGTGGCTCGGGCGACGGTGCGGCCCTGCGCCTGGAGCAGCCGATGCAGAATCTCGAACTCGGCGCCCGTGAGCGTGAGGGTTTGGTCACCACAGCGCGCTGTTCGGCCGCCGGCGTCCAGCGTCAGCTGTCCCAGACGATACGTGGAGTCCGCGGGGGTATCGGGCGCTGCGAGGACGGTTTGACGCCGCAGTAGCGCACGCAGCCGCGCGACCAGCTCGCGGGGCATCGCGGGTTTGGCGAGATAGTCGTCCGCGCCCAACTCCAGGCCTAAAATGCGGTCCACGGGTTCGCCGCGACCGGACAGCATCAGCACCGGCAGATGCCAGCGGGCTCGAATCCGAGCCAGGGCGTCCAGTCCGGAGATGCCTGGCAGCATGACATCCAGAACCAGCGCATCGGGTGTGGTGGGGGTCTGCTCCAATGCAGCCAGGGCAGCTTCGGCGCTATGCACGGCCCGTGCGCGCATGCCCTGGGTGGCAAGGTAGTCGATCAGCAGATCGCAAAGGGCGACATCGTCGTCTGCGATCAGGACGTCCGGCTGCTTGTTCATGCGGGCAGTGTGCCGAGTTCGGTCGGTGGTCGACGAGGGGCTTTACCTATCTTTACTCGATCGCAACGCAACTTGACGTGGGTGCTCGGTACAAATGTCTCGTCAATCACCCCAGGAGCAAGACGATGAAACGACTGATCACCGCAGTACTGATCGCAACCACCGGCCTGATTGCCGTGGCCGGTACAGCCTCGGCACGTCCCGACCACGATGGCCGCCATCACGGCGCGCACGAAGGTGCAGGCCACATGATGCGTATGTTCAAGGGGCTGGACTTGAGCGATGACCAGCGCCTGCAGATCGACAGCATCCTCGACGCCAACAAGGCGGATGGACAAGCCTTGCGCCAACGCTCAAAGGCCTTGCGTGAGCAGATGGCCGAGCTCGACCCGATGGCGGCGGACTACAGCACCGAGACGCAGATGCTGGCCAACCAGGCCGCGGAACTGAAGCGCGAGCAGGTCCTCCACGGCGGCGAACTGCGTCGGCAGATTGCGGCCGTGCTCACCGAAGAGCAGCGGACCGAGCTCAAGACCAGAATGGAGGCCAAGCGGGAACGGTTCCGCGAACGCGCCGAGCGCTGGGCATCCAAGCCGGACGCCTAGTCCCTCTGCCGAGAAGGCGGTTGCGGGTGGTGACCGATGTGCTGGGCCGGCATCGGTCACCCTCGTGGCCTGCGAGCGGGAGGTCGCGCCGGCTGCGCGATACACTAGGCAGCCGTCACTATCGCCGGCGTCGCTCCAAGGTTTTCCATCCGCATGACCCTGTCTCACCTGCATTGGCTTGTCGAAGCCGTGCTGCTTGTCGCATTGGCCGCCCTGCTGTGGCGGCTCCGGCAGCGTCGTCACGACCCGGCAACTGCGCCATCGGTCCAGGCTGATCCGGGTGCGGGGTCTGACACCTACATCGCCATCCGCATTCTCAACCCGATGGAATTGGCCCGGCGTCAGTCCTGGCTGGCCGGGACGCTGGCGGGCATTTCTCCCAACTTTGTGCGGCGCCTGGTCCACACCCGGACGGTGCAGATTCTCAAGGACCAGCTACAGGACTATGGCGTGCAGGCGGATGTCCGCCTGGAGCAGGGTCGGCCGGCGCCCGGCCTGCCACTGAAGGACATGCCGCCGTCCGGGGCCACCGGTCGGTCTGACGATACCTCAGCCTGACAGTCGGGCTGAGGCCGCCAGCAGGCAGAGCCAGCCGCCGAGCAGCAAGACTCCACCGATGGGTGTAATCGCGCCCAGCGGGCGGATGCCGGATAAGGCCAGGGCGTAGAGGCTGCCGGAGAAGAGCAACAGCCCCAACGCAAACAGGCTGCCCGCTGCCGTTAGCCACGCCGACTGCGTCCGCAGGACGAGCAGGCCCACGCCCAGCAGCGCCAGGGCGTGCCAAAACTGGTAGTTCACAGCGGTTTCCCACACCCGCAGCATGTCCGGCGATAAACGGGCGCGCAGCGCATGCGCACCGAAGGCGCCCAGCGCGACACCCAGAAAACCGAACAGCGCAGCCAGCATCAGCCAGGGGTTGGACATCTCAGACGATCCTGCAGTAGGTGGCTGCTTAGTCTAGGGAATGACAGGGCGATTCCCCAGGGTGGTTGCCCGGGGGCTACAGCCGATACAGCAGGTTCAGCATCCATTGCGTCCGTTGATAGCCGGTGTCGGCCTGGTGCAGGCGCACGTGGTGGACGGCGGCGTCCACAACCAGTTGCTGTGACAGGGACCGGTTGAGTCCAAGCAGCCAGCCGGTACCTGCGCCATGGCGGCGATAGGCCCGTTCACCCTGTGGGTCGAAGGCCCGGTCCTCCGCGCCCGAGCCCGGTCGTGCGGGCATGCCGGTGACGGTGGTGGTGAACGAGCCCTCCAGCCCCTCTACACGTAGGTAGAGGACTTGGCGCGGGTGGTGTAACCAGTCCAGCTGCAGCGATAGCTGATGCAGACCCGTGCTGAACGCCGCCGCCTGGGCCTCTTGCCACCGGCCGTTGAGCCGCCACTTGCTGCGCAACCGTGTCGTGAGCTGTTGCTGTGCGCTCGCCGTCAGTTGGGCGAGCCAACCATCGCGTGCGGTATCGACGGACCAGCGTGCGCCTCCGCGGAGCTCAAGCCCCCATTGCGTGGCATGGAATCCTGCGCCGGGTTGCCAGTGCCAGCCGAGGCCGAGCTGGGCGTCCAGATGGGATAGACCGGGGTAGCGCAGCGCCTGGGCTAGGTGCAGGCCAATGGCGGAGTCCACGGCGTGATGAGGCGCGCGCAGCAATGGTCGTCGGCCGTTCAGGCGTTGGCTGACGATCGCGGTGCGGCGTTGCCGGGTGCCATCGGATGCCAAGCCTGCATTGTCGTCGAGCTGGAGGCCGTTATCCCCTTGCCAGCGCCAGTCGCTGGCAAGGGCGCACCCGCCCAGGCAGGCCCACAGCAGGATGGCCAGCGCGAAGCAGCCGGCCGCCTTGTGAGCCTGGCCTGGGCACGTGCCCATCGTCAGGGCGTCTGCGGGTCCCGACGCGACCAGCCGCTAATCGCCAATGTGGCGACGATACCCACGAGCAGACCAATCCAGGGCGCGAACAGGGCGATCGCCATGCCTGTGAGCAGCACCGTGCCGCGTTCCGCCGGCTCTCGCGGAATCGCCATGGCCACATAGGCGCAGGCAAACCCGGTCAGGATGAGCGTCAGCGACAGGGCAATGCCCATGAGCGGCTTGAGGCCTGTGAGCAGCGGCAGCAGCAGGAAGATGATGGGCAGGCCCATCAGATAGTACGAGGCAATACCGCTGTGCAGGCTGTCCATGCCTGCCCGGCCCTGGCGCCAGCGCTGGACGATGATGACATGCACGCCCGTCCACATCGCACCCTGGGTGGGAAAGAACGGTGCGGCCACACCCATGATGGCGTTGCGGATGCCGACCGACAGATGCGAGCGAGTGGGATTGATGTCGACATGCTCATCCGGCCGGTCGCTTGCCGCTTCGCGAATGACTTCATTGCCCGTCACCAGGTCGCCAAACAACATGATGTACGTCATCAGCGCCAGCGGCATGACCTGGATAAACAGCTCCACGCTGGGCCAGCCGATCGAAAACGGAGACACCTTTGCCCAGAGGTCAGCGAAGGGTGGAATCAGAATGCCCCACTGAATGTCGTAGTCGACCTCGCCAACCAAGGGGCCGACGATGGCGGCCGCAAGAAAGCCCGGCAAGAGTCCGAGCGCACCGATGAGCGCCAGCCAGCGGTGGCGTTCCTTCAGGGCCTGCAACGGCAGCGAGAAGGTGATGATCAGGCACAGCGCGCAGGCCACGGTGGTGGCGATAGGCTGCACATGCAGAAAGCGTTCGGCATCGTCGATGAACACGCGCTTGAACGCTGCGATGGCGGCGCCAAGAATGATGCCGGCCTTCAGCGTGTCGGGCAGCCACACCATGAATCGCTTGCCCAGGCCGGTGATGCCGAGAATGAGCACCAGTGCCGCAAAGTCCAGCGACATGGCCGTCATCGCCTGCCAGCGTTCCACCGGGTCGCTCATCTCGCCGATGACGACGGCCAGGACCAACGGCAGCGCAGGTGTGACCCAGCCAGGCGCATAGGGCTCTCCAAAGATGATCGACGCTGAGGAGATCAGAAACGCGTGGATCAGTGAGCAGGCCACTGCCTCTTCGAAGGTCAGGCCGAACACGCCAGTCATCAGTGGGACCAGTGCCAGCCCTGTTGCGGCTGAGACGAACAGGCCCTGCAGGAACTCCTGCCAGTACAGCCGGGTGTGCAGAAACGGCACGCGCAGCGTGAAGACGCCCCAGCGCCAACCCGCCTGCTCGCGGGCACGGGTGTTGTTCATGGTCTCCCCTTGTGATTGTTGTCCCCGAACGCCGGCAGCATAGCGAGCTTGCGGCAGCCAGACCATCGCTCCGTGATCCGGCGGCTGCTACCGTCCATGCGGGGTGTTCAGATTCAGGATGACGAGCGTGGAGAACGAAGCACGAAGGCGCTGGCTGATCCAGGCACTGGCCTGCGGCTGGCTGGGCGCTGGATGGCCGCGCAGCCTGCAGGCGGGACCACTGGGTCAGGTGCCGGAGCGCCTGCCACCGGACCAGTCGGTTTTTCGCGTGGTCGGCGATGTGTGGATCAACGGCCAGCCCGCAACGCGCGGCACAGCCCTGGGCCCGGATGACCGCATCGAGACCGGCGAGCAAGGGGAGCTGGTTGCCGTGGTGGGTTCGGATGCCTTGCTCATCCGGCGCCGGACTCGCGTTCAGCTGGGCTTGGGGCAGGCCAAGCAGACGCTGCGACTCATTACGGGCGCGATGCTGTCCGTCTTCGGGCGCCGCACGCGGCAGACGCTGACCATTCACACCCCCATTGCCACCATTGGCGTGCGGGGCACGGGGGTTTACGCGAGCACGGAAACGGAGCGCTCCTATCTCTGCACCTGCTATGGCACGACCGAACTCTCTGCGGTGGCAGAACCCGCGGCGGTAGAGCGGATTACCGCAACCCACCATGATGCGCCGCGCTACGTACTGGCTCGCCCCGAGCAAGGGCAGTGGATCGTGCCCGCGCCCTTTGTCGATCACAGCGATCTGGAGCTGCGGATGCTGGAGGCACTCGTGGGGCGTGAAGTGCCCTTCACCCTGACGGACGACCCGTACCTGCGCCCTCGGCGCGATTACTAGGCCGCTACCGGCGCCGGGTCGCTGTCAATCAGCAGAGGGCGGTGGTCAGGATCGGGGCAGGCTTGGACGGAGTCGGTCCGCCGACCCGAGCGCTCAGGCGGCGACTTCCGGGGGAAGTTGATCACTGCGGTCGATCACCGCTTCCGTGAGCCAGCAGCCCTGGCAGCTAGCCTGATCAGACTGGGCCAGCACGAAGAGATAGAGCCGCACAGCCCCTTCCACCGGATACACCCGGACCGGAAACATCTGTCGGCCCTCCGCAGTCACCGGCGGCCCGATCTCCGATGTGCGGTGGTTCAACAGCGGTGCATAGCCGTGTCGGACCATGGCGGTAAAGCGGGGCAGCGGCCCGGTTTGAGCGCGATTGCCGGGTGCGGCAAAGGCGTATGCGGTGGCGATGCCGGCATCTTCGACGGGGTCGTCATTGGTCCGCAATGCCGTGAGTACGGTCTCGACAACCTCGCGCGGCGAGAGATCGGCACTGGGCGAAGGGGGCTGCGGCGCTGTTTCCGAACAGCTGAGCAACGTTAGGGCGAGGAGTGCGACCGGGCAAAGGTGAGGCAGTTGCATGGCGGTGCGCTTCAGGGGTTCGGTTCGAGTATGCCCCGGTCCTGTCATCGCTGCGGCTTCGTTCAGATTGCAACCAATGGCAGGGGCTGCGCATCTCGTTAGGAACCGGCGGGTAGCGATTGGCTACCCCCGGGGGCGCGAGAGGCATAGACTGGTTTTGCGGTCGCATCACACAACGCCAGCAGAGCGTCCTGGGCCGCGGACCGAGCAAGGAGGAGAACAATGACGCGATGGATGCTGCCGGCAATGGCCGGATTCAGCCTACTGGTCGGCTGTCAGCCTGCCGCCACCGAGACAAGCGCTGCCTCTGCTGAGGCTGCCTCCCCAGCGTGCATGCTGACGGTGGGTTGGGATCCGTGGGAACCCTACAGTTACGAAACGCTGGAAGGCCGGATCACAGGGCTTGATGTCGACCTGGTGCGCCAGATGGGCGAAGCCGCCGACTGTGAGGTCCGCTTCCACAAGGGGAACTGGGTCGCCCTGCTTGACGAGCTGCGCGCTGGAGAAATCGATGTGCTGATGGCCGCGACACCCACGGCGGATCGCCGGGATTTCGCCCATTTTTCCGAGCCGTATCGTGATGAATCCTTTGCGCTGTTTGCACAGCAGGCCAAGGCGCAGATGTACCAGGGCACCTCGCTGGAAGCCCTGTTAACCGACGGTAAGCGCATCGGCATTACCGACGGTTACTACTATGGCGACGGTGTCCAGGCCTTGCTGTCTGACCCCCAGTTCGATGCGCAGATCATCGCGGCACCCGTGCCGGAGGCGAATTACCGCCATCTCGAAGAGGGCCTTGTGGATGTGGTGATTGGCGACCCCTACGTGGCCAGCGCCGTGTTGCGCCGGACCGGGCTGGGCGAGGCCATCGAACAGCTACGCGGGCATGTGCATGCCGGTACGGTGACATTCATGTTCTCCCGCGAGAGCGTGAGCGCCGAGCAGGTGACTGCCATGAATGCCGCGCTGGACCGGCTGGAATCGGCGGGCCACATCGCCGGTACGCTGGATCGCTACCGAGGCAGCTAGGATGCGCAGCCCCCGTCATCGACAGCGATGACGAGGGGGCTGGCTGGAGCGTGCGCGGCTTAGCTGCGCGCAGTCGTCAGGCGCATGAACAGCGCCAATCCGATGCCCCAGGCACCGTTCAGGATGAGTGCGCCGATGATGACCTGTGGGTTCCAGCCACCGGCCACACCCAGTCCCTTGATTGGGAAGACAATGAACAACGCCACGGCGCTGGGCAGTAACGCTCCCAGCACCAGGGCGCGACCCCAGTAGCCGGCAGAACGGGCGTTTCGGATCATGAGCCAGATCGGAATGCCCCAGACACCGCCCCAGAACGCTAGCGACAACACGGCGGGAATGCCCAACGGTGCGGTTGCGGTCATGTTGAACGGCGGCGCGGGCAGGTCGGCGCCGACGGCGAAGAACAGGGCGTAGACACCCTGGTGAAAAATCAACGTGGCCAGAAATCCACCGATAAACGCTTTGCCGTATTCCATGTCGCGGTCCCCTTGTTGATCCATGCAATCCGGTCACCACGGCGGCGCCGAACTTGTTCGCCGCGCAATACGCGGGCGGTGGCGATAATATACGCGGCCGTACTTCAGCACCCGCTGTGCCCAACGCCCATGAGTCTGTTCGCCCGAACCAGCCTGACTGTCTCGCCCAAGGACGTGCCCGCTCCGGATTATGACCCCGGTCCGGATGCCGCCGGCTCTCCGTTGCTGGCTGTGCTGGCGGGCGGTTGTTTCTGGTGTGTCGAAGCGGTTTATCGTGAGCTGGCCGGCGTGAAACAAGTGGTTTCCGGCTACTCCGGGGGGTCGGCGGAGACGGCGGACTACAAGACGGTGTGCACGGGCGAGACCGAGCATGCCGAAGTCGTGCAGATTACCTACGATCCGTCGCAGACCAGCTTCGGAGAGATTCTTCGGATTTTCTTTGCGGTGGCGCATGACCCGACGCAGCTGAACCGTCAGGGTAATGACATGGGCACCCAGTATCGCTCTGCGATTTTCTACGCAGATGATCGACAGCGGGAGGTCGCCCAGCGCTATATCGCGCAGCTAACCGATGCGGGCATCTTCAGCCGCAAGATCGTCACCCGCCTGGAGCCGCTGGAGCAGTTCTTCGAAGCAGAGGCGTATCACCAGAACTACGCGGCGCTCAATCCTGGAGAGGGGTATATCCAGGCAGCAGCGCAGCCCAAGCTGGAGAAGCTGCGCGCCTATTTTGGGGAGCGCTTGCGCGAATCCTGACTTTTGGGCTCCCGCGCGCTGCGGGAACTCGAGACATTCACACTAGACCCTAAGGAGTCCAGACCATGGCTGACTACAAAGCCCCCGTTCGCGACATGAGCTTCGTCGTCAACGAGGTTCTCAAATTCGATGCGCTGCGCGAGACGCTGGGCTACGACGACGCAACCGCCGATACCATCGACGCCGTTTTCGAGGAGGCCGGCAAGCTGGCCTCGGAGGTGGTGCATCCGCTCAACCAGATCGGTGATGCCGAAGGCGCCAAGCTTGAGGACGGCGTTGTCTCGTTGCCGGAGGGGTTCAAGGGCGCGTTCGACCAGTACAAGGAAGCCGGCTGGGCGACGCTGCATGCAGCCGAAGAATTTGGCGGCATGGGCATGCCCCATCTCGTGGCAGTGCTGGTGGACGAAATGTTCTCGGCGGCCAACCACTCCTGGTACATGTACGCCTCGCTCACCCATGGTGCGGTGAGCGCGATCCAGACCTGGGGCACCGAGGAGCAGAAGGCCAAGTTCCTGCCGAAGATGTCTACCTGCGAGTGGACCGGCACGATGAACCTCACCGAGCCGCATGCCGGGACGGATCTGGGCATGCTCAAGACCCGCGCCGAGCCCAACGGCGACGGGAGCTACGCCATTACCGGCACCAAGATCTTCATCTCCTGCGGTGAGCATGAGATGAGCGAAAACATCGTCCATTTGGTCCTGGCCAAATTGCCGGATGCACCGGCCGGCACAAAGGGCATTTCGATGTTCATCGTGCCCAAGTATCTGGTGAACGATGACGGCTCGCTGGGCGATCGCAACTCGCTGAAGTGTGGCTCCATCGAGCACAAGATGGGCATTAAGGCCTCGGCCACCTGTGTCATGAACTACGAAGGCGCGACGGGCTATCTGATTGGCGCCGAGCATGGCGGCCTTAAAGCCATGTTCACGATGATGAACGCTGCGCGCCTCGGCGTGGGTGTCGAGGGGTTGGCCAAGGCGGCGCTGGCTTATCAGTACGCCACGGCGTACGCGAAAGAGCGTATCCAGGGCCGCGCCCTGACGGGTCCGCAGGATCCGGACAAGCCAGCCGACGGCATTCTCGTGCACCCCGACGTGCGCAAGATGTTGCTGACGATTCGCAGCTTTGTGGAAGGCGGTCGCCTGCTCGCGGGCTACACCGCCATGATGCTGGATGTGCGGCACAAGCACCCGGATGAGGCCACGCGGACGCGCGCCGAAGACATCGTCAGCTTGCTGACCCCGGTGATCAAGGCGTTCTTCACCGACGAGGGCTTCCGCGGCGCCAACCTGGGCATGCAGTGCTATGGCGGTCACGGCTACATCGTGGAATGGGGTGCGGAGCAGATCGCCCGCGATGCCCGCATCAGCATGATGTACGAGGGCACCAATGGCGTGCAGGCCATGGACTTGGTGGGTCGCAAGCTGTTCTGGCATGGCGGTCGGGCTGTAAAGGCCTACTTCCAGGAGCTCTCTGAAACGCTGGCTCTCGCGTCGGATCGAGATGACCTCAAGGACGTGGCTGCGCAGGTTCAGGCGGCGTTTGCATCGCTGCAGACAGCCACCCAGTACCTGGCTGAGCAGGCCCAATCCTCGCCGAACAATCTGGGCAGCGGGGCGACGGATTACTTGCGTCTGTTTGCCGTCACCGCTGTCGGCACGATGTGGCTGAAGGCGGCGATGACGGCTCAGGACACATTGGATGCCGGCACGGCCGAGCAGGACTTCTACGCGGTAAAGCCCGTGCTCGCGAGATTCTTTGCCGAGCAGTACGTGTCGGAGCACAGCGCCTTGCTGACCCGCGTGCAGATGGGAGCGGACACCATCATGGCGCTGGACGCTGCAGCGTTCTGATTCGTCCCTCCAAGGCCTGGCCCGGCGCATCCGCCGGCCTGGCACCACAAGGCCGCGCTTGTCGCGGCCTTGTTCGTTTTGGCGGGGCGGGTCGGTACGCGGCGCAGGGTGCGGCGTTAAATCTACGATAGCCACCAGCGGCGGAGTAACCCTAGGCTGGTGGTCCCATTATTCTGTGCCGTAGTCATGTCCGAGCCCCGTCGTTCCTATCTGATCAAGGTGGACGAGCGTCACGCCCAGGTTGAGCTGGTCACGATGCGAATCTCCGGCAGTCATCTGCGGCCGGGGCGTCGTGAAGGTGACGACATCCTGGCTGATCCCGTGACCTTTCATGCCGTGTGGCTGGAGGATGAAGACGGCTTTGATCACGAGCTGACGCTGGACCCCGGCTTGTTCGACGCGCAAGTGGGTGATCAGGTCGAGGTGCGTCTGCTGACCGACGGTCGGGTGATTCGCTTTCTCAGTGTGCTGAATCGACGCACCGCGCAGCGAATCACCGTGAATGCACTGAGTCGCGCCGTGGTGGATTGCCATCTCACCGAAACGTCCGGGGAGATGGTTGGTCGCATTTCACTGGCGGCGCTGGGTAGCCTGGCCGTCGCCTATATGCTGTCGCTGCTGTACGTGCTCGGATCCTGGCTGGAGTTTGGTGTCGCGGCTGGACTGCTCTGGGCCGCGAGCAGTGCGATACTGCTCGCGTCGCGCTATCGCCGGGTCGGGCGCTGGGTGCAGGCCATTGCGTCGGCGCCGGATGTGGATCTGCGCAAACCGCTGACCTGACCGGTACGCGGCGGCTTACGTCGCTGCATCCTGGCACGAGCGCCGCGACATTCATTCGGTCGGAGACCAGGCAGGGCGGCGTGCGCCGGATTGTTCACATCGACATGGACGCGTTTTACGCATCCGTAGAACAGCGCGACGAGCCGGCGTTTGCGGGCCAGCCCGTGGTTGTGGCGTGGAAGGGGCCGCGCTCGGTGGTCTGCGCAGCCTCCTACGAGGCCCGGCGTTTTGGGATCCGCTCTGCCATGCCAGCGTTGCGTGCGGCCCGCTTATGCCCGCAGGCGATCTTCGTGCCGCCCGATTTCACGCGCTACAAGGCGGTGTCTCGACAGGTGCATGCCATCTTCCGGCGCTACACCGACCAGATTGAACCCCTGTCGCTGGACGAAGCTTATCTGGATGTCACCGAGCAGCGGGGTGGACTGGACACTGCGACCGAAGTGGCGCAGGCCATTCGCCTGGCCATTCGCGAAGAGCTGCGCCTGACCGCTTCGGCAGGCGTGGCGCCGAGCAAGTTTCTCGCGAAGATCGCCTCCGATTGGCGCAAGCCGGATGGGCAGTTCGTGATTCCTCCGCAGCGCGTCCAGGCTTTTCTGGAACCGTTGCCCGTCGGCAAGATCCCGGGCGTGGGGCGCGTCACCGAGGGCAAGCTGGCCGCGCTGGGTATTCGCTCCGTGGGGGCGCTTCGCCGCTGCGACCCGGCTGTGCTGCACCAGGCCTTGGGCCAGTTCGCGGAGCGCCTGCTCCGGTTGGCCCAGGGGCAGGATGATTCGCCCGTGCGTACCGAGCGCCGACGCAAGTCGCTGTCCGCCGAAGACACCTTTGCTGACGACCGACCCCTGGATGCGCTGGAGCCGGCGATCCGCAGTTTGGCCACGCGGGTGTGGGACAGCGCACAGCGGGAAGGCTATGTTGCGAGGACGCTGGTGCTCAAGCTGAAGACGGCGGACTTTGTCTTGCTGACACGGCAGCAGACCTTGGCCGCACCGCCGGCTACCCGAGAGGCCTTCATCGACGCATTGCTGCAACTGCGTCGTCGGGTGGATCGGCCAGCAAGCACGCTGTACCGACTAGTGGGCGTGGGCTTTGCTCAGATCGAGCCCCTGGATCCGGCGCCAGCGCATCCTCAGCCCTCGCTGTTTGCAGCCGAGCCCAGTTCAGTGTGATGTGACGCTCGGGGTCTGTTGGCGAGTTGCACGCAGCGGCTGATGCTGCGGTTCTCGGCTAGACTGCCCGGCATGTGGCTGGCTGGAGGATGCACAGAACACCTCGCTGGCCCCGCTCATTTCAACGACCAGGACATCATGCGACGACTCATCGTTTTCGTGGCAGCAGCCTTGACGGCCTGCGCCCAGCAACCCCTTCCGATTGTGAAGACCGCCGTGAACCCACTGCTGCAGCCCAGCCCACTCCCGTACGAATACCCGCCCTTCGACCGGATTCAGCCCGAACACTTCATGCCGGCCTTTGAGGTGGGCATGCAGGAGTCTCTCGCTGAGCTCGAGGCGCTCATTGCCCAGGAGGGGCCAGCGACCTTTGAGAACACCATTGTGGCGATGGAGCGGGGCGGGCAGACGCTGCAACGTGTTGCGACCATTTTCTATGCCCTGGTCGGAACCCACGGTACCGATGCACTGCAGGCGATCAACAAAACCATTTCCCCCCGACTGGCCGCGCATCAGGACAAGCTGTATCTCAATGCCGAGGTGTTTGCGCGGGTCGATGCGCTTTATCAGCAACGGGACTCGCTGGGGTTGGATGCCGAGTCACTGCGCTTGCTGGAGCGTTATCACACGGATTTTGTCCGTGCGGGCGCTCAGCTTGACGAGCCGCAGCAGGCGCGGTTGCGGGAAATCAATGCCGAGCTATCAACGCTCACGACCCAGTTTCAGCAGAACCTGCTCAAGCACACGAACGAACTCGCCGTGGTCGTGACGGACCGCGCCGAGCTGGCGGGTCTATCCGAAACGGAGATCGAGGCCGCTGCAGCGACGGCGCAGTCGCGGGGCGTGGACGGTTATGTGCTGACGCTGCAACTGCCGACGTTGCAGCCCCAGTTGGCGGACTTGGAGAATCGCGCGCTGCGGCAGCGCATCCATGAGGCGTCCGTTCAGCGCGGCAACACCGATGGTGAGCTGGACAATCGGCCCGTGATCCAGTCCATCGTCGCCTTGCGGGCTGAGCGCGCCCAGCTCCTGGGGTACGCCACCCATGCCGATTACGTGCTGGCAAATGCCACGGCAGGCACCGCGGATGCGGTCAACGCGTTGCTGGCCAAGCTGGCCAAACCGGCTGTGGCCAATGCGCGCAAGGAAGCCGAGCGGCTGCAGCAGGCTGCCGGCGATGCGCTGGAGCTGAAGGTTTGGGACTGGCCCTACTACCGCGAGATTGTCCGCAAGGCAGATTACGATTTCGACCAGAACGCACTCAAGCCTTATTTCGAGATGGAACGCGTGCTCACCGAGGGCGTGTTCTACATGGCCAAGGTGCTTTACGGCCTGCGTTTCGAGCGCCGTGACCATCTTCCGGTTTATCACCCGGACGTGACGGTCTACGAAGTCTTCGAGGAAGACGGGGCTGCGTTGGGCTTGTTCATCTTTGACCCCTTCGCGCGTGAAACCAAGCGTGGTGGCGCCTGGATGAATAGCTATGTCCAGCAGTCACGATTGCTGGGCAAGCGCCCGGTTGTTGCCAATCACTTGAACATCACCAAACCGGCGGGTGACGAACCCGTGTTGCTCACCCCGGGTGAGGTCAACACCCTGTTCCATGAGTTTGGCCACGCCCTGCACGGTCTGTTCTCCAACGTGCATTACCCGTATTTCTACGGCACCTCAGTACCACGGGATTTTGTGGAATACCCCTCACAGGTTCATGAAATGTGGGCGTTCTGGCCGGAGGTCATGGCGCGCTACGCCCGCCATCATGAAACGGGTGAACCCCTGCCGCAGGCGATGATCGACCGCTACAAGTCGACGGAGCAGTTCAACCAGGGCTACGCCACGACGGAGTATCTGGCGGCTTCGCTGCTGGACCAGGCCTGGCACCAGTTGCCGCCGGATGCGGATGTGGGTGATGTGGAGCAGTTTGAGGCCGAGACGCTGGAGCGTGTGGGCGCAGCGTTGGCGCTGGTGCCGCCGCGTTATCGCAGCACCTATTTCGCGCATGTATTCGCAGGGGGCTACTCAGCCGGTTACTACTCCTATGTGTGGTCTGAGGTACTGGATGCCGACACCGTGGCCTGGTTCAAGTCCACGGGCGGCTTTACGCGGGAAAATGGCGATCGCATGCGCGACGGCATTCTCTCCAAGGGCGGCACCATGGATGCGCAGGCCATGTACGAGGCGTTTCGTGGCCGGCCGGCCGAGATCGGCCCGCTACTGGAGCGTCGCGGCCTGACCGCAAACTGACCCGGCGGGCTCGTCAGCGTTTGTCCGGGCGCTGGCGGGCCGCCCAGTTCACGTGCCGTTGCACGGCCTCCGAGGCGAGAACCGCCTCCAGCGTCGCGTAGTGTCTGCCCAGGGTGACCTCGTCAAACTGCCGGTGCAGGAACCGGTGGCATAACCGGCACAACCAGATGCCGCGGCTGCGGAGTTCTTCCCGATCGTAGCGGCGTGCGAAATATGCGCGACGATGGACTTTGCGCGGGATGAGGTGGTGGAACTCCAGGCGCATGGCACGGGCGCAAAGCTGGCAGTGCTGAACGGGGGCGCGTGACATGGCCTTAGTCTAGGGATGCTCACGTGTCTGTCATATCTGATGGTTAGGCTTGCTGCCCAGACGTGCCGGGATCGGCGCGCGGGGACAGGACAGCAGGACATTCCATGACACACACGAGATGGCGGCGTGCCGGCGCGCTGACGGTGGCCGGCTTGAGCGGCTTGATGATGGCCGCCTGCGGGAGCAGCCCGCTACCCGAGCCCGGCGCGCCAGTAGCACCGCAGCCGGAGCCGCCTGTAACGCTGCCGACACTGCAGACCGACCAAGTGATCGTCGCGCACCGGGGGGCGTCCGGCCATGCGCCCGAGCACACGTTTGCAGCCTACGACCTGGCGTTGGCGCAGGGGGCGGAATACATCGAGCAGGATGTTCTGCCCACGGCAGATGGCGTGTTGGTCGTCATCCACGACGACACCCTGGACCGCACGGCGCGTGGGCCAGCCGAAAACTGCACCGGCAGTGTCAGCGACAAGACACTGGAGCAGTTGCGCAGCTGCGATTTCGGCTCCTGGTTTAACGAAGCCTATCCGGATCGCGCTCGCGAGGACTATGTAGGCCTGCCCATCCCGACGCTGGAGGAGGTGTTCCAGCGCTATGGCAACGCACCCACGGTCAAGTACTACATCGAGATCAAGCCGAACACGCAGCTGGGAGGCAGCGTCGAACAGACGCTGCTCGATCTGATCAAGGCCTATGGCTTGTATGAGGGTGCGGTCAACAACCGGCAGGTGCTGGTGCAGTCGTTCATTCCCAGTTCGCTGATCAACATGCGGGCGCTGGACGCGGAGCTCCCGCTCATTCAGCTCTATGCCGTCGGTGCGACAGCCTCGGTGGCGCTGGCATCGACCTACGCCTTCGGCATTGGTCCGAATGCGGCAGAGGTGACGCCGGCGCTGGTCGAGCTGACCCATGCCCTGGGCCTGGCGATCCATCCCTACACGATTAACAGTGAGGCGGATCTGGCGGCCATGGCGGCGTTATGCGTGGACGGCCTGTTCACGAACTTTCCGGATCGCTACCGCCAGGTGCTTGCGTCCAGCGACTACGACTGTCCGCCCCCGATTCGATAGCCCGACAACAGCTCCGCCGGGAACGGGCCTACACCAAGCCGGCCGATTGCCGCCAGCCCCTTGCGAGCGGTACCTTGCGGAGCATTACGATGATTCGGGGAGAGCGTGCATGCTGACCGTCCACCATCTGGAGAATTCCCGTTCGCAACGGGTCCTGTGGTTGCTGGAAGAACTGGGCGTTGACTATGAGGTTCAGCGCTACGCGCGCGACCCGAACACATCACTGGCGCCGCCGGAGTTGCTCGCTGTACACCCCTTGGGTAAGTCGCCGGTCATCACCGACGATGACCGGGTGGTCGCAGAGACCGGAGCGATCATCGAATACCTGGTCGAGCGCTACGGCCAGGGGCGGCTGCTACCGCAGGGCGAGTCTGCGACGCTGGATTACCGTTACTGGATGCACGCTGCGGAAGGCAGTGTCATGCCGCTGCTGGTGATGACGCTGGTCTTCAACCGCGTGGAGACGGCGCCCATGCCGTTTTTTATCCGTCCGATTGCCAAAGGCATCTCGGCCAAGGTCAAGGGTTCGTTCATCAACCCCAGCCTTGAGCGCATGCTTGCGCATATGGACGCCGCTCTGGCCGCCACTGGCTGGTTTGCCGGGGAGGCCATGACAGCCGCAGACATCATGATGAGCTTTCCGGTTGAGGCAGCGAGCGCGCGCGCTGGCGGCGGCCAGCGGTACCCCAATCTGCAGGCCTTTGCCGACAGAATTCATGCATTGCCTGGCTATCAACGTGCGTTGGAGCGCGGTGGGCCCTACGAGTTGATGTCCTAGGCGCCGCGCCGCGTGGCAGCCGGAATGTACGCCGAATCGCGCCGTGCGCGGTGCCGTGGTTGGAGTGGCCGACCTGGTCGGGGCAGTCTCTGTGCGCCGGGACGCGCCTGCGGCTTGTTGCAGTGGGGGGGTGTATGAGCCTGGCCGAGCATCTGGTCGGGCAGGCGGGCGAGTTAATCCTGGCGTTGGACGATGACGGCCGGATCATGGCGGCCTGGGGCCAGGACCCGCTGTCGCGTCAGGCGGCTAAATCTCTGGTGGATCGCCCGGTGGTCGAACTCTGGCCTCAGGGTGGCGCGCAACTGCTGGCCAAGCTGGACGACCCAGGCGTTCGGGATCGTGGCGCGTTTGACATGCCCCTGGGTGCAGCCGACGAGACAACGACGGTGCGCGTCCGGGTGAGCGCACTGGATGGCGAGTATGCCGGCGCCCGCGTGCTGTTTGTTGATGCCCTGCAGGAGCGATTTGCCAGCGCCAGCCTGGTGCAGCATCTGATGCACCAACATCCTGACTACATTCTCGTGGTGAACGAAGCCGGCGAGCTCATTGATTCGAACACTGCAGTGGTCCGCGATTTCGCCGCCGGACTGGCCGCCAGAATCAGCCTGGACGACTTGTTCACGGAGTCCGCGCGGCGGCAGTACCGGGACCAGGTGTTGCCGGCACTGGCCCGTGCCGCCGATTGGTCGGGGCATAGTGTCTGGCTGTCGGCCGACGGCCAACGAATGCCGATGCAGATGCACGCTGTTCGCCTTGCGCGTGAACAGGCCGGCGGGGAGGGGCATATCGCCATTTTCGCGCGCGATACCTCCGCCGAGCAGCGGGTCGAGGCAGCGTTGCGCGAAAGCGAACGCACCTTGCGCAACATTCTCGATGGCACGCCCGTGGCACTGCTGGGCCTGGAGATGAGTGGTGACATCGTCTCGGCCAACCAACGTGCCGGCGCGTTGTTGGGGCGGGATGCCGGCGATCTTATCGGCATGAACTTGCACCGGTTCATGGACGACGACGGGTTTGAGGAAGCGACCTTCCGACTGGAGTACGCCTACAGCGAGGATACGCTGGAGCGTTGGAATGCGCGGGTCGAACGACGCGATGGCACGGCGCTGGACGTAGCGGTTACGGTGCGCGGTGTGATCGGGCGCGGCGGGCACCGAATCCTGCTGGCGGCCTTCGAAGATGTGACCGACTACAACCGACTGCAGGCCGAGATCACGTACCAGCTCGATCACGATGTGCTGACGGATTTGCTCAACAGGCGCGGCCTGGAACGGGTGCTCAAGCAGCGCGGCGCCGATGACGACATGCGGGGTTTTGTCTTTCATCTGAACATCGATTACTTCCGGTACATCAATGAGCTGATTGGTCAGTCCGAAGCCGACACCGTGTTGTGGCGGATTGCCGACATGCTGCGCCTGCGTCTGCGCGATGAGGGTGCGGCGATTGCACGGGTGGGCGCGGACGAGTTTGTGGTGGTTCGGTTCGACACCGACGAGGCCGATGCGCGTGAACACGCGACGGGCCTGCTCAAGGCGCTGGAGCAGGTGGAAACGCCGACGAGCGAGACCGCCCTGTCGCTGACCGGTTGTGTGGGTTACGCGCCACTGGGTGAGAGGGGTTGGTTGCATGCGCTGACTGCAGCCGGGTCCGCGTGCTACGCGGCCAAGGCCGCTGCCCGCGGCAGCATTCGCGAGTACACCGCCGAGGAGCCTGGCGACTCGCAGGATGCCCGCACCGTCATGGCCGCTGCGCAATCGGTACGCAAGGCGCTGTCGCAGGAGGCTGTCCTGCTCTACGCCCAGCCGATTTACCGCACCGCTGGTGCCACATCGGGCCAGCCGCATTGTTTCGAGATTCTGGCCCGTTTCCGGGATCGCGATCGAGCGACGTTTCCGACCAATTTGCTGAGCGCCGCCGAACGCTTCGGGCTGATGGACAGTTTTGATCGCTACATGGTCTCCCGTGCGCTCGAGTGGATGGCCGAGCACGAGAACGTTGTCCGGCAGATCGACCACGTGGCGATTAATCTTTCCGGAAACTCCGTGTCCGACCCCCAGTTCCAGGAGTTTCTCGCCTGTGCTGTGCAGGATGCGGCGATCGAGGCGAGCAAGCTTTGTTTCGAGATCACCGAGACCATTGCCGTGCGCAATATCGCGCAGGCGAGGCGTCTGATGCGTCACATTGGCGCGCTGGGCTGCCGGTTTTCACTGGATGATTTTGGTGCGGGCATGTGTTCGTTCCAGTATCTGCGTGACCTGCCCGCTGACTACGTCAAGATCGACGGTAGTTTTGTCCAGGGGATGGAGGATGATCCCGTCCGCCACCAATTGGTCCGGTCCATCAATGAGACAGCTCAAGTGTTGGGCAAGCAGACGGTGGCTGAGTTTGTGGACAGCCCGGCGGCTCTCCAGGCGCTGGCAGATCTGGGCGTCGATATGGTCCAGGGCTGGTTGTTCAGCCCGGCTGTCCCGATTGATGAGATTCCGGCGCTGATGGAGCGGGGCGCTTGAACCTTTGTGACCAGTGCCGGTCTTCTACGACAGCGCGGAGGTGTGCAGATAAAAAATCCTATGCGCCGGTACACCGGTGACGGATGTGCCGCTATCATCTGCCGCCCATTCGGACTCAGGCGCGTTATCACGCCTTGCCCGACAGCGGCATCGCCTGATTGGTTAGGTGGTGTATTGATCCGGGACAGGGATTGTTCCAACGCCGTCGCCTCACTTGGCCGAGGCGGCATGCGAAGTCCAACACGTCTTACGTTTCTACATCGGAGGAGACTATGTCCCGATCGATTGCTCGCCTCACCGGCATGAGCTTGGCGGCAGTGGCCGCTGTAGCGTCACTGAACGCACACGCAAAGGTTTCGGCGGATGAGGCAGCCAAACTGGGGGGCGAACTGACCCCGCTGGGCGCCGAAAAAGCCGGTAACTCAGCCGGGACCATCCCTGCATGGGATGGCGGCTACCATGACCCTGACTGGCCGGAAGGCAAGCGCTTCGAGAACCCCTGGCCGGACGACAAGCCCAAGTTCGAGATCACCAAGTCGAACATGAGTCAGTATGCGGCCAATCTGAGCGAAGGCCAGAAGGCCATACTCGAGAAGTACGACACGTACAAGATCCCGGTTTACGAGACGCGTCGTTCTGCGGCCAATCCGCAGTACATCTACGATGCAACCAAGGAAAACGCCACCCGCGCCGAGCTGACTAACGATGGCGAAACCCTGGTGAACGCGGCCATCGGTGCGCCGTTCCCGATTCCGAAATCCGGCAAGGAGATCATCTGGAACCACCGGACGCGTTACCGTGGTCCGTCGCTGGTTCGCTACAACGTCCAGGCGGCGGTGCAGACCAGTGGTGCGTTCTCGCTGTTCAAGCTGAAGGAAGATGTCCGCTTCAACTACACCGAAAAGGGCATGACCCCGGACGGCCTGAACAACGTGCTGCTGTACTTCCTGCAGAGCATCGAAGAGCCGCCGCGCCAGGCGGGTCAGATCCTGTTGGTTCATGAAACGGCCGACCAGGTGAAGGAGCCGCGTCGTGCATGGCTTTACAACCCCGGCCAGCGTCGCCTGCGTCGCGCGCCGAACGTGGCCTACGACAACCCGGGCACCGGCTCTGACGGTCTGCGTACCAACGATCAGCTCGACACCTTCAACGGCGCCACCGATCGTTACACCTGGAAGCTGGTTGGCAAGAAGGAAATGTACATCCCGTACAACGCCTACGAGCTGCACAGCGACGACAACGAGTACGACGACATCATCAAGCCCGGTCATATCGACCAGGATCTGACGCGCTACGAGTTGCATCGCGTCTGGGTGGTCGATGCGACGGTCAAGGATGGCACCAGCCATATCTACGACCGCCGGACCTTCTACGTGGATGAAGACACCTGGCAGATTGCCCTGGTGGACATCTATGACAAGCGTGGTCAGTTGTGGCGTGTGCAGGAAGCTCACGCGATGAACTTCTATCGCTATCCGGCCACCGCGCAGATCGCCGGTACCGTCTACGACCTGCTGGCGAACCGCTACCTCGTGCAGGAAATGAATAACGAGGAAGACGAGCACATCGCCGAGGACTTTGACGAGGGCTACTTTGCCCCGGGTAACGTCAAGAAGCTCGCTCGTAAGTAATTCGACGAGTCGCCGTTTCGCGGGGTTCGTAACCGCTCATCGGCACAAAAAGGGCCTGCGATCGCAGGCCCTTTTTTTTTGTTCGCCGCTCGTCGGACCCGACTCACGTATCGTCACCTTTGCTCACAGCTTCTTTACGTGGCCGCGTAGGCTGCCCAGCATGGATGTCATGCCTCGCCAATCAGTTCGCATCACCACGGTCGGCTTCACGCTGGTCGAGATGATGGTGGCGATCGCCCTGTTCGCGATCGTCGCGAGTTTGGCCGTGCCCGCCTATACCGACTTTGTCATGCGCAAGCGTGCGGCCAGTGGTATCAATGACTTTCTGGTGGATCTGAATGTGGCGCGCGGTGAGGCGACCCGGCAGCGACGCACCGTCGTCATGTGTGCGCGCGGCGGCACGGCCGAGCTTTGCGACACCACCACTCAGGACTCCGCTGCCTGCGCCTGCGATGAGGAGGCGCGCTGGGAGAATGGCTGGATCATGTTCGTGGACTTTGACGGGGACAATGCCTTGAGTGCGGCATCCATCGACACGCTGGTCGGCGTGCATCCGGCGCTGCCTGAACCCATTACGTTCAGGGAGGCCGACGGCGACCATCTGGTGGCCTTCAACAGCCGGGGCGCACTGGGCGGGACCACGGCGCGGTTTGCGCTGTGCATTAACGACCGGGCCGGGACGGACGATGATGAAGACGTATTGGCCCGCGCCCGTTTTGTCGATGTGGCGCTGACGGGGCGCGCCGTTGTCAGCCGCTCGGTGGAAAACCCGGGTTCGGCGGCCGACGCCTGCTATCACACGCCGTCATGATGCGTCGCATGCAGGGCATTACGCTGCTCGAGGTGTTGATCACGCTGGTGGTCATCGCCATCGGCATGCTGGGAATGGCCTCGTTACAACTGGGCGGCCTGCGCAGCAATCACAACGCGTACTACCGCTCCCAGGCGACCGGCATCGCAGCTGATCTCACCGACCGGATGCGCGCCAACCTCCAAGAGGCCCGCGCGGGCAGCTATGCCGCCAGCGAGCCGCCGGATGACCCTGGCTTCGATTGTCGGACCAGTTTCCCGGACGGGACGACCTGCACCCCGGCAGAACTGGCCCAGGCGGACCTGTATGCCTGGTACCAGATGCTGGGCGATGCCAACTCCGGTTTGCCCGGCGCAACCGCGACCGTCGTGTGCACCGGCGGCTGCGGTAGCGGAAATCCATACACCATCGCCCTGGCCTGGGACGAGAATCGCAATGGACAAATCGATGCGGCGGATGTCGCAGCGACAGAATCCGACCCTGCGATCGAGGCCGATCCGACGCTTGTTCTGGAGTTCGCGCCATGAAGCAGCAGGGCATCTCCATTATCGAAATCATGGTGAGCTTGGCGCTGGGCTCGATACTGGCGCTGGGCGTGATCCAGATCTTTGCCGGCAGCCAAGCCTCCAACGACATCATCATGGGTGAGGCCCGACTGACCGAGAACTCGCGATTTGCAGTGGATACGGTCGCGACGACGCTGCGGATGACCGGGCATCGCAGTACGCCGGAAGATTTACCGTCCCTGATCTTCGGCGCCACAAACCCGGCCGTCACCGCCAGCGACGGCGATGACGAGGCGCTCGACACGGCATCACCGCGCAGCGTCGAGGTGACCATGGGCGGCGCAGACACCACGCTGGATGCGGTCAAGGCCAACGCCGATACCATCACCGTGCAGTACCAGGGGCTGGATGACGACAGCGTTCTCAACTGTTTGGGGCAGACGGTTGCAGCCGAAACCGTGAGTGTGGATACGTTCTTTGTGGCCGAGGGCGCCACGGTGGCGGCAACCAGCACCGAGGCCGCTGAGGCACGGGCCTCGCGGCTCGCGCTGTACTGCTCGGCCACCCTCATCGATGCGTCGGGGGTTGCGGCGGCTCCCACGACGCTGGCCATCGCCAACGATGTGATGAATCTGCAGATCGAACTGGGCGACGACAGTGACGGGGATGGCGCGGCCGATCGCTTCGTTTCGCCGTCGACAGCCGGACTCAACATGGAAGACGTGGTGAGCGTGCGTATGACCATCACCATGTATGGCGCACGGCCGCTGTCGCTGCTGGATCGGTTGGATGCCGATGCGGACACCGTGGTTGAGCGCGAGTTGCGACGTCAGTTCGTGCGCACCATCAGCTTGAGGAATTTGTTGTCATGATGGCTCCGGCCCCATCGAGTCTTGCGCGTCAGCAGGGCAGCGTGTTGCTGATCAGCCTGGTCATGTTGCTGGTTCTGACCGTGATCGGCATTACCACGCTGCGTACCACGGTGAGCCAGGAGCGCATGTCCGCCAACGACCGTGACAGCCAGATCGCTTTCCAGGCTGCCGAAATCGGGCTGCGGGACGGCGAGCGTTGGATTAACCAACAGGCCGAGCTACCCCATGAGCTGACCTGTATCAGCGATTCCCCCTGCCGCGGGGCGGACTTCTCCGGCGTGTTCATGATCTCGGCCGTCGAACCCCGCTTCGACTCGGTGAGCGACCTGCTGGCGATGACCCTGGATGACTGGGTAGTCGAGGCCGAACCGCTGCAAAACCCCATTTACTCGACCAACCCGGTTCAGGGGGTCGCCGAGCAGCCGCGATTTCTGATCCGGGAGGCGAGAATTATTCGCGACAGCCTGACATTGGGTCGTGGAGATGAAACCAAGCGCCATCTCTACGAGGTGACCGCCATTGGTGTCGGCGCCGAACCCGACAGCCAACGCGTGCTGCAATCCACCTTCATCCGGAGGTTCTGATGACGACCAGGTTTGGTAATCGGCTGTGGGGTTCCCGGGCACTGGCTGCCACGGCGGCGCTGTGCCTGTCGGCGGGGACGGCGCTGGCCTTGGATTTGCCGCTGGATACACTGGCAGGCGGTGGCTCCCAGATTCCGGATGGCCCGATCGAGCTGGGTGTGTCGCCGCCGCCGGTGGTCATGCTGCTCATCGATGACTCCTTGTCGATGTCATCGAATTTTCTGGTGGATGACGAGGACGCCCAGCGCGAGTTTGGGGTCGAGGCGCTGACCTATCGCTGGATCTACCCCCTGCCGGTGGATGCACCGAGCAGTAACAGCGCCTACAGCAACGCCTATCTGCACCGGTTGGCGGTGCCGACCGAGGCATTCGTCAACGCCTGGAACGACGAAGACAACGATTTTCTGCGCGGCTCCGAGGCCATGTTGGGGCCGGAATACGCCGGTGTCTGGCGCGCACGGAATGCTCAATACAACAGTCTCTACTACGATCCGGCTGAGACCTACGAGCCTTGGCCCTACGGCGTCGATGCCGACGGTGCCTCCTTTGCCGATGCTTCGGCCAGCGCCGCGCGCCTCGATCCCTATGACTCCAGCGAGACACTGGATCTGCGCGCGGCACAGACATTCACGACCTCGGTGGTTACCGAGGACGGCGACATCGTGTCGGCCACACACGAGATTCGCTGCACCACATCCGGCCCGGGCTGTTTGAATCCGGCGAATTACGTCGATTTGCGTGAGACGACCGCGCACTACTACACCTGGACCGATACCGACGGCGATGGTGTGGTTGATGCGGATGATGCCCATACCCGCGTCAACATCACCGATGCGGCCGAGTTACAGAACTTCGCCAATTGGTTCCAGTATCACCGTTCGCGTGAGCTTCGCTTCAAAGGGCGGCTGTCCGAGTTCATGGCCGGGGTGGGCGAGGCCTACATGGGCGTGGCCACGGTCAATAACAACAGCACTGCGC
This sequence comes from Pseudomonadota bacterium, assembly GCA_036156195.1. Taxonomy (GTDB): domain Bacteria; phylum Pseudomonadota; class Gammaproteobacteria; order Nevskiales; family OUC007; genus Abyssibacter. Next base: position 208,787 of record JAYZUZ010000009.1, on the reverse strand, counting down.
GCACCGAAGTCCTGGCACTGAACGAAGACCCCAGCATCGGGAATCGCCGCCAGGTGATGGATGCCATCTTCAGTGCGCGTGGCAACGCGGCCGGCACGCCGCTGCAGTCCGCGCTGTACGACGTCGGCGAGTATCTCGAGTGCACCGGCGGCACGAACTTGTTTGGCAACACCAATTGTCCGCGCCTGGCCGAAGAGGACGACGGCCAGTGCCAGCAAGGCGCCATCATGCTGATCACTGACGGCTATGCCAGCGCTGATGGTGCCGCCGTGACCAGCACCGGGACACCCGGCAGCCATGGTTCGGCGGGTTCGGCTCACAGCGTCGACAATGCCCCGTTCGGGGGCGTGGCCACAAATGCTGACGGGGATGATTCCTCGGAGTTTGATGGCGGCGCCTACGGCGACAGCTTCAGCGATACGCTGGCCGATGTCGCGATGCACTTTTACGAGCGTGATCTGGACGCCGCCCTCGACAGCCGCCAGTTCGTGGAGACCTACGTGCTGGACCTGGGGCTGTCCGGGAGCTTGTCGCGGCCGACCAGTACCTCTGAGCTCGTGGCCTGGGGCAACCCCGATCCGGGCGATGCCAGCTTCGTGCCCGCCAATCGCTTCGACGATTTGTTACATGCGGCCTACAACGGCCGGGGACGGCAGTGCGCCGTGGACGATCCGAATCTGGTGGAGAAGTTCGCCGAGGCGCTGAGAATTTCACCCGGAAATTCCCAGGGCACGACGTCGGTCGGCATCACCTCCGGCTCCATCCTGAACAACCAGCGCGTGTTTCTCGCGACCTACGACGCCCAGGAACTGACCGGGGACCTGATCGCTTACGATCTCAACCTGGACGGGACGCTGGGCGAGCCGGCCTGGAGCGCGGCCGAGTTGCTGGACCAGAAGATCGATTCCGAGGGGCATGCGGATCGTCTGGTCCTGACCTACGACCCGAACCTGCGCGAAGGGATGCCGTTTTCCTGGCAGCAGTTCAGCGACCCCAGTTATCGCCTGTCGGCGGTAGCCGCATTGCAGCTTCCTCCGGAACTGTACCTGACACTGGAAATTCTGGTCGGTCTGGTCAACCCGGTCCTGAATGTTGTTCTTGCGGTCGAGGGCACTATCCTTGAGAGTGCGATCGAGCCGGTTCAGGAAGAGATTCTCAATCCGATCCTCGAGGTATCTGCGCTCAGTGGCCTGGGTCTGGATGAGCTCTTGGATACTGCGGTCTCACCGCTTTATCTGAACGAAATCGACCTCTACAGCCTGCTGGGGCTGTCCCGGCAACTGTCGCAGGGGCGCGTCAATTATCTGCGTGGTGAGCAGTCGAACGAGGAAAGCAACGGCGGGCGGTTCCGTAACCGCGACCTGCGCATGGGGCCCATCTACCATTCCCGACCGGTGGTCGTGGGCCCGCCGGATACCGACTATTCGGACCAGTTCCTCGATGACCTGTTCGGCGGTGACACGCCGGATACCGAGCTATACAGCACCTTTCGCGCGAACAACGCGAATCGCCGTTCCATGGTCTATGTCGGCGCCAACGACGGCATGTTGCATGGCTTCGACGCGACAACCGGCGAGGAGTTGTTCGCCTACGTGCCGGGTCGTCTGCTGGGCAAGGTTTCGGAACTGACCGATCCGGACTACGAGGCCGAGACCTACGTCGATGGCCAGATGAGCGTGGTCGATGCCTACGACGAGTTTCCGGCCTGCGGGGCGGGTCAGTCCTGCTGGCGGACCATCCTGGTCGGTAGTCTGCGGGGCGGCGGACAGGGTATCTACGCCCTGGATATCACCGATCCCGAGGCCTTCGTCGCCGCGGATACATTCTCCAAGCAACAGACACTGGCGGAACAGGTCGTGCTCTGGGAATTTACCGACTCCCCGGGTGGCGGTTTGCTCGGGGTCGTGTCCGGCGCGAAATTCCTGCTGCAGGGTCTGCTGACCGACGGTTTGTACGACATCCTGGGCGAAGTGCTGGACCCCGCGTTGATCCAGGGCGTCATCGACAGTACCGTCGAGCCTTTGTGCCAGGCGATTCTCGGGCCTTTGGACGTGGTCTGCTCGCTGGTGACCGATCTGACCGACCTTTTGCTGACGGTTGCCAGTCCCGTGCTGGCCCTCGTTTCTGATCTGTTGGGCGTGACAGATATTCTGTTCGATCTGCCATTGCTGCCCACTGTGACGGATCTGGTCGATACACTGTTGGAGGCGTTGCTCGGCGTTGATGAGTATCCGGGTTCCCCTGAACTCGGTTACACCTTCGGCCAGCCGAATATTGTCCGGCTGGCGGATGGCCGTTGGGCGACGGTCATCGGCAACGGTTATCACAATACCGATCTGGACCTGCAACTCAGTGACCAGAGCAATCCTGCGTTGCTGAACCTCGGGGTCAGCGCTACCGGAAACGCGGTGGTCTTCATTATCGATCTGGCGACCGGGATGTACCGTCCGGACGATGCGGGCTATGTCTTCGATACCGGATCGGGCTCCTTCCTTTCGCCCAGCGTGCTGACCAACCCGACGGACCACCCGATCTCCCTATCCTTGCCCGACCTCGGCGATGTCAGCGCGTTGAGCGAGCTGTCGATTCCGTTGGCGCGTCCCAACGGCATTGCCGATGTCGCGCCGGTTGATTTCGACGGCGATGGCATCATCGACCGGCTCTACGCCGGGGACTTGAGAGGTGCGTTGTGGCGCATCGATGTCGACGATCCCGATCCGGCGAACTGGGGCTTCGCGTTCCGTGACGGCAACGAGCCGCAGCCGCTGTTCGATGCCTCGGTTGCCTCTTCCAGCATGCAGCCCATTGCGACCCGTCCTGAAGTCACCTTCCATCCGAGTGGGCAGGGCTACATGCTGTTGTTCGGCACCGGCAAGTTCCATGAAGTTGAAGACTTGTCTGCCACCGGCCTGGATACCCAGAGCTTCTACGGCATCTGGGATCAGTACGCCGGCGGGACGACCGCACCGGACATCGACGACGCGGATCTGCTGGAACAGACCATTGATGACGAGTCGACCATCGAAGCGGATGTGGACGGTGATGGTGTGACTGAGCCGACCCGATTCCGAGTGACCAGCAACAATTTGCCCAGCTGGCGCACCGGTACGAATACCGGGGCGGATACCCACCTGGGCTGGAAGCTGGACATGCTGGTTGACGGCGAGACGGACAACCAGGGGGAGCGCATTCTCGGTGACCCGCGGCTGCGCAATGGGCAGATCAGTTTTGCCACGGTCATACCGGGCGAGTCCCAGTGTCTGTTCGAGGGCAAGTCCTGGTTCTTCAGACTGGACGCCGGTTCGGGCGGGCGCACGCTGATCGCGCCGTACAACAACTACATTGATGATCTACCGCCGTCAGCCATTCAGAACGATGCGATTTCCGAGCTGCCGCAAGTTTTGCTGACGCCAACGGGGCAGGAGGTCAACCTGGCCCGCGACGAAGGCGGTGAGATCAATGCCGTGCTCACCGAGCCGGGGGGCTTCGAGCGTCAGCGTGCAACATGGCGGGAACTGCGATGAACCAGAATCAGGGCGTCACGCTCATCGAGCTGATCATCACCGTGGCTATTATCGGCATTCTTGCTGCGATCGCCTTTCCCTCTTATGAGAAGTATGTGCAGCGCACCCATCGGTCCGAGGTGATCGCCAACATGAGTGAGATGGCGCAATGGCTGGAGCGTCAGTACAGCAAGAACAACCAATATCCGACCGCGGCGCAGAGCGCCGCCCAGGTCAGCGCGGCCGGAACCGATCGATATAACGTCGCCATTGCATTCACCCAGACCAATGGGCGTAACACCGACTACAGCATCACGGCGACGGCCACCGGGCCCCAGACCAGCGATTCTGCAGACGGCCAGTCCTGTGCCACGCTCACCCTGACCGCCATCGGCAATCAGACCCCTGCAGCCTGTTGGAACTAGGCTGACCGATGGCCTCGTCGGGTGGGTCCAGCCTGAGCGCAGGCCGCAGACCGCGGCCCCCTAACGGGCCCGTGCAGCCGCCGTGGTGGGTTTCGCTTGCCGTGCGCCGCCGGGCTGTGAACACTAGTCCCTGAATATCCAAGCACAGGGATGGCTTATCACTTCCGAGCAATCAGGTCTGCGTGTCGGTGTTGATCTGGGTGGCACCAAGATCGAAGCCGTGGTCATGGACCACGCGTCGCAAATCGTGGCCCGACAACGCCGCCCCACGCCTCGTGACGACTACACGCGCATCCTCGACACCATTGCCGAGCTGGTCGGGGCAGTTGAAGCCGATGTGACCGCTGGCCCACTGCCGGTGGGTATCGGGACGCCGGGCAGCCTGTCGCCGGCGACCGGACGCCTGCGTAACTCCAATACGGTGGTGATGAATGGCCAACCCTTTGTTGCGGACATCCAGTCTCGGCTCGACCGGGAAGTGCGGATTGCCAACGATGCCAACTGCCTGACCCTGTCCGAGGCTTCGGATGGCGCGGCGGCCGGATGCGGTGTCGTGTTTGGTGTCATTCTCGGCACCGGTTGTGGTGGCGGCGTGGTCGTCGATGGCCGGCTGCGGGCCGGGGCCAATGGTGTGGGCGGCGAATGGGGACACAATCCGCTGCCGTGGCCGGATCCCGCTGATGCACAGGAATCACCGGGCCATGTCTGCTGGTGTGGACGTCGGGGTTGCATGGAGACGTATCTGTCCGGCACCGGGCTGGCCCTGGAGTACCAACGCAGTGGCGGGAGCGAGATAACGGGGCAGCAGGTGATCGAGCGGGCCGAGGCGGGCGAGGCTCACGCCCTGGCGGTGCGCGAGCGCTATGCCCATCGGTTAGCCCGCGGCTTGGCCTCCATCATCAACCTGCTTGATCCCGATGCCATTGTGCTGGGGGGCGGGTTGTCGAACGTGGATTGGCTGTATGCTCGCGTGCCAGAACTGTGGCAGCAGTGGGTGTTCAGCGACGTGATTGACACGCGTCTGCTGCGTGCCAGCCACGGAGACTCCTCAGGCGTGCGTGGCGCTGCCTGGTTGTGGCCGACCTCATAAGACCTGACATGCTCAAGCTCTATACCAACTACCGCAGCGTCTCCACCCACCGGGTGCGTATTGCCCTCAATCACAAGGGCGTGCCTTACGAGCCGGTGTATGTCGACTCCGACGCCGGCGAGCACCTCAAGATGGAATACCTGTGGCTTAACCCGCAGGGCTTGGTGCCGGCACTCGTCGTGGACGAGAACCTGATCATCACGCAGTCCTTCGCGATTCTCGAGTATCTGGAAGAACGTTATCCCGAGCGTCCGCTGTTGCCTGAGGATGTGCGTCTGCGCGCAAAGGTCCGGTCATTTGCGCAGGTCGCCGTGGCCGATATGAACCCGCTGAACATCGTGCGTGTGTTTCGCTACATGCGCGATCAGATGCAGGTGCCGTTCGATGCGCGTCGCAAGTGGTTCGAACACTGGGCACATAAGGGCTTTGCGGCCATGGAATGGATGCTGGCCCAGGAGCCGGAGCAGGACTTCGCCTTCGGACCATCACCGACCCTGGCCGATGTCTGTCTCGTCCCACAGGTCCACAACGGACTGGCGACGGGCCTGGACCTGTCCGACTACAGCAATCTGCGGCGCGTCTACCGCAGCTGTCTGTCGCTGTCGGCCTTCCAGGCCGCCGCACCCGAGACCCAGTCCGACACGTTGCGAGGCTGATCGACGGGGACGCTACTGCGCGTCGTAGCGGCTGCGTCCCACGTCGCGGCGGATCTCGCGTGGTTTGAACACGCCGCGGCGGGCGCCGATGATGATGAGTATCAGCAGTATGGGCAGGCCAAACACCAGGCTGGCGATGACCAGCGGGCCATCGTTGAGCGTGATGCCTGTGGCACAGGGCACTTCAAACGAAATTTCAGGCAGGCTCGCTCGCGCTGCTGTGGCGCAGAAGTCATTGGTGGCCGATAGCTGGTCTTCCCGGACCAGGCGGCATTCCGCGCATTGTTCGAAGTAGGTGGGCGGTGCCAATGTCGGATAGATCTGCCGCGCCGTGTTGTTCGGCAGCACATGATAGAAGTAGCCCTCAGCGTTGCGCTGAATCGTCCCGGCACCCGGGTAGATTCCGAAGTTGTTCACGCGGAACTCAATCGAGTTGGCAAGCCGGTCCCCGATGAACCAGGCGCATAGCGCCCAAACCAGTAGGGAGGCAGTGATCAGGACAGTCCTGAGCTTCATGGGCGTCTCTCGGCACAAGCTGAAACGGCGAAGGCGCTGAGTATACGCAGCCCGCCCCGGTTCGTGACGGCGCGTAACCCGGGCGTATACTCGGCGCTATCAGGCACAGACCTGAATCACACGCGCCAATGCGGGAGACGAGCCTTGGCAAGCAATCGATTTGAGCGGCAGCGGGAACTGATTGACTCGCTGCTAAAGGGTGTCGGCAACGCGTCCGACGATTTTCGCGAATTTCTGCGGCAGTGCGTCGATCTGGCGCCGCTGGAAACCCTGGAGGGTTCCAAGCCCGAGGCGCTGGTCGCCCTGGCCCGTTCGCTGTACGACGAAACGGCCACGCTGGATGGTGTGCTGGTGTCGATACGGCCTCCGGACGGTGATTCGCCCATGGCGCATTTGTCGACTGCCTGTGTGGATCGACCGTTTCTGGTGGACTCCATGTCCATGGCCGTCCGCGATGCCGGAGCCTCGATCGACTGGTTGATTCACCCGGTCATCCGGGTGGAGCGTGACGACCAGGGCCAACGCCTGCGGGTGGTCCCGCGTGACGATGACGGTGGGCAGGAAGAGTCCTATATCCGACTACTCTTCGACCCGCTGGCCAACGACCAGGCCTATCAGCAGCTCGAACAGCGCGTGCACCGGGTCATGGCTGATTTGCAGGCGGTGGTTGAAGACTACGTCCCGATGCGCCGACGCGTGCAAAGCATTATCGCCGAGCTGAAATACCCGGCGCCCGGGTGCGATGAGCAACAGTTCGCCGAGGCCCAGGCATTTCTGGAGTGGCTGGATGCCGATCACTTCACGTTTCTCGGATTCAGACAGACCCAACTCATCGGCGAGGGTGAGCAGCGTGAGCTGCAGTTCGTACCCGACAGCGGCCTAGGCTTGCTGCGCGATGAGCGCACGCGCGATCTGGATGCGCCCTACGTCGCGCCACCGACGGAGTTGCAGAAGTACGCAAACTCATCTCGCTTGGTCGTGATTACCAAGTCTGCGGCCCGCTCGCATATTCATCACCCCGATTACATGGACTCGATCTCGCTCAAGCATTACGACGAGCGTGGCGAGGTGGTCGGGACATATCGGTTCCTGGGGCTGTTCGCGACCAATGTGTATGTCAGCCCAACCAGCAGCATTCCGATTGTGCGGCGCAAGCTGGACTATGTGGTCGCCAAGACCCGGTTGCCCAGCGACAGCCACGCGGCCAAGAGTCTGCGTGACGTCATCGAGTCGCTTCCGCGTGACGAACTGTTTCAGGGCGGGGAGGGCGAACTCTACGAAATGGCACTGGCGATTCGTGCCTTGCGCGACCGCCAGCAACTCAAGTTCCTGATGCGTCGCGACCGCTACGGTCGCTTCTATTCCTGCCTGATCTACATGCCACGCGATCGCTATGGCTGGCAGGTGCGCGAGCGCATGGAGGAAATTCTGCAGCAGGTCTTTGATGCCAACGGCATCGAGCGTCAGGTGCAGTTCATGCGCGATGGCTTCGCCCGCATCCATTTTCTGGTGCGCACGCGGACGGGCACCAAGATCGAACAAACCGCTTCGCAGATCGAGGCGCGCTTGCTGGAGGCCACGCGGACCTGGCAAGACGCTTTGCGTGAGGAGCTGACCAAGCGCGAGACCCCGCAGGAGGCCGCGCGGCTGATGTCCCGGTACGGCGATGCGTTCCAGGCCGGGTACATCAGCACCGTCTCGGCTGCCGATGCCGCAGATGACATCGCCGTGCTGGAGTCGCTGGACGAACAAACGCCCTGGCAGCCCCGGCTGCTGCTGGGTGAGCCTGCCCGGGTCAAGCTCTACATTTCCGGCGATCCCGATGCGCTCTCCGAAGTGCTCCCGACTCTGGAGCATTTCGGGTTATCCGTGGGCACGCAGCGCCCTTATCGCCTGGCCGGTGCGGTTCGACACCTGTGGATCCAGGAGTTCGAGTGTCGTGGCGTCCCTGCGGAATCCGACGAACAGGCCGCGCGTCGATTCGAGGCTGTCATGAAGGCCGTACGCAGTGGCCATCATGAGAATGATCATCTGAACTCCCTGGTGTTTTCTGCCGGCCTGGATTGGCGTCGTATCGGACTGGTGCGCGCATGGCTGCGGTATCTCGTGCAGACGGGCATGCCGTACTCGCCGTCGTACATGGCGGAGATCATGTCGACCCACGGTGAACTGATCGCTCAGATCGTGACGCTGTTTGAACAGCGGTTTGATCCGGATCATTTGCAGGGAGATCAGGCAGAAGCCCAGGAAGACGCCATCCGCGCTGCGCTGGATGCCGTGGACAGTCTGGATGCAGACCGCCTGTTGCGCGCTTGCCTGGATGTGGTGCGGGCCTGTCTGCGCACGAATTATTACCAGCAGGACGACGCCGGGCAGCCCAAGGCCTGGATTACGCTGAAACTGGACCCGGCCAAGATTCCGGAACTGCCAAAGCCGCTTCCGCAGATCGAAACGTTTGTCTACGCGCCGGATGTCGAGGGCGTGCATTTACGCGGGGGCATGGTTGCGCGCGGTGGATTGCGCTGGTCGGATCGTCGCGAAGATTTCCGCACCGAGGTGCTGGGTCTGATGAAGGCTCAGATGGTGAAGAATGCGGTGATCGTGCCGGTGGGTGCCAAGGGTGGCTTTGTGGTCAAAAAGCGGGTCTCACCCGCTGATCGCGATGCATTTCAGCAGGCCGGTATTGCGGCCTACAAGACCTTCATCCGGGGGCTGCTCGATATCACGGACAACCGCGTGGGCAATGACATCGTCAAGCCGGATCGCGTGGTCTGCTATGACCCCGATGATCCGTATCTGGTCGTTGCAGCTGACAAGGGCACGGCCTCGTTCTCGGACATTGCCAACGGTATTTCCGAGGATTACGGTTTCTGGCTGGGCGATGCCTTTGCCTCTGGCGGCAAGGCCGGCTATGACCACAAGAAGATGGGTATTACCGCCCGCTCTGCCTGGGAGTCGGTCAAGCGCCATTTCCGCGAAATGGGGCGCGACACCCAGAGCGAAGCCTTCACCGTCATCGGAATCGGTGACATGTCAGGCGATGTGTTCGGTAACGGCATGCTGTTGTCAGAACAGATTCGCCTGGTCGGGGCCTTTAATCACCTGCATATCTTCATCGACCCGGATCCGGACCCTGCCGCGAGCTTTGCCGAGCGCAAGCGACTCTTCGAACTGGGGCGCTCCAGCTGGTCTGACTACGATGAGGGATGCATATCGGAAGGCGGCGGCATCTTCGAGCGCAGCGCCAAGCGCATCGATCTGAACGACGCCATGCGCCGGGTCTTATGCACGGATGCCGAGAGCCTGCGGCCCAACGAGTTGATTCAGGCCATGCTCAAGGCGCCCGTCGACCTGCTCTGGAACGGCGGCATCGGGACTTATGTCCGGGCCTCGGATGAAGCCAATGCCGATGTGGGCGATCGTAGCAATGACGTCCTGCGGGTCACGGCGCGAGACCTGCGATGCAAAGTGATTGGCGAAGGCGGCAATCTTGGGCTGACGCAGCGGGGCCGGATCGAGTACGCATTGCAAGGAGGGCGGATCAACACCGATGCCATCGATAACGTGGGCGGTGTTGCGTCGTCAGACCGTGAGGTCAATATCAAAATTCCGCTCAATGAGGCCATTCGGGCAGGTGACCTGGCCGAGGAGACACGCAACGGCTGGCTGGCGGATGCAACCGATGCCGTTGCCCGTTTCGTGCTGCGTGATGCCTATGAGCAGGGCCGGGTGATCTCGATGATGCAGGCCAATGCGGCTGTGCGGCTCGACGAACACGCAAACCTCATGCGTATGCTCGAACGCAAGGGGCTACTGGACCGGGCCATCGAGTTTCTTCCCAATGAGGACGAGCTGGCAGAGCGTCGCAACCGGCGCATCGGTCTGACCCGACCGGAACTGGCTGTTCTCCTGGCCTATAGCAAGATCGCATTGTTCCAGACATTGCTGGACAGCGAACTGCCGGACGACCCTGGCCTGGAACCCTTGCTGACGGCCTACTTCCCCGAGTCGCTGCGCAGCCAACGGCCGGAGGCCTTCGCCAGCCACAGGTTGCGCCGGGAACTGATTGCCACGCAGGTGACCAATCACCTGGTGGATACCATGGGCATGGCCTTCCCGCATCGGATTGCGGCCGAGCAGGGCGTAGGGCTGCCGGCCGTCGCGCGTGCCTTTGTCGTGGCGACACGGGTTCTGCAGGCGGACAGCTACTACGACGATATTCAGGCGCTGGATGGCAGCCTGCATGCCAAGACGCAGTACCAGTTGATGGCGCGTGTGGCGGGGTTGATCAAGCACGCCTGCACCGTGTTTCTGCTGCATCCGGACCGGGCGTTGTCCATCGAGGAGCAGGTCAGCGGGTATCACCAGGATCTGGAGGCCATCGAATCCGGACTGCCCCAGCTCCTGCCAACAGACTACCGGGCAGATTGGACCTCAGCGGCAGAGCACTGGCAGGAACAATCCGTGCCAGAAGCCTTGGCCCTGCGCATTGCCAGCACCCGTGTGCTGGGGCCGGCGCTGGAGATTTCCGCGCTGCGCCAATCCAGCGATCGCCCTCTGGAGCTCGTAGCTCGGACTTTCTTCCATGTCGGGGAGGCGTTCTCAATGCTCTGGATGCATCGCGCCATCAACTCGCTGGAAGTCTCCGGGCGCTGGCCCGCCCTGGCGCGGGCCACTTTGCGTGACGACGCGCACCGGCTCCACGGTTTGATCACGGAACAGGTATTGCGCGAATCCGGCGACTCACCAGAGGCCTTGTTTGACGCCTGGGCCCAGCGGTATCAGGAACCGGTGCAATTTGCCCGTCGGCGTATCGGGGAGATACGCGACAGTTCGGATGCGGCGGATTTTCTGGGCCTGTCGGTTGCCGTCCGGGAGTTGCGCAAGCTGCGACTCATGGAAGCCAGCGCCGGCTAGGCACGCTACCTAGGCGCGGTGCGGCTCGTCCAGATAGGCTCGGGTCTGCATCTCGGTCAGGCGGCTGTAGGTTCGCTCAAACTCGAATCGCAGCCGCTGGCCGCTGTACAGCGACTCGACTGAGACGTCGGCCTGGATGACCAGGTTGACCCTGCGGTCATAGCACTCGTCGACGAGGTTGATAAAGCGCCGTGCCTCGTTCTCCAGGTTGCCACCGAGTTGAGGGACCTCGCTCAACACAATCCACTGATACAGATGCGCGAGTTCGATGTAATCGTCCGAGCTGCGCGGCCCCATGCAAAGCGTGGAGAAGGTAAACCAGGCGGCGCTCTCACCTGCTGCCGTGGCGGGCAGGCTGCGATCGTTAATGTCCAGCGCCACGTTACGGTTCGCTTGGGGCGCGAGGCGATCGAACAGGGCTTTTAGCGCGGTCGTATCCGGGCCTGTGACATACAGCGCGAGCTGATCCAGGTCCCGTAGCCGATAATCCGTGCCGCCATCGACATTGAGCACCTCGCAGTGTCGGTTCAGTCGCTCGATGGCGGGCAGGAAGCGCGCGCGCTGCAACCCTCCCCGGTAGAGCTGATCAGGGGCACAGTTGGAGGTGGCCACCAGAGTGACGCCGCGTTCAAACAGCGCCTCGGTCAAGCGGCCCAGAATCATGGCATCGGCAATGTCCGATACGTAGAACTCATCGAAACACAGGACGCGCGCCTCGCGCGCCAGATCCTCGGCAATCGGATCCAGCGGATCGCTGCGCTCTGCATAATTCCGCCGTCGCTGGTGGACGTCGCGCATGAACCGGTGGAAGTGTGTCCGTCGCTTGCGCCCAAAGGGCAGGTCGTCGAAAAACGCATCCATGAGCCAGGTCTTGCCGCGACCGACACCACCCCATAGATAAGCGCCCCGCACCGGCGGCCAACGGGTCATGCGACTGGGTAGCCAACGCAAGGCCAAGCCCGACTTGGGCGGGTAGGCGACAAGTTCGCGGTACACCCGCTCCAGCGTGTCGACAGCCGTGGCCTGCGCCGAATCGGCCACGAATGCGCCTGAATCCAGTGCGCGTTGATACCGCTGGCGGGGACCGGCGTTCGTCGCGGCGCTGTTCATGTCGGAGACGCATCCTGTTCGTGACCCAGGGCCAGCATGTCGGCGCGCACGCGTGTCAGCAAAGCCCGTGCGTCATCGCGTGAGGAGCCTTGTGCGGTGACCGGCTCCAGTACCTGCAGCTTGATCGCAGTACGGGTCGGGAGTCGCGCCTGGTCCGGAAACAATACGCGCGTGCCACGCATCCAAACGGGGACCAGCGGGACGGATGCCTTGCTGGCCAGTAGAAACGCGCCGATCTTGAACGGCAGGAGGCCGGGTTCCGGGCGGATGGTGCCCTCCGGAAACATGGCCACGGAGCGGCCGGCCTGCAATTGGCGGATCAGCGTGCGAATCGCGCGTGACCCGGACCGGGCATCCGCGCGATCCATCCAGATCACCCCGACGCGGTCCAGCATGAACCCGAACAAGGGCGTACGCCGGGATTCCGCACGGACGACAAAGGTGTAGCGCGCAGGCAGGGTGGCAAAGAGCACCAGTCCATCGAGCTGACTGGCGTGGTTGCTCACGCAGACCGCGGGGGTATCGGGCAGGCGCAATGCGCCCTGGACCTGCAGAGGCACGCCGATGAGCAGCAAGGTCACGCGCATGATGCGCCGGCCGAGGCGGCGGCGACGTGTCTGGCCGGGAACCACGGCCAGCAGCAGGCTGGCCACCAGGGCCGCCAGCAGGAAGACGGCAAGCGCATAGCCGCCGTAGAGGGCGCGGGGCAGGGAGGACATGGCGCGCAGTATAAAAGCTCCAGCGGATGCTGGCTCCCAGCACATATGGGCATCGCAGCCTATGATGGCGACATGCCGATAGCTCCCTCGCCCTTGCCCGAATCCGATGCGCGCCTGATCGACCGCTTTATCGACATGCTCTGGGTTGAGCGTGGCCTGTCGGACCTGACCTTGTCGGCCTACCGCAGTGATCTCGAGGGGCTGGCTCGGCAGTTGTATCGCCTGCAGGTTCCCGATCTTGTGTCAGCAGACGCGGCCGCGCTGCAGGCCTGCCTGGGTGCGCGCCTGCAAGCCGGGCTCAAACCCCGAAGCACGGCGCGCTTGCTGTCGAGTCTGCGACGCTTTTACCGGTACCTGGCCCGCGAAGGCTTGGTGCGCACAGACCCGACAGCACTTATCCAGTCACCGAGGCTGGGGCGGCCCTTACCCAAAACGCTGACCGAGCAGGATGTCGAGCGCCTGCTGGGCGCACCGGACACGGGCATGTCATTGGGCCTGCGCGATCGCGCCATGCTGGAAACGCTGTACGCCAGCGGTCTGCGGGTGTCGGAGCTGGTGGGTCTGCAGCTTCATGAGGTGAACCTGCGCCACGGTGTGCTGCGCGTAACCGGCAAGGGCGGGCGCGAACGCCTGGTTCCGCTCGGCGAGGCCGCAGCCGAATGGATTGATCGATATCTGCACCAGGCCCGACCATCCCTGGTCAACGGAGGTCACAGCGATGACTTGTTTCTGACGCAGCGCGGCCAGGCCATGACCCGTCAGAATTTCTGGCGCATCATCAAGCAGTATGCGCTGCGCGCCGGGGTCAGCCAGCCGCTGTCGCCGCATACGCTGCGCCACGCCTTTGCTACCCACCTTCTCAATCATGGGGCGGATCTGCGGGCGGTGCAGATGCTGCTGGGCCACGCAGACTTGTCGACCACGCAGATTTATACTCATGTCGCCAAGGCGCGCTTGGCCGAGCTTCATGCGCGTCATCATCCACGCGGTTAGCGCTGTGTGAACCGGGCGGTCTTCGGGCGGTCCCATCCCTGCAACCAAAACACCAACATCATGATGAAATCAGTATTTCCCGCCGGGGTCGTCACGTTCCTGCTGCTGGCGCTCGCTTCGGGCTGTGGACAGGCCGGGCAGAACCAGTACACCGCCAAGGCCAGTGCCGACCGCGACGAGGCGCAGGCACCAGCCGAGGACAAGACGCCCGCCGCCGCGCCCACCGGCGCACCCGATGTCGAGCTGCTGACGCAGATCTATCCGGGGCTGGATATCGAGAACATGCGGCAAACCGAGGCGGGTTTGTGGGAGGTGAGTCAAGGCACGGCTTACGGGTATCTCACGACGGACGGCCGTTACCTTGTGCAGGGCGATCTGGTGGATTTGCAGACCGGCGAATCGCTGACCGAAAACCGCCGCAATGACAGTCGCAAGCAGGTGATTGATCAGATCGGCGAGGAGCAGATGGTCACCTTCTCTCCCGAAGGCGAGACCAAGCATGTGATCTACGTGTTCACCGATGTGGACTGTGGCTACTGCCGCAAGCTGCACCGCGAGTTGGATGACTATCTGAGTCGTGGCATCGAGGTGCGCTATCTGTTCTATCCCCGCAGTGGTCCGGGGACAGCCTCATTCAAGACGGCGGAATCGGTGTGGTGCGCAGATGATCGGCAGAACGCGCTGACGCGTGCGAAGGCCAATCAGTCGGTTGCTCCCAAGCAGTGCGATAACCCGATCATGACGCATTACGTCGCAGGGCAGCAGGTCGGTTTGCGCGGCACGCCACTGATTCTGCTGGCAGATGGCACGTCCATCAGTGGATACATGCCTGCTGAGCCGCTGGAGCAGCGGATTCTGGCCAAGGGTTTGTAGTCGCGGCCGCAATCGTCCACAAAAAAGCCCGGTGCGTACCGGGCTTTTTTGATGCGGTCGCCTGTTCGCAGGCTTAGCGCTCGAGCAACTCCAGCTTGCCGGGCTTGCCGTCCCAGTCGGTGGCGTCGGCGGGCGGGTCTTTCTGTTCTGTGATCACCGGCCAGCTCTTGGACAGGTCGGCGTTGAGTTCCAGGAAGTGGGCCTGATCTTCCGGCAGGTCATCTTCGGCGTAAATCGCCTCGGCCGGGCACTCGGGTTCGCAGAGCGTGCAGTCGATGCACTCCTCCGGATCGATCACGAGGAAGTTCGGGCCTTCGTGAAAACAATCCACCGGGCACACCTCCACACAGTCGGTGTACTTGCACTTGATGCAGTTTTCGGTGACGACGAAGGTCATGCTGGGCTTCTCCGGATCACAAATCGGGGCGGTATGGTAACGGATCAGCGCGGTTTGCGGGTGGGTCGCCGGATTGTTCGTGTCAGTGGGCCGGCGTCACCCAGCGCTGCACCCCCTGTCTCAACATAGTGCTGGAGGGTGACCTGCATGGTGGGGAAGGCGAGTTCATCCCAGGGGATGGCCTCCGGTAGGACCAACTGGGTGTCCAGGCTTTCCGGTCCCGGGCTGTGTGCGCCACCGACCAACTGCCCGCGGTAGATGAGGTAGAGCTGACTGATCTGCGGGACATCGAGTACCGCGTAGAGGCTGAGGTCACGCACCTGCGCCTCGGCTTCTTCCAGGGTTTCGCGGGCCGCACCTTCGGCTGCCGTTTCCTCCCGCTCCATGAACCCTGCCGGGAGTGTCCAAAGCCCGTAACGCGGTTCGATAGCGCGCTTGCAGAGCAGGATGCGCCCCTGCCATTCGGCTAGACAACCGACGATGATCTTGGGGTTGATGTAGTGAATCGTCCCGCAGGCGTCGCAGACGTGTCGAGGCAGACTATCGCCCTCGGGGACACGAAAGCCGACGGGCTCTGCGCAGTGACTGCAGTAGTTCATGGCGGGCTGGACGGGCTCTGGTCAGGCGCCTGCGGGGCGCGCCGGCCCCATAGGCGAGTGGTCGGGAATGCGTTGGCGAATGCTCGAGACCTGCGGTGCTGCGTCCAGTGACGCAACGATCCAGACAGCATCTCCGGGTTTGACCGCAGCGGCCACGGTCAGGATGTCCTTCGGGTGCATGCGGACACAACCCCGGCTCACGGCCTGGCCGATTGAGCCCGGCGCATTGGTGCCATGGATGCCGATCGCGTTGCCCAGGGCGATGAAGTGACTGCCCAGCGGGTTGGCGGGGCCGGGCGGAACACTGCGAGGAAGCTGGCGGCCCTGTCGGGCCGCATCCCGGTGCATGCCGGGTGTCGGATACCACACCGGATTGGCGGCCACCGCCTGGACCCGGCGCCGGCCAACGGGCGTGGAGTGACCTGGGCGCCCGACAGCGACAGGGAAGACTGCCGGACCATGGTCTGTCTTCAGCCAGAGCTGGCGGGTGGACCGGTCGATCAGGATTGGGCTGTCGGAGGCCACCCAGCGATCGAAGCGCGTTGTCCGTGCAGGACGGCTGACAGCGGGTGACGGTGGTTGTTGCAGGCGGGTCGCGGCACGAGGCGGCGGCGACAGCTGAATCCGCCAGCGGCCGTACGCGTCCAGCGCTGCCGTCGTATCAACCGTCCATTCCCCCTGTGGCCCGGCCAGCAGGGCCAGTAGCGTCTGGCGCGCCGCGCGGCGCACCTGGGGAATGAGTGGCATGCCGAGAAAACGCTGCAGTTGCTGCTCGGTGCCAGGCGGTGCCTGCGTGCCCAGGTCAATGGCCTGGATCAGATTGGGTTGTTGGGTCTGTACGTCGGTCCCCGCAGCGCTCGCAACCATGCTGCACAAGCCCGCGACGAGCAGTGCAGCGCAACGCGTGCGCTGTGCGGCTCGGTGCCACAGCAGGACACGGGCTTGGGGTGTCGCGTCGGGACAGTGCCGGGTTTTGCAGGGCATCGCCAACGCTCCCGTAGCGCAGGTGGCGTGCAAGGGGCTCTCAGCCCGCTTCCGGGGTAGAAAGCAAGCCCAATATGGGCGATGATCGCGTCTCAGGACAGGCAAGTGCATCGCGGCATAAATTACAGCAGATCGCGATGCCGTGACCGGTGTTTCATGCACATTGGGGGAGACCGATGAAGAAGTTTTTGGTGTTGACGGCCGGGATGCTGGCAACAGGAACCGCCGCGGCGATTGATGATCTGCATTTCTACCTGGGCGCGGATCAGGCCGAGCTGGATGTGGTGACCTTCGTCAACCTGGGGGACGACGGGGATCCCGCCACGCCGCAGCAACAGCGTTTCGAGGCCGAGTCCTCAATGATTCGGCTGCGAGGGGGTCTCGCCGTGAACGAGAACCTGGCGGTTGAGGTGCAGTACGGATTAAAGGGCGACGACACTGATTTGTCCCAAGATCCGCCGCAGGTGGCGCTGGAGAGCTATCTGGGTGTGTTTCTGGTGCCCAGCGCTTATCTCACCAGCTTTCTGCAGCTCGAAGTGCCCATCGGCTACGGCGAGGTGGAGTTTGAAGATGCCGACAGCGAAGGGGATCGCGCCTATGGGGCGAACCTGAACTTCTACCCGCTGCGCCTTCTCAACGAGGACGGCTCCAAGCTGGTCTCGCTCAGCGGTGGATTCATGGTGTACTACCGTGGCGACAATGAGCGCGTTGACGGTTACAACTTTGGTCTGAAGGTGCTGTTCGGCAACGAGGAATAGCGCAGGTGATCAGCGCGGCTGAGTGGCCGCGCTGATCCGGCCAAACGAAAAAGCGGGCCATCAGGCCCGCTTTTTTTGTGCTCGACTAACGTCCCGACCGGCGCCAGGCTAGTCTCGGTACTGCGCCTGGATCTGCTCGGTGGTGTCCTTGGCGTCGATACACAGCGTCGCCGTCGGCCGCGCCAACAGCCGAGGGATGCCAATGGGCTCACCGGTTTGTTCGCAGTAGCCGTATTCCTTGTGGCGAATACTTTCCAGAGCCGAGTCGATTTTGCGCAGCAGCTTGCTCTCGCGGTCACGCAAGCGCAGGTCCAGCCAGCGTTCCTCTTCCGTTGCGGCCCGGTCGACCGGGTCGGCGGCGGATTCGCGATGGTTAAGACGCTCGCGAATCTCGCGCTCGCGTTCCAGCACTTCAGCGCGCTGTTCCAGCAGACGCTGACGGAAGAACGCCAACTGCGCGTCGTTCATGTACTCGTCTTCGGACATCGCCCGAATCTGCTCTTCGGTTAGCAGGCTGCCTTTGCTGCCTTGCGCATCTGCTGCCGGAGCCGTGTTTTTCTTCGCGTTGGCCATGGATTTTCTAACCCACTGTTAATTCAGAAAAACCGCTCGAGTCCCGGGGCAACGTGCCCGACCCGACTCGGTGACGGGCGCGAGACGGTATATCAAAACGCGTGACAGGTCCATGACGGTCTGCTAAGCCGCGCCTACCGGGCAACCGCGCGGCGGGTGGTCAGCGTCGGTTCGGTCAAGGGGGGGCGCCTGCGATGAGGCGATGGTGGGCCAGGTGAGAATCGAACTCACACTCCCGAAGGAACAGCATTTTGAGTGCTGCGCGTCTACCAGTTCCGCCACTGGCCCAGTGGGGAGGCGTAGTCTACAACAAGGCGCGGGCTGCGGGGGGCAGGAATCGATATCGCCCTAGCCAGTTTTCCGGCGTCTGGGGCCCAGCATGCGAGCACTCACCCGTGTCAGCAGGGCACGGGGCATGAAACGACTGCTTTGTGTCATCAGTTTGATGCCAAGGCCAGGGACGACAACGGGGCGGCCTTTGTCGAATGCCTGCAGGCTTTCTCTCACACAGCGTTCGGCGCTGATCATCGGCGTCGTACTCAGGGCCTTCTTCAGCGTCGGGCTACCAGACGCCTCAAAAAAGTTGGTGGCGACGGGCCCCGGGCACACGGCCATGACCTGGATGTTCTCGGGTCCGAGTTCTGCCCACAGGCCTTCGGACAGGTGGAGCAGAAACGCCTTGGTAGCGCCGTAAGTGCTCATATACGGCGTGGCCTGGAAGCCTGCACTGGAGGCGACATTGATGATGCCGCCACCGCCGCGTTCGACCATGCCGGGCACGAAGGCGTGCGCGATTTCCAGCGGCGCCAGTGCATTGAGCAACACCTCCCGGCGTTCCTGGGCTGCCGACTGACGCGTGAAGCGGCCATGGGTGCCGAAACCCGCATTGTTGACGATGAGATCCGCCTGCAGCCCCGCACTCTTGACGCGATCGGCCAGCCCGGCTGCCTGATCGGGTTCGCTGAGATCGGCGACCAGCACCTTGGTCCGGCAGCCGTGCTCGCCAGCCAGTTCGTCGGCCAGCGCCAGCAGCTTGTCCTGTGAGCGGGCCACGAGAATCAAATCCATGCCGCGCTCGGCCAGTTGACGGGCAAAGGCTTCGCCAATGCCGGATGAGGCGCCGGTAATCAGAGCGGTCTTGCCGCGGTACTCGAAGCTGGGCATGTCGCAGGTTCCATGAACACGAGAAGTGGCCCGCCAGTGTAGTGGTGATCTGTGTGACATGCGCGTGCCGGCCTGAGGCGGACCGGGACGCCGATGCTACGATCCGGTCCAGACGTGCGGACGAGCGACTATTGGACATGCAGAGACTGACCGGATGAGCGAGCTGGACCTGGCCCTGGCCCTCATCGTTCTGGCGGGGCTTGTGATCCAGACCATGACAGGCTTTGGATTCAACGTGGTTGCGGTGACGCTGGGTGCGCTGCTGCTGCCCATCAAGCTCTGGCTGCCCGTGGTTGTGGCGCTCAACCTGCCGATGTCCGCCTGGGTGGCCTGGCGGCATCGTGATTCGATCGACTGGTCGCTGCTGCTGCGGCAAATCCTGCCCATCATGGGCTTGGGCTTCATCGCGGGGGTGGCAGCAGCCTTCGTCTTGTCGGGGGGCTGGCTGCGAACCAGTTTCGGCGTGTTGGTGGTGTTGCTCGCCCTGCGTGAACTGCTCCGGCTGTCGGGGCTGCGCGCCCAGGGGGTGACCGACCCGGCTCCCCAGACTCAACCCGCACGGCCGTGGGTGTTGCTGGCCGGTCTGGTCCAAGGGCTTTATGCCTCGGGCGGTCCGCTGCTGGTCCACGCGCTGGCGAGGTTGGATATTCCGCGTGCACGCTTTCGCGCGACCCTGATGACGATCTGGTTCAGTCTCAATCTCGTGCTGAGTCTGGCCTACCTGCTGGGCGGGTTCTGGACGGCCGACATGGGCCTGCGCGCCGCCTGGCTGGTCCTGCTGGTGCCGCCAGGCATCTGGTTGGGTGACTGGCTGCACCACCATGCGTCAGAGCGTGGGTTTGCCGTGGCGGTGCAACTCGTCTTGCTGGCCGCCGGGCTGGCGCTGGTGTTCGGATGAGCGGCGCAGCGGCTACCGCGCCGTCTCTGAGGATGCGGACATGACTGACACGGCGCCCCGCCGGTCACTGTGGGCCTGGGCGTTTTACGATTGGGCGAACTCGGCCTTTGCCACCTCGGTTCTGGTGGCCTTTTTTCCGGTCTTCTTCGCCCGTTACTGGGGGAGTGGCCTATCGGACCAGGACAGTACGTTCTGGCTGGGAATGGGCAGCTCTGCCGCCAGCTTGCTGGTGGCGCTGTTGTCGCCCACGTTGGGTGCAGTGGCGGATCTTGGAGGCCTGAAGAAACCCCTGCTGGCCCTGATGACCATGCTGGGTGTTGCGGGCACCGCGGCGCTTTGCTGGATTGGACCAGGCGCCTGGGGCTGGGCGATGACAGCATTTGTGATTGCCCAGGTCGGATTTGCGCTGGGCATCTCTTTTTATGACGCGCTGATCGTCGACGTCTGTGAACCGACGCAACGGCATCGCGTGTCGGCGCTGGGGTATGCGCTGGGTTATCTGGGGGGCGGGTTGCTGCTGGTCATCCATGTGGTGATGACCCTCAAGCCGGCCTGGTTCGGCCTGCCCGATGCCACGGCAGCGGTGCGGGTGGCCTTTGGGTCGGTGGCGCTGTGGTGGGTGTTGTTTTCATTGCCGCTGTTCCGGTTCGTACGCGAGTCGCGCCCCCCCGTCAGAGTGTCTGTCACGGCCGCCGCAATGGGAGGACTACGCCAGCTAATCGGCACCCTGCGGCGTCTGCGCCAGTACCCGGAGGTTGTCACCTTTCTGATCGCGTACTGGCTTTATATCGACGGGGTGCACACGATTGCTCGCATGGCCGTGGACTACGGCGCCAAACTCGGGTTTGAAACCAACGCGCTCATCCAGGCGTTAGTGATTACCCAGTTTGTCGGCTTTCCTGCCACGCTGCTCATGGCCCGGCTGGCCGGCCGGGCCGGTACGCGACCTGCGCTGTTCATCAGCATCGGCGTTTACATTGCGGTCACAGTCTGGGGATTTTTTCTGCAGACCCAGCTGCAGTTCTTCGTGATGGCAGCGGTGATCGGACTCGTGCAGGGCAGCGTCCAGGCCTTGTCACGGTCGTACTACTCGGTCCTCATTCCCGCAGAGCGATCCGGCGAGTTCTTCGGCTTCTACAACATGATGGGCAAGTTCGCCGCTGTCCTGGGGCCTGTGCTGGTCGGCGTATCTGCCGTGGTGACGGGGAGTTCGCGCGTCTCCATTTTGTCCATTGCCCTGCTGTTCGTCTTGGGTATGGTGTTCTTGATGCGGGTACGGCCGGCCGAGGAGGCGCTGCGATGAACAACTGGGGGCGTGGCTACATCAGAGTGGCGTTGCTCGGGCTGGCTGCGGGGCTGGTCTCGATGAGCAGCGAGGCCGTCACGCTTTCCGCCGACCAGCTGAACGGCCTGCGGAGCGAGTCAGCAGGCCTGCAGCTACAGGCCGCAGCACGTGCGGGAAACTGGGCGGCCGTGCACAGCGCCATGGAGCAGATCGAGGGCGGGCAGGGTCCACGCGATGCAAGGCATGAGCTGGCAGCGTTGCAGGTCGCTCAGGCACTGGCCGAGGCGCCCATGACGCCGGCCGGCCAGCAGTGGCTGACGGAGGTCGCTACCTGGCCGCCGTTGGCGATGGAGACCCTGCCCGATGCGGGCCGCGCCGTTGCGGTGCCGGTCTTTCCGGTTTCTGCGGCCGCTCGGGCGACCCTGCGCATCTGGCGGGCGCGCGAGGCGGTGGGTCGGCTGGAGGGCGCGATGACATCCGGTGCGGGCGCGGTCGCTGTTGAGCTGACACCCCAGTTGTTGTCCCGATTAACCCTCGCGCAGCGGCGTGCCTGGGCTGATGTGCTCCCAAGGCCGCTGCCCGCGCACTGGGCCCTGGATCAGTTCCGGGTCAATCCCGGCTCAGCCACGCTGGAGGAGTGGCTGGAGGCGGAGTGGCGGGCAGGTCCTCAGGGCAGTGCGACGCAACGGTTGCTGGGCTTTCGCCAGGTGCTGGCAACAGGAGACGCGGATTTGTTCGATCAGACGGCTGATGCCATGCGCAGGTCTGCGCATCTGCGGCCCGTTTGGCTGCAGGCATTGGCCTCGGATTCGGGCGCGCGGAGTCTGGCGGAGCTGCAACACTGGGCGGCCGATACCTACCACGGCCTGGATGCGGCGCTCGGCCTGGCTCGGCGTGCCGACGGTCGGCGCTGGTTGCGGACACAACTGGATGACCCGACGGTGCCGCACACGCAGCTGCGCCGGATGGTGATTGCCTTGGTGGACCACGGCGATGCCAGCGCGTTGCGCAGTTGGGCGCAGACGCAGACGCATGCAGCGGGCTTGGCGCAGGAGGTGTTGGTATGGCTGGGCGAATAGCGGCCACGCTGGTGGCCTGGCTGGTGAGCGCGGCCTCCTCAGCCACCGTGCAAACCTACGTGGAGTCCAATCCCGGGCCAAATGACATTGCGCTGGGCTATCCGGTGCCTCATCCGGTGGATAGCGCTGCACCGGTGTCGGGATTTCGCAGCTATGCCAGTTTGCTCGCGCGCCATCGAGATCTGGCCGGCCATGCGCGGATCAGCGAACGACGCATCGGTACAACCCTGGAAGGGCGGCCTATCTGGGCTTATATCGTGGGAGATGCCGATACCCGTCTCGCAGACGGCAGTGGTCGCGAGGCCGCCGTGCTGTTCAACGGCGGGACGCACGCGCGCGAGTGGGCCAGCCCCGAGGTCGCGACGGCCCTGCTGGAGGCGCTGGCCGATGGTGCGCAGGACGAGGCAATCGTCGAGTTTCTCATCGATCAACTCACGCTGGTCATTGTTCCGGTGCTGAACATCGACGGCTTTGTGCACACGCAGCGCACGCCGACCCAGGTGCTCAGGACCACTTACAGGGGCGACCCATCCAACTGGCCCCGCGATGGCCGGATGCGTCGCAAGAACATGCGGGGCGTCGATACCGATCTCAGGACCGAGGCCGATGGCATGCTGGGCGTGGATGTGAATCGCAACAACAGCCCCTTCTGGGCGACCAGCGATCGATCCAGCCAGGATGCTGCATCGCTGGTCCACCACGGCAGTGGCCCGGCTTCGGAGCCGGAGACACAAGCGCTGCAAGCCTCCATCGCCGGGTTGGCTGACCGCTTGCGACTCTTTGTCGATATCCATTCGTTCTCTCGGGTCTTCTTCGCGGCGGATACCGGGCATGCGCGCCGGGACGCCATCGCTCGGCAGGTCGCCGATGTGATGCGCGCGGCCACCAGCGGTTACGGTTACGACCCCAGTCCAGCGGGCCGGGGCATCGGCGCCCTGGATGAGTATTTCGCCTATACCTATGAAATCCCGTCCTACACATTGGAGATCGAGCCCGGCGCCGCGGGGGCCAGCGAGTACGGCCACAACGGTGTGACCCATGACGGGTTCATTCTCCCCGAGGACCAGATTGCACGGGTCCGCGAAGAGCTGGCCGCGGCGCTGTTACTGGGGGCCTATCGACAGGCGGGGCCACCGATTCTTGAGGCCGTTCGGCTGACGACAGCGGGTGGCGACCTGCTGGCCTGGGCGACGTGGCTGCCAGCGGGGGAACAGACGAGGCAGCTGGACGCTCAACCCACAACAGGCTTGCCAACCGGCGAACTGCAATTGGCCCTGCAGTTCGATCGGCCGATGCGTCAGCTCGAGGATGGGCAGGTCGTCCAGTACCGAGGTCAGTCCGTGCCGCTCATGCCCGCGGTTACGCTGGCGGGTCGCGATGCCGACGGTCAGGCCTTTGAGTGGGCTGTGCCGGTTGCCAACATGCGTTGGAACACTGCTGCTGACGCCAACCGGTATCGTACCGATACCCTGGTCATGACGTTGACGGTGGAGGCCGGCTCGGTGCTTGAGGACGCGCAGACCCTGGATCTGGTCGTTGATGCCCAGGACTTGTCCGGCCAGCGCCTAGATGCCAACCCCGCCACCGTTGCAGACTGGGACGCGGGTGGCTGGACAGATTTTGAGGACGCCAGCGGACGTAGCGGAGACACGGGGGGCGTTTCGCGCAGCATCCGGCTGGTGGGTGAGGGTGCGCCGGAGCAGCCTTTGCCAGCCACGGCGTCCGGTGGTGGTGGTTCCGGTGGCTGGGGGGCGGTGACGGGACTGGCGATGTTGTTGCTCGCTGGTTGCGGTCAGCGCCGCCGCCGGGGCAGGGCGTTGGTCGCCGTTTGCAAGCGGTCCATTTCTGCCGATCCGGCGTAGCGAGTGGCCACGTAGGCATCGACCAATTCCTCGACGGCAGCGGCCAACTCAGGGGCTTGGTTGCGCACCCGTTCAGCGAAATCACGCGGCCCCTCTGCGGGTGCCGGACTCAGGCCCAGTCGACGGAGCCGGCGCACCGCCCGGTTCCACTGCTGGCGTGCCGGGTCCACGGGGTCTGCGCCGCGTGACTGCCACAGCAGCCACAGACCGAGCAAGGTGAGCAGCAGGGAGACCAGGCCGGTCAGCGCGAGGATCATGCTGCGCCAGTCCGGCAAGCCAATGCGCGAAAGCACGGATTGCTGCAGCTCAGGGCCATAGGCCAGCACCCAGTAGTTCCACTGTGTGTTGATGGCATCCCAGCGCAGCCGCAAGGCTGAGAGCAAAGAGGCCGTTCCACGCGCCAGAAACGGGACAGGCTCGCCAGCAGGCAGGGCCGCCCCGAGGCCGACTTCAACACGGTCCGGGGCAACAGCGGCCGTGGGGTCAACACGCAACCAGCCCTGGTCTGCCAGCCAGACCTCGGCCCAGGCGTGGGCGTCGGACTGGCGCACGATCATGTACTGATTATTGGCGCTCATCTCGCCACCCTGGTAGCCGGTGACAATACGCGCAGGCACCCCTGCAGCGCGCATCAGCACCGCAAAGGCGCTGGCGTAGTGTTCGCAGAACCCTCTGCGGGTGGAGAACAGGAACTCGTCTACGCTATCGGCGCCCAGTGCCGGAGGTTGCATGGTGTACACGAAGGGCTGTTCGCGAAACATGCGCAGCGCCCGGTTGACCAGGGCCGCTTCGTCCAGGCCTTCGTCGCGCCATTGTGTGGCCAGCGCACGCGTCTGCGGGTTGCCCTCCACCGGCAGGCGCAGGGCAATTCGTCTCGCCCACTCGCTTAGCGCAGGGTCCAGGCGATAGTCCAGTGCAGACTCGACCGTGTAGAGCCTGCGTTCCCGGACTGGCTTGCGTGAGACCAGTTGACGGGAAGAGGTGAGGCGACCATCAGCAGGCACCGACATGGGCACGTCCAGTGCCAGCAGCCAGTGATGGCGATGTGCCTCCAGCGTGACGTCATAGCGAAGCAGGCGGCGGGCATCGGCCACCGCGCCGGCCTGCTGGGTGTTGGGGGAAAAGCCTGGCTCCCAGGCCCGGCCATCAAATGACCACAGCACAGGTCCCCGCCAGTAGCGATCGGTCCGGGGCGGGATCTCGGTGTCGAAACGAACGCGAAACGCGACTTCATCCGACTGCGACAGCTGGGAGATGTCGCCCGGTGACATGCGTTCGCTCAGTCCGGTGACGGCGTTGGAACCGGAATCCGCCGGTAGTCCCCAGAGCGGGCCGGGAATGCGCGGGAACAGCACGAAAAAGATGAGCATGAGTGGCAGTGCCTGTGCCACCAGCAGGCCGCCGGTACGCAGGCTGGTACGAGGCGACAGCCCGCCGTCAGGGTGGTTGATGTCGACCAGCACGGCAGTGAGCAACACGCCGCATATGAGCAGGAAGACGATCATCGGGATGCTTTGATCGAACAGGAAATGCGTTCCCAGCAGGAAATACCCCAGAAACGTCAGAATCGTGTAGTCCCTCAGCGTGCGCGTTTCGGTGAGCTTGAGTGCCACCATGAGCACCAGCAGTGCTGCGCCGGGTGTTTGTCCGTTGATGGATCCGAACGACGCCAGGACCGCAGCAAAGGCCAGGGCTGCCAAGCCTGCGCGCACCAGCGTGCCGGGCATACCCCAGCCGCGTCGTGCGACGCCGAGCCGCCACAGCATCATCGCCAGCGCAAACGCGGGGATCCAGACCGGCAGGTTACGGACATGCGGCAGGATCACGATAGCCAGCACCGCGAGCAGGCGCGGCAGGCTGCGCAGGGACACGGGTGGCTGGTTCATGTTGATGCGGTCGGTCGAGGGTCCGACTGAAAAAGAGCCAGTGCCGTGAGGCAGCGCGCGCAGTGATCTGGCCCCGAGCCGGCGGGGATGTGCTGATCCGGTAAGACCATGGACCAGCTCAGACCCCGTGCAGTGGCGTCGAGCGCCCAGCGGGCGAGCTGCGACAGCCGTTGTTCGGGGTCGGGGTCGGTGAGCCGGTCGAAATGCAGCACGACTTCGTCGCGACTGGCCTGCGCGAATTGCTTGACCATGAGGTCCCCGGTGCGTGCCGTGACCTTCCAGTGGATGGCGCTAAGTGCATCGCCGCGGTGATAGTCCCGGACGCCGGCAAAATCGTCGTTGCCGACGCGCGGACTGCTGTGTTCGGCGCCGTCATCACCTTCCAGCGAGTCGGGCAGTGGCGCACCCGATGGTTTGGGATAGGCCACAGCGCTTTGATCCAGTTCAACCCAGGTCCAGGCATAGAACAGGCCGAGTGGAAAACGCGTGGAGACGGCAAACCGGGGCGCCGGAATGCGCCCTCGGTGTGAAGCGGCGACATCCAGGCCGGTGGCCACTTCGCTGCCCGCCGGGACATCGACCCAGTGATCCGGCCATACCCCCTGCCTCAACCCTGTACCGACCACATGGCGTGGGCGTCGACTTGCATTGTGGAGGACGACGACAAAGCGCAGCGTATCGCCTGCAAATACGGGTGGTGCTCCGCGTGCAGAAACCTGGAGGTTCACCAGGTTGCCATGCGTATGATGCATGCAGACCAGCCCCAGGCCTGCCAGCAGAAAAGTCAGCGCAAATCCCAGGCTGTTGGAGTAGTTCATCGACCCCAGCAGCAGCGCAAAGGTCATGACGCCAAAGACCACTCCCTGGCGGGTGGGCAATATGTAAATGCGCTGTCGACGGATGGTGACCGGGCCGGGCAGTCGCTGTACCCGTGTGGTCACCCATTGTTCGATGCGCCGATGCATGCCGCGCACCGGGTTCCAGGTCATGGTGATGCGTCCCTTGATCGCGCTACGGGATGGCAACGTGTTCGACGATACCCTGCACGGCTTCTGCCGACAGCGGGCGGCGATCGGCACCACGCAGCCGGTGCGCAACCACCGCCGCAAACACGGCCTGCACGTCTTCGGGCTGAACATAGGGCCGCTGGTCCATGTACGCCCAGGCCTGCGCCGCGCGCTTCAGCGCCAGGCCAGCCCGCGGCGACAGCCCGTCGCGTAGTTCGGCAGAGGCGCGTGTCGCGCGGATGAGCGCGAGGATGTAGCGCAGCACGGGTTCCCGGGCGTCGACGCGCTCAACCTCTGCCTGGACAGTGGTGAGCTGTTCGGGGCCCGCGACGGGCAGCATCTCCTCCAGCAGGGAGCGGCGGCTGCGGCCAGCCAGCAGCTCCAGCTCGGCCTCGGCCGAGGGGTAGCCCAGCTCCAGGCGCATCATGAAGCGGTCCAGCTGGGATTCCGGCAGCGGAAACGTGCCGATTTGTTCGCCGGGATTTTGGGTCGCGATGACAAAGAAGGGATGCGGCAGGGCGCGCGTCACACCGTCGATGGTGACCTGGCGCTCCTCCATCGCCTCCAGCAGGGCGCTTTGGGTTTTGGGACTCGCCCGGTTGACCTCATCGGCCAGGACGACTTCGGAGAACACGGGGCCTGGATGAAACACGAAACCCGTGTCGGCACCTTCGAAGACCGACACGCCGAGAATGTCTGCGGGCAGCAAGTCACTGGTGAACTGGACCCGGCTGAAATTCAGACCGAGCAACCGGGCCAGCGTGTGCGCGAGAGTGGTCTTACCCATTCCGGGCACATCATCGATGAGCAAGTGCCCGCCCGCGATCAGGCAGGCTGTGGCCAGACGAAGCTGCGCTTGCTTGCCCACGATGATTTCACCGGCCCGGGTTTGAACGGTTTGCAGCAGTTCCGCACCAGCGATGGGGGCTTGGGTCATCAGGTCGTCCACGGCATGCGCTCGGAAAAAAGACCCGGAAAGACTAACTGAGGCAGGCGGGCCTCTGCAGCGCATCACGGATCGGAGGCCGGGAGCATTTGTCCGGCATCTGCCGATTCGCCAGCGCTTCGCGAAACGTTTACACCCCCTGGTGAGATAGACGTTAAGCTGAGGATGAACGAATTGACAGATGAGGCGGGTATCGATGGCCAATGCACGTGAATGTCGCCGCGCCATGCGCCATGCGCCCGATTACGGGACCTGGGCCGAGGCGGCGCAGCAGTTGGACGTGCTGACAGGCCGCGAGGCGTGGAAGGCCGATGACGAATCGCCTCTTTATGACTTCAGGATGATTCGTGCGCGCAAGCGGCAACTGAAGCGGCTCAGAGAGCGTGGGGATGCTGCAGGGCTCATGCATGAACTGCGTCAGGGCTTGCACTGGAACATGGGCGGCATTGGCAGCCCGTCCCTGTACGCCCAGACGTTTATCGGGACCAAACAGTTAGTCTCCGGTTATATCGATGAGGTCTGTTGCGCATTGACCGAGTTGGCGTCGCCGGCCTCGCCAATCGATGCTCAGGAGCGCCTGCGTTTCTTCGAGGAAACCGCCTTGTCGTTCGGCCGGACCGGACTGATGCTGTCCGGTGGGGCGACACTGGGGCTGTTCCACATCGGCGTGATCAAGACGTTGTGGGAGCACCAGGCCCTGCCTCGCGTGATCTCCGGGTCCAGCGCCGGCTCGGTCGTGGCTGCGACGCTGGGGACGCATACGGATGACGAGGTGGAGGCGATCTTCGATGCGGACATGGCGCGCTTCGGCTTTTGGCGTGGGTTGAGTCCAGGTTCGATACTCAAGCGTCGCGCGCTGATGGATCAGGCGCAGGTTCGCCGGGGCATCCAGCATTTTGTCGCGGATATGACCTTTGAGGAGTCCTACCGTCGGACAGGGCGCGTCGTGAATGTCACGGTCTCCCCGGCCAATACCGCGCAATCGCCCAAGCTGGTCAATCACGTGACGTTTCCGCATCTGTGCATGCGCGAAGCGGTGCTGGCTTCCTGCGCCGTACCGCTGATTTTTGAGCCGGTGCTGTTGTACCAACGGGACCACCGCGGCGCCAAGGTGCCGTTTCTTCCTAATGTGAAATGGGTGGATGGTTCGATGAAGAGCGACCTCCCACGTTTGCGGCTGCGTCGACTGCACAACGTGAATCACTTCATCGTCAGTCAGACCAACCCGCATGTGGTGCCGTTTCTTGCGCTGCGAGGCTCCCGGTCACGGGGTGGGCGCAGCGGTATCCTGCGGTCCTACGCGCTGGAGGCGTTGAAGGAGCAATCGAAGTTGCTGGCGGGACTGGGACGGGACTTGCTTCCTCCGGGCGTGCTTCGCAACCGGCTCGACACTGTGCACGGACTGCTGGAGCAGTCATACCGGGGCAACATCACCATTGGTCCGAACTTCAGGCTGAATCAGTTTCGGCAGATGATTTCCAACCCGAGCCTGCAAGCCACGCGGGATATGATTCTGGCAGGCGAGCGGGCCACCTGGCCCAAACTGTCCATGATTCTTCACCAGACACGAATTTCGCAGACGCTGGACACCGCGCTACGACAGGTTCAGGGCGGGACCCAGCAGGCTGGAGACAGCCGTATCCAGCGCATGCAACTCAAGACGGGTTAAGACCGCCGGGTCGTCCGTGCCATCGCCGCTGTGCTAGCGCGGCGGCCGTTTGCGCTCGTAGTCGCCCTCGATGATGACTGGCTGATCCAGGTCAGGTCGCGCAGTGGCCAGCGAGTTCACCGTCCGTTCGGCCAAGCGTCCACGCAGCTTGGGGAACAGCATGGAAAACCCGATGGCATCCGTGAAGAAGCCCGGCGTCATCAGCAGGACACCGGCGAGCAACAACAAGACGCCCTCGACCATTTCGGCAGCAGGAAGCCGCCCTTCGGCCTGCGCCAGCTGAATCCGTCGGATCGTACTCAGGCCTTGCCGGCGCGCCACCGTGGTGCCGATGACGGCCGTAAGCACCACCAGCGCAATGGTCGGGATTGCGCCGATGACGCCACCGACCTTGATCAGCAGCCAGGTCTCCGCCAGTGGAATGACGAAGAGCAGCACAAAGAGTCGGGTACCCATGAAATGGCCTTGTTGGACGGAATGGCGGGGTGCAGAGGGTCCGACCTACAACGCCGCAATCCGTTCCCGCTGCATTTTCAGTTCAGTCAGCGTCTGGCGATGCTGTTCCAGACGGGCACGTTCCTGGTCGACCACGGCTTCAGGCGCTCGCGCGACAAAGCGCTCGTTTCCAAGCTTGGCTTCGGATCGTTGGACATCGCCCTCTGACTGGGCGATTTGCTTGTCCAGTCGGGTCAGTTCCGCCGCCTTGTCGATCAGGCCGGCCATCGGCACCAGGATACGCATGCCGCCCAACAGCGACATCGCCGCTTCGGGTGCCTGCTCACTGGCGTCCAGCACCGTGACCGATTCGGTGCGGGCCAAGAAGGCAATCAGTGCCTCAAACCGGCTCAGGCGTTCCGCATCGTCCGGGGTAGCGTGTTCCAGCAGGACGGGAATGGGCTTGCTGGGTGCAATGTCCATTTCACCGCGAATGCGTCGCACGCCCAGGATAAAGTCCTGCAGCCATTGGACGTCGGCTTCAGCCGCTTGATCCCGCTTGTCCGCGTCTGCGGTTGGCCAGGCCGCCAGGGCAATGGAGCGCCCCTCGACGCCGGCCAGCGGAGCCACCTTCTGCCAGATCTCTTCGGTGATGAACGGCATCAGCGGATGAAGCAGGCGTAGCAGGGCTTCCAGTACGCGCACAAGGGTTCGGCGCGTGCCGCGTTGGGCTGCCGCGTCGGCGTCGCCCGTGAGCACGGGCTTCGACAGTTCGAGGTACCAGTCGCAGTACTCGTTCCACGTGAAGTCGTAGAGGGCCTGCGCGGCCAAGTCGAAGCGGTAACCATCGAGATGCTGTGCCACGGTGGCCTCTGTGGCCTGCAGCCGCGAAATAATCCAGCGATCCGCAGCAGACAGCGCAATCTCGGCCTGTGCATCCAGTCCGGTGTCCTGGCCCTCTGTGTTCATCAGCACGTAGCGCGCTGCATTCCACAATTTGTTACAGAAATTCCGGTAGCCGCCAACCCGACCCAGATCAAAGCGGATATCGCGCCCGGTGGACGCCAGGGCGGCGAAGGTGAATCGCACGGCGTCGGTGCCGAACGCAGGAATCCCGTCGGGATAGTCTTTACGCGTGGCTTTTTCGATGGCTCGCGCCTTCTTCGGCTGCATAAGCCCCGCCGTGCGCTTGGCGACCAGCGACTCCAAATCGATACCATCGATCAGGTCGACCGGGTCAATCACGTTGCCTTTGGATTTGGACTGCTTCTGGCCTTCGGCATCGCGAATCAGACCGGTGATGTACACATCACGGAACGGTACGTCGCCGGTAAATTTCAGACCCATCATGATCATGCGGGCCACCCAGAAGAAGATGATGTCAAAGCCGGTCACCAGCACGGCCGTGGGATAAAAGGCTTGCATCTCCGGGGTCTGCTCGGGCCAGCCCAGAGTCGAAAACGGCCACAGGGCGGACGAGAACCAGGTGTCCAGTACATCGGGGTCTTGCCGTAGACGCGGCTGCTCGTCGCTATCGGCGCCGAACTGTGCCTGCCAGCGGGCACGTGCCTCGGCCTCATCACGACCCACGACAATGCGCCCCTGCTCGTCATACCAGGCGGGTACACGGTGTCCCCACCACAGCTGCCGGCTGATGCACCAGTCCTCGATATTTCGCATCCACTGGAAATAGGTGTTCTTCCAGTTGTCGGGCACGAAGCGGATTTTTCCTGACTCTACCGCCTCGATGGCGGGTTCGGCCAGCGGGCCGGTCTTCACGAACCACTGGTCCGTTAGATAAGGCTCCAGCACCTCGCCGGTCCGGTCCCCGCGCGGCACCATAAGACTGTGGTCGTCGATGCGTTCCAGCAGGCCGGCGGCTTCGAGATCCGCGACGATGCGCTTGCGGGCATCAAAACGTGCCAGTCCGCGATAGGCCTCCGGTGCCTCGTCGTTGATGCAGGCATCGTCGTCGAAAATGTTCCGCAGGGGCAGGTCGTGGCGCTGCCCCATGGCGTAGTCGTTAAAATCGTGTGCGGGCGTAATCTTGACGCAGCCCGTACCAAACTCGGGGTCGACGTAGTCATCGGCGATCACCGGGATTTGGCGTCCGGTCAGTGGCAGCTCCAGGGTCTGACCGATGAGGTCCTGGTAACGCTCGTCGTCAGGGTGCACCGCGACCGCGCTGTCACCCAGCAGGGTTTCCGGGCGGGTGGTGGCCACCACGACATACCCCTGACCATCGGTCCGGGGGTAGCGCAGATGCCATAGATGACCCTGCTCCTCCTTGGATTCGACCTCGAGATCCGAGACGGCCGTCTTCAAGACCGGGTCCCAGTTGACCAAGCGTTTGCCCCGGTAGATCAGACCTTCGTCGTACAGCCGGACGAAGACTTCGGTCACCGCCTGCGACAGTCCTTCGTCCATGGTGAAGCGTTCGCGAGACCAGTCCACGGAGCTGCCCATGCGGCGCATCTGCCGGGTGATGTTGCCGCCGGATTCAGCCTTCCAGTCCCAGATCTTGTCGACAAAGGCTTCGCGGCCGAGGTCATGGCGGGAGCTGCCTTCGGCGGCCAGTTTTCGCTCCACCACCATCTGCGTGGCGATGCCGGCGTGATCCGTGCCGGGTTGCCAGAGGGTATTGTCGCCACGCATCCGGTGGTAGCGAGTCAGCGCGTCCATGATGGTGTGCTGAAACGCATGGCCCATGTGCAGACTGCCCGTGACATTCGGCGGGGGAATGACGATGCAGTAGTCATCCCGCCCCGCGTTCAGGCGTGCGGCAAAGTCGCCCGCAGCCTCCCAGGTCTGGTACCAGCGGGGTTCGATCTCGGACGGGTCGTAGGTCTTATCCATCAACGTCTTGGTAGGTGTCGAGCTGATAGCCACGGTCGCGGTAAAACTGAAACCGTTTGCGGCCTGCGGCTTTCATGCTGTCGTTGGAGGGAATGATTTCTGCCACGCGCTCGAAGCGGCTGAAGAACAGCGGCACTTCGGGTGCAAGGTTGATCAAGATCTCGGCCTGATGCTCCGGAGGCTCTGCGTGACCGATGAGCACCAGGGTTTGCGCGTCTTCCGACGTGCCAAGCACGTCATGCGGGATGAAGGACTCCGGCCGCTCGGTCCAGAGTGCTTCATCGATGTGCTGGACCTGCAACTCGTCGGCCGCATGCACGTAGACCCGTTGCCCGCGCCGCGTCAGTTGCTGGCACAGCCGACAAACAAAGGCGTGCGGCTCTGGGGCTCGCAAAATGTAGAAGCCGATACGGGTCATGCGGGAACAGGCAGCTGCGTCGCCGGAGTCTCCGGCCTCGCGAGAATCGGCAAGGGTAGCGCAGCCCCGAGGCGGCGTCATGCTGCCCACGAACCCCGGCCGAATCTGTGCCCCACCCGGGCCGGCTGCCTGCGCTGCCGGCCCGGGTGGCTTTGTGCGATGGAGTGCGTCTGTTTAAGCAGCCTTCTGCTTTTCCAGACGGTCCAGCAGGAACTGCACGAGCAGCCCGACGGGGCGTCCGGTCGCACCCTTGGCGCTGCCGCCGCTTGTCCAGGCGGTGCCGGCGATGTCCAGGTGAGCCCACTTCTGCTTACGCATGAACCGGTGGAGAAAGCTGGCGGCGGTAATGGCTCCAGCACCCGGGCCACCGATATTGGCGACGTCCGCAAACGGGCTCTTGAGCTGTTGCTGGTAGTCCTCCCACAACGGCATCTCCCAGGCCCGGTCGTGGATCGACTCGCCGGCGGCGAGCAAGGCCTTGGCCAGCGCAGGCTGATTGGAAAACAGTCCTGTGGCATGGGCGCCCAGTGCGACCACACAGGCGCCAGTGAGCGTGGCCATGTCGACGATGACGTCCGCATCATAATTGCGCTCTGCGTAGGTCAGCGCATCGCAGAGGATGAGCCGACCTTCGGCGTCGGTGTTCAGGACTTCAATGGTGATGCCGGCCATGCTGGTGACGATGTCACCCGGCTTGTTGGCGTCGCCATCGGGCAGGTTCTCGGAACTGGGGACGATGCCGACAACATTCATCGGAAGGTCGAGTTCGGCGATGGCATGCATCGCGCCGAACACCGAGGCCCCGCCGCACATGTCGTACTTCATCTCGTCCATCTTGGGGCCGGGTTTGATGCTGATGCCGCCGGCGTCAAATGTCAGGCCCTTACCCACGAAGATCACGGGCTTCTGGTCCTTAGGCCCCTTCATATGCTCCATGATGATCAGCTTGGCGGGCTGGCGGCTGCCGCGTGACACCGAGAGCAAGGCCCCCATGCCAAGCGCTTCCATGTCGGATTCTTCCAGCACCTTGGTCTTGATGCTGCTGTAGTCCTTGGCCAGTTGCTCGGCACGTTCAGCCAGATAGGTTGGCGTGCAGATATTGCCGGGCAGGTCGCCCAGGCGTTTCGCCGTGTCCACCCCCCGGGCGATGCCCAGGGCGGCGTTGAGTCCGGCCTCGCCTTCCTCCAGGTCGCTGCGACGGGGCACGTCAAAGGTCATGCGCTCGATTTTTGGCGCGTCGAGTCCGGCGCGGGCCTCTTCGCCGCGACATTCGGTGAACTCGTAGAACGTGGCCTCGGTGACCAGGGCCGCCTGCTTGACTTTCCAGCCGTGGGAGCGACCTTTGACGTTGGCATGTGTCAGATAGCTGACCGCATCTTTGGCGCCGGTCTGCTTGAGGGACTTGGCCGCCGCTTCACAAGCCTTGCGGAACCCCGCATCATCGAGATCGCGTTCCTTGCCCATGCCGACCAGCAAAACGCGATCGGCAAACATGTTGGGCAGGTTGTGCAGCATCAGGGTCTGGCCCAGTTTGCCATCCATGTCTCCGCGACGCATGACGCTGCCAATGGCCCCGGCGCTGACGTGGTCCAGCGTTCCAGCGGCGATCGAGGTCTTGCGGCGATCGAAGATGCCCACGACCACGCAACCGACGCGCTGCTTTTCCGGGTGGCCACTCTTGACAAAGTATTCCATGTGTCGTCCTTTCTCCTTGGTATTAAACTGACACGTTCGGGCGGCATCACGCCTGTGCGTGGTCGCGTCGCCGAGGTGCCGGGCCGAGCCTCCGGGCATCGGTCAGGCGAACAATCATTCATCAGCGGCCAGATGGCCGACGGCGCCCATTCTAGGCGGTTTGGCATTTTTTTCATCCCGAGCGGTTTTTGAACATCTATTTCACAACTCACGGGCTGCGGCCATGCGCCCGCTGATTCTTGATCGTTACCTGTTTCGCGAAGCGGGTCTGACCTGGCTGGCGGTGACGCTGG
Organism: Pseudomonadota bacterium; assembly: GCA_036156195.1. Lineage (GTDB taxonomy): Bacteria > Pseudomonadota > Gammaproteobacteria > Nevskiales > OUC007 > Abyssibacter. Next base: position 173,181 of record JAYZUZ010000009.1, on the reverse strand, counting down.
TATTGCTGGCGATCATGTTGTCCACCCGATTTGCACGCTTTCTCGGTCTGGCGGCCAGCGGGGAGTTACCGGAAACCTTGTTGTTGCAGGTTGTTGCACTGTCCAGTGTTCAGTACCTGGTGATCCTGATTCCGGTGTCGTTGTTGCTCGCAGTCATGCTTGCGCTCGGTCGGCTTTATCGCGATAGCGAGATGGCAGCCGTCTCCGCCTGCGGTGTGAGCATGGCAACGCTGTACCGCCCGTTTATTCGGCTGGGCGTGGCCCTGGCAGCGATTACCGCAATTCTCAGTTTTGCATTGTCACCCTGGGCGGGGCGGACGGCAGATTTCCTGATCAAGCAGGCCCAGCAAGAGCTGGCGTTTTCCGCGTTTGAGGCTGGCCAGTTCCGCACGATTCCGGGCGTGCCGGCTGTGTTCTACGTCGAGCGCCGAGATGCCTCCGAAGGCACGATGGAACAAATATTCGTGCGCAGTTACGGGGATGCGCGAGCCGGCGTGTTACTGGCCGCAGAGGGGCAGGAATCCGTTGAAGCCGGTTCCGGCGACCGGACCCTGGCATTGCGTCATGGTTATCGATACGAAGGCCAACCCGGCGAGGCGGCGTTTCGAGTCCTGGATTTTGCCGAAAACGGTTTCCGTTTCCCGGCGCCGAGTTTTGTCTACGAAGTCGGTAAACGAAAGATTGCTGCGACCACAGACCTCGTGGCATCTGGGCAGCCAGAGGACGTCGCCGAGCTGCAATGGCGTGCGTCCTCGCCGATTACGGTGTTGCTGCTGGCCCTGCTCGCCGTGCCGCTGGCACATACCTCGCCGCGTCAGGGGCGCTATGCCAAGCTGATACTCGGCATCGGGGCGTATATCGTTTACGTCAATGTGCTGGGCGTTGCGCAGGCATGGGTGGGTAAGGGCTTGATTCCGGCGTGGCTGGGGATGTGGTGGGTGCATGCCCTGGTCGCGCTGGCGGTGGTCTGGCTCTATCTGTACCGGGACGGTCGCGCACGCTGGCCAGGGCGGCGACGGACATGAAGCGCGTCGATGCTTATTTACGCCAGTCGGTGTTTACGCTGACCCTGGTGGTCGGGGCGGCCTTGCTGGCGATTTCCACCTTCATCACGTTCGTCACCGAACTCGAAGACCTGGGCCGGGGCCAGTACGGCATTGGGGCCATCCTGCAGTACGTAGCTCTGCAGGTGCCGGAGACCGTGTACATCATGTTTCCGGTGATTGCGTTGCTGGGAACCCTGATGGGGCTGGGGGCGCTGGCGGCCAATGCCGAACTGGTGGCCATGCGCGCAGCCGGGGTCTCTGTTACACGGTTGGCCTGGGGGGTTGCCAAAGCCGGGGTGATTGTCGGTGGCATTGCATTCGCGCTGGGCGAGTTTCTGGTGCCGGTCACGACGCCGCTGGCAGATGACATCCGCAGCGTGGCGCGTTACGGCGAGAGCGCGCGTGGCAGCAAGGATGGTGTCTGGCTGCGCGATGGTCGGCACTTTGTCTTCATTGGCGAACTCATCAGTGAGCGGGAGATTCAGCAGGTCGAGCTGTTCCGATTGTCGGACAACGGCAGCCTGGACGCAGCCATCGCCATTGATACCGCGATCTACGATGAAGATCACTGGACGTTTCGTGGGGTCAGGCGCACCGAGTTCTCGGCCGATGCGGTGACGGTGGAGCAGCGCGACGTCGAGCCCTGGCCTACGGATCTGACGCCTGAGCTGACTCCGGATGTCTTGCGCCTGTTCGTGCTTGAGGCCGAGAGCTTGTCGGCCTGGGGGCTGTGGCGCTACGTGGAGTACCTGGACCGCAATGGGCTGGACGCAGAAAGCTCTTCGCTGGCGTTCTGGCGCAAGCTCGCCGCACCGGTGACGGTGATTGTCATGATGCTGGTGGCCGTGCCCTTTGTAATCGGTTCGTTGCGGCAGGGCGGCGCCGGCCAGCGATTATTCGTTGGCGTGCTGTTCGGTGTCGGGTTTTATCTGGTCAACGAAGTGACATCGAGTACGGGTCTGATCTATGGCTTGTCGCCTGCGCTGACGGCCTTTCTCCCAACGCTGGTCGTGGCTTCGCTCGTCGGTTTGCGGCTGCGTTCAATGCGTTGATCCGCCGCGCTTGGCAGACGGAAGAACTGCCGCGCTGTTCGCGTCGTGGCCTCTGCCAGCGACTCCTCCGATAGGCCGACTGCTGCGGCCAGGGTTTCGATGACCCGGGGCAGGTGCATGGGTTCGTTGCGCCGGGACTTGGGGCGTGGTCGTAGTGTGCGCGGCAGCAGGTAAGGCGCGTCAGTCTCTACCATGAGCCGCTGGGTGGGGATTCTGCCGACACAGTCCAGCAGGTGTGTGCCGCGTCGCTCATCGCAAATCCAGCCGGTGATGCCGATGTGGCAGTCCAGGGCGAGATAGTCGTCCAGCGCCTGGGCGGTGTCGGTGAAACAATGCACCACGCAGTCCGTCAGTTGATCGCGGAATTCGCGAACAATCGCGACAAAGTCGGCATGCGCTTCACGCTGGTGCAGAAAGACGGGCAGCCCGGTGTCCGCTGCAATCTCAAGCTGGGCAATAAAGGCCCGGCGCTGGTCTGCGCGGTCAGACAGATCACGGAAGTAATCCAGGCCGCATTCGCCCACCGCCACAAGCTTGTTCGCAGCCGCATACGCGCGGATTTCGCCGGCCAGGGCGTCGGTCCACTGACTTGCGTAATGGGGGTGCAGGCCGGCAGTGGCGGACAAGTGCTCAGGTGCCTGGTCGCGTATCTCCTGCACCCGGCGATTGCTCAGCTGCGATGAGCCGGTGAGCACGATGTGCTCGATCCCCGCAGCCCAGGCACGTTCAAGTACCGCAGGCCGGTCGAGGTCGAAGCTGGCATCTGCCAGGTTGGCGCCGATGTCGATCATGGGAGCTCCCCAAACGACTGCGGCCCGGCGAAGAGCCGGGCCGCAGTGTGCGCAATGCCGCGCGGGCGGGTCTTAGGTGCAGCCCGGCAATGGGATGAGATCACAGACCGGGTCGCCGCCGTCATCACCGCCGTCACCCCCGTCGCCGCCATCGCCACCGTCGCCGCCATCACCCCCGTCGTCGGGTTCGACGGCCTCGGTTTCTTCCGTGTCGAAAACTTCGGAGCCGATGGCGGCCAGTCCGGCGATGCCGACTGCCAGCAGACCGAAATCAATGACGGAGTAGCCCTCAAAGGCGCCTGCTGCATTGAGACGGTAGTGCGTGGTGAGCACGTTGACACCGCCAACTTCCATGCGGTTCAAGCCCATCGGTGCCATCTGGTTCCCGTTGAATTCCATGCGGAACATCTTGGGACGCTCCACCTGTTCGAAGCCGTGGGCAACATCAAACTGGAATCCATACCGGAGCTTCTGGACCAGTGGCTGTGCCGAAGCGTCACCGAAGCCCATTTCCAAAAACATCAGGCCTTCCGGCGAGGCGTGTCCATAACTGCCTGCGGCTGCCGGGGCCGAAGCCACAAGTCCCAACAACATTGCTGCTAAAGTCTGGCGACGCATCTTTGTCTCCGCATTCCGTTCAATGTGAATTCCTGGCGCAACACTCCCTGTGCGCACCATTGGGTGACTATAGACGCCCGTTTTCGGTGCGACAAGCGCCGATGTGGGTGGATTTTAGTGCTCATTCTCGGTGTGCTGGCCCTGAGCGGCTGCAGTCAGCGGTTCAAGAGCGATACGCAGGATGGGCGGTTCGTGGCTTCACCCTCTGTCGACTGCGAATCAGTCGCCGAGCATTACCGGGACGTTGTTCGTCGGGCGGGTGCCGTCTCTGCTTACGGGCAGGTGTTGCCGGGTGCGCCCTGGTTTCGTGTTCTCCGCGGCTGGGCCGACTGGCCGATCGACTCCGCAGAGGAGCGGCGCCAGTGGCTGCAGGCAGCAGCGACGCTGGGTGAAGTGGCCTGGCGTGCCGAATTGAGGAATGCGGACCAGCTTGAGCTGGTTCCTGCCATGCGGCGCTGCGCGCAGCGGCAGGTGCAGGCGCCTGTCACCGATGCGCAGTGGCAGATGCTGCGCCAGCGTGCTGTCGTGGACTCCGACTATGTCCGCTGGCAGCGACTGCTCGGTGTTTATCCGCTGAGCCGGTGGGGGTTGCGGGCTGGGGTGCGTGCCTGGCAGCAGGAGTTTTCCTCAGACTACGGCCCACGGCCGGCGCAACGCGATTGGGAGCCCTGGCATCCCGAGCTGACAGCAGGGACCGCCCAGCAGTTGCTGGTCCAGGCACCGACGTTGCCCGGGTTGGCGCGCCCGAGCGTGACGGAACTGGAAGCCTGGCTACGAGATTTCGCTCCGCGACTGCGCCTGCAGATCGAGTCAGTAGATGATTGGCCGGGGCAGCCGGTGTGGCAGGACAGTCTGGTCTTTGATGTCACGCAACCCAGGATGCACGTACAGCTGTTGCCGGGTCGTGACCGCGGGACGCCGGTCTGGCAGCTGGTCTTCACGGTCTGGTTTTCAGGCCGTGCTCCCGCGTCCGCCCTGGACCCCTATGCGGGTGCACTCGACGGCATTGTCTGGCGCGTGCTGCTGGATGGCACTGGGCAGGTCCGTGTGCGCGATAGCATCCATCCCTGTGGGTGCTACCACATGCTTTTCCCCCCGCAGGCGGTGCGGAGTGCGGAAGGGCTCGACGAACCGCCACTCGTGCCGGAGGTGGTGGCAGCCGACGGCCCGGTGGAGCTGTTGGTCCGAGCAGTGGATCACCTGATTGTCGATGTGCGGCCTGTCATGCCGGATACGCGGGGCGCGAACGCATTGCCGCTGGCGTTGTACACCGAGTTGCTGGCCATGCCGACGCCGGCCGGTCGCACGCGCTCGCTGTTCGACGCAACGGGTCTGGTTACAGCTTCCGCACGTCCGGAGCGCTGGTATTTATGGCCCAGTGGAGTGCGATCGCCTGGGGCTATGCGTATCTGGGGGCGGCACGCCATCGCCTTCGTCGGTGAGCGTCATTTCGATGACCCGGATTTGCTGGAGCGCCTGCTGGCAGAGCCATCGCACTGAGCCGGTGGATCGATTCGCGGCGGCTCCGGTCCAAGTCAGCGCTTTGATAGACTCCGCGGCCGCGTTCATGCCGCCCCACGTCACGCTTCATGGAGGAATCTGTGGCTCATCGAGTAATCCTGCTGTCTCTGTTGTTACTGGCGATGCTGGCGCCCGCCGCGGCCTCAGCCGCAACGGCCTACGTCAGTGATCAGCTGGAGATCACGCTGCGCCGGGGGCAGGGCACCCAGTTTGGAATCCGCGCAATGCTGGATAGCGGTACCCGTGTCGAGGTGTTGGGGCGTGATGAGGCGTCAGGCTATACCCAGGTGCGGACGGCCTCCGGTACCGAAGGCTGGGTGTTGACGCGCTACTTGCAGAATCAACCGGCAGCCCGGGAACAGCTGGCTGCTGCGCGACGGGCGCAAACGGCTGCTGAGCAAAAGGCCGCTCAGGCTGTCGACGAATTGCAGGCGCTGGAGTCCGCCAACGCGGACATGCGCGCGCAGATCTCCGGCCTGGAGACCCAGGTTGCAGACTTGCAAACGGAACTGCGCCGGGTGTCTTCTGCCGCAGCGCGGCCCATGGAGATCCAGCGCCGAAACGAGCAGCTGGTCGAGGAGGTTCGCACGCTGGAACAGGAGCGGGACCGGCTGGGTATGGAGCTGAGGGCTGAGCAAAGCCTGCGCGACAACTGGATAACAGGGGCCGCGATCGCGTTTCTTGGGCTGGCTGTCGGTCTGCTTGCACCGCATCTGCGTCGTCGCAAGTCTGGGTGGGAAGGCCTCGGCTAGCCATCCGTGACGGGGCGCTGGTCGCCATGCCGTGTTCAGCCCCGTCAGGCCGTTGCGGGCTACACTCGAAGCCGTTGCAGTGGCGGCTGAGCGCCCCTGATACACCGGTGGTCGTGCCACACGACAACATCCATCCATCCTTTCTTGCTGGGGCAGGCGGCTGTGCTATAACCGGGTGCCGCCCGCTGCTGGCGACCATGCCGAATTCATGACTCACGACCTACTTAATGTGCTCGTGCTGGTGGTCTCGCTGGGCGTTATCGCGCAGTGGATTGCCTGGCGCCTCCGCTTACCCGCCATCGTTCTGTTCCTGATCGCTGGTGTGATTGTCGGCCCAGTTTTCGGCTGGGTGCGGCCCAGCGTCGATCTCGGGGATGTGTACCGGCCGGTGGTCAGCCTCTGCGTGGCTGTCATCCTGTTTGAGGGCGGGCTGACCCTGCGCCTGCACGAATTCAAGGAAGCCGCCTCCGGGGTGAAGCGGCTGGTCAGTATCGGTGCCATCTTCGCTTTTGGGCTGGGGAGTCTGGCCGCGAAAGGAATTGGCGATCTGGATTGGCCGGTGGCCCTGGTTTTTGGCGCCATCATGGTGGTCACCGGTCCCACGGTGATCATTCCGCTGCTGCGCCAGGCGCGGCTGAATCGCCGGACGGCGAGCTATCTGAAATGGGAGGGGATCATCAACGATCCCATCGGCGCGCTGGCAGCGGTGCTGATCTTCCAGTTCTTCGTGTATTCCGGCGGTGGCGATCCACTGGATTCCGTGCTCATTTCCTTGGGTATCGGCTCGGTCGCGGCCATTCTGATTGGTGGCGGAGCCGCACTGCTTATCGGCTGGGCGTTTCGCAATGCCTACGTGCCCGAGTACCTCAAGGCGCCGGTCATGCTGGCGGGGGTGCTGGTGGTCTTTGCCGCGAGCAACACTGTTCAGCATGAGGCCGGGCTACTTGCGGTCACGCTTATGGGCATGGTGCTGGGCAATTTGGAGTTGCCGAATTTCGAGGAGATGCGGCGCTTCAAGGAATACATCACCATTCTGCTGGTTTCCTCGGTCTTCGTGCTTCTGACGGCAGATCTGGACCCGGTCACGATTTCCCACCTGGACTGGCACGCGATCGCCCTGGTCGCGTCCATGCTCATCATCGTGCGCCCGCTGGCCATTTTGCTGGCGACCGTGGGCGCCGACATGAAGTGGAATGAGCGGTTGCTGCTGAGCTGGATCGCGCCACGCGGGATTGTGGCCGCCGCTGTGGCCGGTCTGTTCGGCCCGGAGATGCTCGACGCCGGTTACGAGGACGCTGAACTGTTGCTGCCTTTGGTGTTTGCCATGGTCTTGTCCACCGTGACGCTGCATGGCTTCACGATTAGCTGGTTGGCCAAGCGCTTGGATCTGGCCACACCGGATGACGGCGTGCTCATCGTGGGCGCTTCGCCTTGGACCACCGAGCTGGCCCAGTCTCTGTCCAAGGAATTAAATCTTTCCGTGCTCCTGGTGGATTCGTCCTGGCACCGGTTGCGCGAAGCGCGCCTTGCGGGCGTCAACGTAATCTACGGCGAGATACTTTCGGACGAGCTCCAGTTGTCCCTGCAGCTCAATGGCGTCAACGTGGTGCTGGCTGCGACCAGTAACGATGCATACAACGCCTTGGTCTGCCGTAACTTTGCAGGGCGTCTGGAGCATGATCGCGTGTTCCAGTTGCCGATGTATGCACCGGACGAGGGCAATCGGCAGAAGAGCAAGGCGGTGGCACGGCCATTTACCGGGATACCCGCGTTCGCTGACAACGCGCAGTACGAGGAATTGTGGCGGCGTCACTTCCAGAACTGGAAGTTCTACAAGACCAAGATTACTGAGGCTTACACGTACGAGGACTTTCTCTCCGATCTGCCGGACGAGTCCATTTGCATCGGCGTTGTTCGTGAGGGCACTCGCCTGACCTTCCACGCCCCGCACGCTCCGATTAAACCCAAGCCGGGCGAGACGGTCGTGTACTACGCACCGAAGAAACCGGGCGCGGCTGAATCCGAAGCGCGAAACCGTGCTGAGGAACGTAAGCAGAGCGCAGATGAGGTACTCAGTGCAGACCCGGCAGATGATGCCCTGACGTCATGAATGATCCGAAGCGATACACCATCGACGGCCCTGCGGGTGCGCTGGAAGTCGCACTGGGCGAGCCAGAAGGGGAGCGCCGCGGTGTCGCTGTCATTTGTCACCCGCACCCGTTGTATGGCGGCACGCTGGACAACAAGGTGGCCTACACCCTGGCTCGCGCGGCCGAACAGCAGGGACTGGCGGCGTTGCGGTTCAACTTTCGGGGTGTGGGTGATAGCGAAGGTCTGCATGACGGAGGGGAGGGCGAGCTGGACGATGCCCTCGCTGCAATCGCGCACCTGCGCGAACAGTTCGGTCCCGACGAGCCATTACTGGTTGCGGGCTTTTCCTTTGGTGGCTGGATCAGCCTGCATGCGGCAGCGCGCAGCGATGCTGTGCAGCTGGTGACGGTGGCGCCGGCCCTGTCCTACACGGTGCTGGGCGATCTGCCTGCACCGGGTTGTCCGTGGTTTTACATCCACGGTGAGGCGGATGATGTGGTGCCTGCTCAGGGCAATCGCCATATTCTCGAAACCCTGCAGTCCGTACCTGATCAGGTCTGGTTGCCCGAGGTCGGTCATTTCTTCCACGGACATTTGACCGGATTACGGCGCCGGGTGACGGCTGTCATAGATGAGCGCTGGTCCGCACTGTAGGCATTGGGGCTTCATCGGAAGGTCGGCCGGGTTTGCTATTCTCCAGCGGCCTTTTCTAAACACGAGTGGAACGCAATGTCGAAACGAGTGATTGCGGCAGCCTGTCTGGGTTTGCTGCCCGCATCTGCGATGGCGGTTGATCTGGATTTCACCGGGGGAGATCAGTCTGATTTCCGTGGTGTGGGGGAGGATCTCGCCGCGGCTTTCGCCTATCGCTCGGCCAGCCCGGCCGAGACCAAGGGCCTGCTGGGCTTCGATGTCGGCGGTATGGTGAGCTACACGACCGTCGAAAACGGTGATGACTGGCAGGACCTGGTCGGTGAGGACCCCAGTGGTCTGGGCTTCGTGAACCTGGTGGCCAGTAAGGGTATCCCGCTGATCAACGTGGAGGTCGGCGCGCAGCTCGGTCTGGTGCCGGGGACCGATGTCACCTTGCTAGGCGGCGAGGCGCGTTACTCGTTTGTGTCGGGCAATGTGGCCATTCCCGCGGTGTCGCTGCGCGTGGGCTACCAGTCCGCGACGGGCGAGGACGATATCGAAGTGGAGTCCCTGTCCTATGACGTCTCGGTGTCCAAGGGCTTTCTGCTGGCAACACCCTATGTGGGCTATGGGCGGGTGGACTCCGAAGTGACCACCGACGTCGCCGGCTTCTCCGATGAAGACTACGACTTGGACCGCGTCTTCGGTGGCGTCAAGTTGTCGCTGGCTCTGCTCAAGATCACGGCAGAGGCCGAACAAATCGGCGACAACTCGTCGTTTAACCTTCGGGTTGCATTCGGCTTCTAATGCCGTCCGCGCTCAAGCAGCTGGCGTCGAAACTGTTTTCGACGCCAGCTGAACAAGACAAAGAACAGGCCGGACTCGACGACGTGCAGTTGGCGGCGGCGGTTCTGATGGTGGAGGTTGCTCGGGCGGACTTTTCGGAGGACGCCGTCGAGCGTCGCGCCGTGGAAGCCGAGTTGCGCAGTGCCTTCGGGCTGGATGAGGGGCAGGTCGCGCGCCTGATGCAGGCGGCGTCGCGACGTGCGGACGAAGCCGTGTCGCTGCACCGATTTGTCGCGACGATTAATGATTCGCTGTCCTATGCGGACAAGCTCGATGTCCTCACCCAACTGTGGCGCGTGGCATATGCCGACGGCGAGTTGGATAAGCATGAGGAGCATCTCATGCGTCGGTTCTCGGACATGCTCCACATCCCTCACCGGGATTGGATTCAGCGCAAATTGTCGGTCGCACCCGAGTAGGCCTTGTTGCTGCGCGCGCTAGTGGTAGAACTGGCGCCGGAAACTGGCGGCCAGTGGGCGCGGGTGACCCTCTACCCGGATGTCGAGATCGAAGCTAAGCGTCTCCAGATTGGCGACGGGCAGCGTTGCAATGGCGTAGTCGACATCCGCGTCGCGCACGACCCGGAACTCCAGCCTGCGCACCTGCCCAACCAGATTGCGCGCCTGGCCGGTGACCACGGCCTTGCGTGACTGCCGTAGGTCTCCGACCAATTGCTGTGCGTGAATGACGACCAAGGCCCGCTTGCGACTGCGAGGGACATTCAGCGCGCTGGCGATCTCCGGAGTCAAATCGGCCGCGGTCATGGCGTTGTAGTGCGCAACAATGTCGCCGTCCTGAACGAATTGCTCCGCCCAGGCCGCTGGGGCAAGCATGCAGGCGAGGAACAGGCTGTAGCGGATCATTCTGCTCATGCACAAGCCACCCGGTAGACGGCAATTTCACCCAGCAGATTGGGGAGGGCCTGCATCAACCCGTTGGACCGGTGGCGTTCGTCCACCATGACGCGCTCCAGAATGCGAACGCCCTGGACGGTACACAAGTCTTCGAAGTCGCGCACAGTGCACAGGCGCACATTGGGCGTCGAGTACCAAGGATGGGGCAGGGCATCCGTGATCGGCATATGGCCACCGACGGCCAGCGCCCACCGCGTCCGCCAGTGTCCGAAATTCGGAAAGGTAATCACCGCTTCGCGTCCGACCCGAACCATCTCCTTGAGAATTTGATCCGGCTGCGGCACGGCTTGCAGGGCTTGGGTCATGACGACGAAGTCGAAGGCACCATCAGCAAAGTCCGCCATGCCGCCGGCCAGATCCCGCTGGATGACGTTGAGCCCGCGTTCCACGCAGGTCGTCACCAGTTCGGGATTGATTTCCACCCCAAAGCCAACGACCTGCCTGTCCAGGGTGAGCCGGTGGAGTAACGTGCCATCACCGCAGCCCAGGTCGAGCACCGAGGCTTCGGCGGGAATCCACCGGCTCATCAGTGCGAGATCGGCGCGCAGGCTCATGCCGGCACCTCGAGAAACGCTCGAAGTGCGCGGTGGTACAAGTCGATGGGCATGAGAAACGCGTCGTGTCCGAAGTCGGACTCGATCTCCAGGTAGCTGACGCGTTTCTTCCGTGCCAGCAAGGCCTGCACAATTTCCTGCGAGCGCTCGGGTGCGAAGCGCCAGTCACTCGAAAAGGCGATGACCAGGAAGCGGGCTTGCGTGGGTTCCAGGGCGCAGGCGAGATCGCCATTGGTGGCCTGCGCCGGGTCGAAATAGTCCAACGCCTTGGTCATCAGCAGATAGGTATTGGCATCAAAGCGGCTCACGAAGCTTTCGCCCTGATAGCGCAGATACGATTCGATTTCGAACTCGACATCGAAATTGAATCGCGCCTGGTCGCTGCGTCGATCACGCCCGAAGCGCGCGCGCATGCCATCGTCCGACAGGTAGGTAATGTGCCCCAGCATCCGTGCCAGCCGTAGCCCGACGCTGGGGACGGCATCGTGTTCGAGGTACCGGCCATCATGGAATTGCGGGTCGGAACGGATGGCGTGGCGCGCGATCTCGTTAAAGGCAATGTTCTGGGCAGATAGCCGGGGTGCGGCGGCAACCACGACGGCGCGCGCGACTCTGTCCGGGTAACGAATGGACCAGTCCAGAGCCTGCATGCCGCCCAGGCTGCCACCGATGACGGCATGCCAGCGTGGAATGCCCAGGGCATCGGCCAGGCGCGCCTGAGTGCGAACCCAGTCACCGACGGTCACGATGGGGAAGTCAGGGCCCCAGGGACGGTTGGCGCCCGGCATGATGCTGGTGGGGCCGGTCGAGCCGCCGCACCCCCCCAGGTTATTGGAGCAGACGACAAAGTAGCGGTTGGTGTCGATCGGGCGACCAGGGCCTATGCAGTTGTCCCACCAGCCGGGCTTGCGGTCGTCGGAATGATGGCGGCCGGCGGCGTGGTGATCGCCTGACAAGGCATGGCAGATCAGGATGGCATTGCTCGCATCCGCATTGGGCTGGCCATAGGTTTCGTAGGCGAGCTCGTAGCTGTCGAGAACCGTGCCGCACTCCAACTCAAGCGGTGCGTCAAAATGCAATCGCTGCGGTTCGACTAGGCCGACGCCGTCGGATTCGATCATCAACGAAACAGGTAGGGCAGGTTGATTAGGCGGCTGAGCACTTGCAGGCCCAGAATCACGGCCAACGGGGTCAGGTCCAGGCCGCCAATCGGTGGGATTACGCGGCGAACGGGTGCCAGTACCGGTTCATTGACACTCCACAGCAAGGCGCTGGCCGGGTTGCTTTGCTGTGGGCCCAGCCAGCTCATGATCGCCTGGACGAAAATCGTGAAGGTGTACACGTTGAGGACCAGCACGATCAGCTTAAGCAGCGCAAACCAGCCGATGGCGATCGGGCCCAGCTGATAGGGCGTCATAGCCAGCACGATAACGATATGCGCCACCGACAGGGCCAGGAGCAAGACCAGGGCGGCGGTGTCCAGGCGCCGCCAGCGGGGCACCACGCGTGCGAGGGGTGCAAGCGGAGGGTTGGTGACCTGCCAGATGAACTGAGACAGCGGGTTATGAAAGTTCGCCGCCACCCACCGCAGCACGATGCGCAGAAACACGACGCTCATGTAGAGCGTGAACAGGGTGTTGACCAGAAACAGTCCGGCGTTTTGTGCTTGACCCATTAGTCCGTTGCTCCAAATTCGTCGGCCATGGCCTCGGCGCGGTCGACTGCTGCTTGCATGGCTTGCTGTACCAGCGCGTCGAGTCCGCCGGCGCGAAAAGCTTTCAAGGCTTCGGCGGTTGTGCCGCCGGGTGAGGTGACCCGCTCTCGCAGGGTTTGGACGGGTACATCGGTTTCTGCCGCCATCCGCGCAGCACCGAGGGCGGTTTGAATCGCCAACCGCTCGGCGGTTTGTTCGGGGAGGCCCAGCGCGGCGCCGCCACGCGTCAGCGCTTCGATGAACGCGAAGAAATAGGCCGGCGCACTACCGGCGACTGCAATCACTGCGTTGAGGTCGGCCTCCTGCGCCAACCATTCCACCGAGCCGACAGCCCTGAAAATCGATTCCGTGGTCTGCCGGCCCAGTTCGCTCACGCTGTTGATCGCCACCAGACCCGTGGCTCCGGCGCCCAGCAGCGCCGGCGTGTTCGGCATGGCGCGGATGACGCCGGGTGTGCCCAGGTTGGTGGTTAGCCATCGCGTCAGTGCGGGGCCTTCAATTCCCGCCGCAACCGATACCACTGTTTGTGTGGGGCGGATGGCTTCAGCCACTGCGCGGGCCACGGGTTGCATGATCTGCGGTTTGACCGCGAGTACCACGACGTCTGCCTGATGGACAATGTCGCCATTCTCGGGAGAAACAAGCAGGCCGAACTGTTCCGTCAGTCGCTGTCGCGTCGCATCCGACGGGTCGGCTGCGCACAAAGAGTCGGGCGACCAGCCGGCCTGGATCAGGCCGCCAATCAGGCTGGTGGCGAGGTTGCCGGCACCAATGAAGCCGATGCGGGGAATGGGGGGATTCGTTGCAATCATGATGACGCCGTATGATAAACGAGCTCACCTGCTTATTCGCTGCCCAAGGCGCTCCTTTTCATGACTGATGCTGCTGATCCTGCGGCGTGGCCCGCTGTTGACCTTGCCCAGTTGGCTCGGGATGTCGAGGCGGCCGTGGTCTACGACGTGGCACAGGTGTCGCCATTGCAGGCTGCGGACAAACTGTCACTGCGCCTGGACGGCCCTGTGTGGCTGAAGCGGGAAGACGCCCAGCCTGTGCATTCCTTCAAGCTGCGCGGCGCGTATAACCGCATTGCGCGGCTCAGCCCCGCGCAGCGCGAGGCTGGGGTGGTCGCGGCCTCAGCCGGTAATCATGCCCAGGGCGTTGCGTTGGCCGGACAGACGCTGGGCATTCGGACCACGATTGTGATGCCCGAGACCACGCCGACGATCAAGGTTGACGCGGTCCGCGCACTGGGGGCTGAGGTCGTGCTCGTCGGCGATGCCTACGATGATGCGCTAGCCCATGCCATGACCTTGGTGCAGCAGCGTGGACAAACCTTTATCCACCCCTATGACGACCCTTGGGTCATGGCGGGTCAGGGCACTGTGGCGCGGGAGTTGCTGGACCAGCACCCGGATCCCATCGCCCGCGTGTACATACCGGTGGGCGGCGGCGGGCTGATCGGCGGCATGGCGGCGTATTTGAAGCAGCGCCGGCCGGACATCGAGATCATCGCAGTCGAGCCCGTGGATTCCGCCTGTTTGCATCACGCGCTGGCAGCGCAGCAGCGCGTCGTGCTGGATCAGGTGGGTCTCTTCGCCGATGGTGTGGCCGTGCGGCAGATCGGCGCCTATCCATTTGCGGTCGCCCGGCAGTGCGTGGATCGCACCGTGCAAGTCTCTATCGACGAAATTTGCGCAGCCATGCGGGCCGTGTTCGAGGAGACCCGCAGTGTCCCGGAACCGGCTGGTGCGCTGGCGCTGGCGGGACTGGAGCGCGATGTCGTGGCCCGTGGCGCGGCGTCGGAGGCGATGGTGGCCGTGGTCAGTGGTGCCAACATCAACTTTGACCGCTTGCGCTATGTGGCTGAGCGCACCGCGCTTGGCGCGCACCGGGAGGCCTTGCTGGCCGTAACGCTGACCGAGCAGCCCGGTAGCTTTCTGGCGTTTTGCGCGCACATTGGCAAGCGTGCCGTCACCGAGTTCAACTACCGCTACGCAGACACGCATCGGGCACAGGTTTTTGTCGGTGTGGCCATCCGCGATGGTGACCGCGAACGCGACGCGCTGTGTGCCGAGTTCAGGGCGGCAGGCTATGCCCTGGCTGATCTAAGCGACAACGAAGTCGCCAAAGAACATTTGCGCCATCTGGTGGGTGGGCGCGCGGATGCGCTGGCGGATGAGCGGCTGTTCCGTTTTGAGTTCCCTGAACGTCCGGGTGCCCTCATGCGCTTTCTGCAGCAGTTGGGTGGGCAGTGGAATATCTCCCTTTTTCACTACCGTAACCATGGCGCTGCGTTTGGTCGCGTGTTGGTGGGTTTCCAGGTGCCCGATAACGAGTTCGACGCGTTTATCGAGCGCCTTGGGGCCATTGGCTATCGATTCTGGGACGAGTCAGAGAACCCGGCGTACCGTCTCTTCCTGCGCTAGGGAAACAGCGATCTATTCGTGCTACGTAGGCGGTGCCTGTTCTCAGGCAGCCACTTGGCGGCGCGAATAGATCCGTGTTTCTTTAAGTCGTCTCGGCGCTGTCTGGTTCCAGGTCAAGAATGTAGTCCCAGTGCTCGGGATCGATCGGCATGACGGACAGCCGATTGCCGCGACGAATCAAGGGCAGTCCGTCCAGTGCGTCGCTGTGCTGCTTGATCTCGGCGAGCGGGATCTTACGTGTCAGGTGGCGTACAAAGCCGACGTCGACCAGAAACCAGCGAGGGTTTTCCGGGTCGCTCTTGGGGTCGTAGTGTTTGTCGTCCGGGTCAAAGGCCGTGTGATCGGGGCGGGGTTCGCTCGCGACTTCAGCGATGCCGACAATCCCTGGTACCTCGCAGTTGGAGTGATAAAAGAACACGGGGTCGCCCACCTGCATGCTATCTCTCATCATGTTGCGGGCTTGGTAGTTGCGCACGCCATCCCAGGGTTCCCTCTGATCCGGACGCTGTTCGAGGTCATCGAAGGAGAACTCGTCCGGTTCGGATTTCATCAGCCAGTACTGCATGGTGGTCAACACTCCTCGGCGTGTAGCGGGTCGCGCAGTCTAGCGGCTGCGCGGAAAGCGGGTCATGCCCCGTTCGGTGATGATTGCGTCCAGCGGGACATCGTGCGGCTCCACCGGTAGGCGATCCACGGCCTGTGCCTCGAATGCCAAGCCGATGAGGCGGGGACGGGTCCAGGCCCGGGCCGTCAGGTGTCTGGCGAAGCAGCGGTCGTAAAAGCCACCGCCCATGCCCATCCGATAGCCCCGTCGATCAAAGCCCACGAGCGGCACAATGACCACGTCGAGTGCTCGCTTGGACAGTAGCCAAGGGCCGTGAGGTTGCGCCATGCCGAGCGGGTGAGTCTGGAGGCGGTCTCCTCGGGCGTAGCGAATAAAGTGCATGCGATTGCCGACGACACGAGGCAGGTACAGCTGTTTGCCCTGTTGGTGGAGGGCGTCCAGCAACCGGTCGGTCGGCGCTTCTGACGGCAGCGCTCGGTAGGCTGCCACGCGGCCAGCGCGTCTAAGCCAAGGGTCCTGGTAGGCCAGGCGCTGGGCCACCCGTTGCAGCTGGCTGCGCTGGCTCTCGTCCACTGCACGCCGCGCCTGCAAGAGCTGTCGCCGCAGCGCGCGACGCGCATCTGAACTGGAAACTGGGGAAGGCATCTCCCGCCTGTGCCGTTGCGTGCCTTTGACCCTGAGACATGATCTCAGGTGGGGATTCGGATCGCCCGTTTAGGCTTTCCACCCGAAGTGGACGTGCTCACCACGGGCAACCAACCCTCCCCGGTGTGGTGCATTGGCTCAGGAGGTAACCCGGCACGCTGTCGTACACCGCAGGAGATACCACCCGTATTACAACGAATTTCGTCGATAGATGCCAGTGTGTTCACTGCGATTTGCAGGCGGGTTGGCCTGCAGGCGCTCAGGGCTTAGCGATTGCGCTCGGAGAGGGCCTGATCGATGGACAGCTCCATCTGCCGCAGGCGACGGCGGGTTGTATCGTCGACGTCTGCGCCTGGGGGCTGGTCCCGGTTGTCGAGGAAGTCGCGGGCAATGTTCAGGGCCGCCATGATGGCAATGCGCTCGATGCCCATCGAGCGTCCACGCTTGCGGATCGCGTTCATCCGGCCATTGAGGTAGTCCGCGCATTCCAGAAGCCGCTCCTGCTCTTCCGGCGGGCATGCGATCTGGTACTCACGACCCAAGATTGTGACGGTAATCGACCTGGCTTCATCCATCATGCGCGCAACCTTCTCTGTGTACGAGGCTAGGCCGTCTCAACTTCCAGCGCGCGGATGCGCTCGAGAATGGACCCCAGTCGGCGCTTGAGTTCGGCATTGGATGCGCGCAACTCCGACAATTCACGATCCAGCCCCCGGTTCTGATCGGCCAGACGGCGGTAGTCCGCGAGCAGCGCCTGCACTCGAGTTTCCAGCCCGTTGAGTTCCGAATCGTTCATCTGCGCACACCTCTGTGACCCGTGAGTATAGCGAGCGCCCGCGGATTTATCGCAAGACAATAAAGGCGGAGCGTTGCTCGCGCTGAATCCGCAGGACCAACTCGTGAGTTCGCGAGGCCGCAGCCTTGCGGGCATCCGCCAGCGAACCCACGGGTGCCCGGCCTATCTGGGAGATGATGTCGCCCGCTGCGAGTCCCGCCTGCGCTGCCCGCGAGCGGGGGGCAACCTGCTCGACGATGACGCCCTGCGCCCGTCCGGCCTGCGGGTGATGCTCGGTCATGTTGGTCAGCCAGGTGCCCGCTAGCAGGGGGTGAAGTTCTGCCCCATCCAGCCGAGCAAGATCAGGCTTGACCAGCGTGACGGTGACCGTGCGGCGCTGGCCGTTGCGCAGATAGTGCAACGGCCAGCGCTCACCTGGACTGGCCAGCCCCAGCGCCCGGCGCAGGCTTTGGGTGTCGTGCAGCCGCACGTCGCCGAGCTGCTGGATCAGGTCGCCCGGTTCCAGGCCGGCCCGGTCAGCGGGGGAGCCGTCCAGGATTCGGGTGACCAGGACGCCGTCATGCGATTGCAGGTCGAAGGCCTGCGCGAGTTCTGGCGTCAGATCCTGGCCCACGACACCCAGGGACGGCCGGATGACCCGACCATCGGCAATGATTGCATTGGTGATGCTTCGCACCATGCTCGAGGGAATGGCGAATCCAATGCCGATGCTGCCGCCGCTGTTGGAGTAGATCATGGTGTTAATGCCCACCAGTTCGCCCTGCAGGTTCACCAGCGCGCCGCCGGAATTGCCGGGATTGATCGATGCGTCCGTCTGAATATAGTCCTCATAGCCGCGTCCCAGTCCGTGACGCCCCAGCGCACTGACAATGCCGGATGTCACGGTTTGTCGCAGGCCGAACGGATTGCCGATGGCCACGACAAAGTCCCCTACACGCAAACGGTCCGTTTCGGGGAAGGGGATCGCCGTGAGGTCGGCCGCGTCAATCTGAACCACAGCCAGATCCGTCTCTGGGTCGACCCCGATGAGCTGCGCCGGAAACTCACGATCGTCGCCAAGCCGAACCAGGTACTCGGAGCCTGATTCCACGACGTGATGGTTGGTCACTACGTAGCCGCGACGGGCATCAATGATGACCCCGGAACCGATGGACTGCGTCTGCCGGTAACGAGGCTGTCGAGGGGCGTTGAAGAAATGCCGAAAGAACGGGTCGTCCAGCAATGGGTGGGACTGCTCTCGTACGCGCCCGGTGGCGACGACGTTGACGACGCCGGGCAGCACCTCCTCCAGCATCGGCGCCAGAGAGGGGGTGCCATCGGCCAGCAGCGGAAGGGGAATGCCTGCCACCGCCGCAGGCGCGGCACAGCCGGCTGCAGCGGTGATCATCAGGGGGGCGAGCCAGCGCCGTAACGGAGCGGCTATCCGGCTTCTAGTCGATTGTGACATCCGGATTTAGCGTATAGAGGCCCGTCAGTTCTGCGGTTGCGAGGACATGTCCCGCAATGGCCCGCTCCACGTCGCCCGCGGTGAACGGGTCAGGCAGGCTGATCTCGGCCGTGTCCAGTGCATGCGCCGTAAAGACATAGCGATGCGCGATCGCGTCATTCCATGGCGGACAGGGCCCGTCGTAGCCCCGGTAGGTGCCCTCCATATCGGCATCTCCCTCGAACCAGCTCGTATAGTCATTCACGCCCTGCCGTGAACCTTCCGGTCCGACCAGGTCGGTCTTGCCACGAGGGCTGACGCCATGACTGCAGGCGCCCTCGGAAAGAGAGGTGACCGAATGCGGGATGTTGACCATCGCCCAGTGGACGAATTGCGCGCGAGGCAGATCGGCCGGGACAGTGCGACCTTCCTGGTTGACATCGTCCGGCCGTGAGGGGGCGTCCGGGTCAATGCAAAGCAGGACGAAGGACCGTGTCCCCTCCGGTGCATCGGACCAGCTCAGCTGCGGGTTACGGTTGTCGGCAAACTGCACATGGCTTTCGGGATGCTGGACCGCAAAAGCGCAGCGGCCCGGGATGGCGGTGTTATCGGTGAAGCTCTCGCTGGTCAGTTGCATACATCAGTCTCCATAGTGAGTCGAAGCGCCTGCCTGTCCGTCTACGGCCATAGCCGACCGGACTCGTGGCGCAGATTCTGGATGACCTGTTTCCAGGTGCCATCCACTGCGCTGGCGAGGCGGTCCTGCAGGCTGCGCTGGGGGTGGAACTCCAAGCGGTAGATGGACTTGTCCCGGCTGGCCTTTAGCAACAGGTCGTCACTGGTGATGACGTCATCGACCAGCTGAAGTTCCTGTGCGCGTGTGCCAAACCAATGCTCGCCGGTGGCGACAGCCTCGAGATTTAGCTGGGGGCGATACTGCTCGATGAATCGCTTGAACAGACCGTGAACTTCGTTGAGCTCCTCCCGGAACTTCTCGCGACCCTCTTCGGTGTTCTCGCCGAACATCGTCAGGGTGCGCTTGTACTGGCCGGCCGTGTGCAACTCGAAGTCCACATTGTGCTCACGTAGCAGTCTGTTGAAGTTTGGCAGCTGCGCGATGACCCCGATTGAGCCGATGATGGCGAAGGGGGCGCAGCAAATGCGATCGGCAACGCAGGCCATCATGTACCCCCCGCTGGCAGCGACCTTGTCCACGGCCACGGTGAGTCGGACGCCTTGCTCACGCAGTCGTGCCAGTTGCGAGGCGGCCAAACCGTAGCTGTGCACCATGCCGCCGCTCGACTCCAGTCGAAGCAGCACCTCGTCTCCGGGCTGCGCAGCCTGGAGAATTGCGGTGATTTCATGGCGGAGGGCGTCGGTGGCAGAGGCCTTGATGTCTCCATCAAAATCCAGAACAAAGAGCTTGCTGCCGGCTTCGGTTTTGCCCAGTTTGGCGGCCTTGCGCCGGTTTTTTTCTTCGGCTTTGCGCGCCTTGCGTCGTGCCTTGCGCCCACGGGCATCTACGATGGCGTCTTCCACCGTATCGTTCAGGTGGCTGTATCGCTCATTGAGCGACTCGATATCCAGCCGGTCCTGCTGTCCGTGACGTTGCTGGCGGACCGCCGCTGCGATCACTGTGACCACGGCGCCGATGGCGACTACGATGGTGACGGCCTTGGCCAGAAACAGCAGGTAATGAGCCAGCAATTCCATGCAATGCATCCTTCCAATGGGCCGGGGAGTGTAGCAACGGCAGGCTGTGGGCCAAGCTGCGCCTGTTCAGGGCTTGCATCCAATCCGCCAATCATGGCGAATCACCGTGGAAATGTGAGTAATTTGTCAAAACTTCATTGCACTTGCCGAGAGGGGATGGTCTATAATCCCCATCGGTACCACGCGTCTTCGCACCCCGACGTCGTTAAGGGAGTAACTAGAATGATCGACATGTTTCGTGCGGGAGTTGCCGCCGCCGCCATTATCGGCTGTGTTGCATCTGCAGCAGCTGAGGCGCGCGACCTGCGGCCCTACGTCTCGCCCCAGTTCCGCATCATCAACTCGGATGACGATCGGAACACCGATGCTGGATACGGCTTGGAAGCCGCGTTCGGCATGGCCGTTACCCAGAAATGGGGTTTCGAGTTGGGCCTGTTTTACGAAGAGTATGACGGCGCGCTGGATTGGGAGACCTACGGCTACCGCGTGAACAACCTGTATTTCCTGCCGGCTACGCCGTGGATCCAGTCGTACGGATCGATTGGCTTCGGGCTGATGCACGAGGAAATTCAGGCCGCTGGCTTTGACGATTCGCTGGACGGGTTTGCGGATATTGGTCTTGGCTTTTTCCTCAACAAGCCGGATTCCGGCGTTGATGCCGGTTTGCGCTTGGACTCGCGTTATCGCCACACCTTCGCGGATGACGATGCCTATAACGGCAATGACTTCGGCGAGATGGTCGTAAGCCTCGGT
Organism: Pseudomonadota bacterium; assembly: GCA_036156195.1. Lineage (GTDB taxonomy): Bacteria > Pseudomonadota > Gammaproteobacteria > Nevskiales > OUC007 > Abyssibacter. The sequence continues at coordinate 152,325 of JAYZUZ010000009.1, read as the reverse complement.
CTGGTGTTCCCGGTTGGCCGCAAGGCCGAAGAAGCGCCGGCTCTGCCCGCGCCGACGGGTGTGACGGACTCTGATGGTGACGGCGTTGGCGATCGTTACGACCGCTGCCCGGGCACCCCGTCCGGTGTGCCGGTTGATGCCGTTGGCTGTCCGCTGGATTCGGATGGTGACGGTGTGCCGGATGATCTGGATCGCTCTCCGCGTACCCCGGCTGGCGTGGCGGTTGACGAGTTCGGCGTCCCTGTCGAGTCCTCCGGTCAGACCCAGCCTGTGGAGCGTCGCTTCGAAGACGTGAACTTTGCCTTCGATAGCTCCGCGATCAGTGAATACGCCTCGGTGCTGCTGGACAACACCGCTGCAGAGATTCGCGCCCTGCAAGAGAAGTACAAGGAAGTCACCGTGCAGATCACCGGCCACACGGATAGCGTGGGCACGAAGGAGTACAACTCCGGACTGTCGACTCGCCGTGCGAACGCTGTGCGCGACTACCTGGTCCGCAAGGGTGTGAACCCCGACAGCATCGTGACCCTTGGCTTCGGGGAAACCCAGCCGGTGGCGAGCAACAAGACCCCGCAGGGTCGTCTGCTCAACCGCCGTGCAGAAGTCCGGGCACGCGGCAAGTAGCACGATGGATGCACCGGGCGGCTCAGCGGTCGCCCGGTGATCGAAACCCCTGATGGCGAATCAGCCCTCAGGGGTTTTTTTATGGACCGGCCCACGTGAAACAGGTAGATTTTTGAACATGCTTGGGGAATCTTCTGCTCAACGCTGGCTGCTTCTGCCGCTGGCCGGTCTGCTGTCCATGTCCGCATGGAGCGCGGGGTTTATTGTTGATGGTGACGGGGACGGCGTGCCCTTCGAGCTGGACGAGTGCCCCTATACACGGCCGGGACAGCCTGTGAACCTGCTGGGCTGTTCTGACCTGCCGGACGCAGACGAGGACGGTATTCCGGATGTCGATGATCGCTGTCCGGTGTCGCCGCCGGGTGCGCGTACCGACCCCGAGGGTTGCTCGATTGATTCGGATGGTGACGGCGTGCCGGATGGGATTGATCAATGCCCCAATACGGCGATTTCGACCGTGCCGGATGCGCGTGGTTGCTCCGCGCCGCAGCGGCTATCCGGGGGGGCGCCTGAAGTGATTGTGGGTCGCCCGGTCGCCGGAGGCCGCTCCTCCGACCGGCCGACCTCCGGTTTGGGTTCGCCGAGTCTGGCGGATCGGCGTGCCGATCGAATCATCGAACGCAGTGCTGCGCAGTCCGGGAGCGCTCGGCAAGCCGAAGTGCAGCGACGCACGGGCGATGCGGCGACAGCGTCCGCCTCCCCACCTGCAGGCTCGAGTCATCCAGATGCGGTGGCGACGACTGGCACCCCAGTCGCACCGTCATCTCAGGTCATGAGCCTGCAATCTGCGGTGGATCGTGCGCTCTGGGGCTATGAGGTCGAACGCGCGGTCCGGCGCTAAGAAGCGACTTGAGAACCGCGCGGAAGCTTGATTCCGCGAAGGTCACGGAAGCACAGCGGCACGGTCTGTTCTAGTGAGTCCGCTGCAGGCTGGCGACTCGCGCTGGAACTGCATCGCGATCTGCCTGCGCTGAGTCACCATTTAGTTCGGGCCAGCCTGCCGCATGCATCTGCACCAGCTGGCTCATCAGATCGACGTGACGGTCGCTGGCGTTTAGCGCAGGCACGTAATCCAGGGCATGCCCGCCGGCTGCCTTGAATATCTCGGCGTTCTCGATCTGGATTTCCTCCAGCGTCTCGATGCAGTCTGCAGCAAATCCAGGACAGATTACCTGGACTTGATGGATGCCTTGCTTTGCCAGCCGCGTCATTGTGTCACTCGTCGACGGTCCCACCCACTTGGCCTTACCAAACTGGCTTTGAAAGCTCACGGAATAGTGCGGCCGATCCAGCTCCAGGGACTCGGCCAGCAATCGGGCAGTTTTATGCGCATGACAGAAATAGGGGTCGCCCTGTTCGATGTAGCGCTCAGGAACCCCGTGAAATGACATCACCAGATGCGGGGCCTTGTCCTGCGCCTGTGCGGATGCATCGCGCAGCGAGTCCGCCAATGCGGCGATGTATGCGGGGTGGTCGTGGTAAGCGTTGACGAACCGGAGCTCCGGTATCCAGCGCCACGATTGGAGCGTACGGGTGACGGCATCGAAGACACTGGCCGTTGTCGAGCCCGAGTACTGGGGATACAGCGGAATGACCAGCAGGCGCTCAACACCTGCATCGCGTAAGTGCGCCAGTCTGGATGCAATCGACGGCTGCCCATATCGCATGGCCCACGCCACCTCTACATCACCCGGTAGTTCGGACGTCAGGCGTTGTTGCAGCTGTGTTGCCAGACCGCGGGTATGCACGGCCAACGGGCTGCCTTCATCGGTCCAGATCGCCTGATATGCCGCGGCAATCCGCCTTGGTCGCAGTGGCAGTACGAACAGGTAAAGAATGCTTAGCCACAGGATTCGAGGTAGCTCGACGACGCGTCGATCAGACAAGAATTCACGCAGATAGCGCCGGATAGCACCGGGTGTCGGAGCCTGCGGGCTGCCGAGATTGACCAGCAGCACGCCCATGCGGGGCTTGCGGTGATGCGGAGCGCGGGTGTCATCCATTGGTGGGGCGAATGTCTCCAGATCGGATGCGGGCAAAGTAGCGGCGATATTCCCGGGTCATCTTGTGGCCCAGCACCAGCATGATCGGCAGGTTAATGGCGAGCATGAATCCCAGGCCGACCGTACTGATCGAGTCCAGCTCGGCCGAGGTGCGGATAAAGCCCAGACAGGCGACCACAATCAGTGCACACCACACTGCGCGGTACGGCACGATCGCTCGGTTGCCCATCAGGTAAACCACACCCTGCTCGCCATAATAACTCCAGGTGATGATGGTCGAGATTGCGAACAACCAGACCGCCAGGGTCACCATCCACTTGCCCAGGCCCTCGGCGCCGCTGTCAAAGGCCTTGGCAGTGAGCGTTGCCCCCGTGTAGTCCGCGTATAGGCCCGCATCCATGGCGCGGGGCACGGACTCAGAAGCCAGTGCTCGCCAATCAATGCCTTGTTGCCCCACGGTGCCGAACAGGCGCTGACGGCCGGTATCCGTGTCGACCACCATGAACACTTGGCTCCCGGCTTTCCAGTCACCCTCGGGCAGCGCGGAGACCGCCGGTTCCCAGCCGGCATCGGTTTGAACAAATGTCGGCACGTCGTCGAAGCTTGCCTGTGCGTCGCGCTGCCAGACGCCACTGGTGAGGATCACCAGCGCCGTGATAGTGCAGACGACGACGGTGTCGATAAACGGCTCTAATCCGGCAACCACGCCCTCTGTGACCGGCTCTTTTGTCTTCACGGCCGAGTGGGCAATTGGTGCGCTGCCCAGGCCGGCTTCGGACGAGAAGAGGGCGCGTTTCATGCCGAAGATGAAGGCTGTGCCAAAACTGGCACCGACGAAGGCGCCAGTGGCCTCTGCAGGTGAAAACGCCGAGGTAAAAATCAATGCCAGTACGTCTGGGACAGTCTCCCGATTGATGAAGATCACGAACAGGCCTGCAATCACGTAGATGACACACATCAACGGCACCAGGGTGCCGGCGATCAGGCCGATGCGACGGATTCCACCCAGAATAACCAAGCCAACGATGACCGCGAGGACGATGCCTGACACCCATGGGGGGATGCCGAAGTAGGCATGCGTGGTGTCCGACACGCTCCAGGCCTGGAACATGTTGCCCCCGGTCAGGGCGAACAGAATCAGCGGCAGGGTGAATAATGCACCGATGATGGGGCCGGCCGTCTTCAGGTGGCCACTGAGTGCCGGCAGTGCGCGCTTGGCGACCCACATCGTGCCGCCGTGGGGGTTGTCCGGGTCGCTGGTATCCCGGTAGAGCATGGACAACGTGACTTCAGTGGTTTTGAGGGCCATGCCCACCAGGCCGATGATCCACATCCAGAACACAGCGCCGGGGCCGCCAAGCTCTACGGCGATGGCCACCCCTGCGATATTGCCCAGGCCAACCGTCGCAGACAGCGCAGCTGACAGGGCCTGGAAATGCGAGATGGCACCTTCGCCCTGGCTTCCGGTCCAGCGGCCTGTGAGCAGGCCCACGCCATGGGTGAGCGAGCGGTACTGACAAAACCGTGTCCACACCGTAAAGATGAGTCCCACCAGCAGCAGCACCAGTAGCATGGGCACACCCAGCATGACGCCGTTGATGGCGTTGATGACTTCGAAAAACTGTTGCATCAAATCAACCCGCTAATAAGGACGTAGGCAATACCGATCGGGGCGACGAAGCGCAACACGAAGAGCCAGACCCCAGCCAGTGGGAAGGTCTGGCGGCCATCGGCCGTGACCAACGCGAGGGCCTTGGGGCCCAGCTTCCACCCCGCAAACAGTGCTGTTAGCAGGCCTCCGATCGGCAGGAGCAAATCCGTCAATGCGGCCGCGGCGCTGAGGAAGTCCATACCAAAGATCTGGATGTCCACGGCGCCTTGTGACAGCGAAGACGGCACACCCAGTGCAAAACAGACCAGCCCTGCGCCGAGTGCCGCCTGTCGCCGCGTGAGCGGTGTCTCGTCGACCAGATACGTCACCACCACTTCCAACAACGAGACGGCAGAGGTCAGCGCGGCTACGAATAACAGTGCAAAGAAAACAAAGCCGAACACTGCGCCCGCGGGCATTTGTGAAAACACCACGGGTAGTGTGACGAAGGTCAGCCCGGGACCGGCAGCCGGGTCGAGGCTGTAGGCGAAGACCGCCGGCAGAATCATGAATCCGGCGAGTACGGCGACCAGCGTGTCCAAGCCGACAATAATGGCCGCCGAGCCGGGCATGGGGGTGGTCTTCGGCAGGTAGGAGCCGTAGGTGATCAGCGCGCCCATACCCAGTGACAGAGAGAAAAACGCCTGGCCAATCGCGGAGGTGACGGTGGCCCCGGTGACCTTGCTCCAGTCAGGCACCAGAAAGAATCGTACGCCCTCGCCGGCGCCCGGCAGCGACACAGCTCGCGCAATCAGAACCAGCAGGAGCACGAACAGGACGGGCATTAGCAATTTGGACGCACGCTCGATGCCTTTGCCGATACCGCCTAATACAACCAGGACGGTCGCTGCCATGAACAGGCCGGCCAACAGGACCGGTGTCACGCCGCCACTAATGAATCCACCGAACTGAGTCGCAATCTGATCCGGGGTCGAGCTCATGAGGCTGCCATCGAGCATGAAGCCCATATAGGCAATGGTCCATCCGGCGATGACGATATAAAACGACAGGATGACAAAACCCGTGAACACGCCCAGGTAGCCGACGCCGGGCCAGGCGCCGCCTCCCAGCATGCGGAATGCGCCGACCGGATTGCGGCCACTGGCCCGACCCAGCACCATCTCCGCCAGGATCAGCGATGCACCGAAGACCACGATGAACAGCAGGTAGAGCAGCAGAAATGCGCCGCCTCCATTGGCCCCGGTTTCGTACGGAAATTTCCAGATGTTACCCAGGCCGACTGCCGACCCGGCAGCGGCCATAATGAAGCCAAACCGGCTTCCCCAGTGTTCGCGTGCTGCAGCCACGACTCCCCCGAATTCAGTGATCTTGTTTGGGCCGATTGTAAAGCACGGCTCATGCCGTGGCGGCAGCTCACGTATGATCCGCGCCCCGGGCACCACTTTCCCTCGATTCAGCGATGCAGAAATCCGATTTTCATTACGAACTTCCGGAGCAGCTCATTGCTCAGCACCCCCTGCCAGACCGGTCTGGGGCTCGCCTGCTCGACGTGGACGGACAAAGCGGCGAGCTGCGGGATGCCCGGGTGGTGGACTTGCCCGAGCGACTGCACCCCGGTGACCTTGTGGTGACCAACGATGTGCGCGTGATGCCTGCGCGAGTGTTCGGTCGCAAGTCCAGCGGTGGCCGTGTCGAGGTCATGATTGAGCGCCTGGTTCAGAAGGATCTGGCCTGGGCGCATCTGCGAGTGAGCAAGGCTCCTAAGCCGGGCGGGCGACTGGTGCTCGAAGGTGGCCATGAAGTCGAGGTCCGGGGGCGACAGGAGGATGGCCTCTTTGTTCTGAGCCTGCTGGAGGGACAATGGTCCGAGGTGCTGGAGGCCGTGGGGCACATGCCGCTGCCGCCCTACATCCGCAGAGCCGATACCGATGAAGATGCCGACCGTTATCAAACGGTGTTTGCCCGTCAGCCAGGCGCGGTTGCCGCACCGACGGCTGGGCTGCACTTTGACGATGCTCTGATGGCTGCGATGCGAGCCAGGGGTGTGTCGTTTGCGGCGACGACCCTGTGGGTCGGTGCAGGTACCTTCCAGCCCGTGCGCAGTGACCGGATCGAGGATCACCGCATGCATGCCGAGCGGGTGCAGGTGCCTGCTGAGACCGTCGCGGCTATCGAGGCGACCCGTGCCCGCGGTGGCCGCGTCGTAGCCATTGGCACGACCGTGGTCCGCGCCCTGGAATCGGCGGCTGCTGGCGGGCGGCTTGAGCCAATGGATGGCGACACGCGCCTGTTCATCAAGCCAGGTGACCGCTTCCGGGTGGTGGACGCTTTGTTCACCAATTTTCATCTCCCTGAGTCGACGTTGCTAATGCTGGTCTGTGCATTCGCCGGTTATGACGCCGTGATGCGTGCCTATCGCCATGCCGTGCAGGAGCAATACCGATTCTTCAGCTACGGCGATGCCATGTGGCTCACCCCTCAGCCGGACGCCCGCACATGAGCTTTGTTTGTCTGCAAACGGATGGGGATGCCCGCCGTGGGCGTTTGATGACCCAGCACGGGGTCATTGAGACGCCGATCTTCATGCCAGTCGGTACCTACGGCACGGTAAAGGCGATGACCCCTGAAGAACTGGAGTCCCTGGGCGCCAGCATCATCCTCGGCAACACTTTCCACTTAATGCTCCGGCCGGGCGAACGCGTGGTGCAGTCGCTCGGTGGTCTGCATGGCTTCATGCACTGGGATGGCCCCATTCTCACGGACTCGGGTGGTTTTCAGGTCTGGAGTCTCACCGAGTTACGTAAGCTGACAGAAGAGGGGGTGGTGTTCCGCTCACCGGTGAATGGTGATCGTGTCGAGCTGACACCGGAGCGCTCCATTCAGGTCCAGCACGCCCTCGGATCGGACATCGTCATGCAGTTCGATGAGTGCACGGCGTATCCAGCCACCGAGGCCGAGGCGGCGGCGTCCATGCGCTTGTCATTGCGATGGGCTGATCGATGCCGGCAGGCGCATGCGGACAACCCCAATCTGCTGTTCGGAATTGTCCAGGGTGGCATGCATGCTGACCTGCGCAGGGAGTCTTTGGCGGGGCTCACGACGGTGGGCTTCGATGGCTACGCCATTGGTGGTCTGTCGGTGGGTGAAACGCGTGAAGAGCGTCTCCATGTGCTGGATACGCTGTCTCCGCTGATGCCGACCGATCGTCCGCGCTACCTCATGGGTGTGGGCACGCCACGGGACTTGATCGAGGGCATCGATCGCGGCGTGGACATGTTTGATTGTGTAATGCCGACGCGCAATGCCCGTAACGGGCACTTGTTCACCGCCTCGGGCATTGTGCGCATTCGCAACGCGCGTCACCGCGAAGACCCGGCGCCGCTGGATGCTGATTGCGGCTGCTATACCTGTCAGCATTACTCGCGCGCTTATCTGTACCACCTGAATCGCTGTAACGAGATTCTGGGTGCCCGCCTGAACACGATACATAACCTGCATTTCTACCTGGACTTGATGCGTCGCGCGCGTGAAGCCATTGAGCAGGGGGTCTGGGCCAGCTTCCGCGACACCGAACTCAAGCGCTGGGTTGACTGAGCGGACCTTGGGTGGCGGGCCGGGGCAGTGGCACAATCCGGTGTATGGGAGTAGACAACATCAAGCCCGTGCTAAGCACCGGTGCCGTCGAGCGCTTACTGCACGATGGCCTGCCCAGCGCTGCGGGGTTGCAGGTGATACGGCTGGAGCCTCGGTCGGCGACGATTCGTCTGCCCGTGAATCCGACCATGGTGCGTCCTGGCGGCACGCTGTCCGGGCCGATGATGTTTGCCGCGGCCGATTCCGCTATGTACGCCGTCATACTGGGCCACCTGGGCCCGGAGCTGCTAGCGGTAACCACCGATACCAGCATTCACTTTCTTCGGCGGCCACCGCTTCGGGACGTTGAGGCTGAAGCGCGCATTCTCAAGTTGGGGCGGCGGTTGGTGATTTGTCAGGTGGAGATCCGCACGGTGGATGACGCCGAACCGGTCGCCATCGCTACCGGGACCTATTCGCTACCACCTCGTCCCGGCCCTGCCTGACGAGTGTTCCGATTAGCCGCGTTCCAGATTCCTGAATGCGCGGTTCAGCTCCAAGTCCTTGGAGGACAGGTAGGCTTCCAGGCCCCGTAGCTTGCGCTCCAGGTGGTCAAAGTCGTCTTCGACCTCGTGGAGCTGAGGCGCATAGGCCGGGTCATCCAGTTCGTCGTCCAGAACAGGATCCGGCGCCGTCTGCCGGTGAGTGTCTGCGACAGCCGGCCGGCTGCGCCGCGGTAGCAGGACTGCGGCGACCAGATAGGCGATAAACGTCGGCCACGCGAAGAAAATCAAACCCAGGACCATGATGATGCGGACCACCTTGCGGTCCACATCAAAGTAGGTCGCCAGTCCCGCGCAGACGCCGGCAATCCAGCCGTGGTCGGGGTCGCGGTGCAGATTCATCGGGCGAGTGCGTTTCATGTCTTGCGTCTCCAGTCGGGGACCTCGGCATCCAGGATGGCTTCGAGCGCATCCAGTCGGTGCCGCATGCGGCGTGCGGTCTGCTCCAGTTGCCGGATCTTGGCGTCCTGATCATCCGAGCTGACCGGTTTGTGCTTCTTCCAGATCGTGATGTAGTGAAACGCGATCCAGATGGGGGCAACAACCACCAGCAGAATGACGAGCAGTGGGAAGAGTTCGTCCATCGGCTCCTAGCCTTTTCGTGACGGATTGAGTTCTAGTCCGAGGGCTTGTCCGACGATGGGCGCATACGCGCCTTCAGGGCGGCCAGTTCCTCCTCGACCTGCTCGGAGCTTTCCAGTTCGGCGAACTCGTCATTCAGGTCCTGACGGCCCAGATCATACGATTCAGCCTCGGCTTCAAGCGAGTCGATCCGACGCTCGTAGGACTCAAACTGCGCCATGGCGTTGTCGATCTTCTCGCTGTTGACCTGTTGCTGCACACGAACGCGCGTTGTGGCGGATCGTTTGCGCATCACGATGGACTTCTGCCGAGCCTTGGCGTCTGCCAGCTTACTCTTGAGCTTGGCGATGTCAGTATCGAGTTTGTCCTGTTCTTCATCCAGCACTTTCAGTTCATCGGTGATCTCCTGTTGGACATCGACGATGCGCTGTTTGGCGAGCAGGGCGGCGCGGGCCAAATCTTCGCGTTCATGGCGAATCGCGAGCTCAGCCTTGCGCTCCCACTCGGCCGTGTCGCGATTCAGGGCCTTGTGCTTGCGCTCCAAGGTTTTCTTGCGGGCAATGGTGCGCACAGAAGTCGAGCGTACTTCGACCAATGTGTCTTCCATTTCCTGGATGATCAGCCGGACCAGTTTTTCCGGGTCTTCGGCCTTGTCCAGCATGGCGTGCATGTTGGAGTTGATGATGTCGGACAGTCGTGAGTAGATTCCCATGGTCGGCTCCAAGTGGGGTGGCAAGAGGGGGCAGGGGCGGCTTAGTTAGAGGGCGTGGCCGCGCCTTGCTGATGATTGCTCGGGGACTGCGTCGGCTCGGGTAGAACCGGGCGCAACACCCGGAAGGCTTCGTCCTTGATCAACTGCAGCGCGCGGTTGCCTTGAGAGGCAATGGCTTGCGACGTGGCAGCATGAATCGCCTCGCGCACGTTCGGCGCGGCATGCGCGCTGGTGGACAGGCTGGCGGCGAGAACTGTGGCAATGGCGAGTGTGCGGATCATGGTCGGGCTCCCTGGGGGTCAGTGTATTGGGCTTGCCCCTACTACATTCCAACACCTGTGCCAACACGAGGATGCACACTAAGGCACTGAATATAAAGGAATTAAAAATTCCACCCCGCGCCGGGCATTGTGCGTGTTGGTTTAATGGCCCAATATTCGGTGAAAACCACCAGGTAACGAACCCATGGAGCGTGAGGCGGAATCACTGATCGGCGAATCTGAGGCCTTTCTCGATTTGCTGGAGCAGCTATCGCAGGTTGCGCCATTGTCCAAGCCCGTTCTTGTGATCGGGGAGCGGGGTACGGGCAAGGAGCTGATTGCAGCGCGGCTTCATTACCTGTCAGAACGCTGGGACCGGCCTTTCATCAAGCTCAACTGCGCGGCGATCAACGAAGAGTTGCTCGAATCCGAGATGTTTGGCCACGTCTCCGGGGCTTATACCGGCGCAAGCAAGTCCAGGGCGGGACGGTTCGAGTCGGCAGATGGCGGCACGCTATTCCTTGATGAGCTGGCGTCGATGTCGTTGCGACTCCAGGAAAAACTGCTGCGCGTGGTGGAGTACGGGCAGTTTGAGCGAGTGGGGTCGAACGAAACCCGCGAGGTGGATGTGCGCATCGTTGGTGCCGCAAATGCAGACCTGCCCTCGCTGGCGGCAGAAGGGCGATTTCGCGAAGACCTGCTCGACCGGCTGTCCTTTGATGTACTGACCTTGCCACCGCTGCGTTACCGGCAGGAGGACATTCTCCCGCTGGCAGAGCACTTCGCCAAGGGCATGATCAAGCAGCTGCGCCAGGAATACTTTGCCGGGTTTACCGGAGGGGCGGCAGCCGCTCTGATGAATCATGAGTGGCCCGGCAATATTCGGGAACTCAAGAACGTCGTGGAACGGGCCGTGTACCGCGCACCGGGCGGCAAGCCTGTGTCGCGGATCGAATTCGATCCTTTCGCGTCACCTTATCGTCCCCAGGCACGAATGCCGGACAGTCGCCCTGACGCCTCTTCGGCGTCGGCAGCCACGCGAGCCGATGACGCGCCCATCCGCTACCCGTATGACTTCACACAGATCGTGGCGGATTTCGAAGCCGAGCGTCTGCGGCAGGCCCTAGAGGCGCATCAGCATCACCAGGGACGGACCGCTGACGCGCTGGGCCTGAGCTACGACAAACTGCGCGGGCTGCTACGGAAGCACCAGATTGGTCGTTAGGGGTTGCTACAGCCCGCAGGTTGACCATAAGGGCTGGTTTGGCCAGGGGGTGCCACCTCAGGGTCTGTGTAGTCTTCTGCCAACCCTGGGAGGAAGAACTCAACTGTTTCTACAGTCTCGGTGCCAGAGACAGTTGCAGTCGCCCGCAAGCGAACTCGTGTCCACTGACTGTGGTTCTGAGGGTACGAAATCCCAAAGAATCCTTGACCACTCTCGTCAAGCTCCACTGTGTTAGGGACAGTGGCTACGTTGTTCGGCTCGAGTTGTCCGCTTCCGTTATGGTCCTCTCCAGAATTGAGGATGCCATTCTCGTTAACGTCCTCTGAATCACAGGTCGCAGTTGAGTTTTGAACCCAGCGAAGATCTTCGGTTGCAGCGTCAGGGTCAATGTCCTGTATCTCGAACGACCCTGTAGCAAAACCGGTCGATATGATCTGAAGTCTGAATATTGTTTCAGGAGGGGCAGGGTTTCCGGCGGCATCCGTTACGACTACGACATACGGTTTCTCGAAAGTGGTTGTTGTGGGCTCTTCCAAAAGGTTGCCGGTGCCCAGAGCTATTCGAAGCGCTTCTCCGCCGACCGTAATAGTGGCGTTGTCCGTAATCGCTGGCTGTTCGCGCAACGAGGCACTTATGGACACGCCTTCGGTGCCGTCTGAGACGCCAGGAGCAGTGTATGTTGTGGTGACCACCCCGTGGCTATTGGTTCTACCGCTCGCAGGACTAATGCTCCCGACTCCGACTATTTGGAAGTCAACTTCTTGATTTTTGACAAGGTTGTCGTCGGAGTCTCGTACAATTGCGCGCACGCTGGAAAAGCCAGTGAGGGGTACGGATGCGGGGCTTGCTTGAACATCAATAGTTTCAGGATCTGTCGCTACAAACTCAACCTGAATTTGCTCTGCTGCGCCACCCGATGTTGCTGCACTAATGGTGGCGATGCCCGCAGAGCCGGCTCCTGAAGCGGTTAAAGTGACTATGGCTTCTCCACTGCCGCTGACGGCAGGCTGGGATCCCGTTGCCGCTTCACGCGCAGACAGAGTGCCCCTGGTGGATGAAAATTGAACAATTTGACCGTCATCGGCAGGGGACCCGCTCTGTGTGACGGAAGCTTTAAACTCCTGGGCGGTGCCTAGAGGGATTTCGGTCGCCACCAATGGAGTCTCTATGTCAAGATTAAAGTCGGAAATAGAGACGGTTTGCGTTGCACTCAGTCCGAGGGCGATGACTGAAAGGCGATCCTCGCCTCCGACGTTCCCCGTGAGCACAACTGCGACCCGGCCTTCCGCATCGGTGACTGCATCGACCATTCCGGGTGTGACTCGGCCCTCCGCCGATTCTATCGTGACTACTTCATTGGGAATGCCGACGCCATCGGAATTCAAAAGCTGGATGTTGTAGGTTCCGGTGTCCCCAGAGCCGATTGAGGAAGGGCCTGAGAGGAGTAGGCGGGTTCCAGTTACAAAGACCGTCACGCTCGATGTGGCCGCTCCAGCACCAGTTCTGACCCGTACCTCTCGATTTCTTGGGTCGCCTCCAGTCGTCAAAATTGCACTTGCGGTTCCGGTTTCGTCGGTTACAGGCTGCGTGACGTGCAAAACTCCGGAGTCGGAGGAAAAAGCGACTTCCACGCCAGCTACAGCATTATTATTTTCGTCCGAGACAATGGCTGAAATTGTGACGCCATTTTCAGCAACACTTGCTGCAGAGGGTAGTTGTGGGCTGTCAACTAGCGCACGCACCGAATCGACATCTGGGCTGTCGACCAGTCCGTCGTCAGTATCTGGTTCTTGATCGGGGTCGGTGGTGACTGCACCTTCCGAGCCACTGGATACAGTATTGTCGCCACCGCAGGCACTCAGGCAAAACGACAGCATAGTTACGATTAGCAGGTGAACCCACGCAGAAGCAGTCATCTTCATTTACCCTCCCCAAAAAAATGACGCTTCTGGTGCCAGCGGCGTCTCCGATTCTTGTGCTTAAGACTAATCGAGGGCATCCCGACAGACAATAGCGACACATCACTAAGAATTTTTGCTATTTACGTGCTCAGGCACTAAGCGCCGAGTGGCTGTCACCTGAAGACCGGGAACGGGCCGACGCGCCTCAGTTTGGCTGTGACAGCAAGTCATGCCTACACTCGCTTTGGCGGTTGCCGCAGGAGCGCTGTGAACGAGGTGTCGCGTTTTGCTGAATTTGCTTGCTCTGTAGGCTACCCGTGAGTTTATGTGGGGCAGTCAAGAAGCCAAGTCTGCGCCCCAAGTCGACGGGGGGGGCGAGTTCAAGTGAACTTGCCCAAGCTTGCGATCGAGTCAGCTAGACTCCCGCGCCCTCTCGCCGATACAGGGTCAGATTGTGAGCGCCTTGCTGGTCGAAATCCGTGCCTGTCTACAGTTGGCCGTGCCCATCGTATTGGCACAGCTGGCGATGATGGGATCGCGGGTGGCCGACACGATCATGGCTGGGCGGCTGTCCGCGACGGATCTGGCGGCGGTCGCCTCGGGCGCCAGCTACTGGATGATTCTCGGGTTGCTGGTAATCGGCTTGGCCAACGGCCTGTCGCCCATTGTGGCGCAACAGCGTGGGCGGGGGGTGGCAGATGCCGAGATCGGCGCCTATATCCAGCAATGTCTCTGGGTTGCGTTAGTGATCGGCGCAGCCTGGCTGGGCCTGATGTGGATTACCGCAGCGCCATTGATGGGGCGGTTGGGGTTGTCCTCCACGGCGACCGCGTCGGCGACTGGCTATTTACAGGCCGTCGCACTGGGCGCTCCGGCTGCCAGCGTCATGCTGGTGCTGCGGTTTGGGGCCGACGGTATGGGTCAGGCTCGCCCGTTCCTGCTCATTGGTTTGGCGGGTTTGGCGGTCAACGTGCTCTTGAACTACATGCTGATGTGGGGGCGACTGGGTGCTCCGCAGCTGGGTGCGGTGGGCTGCGGTTACGCCACGGCAGTAGCGGATACGGTGATGTTGCTCTTGTTCTTGGTGGCCTACCGCGTTCACGGTCCGTTGCGGGCGCTGCAGGTGTTTGCGCGGCGCGTCGTCCCACAACGCGAGACGGTGAACGACTGGATGCGCGTGGGCCTGCCGATTGCGGTCATGTTGACCTTCGAGGCCGGATTTTTTGGCGCCACGGCTTTGGTCATGGCGCGGTTTGGTGATGTCCCCGCCGCCGCGCATCAGATTGCCATTAACTACTCGTCCGTCTGCTTCATGGTGCCGCTGGGCATTGCGTTTGCCACGACGGTCCGCGTCGGCCATGCCATCGGGCGCGGGCAACCGGATGCTGCGCGCCGGGCGGGATGGACTGGGGTGGGACTAAGCTTGGTCTTCGCCGCATTCTCGGCGGGTCTGATGCTCCTGGCGCCAGAATGGATCGTGGGGCTGTACACGGACAGTGCAACGGTTGCTCCGCTGGCGGCACGCCTGTTGTTCTGGGCGGCGCTCTTTCAGGTTTTTGATTGCCTCCAGGCCTCATCGGCGGGTGCGTTGCGTGGATTCAAGGACACACGCTGGCCGATGCTCATCACGCTGGTGGCCTACTGGGTTGTTGGCATGCCCGTGGGAGCCGGACTGGCGTTTGCGGGCGGTTACGGGCCGGATGCCCTGTGGTGGGGGATCATTCTGGGGCTTGGCACGGCCGGCGTGTTGCTAGCCTGGCGTCTGGCGCGGCGATCGGCCCTCATCGCGGCGTGACCCGCATGATCAACGGCCTGTGCGGTATGTAACAACGTGGCATAAGGACATGTCTTGAGTCCGGCTGGGATCGGGCGCATCGTCGCGCCAGGTTCAACGCAAGGACGAAAACCATGACCCTACAACTTGGAGACACCGCGCCGGACTTTGAAGCGGATACCACGCTCGGGACGATCCGCTTTCACGAGTGGCTTGGAGACAGTTGGGGTGTGCTGTTTTCCCACCCCAAGGACTACACGCCGGTCTGCACCACGGAGCTGGGTTACACGGCCAAGCTCAAGAATGAGTTCGCTCAGCGCAATACCCAGGTGATCGGGTTATCGGTCGACGCTCTGGGTGACCACCATGGGTGGATTGAGGATATCGAGGCAACTCAGGGCGCGCGGCCAGATTTCCCGATGATTGCCGATGCAGATCGCAAGGTATCAACGCTCTACGGCATGCTGCATCCCAATGCCAGTGCGACGACCACGGTGCGCTCGGTGTTCATCATTGACCCCCAGAAGAAGGTGCGCCTGACCATTACGTATCCGGCGTCCACCGGTCGCAATTTCAATGAGATTCTGCGGGTGCTGGACTCCCTGCAGCTGACAGATCAGCATCAGGTCGCAACGCCCGTGAACTGGGTGCCGGGTGATGATGTCATCATCGTTCCCTCCGTGTCGGACGAGGAAGCCCGTCAGCGGTTTCCGGAGGGCTGGGATGAGCAGCGGCCTTATCTACGGGTGGTCAAGCAGCCCCAGTAAGGCCACGCGACTGCCGGTTGTGGCTGCTCGTCACGACCGGCGGTTCGTTATGATCTCGATGGCGCCAACCCAGGCGCTGCGATAACAAACGAGGAGACACCGATGGGCAAGGGAATGGTCATCGCTGGCCTGATGCTGTGGGCCGGCGCCAGCGCGGCGGGTTCGACGCAGGCCAATTACTTCGAGTTGCATGTTGTGCAAACCGAGTTCGGTGGGCCGGGCGACGGGCGGACGAGCAACGGCGGCCTCGGATTCAGTTTTGCCAAGTCATTCTGGGAGCATGCAGCCTGGTACGGAGAAATCGACTGGCGGCACGATGATGACGCGCCGGAACTGGACTTGATCACCGGGAGTCTGGGTGCGGGGCCGCGTTACGTCGTTGACGCCTTGGCTGGATTGTCTCTGCAGCTGGCGGTGAGCTTCGAGCACATGCGCGTCAGGCTTCAGGATGATGACCCCACCACGGCCATGACCGAGGTCACCACGATTCGCCGCAATGGCGTGGGTGGTTCGCTGGGAATGTCCTTGCCCGTTGGCGAACGTAGCGAGCTGTTCGGGCGCTACAGCTTTGTCGATTTGACGGACTCAGAAACAGATGACGAGGACGAGTCCATCCTTCTGGCCGGTTTTCGACTGGGCCTGAGCGACGAGTTTTCGCTGGTGGCCTCGGTGCGTGACTATGACACGCTGGATACCACCGACTACCGCCTGGGCTTGGCGGTCGATTTCTGAATCGATGTGGGGTTTGTCGCGTCCGGGTTAGCGCTCGGCTGGCTGGCGCTGGTAGTGGATCTTCCAAACCGTTTGCCAGCTTGCGCCGCCGTCGGTGGAGCGCTCCCAGTTCCAGTCCAGGGAATCGGGTCGGATGTTGTACCAGACCATGCGCTGGAGCATGGGTTGGCCGTCTGCGGTCTGGGCGGGGCGGAACAATTCCATGCTTCCATCCGGGTTCAGGCCGCCCGTAAAGTCCAGGTAGGCACCCGTGTTGTCCACCCAGGTTTGTCGCCATTGATCGGTTTTGCCGTCATAAACCGTGACGCTCATGCCGGCCAACTGATCCCCGGGGCGCGCATCAAATTGTTCGAGAATGACGTGCTCGTCAAGAACGCGCGCCACGCGGTTCGTGGCCCGGCCATCTGAACCCCAGGTCAGCTCCCAGTGGCCCAGCCAGAAATCAAAATCGCTCGCGCTGCCGGCCCAAGCGGGACCTGTCAGTGCGAGCAGTCCGAGTGTCAGCCATTGCCGCATAGGTCAGCCCGTTGGAGGTGAGATTCTCATCCTGCATCGGGTCTGCGCAGAGCGCAAAAGCCGAATTCCGTTTGCGAGCCGGGTTGCAGCTGGGCGTTATGCGCCAATCCACGGACCTGTAGCTGATCGCCCGAACGGCTGTGCTGGGCATTCCACAGTTCCCGCAGTTGCCCCTCGATTGGGACATCCACGACCCACGGGCGCATGTGAGCACCGGTGTTGCGGACCTGGGCCTGGACGCAGTAGCCCTGGCCCCAGTCGGACTGCACATTCAGTTGGAGGGCGATGCCGTCTGCGTTGTTGTCTGCGTCGTCTTGTGTGCGCGGCGGGCGGTGAGTGTTTGCCCGATCCAGACAGTAGCCGAAATGTGCGGAGGTGTCGGGCGGGAGGGTGGCGTTCCAGGCCACTCCACGAAACTGCGTCAGCTCGCCTCGGGGCGCAGAATGCGCGTTCCAAAGCTGGGTGATCCGTCCCGGCAGCGCTTCGACGACTTCCCAGCGCAGCGGCTGATCCCCCGTGTTGCGGACGGTGATCTGCTCGCATAATCCCTGAGCCCAGGTGGAGAGCCGGTCAATTCGCGTGGTTAGCGCCTGCTCGTCACTGCTGGGCGGGTTGGGCAGCCGGGGCGTGACGTCGCGTGGCGTCGGCGGGGCAGCGTCAGGGCTAGGTGGTGTCGCGATGCGGGCCTGAGTCAGCGGGGTGTCCGTATCGGTGACCCCGGGGTGGTCCTCTGCAAACCAAAGTCTGCGTAGCAGGGCGACCTTCTCGGATTGCAGGCTGTGCCAGTCGTCTTGCAACAGCCCGCCGGTGTCATCGGAGTTCGGGTTCCATGACCAATAGAAGCCGGAGCGCACGCCCTTGCTGATCAGGTAGTGGATCAGGGCGTCCTGCCAGGCGCGGTCGCGCGGATCGCCGTCTCCATAGCGTCCGCCGAATTCACCGAGTAAGACGGTGTAACCCTGATCGACAAACTGCCCGAACCGGCGCTCCCAGATCGCAGGCATATTGGCCGGAAACCGCGGGTCGTCGAAGTACGGCTGAGGATGAACGTCTGGACCATAGGTATGCGGTGCCAAGACCAGCCGGTCGGGAGGCAGGTCCAGTGGTGTGCAAGCCATCGGCTCCAGGTTTTCTCCCCAGAATGCGGGTCCCGTCCCGGTGGAGCAGGGGCCAGCATCGGCGATGCCTTCGACGAACAACAGCCAGAGGGGAGCGATACGCAATACCGCAGCACCGGCGCGCTCTGCGGCGTGGTTCCAGTCTGTACGCGGCTCTCCGGCACCCCAGGTGGCCGCACCATGAGGTTCGTTCTTGAGGTCGATGCCGAGGACGCCGGGAACATCGCGAAATCGGCGCGCCAGCGTCTCCAGGTCGTTGATCCAGTCCTGTTCGCTATAGCCCGGGCTATGCCACAGCTCGGAGATTTGCTGGCAGTCGGGTCGGTGGTGGTCGAGCAAGACGTACAGTCCGCGGTCGCTCATCGCCTGGATCAGTCGATCCAAGAGTGCCGCGGAATCCAGATCGACCAGGTCCGGGTTCAGGTCAGGGTCGATCCCGCGTGTGGCGGTGCCGTGAATCGTGGCGGGGCAAACCGGTACCCGGATCGCGTTGGCGCCGATGGACTCGATCTGGTCCAGCATGTCGCGCCAAGACCGCGCCCACAGGCCATGCGGGGCATGGGTTTCGGTCTCGAAGCCAAACCAGTTGACGCCTCGCAGCTGGAGGGGATTGCCGTGCGCGTCAACCAGCCCGCCGTTCTGGGCGCTATAGCCGGTGGCGAGCATGGGGGCGAGCGCAAGTAGCCAGCAGCAGAACCATCGAAGCATGGATCAGTTCAAGGACGTCGTTGGACGGGTCGAATTGGACCCCACTGACGCTGATCGATTCCATGGTCGCGCTCAGGCACGAGGTTCGCGGACAACTTCGGTGTTCGCAACCAGGTCATGCAGGCCGCGGCGCTCGGGGTCGATCAGGCACCAGAGCAGGCTGGCACCGAGCGTCAGCCAGGCGACGGCCAGACGCACCACGCCTTGCGTCAACATGAGGCGTTGACCATCCCGGCTGCGCACCCGCAGACGCCAGGCCTGCATGCCCAGTGTCTGGCCAGCACGGCACCAGAAACCGACAAAAAACAGTGCGGTCAGCGCGAACAGGTAGATGCGGTACCACGGTGCGTCAATGGCGCCCCCCGTGAACGGCATCAGGGCAAACGTGCCGAGCATCCAGATCCCGGCAACCAGGAGGCTGTCGTAGACTATGGCGGCGAGACGAATCCAGAGACTGGCAGGCGACGTGACGGAAGCCATGACGATGAAGTGGTCCTTGACGGTGTGGATGGGGGTGGGGTTGCTGTTGCTGGCGAGCTGCGCCACCGGACCGGATCCCGGCGCCGTGGTGCGCAGCGAGCTGGACCAAGCCTTGGCGTATCCAGGTCTGCGCGCCTTTCCAGGATTATATGAGATCACCTCGGTGGAGATTGTTCGCAAGCATGCGATCAACGATTCCACCTACGAGGTCGAAGCCGAAGTCGAGCTGCGATTGCTCAAGGATGTGGCCGACTGGGTCAAGACAGATGGTGTTGGCGGGCTGGGTGAGAATGGCTTTGCCGCCTATCGGCGGTTCCGCAATGCAAAAGCCGGCGACCGGTTCTCCCAGCGCGTGACGTACCGCCTGGTCGAAGCAGAGGCGGGCTGGGATGGGCAGCGTACAGACGCATCTTGAGTCAAATGGCCCCTGATGCGACAAGGCCGGTGACGCCGCTTGCGGCCGCCGGACTCATCGTGGTGGCGCCGGATCAACGGGTGCTGATGGCTCAGCGTCCAACAACCGCCCGTTTCGCGCCGGGTGCCTGGGTGTTCCCGGGAGGACTGGTCGAACCGCATGACGGCCTGACCGAGCGGGCGGTGTCGGAAGAGCAGGCCGCGCGTACTCCACTGGAGCCCTATCGCGTGGCGGCGATACGCGAATGTCTGGAGGAGACCGGTGTGGCCTGTTTGCAGGCCGCATTGTCGGCCGACGCGCTGGGCACGGTTCGTCGTCAACTGCTGGCGGGTGCCGGGCTCATTGAGACGCTGCAAGCCGAGGGGCTCGATTCATCCTTGCCGACGCTGCACTACGTGGGCTTCTGGACCACGCCGCCCATGTCGCCACTGCGCTATTCCACGCGCTTTTTCATGACCGCGGCTCCTGAGACGGGCCTCCGGCCTGCAGTGGATGGTGTGGAGATTGTGGATGCCTGTTGGATCACTCCGGCAGAAGCGCTACACCGGAATCGGCAGGGCGCGTTCGCTTTGTTGCCGCCCCAGTCTGCACAGCTCCGCCATTTCGCGACGCTGGCCGAGCAGACGCCCTTGCTGGACTGGGCGCAAGCCGGACCGGCCGTGGTGCCCAATCGCGCTGGGTAGTGCGTCGGGTCGATGACGGCGATCACGAACAAGGCCCGGTAAAACCGGGCCTTGTTCGTATGCAGTGTCGCGGGGTTACTCGTCGATGGTGATGGCCACGAACAGCGGGTTGTCACCGCGCTGGACGAGCACCGACACCGGTTTGCCCTTGGGCAACCCATCGACGATCTTGCGCAAGGCTCTGGCGGAGTCGACGGCTGATCGGCCCACTCGGCGGATCACGTCGCCCTTGCGAATGCCCGCGCGGGCAGCTGGGCCGTCGCGGTCGATGCCGACGATGACGACGCCGCCGCTTTCGATACCCAGCGAATCCCGTTCTTCGCCCGTCAGGTCACGCACCTGAACGCCCAGGCCGGTCATGCTCTCATCCTGGTTGCCGCGTGCGGGCACGGCGCGCCCATCTTGGTCCTTGAGTTCCTCGATCTTGGCTTTCAGCGTCTTCCGCTTGCCATCGCGCAGCACCAATACGGGGACGCAGCTACCGACAGGTGTTTCACCCACTATGGGCGGTAGTGCAGAGGATGATGTGACGCTCTGACCATTGAACTCGAGAATGATGTCGCCGGGTTCGATGCCCGCCTTCGCAGCTGGGCTGTCTTCGAGCACATTGGCCACCAGCGCGCCATGCGGGCGGTCCAGGCCAAAGGAGCGTGCGAGATCCTGCGTCACATTCTGGATGCTGACGCCGAGCCAACCACGGCTCACGTAGCCCTGGGATTCCAGCTGTCGTGCGACCTGCATCGCCGTGTTGATCGGGATCGCGAAGGACACGCCCTGATAGCCCCCGGACCGGGAGTAGATCTGCGAGTTGATGCCGACCACTTCGCCGCGCGTGTTCAGCAACGGGCCACCGGAGTTGCCGGGATTGACGGCGACATCGGTTTGGATGAACGGCACGTAGGAATCCGACGGCAGGCTCCGCCCCAGTGCCGAAACAATGCCTTGGGTCGCGGTGAAGTCCAGGCCGAAGGGGGAGCCGATGGCCAACACCCACTCGCCAACTTCGAGCGCATCCGAGTTGCCGAGCTGAAGGGTGGGCAAACCGCTGGCTTCGATTTGCAGAACGGCCACGTCCGAGCGCTCATCCAGGCCGACCAACTTGGCTTGCAGCTCACGCTGATCCGACAGGCGCACGACAATCTCGTCGGCATCTTTCACCACATGTGCATTGGTGAGCACAGTGCCGCTGTCGGAAATGATGAACCCGGAACCCAGTGACTGGGCAGGGCGGGGGGCCGGGGCGTTCGGTTGCCCGAAGCGCCGGAAGAATTCGTTGAAGGGGTGATTCTCCGGCAGGTCGAAGCCAAAGCCCTCAGCGCCCTCGGGCCGGGACTGGGTCGTACTAATGTTGACTACGGCGGCCTGGTTTTGCTTCACCAGGGTGCGGAAGTCGGGCAGGTTCTGCGCCTGGGCGGGTACAGCCAACAGCGCTGCGCATGCGGCAAAGACCGCGATCAGCAAAGATGGTTTGCGTCGCTTCACTTGGCAATCCTTTCGATTGAATGTCATAGACGTCTGGGCGTCGTTAATGCGTGGATGCAACAGCCTCGTCAACCGTTGCATCGCCCCTCTCCCCCGACGGCGAGTCCGTCAGAGCTGCCCAGTCAGACCACAATCGGTTCGGAATTGCTCCCCTGCAAGCCGTCCTGCGGCCTTAGCCGATGCCTGCGGCCAGTGTGAGCCCGATGATCACGCCGAATACAAAGCCGTAGCCGCCCCAGACGTAACGCCGTTTCAGGCGACGTCGGCCTGTCGAGTCGTAGTAGTGCATGTGCCCATCCAGCTGATAAGACCCGGCCGCCTGCGTCAGACGCAGCGGCGAATGAGACCCCCTGTCCATTCCGGGTCCATTAATGCATGAAACGTGCGAATTGACGGAAAATTAACGTCAAAATATTGCGGTTGGACGAAAGACTAGCCGGGCCGGGCGGCAGCGCGCTGCCCCTCATATGGGTGAGGTCAGGGGGGCTAGACGCCGGAGGAAGCGCAGCCGAGGGCGTAGTGGCCGGGTGGCGCGCCTGACGATCCGACGGCGCAGGGCGCGTTTATCGGTGGCGTTCGCCCGAGGCCGGCCTGCTGTCGGCGTGGCTCGGCGGGCAAAATGGTACTCCCAAGGGGACTCGAACCCCTGTTTTCGCCGTGAGAGGGCGACGTCCTAGACCGCTAGACGATGGGAGCAGCGCTGCGGGGCGCGGTATTATAGGGAGCGACAAGCGCATTTCAATCCCGTCGCGTGCGCGCTCGCGCCGATAGCGGGACGATAAAAAGGACACGGTCATTTCTGAGCCCACGATCATTCCACGAGACGCACACAACGTCTCCCGGCAGCACATTTCCCAAGGCGCGTTGGACGTCCTCTACGACCTGGGGCGGGCTGGCTACGAGGCCTATCTGGTTGGCGGTGGTGTTCGCGACCTGCTTGCAGGGCTGCAACCCAAAGATTTCGACGTTGCTACGGACGCCAGTCCGGAGCAAGTCAAGGACGTCTTTCGCCGCGCCCGTCTGATCGGCCGACGGTTTCGCCTCGCCCATGTGCGGGCCGGCGGGGAGATTATCGAGGTCGCGACGTTTCGGGCCCAGCCGCGCTCACCGGAAGAAGGGGAGGCGCTGGTTGAGGATGACGGTGAGGATCACGATCACCTGCTCGACGAGGGCGGCAGAATTCTGCGTGACAATGTCTACGGCACCCTCGAAGACGACGCGTTTCGGCGTGACTTCACCATTAATGCGCTGTACTACCGGGTGACTGATTTTTCGGTGGTTGATTATGTCGGAGGCATGGCCGACATGGCGGCGCGCCAAATGCGGCTCATCGGTGACCCCGACACGCGCTATCGCGAAGACCCTGTCCGCATGCTCCGGGCCGTGCGCATTGCGAACAAGCTGGGGTTCGGCATCGAAGCGGCCACCGCTGCTCCGATTCGTGAGCTGGCGCCTCTGCTGACAGATGTGCCCTCGGCACGCTTGTTTGATGAGGTCCTCAAGCTGTTCCTGTCTGAACAGGCGGAGAAGAACTTCGACGACCTGGTCGACTACGGCCTGTTTCAGCAACTGTTTCCACGCACCGGCGCATGCCTGGAACAGCCTGGCGTCGAGACCCTGATTCGTGGCGCGCTGCAGGGCACGGCCCAGCGCGTGCGCGAAGACAAGCCGGTGACGCCTGCGTTTCTGTATGCGGCGCTGCTATGGCCGGTGGTTCGGCAGGACATGGAGTCTGCGTTGGCCGAGGGGCAGAGCCTCGCGCAGGCGATTCCCACCTTCTCTGGTGATGTCGTCACCGAGCAGGTTGAAACCGTGGCGATCCCCCGTCGGTTTTCCACGCCCATGCGGGAAATCTGGGCTCTCCAGCCCCGGTTCTACCGGCGCAACGGACGGCGCCCCGAGCGCCTGGCGGCGCATCCGCGATTCCGCGCAGCCTATGACTTCCTGTTATTGCGAACGGCCGCCGGGGAAGAAGACCCGGAGCTCGCGCAGTGGTGGACCGACTATCAAGAAGGACAGGCGCCGACACCGCCGGCTTCGTCGGAGCGGCCCAAGCGCCGGCGCCGCCGTCGTCGTCGGCGCCCCGCCGCGGACAGTGCCTCGGAGTAGTCGTGCCAGCAGGTGTCACCGCCTATCTAGGGTTGGGTGCCAACTTGGGCAGGCCGGAGCAAACCCTTGCGGCGGCTGTGGAGGCGATTCGCAACTGGCCTGAGGTGCAGGTCCGTGCCGTGAGCCGTCTGTACCACTCGGCGCCCATGGGTCCACAGAACCAGCCAGATTTTTGCAATGCCGTGGTAGAGGTCTGTACACGCCAGACTGCCGTTGGACTGCTGCAGCTCGGTCAGCAGGTGGAGGCGGCGTTCGGGCGGGTGCGTCACGAGCATTGGGGAGCGCGGAGTCTGGATATCGATGTCCTGCTGTACGGCGATGAGCAGATTCATACCCCGAGCCTGCATGTTCCGCATCCTGGTTTGACCGAGCGTGCCTTTGTGGTGTGTCCACTGATGGATGTGGCGCCCGGTCTCATGCTGCCTGACGGGCAGTTGCTGGCCGCCGTGGCGGAACGCATGTCCGGCGACGGGCTGCGGCGTGTCGAGGACTGGACGCCTTGAAGCGGTACATCGCGGTCGAAGGCCCCATCGGGGTCGGCAAGACGACGCTGACCCGGCGCTTGGCGGCCGACCTGCAGGCGAATCTGTTGCTCGAAGCGCCGGACGACAACCCCTTTCTCAAGGGGTTTTACGATGACCCGCATCGCTATGCTTTTCAGGTTCAGCTGTGCTTTTTGCTGCAGCGAGCCGGCCAAATTGATGGGTTGCGCCAGAGCGACTTGTTTGCCCAGCCGGTGACGGTCGCCGATTTCTTTTTCGACAAGGATCCTCTGTTTGCGCAGATGACGCTCGCCGCCAGCGACTACCGGCTCTATAGAGAGCTGTTCAACCGCCTCGCTTGGGCGGCCCCGGCCCCGGACGTCATCGTGTATTTGCACGCCTCCACTGACGTACTGGTGCAGCGTGTCCGACAGAGGGGTCGGGACAGCGAACAAAGCCTGGAAGCGGCGTATCTTGACCAGGTCGCGGCGAGGTATCGGGCGCTTTTTGCAGACTATGCGCATCCACATGTCGTCGCGGTTGACGCCGAGGCGCTGGATCTTGTCGGCGATTCCGTGGCCTACCAGGCTGTGCGCGACGCTATTGACGGGCCGCCCGGCCGGTGGCATCTGCCGGGATGATCGGAGGCGCGGTGCTATCATCGCGCGCGTTTTTAGATCCGGAGCCTGCATGAGCGCCGCCGAACAACCCATGGCTGGCAAACCGCTGAACCTGGGTGATTTCCGAACCATGCGTGCGAATGGGGAAGCCATCGCATGCCTGACCGCTTACGATGCCGCCTTTGCCGCCGCCCAGGAATCCGCCGGGATCGACCTCATCCTGGTCGGCGATTCGTTGGGTATGGTGATTCAGGGCCACCGCAGTACCGTGCCGGTGCGCGTGGACGACATCCTGTACCACACGCGTTGCGTCACGCGGGCGGTGACCCGCCCCTGGGTGGTGGCCGACATGCCCTTTCTCAGCGTGCGATCGCCGGACTATGCGGTGGAACAGGCCGGCCGTCTGATGCAGGAGGGCGACGCTGCCATGGTCAAGCTGGAAGGCGGTGAATCCCAGGTGGATGTGGCCCGAGCGCTGGCCGACCAGGGCATCCCGGTCTGTGGCCATCTGGGCCTGCAGCCGCAGCTGTTCTACAAGCTGGGGGGATTCAAGGTGCAGGGGCGTGAAGCTGCGGCGGCGCAGGCCATTGTCGATCGCGCCAAGGCGTTGGAGCAGGCAGGCGCCGACATGATCCTGCTGGAGTGCGTCCCCAATGCGGTGACCCAGGCTGTGGTCGAGGCGACGTCGGTGCCCGTCATTGGCATTGGTGCAGGGCCGCATGCGCATGGGCAAATCCTGGTGATGCACGACATGCTCAACGTCACGAAGGGGCGTAAGCCGCGGTTTGTGAAGGATTTCATGTCCGAGGCCGGTGGCGTTGAGGCGGCGTTTGCAGCCTATGTGCGCGAGGTCAAATCCGGCGCCTACCCGCAGCCGACGCACGGATTCGGATGAAGCTTATTCATGATCTCGCCGAGCTGCGGGCCCTGCGCGCAGCCTGGCGAAGTGCGGGTGAATCCGTGGGCTTGGTCCCGACCATGGGGAATCTCCACGCCGGGCATTTGTCGCTGGTAGAGCAGATCCAGCCGCAGACGGACCGTGTGGTCGTCACCATTTTCGTCAACCCCTTGCAGTTTGCACCGGGCGAGGACTTTGAGCAGTACCCGCGTACGCTGGACGAGGATTTAGCGAAGCTGGCGGCGCTCGATCCGGATGTGGTGTTTGCGCCGTCGGTTGAGGCGATGTATCCGGCGGGCTATCCGATCGCAACGCAGGTGGCGGTCGAGCCCCTGGTCAACCGCTACTGCGGGGAGTTCCGGGCGGGCCATTTCACTGGCGCTGCGACGGTCGTGACCATTCTGTTCAACCTGGTTCAGCCTGAGTTGGCCATCTTTGGCGAAAAGGATTACCAGCAGCTTCTGATCTTCCGTCGTATGGCTGCAGATCTACACATGCCGGTGCGCATCGTGTCTGGAGCCACCGTGCGTGAAGCCAATGGTCTGGCGATGAGCAGTCGCAACCGGTACCTCAGCCAAGCGCAGCGGGACCAGGCGGCAACGCTGCGTCGTGTCTTGCTGGCAACCGGTCGGGCCTTGCTGGCCGGTCGTCGGGACTTTGATGTCCTGGAATCCGATGGGCTCAGGCAGTTGACGGACGCCGGGTTTGAACCGCAGTACCTGAAGATCGCCACCCCCACGCTGGATTCGCCAAGTGTCGATGCGGCCGATTTCGTCGTGCTGGTGGCTGCAGTTCTGGGCTCTGCGCGGCTGATTGACAACATTACACTGCAGGATCCCGCCTTGCGTGCTTGAGGCGGTTAGTTCCGGCGTTTAAACTACCCGGCTGGTGCGGGGGTTCTGACAACAGTGGTCGCGCCGTCCTACGAGCCCGGGTTACGCACCAGATCCCCACGATTGATTCCAACTGACGCAAACCACCGAGTTTGGTCACGATATCTGGCGAGGTTCGCCCTATGAACGTCACCCTGCTGAAAGCCAAGCTGCATCGCGCCTGCGTTACGCATGCGGAACTGGACTATGAGGGTTCCTGCGCAATCGACCAGGATTTGCTGGATGCTGCCGGCATTCTGGAATACGAACAGGTGCAGATTTACAACGTCACCAACGGTGAGCGTTTTGAAACCTACGCGATTCTGGGTGAACGCGGCTCACGCGTGATTTCCGTCAATGGCGCCGCCGCTCATAAGGCGCAGCCTGGGGACCGGCTGATCATTTGTGCCTACTGTGGCATGGACGAAGCCGAAGCCAAGCGCCACAAGCCGCGACTGGTCTACCTGGATGAAACCAATCAGGTGACTCACTCGCGCAATGTCATTCCGGTGCAGGCGGCCTGATGCGGTTGTCTGGCCGCATCGACTCCCAGACATCTGAATTCCGCCGTTGATGCGCCCCACGGGTGCTTCAGCGGCTGCGTGGTCGCAGCTCGACGCGGCGGTCAAGGCTGTGGGCGGGCGGCGGACGTCCGAGTTGTTCGCTGCCGAGCCGGACCGTGTCGAGCGCATGAGTCTCGAGGCTGTCGGCCTCTATCTGGACTTTTCCAAGCAGCGCGTGGATGCGCAGGGCCTGCAGGCCCTGTGGTCGCTGGCGCGCTCGGCTCGGGTCGCAGATCATTTGCGGCAGCAGTTCGCGGGCGATCCCGTTAATTTCACCGAGGGCCGTGCCGCCCTCCACATGGCCCTGCGCGCACCGCGTGACGCGGCACACCCGCCGGGCGGCCCTGCAGTCGCCGCCGATGTACACGGCGTGCTCGATCGCATGGAAGCCTTTGTTCATCGTGTGCGGTCTGGCGCATGGACTGGGGCAACCGGGGAGCCGATCACCGATGTCGTGAATATCGGGATCGGCGGCTCGGATCTCGGCCCGCGGATGGTCTGCGAGGCGCTCGCCGAGCAGGTGCGCGGCCCCAGGCCTCATTTTGTTTCCAATGTCGACGCCACAGAGCTGACACGCGTGCTGGCGCAGCTGCGACCCGCAACAACGCTTGTTGTCGTGACCTCCAAATCATTCGGGACGGCGGAAACCCTGGCCAATGCCCGCAGCGCAAGGCAATGGCTCGTGCAGGCGCTGGGCGAAGACGCCGTGGCCCGGCATTTCGTTGCTGTGTCGACGGCAGCGCAGCGGGTCGCAGACTTCGGGATCGATGTCGACAACATGTTCGGCTTTTGGCCCTGGGTCGGTGGCCGTTACTCCCTGTGGTCGGCGGTGGGTTTGTCGATTGCGCTGTCGCTGGGTATGGACGGCTTCCGGGCTTTGCTCGCCGGTGCACATGCGATGGACGAGCATGTGCGCAGCATGCCTCTGGAGGCCAATGCAGCAGTCTGGATGGCACTCATTGGCATCTGGAACACCAACGGACTGCGGCTGCCCTCACAGGTCATCGTCCCCTACGCCCAGGCATTGGCACGGGTCCCGGCCTACTTGCAGCAGCTGGAGATGGAGTCCAACGGCAAGTCTGTTGCCAGCGATGGTTCCGCGGTGCAGCACCAGACGGTGCCTGCGCTGTGGGGAGATGTGGGCACCAACGGACAACACGCATTTTTTCAGATGTTGCACCAGGGCCCGTCGGCCTTACCGGTGGACTTCATCCTGCCGGTGTCGCTGGATCATGATCATGGCGACCAGCACCGCATGCTGATGGCGAACTGCTTGGCGCAGAGCGAAGCGTTGATGCAGGGCAAGTCTGCGGACCAAGTGCGCCAAGAGCTCCAGGCCCAGGGCTTGTCGGGTCAGGCGTTGGAGGATGCAATCCCCCACCGCGTCTTCGAAGGAAGCCGGCCAAGTACAACCCTGCTCATGCCATGCATCGATGCCCGGTCCCTGGGTGCCTTGCTGGCTTTGTACGAGCACAAGGTCTTCGTCCAGAGCGTGGTCTGGGGCATCAATGCCTTCGATCAATGGGGGGTCGAGCTCGGGAAGAAGCTGGCCAGCGTCATTGATGACGAGCTGCGGGTTGCCGTACCTGGCGAGCACGATCCCTCCACAGCTGCGCTCCTGCGCCGCATTCTCGAGACTGTCGCGGGCGGGAGTTGATCAAGCGGCTGCTACCGGAGTGTTGTTCCGGTACTGTATGGCGTTCCGTTACTAGCAATGGAGTGCGAAATGATGCGAGCTGCAAACCGCTGGATCGTGGCTGGGCTGGTCAGTGTGCTGGTCAATATGGGCATGCTTGGCGCGGCCTCGGCCGCCATGGTGGGGACGCAGGAAGCCATGCGCGTGGATCATCGTGCGCAGGTCGACCGTGTGCTGTCCCGCGATGATGTGCGGCAGACACTCCTGGCCTACGGCGTGTCCGAAGAGCGCGTTGACGCGCGTCTGGACGCCATGACAGACGCTGAATTGGCGCAGTTGGCTGCCGAATTTGAGCAGATGCCCGCCGGCGCCGGGTTGGTCGAAGTCGTCGGGATCGTCTTCATCGTGCTGATCATCCTGGAGTTGGTCGGCGTGACAAACGTCTTCAGCAGCTTCTGAACCGATTGATCCTGCTCGCAGCCGCCCTGCTTGGCGGCTGCGCGCATCAATCTGCACCGCTGCGCTCCGTGCCCTCACCGGCGCTGGAACTGCAGCAAACCCCGTTTTTTCCCCAGCAGCGCTACCAGTGTGGCCCGGCCGCGCTTGCCACCGTGTTGGTCGACAGCGGTGTGCAGACCACGCCGGATGCGCTTGTGGACGCCGTCTGGATTGCGGGCCGCCAGGGAAGTCTGCAGCCGGAGCTGCTTGCAGCCACGCGTCGGGCAGGGCGGTTGCCCGTGCTGCTCGAGCCAAGCGCTGGGGCACTCGCGAATGCGCTCGAGGCCGGCTACCCGGTTCTGGTGCTGCTCAATCTTGGGCCCGCGTGGTGGCCGATCTGGCACTACGCCGTTGTCATCGGTATCGATCATCGCGGCTGGCTGTTGCGATCCGGCACCGAGCGCCTTCGGTCGATGAGCCGCAAGGCCTTCGACCGTGCGTGGCGCGGCGCCAATCGCTGGGGGATGATGGTGGCCCATCCCGATCATGTGCCATCGGCGGCGACGCTGGAGGCTTGGGTGCGCGCGGCGGACGATCTCGCTGCGATTGGGCAGCCGCAGGCTGCTGAGCGCGCACTTGCGGCCGCGACACGGCGCTGGCCGGATCAATCGCTGGCCTGGTTTGCCTACGGCAATCAGCGAGCCGCATTGGATGCCTGGCCAGACGCAGCACAGGCTTTAACCAAGGCTGTGGCATTGCGGCCTGACTGGCTGGCTGCGGTGAACAATCTGGTGACGGCGTGGCTGGCGCTGGATTGTCCCGATCGCGCGCAGCCTTTCATTCCTCGGTTGGAGGCCGCATCGGCGGACTATGCAGCCATGACAGTGCGCGAGTTCCGATCACACCAACCTGCGGGTGGCTGCCCGTATGCACCGGTCCCGGCCAGCCCCTAGTCGGTCGCCTGATCCAGTTGCGCGCGTGCCCAATCCACGTGTTCGCGCACCAGCAATGACGGGTCGTTGCGGGCTTCGTCCAATACCTGCTGGCTTTGCGCGCTGGCCGGCGCATTGCCCAAGGCCACCGCCAGATTGCGCCGCCAGCCCTGGTAGCCGGCACGGCGGATCGGCATGCCTTCGGTCCGCGACAGAAATTCGGCTTCGCTCCAGCGGAACAAGTCCACTAGCCGGGCGGTATCCAGGCCATGCCGAGGTGCAAAGTCCGGCTCGCGTGTTGCCTGGGCATACCGAT
Source organism: Pseudomonadota bacterium (assembly GCA_036156195.1). Classification (GTDB taxonomy): domain Bacteria; phylum Pseudomonadota; class Gammaproteobacteria; order Nevskiales; family OUC007; genus Abyssibacter. Next base: position 121,729 of record JAYZUZ010000009.1, on the reverse strand, counting down.
TCCAGGGGCAGACCAGTTGGCAGTCGTCGCAGCCAAAGATCCGGTTGCCCATGGGCTTGCGCAGGGGTTCGGGGATGGCGCCATTGTGTTCGATGGTCAGGTAGGCGATGCAGCGGCGGGCATCGAGCTGCTGGGGGCCGGTGATCGCCTGCGTCGGACAGATGTCGATACAGGCCGAGCAGCTGCCGCAAAGGTTCTTCACCGGCGGCGCCTCGTCCACCGGCAGCGGCAGGTTTGTGAGGATTTCGCCCAGGAAGAACCAGGATCCAGCGTCGCGGTGCAGCAGCAGACTGTGCTTGCCGATCCAACCCAGCCGCGCATCCCGGCCCAGGGCCTTTTCAAGTACCGGGGCGCTGTCGACAAACGGGCGGGACAGCGCGGTAGGCGCCACCGCCTGCAGCCGTCGCGTCAATTGCTTGAGGCGACCACGCATGAGCTTGTGGTAGTCCCGGCCCAGCGCATAGCGGGAGACATATGCGCGCTCCGGGTCGTCGAGGCAGGCTTGCATGGCGTCGGCAGGCTGGGTCAAGTAGTTCATGCGCACCGAAATGCAGCGGATCGCCTCGGGCTGCAGTCGGGCAGGATCGGCGCGCAGATCGGCATGCCGCTCCATATACTCCATGGTGCCGTGGCGGCCTTCTCGCAGCCATTTGCGCAGGTGTTCCACATCCTCATCGAGTGCAAAGCCGGTGATGCCGACGCCATCAAAACCCAACTCCGCGGCCCATTCGCGGATGCGGCGGGCTACGGCTTCGGGTGAGAGCGGCGTGTTGGGGGGCGGGGTGTTCACCCTCCTATAATGCCGCGCATGACCGAACTCGCGCTTTATCTGCCCGTCGATGTGCGCAGAATCGACACCGCTGCTATCGAGCATTGCGGCATACCTGCATACCGGTTGATGCAGCGTGCAGCAGCGGCTGCCTACCGCGAACTGCGGAGGCGCTGGCCAACTGCTGGGCGCGTGGTTGTATTGGCTGGGAGCGGCAACAACGGCGGCGACGGGGTCGAGCTGGCACGGTTGGCGCGCGCCGATGGCGTCAATGTACATCTGGTGCTGAACGGCGATCCGGCACAGCTCAGCGGTGCCGCTGCAGATGCCTGGGCAGCCTGGCAGGCCGATGGTGGCGAGGACCCGGTTGCAGTGCCGGATGATCTGCATGCGGATGACGTGGTTGTGGATGCCTTGTTCGGTACCGGATTGTCGCGTGCGGTGGACGCGGAGCCGGCGCAGTGGATCGCGGCGGTGAACGCCACCGGCTGCCCAGTTCTTGCCCTGGACTGTCCGTCCGGGCTGGATGCCGCCACCGGCGAGGTGTTGGGGGTGGCGATCCGGGCCACCGTCACGGTGACATTTATTGCCCGCAAGCTCGGTCTTTATCTGGCGGACGCAGCGACATGCGTCGGCGAGCGGGTCTTTTCCGATTGCGATGTGCCCATCGAGGCATTTGATGCTGTGGAGCCGGTTGCCCGGCTATCGGACGACGGGGCCTTGCGTCTGGCTTGGCCCCTGCGGTCCCCTCAGCAGCACAAAGGTCATTTCGGGCACGTGCTTATTGTAGGCGGGCAGGCCGGTATGCCCGGTGCAGTGTTAATGGCCGCGCGGGCGGCGCTACGCAGCGGTGCCGGGCTGGTCAGTGTCGCGACACATCCAGCGCACGCCGCCTTGCTGCCACTGTCCCAGCCCGAACTCATGAGTCATGCAATCGGCGATCCGGCTGAGTTGGCGACGCTCATCGAGTCGGCCACCGCTGTGGTCTGCGGGCCGGGGCTGGGACAAAGCGACTGGGCCCGGGGGATGTTCGAGGCGGTCTGTGCTGCTGCAGGGGATCGGACGGTGGTGCTGGACGCCGATGCGTTGAATCTGCTGGCTGGCTCGCCGGTGGACCTACCCCGGCAGTGCGTGCTGACGCCGCATCCCGGAGAGGCCGCCCGGTTGCTGGGGGTCACGACAGCGGCGGTTCAGGCAGACCGCCTGCGGGCCTTGTCTGCACTGGTTGCGCGCTGGGGGCAGATAGTGGTGCTGAAAGGTGCTGGCAGTTGGATTGGTGCACCAGGTTCTTTGCCGGCGCTTTGCACCGCTGGCAATCCCGGGATGGGCACGGGAGGAATGGGGGATGTGCTGTCCGGCATGCTGGGGGCAACACTCGCGGGTCCGGCACGCGATGCGCCTCTGGAGTCGGTGGTCGAAGGGACGGTCGTGGCCCACGCCTTGGCGGGTGATGAGGCAGCAGTCCGACAGGGGCAGGTGGGTCTGCTCCCCAGTGATTTGATCGATGCCCTGTCTTGCATCGTGCCGCGGCCATGAGAACGGTTGTCGAGTTCGAGTTGCAAGGCGAGTCGGCTACCCGGGCTTTGGGGGCGGCCTTGCTGAACAGTGCGCCGGCCTCGGGAGATGGTCCCTATTGGGTGGCGCTGCACGGGCCTCTGGGGGCGGGCAAGTCGACGCTGGTGCGCGGTGCGCTGGCTGCGCTGGGTTGGGAGGGCGCTGTGCCGAGTCCGACCTACACACTGGTCGAGCCCTACGCCCTGGCTCGCGAGGTCTGGCATCTGGATTTGTACCGGCTGGGCGACGCCTCTGAATGGGATGAGCTGGGCATCGAAGAAGCCGCACCCGACTTTCTCTTCATCGAGTGGCCGGAGCGCATACCGGAACTGGAAGCGCGGTTCGACCTGCACGTGACGCTGGATTACCAGGAGGCCGGCCGTGTCGCATCCCTGCTGGCCAGCAGCGAGATCGGCGGACAGTGGTTGTCGGAGCTTAGGGGGAGTTTCAAACCCATTACCTGAGTAATGTGGCGTAACGTACTAAAATAATTCAACAAAACACTTGCCAGAAGCCTGTGGCCCCGCTATCGTCCCGGTCAACTGGGTGCAGAGGGGATCGCCATGCAACGGTGCCTTCGACTGAACACATTGCGACTTGTTGTCTTGCTGCTGGCGGCGCTGGCCAGTCCGGCTGTGCTTGCGAGCGTTGTCCTCAAGGATGTGCGCGTGTGGCCCGGACCGGACTCAACTCGCGTGGTGTTTGACCTCTCCGGTGATATCGACCACAAGCTATTCACCCTCGATAACCCCGCGCGGGTCGTCATTGATGTGCCGAATGCCTCGCGGGGTACGGTTGCTGGGGCCGATGGTCGGGGTGTCGTCCAGCGTGTGCGAACGGGGCAGCGCGCACCGGACATGCTGAGGCTGGTGGTTGACCTGGAATCCGCCGTGCGGGCCAAGTCCTTCACGCTGCCGCCCAGCGGTCGTTACGGCCACCGACTGGTGGTTGATCTCGACACCGGGCCGACTCGCCTGGGGCCGACGGCTCCTCCCACGCCTGCGGTGGCTCTGGCGGACAAGCCCATCATCATCGCCATCGACGCGGGCCATGGGGGCGAAGACCCTGGTGCACGCGGCGCCCGGGGAACCAAGGAAAAAGACGTGGCGCTCGCCGTGTCTCGTCGACTAGCACGCCTGGTGGATGCCCAGCCCGGCATGCAAGCCGTGTTGATCCGTGATGGGGACTACTACATCGATTTGCGCGAGCGGACGCGTCGGGCGCGCGAGGCCCAGGCGGACTTGTTCATCTCGATTCACGCGGACGCCTTTACCGACCGTCGGGCGCGTGGTTCTAGCGTTTATGTCTTGTCCCAGCGAGGGGCTTCCTCGGAGCATGCCCGGACGCTGGCCCGCCGCGAAAACGAATCCGACCTGATCGGCGGCGTGCGGTTGGATGACAAGGACGACGTGCTGGCTTCGGTGCTCATCGATATCTCGCAGACGGCTGCGCTGGAGGCCAGCTTCGATGCAGCAGAGCGCATGCTGGGCAAGATGGGTGCGATTAATCGCCTGCATAAGGACACTGTCCAACAGGCAAATTTCATGGTGCTCAAGGCGCCGGATATTCCCTCCGTACTCGTTGAAACCGCCTTTATCTCCAATCCTGATGAGGAGCGGCGACTGACGGACCCGAACTTTCAGGATCGGTTGGCGCGGAATCTGCTGGCTGGCATCCAGGGCTACTTCTCGGATTACCGTCCGCGGACGACACTGGCGTCCACGGGTGTCGACGGCCCGGTCGAGCCGGCCCCTGCTGAGGCGTATACGGTACGGCGCGGCGATACTCTGTCCGAGATTGCAGCGCGCTTCCGGACCAGCATGGCGGCCCTACGCCTGGCCAACGATCTGGCTTCCGACACCATTCGCATCGGTGATGTCCTAACGATTCCGTCGGGCGGCTAGGGCTCGTCGCGAGATCGCGTCGCATGGTCGGCGGCGCATCGCTAACATGCGCGCATGTCACAGCGAATCATCCGTCAGCTCAATGCTGATCTCATCGACCAGATTGCCGCCGGCGAGGTGATCGAACGGCCGGCCTCCGTCCTCAAGGAGTTACTCGAAAACGCCATCGATGCCGGGGCCCGGCAGGTGGATGTTGAGGCCGGTGGTGGTGGGATTCGCTTGCTTCGGATTCGAGACGATGGGCACGGCATCCCCCCGGAGCAGATTCCTCTGGCCATGGCGCCGCATGCCACAAGCAAAATTACTTCGCTGGATGAACTGGAGCGGGTATCCACACTGGGGTTTCGCGGGGAAGCGCTGCCGAGTATCGCGTCAGTCTCCCGGCTCAGTATTCGCTCATCGACCGACGGGGATGGGGGCTGGGAGGCGACCGGACCCTATCGGACGGGCCAACAGGCTGCGCCCTGTGCCCACCCGCGGGGGACAACCGTGGAAATGCGGGATCTGTTCCACAACGTCCCAGCCCGGCGAAAGTTTCTGCGTACCGAGCAAACCGAGTTCCGGCATATCGACCGGATGCTTCGCCGCACGGCGCTAAGCCGCTTCGAAACGGGGTTTCGCCTGTCGCACGACGGCCGTGTCGTGCGTGACTACCCTGCGGCAACGACGCAGGCACGGCGTGCCAGCCGGATCGCGGACGTCGTCGGCGACGGGTTCGTCGAGCAGGCCATCGAAATTGACGAGACACGCGCCGGTCTACGGCTATGGGGTTGGCTGGGCCAGCCCAGCATTGCCCGTTCCCAGGCCGACTGGCAGTACATGTTCGTCAACGGGCGGGCGATTCGGGACAAGGTTGTCACGCATGCCATCAAGCAGGGGTTTGGGGATGTGCTGCACCATGCCCGGCAGCCTGCCTATGTGCTGTTTCTGGAAATGGATCCGGCCGGTGTCGATGTCAATGCACATCCTGCCAAGCATGAAGTCCGGTTCCGGGATCAAGGCAAGATTCATGGCTTTCTGTCGCACGTGGTGTCCCAGGCACTGGCGGGTTCTGCGCCCAGCAAGCCGCATCACGCGGAGTTTTCAGCCCCGACGGCCGTGACGCCAGCGCCGACTTTTGCGCTGGGCGGAGGCCAGTCCGGCTTGCGCCTGGGGGCCGGAGAGTCCCGAGGACTTTACGACTGGGCGGCGCGAGCAGTCTCGGGCGGGGGCGTCGAATCGCCTGCGGTGCATCCGGATACGGGTGAGTTACTGGCCGCACCAGCGGGCGGCGCAGACCAGGTCCTGCCGTCAATGGTGCCTGCAGGCGAGGCGTCTGTACCGCCGCTGGGCTTTGCCCGTGCCCAGCTACATGGTGTTTATATCTTGGCAGAGAATGCCGAGGGGTTGGTCTGCGTGGATATGCACGCGGCACATGAGCGCATCGTCTACGAGACGCTCAAGCGCCAGCGCGATGCCGGGACGGTTCCCAGTCAGCCGCTGCTGGTGCCGGTGGATGTGTCGGTGTCCGAGCGGGAGGCAGATCTGGCTGAAGCCTGCGAGTCCGTACTCGCGCAGGGTGGGTTTGAATTGACGCGCGCCGGCCCGACCACTGTGACCGTGCGGCGCGTGCCCACTGTCCTGGCGGACCTGGATATTGCGTCTCTGCTGGCTGACTTGCTGAGCCGGATGGAACAGGAGGCCGGGGCGGGGCGCGAGCTGGAGCGCTTGAGTGATGAACGACTGGGTACGTTGGCCTGCCATGCCTCGGTGCGCGCCAATCGCCAGCTCAGTACGGCAGAGATGAACGCGCTGTTGCGGGATATGGAGCGCACCGAACGCAGCGGCCAGTGCAACCACGGTCGTCCGACCTGGGTGCAGATCAGTCTCAAAGAGCTGGATCGCCTGTTCCAGCGCGGCCGATGAATTCGCCGGTTGTCTGTCTTATGGGGGCCACCGCCACCGGCAAGACCGACATCGGGCTGGCCTTGGCGGACCGTTTTCCGGTGTCATTGATCAGCGTGGACTCCGCGCTGGTCTATCGCGGCCTGGATATTGGAACCGCGAAGCCGGATGCCGCGACGTTGCAGGCGTACCCCCACGCACTTATCGACTGTTGCGATCCGGAGGACGCCTATTCGGCCGCCCGGTTTGTTGCGGATGCGCAGTCCTTGGTATCGGCTGCCCATGCAAAGGGGCGCTTGCCTGTGCTCGTGGGGGGAACCCATTTGTACTACCGTGCGCTGCTGCGGGGACTGAGCGAGCTGCCCAGTGCCGATGCAGCGACGCGGGCGCGGATTAGCGCGCGGGCCGAGGAGCAGGGCTGGCCGGCCCTGCACCAGGCGCTGGCCGAGGAGGATCCCGAGACAGCTCAGCGTCTGCACCCCAATGATGCGCAGCGGATCCAGCGGGCGCTGGAGATTATCGCGCTCACCGGGCGACCACCCAGTGCGCACTACGCCGAGTGTGCGCAGCGGGCGGCGGGGGCAGGGTGGTCGGTGCTGTCCATGGCCGTGGCAGATGATGATCGCGCCGCACTGCACAAGCGCATCGGTCAGCGGTTTGACGCGATGATGGATGCGGGTTTCCTGGACGAGGTTCGCCGGTTGCATGGGGACGCCGGGCTTCACCCGGACCTGCCCTCCATGCGCAGCGTGGGTTACCGGCAGCTGTGGGCTCACCTGGACGGCGAGTTGTCGCTGGATGAGGCCATTGAGGCCGGGAAGGCGGCCACGCGACAATTGGCGCGGCGGCAGTGGACCTGGCTGCGCAAAGAGCCGGATCTCGTCTGGTTGCGTGCCGATGAGGGGCCGGCCCGGCAAGCGGTTGCGCACGTGGAAGCGCATTTACGAGGAAAGGGTGGCAACAGCTTGTGATAGGCTAAAGCCTCGCGGTCACCACCGACTGAACATAATAACTTTGGGTTTCAAACGCCCGGCTCGCGCCAAAAGGATTGGTCATGTCTAAGGGACAAATTTTGCAGGAGCCTTTTCTTAATATCCTGCGCAAGGAACGCATCCCGGTTTCTATTTATCTGGTCAATGGCATCAAGTTGCAGGGGCAGATCGAGTCGTTCGACCAGTTTGTCGTGCTACTCAAGAGCAACGTCAGCCAGATGGTCTACAAGCACGCGATCTCGACCGTCGTGCCCGCCCGTAACGTCCGCGTGACCGAAGGGTTGGGATACAGCACCGGCGACGAGGAATAAGGCGCGGCCTCCGGGATGCTCAAATGACGGCGGTGTGTATCTGAACACGCCTGCATTGCAACTGGGCCGCCTGTTGTGCCCGGAGGCCAGCATCCATGTTTGAACGTCCCCAGCTCGGGCAGCGGTCGCTGCTCGTTCATCTCGATTTCAACGAATGGGATTTCGACGAATCACATCGTGAGTTCGTCGAGCTCGTCGTGTCTGCCGGTGGTGAATTGGTCGGCGAGATCGGCGGGCGCCGTCAAACGCCCGATCCTCGGTACTTTGTTGGTTCGGGAAAGGCCGAGGAAATCGCCGAGCGCGTCCAGGCCGAAGGGGCCGAGGTGGTCATCGTGAACCACGATCTCAGCCCGAGTCAGGAACGTAATCTCGAGTCGCGGGTCAAGGCGCGTGTGCTCGACCGTGCCGGACTGATTCTCGATATTTTTGCCCAGCGGGCCCGCTCCCACGAAGGCAAGCTGCAGGTTGAACTGGCGCAGCTGGAACACCTGGCTACGCGCTTGGTGCGTGGCTGGTCGCATCTGGAACGGCAGAAGGGCGGTATCGGTCTGCGTGGCCCCGGTGAGACCCAGCTGGAAACCGACCGGCGTCTGCTGGCGCAGCGCATCAAGAATCTCAAGCGTCGTTTGGACGAGGTCCGCGCGCGTCGCGAGCTGGGCCGACAGGCGCGACGCCGCAATGCCGCGCCGACGGTGTCCCTGGTTGGCTATACCAATGCCGGCAAGTCGACGCTGTTCAATGCGTTGACGAGGGGTGAGGTTTACGCGGCCGACCAGCTGTTCGCCACCCTGGACCCGACGCTCAGGCAGCTGGCCCTGCCCGCCGGTGAGCCTGCGGTGCTGGCCGATACCGTGGGGTTCATCCGTGACCTGCCGCATGAACTCGTGGCCGCGTTTCGGGCCACGCTAGAGGAAACTATTGAGGCCGACTTGGTCCTGCACGTCATCGATGCCTCGGATCCGGAGCGTGCGGCACGCATTGATGACGTCGAGACGGTGCTCAAGGAAATCGGGGCTGATGCCGTCCCCAGGTTGGAGGTCTACAACAAGGTCGATGCCAGCGATCAATTCGATGTTGGCGTCAGTCAGGGCGATGACGGGCTTCCTTGGCGGGTTTATGTTTCCGCGCTCCGGCAACAGGGGCTGGACGCTTTGCTTGAGGCGATCGCGCTGCGACTGCGGCCGGATATGGCGCGGTTGACCATCCGGATTCCCGCGGCTGCAGGTCGGCTGCGCTCCCGCCTGTTTGCCATTGGCGCAGTTCATCGGGAGACCAGTCTGGACGATGGTCAGCAGGAACTGGAGCTGGCAATCCCCCATGAGCAGTTTGATCGCATCTGTCGGCAGGAAGGAATCGACCCCAATCGCCTGCACGCCTGAATCATGAACGGGTGGGGCTGTTAGAATGCCCGCCGTTTTGTCCCAATCGACTTACAGCACTCCAACGGAGACATCCATGGCCTGGAATGAGCCCGGCAACAATGGGCAGGATCCATGGGGTCGACGCGGCGCCAATCAGGGCCCGCCCGATCTCGACGAAATGCTCAAGAAACTGCGTGAACGTTTTGCTGGAGGCGGCTCCGGCGGAGGCGGCGGTGGCGGCAACGGAGGGGGCGGCAAGCTGATCAAGGGGCTGCTGCCGCTGGTCGTGGCCGGTGCGGTGGCCCTGTGGCTGCTCTCGGGCTTTTATGTAGTGGACGAGCAGCAGCGCGGGGTTGTGCTGCAGTTCGGCGAGTACGTGACCACGACGGAGCCCGGCCTGCGCTGGCATATGCCTTCGCCGATCCAGACGGTGGAGCGTGTGAATGTCACCGCAGTGAACGCGTTGACTGAGCGCGCCTCCATGCTGACCAAGGACGAGAACATCGTCGATGTCAGTCTGCAGGTGCAGTATCGCGTGCGCTCGGCTGAGGAATACTTGTTCAACGTGCGTGACCCGGTTCGGACTCTTAAGGAAGCCACCAAATCGGCAATCCGTGAGGTCGTCGGTAAGTCCGATATGGACTTCATCCTGACGGCTGGTCGTGAGGCCGTGGCCGCACAGACCAAGGAATTGTTGCAGACCACCATCGACAGCTACGACGCGGGGTTGCTGGTCACCGAAGTCAACCTGGAAGAGGCCACCGCGCCGCAGCCTGTGCAGGGCGCCTTCGCAGACGCCATCAAGGCGCGTGAAGATCAGGAGCGGCTGATCAACGAAGCCCAGGCCTATGCCAACGACATTCTGCCGCGTGCGCGCGGCGCGGCCGCTCGGGACATCGAGCGCGCCCAGGGCTACCGCGAATCCGTGGTCGCCGAGGCGCGTGGTGAAACGGCACGTTTCAAGGCTTTGCTCGCAGAGTACAAGCAGGCCCCGCAGGTCACGCGGGATCGGCTGTACCTGGATGCCATGAACGATGTGCTCAGCAGCACCAGCAAAATCATGATCGACTCTGATAACGGCAATTCGCTGATGTACCTGCCGCTGGATCAGATGATTCAGTCCATGGGCGCCATCGAGGGGCGCCGCCAGAGCGAGCGCAACAGTTCGACGGACTCCGGGGGCAGTTCGCCTTCGAGTTCGACGCCTTATCGCTCGGCCTATGAAGACAGCCGCACAAGGGGGCGTCGCTAATGTCTGGTAAGCAACTGTTCCTGCTCGTCATCGTGCTGCTGGCGGCGTTTCTGGCGCTGGATTCGGTGTTCGTTGTCGATGAGCGCGAGAAGGTGCTGGTGTTCCAGCTCGGCCAGATCAAGCGCTCCGATAGCGAACCGGGCCTGCATTTCAAGCTGCCGCTTGTTCAGAACGTCCGGACCTTCGATTCCCGGGTGCTGACGTTGGACGCGGACGCCGAGGAATACCTCACGTTGGAAAAGAAGAACGTGAAGGTGGATTTCTACGTCAAATGGCGGATCGCCGACGTCGCTCAGTACTACCGGGCAACCAGTGGTCTGGAGTCCAACGCACTGTCGCGACTGTCCTCGATCATCAACCAGGGTCTGCGTGACGAGTTCGGCAATCGCACGATCCGTCAGGCGGTGTCGGGTGAGCGCAACGACATCATGCGTCAGATGGAGGCGAATGCGGCCGAAAAGATCGCCGAATTCGGCATTGATCTTGTCGACGTCCGCATCAAGCGTATCGACCTGCCGGATGACGTGAGCGATTCGGTCTACAACCGCATGCGTTCCGAGCGTCAACGCGTGGCTGCCGATTTCCGCGCCCGAGGCGCCGAGGAGGCGGAGAAGATCCGCGCAGCCGCCGAGCGTGAACGCCAGGTGCTGCTGGCCGAGGCCTATAGCGAGGCCGAGGAAATCAAGGGTGAGGGTGATGCGGAGGCCGCGGACATCTACGCCAATGTGTTTGGCGAAGATACGGAGTTCTACAACTTCTATCGCAGCCTGGGCGTCTACCGCGAGGGCTTCAAGGACCGGAGCGATGTCCTGGTCCTCGAGCCGGATGCTGAACTCTTCCGTTACTTCAAGAGCGGTGCCGACGGTCGCTAGCAACTGTCGGAACTGCTTGGTCTGGGACGGGACGGCCTGATTCGATGTGGGATGACGTGCTGCGTGCACTTGCCCTGGTACTCATCATCGAGGGAATCATGCCGTTTCTGTCGCCGACCCAATGGCGTTTGCTACTGGCCCGGGTGGCCGGGGCGGACGACCGAACGCTCCGAACGGCCGGATTGATCGCGATGATCGCCGGCCTCTGTCTGCTGCAATGGATGCGATGACCTACCACGCTTGGACCCTGCCGGACGGCGTCGAGGAAGTGCTGGCCCCCGACGCCTGGGCGCTGGAAGCGCTGCGCCGCGACCTCATCGACCTGTACAGGCGCTGGGGTTATGCCTTTGTCCTGCCGCCGCTGATCGAGTACATCGAGTCGCTGTTGACGGGCGCGGGCCGGGAGTTGGATGTGCAGACATTCAAACTCACCGACCAGAACAACGGACGGTTGATGGGGCTGCGGGCCGACATGACGCCGCAGATTGCTCGCATCGACGCCAATCGCATGCAAAGCGAGGCGCCCGTGCGGCTTTGTTACACCGGGACTGTTCTACGTGCTCGCGCGGGAGTGGCCGCCAGTTCCCGCGCGTTGCGGCAGATCGGTGTCGAGTTGTTCGGTCATGCCGGTCCCGAGAGTGACCGTGAAGTGCTGTCGCTGATGATCGCGACCCTGCGGACGGCGGGCGTAGAAGGGTTTCACCTGGATCTCGGGCACGTGGGCGTTGTGCGCGCGCTGCTGGCGCCGGCCGAACTGGGCGCTGCTCTGGAGGCTGAGGTTTTTGATGTGCTGCAGCGCAAGTCTCATCCCGACCTGGAGGGCTTGCGGGCCCGGATTGGAGATGAATTGGCCGATCGGCTCGCGGTGCTGATGCGGCTAAATGGCACCCCGGCTGTGTTGGAATCCGCGCGCACTGCACTGGCGGGATTGTCTCCCGACATCGACACGGCCCTGGATGAGCTGTCTGCGCTCTGCGATTGGCTGGCGGGGCAGGAGCCCGCGCTCAAGCTGCACATCGACCTGGGCGAGCTGCGCGGCTATCACTATCACACGGGCGTGGTCTTCGCGGCGTTCGTTGAGGAGCATGGGCGTGAACTCGCCCGTGGTGGCCGGTATGACCAGGTGGGTGAAGCCTTTGGGCGTGGCCGACCTGCGACCGGTTTTTCTTCTGATCTCAATGTACTGGCCCGCGTGGCAGCACCTCGTGAGGCCGATCGTGAGCCGGCGGTGATTCTGGCGCCTGCACACGAGGGGCCTGAACTGGCCGCCACCATCGAATCACTGCGTGATGCGGGAGAGATCGTGGTTCAGGCGTTGCCTGGCAGGCCGTTACCGGACCACACATGCCATCTGGTACTTAATCAATCGACATGGACCATTCAGGACGGAGCCATTGATGACCCGAGGTCGTAATCTAGTCGTCATCGGCGCCCAGTGGGGTGACGAAGGCAAGGGCAAGATCGTGGACTGGCTCACTGACCGCTGTGCGGCAGTGGCGCGGTTCCAGGGCGGTCACAACGCAGGCCACACGCTGGTCATCGACGGTGAGAAGACGGTGCTGCACCTGATTCCATCCGGCATTCTCCGTGATGACGTGCGTTGCCTCATCGGCAACGGTGTGGTCATTGCCGCCGACGCGCTCATGGAGGAGTTGGACATGCTCGCCGGCCGCGATGTGCCCGCGGAAGAGCGCCTGACCATTAGCCCGTCGTGCCCGCTGATCTTGCCGACGCACAAGGCGTTGGATCTGGCACGGGAAAAGGCCCGTGGTGCTGCCAAGATCGGAACCACCGGGCGAGGTATCGGCCCGGCGTATGAAGACAAGGTGGCGCGGCGCGCTGTACGTGTTGATGACTTGTTCCATCGCGAACGTCTCGCCGCCAAGCTGGGCGAGATGCTGGATTTCCACAACTTTGTACTCACGCGCTACTTCAATGAGCCGGCGCATGATTTCCAGGCCATTCTGGATCAGCAGCTGGCTTATGCCGAGCGTATTGCTCCCATGGTGGGCGATGTCACCCGCCACCTTCACGAGACCTGTGCGGCCGGCGGCAATGTGTTGTTTGAAGGCGCCCAGGGTTCGCTGCTGGATGTTGATCACGGGACGTATCCCTATGTCACCTCCAGCAACACGACGGCGGGTGGAGCCTGTACCGGCTCCGGTATCGGGCCGCGGCAGATCGATTACGTGCTGGGCATCGTCAAGGCATATGCCACCCGCGTAGGGGCCGGGCCGTTTCCAACCGAGTTGTCCGATGCCGTGGGGCAGTCCATTGCCGCGCGTGGTGCCGAGTTCGGGGCGACCACGGGTCGTCCGCGTCGATGTGGTTGGTTCGATGCCGTGGCGTTGCGGCGTGCGGCGATCTACAACAGCATCAGTGGACTGTGCGTCACCAAGCTGGATGTGCTGGATGAGATGGAATCGATTTCGATTTGCACCGGCTACCGGCGTGAGGGCGAGACCGTCGATCATCTGCCGGTGGGTGCAGAAGCGCTGGCTGCCTGTGAGCCCGTCTACGAGACGATGCCTGGTTGGCGGCAGTCTACCGTAGGTGTTGAGACGTTCGAGACACTACCTGCGGCTGCGCGGGCGTTTCTGGAGCGAATCGAAGCCCTGGTCGAGGTGCCGATCGATCTGGTGTCCACCGGGCCGGACCGCAGCCAGACGATTGTTCGACAGCATCCGCTCGGATGATACGATGCCGCCCGCACCGCAATGTGCGGGCGGAAAAGCCCCAGATGCGTCAATGCATCTGAAGAACCGTTCACAGCGGTTAGATCTGGTATCGCGTACGCGACGCGCGGACGACGGAGAGGCGCATGTGATTGCCTACGATCCGTCTGATGGCCTTGCCGATTTGCACCATCGCCAAATCCCGAGGATTTCGAAGCGATGGTGCCGAGGAGAGGACTTGAACCTCCACGGGGTTTCCCCCACTGGCACCTGAAGCCAGCGCGTCTACCAATTCCGCCACCTCGGCAAGCGGCGGCGGACTTTATAGACGGTCGTTGATCTTGTCAACGACCGAATCCAAGGATTGAGGAAAATGAGTAAAAAGACCCGATCAAAACAAGGCTGGTCCGATCAGGATCCCGCATTCGACCGGGAGCAGCAGCGCTACGAGTCGCCGGTCCCCAGTCGGCAGTTCATTCTGGAAACCCTGGCGGAGCATGGCCGGCCGATGAGCCGGCGTGCGCTGATTCGGCATTTCGGACTGGCGAACGACAGCGAGGCCGAGACGGGCCTCAGCCATCGCATCAGCGCCATGATTCGCGACGGCCAGTTGGTCGAGAATCGGCGCGGCGCGTTGGGCATCCCCAAGCGAATGGACCTGGTTCCGGGACGGGTGATTGGTCACCGCGATGGCTTTGGCTTTCTGAAGCCGGATGCGGGTGGCGATGACATCTTTCTGAGCCCGCGTGAGATGCGACAGCTGCTCCATGGCGATCGCGCGCTGGTTCGCATTACGGGTGAAGACCGCCGGGGGCGCAAGGAGGGCTCGGTGGTTGAGGTGTTGGAGCGCGCGAATGATTCCATCGTCGGCCGGTTGATGATCGAGCGGGGGGTCAGTTTTGTCGTGCCGGATAACAGTCGAATCGCGCAGGACATTCTGGTGGGCCCGGAGGATCTGGGTGGGGCCGCCCACGGTCAGATTGTGCCCGTGGAGATCATCGAGCAGCCCAGCAAGGGCGGCAAGCCGCTGGGGCGCATCAAGGAGCGCCTGGGGGATCACATGGCGCCCGGCATGGAAATCGATATTGCCGTGCGCTCACACGGCATTCCCTACGAATGGCCAGCGGAGGTCGACGATCAGATTGCCGGCTTGTCGGGCACCGTGGATGAGGCGGACAAGGCGGGGCGCGAGGACTTGCGCGATCTCCCACTGGTGACCATCGACGGCGCCGACGCACGGGATTTCGACGATGCGGTCTACGCCAAGCGCACCTTGCGCGGTTGGAAGCTCTACGTGGCGATTGCCGATGTCTCGGCCTACGTACAGCCGGATTCTCCTCTGGATCGCGAGGCCTACCGTCGAGGCACGTCGGTTTATTTCCCGGAGCGGGTCATTCCCATGCTTCCCGAGGTGTTGTCCAACGGGCTTTGTTCGCTGAACCCGGATGTCGACCGGCTCTGCATGGTGTGCGAGATGCAGATCTCGCGCAGTGGCGAGGTGCGGCGTGGTCGGTTCTATGAAGCGGTGATGCGTTCCAAGGCCCGGTTCACCTATGAGGAAGTGGCCGAGCTGCTGGAGAATGAGGATGCACCGACCCGTGAGCAGCGCGCTGCGTTGCTGCCGCATCTCCAGACCCTGCACAGCTTGTACGATGCGCTGCGCAAGGCGCGGGATCAGCGTGGTGCGATTGATTTCGAGTCTTCTGAAACACGCATCGTCTTCGGTTCGAATCGCAAGATCGACCGCGTTGTGCCGGTGGTGCGCAATGTGGCTCACAAGATGATCGAGGAGTGCATGATCGCTGCAAACGTGCAGGCAGCGCGCGCTTTAGAGGCGGCCAAGATTCCCGCCCTGTATCGCGTGCACGAACGTCCGCCGGCAGATCGTCTGGAAGACCTCCGCGCGTTTCTGGGTGAGTGGGGGTTGGGTGTCGGCGGCGGGCAGACACCGGAGGCGCAGCACTTTTCGCGTCTGATCAACGAAGTCGCGGGGCGGCCGAATGCGCGTCTCATCCAGACCGTGCTTCTGCGGTCGATGGCCCAGGCGGTGTACCAGCCCGAGAACAACGGGCATTTCGGCTTGGCATTGGAGCGATACGCGCATTTCACTTCGCCGATCCGCCGCTATCCGGATCTGCTGGTGCATCGCGGGCTGAAAATGATCGCCAAGGGCCAGACTACCGGCGCCAAGCAATACGATCTGGACACCATGGTGCAGGCGGGCGCGCATTGCTCCGGGACCGAGCGCCGTGCCGACGAGGCCACACGGGATGTCATGGACTGGCTGAAGTGCGAGTTCATGCTGGATCGCGTTGGCGAGACCTTCGAGGGGATGATTGTCGGCGTGACCTCCTTTGGCCTGTTTGTGGAGATCGACGATCTGGCCGTCACCGGCTTGGTTCATGTCAGCCACTTACGGAACGACTACTACCATTTCGAATCCAAGTACCACCGCTTACGAGGCGAGCGCACTGGCAAGATTTATCGGTTGTCGGATCGCATGACCGTCAAGGTCGTGCGCGTGGACCTCGACGAGCGCAAGATTGATTTCGAGCCGGCGGAAAGCCGGTCACGCAAAAAAAGGAGTTGATATGCAAGCTCAGCAACGTCAGGGAATGCGCCGGGCCGTCATCGGCCTGGGTGTGGCAAGTGCCGTTCTGGTATCGGGCTGTGCCGCCGATGACCCGAATCGACGGGCCAAGACAGGCGCTGCCATTGGTGCGCTGGTCGGCGCGGTCGCCGGGCATCAGGTTGACGGTGACAAGGGGCGTTATGTCGGTGCGGCAGTGGGTGCCCTGGCAGGTGCCGCCGTCGGTAACTACCAGGACAAGCAAGCGGCAGAATTGGAGCGCGAACTGGCAGCCGAGCAGGCCCGCGGTGAACTGAATATCACCAAACTCAGCGGAAACGCACTGAAGGTGGGTATTGCCTCCGACGCCACCTTCGACTTCGATAGCGCCGCGATCAAGTCCAGCGCTCAGGCCACGTATGCCAAGATCGCCAGCGTCCTGAAGGATTACGACAAGACCATCATTCACGTGGTCGGTCATACCGACAGCACGGGCACAGATGCCTACAACCAGACACTGTCTGAACGTCGTGCATCGGCGGTGGCGTCGGCCCTGACGGCCAATGGCCTGAACAGCGCGCGTCTGCTGACGGAAGGTCGTGGTGAATCCGAGCCGATCGCAGACAATGGCACCAAGGACGGCCAGCGTCGAAATCGTCGGGTTGATATCGTCATCAAGCCGATCATCGAGGGTCAGGAGCAGCAGGCCTACACGCCGCCGCCGTATCTCGGGTCATAATCGGCGCAACTAATCCTCATCGCGGGGGCCTTCGGGCCCCCGTTTTCGATGGGGCTGACCCACCACGAGGATTCGGGGATGAGCGAGCTGATTTGCGGCTTTCACGCGGTTGAGGCGGTGCTAGAACAGGCGTCCCAGCGCGTGACCAGCCTGTGGGTACAGGCGGGCCGAAAGGACAGTCGCATGCAAAATTTGGCAGAGCGGGCACAGGCTCTGGGCGTGCCGGTGCGCCAACTGCCCCGTGAGGAGCTGGACCGGCGCAGTCAGGGTGTCCGACACCAAGGCGTGATGGCCGAGGTTGCTGCGCGCCCCCCTGCGGACTTTGCGGCACTGCTGGATTACCTGGATACATTGGACCGCCCGCCATTGCTGCTGGTGCTGGATCAGGTGCAAGACCCGCACAATCTGGGGGCCTTGTTGAGGACGGCGGCGGCTGCAGGCGTCGATGCGGTGATCACGCCGTCGGATCGCAGTGCCGGGCTAACCCCCGTGGTACGCAAGACCGCCGCCGGTGCCGCTGAACGCATTTTGTTCGTGCGGGTGGGCAACTTGGCGCGTGCACTCGACCGGCTACGCGAGCGCGGCATCTGGGTCCATGGCCTGGCTGGCCAAGCCGAGGCCGAGCTGTACGCGGCCGATTTGACGGGCGCACTGGCACTGGTCATGGGTGCCGAGGCGACAGGCCTGAGGCGCCTGACCCGGGATCGCTGCGACGCGTTGTGGCGCCTGCCCATGGCCTCGGGTGTGGAGAGCCTGAACGTCTCTGCAGCGGGGGCCGTGGCCTTGTTTGAGGCGGTCCGCCAGCGCCAGATTGCACCCTCTGCCCGGAAGCCGTAGAATCCGCGCCCCCGCGAAATCTGCGGGTTTCCTTGCCTCACCGTGGTTTCCACCGGGAGGCTGTACGCCTTGAACCTCGCGTCGCCGACAGGCACCAGGGGACGGGTACATCCGTAAGGAGTCACAATGCGTCACTACGAAGTTGTGTTTCTGGTCCATCCGGATCAGAGCGAGCAAGTGCCTGCGATGCTGGAACGCTATCGCGGCACGATTGAAAATGCGGGCGGCAAGGTCCACCGCGTGGAAGACTGGGGCCGCCGTCAGCTGGCCTACACCATTGCCAAGGTTCACAAGGCGCACTACGCCATGCTGAACGTGGAATGCAGCCGCGAGGCCATCGAGGAACTGGAAGGCATCTTCCGATTCAACGACGCCATCATCCGCCACATGACCATGCGTACGGAAGGTGCTCCGTCCGGTGCGTCGCCGCTGGTCAAGGATTCCGAGGAAGACAAGGCCGAGTCGAAGCCCGCTCGCAAGAGCAGCGACGATGGTGATTCTTCCGATGACAACGCCGATCAGGCTGCATAAGGAGCATCGTCATGGCACGTTTTAGTCGTCGCAAGCGCGTTTGCAAGTTCACGTCCGAGGGCATCGAGGAAATCGATTACAAGGACCTGGGCCTGCTCAAGCAGTTCATCTCGGATAACGGCAAGATTGTTCCGAGTCGTATCACCGGCACCAAGGTGCGTTACCAGCGCCAGCTGGCTGCCGCGGTCAAGCGCGCCCGTTTCCTGGCGCTGCTGCCCTACACCGACCAGCACGAATAGGAGCCAATACGATGGAAGTCATTCTGCTGGATCGCATCCAGAATCTGGGCGACATCGGTGACACCGTTCGCGTGAAGCCGGGCTACGGCCGCAACTACCTGCTGCCGCAGGGCAAGGCACTGCGCGCGACCAAGGACAACCTGGCCGTGTTCGAAGAACGCAAGGCCGAGTTGCTGAAGAAGGTCGCCGAGTCCGAAGCGGCCGCCAAGGCACGCGCCGAAGCCATTGCCGGCCTGGGCACGATCACGTTGACCAGCCGCGCCTCCGAAGAAGGCAAGCTCTACGGGTCGATCGGTCCCCGCGAAATCGCCGAGGCGATTACCGAGGCGGGTGTTACCGTCGACAAGGGCGAAGTGGTCATGCCCGATGGTCCCCTCCGGGCAACGGGCGAGCACGAGGTGGTGATTCATCTCTACGCCACCCTGGAAGCCACGATGTCCGTGGTGGTCGAAGCCGAGTAGGCTGAGCCGCAGGACGATCGGAACAGACGGCCGGCGCCTAGCGTCGGCCGTTTGCGTTTCGGGCCTCCAAACCCGTCATCCGCAGCAGGTAGACTAGCCGCGTGGAACAACGACTCCCCCCATATTCTCTGGAAGCCGAGCAGGCTGTGCTCGGTGGTCTGATGCTGCAGGGCGACGCCTGGGACCGGGTCGCCGGGCGCGTCATGGAAGCGGACTTTTACCGCAAGGATCACCGCCTGATTTATCAGGCAATTGATGATCTCGCGAACACTGACCGACCACGTGATGTGGTGACGGTGTCGGAGTGGCTTCAGGGGCGCGGTCAACTTGAAGACGCCGGAGGTCTGGCCTACCTGGGCACCCTGGCTAACGACGTGGGTAGCGCCGCCAACATCGGCGCCTATGCTGACATTGTTCGTGAACGGTCGGTGTACCGGAAGTTGATCAAGGTTGGCACCGACATCACCGATATGGGTTTCACGCCCGAGGGCCGGCCCGCTACCGAACTGCTGGATGAGGCCGAACGCAAGGTGCTGGACATCGCCGAGTCTTCTCGGCGGACCACCTCCGGGCCCAGGGCCGGGGCCGAGTTCCTGGGTGATGTGGTCGAACGCATCGAGAAACTGGTGGGCGGGCAGCTGGCAGGCACGTCAACCGGTCTGGTGGATCTCGACAAGAAGACGACAGGATTGCACCCGGGCGACCTGGTGATCGTGGCGGGGCGGCCATCGATGGGTAAAACCAGTTTCTCGATGAACATCGCCGAGGCGATTGCGACCGATCCGCAAAACCCCAAGGCCGTCCTCGTATTCAGCTTGGAAATGCCCGGAGATCAGTTGATGATGCGCATGATCTCCTCCTTCGGCCGGGTCAATCAGGAGCGGCTGCGCAGTGGCAACCTCACGGATGAGGACTGGGACAAGATTCATTCCGCCATGACCCTGCTGGAGCGCGCGCCGATTTATATCGATGACGACGGGCAGTTGTCTCCGACCGAGTTGCGCTCGCGGGCACGTCGCCTCAAGCGGGAAGTCAACAACATCCGCAGCGAGCAATTCCCCAATGGCCTGGAGCTGGGCCTGATCCTGGTCGACTACCTGCAGCTCATGCAGGTCCCCGGTTTCAAGGAGAATCGGACCAACGAAATTGCGATGATCTCTCGAGGCATGAAATCGCTTGCCAAGGAACTGGAAGTACCGGTCATCGCGTTGTCGCAGTTGAATCGCAGCGTCGAAAACCGGGATGACAAGCGTCCTCGCATGGCCGATCTGCGCGAATCTGGCGGTATCGAGCAGGATGCTGACGTCATCATGTTTATTTACCGTGACGAGGTCTATAACCCGGAGTCCGACCGTCGGGGCATCGCCGAAATCATTATCGCCAAGCAACGTAATGGCCCGATCGGCAAAGTGGATGCAACATTTACGGGTCAGTACACCCGTTTCGACAATGTGGCGCATTACCAGGACGACGAGTTCTGAGCAGCCTGGAGAGTCCGGTGATTCCCGAACGTGTCACGGCGACTGTGGACCTGTCTGCCCTGCGACATAATCTGCAGCGTGTTCGCCAGTACGCGCCGACATCCCGGATCATGGGCGCCCTCAAAGCGGATGCCTACGGGCATGGTACGGCTGCCGTTGCGCGCACGCTTGATGGTGAGCTGGATGCCTACGCCGTCGCCTGCCTGGAAGAAGCCGAAGCGATCCGCAGCCTGGGTTGCTCCACGCCCTGTGTCCTGCTGGAGGGGCTCTTACACCCGTCCGAAGTCAGCACGGTCGCCGCCCGTGGTGACTGCCTGGTACTCCATGCTGACTGGCAACTGGATTGCCTGCAAAACGCCC
Source organism: Pseudomonadota bacterium (assembly GCA_036156195.1). Classification (GTDB taxonomy): domain Bacteria; phylum Pseudomonadota; class Gammaproteobacteria; order Nevskiales; family OUC007; genus Abyssibacter. The sequence continues at coordinate 100,938 of JAYZUZ010000009.1, read as the reverse complement.
GCGTCAGCCAACCCATTCCGGTCTGGGTGAAACTGGACACCGGGATGAATCGTCTGGGCTTCTGTCCGGAGCAGGCGCCGCGTCTGGCGGCCGCCGTGCAGGCCATCCCCTCCGTCCGTCTGCTTGGCTGGATGACTCACCTGGCCAATGCCGATGCCGCCGAGCCGGAGTCCACACTGGAACAGCTCACACGCTTCTTCGCAGCGGTCGAGGGCTTGCCGGGGCAGAGAACCATTGCCAACTCGGCCGGGCTCATGGCGTATCCCCAGGCCCGAGTTGACTGGGTGAGGCCCGGTATCATGCTCTATGGCGCTTCGCCGCTGGAAGGGCGCTTGGCCCGGCAGGACGATCTGCGCCCGACCATGCGGGTAGAAAGCCGGCTGATCGCCATCCGCGAGGTGCCTGCGGGTCAGGCTGTGGGGTATGGCAGTGAATGGCGCTGCGCAGAACCCACCCGCGTCGGTGTCATCGCCATGGGCTACGGTGACGGATATCCTCGCCATGCCCGTTCGGGCACGCCTGTGCTTGTCCAAGGGCAGGTGGTGTCACTCATCGGCCGAGTCTCCATGGACATGATCACCGTGGACTTGCGAGCCTGCCCGCAGGCACAGGTCGGTGACGCAGCCACGCTATGGGGTGGCGCGCTGCCGGTCGAAACCGTTGCCGCGCATGCGGGCACGATTGCCTACGACTTGTTCTGTGGTTTGACGAACCGGGTGCGTTACCACTACCAACACCCTGATTAGGGTCGTCGGCGTGACGGCGCCGAAGAAGCGCTTGCTCCGGACGTGGAGAGCGGCCCGCGGTGAATCTACGCGTCCACCAAGCTAAAGCTTAGGGTGGCGCCCGCGAGCTTGATTTCATCACCCTCAGTCAGCTGTCGGGCATGTCCGCCAATGGACTCTCCGTTGACGCTGGGCGGTGGCAGGTTCTGATCCTTCTGACCGCCTACATGGACGATGTAGTAGCCATCGGGGCGCCGCGTCACGGCGGCGACCTGGACTCCAGGCCGGCCCACCGTGGTCAAAGCCTTGGTCAGTTGCAGTTGTTTGCCTGCATTGCTGCCGCTGGACAGGGTTAACACGCCGATTTGCGGCTTCGTGGCCACAGGCGCAGCCGCAGCGGCAGAGCCGAGGGTTTCACCGGTTGCCGAAGCCAGTTCACCCGGCCGGAGAATCATGGTCTGCTCCAGCGCATCCTCGTCGATCTGAACGTCGGCTTCGTACTTGAGGGTGTGATGGCCCATGGTGATCACATCACCATTGGACAGCGGATGCTTGGCGATACGGCGGCCATTCACCAGCGTGCCGTTGGTGCTGTCGAGATCCTCCAGAAAGGACTCCGACATGATGTTGACGATCACGGCGTGGTGCCCGCTCACAGCTTTGTCATTGAGCTGCAGCGTGTTATCGGGATGACGGCCGATGGTGATTCGCTCCGGTGTGAGTTCCACCGTGTCCAGAACGTCTTTCCCATCGGTGACAATGAGTTTACTCATGGCTTTCGCCTCTCCCTACCCACAGTAGTCGGCCGGGCAGGGGGCCCGGTCAACATCCCCTGAATGCATTGTATTGTTGGTCACAGCCAGCTCTTGACCCGAGCAAACCAGCTGCGCTTTTCGGCAAATGATCGGTCGATTCTTGCGACAACAACCGAAACGTTATCTTTTCCCCCGGCCATGTTGGCCTGCCGGACCAGTTCGGCCGCAGCATTTTCGAGATTATCAGCAAACTGGAGCAGGGTTAAGCGTATCGCGTCCGAAGGAACCAGATCGCTCAGGCCGTCGGAGCACATAAGATAGATATCGCCGACTTCAGCAGGCTCTTCCACAAGATCAACCTGGATCTCGGGCTCGATACCCAATGCACGGGTTACGATATTCCGCGCTACTTTCTGCTCGGCCTCTTCTTCGGAATAGAAACCGCGGTCGATCAGTTCCTGTACCAGCGAGTGATCGCGGGTGACCTGCTGGATCTCGCGATCACGTAGGCGGTAGAGCCGGGAGTCTCCGACGCTGGCGACCGCGATGCAGTCATCCTTGAACAGAAGGACAACCGCGGTGGTACCCATACCTTCGCATTGCTTTTGGGAGCGCGAGACGTGATACACCGAGGTGTGGGCAGCTTCCAGCGCCTCGCGCAGCAGCAGCGCATGGGCGCTGTGGTCTTCGTCATCGTGGTCATCGCGCAACTGAGGCAGACGTTTGCGAACGGTTTCCAGCACGCTGGCCACGGTCATGCCGCTGGCGACCTCGCCGGCCTTGTAGCCTCCCATGCCGTCGGCGAGGATGAGCAGGCCTAGTTGATCATCGGCTCCGACGGCATCTTCGTTGTTGGTTCGGACACGGCCGACGTCCGACTGCATCGCGAATTGAATCGCGCCACGCAAACCCGATGGCATCAGGCGCCCACCTGCAGTGCACGCAGGGCAGCTGCCAGATCACCCGCCCGCGCGTAGCGCTGATCGAGATCTTTCTGCAGGCCTGCCGCGAGGATGGCTTCGATGGCATCGGGCAGGTCGGCTCGCAGCGTCAGCGCGGGTGCATGCGGATCGTTCGCGATCTTGTACATGAGTGTGGCCATGGAGTCGGCCTGGAAGGGCAGCTGACCCGTGAGCAACTGATACAGGGTGACGGTTAGAGAAAAGATGTCCGAGCGGCCATCCACCTTGCGACCGGAGAGCTGCTCCGGTGACATGTAGGAGGGCGTCCCCAGCACCATGCCCGTCTTGGTTTTTGAAGCGTCGGTGATGCGGGCGATCCCGAAGTCCGTGACCTTGACCACGCGGTCGTCGGGCAGCCACATCAGGTTCGCGGGCTTGATGTCGCGGTGAACGATGCTCTGGTTGTGGGCGTAGTCGAGTGCATCAGCAGCATCGGCAACTAGTTTGAGGACATCCGGGACCGGCAACAGGCCGGCTGACTTCGTGTGCCGCGTCAGGTCGTAGCCTTTGATGAACTCCATCGCAATGTAGGCCAGGTCATGTTCCTCGCCTGCATCGTAGATCGTCACGATGTTGGGATGCGCCAGTCGACCGGCTGTTTCGGCCTCTCTGAAAAAGCGCGCCTTCACGTCCTCGAGTTCGTCGGCCTCGAACTCCTGCTGCAGGGCCATGGTCTTGATCGCCACGGTCCGGCCGATCTTGGGGTCCTTGCCGAGATAAACCGTGCCCATGGCCCCCTTGCCGAGCTCCTTGACGACCTCGTAGCGGCCGAGCATGGGCTTTTCCATATCGTCGCCGGCGGTGATGAGCGTTGCCCCACCACCACTGCTGCCACCTCCCAGGATGACGGTTTCTTCCAGCTTTTTCGCGCGTTTGAGCTTGTCCTGGAGGTCGCGGAAATTGGGTTGATGCTGAGCCATGTACTGATAGACCGCATGCGCCTTCCCGAAGGAGCGCTTGCGTTCGTAGTCCAGGCCCAGGTTGTAGAGCACATCCAGTACGCCTTCATCGACCGGGCACTTGCGGAACTTGTCGAAAGCCATGTCGAGCTGACCCTGGCCCTGGAAGGCCAAGCCGAGCATTTTGTTGGACTCGGCGCCTTCAAGCTCGGACGCCATCTTCAGGCGTTCGGTGACCCGCAGGCGTTTCACTGTCATGGCGATGTGGCCGAGGACCAGGAATACCACCGGGATGAGCAGCGGAATCCACATCGACTGGGTGATCATCAGCGCCAGCTCGGTGACAAAAAGACCGAGTGCGAATGTCAGCGTCATGATGGCAGCGATGCCCGCCCCCAGCCTCGGTACGCCCAGTACCAACCACAGCGCGGCGATTAGGAAGACGCCCAACCCAGCCCAGCCGGCCCAGGCCGGTCTGACGAAGAAGTGTTCCTCAAGAATGCTGGAGACCGTATGTGCCAGCGACACCACGGGTGGCATATGGGCAGACACAGGAGTGGCGACGCTGTCCCCGATCCCCGCTGCCGAGGCCCCGATCAGCACGAGCTTGTCGCGATACTTGCTGGGGGGAATGTTGCCTACCAGTACATCGAAGAAGGAGTCGACAGCAAACGGCGGGTTGCCGTTACGCTCTCCGTAGAAATAGTTGTACATCCGCAAGTCGGCGGTGGTGTCGATTTGCAGGCCACCCAGCCGGACGCCTTCACCCAGGCGGACTTCGATATCCCCTGGCTGCAGATTGAGGGCCCGCGCAGCAAGCATGAGCGGCAGCGAAGGGTAGTAGGCGCCGAAGTGCTCGAGTACCAGTGGTTCGTAGCGCTGCGCCCCGTCAACGTCGGCCGTCAGGCTGAGATGGCCGAGACCGGCGGCAGCACGGCCCAGAGGCGCAACCGGAGGCAGAGCCGATAAGGTGGGGATTGGGCGGGCATCGCCACTGCTCACATGGGTCAGGGCACTGGCCTGCACGTAGTCGGGTAAGGGTTGATCGGGTCGCCCCTGCGGCTGGCCGAGCTGGAACAGCATGGCCTGGATGACGTTGCCGGCCTGGGCAAAGGCGGCCGCCAGCTTGGCATCCGTATTCAGCGCATCCTGCGCTTCGAGAAACTGCAGTGCCAGCTGTTCGATGTCACTGCCCAGCGTCGTGGTGAGTGCTGATTCACGGTCCAGGGCCTGCAGTGCCAGGACCGGCTGGCGATTTGCCCCGGTTGCCCGCAACGCCTGGATCTGCTCGCGCAACGCGATCACTTCCTGGGGGACATGGTTCACCAGCGGAGACTGCATGAACGATTCGACCAGCGCGTTGATATAGGCCAGTCCGGCATCCTGCTGGGCTTCTGAATAGAGCACCGTGCTGCCGATGGCCTTGGCGCCGCCTTGGGACAGCACGCGAATCATCTCGGCATGCAGATCACGCGGCCATGGCCAGCGGCCCAAATTGGCGATGCTGGCATCGTCGATGGCCACCACGGCAACACGTTCGCTCGGTGGTTTGTCGGTGGCCCGAACGCCCAGGTCGTAACCCCAGCGTTCCAGGCCCTGAAAGACCGGTCCCCAGACCCCGTAGGCCAGTACGGCGAAGATGACGGTCATGGCCAGCCCGAAGACCGTATCCGAGCCCAAGATGTCGCGCTTCAAATCACGCACTCCCCTTGCGTGTCGATCTGGTGCAGTCTAGGAGGCTCAACCCGAGAACACCAGCATGCTCGCTCCACCCGGATGGAGGGGGCAGAGCCACCTGAGACCGGGGTCACGCTCATCCCAATCCATGCCGGGCCTGTCGGCTTTGCGACATGGATTGAGTATTACAGTCGCCTGATCGCATGCCCAAGACGCAAACCCGATTTTTCTGTCAGTCCTGCGGTGCCGAGTCACCGAAATGGTCTGGACAATGCGCCGCCTGCGGTGAGTGGAATACGTTGGCCGAGGCGCCTGGCACCTCGTCGGGTCCTGGCCGCCGTGGAAGCCGTGCCGGGGGCTATGCAGGGACCACGGCATTGCAGTCGCTCCACGAAGTGCAACGTGACGCAACAGAGCGGCGTGCCACCGGCCTGAGTGAACTGGACCGTGTGCTGGGCGGTGGTCTGGTGGCGGGTTCGGTCAATCTGCTGGGCGGCGACCCCGGAATCGGCAAGTCGACGCTGCTGCTGCAACTGCTCTGCGCCATCCAGCCGGAGCAGCCCTCCATGTATGTCACCGGTGAGGAGTCCCTGTCCCAGGTGTCGATGCGCGCCCAGCGACTCGGAGCGGGGGAGGTCGCGCTGCCCCTGCTGGCGGACACCCAGGTCGAGGCCATTGTGGACCAGGCGCAGCGGCTGGGGCCCAAGGTCATGGTGATCGACTCGATTCAGACGATGTGGACAGACGCCCTGGAATCGGCACCGGGATCGGTCTCGCAGGTGCGTGAGTCGGCGGCACGGCTGGTGCGATTTGCCAAGCAGACCGGCACCACGGTGTTTCTGGTCGGGCATGTCACCAAGGAGGGGGCCATTGGTGGTCCTCGCGTGCTGGAACACATGGTTGATACGGTGCTTTATTTCGAGAGTGATCAGGGCAGTCGTTATCGGTTGATTCGCGCCGTCAAGAACCGTTTTGGCGCGGTCAACGAACTTGGCATTTTTGCCATGACCGAAACCGGGCTGAAGCCGGTATCGAATCCCTCGGCAATCTTTCTGACCCGCGACAGCGAGCCGGTGGCGGGCAGTACCGTGTTGGTGACCCGTGAAGGGACGCGCCCCCTGCTTGTGGAGTGCCAGGCATTGGTCGATGCCTCACACCTGGGCAACCCCCGGCGTGTGGCGGTCGGTCTGGACGGGCAGCGGGTGGCAATGTTGCTTGCAGTGCTGCACCGGCACTGCGGCATCGCGATGGCGGATCAGGATGTCTTCGTCAACATTGTCGGTGGCGTTCGGGTGACGGAAACCGCGGCTGACCTCGCCATCTTGGTTGCGGCCTTGTCCAGCTTCAGAGACCGTCCGGTGCCACATGACTGGGTGGTATTCGGCGAGGTCGGTTTGTCTGGTGAGATTCGACCGGTGCCTGGCGGTGAGGACCGGATACGGGAAGCTGCGAAGCACGGGTTCAAACGCGCTATCGTGCCTGCCGCCAACAAGCCGAGACGCCCCGTGACTGCCGAGATCGAGGTGGTCGCCGTCAAGCGCTTGTCCGAGGTGCTCGACGCGTTGTAACGGCCCGGGTGACAGTCTTCGGGCTGCGCCGCTCAGGCGCCTGCGTGATGGCTTCGCTACACTGCGCCTGCGTACCCGCATCTGCCAGCGTCCGAGACAGGACGCGGCCCGAGGAGACCCATGAACCGATTGCATCTTTGCGCCAGCGGCGTCGCTGGCGTCCTGTTGTTGTCCTTATCCGGCTGCGGCAGCAGCGCGCGGACGGATCAACAATCGCCCAATCCCGTTGCCCAGCGTCAGGTCGTGAACGTGCTGGCCCCCGGTCAGTCAGGATTCGTCTCGACGGCTGGCCAGGTCCAGGGTTCGGCAACCGGGGAACCCGGCGATTTCGGCGATCACCTGGATGATCAGCGAATCCCTTACTGGTCGTTCGAGTACAAGCCCGGCGAGTTTGCGGATGTCAGCGGGTTGACAGCCGAGGAGCCCATCGACGGGCTGCGCATTTATCGGGACGACTACGGTGTTCCGATCATTTATGCGGAGACGGCCTACGATCTCGCCTACGGAATGGGTTATGCCCTGACTGCCGATCGTCTCTTCCTTCAGGATGGTGCACGCCGACTGGCCAGAGGCACCCTGGCCGAATTAACCGGGCCAGGCGATGTGCCAGCAGATATCGAAGCGCGCGTGCTGACGTACTCAGAGGCCGAGTACCAGGCCATCTACGACGCCCTGCCGCAGGAGCCGCGCGATATGGTGGATGGCTATGTCGCCGGTGCGAATGCCTGGATCGAGCGCGTGCTGGCCGATCCTGGTCTGCTGCCCGCCGAGTACGCGTTGCTGACGGTCATGCCCGAGCCCTTTTCCGCCACCGATGTGCTGGCGGCCGGTGTCTTCATCACGCGTGCTGTCGCATCGAATGGCGGCAATGAGTTCGACAATGTCGCAGTGCTACGCGAACTGGAGTCGCAGCACGGGCGTGAACTCGGGCGCGCGATTTTCCAGTCTGTCCACTGGGTGGACGATGCGCGCGCGGCGGTGACCGTACCGGCTGAGGAGGCGCGCTTTAGCAATATCACCACGCCGCCGGATCAGCGCGATGCCGTGTTCAATGCCATGGCGGACTTTGCGCTGTCCCTGCCTGCGGGACTGGATCGGGGAATGGGCACGGGAGACGCCGAGCTGCCCTCACCGCTACTGGCGACGCCGTCAGCGAGCAGCCTGGAACTGAGCGCCAACCTGCGTCGCATGTTCAACCCGGCTGGCGGGGCGTCGTACATGGCGGTGGTTGCGCCCGAACGCAGCACCACGGGGAATGCCCAGCTCATCAACGGGCCTCAGCTCGGGTATGGCTATCCGACCCAGCTAATGGAACTGGAAGTGCATGGAGCCGGGTTCGACGCGCGCGGGTCGACCGCCCCCTTGCTACCCGTCATAGGAATCGGCTACGGGGAACGAACGGCCTGGGGCGTGACGACGGGCAATTCCAAGACCATCGACTCTTTTATCGAGACGCTTGATGCTGACAACCCGAACCGCTACCTCCACGACGGCCAGCTCAAGGCGATGGATTGCCGGGACGAAACCATCCACTACCGCGGCAGCACCGGGATGGTCGACGGTGTCCCAGGCGTTCCGGTCGGGCCTGCGAGCTTCTCCACCACGGTTGAGGTATGCCGCACCGTGCATGGCCCGGTCGTCGCACGTTCCGATGACGGAAGCCGAGCACGTTCTGTCCAGTACGCCATGTGGATGCGCGAAGTCGAAACCATCTTCGGCGTACTCGACTGGATGCGCGTCGATGATTTTGACGCCTTCGAGGCCGCCATGCGTCGGGTTACCTGGAACGAGAACACGATGTACGCCGATGCAGACGGAAACATCGCCTACTGGCACCCAGGCCTGCACCCGAGGCGTTCGCCGATGGGGGATCAGCGCCTGCCGCTGCCGGGCGAGGGGGCATTCGACCATCTTGGCCTGCTGTCCTTCGAGGAGTTGCCACACAGCGTCAATCCCGCCCAGGGCTACCTGGCGAACTGGAACAACAAGCCCGCCGTGGGCTGGGGTGAAGGTGTGGGCGGGCAGGCGGGTTCGACGCCGGCCGGGGCCGACCAGAGAGTCACGAACTGGCTGGATGCCCTGCAGGCCGATCCACAGGTGTCGTTTGACGATTTGCTGGCCATGGACCGGCTCATTGGCATCAAGGATCCCCGTGCGCGCGCGTTCGTGCCACTGCTGTCGGATTACGCCGGGGGTGACGTATCGGAGCGCCATGCGGCGTTGCTGGCGCCCGTATTGGCCTGGGATCAGAACCACTTTCGACCTGACATGGACATCACCGATGAAGCCGCAACCGACACGGTGGGCGCCACGGTGTTCGATGTGTTTGTCCGGGCTCTCAGGTCCGAGTTATTCGCAAGCCAGCTACCCGACGGACTTTTTCGGCAAATGGAGCGGCTGGGCAATCACGAGTACGATGTCGCGCCGCTCGATAATCTGGCGCTTCGCATCCTGGTGCCCGAGAGTTCGGCGGTGACGCCCATCTTTGATTTTCTGGGCGAACGCAGTCGCCGGGACGTGATGGCTGCGGCGCTTGATCGCGCGGATGCGCAGTTGCAGGCGGACTTCGGTAGCGAGGATGTCAGCAGCTACACCCGTGTGCATCACCGGGATGACCTGTGCTCGTTGACAGGTGTTGTGGGCCCCTGCATCACCATGCCCCACCAGGATCGGGGGTCCTGGATACACGCGGTGGCGTTTGAATAGAGGGCCTTAGGCCGAAGCCGGATTGCCCGGTGGGCGAATGCGGACCATCTTGACCGCATTCGCCTTGGTCTGGGCAATTTCCAGCACGTACTGGCGTAGTTGCAGCGTGGTGCCGGGCTTCGGGATGTCCTCAAGCTGTTCGAGGATTAAACCGTTCAACGTGCGCGCAGAACCCAGCGGCAGCTTCCACCCCATGGTCCGATTCAGGCTGCGGACCGTCACGCTGCCATCCACCAGATAGGTGCCGTCAGCATCCAGATAAACATTCTTCATGCGGGTGGCCGGGTCGGTCGTGAACTCGCCGACGATCTCCTCAAGAATGTCTTCCAGGGTGACCAGCCCCTGAATATCGCCGTACTCATCCACGACAAAGCCAATCCGTCGCTTTTGATTCTGGAAGTTCAGCAGCTGCTGATTAAGTGGCGTGCTTTCAGGGATGAAGTAGGGTTCGCGTGCCAGGGCTTGCAGCGTGTCATGCGTGAGGCGGCCTTCTGTGGCGGCCGAGATGACCCGGCGCAGATGCACCACGCCCTTGAGCTCCTCGACCGAGCCGTCAAAAAGGGGCAATCGCGTGTGCTGGCTGCGGCTGAGCTCATCGATAATCGTCTCGATCGGATCCGATAAATCCAACCCGACGATCTCGTTGCGCGGCACCATGATGTCTTCGACCGTGGCCTTCTCTAGATCCAGAATCGACAACAGCATGCGTTGATGGCGCTGGGGGATCATGGCGCCCGTTTCCGCGACGACCGTGCGCAGTTCCTCGGACGACAGACTGTGCATGGCCGCGTCCTCCGGCGTCACTCCGATGAGCCGCAGCACACCATTGGCCACCAAGTTGATCAGCCACACCAGTGGGTAGAGCAGGCGCAGCATCGGCCAGTAGACATAACTGGCAGGAAACGCAATCCGCTCCGGATGCAGCGCGGCCAGCGTCTTCGGCGTGACCTCGGAGAAGATGAGGATGAGCAGCGTTAGCAGCCCGGTTGCGATGGCAATCCCGGCATCGCCATACAGGCGCAGACCGATAATCGTGGCAATGGCCGAGGCGCCAATATTGACCAGGTTGTTGCCGAGCAGGATGACGCCGATGAGTCGGTCGGGGCGTTCGAGCAGTCGACTGGCCAGCGCGGCACCGCGATGGCCGGACTTGGCCAGATGCCGGAGTCGATACCGGTTGACGGTCATCAACGCGGTCTCGGAGCCGGAGAAAAAGGCGGAAAGCACCAACAAGGTGCCGAGGAGTCCAAACAGGACCGTTAACGGAATGTCGTCCAACGCGTGTGGGCCTCGCCCATTCGACTACAAAAACCGATCAGGGATGGTGCTGCGCCAGCCTGCTAGCGCGGGTTGGCGGCGTGGCCAACTCGATCTGCGCGGCAGGTTACGCCTTGCAGCGCCATCCTTTAATACGTGTGCCGCGCGTCGTGGTTTCGCGCAGGCGTCCATGAATAGCCAGCAGAATCAGAAATTTGGCCGCGACCTGTCAAGTCGCCAGGCGTCTGTCGATGCCAGTGGTGATCAGCCCCAGTGAGTTTGTAGGAGTATTTCCAAGACCCACTTGGAGCCAAAATAGGCCAAGCCCAGCACGGCGTATCCCGTGGCCATCCAGCGAATGGCTGTCCGTCCGCGCCAGCCCAAGCGCCAGCGCCCCGCGAGCAGGCTTGCAAACACTGCCCAGGCGACCAGGGTGAACACCAGCTTGTGGGTGAGATGTTGTGCCTGTACGTCCTGCGTGACCACAAGGCCGCTGGCCAGGCTGAACGTGAGCAGGAGGAAGCCCAGGCCGATCATCTGAAACAGCACGCGTTCCATCGTCTGCAGAGGTACGGCGCCCTGTGCTGTTGCGGGTGTCGGGTGGCTATGCAGCCGGCGGTTGCGCATCCACAGCGCGCCGGCCTGCATGGCGGCCAGGGTCAATACGCCGTAGGCCAGCGCGGAACAGGCGATGTGAGCCGCGAGCAACCAGCTGTCGAGCTGTACGCGGGGGGCGGTGCCCGGTGTCAGCATCCCGATTGCCAGGCCGAGCAGCGCTGCCGCGAACACCCAGCGGGCAATTGTCCCAACGGGCTCGCGTGAGGCGAACAGCAGCAGCATCAGGGCGGATTGCCAGGCCACCAGGGAAAGCGCCGTCGCCACCCCGAAGTAGAGACCTTGTCCGCCAAGCAGGGGGAGCAATAGCAGGGCGCCATGCACCGCGACCCCCACGGCTCCCGCAGCGAGCTGAGCGGGCCGCAGATTTTTCTGGGGGCGCACCAACGCCGCGATGGCGTAGGCAAGCAGTGCGGCGAGTGTCAGCAAACTCTGCATCGGACGATCTTAGGGTCCAGTGGGCGGGAAAACGACTGGGCCGAATCATGGCACAGGGGCGCCGGGCTGCGCACAGCCCGTCGGTGGTGCTGTGCTAGCATCGACCGACGGTCCGCCAGAGACACGGGATGAACATCAAGGTGCTTGGCTGCAACGGCGGTGTGGGGCCCGGTCTGCGAACGACCTCCTTTCTCGTCAACGACACGACGCTGCTCGATGCCGGGACTGGCGTCTGTGACCTGACGCCTGCCGCCATGGAGGCGATCCGGCATATCTTCTTCTCCCATGCGCACCTGGATCATGTTGCCGGTGCGGCGTTTCTCATGGACGTGGTCTACGATGCCGAGGGCTCAGGGGTCATACTGCACGGTACGGACACCACCCTGCAGGTGCTGCGCGAACACCTGTTCAACTGGGCGCTCTGGCCGGATTTTTCCAAGTTGCCGGATGAGGCATCGCCGACGATGCGCTACGCCCAGGTCGAACCCGGTACCCCTGTTCAGGTGGACGGCCTGCGTTTGACGCCGATTGATGTCGCGCACACCGTGCCGGCCGTGGGCTATATCGTGGAGGACGGGCACGCCGTGATCGCCTTTTCCGGTGATACGGCGACAAACGACAGTTTCTGGTCTGCACTCAATGGTTTGCCGCGACTGGACCGCCTGATTGTTGAGGTGTCCTTTCCGGCCAGTGAAGCGGAGATTGGTCAGATCACCCGTCATTACACCTCCGCCACGTTGGCTGCAGATCTCGATAAGCTGACGCACCGTCCGGAAGTGCTGATTACCCACAACAAGCCCGGTTTCGAGGCCCAGATTCAGGCCGAGTTGCCCGGACTGCTACGAGGCTGGTCCGTGCGTTTTCTGCAGCGTGGTGACATCATTTCGATCTAGGCCTGCGCAGTACGCGTCGCCCTTCATCTCAGCCGGGAGGCTTGCTCGGTCGGAAACGACCTGTGCCTGGGCCACCCGACACATTTCTGCGGTTCCGCGTCAGCGGTGTCGCGCCAGCGTATCGACAAGTCCATGTTTGAGAACCTGACGGATCGGCTGAACCACACGATCACGCAGCTGCGTGGTCAGGGCCGTCTCACCGAAGACAACATCAAGCAAACCCTGCGGGAAGTCCGCATGGCGCTGCTAGAAGCCGATGTTGCGCTGCCAGTGGTCAAGGACTTTATTGACGGCATCCGCGAGCGCGCAGTCGGCGCCGAGGTCATGCAAAGTCTGACGCCTGGCCAGGCTCTGGTGAAGATCGTTCAGGGCGAACTGGAACGTGTTCTGGGTCAGGAGAATGTGGATCTAGAGCTGCGCGCCCAGCCGCCTGCCGTGATTCTAATGGCGGGTCTGCAAGGGTCGGGAAAGACGACCACGACCGGCAAGCTGGCTCGTCACTTGATCGAACGGCGCAAGAAGTCCGTAGCGGTGACTTCCTGTGATGTATACCGACCCGCGGCGATCGGCCAGCTAGAAACCGTCGCCGGGCAGGTCGATGCTGACTTCTATCCCAGCGAAGGACGCGAAAAGCCGGTCGACATTGCGTTGCGCGCACTGGAGCGTGCCCGCAAGGAATTCAAGGATGTGCTGATCGTCGACACCGCAGGCCGGCTCGGTATCGATCAGGCCATGATGGACGAGATCCAGGCCTTGCATGCGGCGGTGAATCCGGCGGAAACGCTCTTTGTCGTGGATGCGATGACGGGTCAGGACGCCGCCAACACCGCCAAGGCATTCGGCGACGCGTTGCCGCTGACCGGGGTCGTGCTCACCAAGGTGGACGGTGACTCCCGGGGTGGGGCTGCCCTGTCGGTGCGTCACATCACCGGCAAACCGATCAAGTTCCTGGGTGTGGGGGAAAAACTGGAAGCGCTGGAACCCTTCCACCCGGATCGCGTGGCCTCACGCATTCTGGGCATGGGCGATGTGCTGTCTCTGATCGAAGAGGCCGAGCAGAAAATCGACCGCAAGAAGGCGGAAAAGCTCGCCAACAAGCTCAAGAAGGGCAAGGGCTTCGATCTCGAAGACTTCCGTGACCAGATGGCGCAGATGCAGAACATGGGCGGCATGGCGGGCCTGCTGGACAAATTGCCGGGCATGGGACAGCTGCCAGCCAACGCCGCTTCGCAGATCGATGACAAGCAGATTGGCCGGACCATCGCGATCATCAACTCCATGACGCCACAGGAGCGCCGTTTTCCTGCCGTCATCAAGGCCTCGCGCAAAAAACGCATCGCGGCTGGGTCGGGCACCCAGGTGCAGGAGGTTAATCGCCTGCTCAAGCAGTTCACCCAGACCCAGAAGATGATGAAGAAACTGTCCGGTGGCGGGATGCAGAAGCTGATGCGACAGATGGGTGGGCGGCGCCCGCCGGGCTTTCCCCAGGGTTAATCGCTGCGGTGGCCGCAGGGGCTGTCGCGCGAATATCGCAAAAACGCTTCACATTCCAGCCGATCCCGCTACAATACGCGGCCTTTTCGCGGCTCTGGCCGCGTGGATTCGTTGTTTTCCCAGGATTTACCATGGTCAAGATCCGACTGGCCCGCGGCGGCGCCAAGAAGCGTCCCTTCTACCACGTTGTTGCGACGGACAGCCGCAACAGCCGCGATGGTCGTTACATTGAACGTCTCGGTTTCTTCAATCCCGTTGCGCGTGGCAAGGAAACGCCACTGCAGCTGGATCTCGACAAGATCACCGAATGGCAGGCCAAAGGCGCCCAGGTCTCCGAGCGCGTGGGTTCGCTGATTCGCGAGTACAAGCGTGCCGGTGGGGCTGAAGCCGCTGCGGTGGAAGCACCCGCAGAGGAAGCCGCCAAGGACAGCTGATCCTTGGAGGCACAGTGGGTCGTCATGGGCGAGATCATCGGCGTCCATGGCGTCCGCGGTGGGTTGACGATTCGCTCGTTCACCGACCCGCTCGAGAATGTCCTGCACTACTCACGCTGGCAGCTGGATGAGCGCCGCGAAGTGAGGGTGATCGAGGGGGGCTGGAGCGGCAAGCGGCTGGTGGTCTACCTCGAAGAGAATGGGGCGCCAATTGCTGATCGTGACCAGGCCGCAGCGTTGATCGGGGCGCGTATCTGCATACCCCGTTCCGCGTTGCCCGAAACCGATGAGCTCTACTGGGCGGACCTGGTGGGTCTGCAGGTGGAGACCGCGGACGGTCAGCCTCTGGGCGAGATCGTCAACATGCTGGAAACCGGAGCCAACGATGTGATGGTGGTTCGCGGTGACCGGGAACGGTTGATTCCGTTCGTACGCGAACACGTCGTCCACACTGTGGACCTGGACGCCGGACGAATGGTGGTCGACTGGGATCCGGAGTTCGAGTGATGAAGATCGACGTCGTCACGCTGTTCCCGGAGTTGGTCGATGCGGTCGGCCAGCACGGCATGGTCCGGCAGGCGATCGCATTGGGTGAGCTGGAGTTGACCAGCCGGCAGTTGCGCGATGGCGCGACGGATAAGCGCAGGACGGTGGACGACCGCTCGTACGGCGGTGGTCCCGGCATGGTGCTAAGGCCGGAGCCGATGCGTGCGGTGCTGGATCAGGCCAAGGCGGCGCAGCCGATGGGCAAGGTGATTTACCTCAGTCCACAAGGTGAGCGGCTCACCGATGCCATGGCGCGTCGGTTCGCGCAGGAGCCAGGTCTGATTCTGGTCTGCGGTCGCTATGAGGGCGTGGATCAGCGTGTCATCGAGACAGCCGTTGACCTGGAAGTCTCGATTGGCGATGTGGTGCTGTCGGGTGGCGAGTTGCCGGCGATGGTGCTTGTTGATGCGGTGGCGAGACTGCTGCCCGGCGTGCTGGGCCATGGGGCCTCAGCCGCACAGGATTCGTTTGCGGACGGTCTGCTGGACCATCCGCATTACACGCGCCCGGCTGAGGATGCCTGGGGCGCGGTGCCCGAGGTGCTACTCGGCGGCGATCACCGGGCGATTGCCCGGTGGCGCATGAAGCACGCGCTCGGGCAGACATGGTTGCGTCGGCCAGATCTGTTTCAGGCTTTGACATTAGACGATGAACAACAGGGCTTGTTGGCCGAATTCGTGGCCGACCAGTCAGGAAACAACACGTGAGGCAGCATGGCCATGACCAACATCATTGATGAACTGAACCAGGAACAGCTCAAGACCAACGTCCCCGAATTCGGCCCGGGTGACACCGTTGTCGTCCAGGTTCGCGTGAAGGAAGGCGACCGTGAGCGTCTGCAGGCCTTCGAAGGTGTCGTGATTGCCAAGCGCAACCGCGGCCTGGATTCGGCATTCACCGTACGCAAGATCAGCCATGGCGAAGGCGTGGAGCGCGTGTTCCAGACGCATAGCCCGCTGGTGGCCGAGATCGAAGTCAAGCGTCGTGGTGATGTGCGTCGCGCCAAGCTCTACTACCTGCGCGAGCGCAGCGGCAAGAGCGCGCGCATCAAGGAAAAGCTCGCCAAGCGCGGCTAAATCCTGTCCGCAGCGGCAGTTGTCGCTGCAGCGCATTGCGGTACCAAAAAAGCCCGGCCGAAGTGATTCGGCCGGGCTTTTGTCGTGTCTGCGGTTTGGCCCCTATGCGCGTCGGCGTCTGGCGGCTTCCGCGTCGTTGGCGGGCGGGCGCGCGGCCTGCATGCGCCGCCGGTGCCGCGCGTAGGCGATGTCGTACTTCCTGAGCCGGGTGGTGATACGTGCCAAGCACTGCGCCAGTGCGCCCAGCTCGCCGCCGGCCTCTTGATGAGGAATGGTCATATCGCCGCGGCCGCGTGCAATCCGCAGGATGGCCTGCGTCAGCTCACCCATGGGCCCGGCGCTGTGATGGATGATGTGCAGGCCGGCCAAGGCCAGCGCGATCGCGATGGCGATGAAGGCACCAGCTCCGATGAGCCCCAGCTGTTGTCGGGCACTCGCTGGCAATAATGCTTGGTCCAGCGGAATCACGGTCAAGGCTGTCCAGCCGGCCTGATCGACATACGTGCGTCCGTTGGGTTTGATCCGAGTCACCAGAGAACGCCCGCCCCAGGGGACGGTTTCGATTGCGTGCCCGGCGTCGCCCGTGAACGCCTTGAGTCCGCTGACCCCCATGGCCGCGTTGCCGACCGTTGCGCTGAGGTGTGTGGGGGCCAGGACGATGGCGCCGCTGGCGTCGACCAGCACGACATGGCCGCCGTGACCCGCCGAAGCCTGATCGAGAATGGCGAGCATGGCCGTCGTGCCGTACACCGCCTTCAGTACGCCGACGAACGACTTGTCGTCGGTGAGCGAGACCGAAATGTCGATCGAGTAGAACGTGGAGCTTTGGTCGTATTCCAACTCGCCGATGTTCCAGCCTTCGGCACGTGCATCGCGCCACCAGCCCTCGCCTAGCGGCGGGTCTTCCTCAGGGCCCTGGTCAAAATCACTGGTCGGGTTGGTGGAGGCCACGACATAGCCTCGGGCATCGGTGAAGAAAATCTCTTTAAAGCGACGTTCGCTTAACAGGCTGAGGTCACGGAGGAACTTTGCCGCGTCGGACTGCAGGTAGCGCTGCGACTCCCAGCGCGCCAGTGCCTGGGGTTTGGAGCGATCAGCGGCTGAGGCTGCGGTACCCGTGACATCGGAGACGGCGGACCAGGTCTTGATCTCTGAGGCCGCACGTTGAATATCCAGCTCAATGGCGTTGAGAACGGCCTCCCCCTCGTCAACCGCGGCCAAGCGGGCGCGTTCCATCTGGGCATTGAGCAGGCCGTAGCCCAGGCTGGAGACAGCGACGATTGTTGCCAGTACCAACAGGCTAAGCGTTAACCACGCTCGGGTTCGGAATGTCATGGCCGCGGGTCCTCGCGATTGCCGATAGGGGAGCCCTGGATATCGACCATCCTTTTGGGAAGTTGAGCCCGATCAGCGAGGGGCTGTGCTTGAAAATCGATCAAGCGCCCGCATTGACCTGCGCGAACCATTGGGAGCTGCGCATGAGCGACACACAATCATTCGAATTTCAGACGGAGGTGAAGCAGCTGCTTCACCTGATGATCCACTCGCTGTATTCCAATCCGGAGATCTTCCTCCGGGAGCTGGTCTCCAATGCTTCGGACGCCGCCGACAAGCTGCGCTACGAAGCTCTGAAGGACGACAGCTTGCTGGCGGATGATCCCGAACTGCGGATCGAGATCGAAACCGATAAGGATCAGCGGACCGTGACGATTCGCGACAACGGCATTGGCATGTCGCGCGATGAGGTCGTTGAGAACCTTGGGACCATTGCCCGCTCCGGCACACGCAAGTTCATGGAGCAGCTGTCCGGTGACGAACAAAAGGACTCCGGGCTGATCGGGCAGTTTGGTGTGGGCTTTTACTCGGCATTCATCGTGGCGGATCGCGTCACGGTCAACACGCGTCGCGCCGGGAGTGATGCCGCGGTGCGCTGGACCTCGGATGGGGAAGGGCGCTATACGCTGGCCGAGATCGACAACCGGCCACGCGGAACCGAGATCGTGCTCCATCTGCGCGAGGATCAGGACGAGTTCCTCGAAGCCATGCGTCTGCGGCATATCGTCAAGCGCTACTCCGATCATATCGCCCTGCCGGTACGCATGCGCAAGGCTGACGATGACGGCAAGCCTACCGATGAGTGGGAAACCGTGAACGCAGCGTCGGCATTATGGACGCGTGCCAAGTCGGACATTTCCGAGGACGAGTACAAGGCGTTTTACAAGACCGTCGCCCATGACTTTGAAGACCCGCTGCGCTGGGTCCACAACCGCGTGGAAGGCAATCAGGATTACACCTCGCTGATCTTTTTGCCCAAGCGTGCGCCATTTGATCTCTGGGATCGAGAGTCCAACCACGGGCTCAAGCTGTATGTGAAGCGCGTCTTCATCATGGACGATGCCAAGCAGCTGTTGCCGACCTGGTTGCGTTTTGTGCGCGGCGTGGTGGATTCCAACGATCTGCCCTTGAACGTGTCGCGTGAATTGCTGCAGTCCAGCCGCGTGGTCGACAAGCTGCGGTCGGCGATTACCAAGCGGTCGCTGGATATGATCGAGTCTCTGGCCAAGGACGACCCAGAGCAGTTTGAGTCGTTCTGGGAGACCTTTGGTCCAGTCATCAAAGAGGGCGTTGTCGAAGACGCTGCGCAGCGTGAGCGGATCGCTGGACTGGCGCGCTGGCACAGTACGCAGGGTGACGACACCACCACTCTGGACGCCTACATCGAGCGGATGCCAGAGGGCCAGGACAAGATCTACTACCTGACCGCGGAGAACCTCGCGACGGCCAAATCCAGCCCGCATATCGAAGGCTTCGCCAAGAAGAATGTCGAGGTGCTCTTGCTGACCGACCGGGTGGACGAGTGGGTGGTCGGGCACCTCACCGAGTACAAGGGCAAGTCGTTGGTTTCGGTGGCTCGGGGCGAGGCCGATCTCAAGTCAGTGGTTGCCGACCCCAAGGAAGAAGCCGAGCAGGCACGACTGGAAACGCTTTATCAGGACACGTTGGAGCGGCTTGGCAAGTCGTTGGAAGCCGATGTGGAGTCCGTGCGCCTTTCGCAGCGTCTGACCGAGTCGCCGGCCTGTCTGGTCGTTGGCGAGCATGCCATGTCCAGGCATCTGGAGCAGCTGCTCAAGCAGGCCGGCGAATCGGGGATGCCGGGCAGTAAGCCGATTCTTGAGGTCAATCCGGCGCATCCAATCCTCGAGCATCTCAAGCAGCTGGATCAGGATGAGCAGTTCGATGACCTCTCCCGGATGTTGTATGAGCAGGCCGTGCTCGCCGAGGGCAGTCAGCTCACCGATCCCGCAGCCTTCGTCAAGCGGCTTAACCGCTGGGTGTTCCGTGATGCGGGCAACGCCGACGGAGCGGATGCCGCCTAGTCCTGTGTGCCCGGACGCCGGCTGGCGTCCGGGCCATCCCTAAGCGTCGGGTGTTCGGGCGGCTGGGGTCTGGCTGCGAGCCCGGCGGAACGCCAGCATCAGGCTGGCGTCACGTTCATAGCGATCCGGCCGAAAATGCAGGGTGCCATCGGCATCGACCCAGGCCGTGCTGTAGTAGATGTACACCGGCAAGCGGTCGGCTTCTGCGAGATTCACCCGGGTGTGCTCGCCAGATTCGATGGTGTGCGCCACGCGGCTTCTGTCCCAGCCGTCGGTATGGGCGAATACCAGGTCCGACAAGGCCAGCGGATCGGCGACACGGATGCAGCCATGGCTGAACGTCCGGTCCGCCTCATCAAACAAGTGCTGCGCGGGCGTATCGTGCAGGTAGATCGAAAACTGGTTTGGGAACATGAACTTGATGCGCCCCAGGGCGTTGTCCGGCCCCGGCTTCTGGCGCAGCACAAAGGGAAACTGGGCGTCCGGCGTGCTGTAGCGTTGCCAGTCGATGCTGGCCGGGTCGATGATTTCTTCGTCCAGCGGCCAATCGGCCTGTACGATCATGTTGCGGTCTGCGAGATAGTGCGGGTCCGCCGCGATCTTGTGGGCCATCTCGTTCACGATGATGGAGTTGGGGACCGTCCAGTAGGGGTTGATCTCCACATACGCCAGCCGGTCGTCAAAGGCCGGTGTCTGATGCTGCTCCTCACCGACAATGACCGGCATGCTGAGGCTTTGCTCATGGCCGCGATAGGCATCCAGAACGTAGGCTGCAATGTTGACCATGATCCGGTCTGCGCCGAGGTCACGTGGCAACCAGCGCAGGCGTTCGAGGTTGGCATCAACCTGCTCCAGGCGTTGCGCAGCGGTGTAGCCCAGCATGGCCAGGGCCTCTTCACCGACGATGCCATCGGGCTCAATCCCGTGTCGGCGCTGAAACCGGATGAACGCCTGCACCGTTGCGTCGTCGTAAAGCGTCGGGTCGTCGGCGACCTGAGCCTGCTTGGCATTGTCCAAATCGCCTTCGATGGCCAGGCGCTTACGCAGGTCTGGGATGGCCGCATGCGCGTCGCCGGGCTGGATGAGTCCCTGACCATGCAACGTTGGCCAGTCTCCGGCTTCGATGATGCGCTTGAGCCGGGGGCGCGCGCGTCGAAGGTGGGCGTAGGCCTCTGACTGGGGCGGCATGGCGGCCAGTGAGGCAGCCACGCCCGATTCTTCGAGCGATGCCAGCGCTGCGCCGGGCGAGAACGCTGGTCGGGCGATGTGCCAGGCCGGTGCCCGGGTGTCGGCGTCAAAACGGCCCCTGGTCAGGTCGCTGGCCAGCGTTAGATAGCGCTGTGTCAGTTCGCGCTCCACTTCGGCACGGCGGTTCGCGTCATCAGGTGGTGGCGCGTCCAGCCACTGCGCGATGTCGTCAGGCCCGTATCGGCTTGCGGGCAGGCCATGGGTGTGCGCCTGACTGACGGCGTCCGCAAGTTGCCTCGCTTCGTCCGACCAGTCGCTATCCTGGAACCAGCCGGCCTCGGGGTTAAGCCACAGCGGCTGGTAACTCCGTTCAGCGTAGAACGACCGGGTCGGTTCGGCGTGGTCGGCAAGCTGCGCCTCCAGCGCAACGCGGAAGGCTTGTCGCGCGTCATCCTGATCGGTGTCGGGTTGGCAGGCGGCCAGTAGCGCTAGTACGGATGCCGCCATCAGGCGGTTCGGAAGGTTCATGCGTGTCCGGCGTCTTGTCTGTTGCATGGCATCTAGCCTAGACCATGTGCCACGACCGGCGGGGTTACCAACGTGCGCGGTACCCGCGGACGTCGACATGGACAAAGGGGCCGCGCACCCCGGGTTTGGGTCCATAAAGCCCCATGCCGCCGATGAAAGGCTGATACCAGCGCTCGGTTGAGAGTTCATCGATCAGGTCATAAATCACACGCGCATCAGCCACGGTAATGCGGCCATCCCCGTTGAGATCATCCATGACCCCATCCCGGGGCGCTTCGTCCACGAAAATATCGGCGGCACCTCCCCAGACATGACGGCTATAGGGCACGTTTCCGATGGAGCGGTTGTAGTACGGCGTGCGGTATCCGCTCATGACATGAAGCCCGGAGGCCTGGTAGCCCGCATCCGTGAGCTGTTCGACGATCATTTCCAGCTTGAGCAGCAGGCGCTCGCGTAACACCAGGTACTTGGGATAGCCGCCGGCCTGTTTCGCAACGAATTCGCCAAGCTTGAAATGCGGCGAAACCTGGATTTGTGCGGTGTCCGCGGTGACCTCCACAAAGCCTTTGGGCGGGGCGTAGATGGTCCGGCCCTTGAGCGGCCGGTTCGGGTACTGGCCAATGCGAAACCCGCCGAGCCGGCCATTCTTAAGCTCGTTGGCAGGGGTCATGACCAGGGCATTCAGCGTGACCAGCGCCCCATCGGGTCTGCGCTGTACGGTAATCGTGGCCGGGCCTGGCGTCTCCGGTGCGGTCCAGGTCCATGCTGGCTCGTCAGGCGACGAGGTGTCCACGGCGAGCGGGGTGACTGATCCTGCGCTGGCCGTGACCTCAAAGCGTCCCGGTCGTGCCTGAAGCACGGGTTGAATCACCCGCTGTTCGCCAGGCATGACATAAAGACCAAAGACCGGGTAAGGCACGACGTCGTCACCGATACGCAGCGACAACGCGGCGCTGGCCTGTTGGGTGACTTGTGCAGGTGGGGGTGGTTCCACTGGCAGGCCGCCATCTTGGGCAGCGAGTGCTGTAGCCGTAAA
Source organism: Pseudomonadota bacterium (assembly GCA_036156195.1). Classification (GTDB taxonomy): domain Bacteria; phylum Pseudomonadota; class Gammaproteobacteria; order Nevskiales; family OUC007; genus Abyssibacter. The sequence continues at coordinate 78,764 of JAYZUZ010000009.1, read as the reverse complement.
GAGAAAGGCGGTCAGCGCCATCAAACGTCTCGGCGTCATTCTGTCTGAACTGTCCTGCGTCAAGTGAGCGGGCGCCGCGTTGTTACGCATGCGCCACGAGTTCCGACTCCGTCCATCAACAAGAGTTGCGTTGTGACCGGGCCCTGAGTCCTGCGTCGAGACACCGGGTTTGTCTTGATCGACACGTGAATGCATGGTTAAATGAATCACGTTCAAATATAGAACTTCGTTCATATATCCCTGTGACCACCCTGAGCCGACGCGAACGAGAATTTGCGGCGCGAGAGCGCTGCATCCTCGATCATGCCCGTGAGTTGGTGCGTGAGGTGGGCTTTCTGAACCTGCAGATGGCCGAGCTGGCGCGCCGTGCGGAGTACGCCACGGGCACCCTGTACCACCACTTTCGCTGCAAAGAGGACATCCTGTTCCGGCTTGCATCCGAAGGCATCGAACTGCGTTCGCAGTTCTTTGAGCGGGTGGCCCGATGGGATGCCTGCAGCCGAGATCGGATGGCCGGCATGGGGTATGCGGACTGGCTGCTTGTTAATGCACATCCCGACCACTTCCGGATCGAGCAGCTCGCCAAGGCTGTCGACATCTGGGACCGGGCCACGCCTGAGGTCCGCGAGGCCATGATGAACAAGGGAGAGGGGTGTGGAAACGCCATCCTCTCCGTCGTTAGCGATGCCATTTCAGAGGGCGACCTGGAGCCGGGAACGCGCTCCCCGCAACAGGTTTCGTTTTCGTTCTGGACCATGTCATCGGGGACGCACACGGTGACGCATGCGGCGGGGATTCTCGAGCGATTCGAGATGCGTGATCCCTATGTCATCTTGGCGAGAAATTATCAGGTCATGCTCAACGGCCTGCGCTGGAAGCCATTGCAGGACGCCGAAGACGATACGGCGTTATACGCATTCTTTGATCGGTTGCACGCTGAGGTCTTCCCGGATCACCAGCCGGCGCACCGGTCACACAGGGACGTTTCTGGAGATACACAATGACCCTTCGCTTATTCATGGTCTGGACTGTGGCGCTGGCCGCAGGGGCCAGTGCCTCGGCGGTTGCCGTAGCCGGCGATGGCCCACAGTCGCCCGACGACATCTGGGCGCTGGCGCTGGCCCACGATCCAGTGCTGGGAGCCGCCGAGGCCGAAGAAGCCGCCGGCCTGAACGCGTACCGCCTGCGCCGTTCGACTTTGTTGCCGACGGTAACCGCGACTGGAAGTGCAGCCCGCATCGACAGCGAAATTGAGTCCGAATTTTTCACGAGCGGGTCAGGCGGCAAGCTGGAACAGAACTACGATGCCTACACCTACGGCCTGTCGCTGCGTCAGCCCATCTTTCGTTGGGACCTGTTGAATCGCCTCGAAGTCGGCAAGGTGGAGGTCATCGCAGCGGAGGTGCGCCTGAAGCGGGTGCGGCAGGAGCTGGTTGGCCGCGTGGCCAGCGCGTATACCCGGGTGTTGGCGGCTGAGGACGCGCTGCAGACCGCCCGAGCCACGAAGACGGCAGTGAGCCGTCAGCTTAATCAGGTGCGGGATCAGGTCGAAGTCGGCGCCGTGGCAGTCACGGGGCTCCGGGAGGCCGAGGCTGAGCAGGATCTGGCCGAGGCCAGCCTGATTGATGCCCAGCTGGCGCTGGACGATGCCGTGGATCAGCTGGCTCGCATCATCGGCACCTCAGCGTTTGATCTGGCGCATCTCAAAAATGTCGACGCCCTGGACCCGATTGTTTCGATCCCGTTGGCCGATTGGCTGGCCGCTGCCCAAGAGCGCAACACCAATGTTGTGGCCGCGCGACTGGCTGCTGAACTGGCACGTCTGGATATGAAAACCAACGATGCCGACCTCTATCCGCAGCTGGATCTGGCGGCCAGTTACAACCGCAACGACACATCGGAGTCGGTGATTGGCCAGGATGCCGAGGAGGGTCGGATTGGTCTGGAACTGACGATCCCGATCTATACCGGCGGCGCGACGCGTGCCCGCATTGAATCCGCGAGGTCCACGTACCTTCAGCGCAGTGAAGAACTGCGGTTGGCACTCGAACTGGCCGAGTCCGAAGTGCGCACCGCATGGCGCACAGTGCGGGCATCCAAACGTCGTATCGCTGCGCGTGGCAAGGCCGTGGATTCGACGGCAGCGGCGCTGGCTGCGGTCCGAGATGGCTACGAGGTGGGTAGCCGCACCTTGTCCGATGTGCTCAATGCTGAGCGCGCCGCTCTGCAGGCACGGCAATCACTGAATCAGGCGCGCTACGACTACGTAGTCGCCGTAATCGACTTGAAATTAGCAGCCGGAACAGTCACCGACGACGATCTGCCCCTGATCGACGCGGTGTTCACCGGAACGGAAACCGGGAGTTCAGAATGACCAAGCGTCTCATTATCGTCCTGCTCGGGCTGGGGCTCGTGTTTGGAGGCATCTTCGGCTTCAAGGCGTTCATGAACGCTCAGATGTCGAAATACTTCGCAAACATGCAGCCGCCACCGGTCACGGTCACGACCACCGTCGCTGAGGAAACCGTCTGGGAGCCCACCATCCCGGCGGTGGGCACATTGCGCGCAGTCAACGGCGTCATGGTGTCCGCGGAATTGCCGGGTGTGGTCGAGAACATCGCATTTGACTCAGGTCAGCGGGTTCAGCGAGGGGACCTGCTCGTGCAGCTGGACACCAGCACTGACCGGGCCCAGCTGGCGGCCTTGCAGGCCCAGCTCCGCCTGGCCCAGTCCGATCTGCAGCGGCAGAACGAGCTGCGGCGGCGTGGCACCAATGCCCAGGCAGACCTGGATGCCGCCAAGGCCAGCGCGGCGCAGCTGGAGGCTCAGATCGAAAGTCAAAAGGCCACGATTGCCAAAAAGGCGATCAAGGCGCCGTTTGACGGGGAGGTCGGCATTCGTCGCGTCGACATCGGTGAATATGTCGGCGCCGGCACCGGGATTGTATCCCTGCAGCAGCTGGACCCCATCCTGGTGGATTTCACCTTGCCGGAGCAGCGTCTGGGTGAGGTGGACACCGGTCAAATCGTACGGCTCAGCGTGAGCAGTGCGGGCGAGACCGCGTTTACGGGTCATATTACGGCGATTGAACCCAGCGTCGACCAGGCCACACGCAACTTCGCAGTTGAGGCGCGGGTCGACAACGCCGCGCGGCGGCTGCGCCCTGGTCAGTTCGCCCGGCTGGAGGTTGTGCTGCCGCAGGTCGAGCGCTTTGTGACGCTACCGGCGACGGCCATTACCTATAACCCCTACGGGGATTCGGTGTACCGGGTTGAAGCGGGCGAGGCGGATGCCGAAGGCCAGAGCAGCCCCGTGGCCACTCGCGTGTTTGTCGAACTGGGTGACCGGCGAGGCGACCAGGTTGCGGTGCTGAGCGGAGTGTCTCCGGGCGATGAGGTTGTGACTTCGGGGCAGCTCAAGTTGCGCAACGGCTCCCGGCTGAACATCAACAATCAGGTGCAGCCGGACAACAATCCGAACCCCGCTCCGGCGAACAAATAGGCGGCCGTCATGGCATTTACAGACATCTTCATCCGGCGGCCTGTCCTGGCTTCGGTGGTCAGCTTGCTGATTGCCCTGGTGGGGCTGCGCGCCTACCAGTCGTTGACGGTCCAGGAGTATCCGCAGGCCGAGAACGCCGTTATTACCGTCACCACGATCTACGTGGGTGCCGATGCGGAGCTGGTCCAGGGGTTTATTACGACGCCGCTGGAGCGCGAGATCGCCAGTGCGGACGGTATCGACTATCTCCAGTCGTTTAGTCAGCAGGGTGTGTCGACGATCCAGGCGAATCTCAAGCTCAACTACGATGCCTACGAGGCGCTCACGCAGATCACCTCCAAGGTCAACAAGATTCGTGCAGAGCTGCCGGCAGAGTCCGAGGATCCGACCATCGACCTGACCGTGGGAGAGACCACGGCGACGATGTACATGTCCTTCTTTTCCGATGTGTTGGACAACAACCAGATCACCGACTACCTGACGCGCGTGGTGCAGCCCAAGCTGCAGACCGTGCAAGGAGTCCAAAAGGCGGAGATCCTGGGTGCCAGAACCTTTGCCATGCGGATCTGGATGCTGCCCGAGCGTATGGCCGGGTTGGGCGTTACACCGGCAGACGTGCGTGCAGCGCTGGCGAGCAACAATGTGCTCGCGGCGGTAGGGCAGACCAAGGGGTCGATGATCTCCGTGGACCTGACCGCTGCCACCGACCTCCACACAGCCGATGAATTTCGCGAGCTGGTGATCCGCGAGGACGGCGACACCTTGGTGCGTCTGGGCGATGTGGCGACGGTGGTTCTGGGCGCAGAAAGCTACGACGTGGATGTGCGCTTCAACCAGCAAAACGCCACGTTCATCGGCATTAACGTGGTGCCCGGTGCCAACGTGCTGGATGTCATCGCGGATGTCCGCGAGATCTTCCCCAAGATTGTCGAGCAGTTCCCCGAGGGGCTGGATGCGGAGATCCCGTACGACGCAACCCGCTATATCGAGGACGCGATCTCCGAGGTGCGCGCGACATTGATCGAGGCGATGGTCATCGTCATTGTGGTGATCTTCCTGTTCCTCGGCAGCGTGCGCAGCGTCATTATCCCCGCGGTGGCGGTTCCGCTGTCCTTGCTGGGCGCCGGCTTCGTCATGCTGATCATGGGCTTTTCCGTCAACTTGCTGACCTTGCTGGCGCTGGTGCTGGCGATCGGAATGGTGGTGGATGACGCCATCATTGTCGTCGAAAACATCCATCGGCATATCGAGGAAGGCATGCAACCCCAGGCGGCTGCGCTCAAGGGCGCGCGCGAGCTGGGCGGCCCGATTGTTGCCATGACCATCACGCTGGTGGCGGTGTATGCACCGATCGGCCTGCTGGGTGGGCTCACCGGCACGCTGTTCATCGAATTCGCGTTTACGCTGGCTGGCGCCGTACTGATCTCCGGCATTGTCGCGCTGACATTGTCGCCCATGATGTGCGCCAAACTGCTTAAGCCACATGACAGCGAGAATCAGGGGCGTTTCGCCAGTTTCCTGGATCGCCAGTTCACCAAGCTGGAGAACAGCTACGAGCGGCGCCTGCACGGTGCACTCAATACCGTGCCGGTGATTCTGGTCTTTGGTGGCGTTGTGCTGGTGTCCTGCTACTTCCTGTTCACCTCGTCGAACAGTGAACTGGCACCGGAAGAAGACCAGGGCATTGTGTTCATGCTTTCCACCGGTGCGCCTAATGCCACCATCGACCAGACCACGCTATGGACTGAACAGATGGCCAATGGCATCGCCGAGAACGAAGCGGTCGAGAACATCTTCCAGATCAATGGCGTAGGTTTCTCGGGTCCGGCGGTGAACTCGGCAATCACCGGGGCGGCGCTCAAGCCCTGGAGCGAACGGACCCAGAGCAACAAGCAGGTGCAGCAGGAACTGCAGGGTGTGATCGGCCAGATTCCCGGCCTGGACACGGCCGCGTTCATTCCGCCGCCGCTGCCAGGTGCCGGTAGCGGATTCCCCGTGCAGTTCATCATCGGGTCCACCGATGAGTCGCTGGCCATTTATGAGGTGCTGCAGGAATTCATGCAGCGCGTGCGCGAGTCGGGGTTGTTCATCTTCACCCAGACGGACTTGCGCATCGACAAGCCGCAGGTTGAGGTGGAGATCGACCGTGACAAGGTCGCAGCCATGGGGCTGTCCATGCAGGAGATTGGCGGCAATCTTGCAGCCATGTTGTCGGGCGGCTACGTCAACCGTTTCTCCATCCAGGGCCGCAGCTACAAGGTGATTCCGCAGGTGGCGCGGGAGGATCGTCTCAATCCCGACCAACTCGGTACGTACCACATCCGTACGCCGGATGGTCAGATGCTGCCCTTGTCGACGGTGGTGACGCTGGAAGAGAGTGTGCAGCCGCGTAGCCTGATGCGTTTTCAGCAGCTCAACGCGGCGACCATTCAGGGCGTACCGGTGCCCGGTGTCGCGCTGGGGGATGTGCTGGCGTTTCTGGAGCAGACCGCTGCAGAGGTGTTGCCCGAGGGCTATACGGTGGACTACGCCGGACAGTCGAGGCAGTTCAAGGCGGAAGGCAGTGCCCTGGTGGTCACCTTCTTCTTTGCCCTGATCATCATTTATCTGGTGTTGTCGGCTCAGTTCGAGAGTTTTGTCGACCCCATCATCATGCTCGTCACGGTCCCGATGTCGATTTGCGGCGCACTGATCTTTGTCAGTCTGGGTTTCACCTCGCTGAATATTTATTCGCAGGTGGGATTGGTGACGTTGATCGGGGTGATCGCCAAGCACGGGATTCTGATCGTGGAGTTTGCCAACCAGCTGCAGACCCGCGATGGGCTGGACAAGCGTACGGCGATCGAGAAGGCCTCGTCGATTCGGCTGCGGCCGGTGCTGATGACGACCGCGGCGCTGGTGATTGCTGTGGTGCCGCTGATCATCGCAACCGGGCCGGGTGCCGCGGCGCGCTTTTCCATTGGTATCGTCATTGCCTCCGGCATGACAATCGGCACCCTGTTCACGCTCTTTGTGGTCCCGGGCATGTACATGCTGCTGGGCCGTGACTTTGCCAAGTTGTCCACGCGGGCGGATGCGGATTCGGCCGATGCGGAGCCGCAGGCGGCGAGCTAGCCGCAGTCGTGACGGCCCGGGCCCGGATGAGCCCGGGTCAGACACAAAAAAGCCCCGGCACCTGCCGGGGCTTTTTTCTGCGCCAAGGGTTTAGCCATCGTCGTCGCTGTCTTCCTCGACATTGACCTTGACCTTGTCGTCGTCGACCTCGAGTTCGAACTTGTCCACGGTATCGTTCGATTCTGCCGTGGGCTCGGGGTCATCGGAGCATGCGGCAACCGCGCCTGCCAGCACGACGGGCACGAGGAGTTTGAGCCAAGTGTTCATATCATTCGTCCTTGAATTTCAATGGATTATTACCCTAGCCGCATGTGCCGGCTGGTCGCAAATTGCGGTTGCATCGAGGTCGTGGCAGCGCGTGCGCGCGTGGACCTGACGAGGGGCACCCCCTACACTCGAGGCTGATACGTCTCAACTCGATGCTCATGGACCACGGAACGGACACGGATCGCAATACGCTACTCATCGCTTACGTGCTGTACGCACTCGGGCCGTTTAATGGTCTGACGGCGGTGGCCGGTGTGATCATCAATCACCTGAAGATCAACGACACCAGTAGTGAGTTTGTGCGTAGCCACCACAGCTGGCTGTTGCGCACGTTCTGGTGGGGTTTGCTGTGGAGCATCATCTCGACGGTACTGATGATTGTTGGCGTGGGCTTTCTGATCTACGGGGTTCTGGCGATCTGGTACATCTACCGTGTGGTTCGCGGGCTGATCAATTACGCGGACCGGAAGGTCATGCCGCGTTAGCACGGCATCGGCGATCGCCGCGCGCATCCATTCGATGCGCCCGCCCGAAACCCCTTGCATGAAGGGATTTCTGTGGCGCTGCGCCGTTGTTCTGATACTCACTGGCCAGGCCGCCTGCGTCAGCCATTTGTCCGGCCCCGCGTCGGCCAGCAGGCCTCAGATGCCTGTGGGCGGCAATGGGCCGGTGGCGTACGACCGGATCGATGATTTGGTTTTTACCCCAGCGGACTGGTCGCAAGCGCTGTCGGGGGATGTGTACAGGCCGCAGCTGCCGGGGCTGCTACCCGCAGTGGTGCTTATCCACGGAGGTGGGTGGTCACGGCGCAGCCATGATGACATGGCGCCGCTCGCCGCCGAGCTGGCGGGTCGCGGGTACGTGGTTTTCAACATCAGTTATCGGTTTGCGCCGAAACATGCGTTCCCGGCCCAGGTGCGGGATGTGCAGCAGGCCGTGCGCTGGTTACGCCAGCAGGCAGGCCGATTTGGCGTGGACGCCCAACGCATTGCGGGCATGGGCTACTCCTCAGGGGCGCACCTAGCCGCAATGGTCGGGCTGCTCAGTCCCGGGGATGCGCTTTATTCGCCAGATGCTCGGTTGCAGGCGCTGGTGCTGGGAGGGGCGCCGATGGATTTGCGCGACTACCACGGTGGCTCACTGGTTCCGAATTTTCTCGGCACATCCGATGGGGCTGATCCGGTGTATGAACAGGCGTCTCCCGTGACCTACATCACACCGGACGATCCGCCGACCTTTCTGTATCACGGCGCGCTGGATGTGCTGGTGCGTGCCGACTATGCGCGAAAGGCGTTCGAGGCCTTACAGGCCGCGGAAGTCACGTCCGAGCTCTACATCCATCGGCTGCGTGAGCATGTCACCATGTTCGTCTGGGGCGCAGGTGCTGAGCAGGCCGGCATGCAGTTTCTCGACCGCCACCTGCGTTAGCGGGCCCGCGCTTGCGACGATGTTGCGGACGCCAGAACCTCGGCGAGGGCTGCAACCAGGCGCGTGCCGGCGTGTTCGGGCGTTGTGCCAAAGGCAACCACGCCATCCTCGTGGCCGCGCATGGTGAACAGCCCAAGCTCAGGTAACGGCGTGCTGTGATAAAGCGCTGAGACGGCTTGTGCCATGGCCGGTGTGCCGTAGGGCACGTCGGCCGCGGTTGCCGGGTACGCCTGCGCATGGGCCCACAGCTCCGGGGAGTGCACATGCAGCACGCAGCCGATCTCCGGGTCGACGGCGTATACGGCGCCGTGTGTCAGCGCCTCAGAGGATGGCTTGACCACTCCGTAGGCTTCGATGTGGTTGGCGCTGACATTGCAGCCACGCACATGTGCGTACCCATCTGGCGGGAGCTGCTCGGGGGCGCCGGTTTGGGTGCCGCTGATGATGAAGCCGGGTTGCGCCCGCAGACTGACGTTGCCGTAACCGTAACCGAGGTAGCGATCCGGCTGCTGGCCAACCAGCGCCAGACGGTGCAGCACGGCGCGCCAGGCGCGCAGCGACCGGAACGCGGCTGAGTCGCAAGGTGCATCTGCCGGCTGGAAGTCCAGCCGGTACTTGATGACACCTTCCTGCTCGGCCACGAACCGGGCCTAGGGTGCGGCGCTGGTGGCCGTGTCTGCAGTCTCCTGCGTGGCGGCCAAGTGGTCCAGGTAACGCTCGGCATCCAGCGCGGCCATGCAGCCCGTGCCTGCAGAGGTGACAGCCTGACGGTACACATGGTCCATTACGTCGCCGGCGGCGAAAACACCCGGGATTGTCGTGGCCGTGGCATTGCCCTCCAAACCGCTGCGGACCTTGATGTAGCCGCCATTCATGTCCAACTGGCCCTTGAAGATATCGGTATTCGGTGTGTGACCGATGGCGACAAACATGCCGGTGACATCGATTTGCTTGATGTCGTCGGAGCGGTTGTCGCGGATGCGAATTCCCGTGACGCCCATGTCATTGCCGACCACTTCCTCCAGCTCGTGGTGCCATTCGATGCTGATGTTGCCGTTGGCAGCCTTTTCGCGGACCTTGTCTTGGAGGATTTTTTCGCCCCGGAACTCGCCGCGACGGTGGACCATCGTGACGTGCTCGGCGATGTTCGATAGATAAAGGGCTTCTTCCAAGGCTGTATTGCCCCCACCGATGACCGCCACATGCTGGCCCCGGTAGAAGAATCCATCACAGGTCGCGCAGGCCGAGACCCCCTTGCCCATGAACGCTTCTTCCGACGGCAGGCCCAGGTATCGGGCCGATGCACCTGTTGCGATGATCAGGGCATCGCAGCTGTAGGTGGCGCTGTCGCCGGTCAGCCGGAACGGGCGCTGGTCTAGCTGCACGGTGTTGATGTGGTCGAACACGATTTTGGTGTCGAAGCGCTCAGCGTGCTTTTGCATGCGCTCCATGAGCGCCGGACCCTGCAGACCCTCGACATCGCCGGGCCAGTTGTCCACGTCAGTTGTCGTCGTGAGCTGGCCGCCTGCCTGCATGCCGGTGATGACGACCGGGTCCAGGTTGGCCCGGGCAGCGTAAACAGCGGCTGTGTACCCCGCGGGGCCAGAGCCAAGAATGATCAGTCGGTGATGCTGGACGTCGGTCATGCGTACCTCGTGCAATAAAAATGGAGTCGCGGTCGCCTACAGCGAATCCGCATGTTTGTTCAGGTAGTCGGCCACGCCTGCGGCATCGGCCTTCATGCCGGGCTGGCCCTTGCGCCAGCCAGCCGGACAGACTTCGCCGTGTTCTTCGGTGAACTGCAGGGCATCCACGAGTCGGACCATTTCGTCCACATTGCGCCCCAACGGCAGATTGTTGACGACCTGGTGCTGGACCACCCCGCTGCGGTCGATCAGAAACGACGCACGCAGCGCCACGCCATCCTCGGGATGCGCAATGCCGTAACGGGTCATGATCTCGCGATGCACATCGGCCACCATCGGAAACTGAACCTCTCCGATGCCGCCCTGGTCTACAGGCGTGTTGCGCCACGCATAGTGGGTGAACTGTGAATCGATGGACACGCCGATGAGCTGGACATCTCGCTCGGCGAATGTCTTGACCCGATGGTCGTGTGCAATGATTTCGGAAGGGCAGACAAAGGTGAAGTCCAGCGGCCAGAAGAACAGCAGGCGGTATTGCCCCGCGCTGTCCGACAGCCTGAAGTCATCCTTGATCGAGCCGTCCGGCATGACTGCGGCGGCAGTGAAGTCGGGGGCCTGACGGCCGACGAGTACGGTCATGTTTACCTCGATGGAGCAACGCGGTCCCTGGCCGGTCAGCCCAAGGGACAGCGAGTGTACGCGGGGCTTCCCCCTGGGCGGTAACTTGGGGACGTGCTTCGGCGTCCTCAAGATCCAGATCAGTAGTGAGAGATGCTTATGCCAACTATCGATATCCGGTTGCTCACGACCGCCATGCTGGCGCTGGCGCCGGTTCTGGTCAGCGGCGCTGAGGTGGCCAGCCGCTTGAGCGAGATTCAGCTGCCTGCCGGGTTCTCCATCCGCGTATTCGCCGGGGATGTGCCGAATGCACGCTCGATGGCGGTGAGTGATGCGGGCGTGTTGTATGTGGGGACGCGAAGCAAAGATGTGGTCTACGCTCTCCGGGACAGCAATGGTGATGGCCAGGCCGATGAACGATACGTCGTCGCCCGCGGACTGGACATGCCCAATGGTGTGGCGTGGCATGCGGGGGCGCTTTACATTGCTGAGAACGAGCGCATTGTTCGACTGCCGGACATCGACGCGCGGCTGGACAATCCACCTGAACCGGAACGGGTCTACGGTCCTTTGCCTGCCGAAACGCACCACGGCTGGCGCTACCTCGCCGTCGGTCCCGACGGCTGGCTTTATGTCACCATCGGAGCGCCCTGTAACGTCTGTGATGAGGGCGATCCGTTTGCCACGATTGCGCGTGTGCGTCCGGATGGGTCCGGCTTTGAAGTTTACGCCCGAGGGATCCGCAACTCCGTTGGATTGACCTGGCACCCAGAGACCGGCGACTTGTGGTTTACCGACAACGGCCGGGACTGGATGGGGGATGACATGCCGCCTTGCGAGCTGAATCGCGCGGACCGCCCCGGCCTGCATTTCGGCTTCCCGGCCTGTCACGCCGGATCGATCCTTGATCCCGAGTTCGGTGAGACGGGCGACTGCGAGCGATTCCAGCCTCCCATCCAGGCGCTGGGGCCGCATGTGGCGCCGCTTGGGCTGACGTTTCTGCGCGGCGAGCACCTCCCGCGGGAGTATCGCGGCCAGTTGCTGATTGCGGAGCACGGATCCTGGAATCGCAGCGAAAAGATCGGTTATCGCTTGATGCTGGTCACGATCGATGGCGATCAGGCGACCGATTACCGCCCGTTCGCGACGGGCTGGCTGGATGGCGAGCAGGCGTGGGGCCGGCCCGTCGATGTGTTGCAGCTGCCGGATGGTGCGTTGCTGGTGACGGACGACCACGCGGGTGTGATCTACCGCATCACGTACGCAGCGATGTCCGCCGGCGCCGACATCGCTTACGATGATTCGAATGACTCAGTGATTCCCTAGAGACCGCTTTTCATGGCCAAATCCCCAAACCTGCTGCGCCGGTTCTTCGGTGCAATCTGGACGCTGTTCTCCGTCGTCTACAAGACACTCATCATCCTGTCCGTGCTGATCGTCATCGGCGTGTTGTACATGGGGTTCAAGGGCGGTGCACCGGTGACGGTGCCGGACAACGTCGCATTGGTGTGGCATCCCACCGGGGTGGTGGTTGAGCAGAACGACCGGGACCCCACCGAGGAGTTCTTCAGCGAACTGGCCGGTGAAGGGCCCCTACAGACCGAGCTGCGGGATTTGGTGGATGCCCTGGATTACGCGCGGGACGACAGCCGGATCCGGGTCGCCGTGCTCTGGCTGGATGCGCTGGCCTATGCAGGGCCTGCCCAGCTCGAAGAGCTTCGCGTCGCGATCAACCGATTCAAGGAAAGCGGCAAGCGGGTGGTGGCCTATGCCCCCGGTTACACCCAGCGCGCCTATTACCTGGCGGCGCAGGCTGACGAGGTCCTGATGGACCCCATGGGTATGGTCTTCCTGGAGGGGTACGCGGTTTACAACAACTACTACCCGGGCCTTCTCGACAAGCTGGGCGTGAATATGCACGTGTTCCAGGCCGGCCAGTACAAGTCAGCCGTGGAACCGTTCCAGCGTACAGATATGTCCGAGGCCGCCCGCGAAGCCAATCGCAGTTGGCTGGATACCCTTTGGGGCAAATATGTGGGTGATGTGGCGAGCGGACGTGGGCTGCCGACAGAGGCCGTGAACGACTACGTCGAGAGTTTCGTCGCGCGTCTGGCGGAAGCGGAGGGTGATCCGGCGCAGGTGGCGCTGGGTGCAAAATTGGTCGACGAGCTGCTGCCCTTGCAAGCGGTGCGTGAGCGTATCGGGACGACCGTGGGCATGGCCGACGATCACGAAAGCTTTCGCCAGATTGATTTTCGTCGCTACCTCAAAGCGGTGCGCAAGGCACCGGCCTCCAGCCGTCAGGTCGCGGTGGTGACCGTGCAGGGTTCGATTGTGCCTGGAGAGAGCGCGGAGGGTTCGGCGGGTGGCGACACGATTGCCGACCTGCTGCGCGATGCACGGGATGATCAGCGTGTCGCCGCGGTCGTCCTGCGTGTGAACTCGCCCGGAGGGGGTATTTACCCCTCGGAGCAGATTCGCCGCGCGGTCATGGAGGTGCAGGATGCCGGCAAGCCCGTGGTGGTCTCAATGTCCACGCTGGCGGCATCCGGTGGGTACTGGATCTCTGCGCCTGCGGATCGCATCATCGCGCATGACACCACGATTACCGGGTCTATTGGCGTGTTCGGGATTTTCCCGACCTTCGAGAACACCCTGGAAAAGATTGGCGTGTCCACCGATGGTGTCGGCACCACTCCGCTCGCCGGTGCGATTCGCGCTGACCGGCCCTTGGGGGATGAGGTCAGGGAGCTGATTGAGCTCATCATTTCCAAAGACTACCGACAGTTCATCGGCTATGTGGCCGAGGGCCGCGACATGACTCCCGAGCGCGTGGACGAGATTGCCCAGGGCCGGGTCTGGAGTGGTCTGGACGCCGCGCAGTTGGGTCTGGTGGACGAGATTGGCGGGTTTCGCACGGCGGTGACAGCAGCCGCGCAGGCGGCGGGCCTGGACCCCGAATCGCCTGCTGTGCGGCACTTGCGCCCCCCACGTGATTTGAGTTTTGCGTTCCTAGCACCGTTTACACAGTCGATGGCCGACCTGAACTGGGCCCGGGCCGCGCTGTCGTGGTTTGCAGGCGATTCGATGGCTGGCAACCGATTGCAGGGGGAGGCGCGCTGGCTGCAGCAGATCGCTCGGGGACAGGCGCAAGGCGCCGTGTCTCACTGTCTGTGCGTCATGGCCAGCGATGCCCCGCTGGCCCGACACCGTGCCCACAGCGGCACTCGGTTCTAGGCCGCGTATGCCGACTCGGTGCATCGAGGGTTTTGACTGCCATTACCGCGATGCCGGCGCAGGCCCGGCGCTGGTGCTGATTCATGGGCTGGGCGCCAGCCAAGCAGACTGGTTTACTCAGTGGCCGGTGTTGACGCAACACTACCGCTGCATTGCACCGGACCTGACCGGGCACGGAGGCAGTAGCCCTGCCGCCCCCTACGACTTGTTCGCACAGGCCCGCCGGTTGATCGCACTGCTCGATGTATTAGAGGTCGAGCAGGCGCATGTGCTCGGACACAGCATGGGCGGCGCCGTCGCTCAGAGCATGGCACTGCTTGCGCCCGAGCGGCTGAATTCGCTGACGATTTGCAACAGTACGGCGGGCTTTAGGCCGACGACCCCCAAGAAGCTGCTGGAGGCTTTATCGCGCGTGGCCCTGGTCGGAGCCCTGGGCGTCCAGCCGCTGGCCGGCTTGATCGCCTATCGCCTGTTTCCGCAGGCCGATCAGGCGGAGCTGCGCCAGACCATGCGGGCACATTTCTCCGAAGGCTCACGCAGTGTCTACCTGCGTAGCCTTTTCGCACTGGGGCGCTGGTCGATCTGGCACCGACTCGGCGAAATCCAGTGTCCGACGCTGGTGGTCGCTGCTGAGCATGATTATTTCCCCCTGGCCGAAACCCGGCGTCTAGCCGCCGCCATCCCAGATGCCAGGTTGGAAGTATTCGCCGGGAGTCGTCACGGCACGCCGATGGACCGCGCCGATGCATTCAATGCCCGGGTACTGGATTTTCTGGCTGGGGCGGGGCAAGCGGCCGAGTCGTTGCGGGTTGCCCCGGCAATCCCTGCCTAGGGTTTGGACGAGGCCGGCGGCGCGCGTCCGGCTTCGTCTGCGGGTAAGGACGCGAGAAATTCCTGGACCAGCGCGGCGAACTGCTCGGGTTGCTCCAGGTCCGGAAAATGCCCGCACTGATCCAGTTCCACCAGGCGTGCACCCGGCACGTGTCGCAGGCTGCTGCGGTGATCTGTGGTTGCGTGGGAGCGGTCATTCCTGCCCCAGAGCACAAGCGCCGGCAACTGTAGCGATGCATCGCGCAGGGCATCGCCCCAGCATTGCAGCATGGTCGCCAACGGGTAGCCGGCGCCGGCATCCAGCATCCGCTCGGCAATCTGGGTGAGCGGTTGGTCATCCGTCTCGGCGGCTGTGGCGAAGCGATACCAGAATCGTGTGAGCCGTGAGGCGCCTAGTCGACCCAGGATCTGACCCATCCATGGTCTGCGCAATCGGTTCTGGGGATCCATCCGGTCGCACCAGGCTTGCATGCCGGACACATCAGGGACTTGTGCCAGTACCAGTCCGGCCACTGGCACCTGCCTGCGCTGCGCGATCTCAGCTGCAACAAAACCACAGATGCAGGGCCCGAAGAGCACCCACGGGCCATCGCCGAGTTGCTGCAAGGCCGATTCCACGGCTTCGACGGTGGCGTGAAACTCCAACCCCCGCCCACGGTTGACCGGTGAGAAGCCAAAGCCGGGCAACTCGACGACGACGCTGGGGGTGACTGCGTCCAGCGCTGCCAACGTTGGGTCATAGTGCTCGACCATGTTGGGCGGGTCACAGAGCAAGACCAGCGTGGGCGAGCCGTTCGGCGGTCCGCTGCGGCGCACCCGAATCGAACCGTGCGGGGTCGGCAGCTGCTGGCCGGGTGAGGGCCGTGGCGGTCGACGGTTCCGCCGCCACAGCCAGGCATCCAGGTTCGCGGCCGGGTTGGGGCGATCTGTCACGGCGCGAAATGCCACATGCGGACAGGCTGCATGAGGAAGCCTGACCTGGCTGTTCTATGCATCGGCCGGCGCTGGTTTGAAAAAGGCCGCGAGAATCAGGCCTGCGATCGTCCAGTTCACCACGTTGTAGAGCACGCCAATGAGTGCCCAGGGTATAGAGATTGGCCACCAGATCGTGCCGCCCAGGTCGTAGGCAAAGCTGGCGGTGACGCCCAGCAGAACGACGAAGCCGACGCGCCGGCCATAGCTGCTCAGTGAGCCTGCTGCCAGTTCCAATACCCAGCCGAGCAGCAGAGCCAGGCCCAGCAAGTGGACGATGCCCTTGATGAAAACCTTGGGGTCCATCGCCGGGCTGCCTTCGACCTGGATGTGGATCATCGCGACGGGCCCGGCCTCGTGCAGCCGTGTCATGGCCGCATGGTCGTCGCTCATGCCGGGCACGAAATACGTGCCGCTGGCGGGGAGCTGTGCCTTCAGAACCTGACCCAGTGCCTGATCGTCATTCGAGACCTGCATAACGCCGGTCGGTAAGGGGCTCATCCAGAAAACCGCACCCCAGACAAACATCGCGATGGCGGCCAGACTGCCACCCAGCAAATAGCGTTTCATGGTTTCCCCTTGTTCTCCCCGGTTACCGGTGTGCCCCGGCAGCGAACATCTTAGCGCCGGGTGTTTGTCGGTGGCTATCGCGGGCAGGTGCGGCTACCCAACGGGTGTCAGGCCCAGGTATTCCCGACTGTCGTGGCTACGGCGTTCGGCTTGGATGGTATTGAGATTGAACAGCACGACCGCCGCAATTCGGGGCGCCTGCCGCACCAGCTGCTGCAGGTCATGCGTGCTGAAGCGGATCAGCCGGACGGGGGTTTGCGCCACGACAGTCGCGGTCCGGGCCTGCTGGAACAGGCCGACCTCGCCAACCAGTGCACCTCTTCCGAGCGTGGCCACATGCCAGGCGCGGTCTGCCCGGTCGCGGGTCACGGCCAACTCGCCGTCGATGACAACAAAACAGTCATCGCTGTGCTGGCCAGCTTGCATGATTACATCGCCAGCCGGTCGCTCTTGTAACTCCGTGAGCAGTGCAAAGGTCCGGGCCTGACGCTTGCTAAGCCCAGCGAGCAGCGGAATCTGTTGTTGCGGTTCACGGCCCAGGTCCAGGCGCAGGGTGTCCCACAACGTCACAAATCGGATCCGTGCGGCCAGTAAAGGAGTCAGGAATACATCGCAGGCCCAGGCCACCAGCAGCGCCAGGGCGCAGAGCAGGCCGAACTGGACGTGGGCCTCCAGCGCTGTGACAGTCAGGCTGACAAAGCCGACCATCAGTGCCAGTGTCGTCAGGGTAATCGGCAGCAGCGTGTGTTCCAGCGCCTCGATGGCCGCGCTGCGTTCCTCCGCACGGCGGCGCGCCAATGCGTGATAGCGCGCGAAGTAGTGCAGGGTGTCATCCACGGCGATCCCCAGCACCACACAAGCCGCCAGCCCGGTGACAGGGCCCAGCTGCAGCTCCGCCCAGCCCAGCAGTCCAAAAAATGCGATTAGCGGCACGGTATTCGGTAGCAACAGCCACAGTCCTGCGCGCGGTGAGGCGAACAGCAGGCTGAGCAGCAACCACATGGCCGCCAGCGCCAGCAGCAGGGACTGGCGCTGGCTGGTGGCCAGGTCGCCGGCGGAGTCATGGAGGCGTTGAAGCGCCCCGTGGACCGTGATGGTGGCGGTAGGGATACTGGCCTGGAACGGGGCCAGCGAGGACTGGATGGCGGCCAGCAGCTCTGCGGTGTCATCTGAGCCGGTGATGGGAGAACTCAGATGGAGTTGCGCCACCTGGAACCGGCGATCAATGGTGTCGTACAGCGCGTCACCGGTACCGAATACCAGCAATTGGGCCAGGCCAGGACCACTGGGGAGGTTCGACGGGTCCTGGCCGAACCACCGCTGCGCGGCCCTTGCATGGTCCAGATGGCTGAGCACGCTGCCAGTCCGGTTGAGTGACTCCAGTGCGTCTTCCAACCGGATGAGTGCCTGGTGGGGCCTGGCCTCGGTCCAAGCCTGTGGGCGGTCCAGGCGGATCTCGATTCGCAGGAACTGCAGGCCGCCCGCGGCCTGGTTTAATCGGTCGAAGCTGAGCCGCGCGGGATGCTCTGAGGGCAGGCCCCGGAGGGGGTCGAGCGCATGGGTGACGCGGGACGCCCCCACGGCAAGCAGGACGAGCGCCAGCCCCCAGGCGATCAGCAGTCGCGTCGAATTACGCCGGGTAACCCGCCCTGCAAGCCGCAGGACGGGTTGTAAAAGCGCCGACCACCCTGAGCGCCAATGGGGTCGGCGGCTGCGCGTCCGCAGGACCAGCGGCAGTACGGACAGCGTCGCGATGGCGGCAAATCCTGCGCCCAGACTCGCCAGCAGGGCAAAGTCGCGAATGGCCGGCGCCGGGCTCAGGGCCAATGCCAGAAGACCGGCGATCGTCGTGGCCGCTGTCATCAGAATCGGTTGTGCCACGGCGGCCACCGCGCCGTTCAGGGCTTGGGTGTGCGCAGTGCTGGCAATCAGGTGCATGGCATAGGCCAGGCTCAGCGTGGCAGTCAGTCCCGGCGCAATCAGCGTCACCATGTCCAACGGGATGCCAAGCCATTGCTGTGCAGCCAGTGTCCAGAGCAGGCTTGCTGCCACAGTGAGCAGGATGCCCACGGCGGCGCGCAGGTTGCGCCAGATCAGCAGCATCAGAATCAGAAAGCCGATTGCGCCGCCGATTATCAGCCGCTGCAGCCCTCGCTGGATGACCTCGGTTCTCGCCTGGTCCAGCAATGCGGGTGCGGTGATCTCCAGGTCGAGTGTCTCGACCGCGGCGGCCTGGCGCAGTGTCGCAGCCAGTTTCGGGATGTCTGCGCCGGGCGAGGCATCGACCCAGCCGAGGACTGCGGTGCCCGACGGGCTGATGAGTTGGCCTCGCAGCAATGGATGGTCGGCCAGTGCGTGTGCCGACTCGCTGGCCGGTCCGCCGGGCACATCGGTGGGCAGGCGGACTGCATCCACGCCCGGTATCGCCCGCATCCGGGCACCCGTGGCTGCAATTGCAGCCAGTTGCGGCTGACCAATCGGATCGCTGGCGAACCAGCCGATGACTAGGCGTTGTTTCTCCGGCGGGGGCGCCGTGGACTGCAGGCGGTCGGTGGAGACATCAATCCGCAGGCCCGTGCTCGTGGATAGCAGGGTGGTCAGCGCCCAGCCCGAGAGCAGGACAGGAATCAGCCAAGCCGCCCGTGCGAGCCAGCCCATAGTCTAGTCGACGGTCATGAACAGACGGGGGCTGAAGGCGTTGTCGTCCAGGTCGGTGTGGTAGCGCACATCGCCAAGGTGCAGTTCGGTGCGTCGCCTCGGTGTGCGCAGGTCCTGCATCGTCCATTCGTGCCCGACGAAGCGACCGTCCTCCTTGGACAGGATTTCCGGGTTGAGTTGAAGCTGTTTGAGCTGACGGCCGTCCGGTGCATAGAAATCAACCTGTAGCGCGAGACAGGTGCGTTGATCGACATGACTGACGATGCGCCCGTAGGGCGACCGGCTGCGTTCGGGGCGCAGCACCGAGAGCTGGTAGGTCGTACGATCATCGATGACGCCGTCCGCGCCACGTTCGACATGCGCCTGGCTGAAAACTCCGAAGATCTGCTTGAGATCGACATAGCTGAAATCCGTGCCCCAGAGATTGCTCCAGACCATCTCGCCGTCGATTTCCCGTGTTGCGTTCAGACTCGGTAGATAAATCCGGACGTCATCGTGTTCCACGCCGCTGCGCAGCAAGTAGCGGGTGCCTGCCAGCTCCTCGGGGCGCAGCACGTGCAGCATCAGGTTGATGGACCGCTCACCGATTCGGCGACCGTACATCTGCACCACCATGCGCCGTTCGATGCTGGAGGCATCGTAGGTCGTGATGCCGAGCATCTGCGAGAACGTCTGTTGAGGGACGTTGCCGTTCATGCACAGGGTGACGTCTTCTGCCGATTCCAGCTGCGCGGTGGCCCACAGCGGCCAACCAAGCGCTAGCAGGGTCACCGCAGCAAGCCGGGCTGGGGTTGGCTTCTGGCGATGGCGTCGGTTGTAGCGATCTGGCTTCACGGGCAGGCACTCGGTTAGGGCGACGATTTCACCATCATCAATGAGCCGCTGCCACGTTGCCAGCCCCGCCTAGTACGCAGATGCGGCCTTGCGCAGGTGGTCGAGCGTGTGCTGCATGGCCAGGGCTTGGTTGCTGAACAGCCAGTTGGCGCCCCGGTTGATTTCGCGCATCAGGCTGTAGCGTGATTGCGGAAAACCCAGCGCGAGCTCCTGGCCTGCAGCCAGGTGGCGACGGGCGCGACGCGAGGTCATCAGGGCATAGTGCGCGCCAATGCCTGCCTGGCCGCGCGCCAGCACATGATCACTGATGTTCGCGAGATTGAACCGCGCAATGCTGATCTTGGCCGATTCCGGAACGGCCGCGTACCGGTCGAGCATCGCGGGGTGCAGGCTCATGAGGTGGAAATCGCGGGCGGGTTCGAGTGTGCCCAGTGCATCCATCAGAGCGCTGCAACAGGCCGGCGGATCAGGGTAGGCCTCCTGCTTCACCTCGATCATCAGGTGAAAGCGCGCGCCGTAGCGTGCGACAAACTGGGCAGCGGTCGGGATATCCGGTGCCACCGCTGCCAGCTCGGCGGCACTCAGCTGATCCAGTCGCTCGCTGCGGCCGTGGACCCGCTGCAAGTCGGGGTCGTGATACACGACGGGAACGCCGTCAGCGGTGAAGCGGATGTCGAATTCCAGACCCCAGACCCCCGAGTTCACCAGCGGATCAAAGGCCGCGAAGCTGTTCTCCCGGATGTCGGGGCGCGGGCGCTCTCCGCGGTGCGAAATGATGCGCGCTGCGTGCAGGCGCGATGCCGGTGGGCGACGGCGTGGCAGGACGGCCATCATCGCATCCACGCTGCGCATCAAAAGGTCATCCATTTCCCTATGCCTGCGTTACGAACGGATGCGTACTATACGGAGAGAGTCCACGATGGCGATGCATCCGCGTGACGCGTAAACCTCGAACCCGACTGGCGCATCTTGGTCGCAACCCGGCCCGTGACCATGGCTTGGTCAATACGCCGGTGGGTCGCGCCTCCACTGTGGTGTTTCCCACACTGGCGGACTTGCGGGCCGCCACGGCTCAGCCGCTCGATGGTGTGTTTTACGGCCGGTTCGGAACCCATAACCGCCATGACCTGGAAGCCGCCATCGCCAATTTGGACGGTACCGACGGCGCTGTGGCGGTACCGTCGGGTCTGGCCGCCTGCATGCTGGCCATCATCGCGCTGGTTGGCCGCGGCGATGAGGTCCTGATCTCGGATAACGTCTACTGGCCCACCCGTAAAAGCTGCGATGAGTTGCTGCAGCGCTTTGGCGTCAGCATTCGTTACTTCGATCCCGGTGCAGGCGCGGATATCGCGCGGTTGATTCGACCCCAGACCCGGCTGATCTACCTGGAATCCCCCGGGTCCGTCACCTTTGAGGTATCGGATGTGCCGGCCATCAGCCAGGCAGCGAAGGCGGCGGGCTGCCTGACCGCTATCGACAACACCTGGGCCACGCCCCTGGGGTTTGATGCCGTGGGCCACGGCGTGGACATTGTGATCCACGCAGCAACTAAGTATCTCGTCGGCCATTCGGATGCCATGCTCGGTCTGGTGTCAGCAACCGGCCCTGTTCTCCAGCGCTTGCGGGAGGGTGCCATGCAGCTGGGCCACAGCGTCTCGCCGGATGATTGCGCCTTGGCGTTGAGAGGGCTGCGGACCTTGGCTGTGCGCCTGGATCAGCACACGCGCTCGGCGCTGCAGGTCTGCCAGTGGTTGTCAGAGCAGCCCGAAGTCGAGGAGCTGTTGTTCCCACCGTGGCCCGGTGATACCGGTCACGGGCTCTGGCGTAGGGATTTCACCGGCGGCTGCGGCTTGCTCGCCATGCGACTGCCGGCGCTGGAGGAGGCACAACTCGCCCATTTTGTCGACGGTTTCTCACTGTTTGGGCTGGGGTATAGCTGGGGCGGCTACGAGAGCCTCATCCTGCCAACGGACCCGCGCCCGCTGCGCTCGGCAACCCGCTGGTCGAGGCCGGGGCAGCTGGTCCGGCTGCACATCGGCCTTGAGGACATTGACGATCTGCTTGACGATCTCAGCGCGGGCTTTCACCGGCTCCGCTCACTGCTCTGAGTCTAAGGGCAAGCCAGGGAATGACCCCGAGGGAAACACGGATCTATTCGCACCGCCAAGTTGCGGCCTGAAAACCGGCTCCGTCTTGGTGGTGCGAATAAATCAGTGAGTGTTTCCCTATCGCTCCCAGAATCTGGCGTTTTCGATCTCCAGGGCCTTGGGGTCGAACACCGGTTCCGTGCCCGCCTTGCGCTGACGCTCATAGTCTTTGAGTGCCTTGAGTGCCGGGCGCTGGATGATCAGGATGGCGATGATGTTCAACCAGGCCATGAGGCCCACGCCGATGTCGCCCATGGCCCAGGCCAAGTTGGCGCTGCGGACCGTGCCGTAGGTCACTGCGGCGAGGATGCCGATACGCAGCGCCAGAATCATCCACGGCCGCTGCACTTTGCGGTTGATGTAGGCGATATTGGTTTCGGCCATGTAGTAGTAGGCGATGATGGTCGTGAACGCGAAGAACAACAGGGCCACCGCAATAAAGCCCGAGCCCCAGCCCGGCAGGATGGTCTCCACCGCGGCCTGGGTGTAACCGGGACCGGCTTCGACACCGGGCAGCGCTTCGACGATGGCCTCGCCAGCCTGGTTCATGACGTTGTACATGCCGGTCGAGAGAATCATGAACGCCGTGGCCGAACAGACCAGCAACGTGTCGACGTACACCGAAAAGGCCTGCACGAACCCTTGCTTGGCCGGGTGGGAGACCTCAGCGGCGGCGGCGGCATGGGGTGCGGTGCCCTGACCCGCCTCATTGGAGTAAATGCCGCGCTTGACGCCCCATTCCACGGCCAGGCCCAGCACGGCCCCGAATGCAGCCTCTTGCCCGAAGGCGGAACCCAGCACCAGTCCGACGACACGCGGCACCTGGTCGATATTCAGAAACAGCACGACCAGCGCGACAAGAATGTAGGCCAGAGCCATGAACGGCACCACCAGCTGGGTGAAATGCGCGATCCGGTGGACGCCTCCGAAAATGATCATCCCCAGCCCGATTACGAGCAGGGCTGCGGTCACGGTGGGGGCCAGGCCCCAGGCTTCCGTCATGCTGATGGCGATGCTGTTGGCCTGTACGCCGGGTAACAGAAAACCGGTTGCCACGATGGTCGACAGCGCGAACAGCCAGGCGTACCAGCGCTGCCCGGTGGCTTTTTCGATGTAATAGGCAGGCCCACCACGGTACTGCCCGTTATCGTCCTTTTCCTTGTAGATCTGGGCCAGCGTGGCTTCGATGTAGGCGGTAGAGGCACCGAGAAACGCGACGACCCACATCCAGAAGATCGCGCCGGGCCCACCAAAGGTAATGGCCGTGGCCACACCGGCGATGTTGCCTGTGCCCACCCGGCCCGATAGCGAGATGGCCAGTGCCTGGAAGGAGGAGACCCCGGCCTTGGACTCTTTGCCATCGAACAGCAGGCGGATCATTTCTCGCAGGCCGCGAACCTGCATGAAACGAGTCCGGATCGAGAAGTACAGTCCTGCGCCCAGGCAAAGCGCGATCAGGGCCTTGCTCCAGATCAGGTTGTTGAGTGTTCCAACCAGCGTTTCCATTGGGATTGATGTCTTGTAGGTGCGATGGGAAACCGCAGGCAAGAATCGCTGCAGTTTGTTGGCGAGCCGGTCGGGCGGTTGCCGTGGGACTAATCGGCGACGCGCATGGACAAATCCACTGCGGTCACATGCTTGGTGAGCCCGCCGATGGAGATCCGGTCGACCCCGGTATCGGCGACGTCGCGAACATTGTTCTGGTCGATACCACCCGAGGCCTCGACCAGCACCTTGTTATGGGCGTGCCGGCTGTGCTGGCTCACCATGTTGACGGCGCGTGCGAGCAGATGCGTCTCGAAATCGTCGAGCAGCAGAATGTCCGGTGGAGCGGGCGATTTCAGCGCCTCTTCGACATCGGCAATGGTTTCGGCTTCGGCGATGACAGGCACTTTGGCGTAAGCCATGCGAGCCTGGTAGATCGCAGCGCCCAGCCCGCCGGCTGCTGCGACGTGGTTCTCCTTGATCATCACCGCGTCGTACAAGCCAAACCGATGATTCACCCCGCCGCCGCAGCGCACGGCGTACTTCTGCGCCGTGCGCAGGCCGGGAAGTGTCTTGCGCGTGTCGACAATCTGCGCCCGCGTGCCTTTGACCCGGTCAACGTAGCGTCGCGTTTGCGTGGCCGTTCCTGATAACAGTTGCAGGAAATTCAACGCTGTGCGTTCACCGGTGAGTACGGAGCGCGCCGAGCCTTCCAGCCGGACCAGCGCCTGATCGGGGCGTACGTAGTCGCCGTCCTTGGCCAGCCAGGTCAGCTGGAGGTCAGGGTCCAGCTCGGCAAAGACCGCCGTAAACCACGCCGTGCCGCAGAGCACGGCCGATTCGCGACTGATGACGCTGGCTTTGACCTGCGCGCCCTCGTCGACGAGCGTGGCTGTGCGGTCGCCGTCGCCGACATCCTCCGCGAGGGCGGCACGGACGATGGGCTCGATGTCGGAAGTGGGCGGATGGTCGCGGTTGAAGTCGGTGGACGGTGGGTCCAGCGGGTTGTACATGTCAGCAGAAGTCCCCGGAGCAAGGCGGTATTCTGTCGGCGTGGCCGGGGCGGTGCAATTCCTGCGCCGCGACGGGCGATCGGGCAGCGACTCGGAGTCCGGCAAAAATGTGGCGCATGTCGGCAGTGTAGAAGTTTCGAAACGAAGGACGGCGGATGTCGGGTTCAGTCCAGCGCGAGCCCCCCTTCAGAACGAAATGACGGCCATCGCACCAGGGCAGGGTATAGCCCGGGTAAGGGAAGTCGCGATACCCGGGAAATGCGTATAAGGGGTTGGCCATCCACTCCCAGACCTGTCCGACGGCCGCCAGTCGCCCCGTTCGAGCCGCGTGCAGCCATTCGAGTTCATGCGGGAGCCGGGTGCCACTCCACTGCGTGAATGCTTGGGCCTCATACCATGAGATGCCCATGACAGGGGCGTCGGGGTCCAGCGGGTCCGGGTGACCATCGGCTTGAATGCCCGTCCAGCCCTGCGCGCCATGACGCCAGTGGTGGGGCGCGGCCTGTTCCAGCGCTCCACGCCAAGCCCATCCGCGATCCGACCACAGGTCTGGCCGCTCGTAGCCGCCATCGTCCATGAACGCCAGCCATTGGCCATTGCTCACAGGCTGTCGGGCCAGTGCATGGGGCGATAGCTGCACGGCGTGTGCGCCGAGTTCGTTGTCGTAGGGCGCGGGTGTATCAGCCAGTTCGCCAACCTGCAGCCGAACCGCTGCTGTCGGTTGCCACTGCCAGCGGGGTGGGCGTGCAACGAGGCGGCTGCGTGGGGGCTCGGGCGGCCGCTGAGCCAGTGCAGCGACCTGCTGGATCATGCGCAGTGTTTCGCGGTGCTGCGCATAATGCTGCTGGATAAAGTGCAGCAGATAGTCATTGCCCAGCATGCCGTGGCGTGGCTGTTCTGCGTAGGCGCGGGTCCAGGCAGCGTCTGCGCGCCGCGCCATTTGCCGGCACCAGTCCAGCAGCTGCGCGGATGCTGGCAACCGGGCACCGCGTGTGTGTTTTGGGCACGCTTCCGGGATATACAGCTGGTCCAGGCCGTCGAGATCATCCGCTTGGCCGAGCAGGTGTCTGCGCAGCCACAGCGCTTCGACAAAATGGGTATGGCCGATATGCCAGGCGCTGGGGCTAAGGCAGGGGTGTAGCTGGGCGCGTGGATCCTGCGCCGGCGCTTGGCTGAGAACGTCGACGACCGACTGGCGCAGCGTGCGTAGCCGGTCGAGACGATGTGTACGGGGGGCGGTGGATCGCAATCCCTTCATGCGCAGTGCCGTCTCCTCATCAGGGCGCCGGTGGCTGCGGAAGCCGGCCGTGTCGGTTTGGAGTCCACATGGCCACCACGGTTCACCATGGCGTGCTCAGAAGGATCAGGCCCGCAGCTGCGGCAGCGCGGTTTGGCGTGGCGGCTGGCCGGGTTCGAGCACGGTCAGGCTATCTGTTTGGACCTCACGCCAGCCCGGATCCTCGTCAAAGCGCTCTGACGCCAGCAGCTGCCCGCCGGCATATGCCGGGTGGTCCGGGTGCCAATACAGGCTGGGGTTTGGCCGATCGACGGAGTAGCGGCTGAACACCAGGGTCTGTCCATCACTTAGGCAGACATTGAGCAAGGCCGGTTGACGGCCGGTGTCGAGCACGGCCTGTTCCAGCGCGATCACCAGCGCTTGTTCCAGTGATGTGGCTTGGTCGACCAGTGCCTGGCGAACCAGCGCGAAGAGGTATTCAGAATCGGTGGTGCCGTGGAGATCGGCCTGAATCTGATCCGACAACCGGGCCAGCATCCGCCCGCGGCCCCCTTGAGCCAGCCCCGACAGGTAGCCATTGTGGGTCATCGCCAACCGATCCACCGCGTAGGGCTGGGTGTTGATGGCGTGCACGGTCTGCCCGGGTGTCGCACTGCGCACATTGCCCAGCCACATGGGGCTGGTGAGTGCATCCGCCAGTGATGGCAGGTTGAGGTCATTCCAGGCAGCCATGGGCTGGGTGTAGCGGCCCATGCGACCGTCCGCCTGTTGCCAGGCCACGCCGTAGCCATCTGCATTCAACCGGGCTTCCGTCAGTTCGCGAGGGTCCCAGGACTGGCGATAAAGGCTGTGTGCGGGCGCCAGAAAGAACTGACGCAACGAGATCGGGGGGCCAAGATAGGCGGCGAGCCGGCACATGTTCAGGTCTGGAGCGAAGGTGGCCCGATGTTAACCTGCGCGCCCAGTTTTTCATCGGCATGCATATGGACGGCACCGACCCGCGCCTGCGTTTTACCCGCATTCCGCCTGCCCGCCGGATCGGTTCATTACTGGACGACGTGCGGCACGGACTGTTGCAGCCACCGAGGCGCTTGCCCGCCAAGTATTTTTACGATGAGCGCGGCGCGCAGCTGTTTGAGGATATCTGTGCGACCGAGGACTACTACCCTAGTCGTTGCGAGGCGCAGTTGCTGGCGGATCACGGTCAGGCCCTGATGCAGGCCATGGATGCGCGGCATTTGGTCGAGCTGGGCAGTGGCAGTTCCCGCAAGACTCGGCATCTGCTCCAGTTTGCGCAGCCGGGCACGGTGTACTGGCCCTTCGATGTCTCCGAACACATGCTGCGCGAGTCAGCTGCGGGTCTGGTGGCGCAGTGGCCCGATTTGCAAGTCCATGGGCTGGTAGGTGACTACCATGCAGGGCTGGACTTGCCGATTCCGGATGCAGGGCGTCGCAGTGTGCTGTTTCTCGGCGGAACGCTGGGCAACTTCCGGCCGGACCAGGCCGAGACCTTCCTGCGCGAGATCCGGGGTTTGCTCCGGGCCGGCGACACCCTGTTACTCGGGGCAGACCGGGTGAAGTCGACCGAGGTGCTGGAACGCGCCTATGACGATCGCGACGGCGTGACTGCGGCGTTCAATCTCAACGTGCTGCGTGTCCTCAATCGCGAATTGGATGCCGATTTTGACCTGGCCGGATTTCGCCACCGGGCCGTGTACAACACGGAGGCTCAGCGGATCGAAATGTACCTGGAGGCCATTCAGGATCAGGCCGTTTGGATCGGCCGACTGGATCAGCGGCTGCACTTGAGTCGCGGCGAGCGCATTCGCACCGAACTGAGTCACAAGTACAGCGAGGCGTCTTTGCTTCGCTTGCTGGAGCCCGCAGGCTTTCGCATCGAGCAACTGCTGACGACGCCCGCACCGACTGCCTACTCGCTGGTGCTGGCTCGCGCCATCGACTGACGCGGCCGGCGATCGGGCGCTACTGCGGCAGCATCAGAAATTCCAGCAATGCCTTCTGGGCGTGCAAGCGATTCTCTGCTTCGTCCCAGACCAGGCTGCGGGGGCCGTCAATGACACTGGCAGCAACCTCTTCCCCTCGGTGTGCGGGCAGGCAATGCAGGAAAACCGCGTCGTCGCCGGCTGCTTGCATGAGGGTGTCGTCAACCTGAAAGCCCGCGAACGCCGTCACACGGCTTTGCTGTTCGCTTTCCTGGCCCATGCTCGCCCAGACATCGGTGACCACGGCATCCGCCCCGGCGACCGCCTCCGCCGGAGAGCGGACGATGCGCACGCAATCACCGGCCTGACTGAGCACCTGTGCGTCCGGCTCGAATCCCTCGGGGCAGGCCACCTGCAACGTGAAGCCGAATTGCCGTGCGGCCAGTGCAAAGGAGTTGCAGACGTTGTTGCCGTCGCCGACCCAAGCGATGTGGCGCCCGCGCACGCTGCCGAAGTGCTCGACCAGGGTTTGCACGTCGGCCAGCAGTTGGCAGGGATGGAAGCGATCCGACAGGGCATTGATCACCGGCACCGCGCAAGCTGAGGCAAACCGCTCCAGCGCCTGCTGGTCGTCGTTGCGGATCATGACGGCGTCGACCATGCGCCCCAGCACACGGGCGGTGTCTTCGATGGGCTCGCCACGTCCAAGCTGTGTGTCACGGGGTGACAGGAAGAGGGCGTCGCCGCCCAGTTGGGCCATGCCGGTCTCGAATGACACCCGAGTGCGCGTGGAGCTTTTCTCGAAGATCATGGCCAGCGTGCGGCCAACCAGCGGTCGGTAACCGTGGCGATCCTGCTTCAGTTCAATCGCGCGTTGGATCAGCGCCTCCAGCTCCGGGCCGGTGAAGTCGAGCAGAGTGAGAAAGTCGCGTTTAGTCATCAGGTGTTCCCAAAAAGAAAACGGGCCGCCCGGCATCCGGGCAGCCCGCTGGAACCGAGTCGCGCCGCTTAGGCGTTGAGGTTCTTCTCGACGAAGTCCCAGTTCACGAGCTGCCAGAAGTTCTCGAGGTACTTCGGTCGAGAGTTCCGGTAGTCGATGTAATAAGCGTGTTCCCAGACATCAGCCGTCAGCAGCGGCGTATGGCCGGCCGTCATCGGGTTGTCTGCATCGTCGGTGTTCACCACGTCGAGTCCGCCGTCGGCGGTCTTGACCAGCCAGGTCCAGCCCGAGCCGAAGTTGCCTGCGGCCGAGGTGTTGAACTTCTCCTGGAAGGCATCCATCGATCCGAAGGCTTTGTCGATTTCACCCGCCAACGCAGCGCTGGGTGAGCTGCCGCCAGGGGTCAGACCATTCCAGAAGAACGTGTGATTCCAGATCTGTGCGCAGTTGTTGAACAGCCCACCTGGGCCAGCGTTCTTGATGATCTCTTCGAGCGACGCGTTGGCGAACTCGGTGTCGTCGATCATGCCGTTGGCCTTGTCCACGTAGGTCTTGTGGTGCTTGCCATAGTGGAAGTCCAGTGTTTCCTTGGACATGTGCGGCTCGAGTGCGTCGCGTGCGTACGGCAGTTCAGGAAGCGTGAATGCCATGTGCAATCTCCTTGACTGTTGGCGAATTGGTTGGCGCCCGGGGGGGTGTGCCAAATGGGGGCTAACCATAGGGTAGCGCTGGGTTGATGACAATCGCGTCCCACCACGCGCCGTTCGTCCGTCAATCGCCGGATCAATGGATTGAGCGACAGAATCCAGCGGCTGGACTCGGCCCGGAACTTGCTCATCCGGGAGTGAACGGGCGAGGCCGATGCGGTTCTGTATAATCCGCGCCCGTTTCTTGTCGTCGCATCCGCGGCGGCTGTCTAGCAACACCGACGGAGGTGGCTTGAATGGACGCCTTGCAACGCATCAAGCAGAAAGTCGACGAGAACCCCATCATCATCTTCATGAAGGGCTCGCCGGACTTTCCGCAATGCGGTTTTTCTGCGCGCGCATCGCAGGCGCTAAACGCTTGTGGCGTGCCGTATGCCTACGTAAACATCTATGAGGACGAGGAGATCTACCGGTCTCTGCCCAAGTTTGCGAACTGGCCGACCTTTCCGCAGCTTTATGTGAAGGGTGAATTGATTGGCGGCTGCGATATCACGCTGGATCTGTACCAGACCGGCGAGCTGCAGCGCATGCTGAAGGAAGCGGCTGGCGTCGAGGCCTGATGGTCGCCGCTGCCGTACAAACGCCCGCCCTGTGCGGGCGTTTTTGTTCATGAGCCGTCGTCAGCCCGATACAGCCGCAGAATCGGCGCGGCTCGATGTGTGGCTGTGGTCGGTCCGCCTGTTCAAGACACGCGCGCTGGCGCAGGAGGCAATCCGTCGCGGCCATGTACAGGTCAATGGCGGCAACGCCAAGCCGTCCCGTGCCCTGCGCGTGGGCGATCTTGTCTGGCTGTCGCGCCAGGGCGTGCGCGATGAGGTGGAAGTCCGCGAGCTGCTGAGCAAGCGCGTCAGTGCGGAACGGGCTGCCGAGGCCCTGCGGAGGACTGAGGCTGGCGAACAGATGCAGGCCAGCGATCTGGAGCAGCGGCGGATCGAGCGCCTACAGAATCAGACCGTTGCCCCGCCGCAGCGTCCCAACCGCCAGAATCGGCGCGCGATCCGTCAATTCAAGGAACAGGGTTAAGGCCACGCGCTTTGCGACCAAGGTCGCGGCCAGATCGCGTCTACGCCGCGGCCTGCGTTTGTTAGAATCCTGGGAATCAATCGGGGGCGGTCGCCACAGCGACGCGCCGCTTCACGCAACCACGAATCTGAGGAGAGCCCGAATGGGTTACAAGCACATCCGATATCCGTCAGACGGCGAGAAGATTACGGTCAAAGATGGCCAGCTGAAAGTGCCGGACAACCCAATCCTCGGGTATGTGGAGGGCGATGGCATCGGCCCCGACATCACCAAGGCCTGTCTGCGCATCTGGGATGCTGCCGTGGAGATCGCCTACAACGGGCGGCGCAAAGTCCACTGGGCTGAGCTATTTCTGGGCGAAAAGGCCGCAGGGCTTTACGACGGAGACTACTTCCCGGCCGAGACCCTGGAAGCCGTCAAAGACCTGATCGTGGCGATCAAGGGCCCGCTGACCACGCCGGTGGGTGGTGGCTTCCGCAGCCTGAACGTGGCCCTGCGCCAGGAACTGGACCTTTACGCCTGCGTACGTCCCGTGCGCCACTACGCCGGTGTGCCGAGCCCGCTCAAGAAGCCCGAGAAGGTCGATGTCGTGATCTTTCGCGAGAACACCGAAGACGTCTACTCCGGCATCGAGTTCCAGTCGGGTACGGATGATCAGAAGAAGCTCGAAACCTTCCTGCGTGAGGAAATGGGTGCGACGTTCTTCGACGAGTCCGGCCTGGGCGTCAAGCCGATCTCGCCGTTTGCCACCAAGCGACTGGTGCGCAAGGCCATTCAGTACGCCATCGACAATGGACGCGAGTCTGTGACGCTGGTGCACAAGGGCAATATCATGAAGTTCACGGAAGGCGCCTTCCGGAACTGGGGTTACGAGGTGGCTCGCGAGGAGTTCGGCGAGCTGACCATTACCGAAGACGAGTTGTACAGCGAGTACAACGGCCGTGCTCCTGAAGGCAAGGTGGTGATCAAAGACCGCATCGCCGACATCATCTTCCAGCTCATGCTGCTGCGCCCGGACGAGTTCGACGTGCTGGCCACCATGAACCTCAACGGCGACTACCTCTCCGACGCCTGCGCGGCCGAGGTGGGCGGTGTGGGTATCGCCCCGGGTGCCAACATGGCCGATCACGTCGCCGTGTTCGAGGCCACGCATGGCACGGCGCCCAAATACGCTAATCAGAACAAGGTCAACCCCGGTTCGCTGCTGTTCTCCGGCGTGATGATGCTGGAATACATCGGCTGGCAGGAAGCCGCCGACCTGATCACGCTCAGCTATCCGGAAGTGATCCGCGACAAGATCGTCACCTACGATTTTGCCCGCCAGATCGACGGTGCCACCGAGGTGGGAACCAGCCAGTTTGCCGATGCGCTGATCGAGCAGATGCGCGGCGGTATCGACCTGGAAGCCAAGCGCAAGCAGCGCCACGAGCAGTTGGTCAAGGAACGCAAGCAGCGTGAGATCCGTCGCCTGCTCGAGCCGCTGGAGGAGATGATCGCCACCGGCCGCACGCCGCAGACCGTGTCCGACATCATGACCCGCACGCTGATCACAGTGGCCGATAGCGCCACCGTCGATGAAGCCATGCACCTGATGCAGTCGGAGAATGTTTCCAGCATCGTGGTCGAGCCGAATGACGCCGGCGAGTGGGGCATCATGACCCGGCGTGACATCGTCACCAAGATTGTCCGGTCCAACTTGTCCCCCACGGACACGACCGTAGGTGAGATCTGCTCGCGACCGGTGTTCGCGGTGGCTCCGGATATGTCGCTACGGGAGGCGGCCAGCGCGATGGCTGATAAGAACTTCTCGCGGCTGCTGGTGCAGAAGGATGGCGACATGATCGGTATCGCATCCGAAACCGATATCTTCGAGACGGTCGAGCGGTTTGGTTGGGCGGCTGAATAAGCCTTCTAGCCTGACCTGAGAAAAGGGCCGCTTCTGCGGCCCTTTTTTTTGTTTGCTCACCGGCCTGGTCTGAACAACCCGGCGATGCGCCGGTCCCAGTCTTGCGACCACCGTGGTTCATTCGACAATCCGGCGCTGTCTGCGCACCTTGCTGGTGCAGGTTTGCGGTGCCCTGAACGGGAGTCTATGCCTGACGATCTGATCGATCAGCTCGAATCCACTCTGCCATTGGCAGATCACCCGCAACTGGGCGTGCTGCTGGGCGCCTTGGTCATCGTCCTGG
This sequence comes from Pseudomonadota bacterium, assembly GCA_036156195.1. GTDB lineage: Bacteria > Pseudomonadota > Gammaproteobacteria > Nevskiales > OUC007 > Abyssibacter. The sequence goes on along the minus strand of JAYZUZ010000009.1, from coordinate 46,404 downwards.
CCACCGGCCTGCTCAACGCCGGTTTACTGTATTCGCTACGTGGCGCTCTACGGCGACGCAGCTTCGCCCGCAGCGTGGTCCGCCGGGCGCATCGTCCGCTGTTGGCGATTCTGCCGCTGGTGGGGTTGATGACCTACTGGGACGCCCTGCCGGATGCGCCGGCCTGGGTCGGCCCGGCAGACAAGCTCACCGTGTTGCTGTTCATCCTGGCCCTCACCCTCACCGGGGTAACCGCAGCGCGGGATCTCGGCACATCGTATCTGCGGGCCACCGAACCCGGCGCAGAGCAGGGCGATCATCGGGCGCGGCGCATTCATACCCAAGCGCAGTTGCTGGCTCGCATCGTGGCATTTCTGGTCGCGGTGATCGGTGTGGCTGCGGCGCTCATGACGTTCCCAGGCGTGCGCCAGATCGGCGCCAGCATGCTGGCCTCCGCCGGTGTTGCCGGGATCGTCATCGGTTTCGCCGCCCGTCCGGTGCTCTCCAACCTGCTCGCAGGCGTGCAGATTGCCCTGACGCAACCCATTCGGCTGCGTGACTCGGTGGTCGTGGAGGGCGAATGGGGATGGATCGAGGAGATCCGCGCGACCTACGTCGTGGTCCGCATCTGGGACCGTCGTCGGCTGCTGTTGCCACTGCAGTGGATTATCGATCATCCCTTCGAGAACTGGACCCGGACCAGCTCCAATCTGATCGGGGTTGTTTCGCTGTGGGTGGACTACCGCATGCCCATGCAGCCGTTACGCGAGGAAGTGAGCCGGCTCTGCGAAGCGTCGGATTACTGGGACGGGGATCTGGCCATTCTGCAGGTCGTCGATAGCACCGAACGCGGCGTGCGGGTGCGGGCGCTGGTGACCGCGGCCGATGGTCCGCGGACCTGGGAGTTGCGCTGCCTGGTCCGCGAAGGATTGATCGACTACATCCAGCGCGAGTATGCCGACTATCTGCCGCGTGTCAGGGCTGAGCTGTCTGGCATGGAGGGCGAGTCTGCCGATGCAGGACCCGCAATGCTGCCGCGCGATGCCCATTCTGCATTGACTGGGTAGACGGATTGCCGGCGCAGGTTGGTGGGCTACGGCGCAACGCCGAGCAGTTCCTCCAGCGCCTGGATGTATGTTTCGATGGGCACATCCTCTGGGGGGGCTGAAGCGGCCGTCATCAAGGCTTGCTGTTGGCGTGCATTGAACGCGGCAATAGTGGCGTTTTCGGTGCCGGTGGCCGGGACAATGTCCGGCGGTGCGCGATGCTGTGTGGCCTGCTCGTAGTCGTAGGCGATCCCGATGCCGGTGCCCTCGTCAAAACGGCGTACAAAAATCTCCATTCCACGCGGTGTGCCTGCGTCGCTATCAAAGCCGACTGGCACCACAATGCTGCCCATGTGGGTGGTCGAGCCCAGGTCGCAGGTGCGCCCGCCCGAGGGGCCGGGTGAGAGCACGAAGGCGTCCAAGCGGACTTGCTCGCCGTTGGCATCTCGCACGGGTGCGCCGCTCTCATCGATCAGCGCATCCATGATGCCCTCCACGTAGGTCCGCTCAGCGGCCATGGCCGCAAGCTGCTCCTGCGTGCCCGGTTGATCCGGGTCGCCCTGGGCGCCGAGCGCGACCAGCGCGGCGCTGCGTGGCCCTGTGCGGCCGGTTTCCAGAATGCCCTGGATACCGATGCAGGTCTCGCGACCATTGCTGCTCCCGCTGTTCAGGCTGGATAGGCAGGCCCGTGGGCTGGAGCCGCCTTCGGATTCAAAAATGTTGAAGTAGTCCCCGACATCGTAGTTTTGGTTGCCGGCTCCCCGGCTGGTGAATTCGGGGAGGTAGATGTCATAGATGTGTGCGCCCATGGCTTCCAACTGGGCCACCGCGGCCGCGATCAACGCTCCCTGCTGGCCCGTGCCCGCCGCTGTCGTCGAGTTGCCGAGCTGGCGCAGCACACCGATGTTGCGCCCCGCCACGCCATGGGTCGCGCGGTCGAGGTAGTCCGCATAGCTGGCCGGGCGGGCTGCAGCGGGAAACTCCAGTGTGCGGAAGTCCCGAGGGTCGACACTGGCCATGGCCGTGAGCATGAGCGCACTGTCGGTGACCGTCCGGGTCATGGGGCCGCCGGTGTCCCGGGCGTGCGATAAGGGAAAGATGCCGTGCTGACTGACCACCCCCAGCGACGGGCGGATGCCCACCAGGCCATTGACCGAGGAGGGGTGGCGGATCGACTGGCAGGTGTCCGAACCGGTGCCGCCCAGCGCGAAGTTTGCGGCCAGCGAGGCGCCTGTGCCCGATGACGACCCAGCGGGCGATTCTGCCGTGTTGTAGGGGTTGGATACCTGGATGGCGCGCGCTGAAAAACCCGTTGTGAAGTAGGCGAATTCGTCTTGATTCGCCTTGCCGAGAATCAGCGCCCCGGCGGCACGCAGGCCGCGCACCGATTCCGCATCAACACCTGCCTGATGGCCCAGCATGGCGTAGCTGCCCGACGTGCTGGGGGCGTCGTAGGTGTCGTAGTTGTCCTTGAGCAAGACCGGCATGCAATGCAGGAAGCGCTCACCCACGCCACCGTCACGCGCGTACAGATTATCCAGCTCCGCCGCCTGATCCAGTGCTGTGGGATGGATATAGAGCGCACCACGAATGGGCAAGCCGCCCGAGGGTTGCGGGTTGTCGTTATAGGCGAAGATGCGGTCGATATACATCTGCGTCAGTTCGACACAGGTCAGCGCATCACCATCGGCGGTGATCTGCTCACCTGCGAATGCCGCGTGGATATCCGCCGTGGTCGCCTCGATCAACTCAAACTGCACCGGAGCAGTCGGGTCCGTTGGTGGAACGTCGGGATCGGCCCCGCTCACCGGGGTGTGGGTCGCCGGGCTCTGGCCGCAGGCCAGTAAACCGAGACAGCTGGCCAGCAGGACAAAACGAAGCAGGGTGGTCATAGGCAGCCGGGTCGAGGTGCTTGCCACATGCAAGCACGGGTCTGCGCTTTGTCCGCAAGCTTGGTGCCACTATGGCTGAGCCCGGGAAAGCGCCCATTGAGTTCTGCCGCGCTGCCGCCTAGTGTTCGCACCATGAGCGCCTCGCATTCCATCGCCCTTGTGCTTGTTGGTGACGAACTGTTGTCCGGCCGGCGCCGGGACAAGCATTTGCCGCATTTCGCGGCCGTTTTCGCGGCCCGGGGCTTGCGTCTGCGGCAGGTGTGGGTGATCGGGGATGGACGGGCGGATGTGGCGCGCGTGCTGCGCGATGCGCGGAGGCTGGACTGCCCCTTCATCTGTTGTGGCGGCATTGGCGCTACGCCGGATGACCAGACGCGTCAGGCCGCTGCGGAGGCGTTCGAACGCCCGCTGCGGATTCATCCCGATGGCCAGACCCTGTTGGAATCCTTATACGGCGAACGAACCTATCCGCACCGTATTCGCATGGTGGAATTTCCCGACGGTGCCGAGCTGATCCCCAACCCGGTGAACCAGGTGCCTGGCTTTGCGCTGGACCAGTGTTATTTCCTGCCAGGGTTTCCCGAGATGGCCTGGCCCATGGCCGAATGGGTGCTGGAGCGCCAGTTCGGTGCGATTGATGTGTCCGCCGCGCTGGTGACCTGCCGTCTTGGTTTTCGTCAGGTCCCCGAGTCCGATCTCATTCCGCTGTTGGATGATGTTGGCGCCGAGCACCCCAGGGTTCGCCTGTCCTGTCTGCCCAGCATGCGCGACGGATTTCCTGTGGAAGTCGGGGCCACGGGCAGGGCACCTGATGCCCGGGCCGCCATCGAAGCATTCGAAGCGGGCGCCCGCGCAGCGGGCCTCGTCCCGCATGCGCTGACGACACACGCAGAGCAGGTGGTCGACGGCGCGGACTAATTCGGTTGCTGCTGAATGACCCCTGGCGTCAGGGGTGACACGCGGTAGACGGCGCCAAAGCGTGCTGCTTCGAATCGCTGCGACGGGATTTGCTGTGCATGCAGTGCCTCGCTCAGCGCCTGCAAGGGCGCATCCCTGGCCTCATCCGTGAGCTGGAAGGTCCCATAGTGCATTCCCAGTGCCCGGTTGGCGCCCAGGTCGAGAAAAGCCTGCACCGCCTCGGCAGGGTTCATGTGCTGGGCCTGCATGAACCAGCGGGGCTCATAGGCACCAATGGGCAGCAAGGCCATGTCGGGGGTGCCCAAACGCTCGCGCATCTGTGTAAACAGCGGGCCGTAGCCGGTGTCACCGGCAAAGTACACCGTGCCCGCGGCGCCTTGCAGCCAGAATCCAGACCACAGGGACTTGCGGGCGTCGTCGATTCCGCGTCGGGACCAATGCTGTGCCGGTGTGGCCGTCACTGTGATCGGTGCGTGCTCGCTTCGCTCCCACCAGTCCAGTTCCACGATACGCCCGCGGGGGATGCCTGCCTGTTCGATGATGTAGGCGTTGTTGAGCGGCGCAATGACCACCGGCTTATGCGCCGACTCCAGCGCCTGCAGCGTGGCCAGGTCCAGGTGGTCATAGTGGTTGTGCGAGATCAGGACCAGGTCAATGGGTGGCAAATCACGCCATCGCACCGCCGGCGCATGCACCCGGGCCGGTCCTGCCCACTGCACGGGGGAGCAGCGTTTTGACCAGATGGGATCGGTGAGCACGTTGAGCCCGTCCATCTGGATGAGCAGGGTCGCATGGTTGACCGGCGTGATGATGAGTTCACCCGGCCCGGTGCGCGCAACCGGACGGACAGGCTCGGGGGGCGGTAGCTGCTCGGGCCAGGCCGCGGGGTCGCGGCTGAGCATCCACCGCATCACGTCGATCAGGGACTTTTGCACCGGGACGTCGTTGTGAAAGCGAACACCATCGAAGTGATCACTGGGCTCGCCCTGCCACACGGGTGCGCAGGCCGTCGCGGTTAAGCTGGCCAGCAGGGTGACGAGTCGCCTCATCCGCGTCGCCACCGGTTGGCCAGCGCGCCGGCGCCGATGACGCACACGGCGCCTAGCAAGGTTTCCTGATCTATGGCTTCTCCCCAGAACAGCCAGCCGAGTGCGGCAGCGAACGGTACCGTGCAATACACAAGGGTGCCGATTTCTGCGGCACGGGCAAGCGCGTACGCCCGCGTCAGGCATAGCTGGCCTGCTGTGGCGCTGAGTCCCACACCCAACATGATCGCTGCGGCCTGCAAGCTGAGGCCCTCCCAGTGCAGGCCTGCAGGGATGCCCGAGAGCAGCACGGCCAGCGCGGCGAAGTACAACACGATGCGTGGCGCAGGCTCGGTGGACGAGAGCCGTCGCACCGTCACCATGGCGACCGCCGCAAACACCGCGGCCATGGCGCCGATGAGTCCTGCGGTTGAGGCCACGGCCCCGGTGGGTTTGACGATGAGCGCAATGCCGAGCAAACCCAGGCCCGTGGCGACGTGCACCTGCCAGCGCGGACGCTCCCCCAGCCAGGCCCAGGCAATCCAGGGGATGAACACGGGCATGGCGAAGTTCAGCAGCATGGCATCCGCCAGGGGCAGCTGCCCCAAGGCGTAGAAGAAGCAGTACATTGCAGCCACGCCGAAACCGGCACGCATCAAGTGCAGTCCAAAGCGATGGGTTCGGAAGCTGACTCCGCGACGCCCCAGGAATACGGGTAGCAACGCGGCGACGGCCACAAGATTTCGCAGAAAAACGATGGACTCGTTCGGGAGCTGGGCCGACGCCAGCTTGATCAGGCTGCCCATCACCGCGAACAGGCCGCCTGCGGCCACGGCAAAGGCTGCACCGAGGCGCGGGTTGTCAATCTGCATGCTGGACCAGAACTTGCCCTAGACCAGGAAAGGCCGGGCACCGTCAAAACGATAGGTAGCTTATCAAATGGTGACGGCGGACTGGCTGTCAGCCTCGGGTGTTGGCAGCGCGATCGCCGGGATTGTTCAGGCGGGTCATAGGTTTAAGGAAACTTCACCCGGCTTCCGATAGTCTCGGCGGCTGGAACTGATCGACTGCAATACATAGACAGGTGGCGCATGGCACAAGCACAGATTCTGCTGGTTGAGGACAATCCCGCCGATGTCCGCTTGACGCAGGAAATTCTCAGCGAAACTTCGCTGGATTTTGATCTGACGGTCGCCCGCGACGGGGAGCAGGCCATGGGCATGCTGCGTCGGGAGGGGCCGTACGCGGAGACCCCGGTTCCCGACCTGGTGCTGCTCGATCTGAATCTGCCGCGCAAGGATGGTCGCGAAGTGCTCGCTGAGGTGAAGAAAGACCCGGCGTTGCGCAGTATTCCAGTGCTCGTGTTATCCACGTCCAAGGCCGAGAACGATGTCCGGACTTGCTACGACCTGCATGCCAATTGTTACCTGACCAAGCCGGTTGATCTGAACCAGTTTGCGGACATGGTTCAGACGCTTGAGCGTTTCTGGTTCAATCTGGTTCTGCTGCCTCCGAAGGAGCCGGACCTGCTGGGAGCGGGCTAGCGACGACGGATACGCCGATGTCTCTCCCCACTATCGATCTGTTATTGGTTGAAGATTCCAAGCTTGACGCCAGGCTGATCGAAGAGCGGTTGCATGTCGCAAGCCCGGGCACGGTTCGGCTCAGACATGCCAGCACGCTGGCGCACGGCGTTGAGGAACTGGGTCGCCGTCTGCCGGACTGCATTCTTCTCGACTTGCACCTGCCTGATGCCGCAGGGGTCGAAAACGTCGAAGCCATGCTGGAAGCCGCCAATGGCGTGACGCTGATCGTCATGACGGGGCTCAACGACGAATCCACAGCCATGGCGGCGCTCAAGCTTGGTGCGCAGGAGTATCTGCTCAAGGATCAATACGACGGTGAGACCCTACTGCGGGTCTTGCGACACGCCATTGAGCGCAACCGGCTCGTGCGGCAGATCGATGCGCAGCGCGAGGAACAGTACTTTCATGCCAGCCATGATGTGCTCACGGGTCTGGCGAATCGGCAGCTATTCGATGAGCAGGCTGCGCAGGCGGTCAAGGCTGCTGCGAGGGCCGGTTCCGAAATGGCGGTCTGCTACATCGACCTCGACGGCTTCAAGCCGGTGAACGACACCTATGGTCATGCCGTCGGCGATGCGGTTTTAGTCGAGGTTGCGCAGGTCCTGCGAGCCGCTGTCCGCGATTCGGATCACGTCGCAAGGCTGGGGGGAGATGAATTTGCAGTGATCCTCACCGATTTCGGTCGGGGCGAACCTGCACGTAGCCAGGCGCATGCAATCGTAGAGCGGATGATCCGCCAGATTCGCAACATCACGGAAATCAAGGGCAATCCGATCCAACTCGGGGCCAGCGCCGGGGTGTCTGTGTTTCCCGATCACGGCCAGTCCATGGAAAAGCTGCTGGTCAATGCCGACATGGCCATGTACGCCGCCAAGCGTGCAGGACGCGGGCAGGTGGTGCTCTACAACGCACGGATGCGCGGGGCGCCGGGCACGATACCGCACGAGACCCATCCCGTGGATGTGCGTCGGGCGCTGGAGGATCAGGCATTCACGCCCTGCTTTCAGGCGATTTATGACGGCAGTGGTCAGGCGCTGGTCGGTGTCGAAGCCTTGCTGCGCTGGCGCGGCGACAATGAGGGTGATCAATACCCCGCAGAGCAACTCATTCTTGCGGCCCGCCGTGATCGGGTGCTCGACGAGGTCGAGATTCTGATGTTCGGACTCGCGCTGCGTGAGTATGCCGGCTGGATCGCCGACGATGTAGCGCCGGATTTTCTGGCGGTCAATGTTGCTGCGGCCACACTGGCGCGACCGGTTTTTGCCGACGCCCTGTTCGAGGCACTGCAAGAGCATGCCGTGGATGCTGCGCGTATTCGGCTGGAAATGGACCACGACGCCCAGGTGTCAGCGCTTGCCGTGATCCCAGTCGTCGAGCGTCTGCGAAAAGCCGGAGTGCAGGTGTCTCTGCAACTGGGTGACGCCGATGTCCCGCTGCGGCAGTTGGTGGACTGTGATTTTGATCGCTTCAAGCTTCGGCGGCCATTGTTGGAAGTGCTGCTTGCCGAGACTTCGGATCCGGCGCCTGCTCGTCGGGTTCGGGCGATTCTGGCCGTTGCCGGGGCAGCCGGCCGTGCAGTTGACGCCTGTGGCATCCAGACCCGAGAGGAGGCGGACCTGCTCCAGCAGCTGTATGGTTTCGAGTGCTTGCAGGGTCGTTGGTGGCGAGCGCCCTGTCTCGCGGCGTATTTCACTCAGTGGTTGAGTGACGAGCCTTTGCTGGGGGGAGTGACGACATGAGTTGGCTGGATTCACTGTTTGGTCCCGCGGGGCTCATGCCGCACGGCGTCTGCTTTTTGATGCGATCTGACCTGATCGCATTGCACGTCGTGGCCGATGCACTCATTGCCTTCGCGTACTTTTCGATCCCCGTCACACTCGTGCATTTCGTGCGGCAGCGGAAGGACGTGCCTTTCAAGCACGTGCTGGCGCTGTTTGCGGCTTTCATCCTCTTATGCGGAATGACGCATATCTTTGGCATCTGGACGATTTGGCGGCCGGTTTACTACCTTGAGGCGGTGGTCAAGCTTGTCACGGCCGTGGTCTCCGTACTGACCGCCGTGGTGCTGATTCCCTTGGTCCCAAAATTGTTGTCCATGCGCAGCAATGCCGAGCTGGAGGCCATTAATCTGCGCTTGGAGAAGGAAATCGACCGGCGTGCGACCGCCGAGCGTCAACTCCGGGACACTATCCAGCAGCTCACCCAGTCGAACGCGGAACTGGAGCGCTTTGCATACATTGCTTCACATGACTTGCAGGCGCCATTGCGCACAATCGGTTCGTTCTCGAGTCTTCTGAACAAGCGCTACTCCGACAGCTTGGATCAGGGCGGACAGGAGTACCTCACGTACATCCAGAACGGCGTGACAGACATGCGAGCACTGATCAACGACCTGCTTGAGCTTTCACGTGTCAACTCGACCGAAGCCGAGATTGTCGAGGTGCCCATGGGCGAAGTCGTGGAGCGTGTGACCGATCAATTGCGCGCCGATATCGAGGCCAACGCAGCGGCCATCCATGTGGACGAGCTGCCCACTGTGCAAGCGGACGCGCGCGGCATGCAGCAGATTTTCCAGAACTTGATTGCAAATGCGATGAAGTTTCAGCCGGCAGGCCAAGCACCCGAGGTGCAGATTCGCGCCGAGCGCAGCCCCACGGGCTGGCAGTTCTCGGTCCAGGACAACGGTATTGGAATGGCTCCCGAAGACTGCGAGAAGATCTTCGGAGTGTTCAAGCGCCTGCATACGACGGCTGAGTATCCCGGGACGGGCATTGGCCTATCACTGGTGCGCAAGCTGGTGGAAAAGCGCGGCGGACGAATTCGCGTGGACAGCCGCCCCGGCGAGGGCAGTACATTTGTGTTTGACGTGCCTGATCGCTTGCCCGCGTCGCCGGAGGAACTTCTCCCGGCGCTGGAGCGGGGCGAACCCCTCACCACCTAGGATTTCGTCGAAGGATTCGGCAGGCCCCGGCGTCCTGAACGGACCCGGGGCCTGCTGGTATCAGATGGACTGGCCGGCTAACAGCATCCAGGTTTCGACGACGGTGTCGGGGTTTAACGAAACCGACTCGATGCCCTGATCGAGCAGCCACTGTGCGAGGTCGGGGTGATCCGATGGGCCCTGGCCGCAGATGCCGATGTATTTGTTGTGCTTGCGGCAGGCCTGGATGGCCATGGATAGCATGGCCTTGACGGCCGGGTCGCGCTCGTCGAACAAGTGGGCGATCAGACCTGAATCCCGGTCCAGGCCCAGTGACAGCTGGGTCATGTCGTTCGAGCCGATCGAAAACCCGTCGAAGTACTCGAGGAACTGTTCAGCCAGCACCGCGTTGGAGGGCAGCTCGCACATCATGATGAGCTTCAGGTCATGCTTGCCACGCTCCAGGCCGTTGGCCTTCAGGGCTTCGGTCACGGCCTGGGCTTCGCCCAGTGTGCGCACGAACGGAATCATGATCTGCACGTTGGTCAGGCCCATCTCCTCGCGCACATAGCGCAGGGCCTTGCACTCCAGCTCCCAGCAGGCGCGGAAATCTTCCGAGACGTAACGAGAGGCGCCACGGAACCCGATCATCGGATTTTCCTCATCCGGCTCGTAGCGTTCGCCGCCAACCAGGTTGGCGTATTCATTGGACTTGAAGTCACTCATCCGCACGATGACCGGTTCGGGTGCGAATGCGCAGGCAATCGTGGCGATGCCCTCTGCCATGCGGTGAATGTAGTAGTTCACCGGGTCGCTATAGCCCGCCATCATCTGGCGAATTGTGGCCTGGATATCCGCGGGCTGGTCGTCAAACTCCAGCAAGGCACGCGGGTGCACCCCGATCATGCGGTTGATGATGAATTCCAGGCGGGCCAGCCCAACGCCCTTGTGGGGCAGGCCGGCAAAATCGAAGGCGCGGTCGGGATTGCCCACGTTCATCATGATTTTGAGAGGCGCTTCCGGCATCTTGTCCAGCGCAATCTCATCGACCGAGAACTCGAGCTGTCCCGCGTAGATCATCCCGGTATCGCCTTCGGCGCAGGACACGGTGACATCGACACCGTCCTTGAGCAGTTCGGTGGCGTCACCGGTGCCCACCACGGCGGGAATTCCCAGCTCGCGGGCGATGATGGCCGCATGGCAGGTCCGCCCGCCACGATTGGTCACGATGGCCGATGCGCGCTTCATGATCGGCTCCCAGTCGGGGTCCGTCATGTCGGTGACCAGGACATCACCCGGCTGGACCCGATGCATCTCCGACAAATCGTCCAGTACCCGGACCTTGCCCGCGCCAATGCGAGCACCAATCGCGCGCCCGGTGGCCAGCACCTTGCCCTTGCCGGCCAGCTTGAAGCGTTCCAGCGTGCTGGCGCTGCTGCGGCTTTGCACGGTTTCCGGGCGCGCCTGCAGGATGAGCAGTTCGCCGGTCTCGCCGTCCTTGCCCCACTCAATATCCATGGGGCGGCCGTAGTGTTCTTCGATGATCACCGCCTGGCGGGCGAGGGCTTCGACATCCTCGGCTTCCAGGCAGAACTGGCTGCGCTCCTCCGGCGAGGTGTCGACGAACTCGGTGGTCTTGCCGACCGTCTTGTCCTGGGTGTAGACCATCTTGATGGCCTTGGAGCCGATGCCGCGGCGAACAATGGCGGGTTTGCCCGCCTTAAGGTTGGGCTTGTACGCGTAGAACTCGTCGGGATTAACGGCGCCCTGAACCACGGCCTCGCCCAGGCCCCAGGAGGCGGTGACAAAGACGACATCGCGAAAACCGGATTCCGTGTCCATGGTGAACATGACACCGGAGGCGCCGATATCCGAGCGCACCATGCGCTGGATGCCCGCCGACAATGCCACCAGCTTGTGATCAAAGCCGTGGTGGACGCGGTATGAAATCGCCCGGTCGTTGAACAGCGAAGCGAACACATCCTTGATCGCTTCCAGCACGGCATCAATGCCGCGAATGTTCAGAAAGGTTTCCTGCTGACCGGCAAAAGAGGCATCCGGCAGGTCTTCAGCGGTCGCCGAGGAGCGCACAGCCACCGAGACATCATGCCCGGCAGACAGTGTCTTGAACGCCTCTCGGATATCGGCTTCCAGTTTGGCCGGAAAGGGGGCTTGTCCTACCCATTCGCGAATCTGCTTGCCGGTTGCCGCCAGCGCTTCGACATCTTCGATGTCGAGGGCATCGAGCGCTGCATTGATGCGATCGTCCAGCCCTTCGTGCTTGAGAAACTCGCGGTAGGCGTCGGCCGTGGTCGCAAACCCGTCGGGCACGCTGACGCCGGCACCCGCGAGGTTGGAAATCATTTCGCCGAGCGATGCGTTCTTGCCGCCGACCCGCTCGACATCACCCATGCCGAGATCCTTGAACCAGACGATGGTCGCGTCTTCCACGTGCGTGCCTCTCTTGTCGTTGAATGCCAGGGCCGGCGCACGGGCGCCAGGCGCAGGGTCGGCTATTCTAGCCTGCTTGGGCCCCGGCTTCGGCGAGCGGGGCATTTTCTTCTGACAGGCTTCGCATCTTCCGGGTGCCTGTAGCCGGGGAGCCCGTTGTGCCAGAAACCCGCAGACGCGTTTTTTTCGTATCCGACCGCACTGGAATTACCGCGGAAACACTGGGGAACAGCCTGCTGACCCAGTTCGACGGAGTGGATTTCCAGTCGCTGACATTTCCGTTCGTGAATACGGACGACAAGGCGAATTCGGTTGTGGCCTATATCGACCACGCAGCGCGCGAAGATGGCGTGCGGCCCATCGTCTTCAGTACGACAGTGACCGACTCCGTACGGCAGAAGCTGAAGCAGGCCAATGCGTTGTTCATGGACTTGTTCGATACCTTCATCCCAACGGTGGAGGAAGAGCTGCAGGTGAGCTGGGCACATGCCTCGGGGCGTGCACACGGGCCGTCAACCAAACGCTATGCCTCGCGCATCGATGCCATGAACTTCGCCCTGGAACATGACGACGGGCAGTCATTGCGCAAGCTGGACAAGGCGGATGTCGTCCTCATCGCGCCGTCCCGCTGCGGCAAGACCCCGACCTCGCTTTATCTGGCGCTTCAGCATGGCGTTTTTGCCGCGAACTATCCGCTCACCGAAGAAGACCTGGAAACAGGCCAGTTGCCGAAGCCGCTCAAGGACCAGCAACGCAAGCTGTACGGGCTGATCACGGACGCGACACGGCTGTCGCAGATTCGCGAAGAACGGCGGCCGGGCAGTAAGTACGCCTCAATCCAGCAAACCAGCTACGAGCTGCGCCAGGCCACCAAGCTCTATAAGAAATTCAGCGTGCCGTACTCCGATTCGACCAACATGTCGGTCGAAGAGATCGCGACGATGGTGATGCAGGAAAAGCAGCTACGCCGACACAGTTTCTAGATCGACACCATCGCTCGCGACTTGCGAAGCGGCCGGGCAGTGGAGATGATCCGGGGTGGAGAGCCCGGTATCAGGGATGAAGACAACAACGAGGAGGAGACGATGTCCGAGCCGCTTTTTGGTTTGATGATGGACTACCCGCTGACAGTGACGCAGATCATGCGTCACGCCGAGCGCGTATATCCCGAATGCGAAGTCGTGTCGGTCACGGCTGACAACCCGCAGCACCGCTGCAGCTATTCGGACGTGTTTCGGCGTACGCGTCAGCTGGCTAACGTGCTCCAGTCATTGGGTGCCCAGCGCGGAGACCGCATTGCCACGTTGGCCTGGAATGACTACCGGCACCTGGAACTGTATTACGCCATCCAGTGCAGTGGCATGGTCTGCCACACGATTAACCCGCGGCTGTTTCCCGAACAGGTGCAGTACATCGTCAACCACGCCGAAGACCAGTTCATCTTTGTCGATAAATTGATCTTCCCGCTGGTGGAGAAGCTCGCAGCGACGTTCGAGACCGTCAAGGGCATCGTCGTGATGACGGATGAGGCGAACATGCCGGAGACATCCGTAGCCAATGTCCATTGCTACGAAACTCTGCTGGCCGGCGCGGACGATCAGTTCGATTGGCCGGAACTGGACGAGCAGGAAGCCTGTGCGCTCTGCTACACCTCCGGCACCACCGGCAACCCCAAGGGCGTGCTTTACAGCCACCGTTCAACGGTGCTGCATGCCATGGGCGCCAACAGCGCTGAAGGGATTGGGTTCAAGAACAGCGATACCGTGTTGCCCGTCGTGCCGATGTTTCATGTCAACGCCTGGGCCGTGCCGTACTGCGCGCTGATGGTCGGCTCCAAGCTGGTCTTCCCGGGGCCCAAGATGGGCGACGGAGAGACGTTGGCAAACCTGATGAATGCCGAATCGGTGACCATCGCTCTGGGCGTGCCAACCGTGTGGCTGGGCCTGCTCAATCACCTGCAGGAGTCGGGCAAGACCGTCGAATCGTTGGAGCGCACGGTGGTGGGTGGTTCGGCTTGCCCTGCATCCATCATGGATGCGTTCCGGACCCAATACGGGGTCGAAACCATCCATGCCTGGGGCATGACCGAGATGAGCCCGTTGGGCACCATTAACAATCCTCCGCGCGGCTTCGAGGCCATGAGTGAGGCCGAGCAGGCCGCATTGCGCGTCAAGCAGGGGCGGCCGGCATTCGGCGTCGAGATGAAGATCGTCGACGAGGACAACAACGAGTTGCCCTGGGATGGCAAGGCGTTCGGCCGGCTCAAGGTGCGCGGGCCGTGGATTTGTTCGGCCTACTACAAGCGCGATGACACCGATGCGCATGATGCGGACGGTTGGTTTGACACCGGTGACGTCTCGACCATGGATGGCCACGGTGTCATGCAGATCACGGACCGGGCCAAGGATGTGATCAAATCCGGCGGCGAATGGATTAGCTCCATCGATCTGGAAAACGTGGCGATGTCGCATGCCGATATCGCAGAGGCTGCGGTTATTGGCGTCCCCCACGAAAAGTGGGCGGAGCGGCCGCTGCTCATCGTCGTCACCAAACCTGGCAAGCAGCTGTCGGCCGCCGATGTGCTGGCGCACTTCGAAGGCAAGATCGCCAAGTGGTGGATGCCTGACGATGTGCAGTTTGTCGATGAACTGCCGCATACGGCAACGGGCAAGATCAGCAAGCTGAACCTGCGCCAGCAGTTCGCCGACTACAAGCTGCCCTCCACGGCCGCATAGCCCGGAACAGGCTCCGGGGCGCATGCCCCGAGCGCGGCGGGCCGGGTGTTTCCGGCTCGCCGCTTTTGGTTTGCGCGAAAACCGGCTCCGTCTCGGTGGTGCGAATCGATCCGCGTTTCCCTAAGGCAAGGCGGTTTCGACCATCGCGGCTGGCAGCTGCTCGCTGGCGATAAAGGCACTGCGACCGTCAGGCGTCATGCCGCCGGCTTCGGTTTGTGCGAACTGCGGAATGTCGATGCGCTGCGGACTGCGGTTGAGCGCGTCCAGCCACGTCTGGCCCACGTCCCGGCGGTACAGGTAGGCATCCTTGTAGGTCACGATCAGCGCGCGGCGGCCATCCGCGGAAAAGCTCATCGCCGTGGGCTGGCTGCGGTAGGCGCCGTTGCGAGGGTCTTCCAGGATGTCCTCGGTCGTAGGCGGTGGAATACTCTCCACGGTGCCCAGATACGCTGCGCTGGCCAGCAGTGGGTTGGCGGCGAGTGACACCCGATAAAGTCGGGGTGGCGTGTCCCGCTTCGTGAGCAGGTAGACCGCAGCGTCTGCAGCGTCAACGGCGACGGCCTCGCAGTCCCGCGGGCCATCTTCGTAGGTGACGCGCAGTGATTGGCGCACCATCGTGCTGCCACGGGACAGCTCGGGCTCGTCGAGCAGATGCAGCATCACGAAGGGGCGAACAGCATTGTTGTCGCCCACGTCGGCGACCAGCAGCATGGGCTCGGCGTCGAGAACAAACGCGTCCATGTCCTCCCAGTCGATATTCTGCACACCGCCCAGCTCAACGCGCCCCTGCGACTGACCCTGCCGATTGACGGCAAACAGGGCGGCCGCACCGCCACTGTCATTGTGCAACCACAGGCGGTCCGGATGGCGCCGCGACACGGCCAGCCCGCTGGCCTCGTCGATTTCTGGATTGTCCAGCGCGACGACCCGACCGGGTCCTTCCGGCAGCACGATCGGCTCGCTTTGCACGCAGCCGGTCAGCGCGAGGGTCATCGCCGCGAGCAGGAGGCTTGAGATACGATGTTCGCCGCACATCATTCGAGTGACTTCCCAGGTGTTGAACCGATCTTATCGTCTAGAGTTGACATGGTTGTGACCCTTGCTGGACGACCGCAGGCTCGGAGTACGCAAGAGACGTTGGTTCAACCGCGCATTCCGCGTGCCGCCGCGCTGTGCTTGGCGCTTGCAGCGGTCGCGCTTGGCGCACTGACGCTGGCAGGATCCCAGGACGCTGCGCAGTGGGGTGCCTCCTGGATGCAAACCCTGTCGCCGCAGGCGTCGATCGCCTTGATCGGCAGCGCATTTGGCCTGGTTCTGCTGTTGAGCGGCTGGCGGCGTACAGGTGTGCTGAGCGCGGCTCTCGGGACCGGCTTTGCTGCGCTTGACGTGTTGGCGGTGCCATTGACTCCGCTGGGCGAATTTTGGGTGACGCAGGCATCGGACTCCGGTAGTCGCACCTTGGGCCTGACCCTGTTCGCCGCGAGTACGGCCACGTTGTTGATGGGGTGGCAACACGCGGGTGCTTCGCGCTGGGCGGGTGTGGAACTGACCACAGCATTTCTCGTTGCGGTCGGGGCGGTGGGGATTCTCTCGGCCAGCGGTGCCGGTGGCTCGGTGATGACGCTCGGCGCCGGCCTGCCGACACCGGCTGCGTTGGGTGTGATGCTGATCGGGCTGGGGTTGCAGGGGCTCATCCTAGATCCGACCGTCTCGCGCCGGCGTCGCTTAAGGCCCCTGATGTTCGCCTTGTCTGTCGTGGCCCTTGGTGTGTGGCTGGCGGTTGCGCTCGCCCAGGCGCGACCGGATTCTGGGCTGGATGCGCTGGTCCTGGTTGTTGTGCTTGCCGCCGGCCCGGTGGGGGCGTGGTTTCTGGCGCGATCGGCACATATTGATGAGGTTCCCACTGCGGAGACAGCCTATACCCCGGTCACCGAATCACATGCGCTGGAACAGCTGCGGGTGCTGGCCGAAACCAGCGAACAGGGCGTTTGTGTGGTCGACGGCAATGGGCGGCTGACCCTCTTCAATGGCGCGTTGCAGGCCATGTACGGGTTTCGTGACAAGCCGTTTCTGGGCCACGCGTCGGCCAATGTGTTTCGGGTCTACGACACCCAGTCGGGGTTGGCGATACCCTGGAACAAGACGCCGCTGGCGCGGGCCATGCGCGGACAGCGCGTTGAGAACTTCGAGTTCAGTTTTCACAAGCGCGATGGCAGCGTGGTGCATGCGAGGGCCAGTGCGCATCCGGTGCGCGACGAGCGCGGTCTGGGGGTGGGCGCAATCATGAGCGTCGAAGACATTACCCAGGCCCGCGAGCAGAGTGAATTGCTGCGCCGACAGGCCGAGCTGGTGTCGCGAACAGGCGCCGAGCTGGAGCGCGTGGCCTTTATAGCGGCGCATCATCTGCAGGAACCTGTGCGAGGGATTAGCAGCTACGCCCAGCTGCTGTCCCGACGTGTAGCCGACAACCCGGACGTGCAGGACTACGTGCGGTATCTCACCCAGGAGAGCGGGCGCATCAAGTCGCTCACGCGGGATTTACTGGCCTATCTTGAGACAGCCACCCGGCCAAAAATGCGCAGTTCCGTGGACTTGCAGGCGGTCGTGAATGCCGCGCGCCAGACCATCGCCAAGCGTTACCCTGATCGAGAGCTCATCTGTATCAAGGGCGCGCTTCCTATCGTGACCGCCGACCCGGCCCTGTTGACTCAATTGTTTGAGCAACTCTTCGACAATACGGTCAAGTTCAGCGACAACTCCACGCCATCGGTGACCATCGACTGCACCCCCCAGGCCGAGGAGTGGGCACTGACTGTCACCGACAACGGCCCGGGCATTCCGGCGGAGCATGCCGAGAAGGTCTTCGAGCTGTTCGCCCAGTTGCACACCATCGGCACGTATCCGGGCAACGGTCTGGGCCTGGCACTGGCGAAGAAGATTCTGCTCGTGCACGGCGGCCGCATTCGGGTCGATACCGACACGGAGCGCGGTCTCAAGCTCCATCTTCTGCTGCCTTACCGGCCACCCTCCGTGGAGCTCGATGTCACCGCCGACGCCGCTGCCCCGGCGCCAGCGGCCGGCCGGGAAGCGGGTGAAGAGGCGTTTGCGGCAACAGGCCGGCGGATGCCGGGGCTGGACTAGCTCGGGCCAGCCACGGCGTGCTGGGAGCGTCAGTGCTTCTCTAGGTGACGAGCGAGGGTTTGTCGCGACCGGTGAGTGTTCTGAGCTGGCTGATCTGGTCGGCGATGACAGCCAGCGGTGTGAGCACCTCCTGTGTGGGCAGGCGCAGTTCCCACGGGTCCTGGCGCAGGCATTCCAGATAAAGCCGCAGCGTGGCCCCGCTGGTGCCGGTGCCCGACTTGCGCAGTACGATGCGGGCTGCATCGCCAAAGCTGACCCGCAGTCCCTGGCCCTGGGCATGGCTGTTGTCGATCGGGTCGCTGTATGCAAATTCGTCGGCAGCGGAGACGGTGAGGTCGCCAAAGCGCTGGCCGGGGAGCGCGGCCAGGCGCTGCCTCAAACTGTCCATGACCCGCTCTGCCTGCTCCGCGCTCAGGCCCTCGTAGTCATGGCGCTCGTAGTAGTGCCGCCCGTAAGTTTTCCAATGGTCCAGCATGATGTCGGCCACGCTCTGGCCTGGACGCGAGGCCAGCAGGTTCATCCAGGCCAGCACGGCCCAGAGGCCGTCTTTCTCACGGACATGGTCGGAGCCCGTGCCGAAGGATTCCTCACCGCAGATTTGAATGTCGCCGGCATCGAGTAGATTGCAGAAAAACTTCCAGCCCGTCGGTGTCTCGTGCGCAGCAAAGCCTTGTTGCGCGGCCACCGCATCCAGCGCCCGGCTGGTCGGCATGGAGCGTGCGGCGCCCCGGATGCCGTTCCGGTAGGCAGGCATGCAGCGGGCATTGGCCGCGATGACGGCCAGGCTGTCGCCGGGTGAGACGAAGAGTCCGCGGCCCAGAATCATGTTGCGGTCGCCGTCACCATCCGAGGCTGCAGCAAAGTCCAGGCCCTGTCGGGTGACGACCTCCTCGGCGAGGTCGGCGGCGTAGACCAGGTTGGGGTCGGGGTGCCCACCGCCGAAGTCGGGCAGAGGGGTGGCGTTGCGCAGGACCGATTCCGGCGCACCCAGCCGGTTGACGAACAGCTCACGGGCGTAGGGGCCAGTGACGGCATGCATGGCGTCGAAGGCGAACTCAAAGCCGGATGCGAGCAAGGCCCGGATTGCGTCGAAGTCGAAGCGCGTCTCCATCAGGTCGGCGTAGTCCCGCGTCGAGTCCACGCACAGCACGATCATGCTGCCCAGGCGGGTTTCACCGGGTTGGCTGAGGTCGATCGGCGGCGCGTCGATCTGCCGGTAGGTGGTGATGGTTCGACTGCGGGCATAGATGGCATCGGTGAGTGACGAAGGCGCCTGCCCGCCGCCACGCACGCTGAACTTGATGCCAAAGTCGCCCTCGGGGCCTGCCGGATTATGGCTGGCTGACAGCACAAAGCCGCCATGCGCATCGTGCTTTCGGATCAGGTGCGAGGCCGCGGGCGTCGACAGGATACCGTCGACGCCGACAACGACCCGCTGCACTCCGGCGGCTGCGGCCATCGAGAGAATGGTCTGGATGGCGACATCATTGTGATAGCGACCGTCCCCACCAACGACGAGTGTGCTCCCCTCAAAGCCCGGGTGGGTGTCAAACACCGACTGGACAAAATTTTCCAGGTAATGCGGCTGCTTGAAAACCTGCACGCGTTTGCGCAATCCAGCTGTTCCGACTTGCTGGTCCTCGAACGGGGTGGTCGTGATACTGCGTACGGCTGCGTGCATGGGCTGGCCTTGTTCTGGTTGATTTCAAGTGATTCGGGAGGGTGGGGTGACCTCTCGCAGGGCCCAGTGGATCGCATGTCGGAACCTGTGCGTCAAGCGCTTGCACGGCCATCAGGGCCATGGGCATAGTGGGTTCATGGAACTTGCCAACCCCAAGCGACTCCTGCGGCTCGGTCGTCCCGACAGCTTTTCCGGCCTGATGAATCTGGTGGACGAGAATTACAGCCGATTTCAGCGGCTGGTGCCCGATCACCCGCTGCCCTACGAAACCGCGGTGTCTCGCAGCGAATCTGACTTTGAGCTGCACCTCACCGTGCTGGAACGGTGTCGCTATACGACCACTGTGCATCTGACCTATTGGTTCGATACCCGCAGCGGGGAACGGCGGGCCGACCCGGATGTGCGCCTGCGGCTCTACCATGATGCCGGCGTGGCGGAGGTTGTGGACTCCTGCCGCTCACGCTGTGACTTTCTTCGGGATATCGACCCCGAAATCGGCGGTTGGCTGCAACGCCAGCACGCCCGCAACCTGCTCGTGTACAAGTGGCTGGGCTACCTACTGGAACAGGGGCACGGGTTTGCCATGGCCGCGCGGCCACGCCAGGCGGCGCAACACGGTCAGCGCTAGCGCCCAGATCCGCCCCGCCGGGAAAGGCCGGGCGGGGCGGCCGGAGCCTGGATTATCAGTGCGCGCGGATTACAGCGCGTCAACAAACTGCAGAATCGCCTCGGTCTTTTCCTTCATCAGCGCCATGTCGGCACGCGACTCAACGTTCAGCCGGATCACCGGCTCGGTGTTGGACTTGCGCAGGTTGAAGCGCCATTCCGGAAAATCCACGGATAGCCCGTCGGTGCGATCAATGCGGCCGTCGGCCGCGAACGCGCTTTCGATGGCTGCAATCGTGGCGTCTGCATCGGCGACCTTACGGTTGATCTCGCCGCTGGCCGGGTAGGCTTCGATGCGCTCGTCCACCAGCTGAGACAAGGATTTGCCCTCGCGGCAGATCAGCTCGGCCACCATTAGCCAGGGAATGTTGCCGTTGTCGCAGTAGGCGAAGTCACGGAAATAGTGATGTGCGCTCATCTCGCCGCCGTAGACCGCGTTCTCCTTGCGCATCCGTTCCTTGATGAAGGCATGGCCGGTCTTGGACATGATCGGCATCCCGCCGGCCTGCGTCACCTCATCGACCGTGTTCCAGGTCAGGCGCGGGTCGTGGATGATCTTGTCACCGGGGGACTTGATCAGCAGCGCCTTGGCCAACAGGCCGACGATGTAATAGCCCTCGATGAAGCGGGCGTTCTCATCGAACAGGAAGCAGCGATCAAAATCGCCATCCCAGGCCACGCCGAAGTCTGCACCGTGGGCCTTGACCGCTTCGGCAGTGGCGGCGCGATTTTCCGGCAACAACGGGTTGGGAATGCCGTTCGGAAAGGTTGGGTCCGGTTCGTGGTGAACCTTGATGAACTCGAACGGCAGGAAGGGGGCCAGGGCATCGATGACCACGCCGGCACCACCGTTGCCGGCATTGGTGACGATCTTGAGCGGCCGCAGCGTGTCGGTATTGAGATAGCCGAGCAGGTGCTGGATATAGGCCGCCCGATGTTCCAGCGGGACCAGCTTCGGGCGAATGTCAGGTAGGGGTGTGCTGTCTTCCGCCGCCCGGGCTTCGATGGATTTGAGTCCCGTGTCTCCGCTAATCGGCTGCGCGCCAGCGCGGACGAGCTTCATGCCGTTGTAGCCGATGGGGTTATGGCTGGCCGTTACCATGATCCCGCCGTCCATTTCGAAGTGGAACGTGGCGAAATAAACCTCTTCGGTGCCGCAAAGCCCGATGTCATGGACCTCGCAGCCGCCCTGTTGCAGGCCGAGAGCCAATGCATTGACCAGAGCCTCGCTGGAGTCACGGACATCGCGGCCGACGACGACACGCTTGGGCTGCAGTTCGGCCGCGTAGGCGCGCCCGATGCGAAAGGCGAGTTCGGGAGACAGGTCTTCCGGCACCTTGCCGCGTATGTCGTAGGCTTTGAAACAACTCAGGCTGGCCATGCGTTCAGGTCCTTTGAAAGCGGATTCGGGCGCCAATGATGCACCGCACATCGGGCTGCTGTCTGCCTGTGCCCCAGCGACTGTCCGGCCTTCACGGGCCAGATACTGAAGTGCGCCAGTGCCGGCGCAGTGAGCCGTGTTACTCGGCCCATTAAGGTAATAATAGTTACCCTTGCGTGCTTGATGGCTGCGCTGGCATGCTTCGGAACACAATCGTTTCGCATGTGCTACAGCGGTGGTGCAGTGATGGCAACAGGTTGAATTGATGGAAAAGACAGTAAGAATTGGATGCTCATCGGCTTTTTGGGGGGACACCTCCACTGCAGCGGCGCAGCTGGTCGAAAGCGGAAATATTGATTACCTAGTTGCCGATTACCTGGCCGAGATCACCATGTCGATCCTGGCGCTCAAGCGCATGCGTGACCCGCAGGCCGGCTACTGCGAGGATTTTGTGCAGGTGCTTGCACCGCTGCTCCAGTCGATCAAGTCTCAGGGCATTCGCGTGGCGGCTAACGCCGGCGGTCTCAATCCGCAGGCCTGTCGGGATGCACTGCAAGCCGCTGCGGAGCAGGCAGGTGTGGAGCTGACCATCGCGGCGGTTAGCGGCGATGACCTGCTGCCCCGGCAGGCCGAGTTCAAGCAGTGGGTGGACATGGATACCGGCGCGGAGATGCCTCGTGGCCTGGTGACGATGAACGCTTATCTCGGCGCGTTGCCGGTGCGTGATGCCTTGCTGGCCGGCGCCGATATCGTGGTGACAGGCCGCTGCGCTGATTCTGCGCTCGTCCTCGGGCCGCTCATGGCTGAGTTCGATTGGGGCGAGGAAGACTACGACCGCCTGTCGGCGGGCTCGCTGGCAGGCCACATCATCGAATGTGGCGCGCAGTGCACAGGGGGGAACTTCACCGACTGGGAGCAGGTGCCCGGCTTCGACAACATGGGCTTTCCCATTGTGGAGGTGGAGCCCGATGGTCAGTTCGTGGTCACCAAGCCGGAGGGCACCGGTGGCTTGGTGACGCCGCTCACGGTCGGTGAGCAATTGGTCTATGAGATTGCCGATCCGGGCGCCTACATCCTGCCGGATGTGGTCTGCGACTGGACCCAGGTCACACTGGAAACCGCCGGCGAGGATCAGGTGCGCGTGGCGGGTGCTCGCGGGCGCCAGCCGACGGACCAGTACAAGGTGTCGGCGACCTATCCATCGGGGTTCCGCAGTCTGGCCAGTTTCGTGGTGGGCGGTCTGGATGCGGCATCAAAAGGCCGCGCAGCGGCCGAGGCCCTGTTCAAGAAGATTGGCCGATTACTGGAGGCGCGCGGGTTGGACCCGTTTCAGCAAACCCGAATCGAGATCGTCGGCGCAGAGGCCATGTATGGCCCCCATGCCCAGGCGTCGCCGCGCGAAGTCACGGTCCGCATGGTCGCGACGCACGCAAACAAGGACGCGCTCAAGCTCTTCGGACGAGAGATCGCGCAGGCGGCAACCGGTATGGTGCCGGGCATTACCGGCTACTCGGGGCGACCCAGTGTCACGCCGATCGTCCGCTTGTTCACCACGCTGGTACCCAAGACGCAGGTCTCCGCTGCGATTGTCTTGGAGGACGGCGGGCGTCCGGTCGCGATTCCGACCGAATTTACGGGCGACGATGTGTCCCCTGCGGGTGCTGGCAGTGGCCAGCCGCCGGCATCGGATGCCACCGTTAGCGTCCCGCTGGTCCGTCTCGCGGTTGCCCGGTCGGGCGACAAGGGGGATCACAGCAATATTGGTGTGATTGCGCGCGACCCGGCGTATCTGCCCTATATCGAACAGGCGCTGACGGCCGAGGCCGTGGCCGTGTATTTCGAGCACTTGCTGGCGGGTGACGTGACCCGCTGGGCCATGCCGGGCATTGGCGGATTCAACTTCCTGCTACGACATTCGCTGGGCGGCGGGGGCGTGGCGTCGCTGCGAACCGACCCCCAGGGCAAGTGCCACGCACAGATGCTGTTGAGCTATCCAATCCCGGTTTCGGCAGAAATTGCCTCCCGATTCGACTAAAGTGTTGGCCCCCATCCCACCTGACATCAGGACACAATGACGAACGGGAGCGACATCGAACGCGACGTCATGGAATACGACGTCGTCATCGTCGGCGCCGGACCGGCTGGTCTGGCCTGCGCCATGAAACTCAAGCAGGCGAATGCCGATTTGGCAGTTTGTGTGCTCGAGAAGGGCAGTTTCGTGGGCGCGCACGCGCTGGCGGGTGCCGTGATCGAACCGGAACCGCTGGACGAGCTGGTGCCGGGTTGGCGGGATGATCCGCCAGAGATCTGCGTGCCGGCGACCAAGGACGAATTCCTCAAGCTGAGCGAATCCGGCTCCATGAAGCTGCCGACGCCCCCGCAAATGCATAACAAGGGGCATTTCATCGTCAGCCTGATGAACATGATGGGTTGGCTGGGTGAGAAGGCCGAAGCGCTGGGCGTGGAGATTTATCCCGGCTTTCCGGCTGCCGAGGCATTGATTGAGAACGACGTGGTCGTTGGCGTGCGCACCGGCGATATGGGTGTGGCCAAGGACGGGTCGCAGAAAGACGGTTACACGCCGGGCATGGACCTGCGCGCCAAGGTCACCGTGCTGGCCGAAGGTGCGCGCGGTTCGGTGTCCAAGCAGCTGATCAAGCGCTACAACCTAGCCGAAGGCCATGATCCACAGAACTACAGCATTGGGCTTAAGGAGCTGTGGGAAGTGCCGGAAGGCCGGGTCGAGCCGGGCAAGATCGTCCACACCGTGGGCTGGCCGCTGCCGAATGATGTCTACGGCGGCAGCTTCCTGTACCACCTGACCGACAATCGCATTGCGCTGGGTTATGTCGTGGGTCTGGGTTACGGGGATCCGCGGCTCAAGCCCTTTGAGATGTTCCAGCAGTGGAAGCATCACCCGCAGGTCAAGTCGCTGCTGGAAGGTGGCAAGATCCTGTCCGCCGGCGCTCGGGCCATTGTCACGGGGGGCTGGCAGTCGCTGCCGACGACCGAAATGCCTGGCGCCATGCTGATCGGCTGCGCTGCCGGCACGCTCAACGTGCCGAAGATCAAAGGCGTTCATACCGCGATGCGGTCGGGCATGCTCGCCGCCGAGCATCTGACGGCGCAGCTGGATGCCAAGGGCTTCGACGCCAAGCTGCGTGAGTCCGCGGTGGCCAAGGAGCTCAAGAAAGTCCGCAACATCAAGCCGGGTTTCAAGAAAGGCCTGTGGTTCGGCATGTTCAATGCTGCCTGGGAGACCGCGACCGCCGGGTTCTCGCCCTGGACGCTGTCCTCCAAAGCGGACTGGTCGCAGACCAAGAAGCTGGCCGAGCTGCCCCCGGAGCCAGCATTCCCCGAGGCGCCGCGCGATCTGGCGCCCAAGGATCGACTGGCGTCGGTCTACTTTGCGGCCACGGAGCATGACGAGGATCAGCCGATTCACCTCAAGGTGACCGATCCGGATGTCTGCTTCACCAAATGCGAGGAGGAGTACGCCAATCCCTGCACGCGGTTCTGCCCGGCAGGGGTGTACGAGGTGGTCGAGGAGGCCGCAGGTAAGCGCCTGCAGATCAATTCGGCCAACTGCGTGCATTGCAAGACGTGCGATATTAAGGATCCCTATCAAGTGATTAACTGGGTCACGCCGGAAGGCGGATCCGGGCCGAACTATCAGAACTTGTAGGGCATTGGGCGGGCCGGCGCCGGGCGCGGGTCCGACATACACGGAACTCAGAGAACTGTTGAGCCAAACAACATGAAAGTACTTGTGAGCGTGAAGCGCGTTGTGGATTACAACGTGCGAATCCAGGTGAAAGGAGACGGATCCGGCGTGCAGACCGAAGGTGTCAAGCACTCCATGAATCCGTTTGACGAGATTGCGGTCGAACAGGCCATTCGCATGAAGGAGGCCGGCACGGCATCCGAAGTCATCGCCGTGACCATCGGTGACGACAAGGCCGTGGAAACCCTGCGCACGGCGCTGGCCTTCGGCTGCGACAAGGCGATTCACGTCAAGACCGACGAGGCCGTTGCTCCGACGACGGCGGCTGCCGTTTTCGCCAAGCTGGCCGAGGCCGAAGGTCCGGACGTGTTCCTGATGGGCAAGCAGGCCATTGACGACGACAGCAACCAGACCGGTCAGATGACTTCGGCCAAGTTGGGCTGGGCGCAGGCGACCTTCGCCTCGACCATCGAGATTGCCGACGGCAAGGCCACGGTGGCGCGCGAAGTCGATGAGGGCCTGGAGACCATCGAGGTTGATCTGCCCGCCGTGATCACCACGGACTTGCGTCTGAACGAGCCGCGCTACCTGAAGCTGCCGGACATCATGAAGGCCAAGCGCAAGCCGGTGGACACCAAGACACTGGACGACCTGGGCGTGACGCCCAAGGCCGGTCTGACCGTCACCAAGACCGCACCGCCGCCCGAGCGCGAGGCCGGCGTCATGGTCAAGTCCACCGATGAACTGATTTCTGCATTGAAAGACAAGGGGTTGCTCTAATGGCTTCTGTATTGCTGATTGCGCAACATCTCGGCGGTGAGCTGAACAGCTCGACGTCCAAGGCCATGGCCTGTGCCAAGGCGATTGGTGACGTGACCGTGGCGGTGTTTGCTGAATCCGGCCAGGCCGTGGCTGACGCCGCTGCCACCCTGGAAGGCGCGAGCAAGGTCGTGTTGGTGGACCGGGCCGAGAACGCTGAACCGGTCGCCGCCATCCTGGCGCCCCAAATCGCCAAGCTGGCCCAGGATTTGGGCGTCAGCCACGTGGTTGGCCCGAATACCACCTTTGGCAAGGATTTGATGCCGCGCGTGGCCGCGCTGCTCGACAGCGTCATGGTCACCGACATCATGTCGGTCGAGGGTCCGTACAGCTTCCAGCGTCCGATCTACGCCGGTAACGCCATCGTGTCTGTTGATGCGCCGCAGGACGGCATTCTGGTCGGCTCGGCCCGTACAGCATCCTTCAAGGCCGTCGGCGAGCAGGCTGCCTGCCCGGTGGAAGCGGTGACCGTGGACGCCGAACTGCCAACGCACACCCGCTTCGTGAAGCGTGAAGGCGCCGGTGGGGATCGCCCCGACCTGCAGTCTGCCCCCAAAGTGGTTTCGGGTGGTCGTGGCGTCGGCAGCGAAGAGAACTTCGAGATCATCTACCGCATGGCCGACAAGATCGGCGCCGCTGTCGGTGCATCGCGTGCGGCGGTCGACTCTGGCTTCTGCGCCAACGACATGCAGGTCGGCCAGACCGGTAAGGTCATCGCGCCTGAGCTGTACATGTGCTTCGGCATTTCCGGTGCGATCCAGCATCTGGCGGGTATTAAGGACGCCGGTTGCATCGTGGCCGTGAACAAGGACGAGGAAGCCTCGATCTTCGAGGTGGCGGATATCGGCCTGGTGGGTGACCTGTTTGAGGTTATCCCGGAGCTGGAATCCAAGCTGTAGCAAGTGATCTAGCGGCTGGCGGGCCTGTGTCCCGCCAGCCGCTTGCAAACCGTCCACTCAAAGACCCGCAGGCCCGGAACAGGGCAACCACAAGACGGGCTTGGGACGGCTTTGAATTGAACACACGTTCAGTGTGACCTGGAGGAGCATCCGTTGAGTTACGCCTCAGTCCTCAAGCCAGGACTCTTTGCCGGCCAGACGCACGTCGTCACGGGCGGCGGTTCCGGCATTGGCCGCTGCACGGTACATGAGCTGGCCGCGCTTGGCGCCCATGTCATTGTCACCGGCCGCACCCAGTCCAAGCTAGACGCCGTCGTGGCCGAGATCATCGAGGATGGCGGCTCAGCCAGCGCCCAGGCCTTCGATATTCGCGATGAAGACGCCGTCAAGACGGCGGTGCAGGCGATGGTGACTCAGCACGGAGCCATTCACGGTCTGGTCAACAACGCCGGCGGGCAATTCCCGAGCCCGGCGATGATGATCAGCAAGAATGGATTCGATGCCGTGGTGCGCAACAACCTCACGGGTGGTTTTCTTGTGGCGCGGGAGGTGCTGCTGCAGTCCATGCGCGACACCGGCGGTGCCGTCGTCAACATCGTGGCCGACATGTGGGGTGGCATGCCCGGCATGGCCCACTCAGGCGCCGCGCGTGCCGGGATGGTCAACCTGACCGAGACACTGGCCGTCGAGTGGGCGCAGTTTGGCGTGCGCGTGAATGCTGTGGCGCCTGGCTGGGTCGCATCCAGCGGCATGGACAGCTACGACCCCGCGTTCACCCAGCAGATCATTCCCATGATGTCGGAGCTGGTGCCGCTTAAGCGTATGTCCACCGAGGCTGAGGTGAGTTCGGCCATCTGCTTTCTGTTGTCGGAGGGGGCGGCCTTTATCTCCGGCAGCTGCGTGAAGATCGACGGCGCGGCCAGCCTGAATGCCAAGCTGTTTCCGCTGCCCGATCATGACCGCTCCAAACCCTACCAGGGGTTTCATCGCTATCAGCCGCCCAAGGCCGTGGCTGAACGCGACTAAATCGAGTGCCCACCCGCGGGGGTAGCGCTGACCGGCGCGCCGCGGACAACACTTCAACAAGCGCCGGGCGGGTTGGCTCGGCTCCAGTGACAGGGATGAGGAGACACCATGCCGGCCATTGAATCGAAGATCAGCCCGACCTCCGCGGATTTTCAGAAGAACCGTGAGGAGATGCTGGCCGAGATCAAGCGCTTCCGCCACGTCGAGGCCAAGGTCCATGCGACCGAGGAAGCCAAGCGCGACAAGTTTCATGGACGCGGCCAGTTGCTGCCACGTGAACGCGTGCATTTGCTGCTCGACCGGGGCTCGCCGTTTCTGGAGTTGTCGACGCTGTGCGGGTACAAGCATCACGACGACAAGGACGGCTCGCTGGCCGGCGGCAACACGATCATCGGCATCGGCTATGTCTCCGGCGTGCGCTGCATGATCTCCGCGTCGAACTCGGCCGTGAAGGGCGGCACGATGACGCCGTTCGGTGTGCAGAAGACGCTGCGCATTCAGGAGATCGCGCTGAAGCAGAAGCTGCCTGTGGTCTCGCTGATCGAATCCGGCGGTGCCAACCTGCTGTACCAGGCTGAGGTGTTCATTCCGGGCGGTAAGACCTTCGCCAACCAGGCGCGGTTATCGGCTGCCGGTATTCCCCAGGTGACGGTCGTGCACGGCTCGTCGACGGCGGGCGGCGCCTACATGCCGGGGCTGTCCGATCACGTGATCATGGTTCGCAAAAAAGCCAAGGTGTTTCTGGCCGGGCCGCCGCTGCTGCGTGCGGCCACCGGTGAGATCGCCAAGGACGAGGACCTGGGCGGTGCCGAGATGCATTGCCAGGTGGCCGGCACCTCGGAATTCATTGCCGAGGACGATGCCGACGGCATTCGTCTGGCCCGCGAGGTTGTCGCCAAACTGGGCTGGAACACCACGGCGCCGGCGCCCCAGCTCAAGGCCTTCGAAGCGCCGCGCTACGCGCCCGAGGAGTTGCTGGGCGTGGTGCCAGCGGACTACCGGCGCCCCTATGACTGCCGCGAGGTGATTGCCCGGTTGGTCGATGGCAGCGAGTTCCTGGAGTACAAGAGCGAATACGACCAGCAAACCATTTGCGGTCGCGCCAGCATTTATGGGCAGCCCATCGGGATCGTCAGCAACAACGGTCCCATCACGACCAAGGGGGCGACCAAGGCTGCGCAGTTCATGCAGCTATGCGTACAAACCCAGACGCCGCTGGTCTACCTGATGAATACCACCGGCTACATGGTCGGCACCGAGTCGGAGCAGGGCGGCATCGTCAAGCATGGCTCCAAGATGGTTCAGGCCGTTGCCAATGCGTCCGTACCCAGAATCACCATTGTCATGGGTGGCAGTTTCGGTGCCGGTAACTACGGCATGTGCGGACGTGGTTTCGATCCGGATTTCATCTTCGCCTGGCCCAATTCCCGAACCGCCGTCATGGGCGGCGAGCAGGCGGCCAAGGTCATGACCATCATCAACAAGGCCAAGGCCGAAGCGGCTGGCCAAGACTTCTCCGAGGAACAGGCTGCCAAGGCCGAGGCCAATCTGGTCGGCCTGTTTAACAAGGAAGCCGATGCGCTCGCCGCTACGGCTCGGCTGTTTGACGATGGCTTGATCGACCCGCGTGATACACGCCGCGTGCTCGGTTTCACACTGGCGATTTGTCAGGACGCCAAGCGCCGCGAAGTGGCCCCGAACAGCTTCGGCGTAGCCCGTATGTAGGCGACTGAATCCGGATCGGCCGTCTGGATTGCGCTGGCGTGATCCACCCGGTCAACCGTCCATTTGCCGCAACGCCAAGACGAAATAACAGCGCAGTTCACGAGCGGAGACAGCCATGCAGCGCACACACGAACACCAGGAAATTTATCGGACCGTCGAGCGCTTTGTGCTCGACGAGATCAACCCGCATGTCGCCGAATGGGAGCGCGACGGCGTGTTTCCGGCCCATGAGGTCTTCAAGAAAATGGGCGACCTTGGGATTCTCGGCATTAACAAGCCGGAAGAGGTCGGCGGCATGGGGCTGGACTACAGCTACCAGATGGAATTTGCCGAGGCGCTCGGTGCCTGCACCTGTGGCGGTATCCCGATGGCCATTGGCGTGCAGACCGACATGGCGACACCGGCCCTGGCCCGGTTTGGCTCCGATTTCCTGAAGGAGCAGTTTCTCAAGCCGGCGGTTGCCGGGGAACACGTCGCCGCCATTGCCGTGAGCGAACCGGGCGCGGGTTCCGATGTGGCGGGGATCAAGACCACGGCCCGCCGCGAGGGCGATGAGTATGTGATCAGCGGCTCCAAGCAGTGGATTACCAATGGCACGCAGGCCGACTGGGCCTGCACCCTGGTCAATACGGGGGACGCTGACCCCAACAGCCGCCACGGCAACAAGTCGCTCATCGTCATCCCGCTGGATGCCAAGGGTGTGGACCGCACAACCAAGCTCGACAAGCTCGGTCAGCGCAGCTCGGACACGGCCATCATCTTTTTCGATGATGTGCGTGTGCCGGCTCGCCACCTGATCGGCGAGGAGGGCAAGGGCTTCGTCTACCAGATGATGCAGTTTCAGGAAGAGCGCCTGTTCCTGTCGGCCAGCATCCTCAAGGCCATGGACCGCGTGCTGGACGACACCATCGACTACACCCGTGGCCGCAAGGCTTTCGGGCAAAGCGTGCTGGACAACCAGTACGTGCAGTTCCGGCTCGCTGAACTGGCCACCGAAATCGAGGCCGTGCGCGGCATTATCGACAAGGCCGTGGGCGCGCTGCTGGCCGGCGAGGATGTGACGCTGCTGGCCTCCATGGCCAAGCTAAAGAGCGCGCGGGTGGCGCGTGAGGTCTGCGATGCCTCGCTGCAGTTCTGGGGCGGCCAGGGCTTTATGTGGGAGTCGACCGTGGCTCAGTTCTACCGGGACCTGCGATTGCACTCGATTGGCGGCGGCGCCGATGAAGTCATGCTGCAGATCATCAGCAAGCGGCTGGGTCTGGGCGGCAAGCGCAAGTCAGGCTGAAGGAGATCCACATGACCTCGTTGCCCGAAACCCCGAATGCCCTGGTTGAGCTCCGATCGGGCGTCCTGCACTTCACCTTCAACCGTCCGGACGCCCGCAACGCCATGTCGGTCGGTTTGCTCAACGATCTTTGCAACACCTTCGACGCCATTGCCGAGGACCGCTCGATTCGCGCTGTTGTGCTGCGCGGGGCTGGCGGCAATTTCTGTGCGGGCGGTGACATCAAGGACATGGCCTCTGCCCGGCAGGCGCCGCGTACACAGCACTCCGACCCGGTGATCGATTATTCACGGGCCTTCGGCACCATGCTGCGCAAGGTCAACGAGGCCCCCCAGGCCACGATTGCCTTGATCGAAGGGGCTGTGCTGGGTGGCGGATTCGGCCTTTGTTGCGTCAGCGATGTGGCCATTGCCGTGGCAGGTGCCCGATTCGGTCTGCCCGAAACCGGCCTGGGCCTGCCACCTGCGCAGATCGCGCCGTTTGTGGTCGAGCGCGTTGGGCTGACCGAAGCCCGTCGTCTGGGCGTGTGCGGGGGGCGTTTCGACGGGGCTGAAGCCGCGCGCCTGGGCCTGGTCCATTTTGTCGAACCCGATGCCGAAGCGCTGGAGCGCCGGCTGACCGAGGTTCTGGGGCAGATTCGCCGCTGTGCGCCGAAGGCCAATGCCGTGACCAAGCGCATCATGCTCGGCGTATCTCGCGCCGATCCCGACGATCTGCTGGATGACGCGGCACGGGATTTTGCCGAATGTCTGCGTGGCGATGAGGGGACCGAAGGCACGATGGCCTTTATCGAAAAACGGCTGCCGAACTGGGCCGCCAAGGACTAGTCAGCCGGGCCGCCAGGCCAGGCATCGAGGAGACGAGGACGCAACATGGGACGTTTTTCAAAAGTGCTGGTCGCCAACCGCGGCGAGATTGCCTGTCGGGTCATCGAGGGAGCGGGCAGTGCCGGCTACCAGACCGTTGCGGTGTACTCGGACGCTGATCGGTCGGCCCGACACGTCACCCTGGCGGATGAAGCGGTCCGTCTCGGGCCGGCGCCGGTGGGCGAGTCCTACCTGGTCATCGACAAGATCATCGATGCGGCGCGGCGATCCGGTGCCGATGCCATCCACCCTGGTTACGGGTTTCTGGCCGAGAATGCCGAGTTTGCACAGGCCTGCGCCGACGCCGGCATTGTGTTCATCGGCCCGTCGCCCGAAGCCATTACGCTGATGGGTAACAAGCGCCAGTCCAAGATCAAGATGATCGATGCGGGCGTGCCCTGCGTTCCCGGCTATGAGGGCGGCGATCAGGACGACGCCGTGCTCACCGCCGAGGCCGAGAAAATCGGTGTGCCGGTGATGATCAAGGCCGCGGCAGGCGGGGGTGGTCGGGGCATGCGGCTTTGTGACGATGCCAGCAAGCTCGGTGACATGATCCGTTCCGCCCGTAGCGAGGCCCAGAACGCTTTCGGTAACGGTGAACTGATTCTGGAAAAGGCCGTAGTCGGCGCGCGTCATGTGGAGATTCAGGTCTTCGGTGATACCCACGGCCATGTCATCCATCTGGGTGAGCGTGACTGCTCCGTCCAACGCCGTAACCAGAAGATTGTCGAAGAGTCACCATCACCGGCCGTCGACGCCGCGTTGCGTGCGCGCATGGGTGAAGCGGCTGTCTCGGCCGCCCAGTCCATTGACTACGTCGGTGCGGGCACCGTGGAGTTTCTGCTCGGCGCCGACGGCGCGTTCTACTTCCTGGAAATGAACACGCGCCTGCAGGTCGAGCATCCAGTCACCGAACTGGTGACGGGCATCGATTTGGTGGCCTGGCAGTTGCGCATTGCTCAGGGTGATCCGATTCCGCTGGCCCAGGACGAGATTACGCAGCGCGGTCATGCGATCGAGGTGCGGCTTTGCGCCGAGGACCCGCGGACTGGCTACGTCCCGCAGACCGGGCCGATCGCTGCTTGGACGATTCCGTCCGGCGAGGGTGTCCGCGTCGACCATGGTCTGCTGCCGGATGGCGAGATCAGTCCCTACTACGACTCGATGGTGGCCAAGATCATCGCCTGGGGCGACGACCGTGAGTCCGCACGGACGCGCTTACTGCGCGCCCTGGGGGCGACCCGCCTGCATGGGGTGGTGTCAAATCTCGACCTGCTCAAGGACATCCTGTCGGAGCGTGATTTTGCGGCGGGGGACTTCCATACCGGCTACATGCCCGCGCATTTCAGCGAGCAGACGCTGGCCGAGCAGGCACCCGAGCCTCTGCTTTATGCACTGGCGGCACTGGCCATCTACCGTGCGGACGGCGCTGTGCTGCAGGCGCAGGCCGGGCTGCCCCCCGAGCTATCGGACTGGCACAGTGCACCGGGCGGGGATGTGAGTATGACGGTGGCTTGGGATGAGCAGCGCCAGGCCTTGTCCCTGGTGCATGACCGCGGTAGCCGCTACGTCGTCACTCTGGCAGAGGAAACCCATGAATTCATCGTTGAATCGTCGGGGCCGCATGATCTACGACTCCAGATCGACGGTGTGGCCGCACGGATCGACTACACCCGTGTCGGCGATGCGATCTGGCTGACCGCACAGGGTCGAACCTACTGTTTCCGGGACGTGACGCTGGAGCCTGCACAGGCTGCCGCGCCGGGGGCCGATGGCCGCATACTGGCCACCAGCGACGGCAAGCTACTGGATGTCCGGGTGCAGCCCGGCGATCAGGTCGAAGCCGGCCAGACTGTTGCGGTGCTGGAGGCGATGAAGATGGAGTTCCAGTTGACGACCCCGGTCGCCGGTGCGGTCGAGTCTGTCGAGGCAGCCGCTGGTGATCAGGTCGGCAATCGTCAGTTGCTGGTCAAGATTCAGCCGGCGAGCGACGCCGGCTGATTGAGCAGTCCATCGATGACCAGGCCGTCGTCCGGGGAGACGTCCAGGCTGGAGCGCGCAGACCGGATGCCCGCTGCATCCGTCGCGTTACGCGTGGATGAGTGAATGTGCTGGATGCCGGCCCGGCGAGCGCGTTCGGCCTGGTCAGGCGTCTGAATGGCCTGCGCCGTTACGGTGAGTTGCAGATCAGTGGCCATGCCCAGCAGTGCAGCGACCAGCGTTTGCGCGTGGGCGGCATCGCGTAACAGGTTGGGGTCGATCAAGACCTGCTGAATCGGCAAGTCAATGAGCCGGGCAATGGGGGCCAACCGCTGCCCGAAGTGACTCACGGCGAGGCGGACCCCGCCTTCCACGCAGCGCATGAGCCGTTCAGCGACCCGCGTGCCAGGTTCGGGCAGGTCGGCTTCGTGGACTTCCAATGTGAGCGCTTCCGGTGCGAGACAAGCGTTGGAAACCGCCGCAAATACATCGTCCACGAGACTGTCACCGAGCAATTGCTGCTCGCTTAGCGCGACCGAAACGCCGGCGGCAGCCCCGGCACGTTGACGCAGCGCCGTACAGTCGGCTGTTGCCCGGAGCAGCATCCAGCTGGTCAGCTCGCCAAGTGTGTCCCCGGCGGGTTCCGTCTTGAGCAATTCGGATGCAGGTGCATGACCGTGATCGTCATCCACCCAGACCACGGTCGAGCGAAACTGGAGGACACGACCGGTTCGCAGATCGGTGACCGGTGCGTGGTGCAGCTGCAATGCGCCATCGCGTACGCAGCCTGCAAAAGGTGACAGGTGTTTCGGTGATGCGGCCGGCAGGCCGGGCAGTGCGAATCCCCGGGCCGCCCGGTCCGTAGCTCGGATGCGTTCCAGCAGGGCGTCGATGAGGGTGTGGATGATCGGGTGCACGCCCTCAAGATGATTCGTCAGGTCCTCCGTGGTCACCACGCGGACGGTGCATTCGGTCAGCGCGGTCACGGTCGCCGTCCGACCCTCCCCATCGATGAGCGACAACTCGCCGACCATCTGTCCCTCACCCAGTCGGGCCAGTAGCGTGCGGCCATCCGCAGTCTCTCGCCAGACCGCGACTTCGCCACGCTCGATGATGTACGCGTCCGCACTGTCGTCTGAGGTGGCAATCAATGTGTCACCAGGGCGAAAGCGCTGGCGAGATGTTGCGGAAAAACCCATCGAGATACCCCCTCCCTGGAGTGCCATCATCACAATTGACGATGAAATCGGGCTTTATTGTTCAAATCGGACTGAAAGAAAAGAATTCTCTTCACATGCCCGACAGCGCAAGGTAGCGTAGGCAGGCCGATCGAAGATGTGACCGAGGACACAGCGGCGTGCAAAACACCGGTGAACTGACGGCTGGAGGGACGGATGGTCTTTATTCGGCCCTTTATCAGCAATTGCGGCAGGAGGCGCGCAGGCAGCGACGTCGTGTCGGCGGCGGTGTGGATACCACTGCACTGGTGAACGAAAGCTATCTCAAGCTGATGCGTTCCGACCTGTGGCATTCGCGCCAGCACTTTTTGCGCACGGCGGCGGCCGCAATGCGCCAGGTCCTGGTGGACGAGGCCCGGGCTCGGCTGGCCGAGAAGCGCGGTTCTGGAGAAGTGCCGTTGTCGCTGGACAAAACGGGCATGTCGGATATCGTGCCAGGCAGTCATGACGATCCCAACGTCACCCTGGGCATCGACGCCGCGCTAGGTCGCCTGGCTGCCCATAACGAGCGGCTGGCCCGGGTGGTCGAATGTCGTTATTTCGCAGGCTACTCCGAGCAGGAAACGGCAGACATCCTGGAGATCAACGAACGCACCGTACGGCGTGACTGGATCAAAGCCCGGGCGTTTTTGTTTGCCGAGCTAGGGGCAGATTCCGACGATTAATCCCCGTTTGCAGGTCGAGCAGGCCGCCGGGGGGCAAATGCTTCGGAGATCGCCCAGCCCATCGTCGTCACGGCGCCTAGCCAGATGAGTACGGCTGCCGCACTGTGAAAGAGCAGTACCACACCCGGAAGCAGGGCGGTCGTGGCCAGCAACGCACGTGTTCGCGGGGTATGCGCCTTGCGCTGGCGTTGTCCTGAAACCCTGAGTCTTTTGGGGTCTCCCCAGGCCAGCCAGGCCATGGGAAGTGCGCTGAGCAGCGCCAGCAACCAGGCCAGGCTCATACGACGGCCTCCGGCGTTGATGGGGCAGGGACTGGACTGCGCTGGTCGGCCGGTCTGGCACCAAACCGGCACAGCAGCCAGCAGGCCAGGGCACCGCCGAGCATGACCAAATCCCCGGCCACAACTCCATTGCGACCGCTGCTCAAGGCGTCTGCCCACCCGGGTCCTCCGGTGATCATGCGAACGGCCGGCAAGCCGAGCAACGCCAGGCCAGTCAGCGCAATGGTGTACCTGCGGATCTGCAGGCTGCTACGGGCAAGGCCAGCAATGAAGAGACTGAGCAATGCGCCACAGCCGAAGACCCACCATTGAGCGCTGAGCACGGACCACCCATTGGCCTGGGCCACGAAGGTGCCGTAGGGCGTCATGGCCATGGAGAGGGGCAAGCCGTAGCCCACCCAGTGGACGACGCGGGTCATCCGCTGCCAGACAGGTTGGGCTGCACGACGCTCTGTCCACAGCAGCAGGCCGGTCAGGGCGACATAAGCACCGGCGAACCCCAGCGCGAACCACGCGGCCTTGGACGCCAGCCCGGCGAAGTGCCCGAAATGCAGCGGTGCCATTAACGCCGCCACCGTATTACCGGCAGACGGTTGCTGACCCACGAGCACCGGCTGGTCACGCAGAAACTGGCCTGTTTCGGCGGCATAAACCGGTGAGCGGCCCGTAAGCATGCCCTCGCGCGCGGGGGTGAAGACACGGATTTCAGCGCCTCCCTTGCCCCAGTGGCCTCCGACGACAAAATTGGGACGGACGCCTGTGCGTTGCTCTGCATCATTCAGGATGGCATCGAGGTTGGCGACCGGCACATCGCGATCCTCGATGGTGGCCGGCTCGCCGAACACCTCCGCCAGCGCCCGTTCCTGGTCGCCTTCGAAGACCACCATGGCCATTGCCGGTAATCCCAGACTGGTTGCGAAGCTGAAGAAGCTGCCGGTGAATGCCAGTACGAAGGCGAAGGGCAGCGTCCAGGTGCCCGCGATGACATGGGCATCACGGGCCCGCAGCAGCCCATCCTTATGACGGCGGATGGTGAAGAGTTCGCGAATCAGGTGTCGGTGAACCAGAAACCCCGTGATGGCCGCCACCATCATGATCAAACCCAGGACGCCGGTGACAAATAACCCCCAGGGGCTGGGGATATGCAGGCGAACATGCAACTCGACAAAAAAATCGGCTAGCGCATCAGTGACGTGACGGGCCTTGTCCAGCACCTCTTCCGGCCCTTCCACACGGTTGATCACCTGCAGGCGATTGGAATCGATTGCGTAGAGCACACCGTAGTGCGGTGCCGGTTCGCTCGATCCGGGCGTCGCGCTCGCAGGCTGATGACCTTCGAACTGGAGCATGAGTCGACCACCGGCAGACGAGAACAGAAAGAACTCTTCCCGATACGCCGGATCCACCTGGTCGGCCAGCGTCTGCACCAGGGTGTTGATTCCGCTGGGCAGGCCGGCCTCTGAAGGGGTATCGAGGGGGTTGGACCAGTCACCAATCTCGGTCGAGAACACGGCCACCGTTCCGGTGCAGATGACTGCGTAGAGCAGCAAGCCCAGCAGGACACCCGACCAGCCATGGATGGAGAGCAGGTGCTTGGTCCGCTCTTGCGATAGTTTGATCATGCGGCAGCCCCCAGGTGATAGGCGATCAGACCGCCATGCGTGAGCAGGATTGCGGCCATGACCGCGCCAGCGCGTAACAGGCGCGGGTCAGTCAAGGTGTACAGAAACAGCAGCGCCCAGATGAGCGGGAACAGGACGACCGGGAATACGAGGTTGTCGATGCCAGCCGCGCCCTTGGGCAGGTAGAGTGCCGCACCGGCCATGAGTACCCAGCTGGCGATGAAGGCGACCGGGCCGGCCAGCAGACCGCGTATCCAGGCGCGGAGTCGAGGGGCTGCGGGCGCAGGCGATGGGGCGGAACGGGTGGCGATGGTCATCGTGATCGAGGCATGAGAATGCGAATAAGTATCACCCGGATTATCGCTGGGGTCATATCGAGTGACGTCAATTCGATGATCAGGGGCAGTCCAGAGCAGTGCTGAGTGATTCGCGCGCCACTAAGACGGCGCCGAGACTTGATGGCGCGACGAGCGATCAGATCGTCCCTAAAAGTGCAGTGTCAGGCTGCCCACCACGTAGCGGCGGGGACCATAGAAGCAGTCGCCGCGTTCCAGGCAGGTGGCAATCACCGTGTCATCGTTGAGGTTGGAGCCGTTCACGGCGATGCGCCAATTGGCCTGCTCGTAGGCGATCATCGCGTCGTACAACGTGGAGGACGGCACTTCGACGGTTTCACTCTCATCCGGCACTGCACAGGTGTAGCGCACACCGGCCCCGATGGATAAACCTGGCAGCCCGATGCGTCCAAGATGAAAGCGGGCCCAGAGGGCAGCGACTTCATCGGCGACTGCTGCCAACGGTTTGATCCGTTCGCCTTCTTCTGCGTTGTCGCCGGCGTCGCTTTGGGCGTCGAGATAGGTGTACGCCAGCAGCAAGTCCACGACGCCAGGCCAACTCAGGCCGGCTTCTAGTTCGGCTCCTTTGATCTCGGCCTGACCCAGTTGCACCTGGGTGCTGGGGTCTTCACCGGGAGCGAGTCGGTTTTTCTCGGTAATTTCGAACACGCTCGCTGTGACCAACGCGGGAAAGCCGGGGGGCTGGTACTTGAGACCGCCTTCCCATTGTTCCCCACGGATTGGCTTGAACGGGTTGTCGTCGGCATCGAGTTGCGCCACCGGGTTGAAGGACTCGGAGTAGCTGACATACGGTGAGAACCCGGCATCGAAGCGGTACAAAAGGCCGGCGCGCAAGGAATCGGCGTCGTCTTCGATGGTGGGACCGCCTGTCTCTTCAGAGCGCGCTTCGTCCCGTCGCCAGCCCAACAAGGCGATCAGGTGATCGCCAATCGTGAGCTGGTCCTGAATGTAGTAGCCAGTCTGGCGGGTCTCCAGGTCCGGTAACGGGGTGGCCTCAGGCACGATGAAATCCCCGTACTCCGGCTCGTATAGATCGAACAACCCTTGCTGGATGATCTGGAGTGCGCCCAGTTGCCCGGCGTTCTGTCGGGTTGTGACCTTGGTCGCGTCCACACCCAGCAACAGCTTGTGTTGGATCCAGCCGGTGGAAAATTCACCACTGAGGCGGTGATCGGACGTGATCGCTCGCACCTTTGCGTCGGTGATGTAGGTAATCCGAAGCACCGAGTCGCGTCGGAACGGGTTGAGCAGGTAGGGATCGCCGGTATAAATGTTGGGGAACATCGTGTGGTAGTCCGACGCGCTTTCCACGTAGCGTGCGTTTTGCGACAGCGTCCATGCTGTCCCCAGGCCGATATTGATCAGCGATGTCACGGCATCTTGCTCGGTGTTGTACCGATCAAACCCCGGTTCGCTGACAAACCGATGTGTTGGAATCTGCCCATTGGGATTGTCTTGAATCGTGCCTTCCCAGGGCAGGAATGCGGTCGTGGACCCGCTGCGATCCCGTTGGAAATTCCCAAGAACTGTCCATTCGAACCACCCGGACGGGCGCCACGTGAGTGATGGGGCAATGAAGTCCCGGTCATCCTGGGCGTAGTCCACCTGTGTCGCTGCATTGCGATGCAATCCCACGAGCCGGTAGGCCAGGCTGCCGTCCTTGGTGACCGGCCCAGTGAAGTCGATGGCGTACTGGCGGCGTGCGTGGTCACCGTAT
The DNA here is from genome assembly GCA_036156195.1 of Pseudomonadota bacterium. GTDB lineage: Bacteria > Pseudomonadota > Gammaproteobacteria > Nevskiales > OUC007 > Abyssibacter. The sequence goes on along the minus strand of JAYZUZ010000009.1, from coordinate 6,780 downwards.
TCGGCACGAAGCTCGTGTGCAGCTTCAACCTGGGGGCGTTTGCTGTTCACGTTGACCATGCCACCGCTGGTTCCTTGGCCATAGAGGACGGACGACGGCCCGCGAATGACTTCGACAGACTCCAGTGCGTACACATCGGTGCGTACGTTGTTGTAGAACCCGAATAGGCTGCGCAGACCGTCCTGGTATTGAATGTATTCAGTGCCTCGCACCAAGGCGGAATCGGTCCGTGAATCCGTGCCGTAGGCATCTGATCGCACGCCGGCCGAATACCGGAAGGAATCCTGCAAGGTGAGCGCGCCGAGATCACGCAGCTGTTCTGCCGATATCACCGACACCGACTGCGGTGTTTCGATAATCGGCGTGTCGGTCTTGGTCGCACTGGTGGAGTCGGTCGCCTGGTAGCGCGGGGCGTCGACTCGGGTGCCTTGAACGTCCACCGTCGACAATTCGACGGGTTCATCGTCGCCTCGCACCGGCACGGTGTCGTCGTAGGGCTCTGGCGTTTCCTGAGCAGCCAATGGCCAGGGCGACAGTGCGGCGCTGCCAAACGCGAGGCAGATCGCCCAGTGAGAGATGCGTGTCAGAGTCATAAGGGAAGGGCGGCGACGATCCCGCGAAACCGGCAGAAAAGCCACAGGGTCGATGGTAGAGTGAGCGCTATGTTAAATAGTAGTGCAAACAAGAACCAAGTGCATTTGTGTTTTCGGTCGATGAGGGAGGTCGGCGCTGATCGAGCCGTTTCGTCGCGATGCGACCAACTACGGTGTTGCTGGGTTGGGTGTGGTCTGCACTGGGGAAACCTGTCGGCTGGCGGGTGGGCTGAAGTTCGACTTTGAGAATGTGCCGGGTGATTGGCGCAGCAATTGGGCGGCTGTTACCGCGAGATTCCAGGCCGGCGCTGGCAGCGCCGGTTTCCAAAAACACCTTGTGTGAATGACGATGCGGACGTGTTTAGTGTTGGTTGCTGTCATCCCGGCCGTGCTCTGGGCACAACCGGAGGCAGGCAGAGAAGCGTCTCCAGAGACTGTGGACAGCATTCCGGTCGAAGATCCGGATGCCGTGAACGCGGAGCCGGCAAGGGGCGACGTACTGGTGCTCGACGACTTCATCGTCAGGGGCGAGAACGTCGCGCGCAGCCTGCAGGACACCGGCAGTAGTGTCTCGGTACTCACTGCGGAAGAAATCGAAGCCTCGTCGATGACCGATCTTTACGATGCCTTCCAGCGCACGGCCAATGTCAACGAAAGCCACGGCAAGCTCGGTGGATATGGCGGGTTTGTGATCCGGGGGATTACCGACACGGGTGTCACTGACGCGTCGTTTTCATCCACGGCGCCATTGGCCACGATTCTGGTGGATGGCGTGCCTCTGTCCGCAGCGGGAGCGCGGGCTGGGCCCCTGGATTTCTGGGATGTGGAATCGGTGGAGTTCTTGCGCGGGCCGCAGTCCACCAATATCGGCCAAGGCGCGTTGGCCGGCGCCATCGTGATGCGTACACGCGATCCCGACGAGCAGGTGGATGTGCGGGCGCGGTATCGGGCAGGGGACTACGGCACCCGCCAGTTCGCAGCAGCGGCCGGTGGCCCGTTGGCCGGCGGTTTTTCGATGCGCGTATCCACTCAGCATTCGGAGTCGGATGGCGCGGCCTACAACATCACCCGCAACGAGCCCTCGAATTTTGAGGATGTGACCAGCTTGCGCGGCAAGCTGCGCTGGCAGGCTGAGGCGTGGCGAGACGCCGATGTGCTGCTCACCGTCACGCGATCTGAAACCTTGTTTGGTCAAGGCCAACTCAGCGGCGACCCCGAAGATCGTGAATCGGTGGCCAATGATCCGGAGCAATTACAATCCCAGGCCGAGCTCGCCAGCTTGCGAGCGGGTTTAAGCCTCTCCGATGCCTGGTCGGCCGAATCCGTCACCGGGTATGTTGCGACCGACCTCCGAACAGACGACGACTACAACTACAGCGCGGAACCCGACGGCGTCATCATCAACACCAACGATGATCGCACCTGGACGCAGCAGATTAGCGCTAGTTTCGAAGGCTTGTCGCTGCTGGGCATGCCCGTGCGTGGCACGCTTGGCGTCTACGGCGCGGCCCTGGCTACCGATAGCACCACGGATGTGATTGACGGCGATTTGTCCGCCTTCATCACCGGCGGACAACCGATCGGGTTGTTTTTCGATTTGGACACTGACGTCACACAATCGCGTCGCAGTACCGCTGTGTTTGGTGAGATGGACTGGTTGGTGGGTGAACGTTGGACGCTCACCACCGGAGTGCGATTCGACCAGGACACGGTTGATTACGCCTACCTCAGTGATTCCTCCCTCTCGGTGATCTCAGACAACGAGTCGCCGCTGGGCGAGATCATCGCTGACGTTTTGGGGGATCTGGGCGGGAGCGCCGCGTTGCCGGCAGACGGCGAAGGGGCCGGTACGCAGGCGTCCTCCGCTGTTCTGCCGAAACTCGGGCTGCGCTTGGACGTGACGGAGTTCACTGCTGTTGGCTTGCAAGTCCAGCAAGCCTTTCGTGCGGGTGGATTGTCGGTCAACTTTGTTCGCGGCACCTTCAACACGTTCGAGCCTGAGTACACGACCACCTATGAGCTGTATGCCAGAACGGAGTGGCTCGACGGGCGCGTGAAACTGCGCAGCAACGTGTACTACACGGATTGGCGGGATCAACAGGTCTCAGTGCAGTTATCCGACGACGCCAACGACACGCAAACAGAAAACGCGGGGCGCTCCCGCCTAATCGGTGGAGAGTTGGAGCTGGACGCGCAGCTAGGTTGGGGCGTGTCGGGCTTTGTATCCGCAGGCTACGCCGAAACCGAATTTCTTGATTTCAACAGCACGGCCGGGGACTTTGAAGGCAACGAATTTCCGGGTGCGCCAGAGAAGCAAGGGGGCATCGGGCTGCGCGTTGAGCGCGGTGGGCGCTGGCCCTATGCCCAACTGGATCTGAACTACGTCGACTCCACTTTCCGGCGTGCTAACAACGATGCGGACCAGACCTCCGACTCCTACGCCTTGCTCAACGGCCGCGTCGGCTATCGGTTCCGGCATGTGGAGCTGTACGTATCCGGCCGCAATCTGCTGGATCGCTTTTATCTCGTGCAGCGGGCCTTTGGCACGTTCCAGGCGGGCCAACCCCGCACCCTTATTGGCGGGGTCGAGGTGATATTGGGATAGCCTCGTCGCGGCGCACCGGGACACAGTGCGGCTGCGTCAGAGGCACCGAGGCAGTGCGGCCTGGCGAAGCCAAGCCACACTGCCACAGCGGGAGTTACAGACGGCGCGCGGCGTCCCGCGGCGGCGCGAACGGGGTCAGTTCGATGCCTTCGACCGCTGCCTTGTACTCGTCGACGCTGGGCGTACGGCCCAGAATCGTGGACAGCACCACAACCGGTGTGGAGGCCAGCAGCGACTCGCCCTTCTTGTCGTCCGCATCTTCCACGACGCGTCCCTGGAAGAGGCGGGTGGAGGTGGCCATGACGGTGTCGCCTTTTTCAGCCTTTTCCTGGTTGCCCATGCAGAGGTTACAGCCGGGGCGCTCGAGGTACATGATGTTCTCGTACTTCACCCGAGCACTGCTCTTGGGTGCTGCATCATCGAATTCGAAGCCGGCGTGCTTCTGGAAGATTTCCCAGTCGCCCTCGGCCTTGAGCTCGTCGATGATGTTGTAGGTCGGCGGGGCCACAACCAGCGGCGCCTTGAACTCGATCTTGCTGTTCTGTTTCTCCAGGTTGCGCAGCATATGGGCGATGATCTTCATGTCGCCCTTATGCACCATGCAGGAGCCGACGAAGCCCAGGTCGACCTTCTTCTCGGCCTTGTAGTAGGACACCGGTCGGATCGTGTCATGGGTGTAGCGGCGGGACACGTCCGCGTTGTTGACGTCCGGGTCGGCGATCATCGGCTCGTCGATCTGATCCAGATCCACCACGAATTCGGCAAAGTACTGGGCGTTGCCATCGGGCTTGAGCGCCGGCTCGCTGCCGGAGCGGATCTCGGCAATGCGCTGATCCGCCTTGTCGATCAGACCATGCAGCGTGCGTGCGTCGTTCTCCATGCCCTTGTCGATCATGATCTGGATACGGCTCTTGGCCAGCTCCAGCGATTCGATCAGCGTCTCGTCGGTGGAGATGCAGACGGCGGCCTTGGCCTTCATCTCGGCCGTCCAGTCGGTGAACGTAAAGGCCTGGTCTGCGAGCAGCGTTCCGATATGCACCTCGACCACGCGGCCCTGGAACACATTGTCGCCAAACTGCTTGAGCATCTGTGCCTGGGTGGCGTGGACGACATCGCGGAAGTCCATGTGGTCCTTCAGCTTGCCCTTGAACGTCACCTTGACGGACTCCGGAATTGGCATGGTCGCCTCGCCGGTGGCCAGAGCCAAGGCCACGGTGCCGGAGTCGGCACCAAAGGCCACACCCTTGGACATGCGGGTATGCGAGTCGCCGCCGATGATCACGGCGCGGTCATCCACCGTAATGTCGTTGAGCACCTTGTGGATGACATCGGTCATCGGGTGGTAAACGCCCTTGGGGTCGCGGGCGGTGATCAGGCCAAAGGCATTCATGAAGCTCATCAGCTTCGGAATGTTCTTCTGCGCCTTCAGATCCCAGACCGAGGCGGTATGGCAGCCGGACTGGTAGGCGCCGTCCACCTTCGGTGAAATGACCGTGGCGGCCATGGCTTCCAGTTCCTGCACGGTCATCAGACCCGTGGTGTCCTGGGAGCCGACGATGTTGACGTTGACGCGCACGTCGGAGCCGGCGTGCAGCACCGTGCCTTCGGCCACGCCGACCGCATTGCGGTTAAAGATCTTCTCCACGGCGGTCAGGCCTTGGCCGGCGTGCGAGACTTCCTTGGACGGCGCGAAGACGTCCGGGGCATCTACACCGAGGGTCTCGGCCGCGAAGGTCTGCAGCTTCTTGCCGAAGACCACGGCGTAGGAACCGCCGGCACGGATGAACTCCAGCTTCTGCGGGGTGAAGGCCGAGGAGATGTCCGCCAGTTCCTTCTCGCCGCTGGCGTCGTAGAGCTTCTTGGTTCGCGTATTAATCGTGAACACGGTGCCGGTGTCGACGGAATAGCGCTGTTCCAGCACGGGGTCGCCGTTGGCATCCTTCACCGGCTGGCCATCGGCGTCGAGTTTCTTCACCCAGTTCTTGAGATCCAGCCCGATACCACCCGTCACACCGACCGTGGTCAGGAAGATCGGCGAGATGCCGTTCGTGCCGCCAACAATGGGGGCAATGTTGACGAAGGGTACGTACGGACTGGCCTGCTTGCCGGTCCACAAGGCGACGTTGTTCACGCCGGACATGCGCGAGGAGCCCACGCCCATGGTGCCTTTCTCGGCCACCAGCATCACACGCTTGTCCGGATGCTGGGCCTTGAGGGCTTCGATCTCAGCCTGGGCAGCTTCGGAGATCATGCACTTGCCGTGCAGCTCACGGTCCGAGCGCGAGTGCGCCTGATTACCGGGTGACAGCAGGTCGGTGGACACGTCGCCCTCCGCCGCCACGTAGGTCACGACCTGGACGGTTTCATCGACATCGGGCAGCTTGGTGAAGAACTCGGCGTTGGCATAGCTCTTCAGGATCTCGGTGGCCACGGCATTGCCAGCGGCGTGCGCGGCGGCGAGGCGATCGGTGTCGGCTTCGTAGAGGAAGACCTGGGTCTTGAGAACCTCAGCGGCCTGCGCGGCAATGGCTGGGTCTTCGCCCAGTGCCAGGTCCAGCAGCACGGCGATGGAGGGGCCACCCTTCATGTGCGACAGCAACTCAAGGGCAAACGTCGGCGAGATTTCCTCCACCACGCTCTGGCCGAGGATGATCGCCTTGAGGAACGCTGCCTTCTCACCGGCCGCGCTGGTCGTTCCAGGCAGGGTGTTGTAGATGAAGAAGTTCAGCGAGTCGGTGCGGTGCTCGTGAGCCGGATCCTTGATCTGAGCGATGATCTCAGCAAGAAGCGCACTGTCTTCAATCGGCTTAGGGCTCAGGCCCTGTTCCTTGCGGGATTCGATCTCTTTCAGATAGTCCAGATATAGGCTCATAGGTTCAGGTCTCGATGCGTGAGTAACAATGTGGTTCGGCAGCACTGCCGACACCTGGACCCGTCGGGTGGGCCCGGGTGAGCGATTCAGATGCGCTGATGGCGATGGGCCGGGTTGTCAGACGGGCTGCGCGGTCACTGGCGCGATGCCCTGCATCGCAGTGCACCGGCCAGGGGCTCTGCTTGCGTCTGACACGACCACTCTCGGAGAACTCCCGTGATGAGTGGCCTGTCTGGCAGGCTGGATCCCGCAATCCCTGGCCAAACAGGCCGGTCGCCGAGGCAGGATTATAGTTCAAAAGGACTGGCCCTGAGTGGCGCTCCCGGCCCACGGCTTGGCGCGGGCGCAGGCTTGAGTAACACTACAGGGATGTCTCCGCGCTCCCGCTCCGCTTCCGTCTGGCTTGGTGTTCTCGCCATGCTGGCGCAGCTGTGGCTGCCAAGCTGGCATGCGGCCGCCTATGCGCAAGCGAATGACAACCCCCTGGCCTACGCCTGGTGTGGGACCGGGGCCGTGGAAACAGCCGCTCGCCTGCGTAAGCAACTCGCGCCTGAGATTGTCGAGGCGCTGACGCAGGACGCCTCTGCGTTGACGCTTGCTGATTGCGCGCTCTGTGCCCTGGTTCACGGGGTAGGAGGCGCCGGACCCACCTCGGTCATGCCGCCGCGGGCGCCCGCGCCGGCGCCACGACTGCCCTTACCCCGGGTGGA